>NZ_JACCFJ010000001.1:0-1200000 GCF_013410345.1 Saccharopolyspora hordei
GGTCGGGTCCGGGACCGGCACCGAGGACAGCAGCGCCTGGGTGTACGGGTGCTGCGGGTGCTCGTAGATCTGCTCGTCGGTGCCGACCTCCACCATCTTGCCCAGGTACATCACCGCCACCCGGTCGGACAGGTGGCGCACCACCCCGAGGTCGTGGGCGATGAAGATGTACGACAGGCCGAACTCCTTCTGGAGGTCGCCGAGCAGGTTCATCACCTGCGCCTGGATGGAGACGTCCAGCGCGGACACCGGCTCGTCGCAGACGATCACCTTCGGCCGCAGCGCCAGCGCCCGCGCGATGCCGATGCGCTGCCGCTGACCGCCGGAGAACTGGTGCGGGTAGCGCTGGATGTGCTCGGGGTTGAGCCCCACCACCTCCAGCAGCTCCTGCACCTTGCGCCGCCGCTCGCCCTTCGGCGCCACCTCGGGGTGGATCTCGAAGGGCTCGCCGACGATGTCGCCGACGGTGCGCCGCGGGTTCAGCGAGGTGTACGGGTCCTGCAGCACGATCTGCAGGTCGCGCCGCAGCTTGCGCAGCTCCGACCCGCGCATCTTGAACATGTCGCGGCCCTCGAACAGCGCGCTGCCGCTGGTCGGCTTCTCCAGCCGCATCAGCACCTGCGCCAGGGTCGACTTGCCGCAACCCGACTCGCCGACCACGCCGAGGGTCTCGCCCTTGTGCAGGTCGAACGAGACGCCGTCGACGGCCCGCACGTGCCCGATGGTCCGCTTGAACAGCACGCCCTGCGTCACCGGGAAGTGCTTGACCAGGTCCTTCACCTGGAGGATCGGCTCAGCCACGGCTCATCATCTCCTCCGCGAAGTGGCAGGCGCTGATCCGCCCCAACCCCAGCTGGTGGTACTCCGGGACCTCGGTGCCGCACCGCTCCTCGGCGCGCGGGCAGCGCGGGTGGAACGGGCAGCCCGACGGTACCGCCAGCAGGTTCGGCGGCAGGCCCTTGATGGTCTCCAGCTCCTGGCCCTTGAGGTCCAGCCGCGGGATCGACCTCATCAGCCCCTCGGTGTAGGGGTGGCCCGGCTGCTTGTACAGCGAGTACGCGTCGGAGGACTCCACGATCCGCCCCGCGTACATCACCACGATCCGGTCCGCGACCTCGGCGACCACGCCCAGGTCGTGGGTGATCAGGATCAGCCCCATGCCGCGCTCGCGGCGCAGCTCGTCGAGCAGGTCCATGATCTGCGCCTGCACCGTGACGTCCAGCGCGGTGGTCGGCTCGTCGGCGATCAGCAGGTCCGGGTCCAGGGCCAGCGACATCGCGATCATGGCGCGCTGCCGCATGCCGCCGGAGAACTGGTGCGGGAACTCCTTCACGCGCTGCTTGGCGTTCGGGATCTTCACCTGGTCCAGCAGCTCGACCGCCCGGGCCATGGCGTCCTTGCGGGACATCCCGCGCCGCATCCGGAGCTGCTCGGCGATCTGGAACCCGACCGTGTAGACCGGGTTCAGCGCCGACAGCGCGTCCTGGAAGATCATCGCCATCGACTCGCCGCGCAGCTCGCGCCGCCGCTCGTCGGAGGCCGTGAGCAGCTCCTCACCGCGGTAGCGGATCGCGCCCCCGGTGACGGCCCCCGGCGGGACGTCCAGGATGCCCATGACGGTCTGGACGGTGACGCTCTTGCCGGACCCGGACTCCCCCAGGACGGCCAGCGTCTCGCCCGCGTCGACGTGGTAGCTGACGCCGTTGAGGACCTTGGCCACCCCGTCGCGGGTGCGGAACTCCACGTGCAGGTCGTCGACCTCCAGCAGGCGCTCCCCCGCGGTCTTGTCGTCCACAGTAGACAAAGGGTCTCTCCTACTTCTGCTTCGGGTCGAGCGCGTCGCGCACGGCGTCCCCGAGCATGACGAACGCCAGCACGGTGACCACCAGGAACGCCGCCGGGAAGAACAGCAGGTGCGGCGAGGTCTGGATGTACTGGCGCGAGTCGGCGATCATCACGCCCCACGACACCACCGGCGACCGCAGGCCCAGACCGAGGAACGACAGCGTCGCCTCGAGCGCGATGAACGTCCCGAGCGCGATCGTGGCGTACACCAGGACCGGTGCCAGGCAGTTCGGCAGCATGTGCCGCAGGATGATCCGCACCGGCCCGGCGCCCAGGGCGCGCGCGGCCTTGACGTAGTCCTGGTTGACCGCCGAGATCGCCGCGGAGCGCATGATCCGCATCGAGATCGGCCAGGACAGGATGGAGATCGACAGGATCACCAGCGACGTGATCTTGAAGGTGTCGGGGACCTCGGTGGCCGGGTTCAGCGTGGTCAGGATGACGATCGCGCCGAGCACGAACGGCAGGCCCAGGAAGATCTCGCCGAACCGGGACAGCAGGCTGTCCAGCCACCCGCCGAAGTAGCCGGCGATCAGGCCGATCACCGACCCGAGCAGCACCGTCAGCAGGGTCGCCATGACGCCGACGATGATCGAGGCGCGGGCGCCGTAGATGCACCGGGCGAAGATGTCCCGCCCCTGCGTGTCGTAGCCGAACCAGGCCTCGGCCGACGGCTCCTGCCGGGACCGCGACAGGTCCATGTGGTTGGGGTCGACCGAGGTGAACAGCTGCGGGAAGAAGGCCATCACCAGCAGCACGAAGATGATCACCATCGAGGCCAGGAAGATCGGCCGGCGGCGCAGGTCGCGCCAGGCGTCGCTCCACAGCCCGCGCGGCTTCTCGGTCTTGCCCGTGGGCTCGGCCACCGCGGCCGCCGGCTCGGTCGGAGCCGGTTCTGAGGTCAGACTGGAGGTGCCTTGTTCAGTCATATCGGATCCTCGGGTCGAGAACCGCGTAGAGCATGTCCACGAGCAGGTTCATCAGCAGGTACACCAGGACCAGCAGGGTCACGATGCCGACGACCGTGGTGCCTTCCTTGGTGAGGATGGCCTTGTAGACCAGACCGCCGATGCCCCGGATGTTGAAGATGCCTTCGGTGACGATGGCACCGCCCATGAGCGCGCCGAGCTCGGTGCCCAGGAAGGTGATCACCGGGATCAGCGAGTTGCGCAGCAGGTGGATGCCGACGACCCGCTTGGGCTCGAGCCCCTTGGCCACGGCGGTGCGCACGTAGTCGGCCCGCTTGTTCTCCATCAGGCTGGTGCGGGTCAACCGCGCCACGTAGGCCATCGAGGTGCTGCCCAGCACGAAGCCCGGCACGATCAACTCGCCCCAGGTGGCCTGCGAGCTCACGCTCGGCTTGATGATGCCGAGCTCGGTGCCCAGCACGACCTGCAGGATGAAGCCGGTGACGAACACCGGCAGCGAGATGAGGAACAGGGTCGAGACCAGCACGAGGTTGTCGGCGAAGCCGCGACCGCGCAGACCGGTCAGGATGCCCGCGCCGATGCCGATCAGCGCCGCGAAGGCCAGTGCCACGATGGCCAGCCGCAGGGTGATCGGGTAGGCGTCGGCGACCAGCTGGTTGACCGGGATGCCCGAGTAGGTCTCCCCGAAGTCGCCCTGCAGGATCTGCCCGAGGTACTTGAAGTACTGGACGATGATCGGGTCGTCCAGGTTGTACTTCTCGGTCATCTCCGCGATGTACGCGGGCGGGCACGGCCGGTCCCCGCAGCGGCCGGCGAACGGATCGCCGGGCAACGCCCAGATGAGGGCGTAGATGATGAACGTCGTCCCGATGAAAACCGGGATCAGCTGCAGCAGCCGCCGCAGCACGTAGCGTCCCACGTGAACCTCCTCCAGGACGCAAGCCGGGTCCGACCCGTGCGGGCCGGACCCGGACTCACCCGATCAGGACTTGAGCTTGACGGTCTCGAAGTTGAGCGTCCGGTCAAAGGTCACGGTCGCACCATCGAGCCGCTCGGACCAGCCGACCGAGGCCTTCTGGTTCCAAAGCGGGATGGACGGCATGTCCTTGGCCAGGACCTTCTCCGCCTCGCCGTAGAGCCGGTTGGCCTCGTCCTCGGTGGGCGCCTGGTCCGCGCGGTCCATCGCGGCGTCGAACTCCGGGCTGGAGTAGCGCATGTAGTTGGACGACGCAGCCGTGCGGTAGATCTTGCCCAGGAAGGTCTCCGCCGCCGGGTAGTCACCCAGCCAGCCGAAGCGGAACGGCCCGTTGTGCGCGTTCTCGTCGTGCATCTTCAGGAACTCGGAGAACGTTGGGACCGGGTTAAAGACGCAGTCCACGCCCAGGTTGTTCTTGATCTGGCCGCAGATGGCCTCGATCCACTCCTTGTGGCCACCGTCGGAGTTCGAGGTGATGGTGATCGGCCCCTGGAAGCCGGTCTCGGCCAGCAGCTGCTTGGCCTTCTCCGGGTTGAACTCGCACCACTCACCGCAGCCGCCGTCCTGGTAGCCCGGGATGACGCCGCCCGGCACCCAGCCGTTGGCCGGCTCGTAGGTGTTCTGGAAGACGGTCGAGGTGATCTGCTTGCGGTCGATCGCCATCGAGATGGCCTGCCGCACCCGCGGGTCCTTGTACTTGTCGTCGTACAGCGGCACCTGGAGCGCGTTGTTGCTCAGGATCGGCTTCGACTCGCCACGGCCCTGCAGGTCGGTCTTCCACTTGTCACCGACCATCGCCGACGGCGGCAGCTGGTCGATGAAGTCGAGGTTGCCCGAGACCAGGTCCTGGTAGGCCGTCTCCAGCTCGTTGTAGATGCGGAACTCGATGCCGTTGATCTGCGGCTTGTACTTGCCCGCGTACTGGTCGTACTTGCTCAGCTTGATGTAGGCGTTCGGCTGCCGCTCCTCGAACTTGAACGGGCCGTTGCCGATCGGGTGCTCCTCGAACGCCTTCGGGTCCTGGAAGAAGCTCTCCGGCAGCGGCGAGAACGCGGTGTAACCGAGCATCACCGGGAAGGTGGCGAACGGCGCCTTGAGGGTGACCTCGAAGTTCAGGTCGTCGATCACCTTCAGGCCGGACATCTCCGTGGCCGTGGGCGGCGGGCCGCTGCCCTCGGCCTCCTCCCCGCCCGGGTTGACCTCGTCGTAGCCCTGGATGTGCTCGAAGAAGGACGTGGTCGACTGGCCGTTGGGCCCGTAGGCGGCGTAGTTCCAGGCCTTCACGAAGCTGTTCGCGGTGACCGGGCTGCCGTCGTGGAAGGTCCAGCCCGGCTTGAGCTTGATCTTGAAGACCTTGTTGTCGGTCGTCTCGATCGACTCGGCGACCTCGTTGTACGGCTCGGAGGTCTTCTCGTCGTACGCAACCAGGCCGGTGAACATCGCCTTGAGCACGTTGCCACCACCGGTCTCGGTGGTGTTGCCCGGCACCAGCGGGTTCTCGGGCTCAGTGGAGTTGACCGAGACGATGCCGTCCTCGGCCGCGCCACCGCCGCCACCGCCGCAGCCACTGGCGAGCAGCCCCACGACGAGTGGGGCCGCGACCCAGGCGGCCAAGCGTCGTTTCCGCATTTAGCGTCCTCCTGTTTCCACGCGCGCCCCGGGCGTCGATTCCCCGAGCATCACGCGCGGCGGATCAATCACCGCCGCGTCAGACGAGCGTAAACATAAGGGAGAACCAGATCACGGCGATGCACTGTCACAAAGCCGTCACTTTCTGATTCGATCCAGAACAGATGTCACCCAGAAGTTGGAAGCAGTTTTCCGCATCCTGAGAACTAGCTGATAGACAGGGCAATACCGTCGAGGATGTCGTGCTCACTGACAGTGACGCCCGTGATGCCCGCCCGCTCGGCCAATTCCTCGGCGAGGACCTTGACCACCAGCGCACCGCCGCCGATCACGTCCACCCGCCCGGGGTGCATCGACCCGATTGCGGCGCGTTCGTCGTGCGACATGCCGAGCAGTTCTTCGGAGATGCGTTCGACCCGATTCTGGGAAATGTGGGAAAGGTGAATTGCCACCGGGTCATATTCCGGGAGGTCTTGCGCGATCGCCGACAACGTGGTCACGGTCCCGGCCACCCCGACCCACGTCGTGGCGCCGGAGCAGTCCACCGCGGCGAACGCCTCGTCGAGCACCTGGCGGGCCACCTTCTCGGCCTCCCGCACCTCGTCCGCGGTGGGCGGGTCGGAGTGCAGGCAGCGCTCGGTCAGCCGCACGCAGCCCACGTCGGCGGAGTGCGCGGCCGCGACGTCGGCGCGCACGCCGTCCCAGGTGCCGACCACGACCTCGGTGGACCCGCCGCCGACGTCGGTGACGACGAACGGGCCGTCCAGCGGGTCCAGGTCCCCGACCGCCCCGGTGAACGACAGCCGGGCCTCCTCCTCGCCGCTGATCACCTCCGCGTCGACGCCGAGCACCTCCCGCACCATCGCGAAGAAGTCCTCGCGGTTGGACGCGTCGCGGGTCGCCGAGGTCGCCACCATCCGCACCCGCTCGACGCCCTTGCGGGCGGCCATCGCGGCGTAGTCGACCAGCGCCGCCCGGGTCCGCTCCAGCGCCTCCTCGGCGAGCCGGCCGGTGGCGTCCACGCCCTGGCCGAGGCGGACGATCCGCATCCCGCGGTAGATGTCGCGCAGATCGCGGCGCCCGTCGTCGTGCTCCGTCACATCGGCTACCAGCAGCCGGATCGAGTTCGTCCCGCAGTCGATCGCCGCCACCCGTGACATCCGAGTCCTCCTCCGCGTCGCGCAGCCCGACGTCCACGCTACTTGCCGGGACGCGGGCAGGTGCCCGGGCCTCAGGCCACCGGGACCGTGCACGTGGCGACGACGCCCGGGGAGCCGTTCACGTACACCTCCTGGCCCGGCGCCACGGCCGCGGGATCGGTGGTGCCCGGCGCGATCGCCGCGCCGGGGGCCGGTGGGGCGAGCGCGAACTCGCCGCGCCCCAGGACCGCCGGATCGCAGGCGCCCAACGACTCGACCGGCCGTTCGCCCGTTGGGGGCACCGGCTCGGTGACGGTCGGTGACGTCGAATCGGCCCCGGTCGTGGGTTCAGCCGACGGTGTGCCGGTGCTCGGCGGCGGGGTCCCCGGCTCGGTCCCCGACGACGGCGGCGCGGTGGACGACGGCGGGGTCCCGGGCTCGGACGGCGGCTCGCCGGGCGCGGTGGACGACGGTGGTGGCGTCGTCGACGACGGCGGCGCACCGGGGGTCGACGACGGCGGCGCGGTCGGCCCCGGCGTGCTCGGGTCGAGCGGCGGGGTGAGCTCCGGCAGCGTCGGTTCCGGGACGGGCGGGAGGTTCACCTCCTCCGGCTTCGGCAGCAGCCCGCCGGGCGCCGGCTCCCCGGACGGTGCCGGGGCGGCGGGCGGGAGCGGAGGCCGCTCGGCCGGCGGTACGGGGGCGGCCGGCGGCGCGGGAGCGGGTGGCGGTGCGGCCGGGGCGGCCAGCACCGCGGGCCCGTCGGGCAGCCGATCCCCGGCGAGCACGTCGTCGACCTCCGGCGCCAGCTCCGACGGCGTCGGCGTCACGCCGCCGTCGTAGGCCGCCGCCCAGACCAGCACCGTGCGGACGTAGCTCTCGGAGTGGTTGTAGCGGAACACCGCCGACACCAGGTCCCGCGCCCGGCGCAGGTCCCCGCCCCCGCTGCACAGGTAGTCCCCGGCCGCGGCGGTCGCGTCGTGGACGTTGTGCGGGCTCGCCGTGCCGTCGGCGTTGCCGTCCACCGCGTACTTCCGCCACGTCGACGGGATGAACTGCATCGGCCCGACCGCGCGGTCCCACACCGGGTCGCCGTCGAGCCGACCGCCGTCGGTGTCCGGGACCGCCGCGATCCCCGGACCGCCGGACAACCGCGGGCCGAGGATGGCGCGCGCCGTGGTGCCGGCCGCGTCGACGCGGCCGGCGCGGGCGTGCCCCGACTCGACGCGGCCGATCGCGGCCAGCACCGACCACCGCAGCCCGCAGCCCGGGTTGCGGTGGTTCGCCGCGTCGGCGGCCCGGTGGTAGGCGGTGAGCACGACCTCCGGGATGCCGAGCGGCCCGGTGGGCAGGTCGAGCGCCGGCTCGCCCTCGGCCAGCTCGCGCGGGTCGTCCGCCTGCTCCAGCAGGTCCGGGCCGGGGCGCGGGGCGCGGGGCAGGCTGCCGGTCACGCCCAGCTCGCGCAGGTCCGCCTCCGGCGGGTCCTGCTGCTCGCTCACGAAGGAGCTCGACGCCGCCACCAGCGTCAGCGGGAGCAGCACGGCAGGAGCGAGCGCGGTGATCGCGACCCACCTCCGCGCCCGGTCCTTCGCCACCCCGCCGAACCGCGAGACCGTGTCCTGCTTGCCGTGGCGCTTGCTGCGAGACGTCACCAGTCCATCCCCCGACGTGGACCAACACCCCAGAAATGCGAATGGCCTCCTGGATACACCAGCCGGGAGCGGATCGCCGGACGGCGAGCCGGGACGTCACCCGGACGACTGGCGGTGGCCGACCGCTGCTCCGACCGGGCGGTCCGGTCCGCTGTCTACCGGTCCCGGCGACGATCTGCCTACGCTGCGCGGCATGACGCTCATCGACGAGTCGCGCGTGCACAGCACCCACCAGGTGACCAACCAGCCACCGCCGCTGTCCGGATTCGACCCGCTCGCCTGCGACCCGGCGCTGGGTGCGGCGCTCACCCGCTACGCCGTCGGGGACCTCACCGCGCTGGCGAAGGAGGCGGGATCGGAAGAGGCCCGTGAGCACGGCAGGCTCGCCAACGAGAACCCGCCGCAGCTGCGCACCCACGACCGCTACGGCCACCGCGTCGACGAGGTCGAGTTCCACCCGTCCTGGCACTGGCTGATGTCGCGCGCGGTCGAGCACGGCCTGCACGCCGCGCCGTGGACGTCCGGCCCCGGCGCGCACCTGCGCCGAGCCGCCGGCTTCTACCTGTGGTCGCAGGTCGAGGCCGGGCACGGCTGCCCGATCTCGATGACCTACTCGGCGGTGCCCGCGCTGCGCTACCAGCCGGAGCTGGCCGCCGAGCTGGTGCCGAAGCTCGCGGCACCGCACTACGACCACGGGTTGCGCCCGATCGCGGAGAAGGCCGGGCTGCTGGCCGGCATGTCGATGACCGAGAAGCAGGGCGGCTCGGACGTGCGGGCCAACACCACGACCGCCGAACCGCTCGCCGACGGCACCTACCGGCTCGTCGGGCACAAGTGGTTCACCTCGGCGCCGATGAACGACGTGTTCCTCACCCTGGCGCAGGCGCCCGGCGGGTTGAGCTGCTTCCTGGTGCCGCGGGTGCTGCCGGACGGCAGCCGCAACGAGATCCGCGTCCAGCGGCTCAAGGACAAGCTGGGCAACAAGTCCAACGCCTCGGCCGAGATCGAGTACACCGGCGCGATCGGGCACCTCATCGGCGAGGAGGGCCGGGGCGTCCGCTGCATCATCGAGATGGTGTCGATGACCCGGCTCGACTGCGTCCTGGGCTCAGCGGCCAACGTCCGGCTCGCGCTGTCCGAAGCGGCGCACCACGTGCAGCACCGCAGCGCCTTCGGCGAGCGCCTGGTGGACCTGCCGCTGATGCAGAACGTGCTGGCCGACCTGGCGCTGGAGTCCGAGGCGGCGACGACGCTGGCGATGCGGCTGGCCGCCGCGGTGGAGCAGGGCGAGCACGACCTGCTGCGCCTGGCGCTGCCCGCGACGAAGTACTACGTCTGCAAGCGCGCCCCCGCGGTCGTCGCGGAAGCGCTGGAGTGCCTGGGCGGCAACGGCTACGTCGAGGAGTCCGGCATGCCGCGGCTGTACCGGGAAGCGCCGCTGATGTCGATCTGGGAGGGCTCGGGCAACGTCACCGCCCTCGACCTGCTGCGCGCGCTGGCCAAGCAACCGGCCGCGCGGGACGCCGTCGAGGCGGAGCTGGACGCGGCGTCCGGCGCGGACCGGCACTTCGACGACGCGCTGCGCCGCCTGCGCGCCGAGCTCGACGACCCGTCCCCGGGCAAGGCCCGGGCCCTGGCGGAGCTGCTGGCCCTGACCCTGCAGTCCGCGCTGCTGCTGCGGCACGCCCCGTCGCACGTCGCGGAGGCCTTCACCGCCACCCGGCTCGGCGCCGCCGGACGCACCTTCGGCTCCACCCCGATCGCGGGCGCCCGCACCCTGCTGGAGCGCGTCGCGCCGAACCGCTGACCCGCCGTGGGCCGCGCCCCGTCGCGCAGGCGGGGCGCGGTCAGCGGTTGAGCAGGGAGCGGTGCTCCGGCCAGCGCTCGGCGATGAGCTCGACGGCCTCGTCGCCGAACGGGTTCACCCCGGGCCCCTTGGCCAGCGCGTGCGCGACGTGCACGTGGAGGCACTTGACCCGCCCCGGCATGCCGCCCGCGCTGACCTCGGTGCCCAGCGGCTCCAGGGCGTCGCGCTCGGCGAGGTAGGACTCGTGCGCGCGGCGGTACTGCGCGGCCAGCTCCTCGTCGGTGGCCAGCCGGGCCTGCATCTCGCGCATCACGCCCTCGGCCTCGAGGGTCGAGGCGTGCGACACGAGCTGCGGCGAGGTCAAGTAGTACAGCGTCGGGAAGGGGGTCCCGTCCTCCAGCCGCGGCCAGGTCTGCACCACCGTCGGCTCGCCCGCGGCGTCCCGCGCGGCGATCGCGTGCAGGCCGCGCGGCGGGCGGCCCAGCTGCCGGCGGACGCACTCCCGGTCGGCCTCGCTGACCGTCGCGTCCGGTTTCACCGTCACGATTCCTTCCCCATGAGCGAGTTCCAGAGCTCTTCGTACCACGGCAGGCCGTCGTCGACGGACTCCGCCGGGGGTGGTGGCGTGGTCGGCGCGGTGGGCACCTCCACGATGTACGGCGTCTCGCCGGGCCGGACGTAGCCGAGCCGGGCCCGCGCCTCGGCCTCCAGCTGGGCCGGGTCGGTGAGCTCCTGCTTGCGCTTCTCCAGCTCGTTGACCTGCTGCACCAGGGCGGCGCGCTGCTGCTCCTGCGCCTCCAGCTCGGCGCGCTGGCTCAGGTAGGTGCGCAGCGGCACCGACACGCTCAGCGCCATCACGCAGAACAGCATCGCCAGCCCGGCGGCCCGCCTCGTCGAGGAGAGCTTGAACGCGCCTGCGGTGCTCGACCGGGGGCGGCGGGACCGGGACGCCGACTGCCGCCCCGGTCTCCCGCCCGACTTCCCCGCGGTCCCGCGGCGGGCGCGCTCGGTCCGGCGCTGCGCCGGGGTGCCCCCCTGGCGGCGCCGCCGCGGATCCGGTGCGCGCCCGACCGGCATGGCTCAGCTCTCCGGGCTGAACCGCGGGAACGCCAGCTCGCCCGCGTAGCGGGCCGCGTCACCGAGGGCCTCCTCGATGCGCAGCAGCTGGTTGTACTTGGCAACCCGCTCGCTGCGGGCCGGAGCACCGGTCTTGATCTGGCCGCAGCCGGTGGCCACCGCCAGGTCGGCGATCGTGGTGTCCTCGGTCTCGCCGGAGCGGTGGCTCATCATGCTCTTGTAGCCGCACGAGGTGGCCAGGGCGACCGCGTCCAGCGTCTCCGACAGGGTGCCGATCTGGTTGACCTTGACCAGCAGCGCGTTCGCCGCACCCCGCGAGATGCCCTCCTCCAGGCGCTCCGGGTTGGTCACGAACAGGTCGTCACCGACCAGCTGGACCTGGTCGCCGACCTGCTCGGTCAGGCTGGACCAGCCGTCCCAGTCGTCCTCCGACAGCGGGTCCTCGATGGAGACCAGCGGGTAGGCGCCGAGCAGCTCCTGGTAGTACTCCGCCATCTGGTCGGCGGTGCGCTGGGAGCCCTCGAAGCTGTAGGTGCCGTCGGCGAAGAACTCGGTGGCGGCGACGTCCAGCGCCAGCACGATGTCGCGGCCCAGCTTGTACCCGGCCTTCTCCACCGCGGAGGCGATCAGGTCCAGCGCCTCGCGGTTGTTCGGCAGGTCGGGGGCGAAACCGCCCTCGTCGCCCAGGCCGGTGGCCAGGCCCTTGGACTTGAGCACCGACTTCAGCGCGTGGTAGGTCTCCGCGCCCCAGCGCAGCGCTTCCGAGAAGGTGTCCGCACCGATCGGCGCGATCATGAACTCCTGGATGTCGACGCCGGTGTCGGCGTGCGCACCACCGTTGAGGATGTTCATCATCGGCACCGGCAGCACGTGGGCGTTCGGGCCGCCGACGTAGCGGAACAGCTCCAGGCCCGAGGCCTCCGCGGCGGCCTTGGCGACCGCGAGCGACACGCCCAGGACCGCGTTGGCGCCCAGGCGGGACTTGGCCGGCGTGCCGTCCAGGTCGACCAGCTTCTGGTCGACGACGCGCTGCTCGGTGGCGTCGAGCCCGACCAGCTCCGGCCCGATCTCGTCCAGCACCGCCGCGACCGCGTTCTCCACGCCCTTGCCGCCGTAGCGGCCGGCGTCGCCGTCGCGCAGCTCGACGGCCTCGTGCTCGCCGGTCGAAGCGCCCGAGGGGACCGCGGCGCGGCTGAGCGTGCCGTCCTCCAGTGCCACCTCGACCTCGACGGTGGGGTTCCCGCGGGAGTCCAGGATCTCGCGGGCACCGACCTGCTCGATGATCGCCACGTGTGCTCCTAACCAGCTTTCGAACTATGGACGAAGCGGGCCGCCCCGACGTTCCCGGCGAACCGGCCGGGCGCCCGACGACCGCCTACGAGCCTAACCGGGCCGCTAGCACGACCGCCGGAGACTCGCACGCCTGTCGATCGCGACGGCCGCGGCGCGGGCGCCGACCAGCGCCCAAGACCATCCGGTCGGACGTCTCGGAACACCGCTCTGGCACGTAACGTTGTCCCCGCCATGACGACCGAAGGCACCGTCGGAGCGTTCCGCCGAGCGGAGGAACTGCTCGCGCAACGCCGTCCGCTCGAGGCGCTCCGCGTCCTCGAGCCGGTCCTCGAGGTCGACGCGGACAAGCCGAGCGTCCAGCTGCTGCTCGGCCGCGCGTACTACTTCTCCGCCCAGCTGCGCCGCGCCGAGCGCGCCTTCCTGCGGGTGCTGGAGTTCGACCCGTCCGACCACTACGCGCGGCTGGTGCTGGGCCGCACGTTGCAACGGCTGGGTCGCCTGCACGAGGCGCGGGCCCAGATCCGGCTGGCCGCGACGATGTGCCCGACGCCCGCCTACCAGGAAGCCCTCGGCGAGATCAACGCGCACATCGCGGCCCGCGGCTGAGCGGTCAGCGGCGGCGGTTGCCCGCTTCGGCGTAGGACTCGGCGAGGGCGAACACCTTCTGGGCGTACTCCACCGAGTTGTTGTAGGACAGCACCCCGGACCACCAGCCGCTGCCGGTGGTCATGTCGCGACCGCCGACGCAGAGGTAGCGGGCGGCGGCCACCGCGGCGTCGTCCAGGTTCTGCGGGTCGCCGATGCCGTCGCCGTTGCCGTCGGTGGCCCACTTCCGCCAGGTCGACGGGATGAACTGCATCGGCCCGACCGCCCGGTCGTGCACCGGGTCGCCGTCGAGCAGGCCGCGGTCGGTGTCCGGGATCTCGCGGACCCCGGGAGCGCCGTTGAGCGGCACGCCGACGATCGGCTTGGAGGGCCGGCCGTCCTCGCGGAGCAACCGGCCGGCGTAGCGCCCGTGGTTGGACTCCACGCGACCGATGCCCGCCAGCGTCGCCCAGGAGATCCGGCAGCCGGGCTGGTGCTGGCGCATCGCCAGGTCCGCGTTGACGTAGGAGACGATGGCGCGCGCCGGGACGTCCACCTCGGTCGCCACCTCGTCGGCCCACGCGCGCACCGGGTCCGCGCCCGGTTCGAGCTGCGCCGGGTCCACCCCGAGGACCGGCTGCGGCAGCGGTTCCTCCAGCGGCGGCGCGGTCGACCCGGGCTGCACCGGCGCGGGCTCGGGTTCCCGCTCCACCGGCGGGCCGGCCCACGGCGCGGCCGGCGGCGCACCGAGGACGTTGACCAGGCCGACGCCGACGACCGTCGCGGCGAGCAGGCCGCACGCGGTGACCAACCGCCCCAGGGCTGCGACGACGCCCGACGTGGCTCTGATCACCCGGACAGGCTACTCGGCGGTAGGCCCGTTGATCCAGACTCCGTTCGATCGGTCACCGGACGCCGCGGACCTACTCACCGCTGAGCGCGGCGACCCGGTGGCTGGACCTGCCGTAGTGGTCGGCCCAGTCCAGCACCTGCTGGCCGTAGGAGCGGCTCCGGTTGTAGACCAGCAGCGCCTGCCAGAACCCGTCCTCCTCGCGCAGGTCACCGCCGACCTCGCAGAGGTAGCGGCCCGCGGCGAGCGCCGCGTCGTCGATGTCCTGCGGGTCGGCCACGCCGTCGCCGTCGGCGTCGACCTGCCAGTCGCTCCAGGTGGTGGGGATGAACTGCAGCGGGCCGACCGCCCGGTCCCACACCTGGTCGCTGTCGAGCTCCCCGCCGTCGGTGTCCGGGATCCGCTTGACGCCGTCGCTGCCGTCCAGCGGCAGCCCGACGATCGGCCGGCTCGGGCGGCCGGTCCGGTCCAGCCGGGCGCCGCCGTACCGGCCGTGGTTGGACTCGACGGCGCCGATCCCGGCCAGCAGCGTCCAGGTCAGCCCGCAGTCGGGGACGCTCTCCTCGAGGGCACGCTGCACGTAGCCGTAGGCCTGCAGCGCGGCGCGCGGGACGTTGAGCTCGTCGGCCAGCGACTCGGACCAGTCGGCGAGCTGGTCCTGCGGCCGTTGCGACGGCGGCCGCGGCGGGCTGTCCGGCGGCAGCAGCTCCACCTCGGGCGGGGCGGTGCCGGGGTCCGGTGGTGCGCTGGCCGGCGGCGGGGAGACCATGTCCAGCGCCCGCGGCGACACCGGGAGCGAGCACGAGGCCACCAGGGTGAGCGCAGGGCACACCAACAGCCAGAGCCGACGCGGCACGAACCTTCCTCCTCCGCACACCCGGGTGGTCACGGGGCGCCGACCCGAGCGGACCGCCCGACCGTGGACATCGCCGCCGTCGCCGCGTTCGTCACCCGGCACCGCGGGCCAGTGTGCGTCACGACTCAGCCCGCGCGGCGACCGGGGCGGACGGGTCGGACATGAGCTCGCGCCAGTCGTCGGCGCTGAGCTCCGCCGGTTCCCGGCCGGACTCGCGGGCCCGCCGCTCGGCCGCGCGCACCCGCTCGGCGAACGCCAGCGCCACCGCGCGCAGCTCGTCCTCCGGGTCGCCGCCGGCGAGCCGGGTCCGCGCGGCGAGGTCGAACAGCGCCTCACCCGGAGCGTCCCCGCGCGGCAGCACCTCCGCGGGGATCCCGGCGCGCTCGGCGCGCTGCACCAGCTTGGCGGCCAGCGCCACCGCGGGCTGGCCCAGCGCCACTCCGTCCACGATGGACTCGCGCTGCTTCTCCTGCTGCTTGAGCTCTTCCCAGCGGGCGTGCTGGGACTCGGCGTCCAGCACCGCCTCGCCGTCGCCGAAGACGTGCGGGTGCCGCGACACGAGCTTGCTGACCAGCCGCTCGGCGACGGTGTCGATGTCGAACGGGTCGGTCGCGTCCTCGGCGGCGACCCGCGCGTGGAACAGCACCTGCAGCAGCACGTCGCCGAGCTCCTCGCGCAGCGCTTCCCGGTCGCGGTCGGCGATGGCGTCGAGCAGTTCGTAGGTCTCCTCGACGAGGTACTTGCGCAGCGAGTCGTGGTCCTGCTCGGCGTCCCACGGGCAGCCGCCCGGCGAGCGCAGCCGGTCCATCACGGTCACCGCGTCCAGCAGCTCCACGCCGGGCGGGGCGGTCGCCCGGACCACCCGGGCACCGGCGGCGCGCAGCGCTTCGGCGTCGGTGCAGCCGAGGTCGCCGACGAACAGCACGACGGGCTCGCGCTCGGCCTGCGCCAGCAGGTCTTCGGGCGGTTCCGGCGCGCCGAGCGCCTCCCGCGCGGCGGGCGCGAGACCGGGCTCGGCGTAGACGGCGGCGCCGCGCAGCAGCGGCACGGCCGCGGCGGGGACGACGTCCCCGAGCCGGTCGTCGACCAGGACCACCGCTGTGCCTTCGGCCACCCGCGTGTCGCTCATGGGTGCGATTGTCCCAAGGCTCGCGCGGCCCGGTGACCGCTCCCTCCGCGGACCGGTCACCGGGCCGCGGGCGTCACGACTGCTGGGCGTGCGGCAGGAAGCGGAAACCGGTGGTCTCGCCCTCGCTCGGCACCGCCGCCATGCTCACCGGGTCCCACACCCCGTAGCGCGGGCTGAGCTCCACCCCGACGCGGTCGGCGGTGATGCCGAGCAGGTGCGTGCCGAACTGCTGGAGCGCCTCCTCGGCCGCGCTGCCGGCCAGCTGCGGCGGGGCGGCGGGGTCGACCGCGCGGTCCTTGATCCGCGCCACCAGCCACTGCCCGCTGTTCGGCGTCTGCTCGAAGGCGAGCACGGTGCCGGGCGCGGCGCCGAACAGCGGCGTGGCGGCCGCCAGCTGCAGGCTCTCCGCCGGGCGGAGCCTCTGGTCGGTGCCGGACAGCAGCCCGGCCGCCTTGTCCTCGGCGACCAGCTGCGCGGCCTGCTCCGGCCCTTGCGCCATGCGCCGGGCCTTCTCCTCGGCCTCCCGCCGGTTGCTGGCCGACGTGAGGTCGAAGGTCACCGTGAGCCGGTCGATGTACTTGCGGCCCAGTTCCGCGGTCAGCAGCTGGGTGCGGACCATCTCCCCGGCCTCGTGCGGACCGTAGATCATGCCCTCGGTGGCCGCCTCCGGTCCGCCGAGCTGCCGGATCCGCTCCGCGACCTGCTGGTCGGTCACCCGGAGCCGCTCCTCGCGCGCGACGCGCTCGACCAGCTCCTCCCGCACCAGCTGCCCGGCGAGCTGGCGCCCGAGGTCGTCGAGCGCGCCCTGCTGCTCCAGCCTCGTCCTGATGTCGGGCTGCCGGTCGAGCAGCTCGGTGAACCAGCTCTGCACCTCGGTGACCGGGATCCGGGTGTCACCGACGATCGCGGCGGCACCGGCGTGGCTGGGCCCGGAACCGCATCCGGCGAGCAGCAGTCCGGCCGCGACGATCGAAGCGAAGAAGCGCCCGTGGCGCGTGCGGAAGCTCACACCCGAACCTTCTCACGAGATGATCTCCAGGTGAAGCCGATCCGGCGATTCCGCTGGTCGGTTCACGCTCCAGAGCGGCCGGACCGCGTGCCGGGTCAGCGGCCGAGGGGACCCGCGGCCATGGTGACGACGACCTTCTCGCCGACGACCACGACCTCGGGGTCGACGCCGGTGGTCGACTCGGCGGTGCCGGGCGAGGTGTCGTTCACCGCCCCGCGGAGAACGGGTCTCCGGGACGGCTACCGGGAGCCCTGCCGGCGCGGGCCGATCGGGGCGCTGGTGATGGAGCGGAGGGCGTCGGCCAGCCGCTCGCGGTGCTCGGCCAGGACGTCCGGGTCCACCCCGTCCGCCGTGAGGACCACCAGCTCGTCGGTCGCCTCGCGCAGGGCCGCGCTCACCGCGGCCGCCAGCATCCGGACCTCCAGAGCTTCCCTCGGCGCGCCCAGGCGCTCGGCGAGGACGTCGACGAAGGTCGGCTCCGCGCGCTCCCGCAGCACCAGGTAGAGCGCGCGCAGCGTGGGCTCGTCGTGGGTCATCCGGATGATCTGCAGGACCGCTTCGACGTCGGTCTGCGAGGACTCGGGCACCAGCGTGTAGGCCTGCCGCAGGTGCTCGGCCAGCTCCAGCTCGGGCGGCCAGCTGCGCAGCACGTCCTGGAAGGCGTCGATCGTCTTGGTCAGCAGCGGCTCGACGCAGCTCTCCTTGGTGTGGAAGTGGCGCCACAGCGTCCGCTCGGACACGCCCGCGACCTTCGCGATCTGCTCGCCCGAGGTCGCCGCCACGCCCTGCTCGCGGAACAACCGGACGGCGTGGCGGGAGATCTCGAGGCGCTGCTGCTGGCGGCGCTCCTCGCTCACCGGAGGGCGCCCACGGCGGGCCGGCGGCGGGACCATCGGCACCTCCCACGGGCGGTTCGGCGTTGACACACCTTACCCGACCGGAGGATTATTGACAGTACCTGCCAAAAAATAATCACGCGGGATCCCAGGAGATGCCATGAGCGTTGCCGCCGAACGTCTGCAGTTGCCCCTCACGAGGCCGAACGTGCTCGACCTCGCTCCCCTCTACGAGGTGCTGCGCCGTGAGGCGCCGATCGCCCCGGTCACCACTCCCGCCGGAGACCCCGCGTGGCTGGTCACGCGCTACGACGAGGTCAAGCAGCTGCTCGGCGACAAGCGGCTCGGGCGGTCCCACCCGGAGCCCGAGCGCGCCTCGCGCATCACCACGGCGGCCGTGCAGGACGGGCCCACCGGCAACTACGAGACCGAGGAGGCCGACCACAAGCGGATGCGCCGGCTGCTCACCCCGGCGTTCTCCGCCAAGCGGATGCGGATGCTGTCCGGTCACGTGCAGGAGCTGGTCGACGGCTACCTCGACCAGCTCGACGCCGAGCGCGCCACCGCGCCGGGCGGCGTCGTCGACCTGCACACCGGGCTCGCGTTCCCGCTGCCGGTCGCGGTCATCTGCCGCCTGCTGGGCGTGCCGGAGAGCGACCGGGAGCACTTCCACGCGCTGTCCGAGCGGATGGCCAGCCCGGGTGAGGGCAACGAGGCGCACGAGGCGCGCGCGGAGTTCAGCCGCTACATGGTGGGCCTCGCCGAGGCCAAGCGCCGCGAGCCGGGCGAGGACGTCATCTCCGACCTGGTGCGCGCCCAGAGCGAGGACGAGACCTACGACTACGACGAGATGATCCGGCTGTGCGTCGGGCTGCTCTTCGCCGGGCACGAGACCACCGTCAACCGCATCGGCCTGGGCGTGCTGTTCCTGATGAAGCACCGGGAGCAGTGGGAGAAGCTGACCGCCGACCCGGACGGGCGGGTGGACGCCACCGTCGAGGAGATCATGCGGCTGGGCGCCCCCGGCGACCTCGGCCTGCTGCGCTACGCGCACACCGACCTCGACGTCGCCGGGGTGACCATCCGCACCGGGGACGCCGTGATCCTGTCGATCAACTCCGCCAACCGCGACGAGGGCGCCTACGCCGACGCCGAGTCCTTCGACCCCGACCGCGCCGAGCGCAGCCACCTCGGCTTCGGGCACGGCGCGCACTTCTGCATCGGCGCCAGCCTCGCCCGCACCGAGCTGCGCGTCGTGTTCAAGACCCTGGCCCAGCGCACGCCGGGCCTGCGCCTGGCCAAGGACATGGACGAGCTGCCGGTGCGCCCCACCATCACCGGCGGTGTCGCCGAGCTGCCGGTGACGTGGTGAGATCCGGACCCGAGACCGAGGAGGACCCCATGAAGGTGACCGTGGACCAGGACAAGTGCGTCGGCTCCGGCCAGTGCGTGCTGACCTCGGAGGCCGTGTTCGACCAGCGCGACGAGGACGGCATCGTCGTGCTGCTCGACCCGACCCCGCCGGAGGAGCTGGCCGAGGACGTGCGCCAGGCGGCCGCGATCTGCCCGGCCGCCGCCATCACCGTCGAGGAGTGACGGACCGGGGGTGACGGGCACCTCCCACCGCCGGTGGGAGGTGCCCCTCCCGGGTCAGCGGGTGTCGTCCGGCTCGTCGGCGACGGGGCCGACCTCCAGCTGGAACTCGCCGTGGCGCTCGGTCCCGGCGATGACCGCCTGCTCCAGCACCTCCGCGCCCTTGAGCTCGCGCTGCATCATCGGGTCCTCGCGCAGGTCCTTCATCAGCGCGACGCACAGCAGCACCATCACCACCGCGAACGGCGCGGACGCCAGGAACGTCAGGTTCTGGATGCCGCTGAGCGCGTCCTCACCACCGATGACCAGCATGATCGCGGCCACCGCACCGGTCGCGGCACCCCAGAACACCACGATCCACCGCGCCGGTTCCATCGAGCCGCGCTGGGACAGCGTGCCCATCACCACCGAGGCGGCGTCCGCGCCGGAGACGAAGAAGATCGCCACCAGGACCATCACCAGCACCGTGGTGATGACCGACAGCGGCAGCGTGTCCAGCACCGCGAAGGTCTGCGCCTCCTCGCCGTCGCTGCGGAAGACGTCCACCCCGCGCTGCTGCACGTTGATCGAACTGCCGCCGAAGATGGCGAACCAGACCAGGCTGACCACGCTGGGCACCATGATCACGCCGCCGACGAACTGGCGGATGGTGCGGCCGCGGCTGATCCGGGCGATGAACATGCCGACGAACGGCGTCCAGGAGATCCACCACGCCCAGTAGAAGATCGTCCAGCTGGACAGCCAGTCGTTCATCGCGGCACCGCCGGTGGCACCGGAGCGGGACGCCATCGACCCGAAGTCGCGGAGGTAGACGCCGAGCGAGGTGGGCAGCAGGTCCAGGATGAACACCGTCGGGCCGACGACGAACACGAAGACCGCCAGCAGCGCCGCCAGCACCATGTTGATGTTGGACAGCCACTGGATGCCCTTGGCCACGCCCGACACCGCGGAAGCGATGAAGCACACCGTCAGCACCACGATGATGAGCACCAGCACGGTGTTGCCGACCGAGCCGATCCAGCCCGCGGCCTGCATGCCGCTGCGGATCTGCAGCGTGCCCAAGCCGAGCGAGGCCGCCGAGCCGAACAGCGTCGCGAACAGCGCGAGGACGTCGATCAGCTTGCCGATCGGGCCCTCCGCGCCCCGCTTGCCGATCAGCGGTGTGAACACCGCGCTGATCAGCTGCTTGCGGCCGCGGCGGAAGCTGCCGTAGGCGATGGCCAGCCCGACCACCGCGTAGATCGCCCACGGGTGCAGCGTCCAGTGGAACAGCGACGTCGCCATCGCCGTCTCCACCGCCTCGTCGCTGAGCGGCTGCACCGTGCCGGGCGGTGGCTTCACGAAGTGCGCCAGCGGCTCGGCGACGCCGAAGAACATCAGGCCGATGCCCATGCCGGCGCTGAACATCATGGCGATCCACGACACGGTGCGGAACTCCGGCTGCTCGCCGTCCTCACCGAGCGGGATCGCGCCGTAGCGGCTGAACGCCAGCCACAGCGCGAACACCACGAACCCGGTGGAGGCGAGCACGAAGCCCCAGCCGATGTTGGTGACCAGCCAGGACAGCAGCGAGTTGGACACCACTGCCAGCGACTCGGTGGACACCGCGCCCCAGCCGACGAAGACCACCGTGATGACCGCGGTGACGCCGAAGACCAGCCAATCGATGCGGTGTCCGGCGCGGGCGCGCGGGGACTGCGAGATGCGTGCGCCGGATTCGTCCGGTTCAACGGCCTTCCTGGACATGATCCGCGCCTCCTCCTGGCCGATGAAGGGCCGGATCAACGGTCACGCCACCCGCGAGCCACGGCAACTCAAGGCGCCCAGCACCACCGGGAGAGGCCGCCCCGCACCCCGTCGCAGGTCAGGCGGCGGGGGCGGGGACCTTCGTGAGGTCGTCCAGGAACGTGGTGCACCACTCCAGCAGGGCGTCGTCGCGCAGCGGCGGGGCGCCCATGCGGCCGCCGGCCGCGCCTTCCGTCGGGCGCGGCACCGACACCGTGCGCACCGCGGGCTTGTAGTGGGCCTTCGGGTACAGGCGCTTGAGCCGCACCTGCTTGGAGTCGGCCAGCTCCAGCGGCGCCAGCCGCAACGACGTGCCCTGCAGCGTCACCTCGCGGACGCCGTGCTCGCGGCAGCGCTGCCGGAACCGCGCCACCGCCAGCAGCCGCTCCACCGGTTCCGGCAGCGGCCCGTAGCGGTCCTCCAGCTCGGAGCGCACCGCCGCCAGCGCGTCCTCGTCGGCGGCCGCGGCGACCTTGCGGTAGGCCTCCAGCCGCAGCCGCTCCCCCGGCACGTAGTCGTGCGGGATGTGCGCGTCGACCGGCAGGTCCACCCGGACCTCGGTGAGCTCCTCCTCGGTCTCGCCGGGCTCGGCACCGGCGTGCTTGCGGAAGGCCTCCACGGCCTCGCCGACCAGCCGCACGTACAGGTCGAAGCCCACGCCGGCGATGTGCCCGGACTGCTCGGCGCCGAGGATGTTGCCCGCGCCGCGAATCTCCAGGTCCTTCATCGCCACCGCCATGCCCGCGCCCAGCTCGGAGTTCTGCGCGATGGTCGCCAGCCGGTCGTGCGCGGTGTCGGTCAGCGGCTTGTCCGGCGGGTACAGGAAGTACGCGTACCCGCGCTCCCGCGCGCGCCCGACGCGGCCGCGCAGCTGGTGCAGCTGGGCGAGGCCGAGCAGGTCGGAGCGGTCCACGATGAGCGTGTTGGCGTTGGAGATGTCCAGGCCGGTCTCGACGATCGTGGTGCACACCAGCACGTCGTGCTCGCGCTCCCAGAACCCCTGGATGATCTTCTCCAGCCGGTCCTCGTTCATCTGCCCGTGCGCGGTGACGATCCGCGCCTCCGGCACCAGCTCGCGCAGGTGCCGCGCCACCTTCTCGATGTCGTTCACCCGGTTGTGGACGAAGAACACCTGGCCGTCGCGCAGCAGCTCGCGGCGGATGGCCGCGGCGACCTGCTTCTCGTCGTAGGCGCCGACGTAGGTGAGCACCGGGTGCCGCTCCTCCGGCGGGGTGAGGATGGTCGACATCTCGCGGATGCCCGCCATGCTCATCTCCAGCGTCCGCGGGATGGGCGTCGCGGACATGGTCAGCACGTCCACGTGCGTGCGCAGGGCCTTGATGTGCTCCTTGTGCTCGACGCCGAAGCGCTGCTCCTCGTCGACGATGACCAGGCCCAGGTCCTTGTAGCGCACGCCGGTCTGCAGCAGCCGGTGCGTGCCGATGACGATGTCGACCTCGCCGTCGGCCAGGCCCTTGATCGTCTGGTCGGCCTCCAGCGGGTCGGTGAACCGGGACAGGCCCTTGATGCTCACCGGGAACGAGCGCATCCGGTCGGTGAAGGTGTTGAGGTGCTGCTGCGCCAGCAGCGTGGTCGGCACCAGCACGGCCACCTGCTTGCCGTCCTGCACCGCCTTGAACGCCGCGCGCACCGCGATCTCGGTCTTGCCGTAGCCGACGTCGCCGCAGATCACCCGGTCCATCGGCACCGGGCGCTCCATGTCGGCCTTGACCTCGTCGATCGCGGCCAGCTGGTCCCCGGTCTCGGTGTAGGGGAAGGCGTCCTCCAGCTCCCGCTGCCACGGCGTGTCCGGGCCGAAGGCGTGGCCGGGCGAGGACTGCCGCGCCGCGTAGAGCTGCACCAGCTCCGCGGCGATCTCCTTGACCGCCTTGCGGGCCTTGGCCTTGGTGTTCTTCCAGTCCGAGCCGCCGAGCTTGTTCAGCGTCGGGGTCTCGCCGCCGACGTAGCGGCTGACCTCGTCCAGCTGGTCGGTGGGCACGAACAGCCGGTCGCCGGGCTGGCCGCGCTTGCTCGCCGCGTACTCCAGGACCAGGTACTCGCGGGTGGCGCCGCCGACGGTGCGCTGCACCATCTCCACGTACTTGCCGATGCCGTGCTGCTCGTGCACCACGAAGTCGCCGGGCTTGAGCGCCAGCGGGTCGACCGCGTTGCGCCGCCGCGACGGCATCCGCCGCATGTCCCGGGTGGACGTCCCGCCGCGACCACCGGTGAGGTCCGCCTCGGTGAGCACCACCAGCCCGACGTCGGGCGCGGCGAAGCCGTCCTCCAGACCGCCGCGCACCACGGTGACGACCCCGGTGCCGGGTTCGGCGTCCAGGCCTCCCTCGGCCAGGCGGGCGGGCAGCTCCGCCTCACGCAGCTGCTGCGCCGCGCGCTGCGCGGTGCCCGCACCGGCCACCACCAGCAGCGCCGCGCCGCCCGAGGCGGTGTGCGCGCGCAGGTCCGCGAAGGCGCGCTCGATCTCGCCGCGGTAGGCCTCCACCTGCTTCAGCGACAGCCGGACGGTCTCGTCGTCCTCGGCCTCCTCGCTGGTCAGCTGGGTCAGCGGCCACCACGGGAGACCGAGGGACACGGTGTGCTCGGCGACCTCGGCCAGGCTGCGGTAGGCCGACGCGCCGAGGTCGATCGGCGCCTGGCCGCCGTCCGCGGCGACCATCCAGGAGGCCTCCAGGAACTCCTGGCCGGTGCGCACCAGGTCGGCGGCGCGGGCGTGGATCTTCTCCGGGTCGGCCAGCACCACGTGCGTGCCCGCGGGCAGCAGGTCCGTGAGCAGCTGCATCTCGCCTTCGCACAGCGCCGGGATGAGCGCTTCCATGCCCTCGACCGGGGCGCCGCCGGCGATCGTGCCGAGCATCTCCGCGAGGTGGGAGTCGGTCTGGTGCTGCTCGGCGAGCTTCGCCGCGCGCTCCGCGACCTGCTCGTCGATCAGCAGCTCCCGGCAGGCCGGGGCGAACAGCTCGGTGTCCTGCGCGCCCGGCAGCGAGCGCTGGTCGGCGACCGAGAACGGGCGGATCTCGGTGACCTCGTCACCCCAGAACTCCACCCGCAGCGGGTGCTCCTCGGTCGGCGGGAAGACGTCGACGATGCCGCCGCGCACCGCGAACTCGCCGCGCTTCTCCACCATGTCGACCCGGTCGTAGGCGAGCGCGGCGAGCTGTTCGACGAGCTCCTCGAAGTCGTGCTCGGCGCCGACCGACAGCCGCACCGGGCGCAGCTCCCCCAGACCCGGGGCGATCGGCTGGATCAGGCTCCGCACCGTGGTCACCAGGACCCGGACCGGCCCGTCGGCGTGCTCCTCGGGGTGCGCGAGGCGGCGCAGCACCGACAGCCGCCGGCCGACCGTGTCCGCGCGCGGGGACAGCCGTTCGTGCGGCAGCGTCTCCCAGGACGGGAAGACCTCGACACCGCCCGGACCGAGCAGGTCGGAGACCGCGGCGGCGGCTTCCTCGGCTTCCCGGCCGGTGGCGGTGACCAGCAGCACCGGACGGCCGGCGCCGTCCTCGGCCGCCAGCGCCGCAGCGGCCAGCGAGCGTGCCGCGACCGGTCCCTCCAGGACCAGGCGCGGGCGGTCTGCTGCCTCGACGAGCTGCTGGAAAGCAGGGTCGCGCAGCACGACGGAGAGCAATCCGCGCAGGGGACCGGCCTGGCTCATGGAGCTACCTCGCAGCAGAGATCGCGAAATGCGGACACACCCCTGCCCGGGAACGGCGCCACGCCGGGAGGGGCGACGGCATCCAGACTACGACCCGGGCCCGACACCGGACACGATGACCCGAGGCACACGCCGACCCGGCACCCGCGCGCGGTGCCCGGTGTCACACTGGTCCCGTGCTGCTGCGCCGACTCCTCCCACCGCTGCTGGTCCTCGGCCTCGTGAGCTGCGGCGCCGACAGCGTGAGCCGCCCCGCCCCGGCCACCACCGCACCGCCGGAGACCGGCGCGCAGCTGCGCGTCGAGGTGGTCGCCGGCGGCCTCGAACACCCGTGGGACATCGGCTTCCTGCCGGACGGGACCGCGCTGGTCACCCAGCGGCCCGGCCGGCTCGCGCTGCTGGCCGACCACCGCGCCGGCGCGCTGGTGCACCCGGTGCAGGCGGACTTCGGCGACGTGCTGGCCACCGGTGAGGGCGGGCTGATGGGCCTGCTGGTGCACCCCGACTTCGCCGCCGACCGGCAGTTCACCACCTGCCAGACCCACCAGGTGGGCGGGAACGCGGTGGACGTCCGGCTGGTCACCTGGCGGCTGTCTGAGGACGGAGCCCGCGCGGACCGGGTCGGGGACCTGCTCACCGGGCTGCCGGTCAACCCCAGCGGGCGGCACTCGGGCTGCCGCCTCGCGCTCGCCGCGGACGGCGCGCTGCTGGTGGGCACCGGCGACACCGCGCGCCCCACCGTCGCCCAGGACCGCACCTCGCTGGGCGGCAAGGTGCTGCGGCTCGACCTCCACACCGGGGCGCCGCTGCCGGACAACCCGTTCGCCGCCGCGCCCGACCCGCGCGAACGGCTGGTGCACACGCTGGGCCACCGCAACGTGCAGGGGCTCGCGGTGCGGCCGGACGGGCAGGTGTTCAGCGCGGAGCACGGCCCCGACGTCGACGACGAGGTCAACCTGCTGCGCCCCGGCGCGAACCACGGCTGGGACCCGTCGCGGGGCGGGACGGTGGTGGGGTCCTACGACGAGTCGGTCCCGATGACCGACCTGCGGCGCTTCCCGGACGCGGTCCCGGCCGTCTGGTCCTCGGGCGACGACACCGAGGCGATCTGCGGGGCGGCGTTCCTGAGCGGCCCGCAGTGGGGCCGCCTCGACGGGGCGCTCGCGGTCACCGCGCTCAAGGGCAGCAAGCTCCTGCTGCTCGCGGTGCAGCCGGACGGCACGGTCCGGGAGGTGCTGGTGCCGCCGGAGCTGGACGGCACCTTCGGCCGCCTCCGGGCGGCCCGCACCGGCCCCGACGGCGCCCTCTACGTCTCGACCTCCAACGGCGACGACGAGGTCGTGCGCATCAGCCCGTCCTGACCCGAGCACCACTCCTGGTCCGGTTCACCGGGGATCAGCCGTCCGACTCCCACTGGGATCGCGACCACCCGCGCGGGCGGAGGCCGGTGGTGGGGTCACTTGGTGCTCAGGCGGGGCTTGTGCTCCAGGTTGGACAAGCCGTTCCAGGCGAGGTTGACCAGGTGGGCGGCCACCTCCTCCTTCTTCGGCTTGCGGGCCTCCAGCCACCACTGGCCGGTCAGCGCCACCATGCCCACCAGGGCCTGGCTGTAGAGCGGGGCCAGCTTCGCCTCGTAGCCGCGGGCGCTGAACTGCAGCGCGAGGATGTGCTCCACCTGGCTGGCGATGTCGTTGAGCAGGCTGGAGAAGGTGCCGCTGTTGCTGGCCACCGGGGAGTCCCGGACCAGCACGCGGAAGCCGTCGGTGTTGCCGTCGATGTAGTCCAGCAGCGCCCGGGCCGCCTGCTCCAGCAGGTCGCGGGGGTGCCCCGCCGACAGCGCGGAGACGACCAGGTCCAGCAGCGAGCGCATCTCGCGGTCCACCACGACCGCGTACACGCCCTCCTTGCCGCCGAAGTGCTCGTAGACGACGGGCTTGGACACGCCGGCGCGGTGCGCGATCTCCTCGATGGAGGTGCCGTCGAAGCCCTTCTCCGCGAACAGCGCGCGCGCCACGTCGAGCAGCTGCTGGCGGCGTTCCTTCCCGGTCATCCGCACCCGTGCCGTGCGGCCCGAGGTCTGCGCTACCGGTTCGGGCGCGTTCCGCCCGCGTCGTCGTGGAGCCACTCGCACCACCCTAGGTCTCGACGCTGGTCGCCGTGTGCCGCCCCACGAAGAAGGGCCCGCGCGACCACCGCCGCGCAGGCCCCCGTGGACGCCCGCCGATCAGCCCTTGTACTCGGTCACCGCGATGCGGGCGAGGCGCTTCTCGTTGGGCCAGCGGACCTTCCAGGCCCAGCCGACCTTCTCGAGGAACCAGATCACCCGCGCCGAGATGTCCAGTTGACCACGCAGCACGCCGTGCCGGGCGCAGGTCGGGTCGGCGTGGTGGGAGTTGTGCCAGGACTCCCCGAAGGACAGGATCGCCAGCGGCCAGAAGTTCGCCGCCTTGTCCCGGCTCTTGAACGGGCGCTCACCGATCATGTGGCAGATCGAGTTCACCGACCACGTGATGTGGTGCAGGAACGACACGCGCACCAGACCGGCCCAGAAGAAGGCCGTCGCCGCGCCCCACCAGGACCAGGTGATCAACCCGCCCAGCAGCGCGGGCAGCAGGAAGCTCAGCGCCGTCCACAGCGGGAACAGCTTGTTCAGCACCACCAGCGTGCGGTCCTTGCGGAGGTCCGGCGCGAACCGGTCCTCGTTGGTCATCTCGCGCTTGAGCATCCAGCCCATGTGCGAGTGCCAGAAGCCCTTGACCAGCGCGAAGGCCGAGGTGCCGAAGAGCCACGGCGAGTGCGGGTCGCCCTCCCGGTCGGAGAAGGCGTGGTGCCTGCGGTGGTCGGCGACCCAGGTGATCACCGGCCCCTGCACCGCCATCATCCCGGCGATGGCCAGGGCGATCCGCACCCCGCGGTTGGCCTTGAACGACCCGTGGGTGAAGTAGCGGTGGAAGCCGACGGTGACGCCCAGACCGCTGATCACCCAGAACACCACGGCCAGGGTGATGTCGAGCCACCCGATGCCCCAGCCCCACAGCACGGGGACGGAGGCGATCAGCGCGGCCATCGGGATCAGCAGGAACGCGTACACGAGGGACGCGCGTCCGGCCGACTGCGACCCCGATGTCAACGGTTTGGGTCCGGAGCCGGCCTGCGGAGGAGCAGTGCGCTCGGAGACTGCGGTCATGCTCAATACCTCAGATGTCTTGGGGAGGTGAGGAACAGCGTCTTCGCTGGGAAGCAGGCCCCGCGACACCTCCACCTACGGGACCGTAACCTACGCAAGCGTAAGTTGTCCGATGCAGAATCGTCACCCCCCAGCGGCAAATTCACGGTGTGTCGCACCCGTCCGGGCGTGTCCCACCCACCGAGCATCACCCGATCGGATCGATCAACTGCGCAACCGCACGCCGTCCGGGTACGTCCCACGTACGTGTCAGGACGCACCGGAACCCCGAACTCCGCAAGCCCACCGCGTTCCCGCTGCGACCGCCGTGTCACGATGTCGCCCGGGCACCACCGCCTGCCGTCCTGGGCCGGTAAGCTCGGGCAGCGGTGCCGGGCAGCCGGCACCGGGAGGCGACGACGCCCGATCCGCCGTGGTGTAAAGGCAGCACCTCGGATTTTGGTTCCGATGGTCCAGGTTCGAATCCTGGCGGCGGAGCGAGCGGTCCTCCCGGGCCCGTCGCCGCGCGCGATGGGCACCACCCGGGAGGCAGGGTGAACAGGGGGTGTGCGCCGCTGCGCGACGACTCGACCGCCGTGCGGGAGGAACCGGCGACCACGCTGAGCGAGGTGTCCGACGCGTGGTTGGTCGGGCGTGCGCGCGAACTCAACGCCGTCGGCCAGCACAGCGACCCCGCCGGGCAGCGCAGCACCATCCGCGAGGCCGACAACCTGCTCGCCGAGGCCCAGCGCCGCGGTGAACCCCGCATCGTCGCCCAGCTCCTGCGGCACTGCGCCTCGATGCGGCTGGCCACGCCCGGCATGGTCGAGACCGCCGACCCGCTGCTGGACGAACTGCTCACCCACTCCCGCCGGCACGGCCTGGACGTGCTGCAGGCCGACGCGCGCGCCCTCCGCGGCCGCCGCGCGCTGCAGAACGGCAGCGAGGACACCGCGCTCACCGAGATCGCGCACGGGCTGGCCATGCTCGACGAGGAGCTGGTGCCCGACCGCACGCTCGGCCGCCGGTCCTGGGAGCGGCTGCTGGCCACCGCGCTCATCGACACCGGCCTGGTGCTCACCCAGCTCGGCGTCTACGAGATGGCCGACGAGGTGATGGCCCGCGCCCACCAGCGGATCCGGGAGAGCGGCGGGCCGCACGAGATCGCGGTGCACATGATCAACCGGTGCCGGATGCTGCTCGGCTGGGGGCTGCGGCTGGAGCGCATCGGCCAGGACGAGGAGGCCGCCGCCCGGTTCGCCACCGCCTCGGCCATCGCGGTGGCCGTCGAGGGACCCTGGCGCGAGTCGCTGTTCCCCCGCGTGTCCGACCGTCCGGCCGCCGAGCAGATGCCGGTGCTCGGCGCCGCGCACGCGCTCGCGCAGCCGCACGCCGAGCACATCGAGCGGCTGGAGGTGCTGCGCACGCTGGACCGCGCCATCCACCCGCGGGAGAAGATCGTCGTCGCGATCGCGCTGTCCCGCTGCCTCACCCAGGCCGGCCAGGGCGAGCGCGCGGTGCGCGTGCTGGCCGAGACCCGGGCCGACCTGGACACCGACACCTCGGAGCCGACGCTGCGCATCTCGCTGGCCCGCGAGTACGCGCTGCTGACCGACCTGGACAGCGCCGACGTGCACGAGGCCCTGCGCGAGTACGCGGTGGAGCTGGAGAACGAGCTGTGGACCATGCGCCAGGCGCGGCTGTCCACCCTGGTCACCCGGCTGGAGAACTCGCGGCTGAGCCACAAGCACGACGCCATCACCCGGCAGGCG
The DNA here is from genome assembly GCF_013410345.1 of Saccharopolyspora hordei. Lineage (NCBI taxonomy): Bacteria > Bacillati > Actinomycetota > Actinomycetes > Pseudonocardiales > Pseudonocardiaceae > Saccharopolyspora > Saccharopolyspora hordei. Next base: position 29,599 of record NZ_JACCFJ010000001.1, read on the forward strand.
CTGCAGGACCCGCTCACCGGCCTGTCCAACCGGCGCGCGCTGGACGACCGGCTGGAGGCGCTGCTCAACGACCCGGACGCCGACCCGCTGGCGGTGGCGCTGGTCGACCTCGACGGCTTCAAGGGCGTCAACGACCAGTGCTCGCACGCCGAGGGCGATGACGTGCTGCGCACCGTCGCGGCGACCCTGCGCGACACGCTGCGCACCGACGACTTCGTCGCGCGCTACGGCGGTGACGAGTTCGTCGTGCTGCTGCCCGGGGCCACGCTCGGCGCGGCCGAGGCCGCGCTGCAGCGCACCGTGGAAGCGGTGGACCGGCTGCCCGATGACCTCATCCACGGGGTCACGCTGTCCATCGGCGTCGTCGCGATGCGCCCGCAGGAGTCGGCGGCGCAGGTGCTGGCCCGCGCGGACGCGGCGATGTACCAGGCCAAGCGCGGCGGCGGCAACCGCGTGGCGGCGCTCGCCGGCGGCGCGATCCCGCCGCCGGACCGCCCCTCGGAAGATCACTCCGTGTGGATCCCGCCGGACGCGCTCTGACCCGATCGCGTGGCACGTGACGGAGAACTCCGCTCCCCGGAAGTGCCCACCGCGCGTCGCCCGAAGGGGGTGGGACGGGCCACCCGCACGCCGCTCACCAGGGACGTCGAAGATCACGTTCGTGCAGCTCGCGGCATATGTCTGACCTCGGCGCAGGTCCGTTCGGCGGTACCATCACTCGCGCCGGAAGTCCTGCAGGGGCGCTGGACCGGCGAGCGCACCGGTCCGGTTACCCTTCACCCGCTCGGACGCAACAGGCACTGCCGGCCACCTCGAGCCGCACAGAGATCAAGGGAGAGCGCTGATGCTCCAGGGCGACACCGCCCAGCCCTCCTCCCACCGCGCCGACGCACATCCGGAACCGGTCAGCACCGTCGTGCTCGCCGCCGGCGAGGGCACCCGGATGCGGTCGGCCACCCCGAAGGTGCTGCACCGGCTCGCCGGGAGACCGCTGGTCGAGCACGCGGTGCGCGCCGCGGCCGGCGTCGACCCGGAGTCACTGGTCGTCGTGCTGGGGCACGGCCGCGAGGCCGTCGCCGAGCACCTCGACGGCCTGGCCCGGGCGCTCGACCGCCCGATCACCACCGCGGTCCAGGAGGAGCAGCTCGGCACCGGGCACGCGGTGGCCTGCGGCCTCGACGCGCTCCCGCCCGGGACCACCGGCACGGTGCTGGTCAGCTACGGCGACGTGCCGCTGCTGGACAGCGACACCCTGGGCGCGCTGCTCGCCGAGCACACCGGCTCCGGCAACGCGGTCACGGTGCTCACCGCCGTCGTCGACGACCCCACCGGGTACGGCCGGGTGCTGCGCGACGCCCACGGCCGCGTCACCGGGATCGTCGAGCAGAAGGACGCCACCCCGGAGCAGGCCGAGATCACCGAGATCAACTCCGGTGTCTACGCCTTCGACGCGGAGGTGCTCCGGGACGCGCTCACCCGGCTGTCCACCGACAACGCCCAGGGCGAGCTCTACCTGACCGACGTGCTGTCCATCGCGCGCACCGACGGGCGACCGGTGGGCGCGCTGGTGTGCGCCGACCCGTGGCTGGTCGAGGGCGTCAACGACCGGACCCAGCTGGCCCGGCTCGGCGCCGAGCTCAACCGGCGCCTGCTCGAGGGCTGGATGCGCGCGGGCGTCACGATCACGGACCCCGGTTCGGTCTGGCTGGACTGCGACGTGGTGCTGGCGCGCGACGTGCTGGTCGAGCCGGGCGTGCAGCTGCGCGGCGGGACCACCGTCGGCGAGGGCGCGACCATCGGGCCGGACACCACGCTCACCGGCTGCACCGTGCACCCCGGCGCCACCGTGGTGCGCACCCACGGCGAGGGCGCCGAGGTCGGGCCGGGCGCGACCGTCGGTCCGTTCGCGTACCTGCGGCCCGGCACCCGGCTCGCCGCGAAGGGCAAGATCGGCACCTTCGTGGAGACCAAGAACGCCGAGATCGGTGCAGGCACGAAGGTCCCGCACCTGACCTACGTGGGCGACGCGACGATCGGTGAGCACACCAACATCGGCGCGGCCACCATCTTCGTCAACTACGACGGGGTGAACAAGCACCACACCGTGGTCGGGTCGCACGCCCGCACCGGTGCGGACAACACGTTCGTCGCCCCGGTCCGGATCGGCGACGGCGCCTACACGGCCGCCGGTTCGACGATCACCCAAGATGTCCCGCCGGGGGCGATGGCGGTCGCTCGCGGCAGGCAACGCAACGTCGAGGGCTGGGTGGCCAGGCGGCGTCCCGGCACCCCGGCGGACGAGGCCGCACAGAAGGCCTTGGCGGAGGAACCGACCACCAATCCGACGGAAGACGCCCAACGACGGACGTCGAACGGGGAGGGACGATGACCGTGAGTGCCATGTCTGCGACCCCGAAGAAGAGCCTCAAGCTCTTCTCCGGTAGCAGTCACCCGGAACTTGCCGAGGAGGTGGCCAAGCAGCTCGACGTAACGGTCACGCCCCAGGCTGCCTACAAGTTCGCCAACGGCGAGATCTTCGTGCGCTACGACGAATCCGTCCGCGGTTGCGACGCGTTCGTCATCCAGTCGCACTGCAACCCGCTCAACGACGCCATCATGGAGCAGCTGATCATGGTGGACGCGCTCAAGCGCGCCAGCGCCAAGCGCATCACCGTGGTCATGCCGTTCTACGGCTACGCCCGGCAGGACAAGAAGCACAAGGGCCGCGAGCCGATCTCGGCGCGGCTGATGGCCGACCTGTTCAAGACCGCCGGCGCCGACCGGATCATGGCGGTGGACCTGCACACCGACCAGATCCAGGGCTTCTTCGACGGCCCGGTCGACCACCTGATGGCCCAGAAGCTGCTGGCCAGCTACATCCGCGAGACCTACGAGGGCGAGCAGATCACCGTGGTCTCCCCTGACTCCGGCCGCGTCCGGGTGGCGGAGAAGTGGGCCGACGACCTGGGCGGCACCCCGCTGGCGTTCATCCACAAGACCCGCGACCCCAGCAAGCCGAACCAGGTGGTCGCCAACCGCGTCGTGGGTGACGTCGAGGGCCGGCTGTGCGTGCTGGTCGACGACATGATCGACACCGGCGGCACGATCACCAAGGCCACCGAGCAGCTGCTGGCCGCGGGCGCCAAGGACGTGATCATCGCGGCGACGCACGCGGTGCTGTCCGGCCCGGCGGTGGAGCGGCTGTCCTCGTGCGGCGCGAAGGAGGTCGTGCTGACCAACACGCTGCCGATCCCGGAGGAGCGTCGGTTCCCGAACCTCACCGTGCTGTCGATCGCCCCGCTCGTCGCCGAGGCGATCCACCAGGTCTTCGAGGACGGCTCGGTCACCAGCCTCTTCGACGGCCGCGCCTGACCGGCACCACGCCACAGGCCGAACGGCCCCGGGCCCACCTCAGTGGACCCGGGGCCGTCGCCGTTCCAGGCTCCGCTCCGTACTCCCCTCCCCGCCCGATCGTCCCGGGGGGCACGCGATCCCGATGGGACCGGACGTCCGATCCCAGGGGGATCGCGACGACGTCACCCCTCGCCGCGCGTCGGACCCCGACACACCGCCGCACGTCCGCCGGGCGGGTGTCCCGCCACCGGGGGCGCGCCCCCGGCCCGGGCGTCAGACGGCGGTGACGACCTCGTCGTAGTCGAGGCGGGGGAGGCGGGGGAACCAGGCGTTCTCGCCCGGCTTGCCGATGTTGACCACCACCAGGACCTGCTGCGTGCCGTCCGGGAAGAACTCCTCGTTGATGCCCGCCGCGTCGAAGCCGGTCATCGGGCCCGCCGCCAGGCCGGCCGCCCGCACGCCGAGGATGAAGTAGGCGACCTGCAGGCTGGCGTTGAGCTTGGCGTTCTCCGCGCGGAAGTCGTCGTCGGCGAAGATCTCCTTGGCTTCTGGCTTGTGCGGGAACACCTTCGGCAGCTTCTCGTGGAAGTCCAGGTCGGCGGCCAAGATCGCCACCAGCGGGGCCTGCTCGGTCTTGGCCCGGTTGCCCTCCGCCAGGTGCGGCAGCAGGCGCTGCTTGCCCTCCTCGGAGCGCACCAGCACGATCCGCAGCGGCTGCTGGTTCATCGACGTCGGGCCCCACTTGACCAGGTCGTAGATGGCCTGCACCTGCTCGTCGGACACCGGCTCGTCGGTGAACGTGTTCGCCGTGCGGGCCTCGCGGAACAGCAGGTCCTGCGCCTCGGCACCGAGCGCGAGCTGGGCGTGGTCGACAACGGTCATGATCGCTTCTCCCCAAGGTCTGTCGCGGGTGGGCCGCCCCCGCGAGCGGCCCACCCCCGACAACATCCTTGAAGCTTCAAATGTTCCGCATGGTGGTACGGGTCACTCGAAGACACCGACCAGCTCGTTGAACGCCACCCCGATGAACAGCGCCAGGCACAGCACCAGCAGCGCGTTCGACAGCCACCGCGACCGGTGCGCGTCGGGCATCATCGTCTTCGAGTTCAGCAGCACCAGCAGCGTCCCGGCCAAGAACGGCATGAACAGCGCGCCCAGCACGCCGTAGACCACGGTCAGCTGGAACGGCTTGCCCAGGAACAGCAGCAGCATCGGCGGGAAGGTCAACCACAGCAGGTACAACCGGTAGGCCGGGCTGTGCATCCCCGCCTTGTGGTCGTAGTCCTCCGCGGTCTCCGGCGGCGCCTCCTTGGGCAGCCGCCAGGTGCGCCACCAGTCGGCGAACAGCAGGCTGACGCCGTTCCACACGCCGATCACCGAGCTGAACGCGACCGCGAAGAAGCCCACCAGGAACGGGATCCGGGCCCACTGCCCGTAGTCCTGCGCCAGCGTGTCGCCCAGCTGCAGCAGTCCCTTGTCGCCGCTGGTGAGGTCGTGCCCGAGCAGGATCTCGGCACCGACCACGAGCATCGCGACCACGAAGATCCCGGTGGTGATGTAGCCGACGGCGTTGTCGGTGCGCATGAACGGCAGCCAGCGCGGGGTCCGCCACCCCTTGGCGAAGGTCCAGTAGCCGTAGGCGGCCATGGTGATCGTGCCGCCGACACCGCCCATCAGGCCGAGCACGTAGGCGACCGAACCGCCCGGCAGCGTCGGGACCAGACCGGCCCCCAGCTCCAGCAGGTTCGGCCCGACCAGCACCGCCGTGCCCACCACGGTCACGAACATGACGCCGACCAGCACCGTCATGACCTTCTCGAGCAGCGCGTAGCGGCCGAACCAGACGAGCACGAGCCCGAGCAGACCGCAGACGATCGCCCACCCGGAGACCGGCAGCACCGGGAACAGCGCGTTCAGCGGCAGCGCCGAGGCGGACATCGCGGTGGCGCCGTAGACGAAGCCCCACACCACCGCGTAGAGCCCGAAGTAGCCGACGGCCCAGCGGCCCAGGGTGCGCCACCCGGCGAGCATGGTGCGGCCGGAGGCCAGGTGCCACCGCCCCACGGCTTCGCCCAGCGCCAGCTTGAACACCGTGCCCAGCACGACCGCCCAGAACAGCGCGTACCCGTAGCGGGACCCGGCGACGAGGGTGGCGACCAGGTCACCGGCGCCGACGCCGGTGGCCGCGGCCATGATGCCGGGCCCGACCTGCTTGAGCTTGGCCTTCCAGGTCGGGTCGGGCGCGGCGACGCCCGAGGAGTTCGCGTCAGCAGACATGCCGGGAAAGCTAACCCGGAACACCTGCGCCCGACCGTTCCAGCGACCGAACCGTGACGTCACCGGGCGGGGCGGTGACCGACCGTGCCGGACCGCTGGCAGAGCGCGGACGACCAGGCCGTTCCCGGACCGTGCGACCGCGGAGCCGGCGCCGCGGGACCGCCGGGACCACCGGGGTGAACTACGCTCCCGGCACCCCGCCGCGCCGGGTGCCCCGTGCGGAGTCGGCACCCCGTGCCCGTTTAGACTGTTCGGGTTGCCTCGGCGAGGTCGGGCGTTCCGCCCGGCGTGATCGGCGCGGTGGCACGGTGGCGGCCGACCCCTCCGGTCGGCGCACTGATGTCGCTCACACCCCGAGGTGCCGAACCCTCCCGGCACCGCGTCGATCCGCTCCGTAGCGCGCCCCACCGCCGCAGGCCAGCGACCCATCCACGTTCGCCCGACGTCATGAGGAGTGCACCACCGTGTCCGAGGTACGTATCGCCGTCGAACAGCGCACCGAGTTCGGCAAGGGTGCCGCCCGCCGCACCCGCCGTGCCGGCAAGATCCCCGCGGTCCTCTACGGCCACGGCTCCGACCCGAAGCACCTGTCCCTGCCGTCCGTCGAGTTCGCCCGCGCCATCCGCGAGAACGGGCACAACGCGGTCCTCACGCTCGACGTGGCCGGTGGTGACAGCGAGCTCGCGCTGACCAAGACCATCACCACCCACCCGATCAAGAACTACATCGAGCACGTCGACCTGCTGCTCGTCCAGCGCGGCGAGAAGGTCACCGTCTCGGTGCCGGTCGTGCTGACCGGCGAGGCCGGCCCGGGCACCCTGGTCAGCCAGGAGACCACCGAGGTCGAGGTCGAGGCCGAGGCCCTGCACATCCCGGAGCAGCTGGAGCTGTCCATCGAGGGCGCCGAGGTCGGCACGCAGCTGCACGCCTCCGACATCAAGCTGCCGGCGGGCGTGGCCCTGCAGACCGACGCTGAGACGATGGTCGTCAACGTCACCGAGGCCGCCGCGGCGCTGGCCGAGGAGACCGAGGTCGAGGGCGAGGGCTCCGAGGAGACCGCCTCCGAGGAGTGAGCCCCGCCGTCGGGCGCGTCGCGCGCTGCCCCGCGATCGGGTGGGGCAGCGCGCAGCGCCGGTGACCTGTCTGCCGAACCCTGCCGCGCGGCCGGACGAACTCCGGCTCCTCCGGCGGACGAGAGCCGCGCGGTTCGAGCAGAATGGGGTGCGACCTGCGCAGTCGGCGCACCCCCAGGTAGAGCAGGAGACTTCCCACCGTGACTTCCCCGGACGCGGTCTCGCTGGTCGTCGGGCTCGGCAACCCCGGCCCGCGCTACGCCGGCAACCGGCACAACATCGGCTTCCTGGTGGCCGACGAGCTCGCCGACCGGGTCGGCGGGAAGTTCAAGGCGCACAAGTCCGGTTCCGAGGTCGTCGAGGGGCGGCTCGCCGGGGCGCGCGTCGTGCTGGCGAAGCCGCGCTCGTTCATGAACCTCTCCGGCGGTCCGGTGGCCGGCGCGGTGAAGTTCTACAAGGTGCCGCCCGAGTCGCTCGTGGTCGTCCACGACGAGCTGGACCTGCCGTTCGGCACCATCCGCCTCAAGCGCGGTGGCGGCGAGAACGGCCACAACGGCCTCCGCTCGATCACCAAGTCCCTCGGCACCCGCGACTACGTGCGGGTGCGCTTCGGCATCGGCCGCCCGCCCGGCCGGATGGACCCGGCCGACTACGTGCTCAAGGACTTCTCCACCGTCGAGCGCAAGGAACTGGCGTACTTCATCGACGTCTGCGCCGACGCGGTCGAGGTGCTGGTCACCAAGGGCCTGGAAGCCGCCCAGAACCAGTTCCACTGACCCGCCGGACGCGTCGGGTCGAGGAAGGTGAAGTGCTCGTCGACCACGGTCGGCTCCCGGCCGCGGCGGCGACAGCGGACAGCTGACTCCGGTGCAGGACCCGGCCCTGACCACCGCTGTGATCGTGGGGCGCGGCGCGCTCGCCAGCCGTGTCCCGTGGCCGAGTCGACCAGGTACGGCATGTCGTCGGTGACGACCTGTGCGCTCATGCGGAGGTCGCGCCAGAGGTGCCGAGGAGTCGCCGGGGTCGACCGGGCGCGGAGGTCCGTCCCCCGGCCCGGCCGTCCGGCATCAGCTGTGGAAGAGCTCGACCAGCACCCACAGCGCGATGCGGACCAGGACGGTGAGCAGCGTCCGAGGCCTGCTCAGGCGCTCCTCGCGTGCCCGGCGGCGGCTGCTCCGGACACTCCGTCGTCGCGGTCGTTCACCATGTCGTGCCATCCGGCATCCCTCCTCGGAGGTGACTCGTCACCCGCCGGGACCCGGTCCGGTCCCGACGGGTGCGCACGCCGCCGGGATCGGCACACCTTCAACCCTAGGAACCCGGAACGCCAGCTCTCGGCCCACGCTGTCGCGCGGAGGCGCCGCGCGGTGCGGCGCCTCCGCGATCGGGACGCCGGGGATCAGCTCGCGGGGACGAGGGACGCCGCGGCGGCGCGGCGGAGCTTGCCGGACGGGGTCTTCGGCAGCGACCCCGGCGAGAGCACCACGACCGCCGACGGCCGGGCGCCGACCGCGTCGAGGACGCGGGCCGCGACCTCCTTGCGCAGCCGCTTCTCCGCCTCCTCGTCACCGGCCAGGCGGGACTCCAGCACCACGGCGAACCGCTCGCGCCGGCTCCCGGCCTCCTGCCGTACCGCGGCGGCGTTGCCCGCGCGCACGCCCTCGACCTCGCAGGCGGCCCGCTCGATGTCCACCGGGTAGATGTTGCGGCCGCCCATGATGATCACGTCCTTGCGGCGGCCGCAGATCACCACCTGACCGTCCACCAGGTACCCGTCGTCCCCGGTGTCCAACCAGCCCTCGCTGTCCTGAGTGGACAGCGGCCCCTCGGTGGTGAGGTAGCCCGGCGTCACCGCCGCGCCGCGGATGCGCAGCCGCCCGACCTGCCGGTCGCCGAGCTCGCGGCCCTCGTCGTCGACCACGTCGACCTCCAGGCCCGGCAGCGGTCGGCCGAGCAGCGCGAACTGCCGCGCCCGCGCGGTGTCCGGAGCCACCGGTTCGGCCCGCCGCTGCTGCTCCAGGGCGTCGGCGTCGACGGTGTCGACCTCCACGCCGCGCCCGAGCGGCGCGAACGAGACCGCCAGCGTCGCCTCGGCCATGCCGTAGGCGCACACCATGCTCGTCGAGTCGAGCCCGAACCGGGCGCCCGCCTCGGTGAAGGTCCGCACCGCCGCGGGGTCGATGGGTTCGGCGCCGTTGAGCGTGAACCGGACGCTGGAGAGGTCGAACTCGCCGTCGTCCGCGCGCGCCAGCCGGCGCCCGACGATCGCGTAGGCGAAGTTCGGCGCCGCCGTCACGGTGCCGCGGTGCTTGGTGATGAGCTCGGGCCACAGCAGGGGCCGGGCGAGGAAGTCGGCCGGGGTGACCTTGACCGCCGACATGCCGATGGCCATCGGCACGGTCAGGCAGCCGACCATGCCCATGTCGTGGAACAGCGGCAGCCAGGACACCGCCACGTCGCGCTCGGCGTCCAGCTCGGCGGCCTCCACCATTGCCAGCAGGTTCGCGTGCAGGTTGGCGTGGGTGATCCGCACCGCCTTGGGCTCCGCGGTGGAGCCGCTGGTCAGCTGGAGCAGCGCGGTGGCGTCCTCCGGGACGTCGACCGGTCCGGCCAGCGGCGCGGCGCCGGACCCGGCGAGCTCGGCCAGGTGGCGGTGCGCGATGGAGTTCTCCTGCAGCATCGCGGAGAGGTCCTCGAAGGGCGGCCCCAGCAGCACCAGCCGCGCCCCGATCATCGTGAGCACGCGCACGGTGTCCTCGGCCCAGACCGCGAGGTCCGTGCGCGGCGTCGGCTGGTGCAGCATGGTCACGCTGCCGCCGCCGAGCCACACCGCCTGCACGGCGGGTGCGATCAGTCCCGGGTCGGCGGCGAGGATCGCGACGGCGGTACCGGGTTCGAGGTCGTCACCCAACGCGCCGGCGATCCGCCGCGCGTCGTCGTGCACCTGCCCCCACGTGCGGAACCAGGGCTCCTCGGGCTCTCCGGTGGTGAGCCCGCGTCCGCCCTCGCCGGTGTTGGCCCGGGCGGACGCCACCAGTGTCTCCACGAACCGACTCATGCGACGGAGCTTACGTTCCCGGCTCCCGTGGCACGATCGCGTGACGGGCCGGGATCAGCCCAGCTGCTCGGCGAGCTCCATCCAGCGGGCCTCGACGTCGTCCTTCTCCTGGTGCAGCGCGCGCAGCTCGACGTTGAGCTCGGCCAGCCGCTCCGGGTCCGTCGCGGCCTCCGCGAGCTTCTCGTGCAGCGCCTGCTCGCGGTCGGCGAGCTTGTCGAGCTGCCGCTCGCAGCGCGCGAGCTCCTTGCGGGCGGCGTGCTCCTCCGCGCCCGACAGACCGCGCGGCTTCGGAGCGTCGGTGGCCTGCTTGCCGACGTCCTCCTCGGCCGCCAGCAACGACTTCCGGCGCGCCAGGTACTCGTCGATGCCGCCGGGCAGGTGCGTGAGCTTGCCGTCGCCGAACAGCGCGTAGACGCTGTCGCACACCCGCTCCACCAGGTACCGGTCGTGCGAGACGACCACCAGGGTGCCCGCCCAGCCGTCGAGCAGGTCCTCCAGCTGCTGCAGGGTGTCGATGTCCAGGTCGTTGGTCGGCTCGTCCAGCACCAGCACGTTCGGCTCGCCCATGAGCAGGCGGGCCAGCTGCAGCCGGCGGCGCTCCCCGCCGGAGAGGTCCTCGACCGGCGTCCACTGCCGGCCCTTGCCGAACCCGAACCGCTCCCCCAGCTGCGAGGCGGTCAGCTCGTGCTTGCCGAGGGTGACCCGCTCGGCGACGTCCTCGATCGCCTCCCGCACCCGCCAGTGCCCGGGCAGGTCGTGCAGCTCCTGCGTGAGGTGGGCCAGGCGCACCGTCTTGCCCTCGATGCGCTTGCCCGCGTCCGGCTCGCGCTCGCCGGCGAGCAGCTTGAGCAGCGTCGTCTTGCCGGAACCGTTGACGCCGACCACGCCCAGCCGGTCGCCCGGACCGATCCGCCAGGTCACGCCGTCCAGCAAGGTCCGGTCGCCGACCCGCAGGTCGACGTCCTCCAGCTCCAGCACGGTCTTGCCCAGCCGCCGCTTGGCGAAGGCGACCAGCTCCGCGGAGTCGCGCGGCTCCGGCACGTCGGAGATCAGCGCCTCGGCCGCCTCCACCCGGTAGCGCGGCTTGGACGTGCGGGCCTTGGCACCGCGCTGCAACCAGGCGAGCTCCTTGCGGGCGAGGTTCTGCCGCTTCTCCTCCGCGGCCTGCGCGATGCGGGCGCGCTCGGCACGGGCGAAGACCCAGTCCGCGTAGCCGCCCTCGTACTGCTCGACGCGGCCGTCGACGACCTCCCAGGTCCGGGTGCAGACGGTGTCCAGGAACCAGCGGTCGTGGGTGACCACCACGAGCGCGCACTTGCGCTCCAGCAGGTGGTCGGCCAGCCAGCGCACCCCCTCGACGTCGAGGTGGTTGGTGGGCTCGTCCAGCACCAGCAGGTCGATGTCGCGGACCAGCGCGGCGGCCAGCGCGACGCGGCGGCGCTCCCCGCCGGAGAAGTCCTCGACCGGGGTGTCCAGCCCGAGCCGGGTCATGCCGAGCCCGGCGAGCACGGAGCGCACCGTGGCGTCGGCGGCCCACTCGTGCTCAGCGGCGAAGCCGAGCGGGTCGAGCACCGCGCCGCGCACGGTCGCGCCCTCGGGCAGCTCGGTGCGCTGGGTGACCACGGCCATCCGCAGGTCGCGCCCGTGGCTCACCCGGCCCTCGTCGGGTTCGGCGAGGCCGGCGAGCACCTCCAGCAGCGTGGTCTTGCCGCCGCCGTTGAGCCCGACGACCCCGATCCGGTCGCCCGCGGAGACGCCCAGGGACACCCCGTCCAGCAGTGGGCGCACGCCGTAGCTCTTGTGGACCGATTCGAGATTGACCAGGTTCACCATCGAGTGTTCGTCTACTCCATCGACTGCGTTGCGCGGTCGCGCGCGACCGCGGCGTGCGGGGTGCGCTGCGAGGTCAGGCGTGGACCTGGGGCGGCGTGGGGCGGTGGGCCGGTTCCTCGGTCACGAGCTTGGCGCCCGGCACCGGGCCGTGCGCCACCCGGACGGTCCGGCACACGCCCGCGCCGGAGAGCTCCGCGGCCACGCGCACCGCCGAGTCCGCGTCCGTGCACAGGAACGCGCAGGTGGGGCCGGAGCCCGAGACGATGCCCGCGAGCGCGCCCGCCTGCACGCCCGCGCGGAGCGTGCGGCGCAGGCCCGGGCGCAGCGACACCGCGGCGGCCTGCAGGTCGTTGCCCAGCAGCAGCGCGAGCTGGCGGGGGTCGCCGGAGGCCAGCGCCTCCAGCAGCGGCTCGACCTCGCCGACCCGGTTCGGCCGGGTCTCCTCCCGCAGCCGGTCGAGTTCGGTGTAGACGGCGGGGGTGCTCAGCCCGCGCCGGTCGAGCGCAATCACCCAGTGGAAGGTGTGCCGGGCCAGCACCGGCACCAGCCGCTCGCCGCGCCCGGTGCCCAGCGCGGTCCCGCCCTGCAGCGCGAACGGGACGTCGCTGCCCAGTTTCGCGGCCAGCTCGCTGAGCTCGTCGCGCCCCAGCTCGAGGCGCCAGAGCTGGTTGAGCGCCAGCAGCGTGGCGGCCGCGTCCGCGCTGCCCCCGGCCATGCCCCCGGCGACCGGGATGCCCTTGTTGATCGACAGCCGCACCCCGGGCTCCTCCGGGTCGCGGCCGCTGTGCTCGGCGAGCAGCTGCACCGCCTTCCACGCCAGGTTGCTGGCGCCGGTGGGCACCGAGTCGGCGCCCTCGCCGTGCACGTCGATGCCGGGTTCCTCGGCGACCAGCACGGTCACCTCGTCGGTCATCGACAGCGCCTGGAAGACGGTGACCAGTTCGTGGTAGCCGTCCGGTCGGGCGTCACCGACCGACAGGTGCAGGTTCACCTTCGCCGGGACGCGGACGGTGATGGGGGTAGGAACCACGGAGAGCACTCCTAGAGCGTACGTGCCCGAGGAACCCCGCCGCCGACTTCCCTGCGCAACACGCCCGTCCCGGCGGACTCGTCGGCCGCACCACAGCAGCGGAGGGCACCGCCCGGGCCGTGGCCCGGAGGGTGCCCTCCCACCGCTGTCCGCTGGTCAGTCGGCCGGGACGACGGCGACGCCGCCCCACTTCTCGTTGATGAAGTTCTTGACCTCCGGCGAGCGCAGCAGCTCGGCCAGCTTCTGGATCCGCGGGTCCTCCGCCAGGGCCGGGGTGGTCACCAGACCGTTGGCGTAGGGGTTGTTCTCCGCGCTCTCCACGAGCACCGGGTCCTTCAGGTTCGCCTTGATCGCGTAGTTGCCGTTGACCACCGCGGCGGCCGCGTCGTCCACCGAGCGCGGCAGCTGGTCCGGCGAGAGGTCCTTGAAGTCGATGTTCTTCGGGTTCTCCGCGATCGCGGCCTCCAACCGGGTGCCGACCGCGGCGTCCGGCTTGAGCTTGATCAGCCCGCCCTGCTCCAGCAGCTTGAGGCCGCGGAACTGGTTGGCCGGGTCGTTGGACAGCGTCACGGTCGCGCCGTCGGGGATCTCCTGCAGCGACTCGTGCTGCTTGGAGTACACCGCCAGCGGTTCCAGGTGCACCGGCGCGACCCACGCGAAGTCACCACCGCGCTGCTTGCGGTACTCGTCGAGGTACGGGACGTGCTGGAAGTAGTTCGCCTCCAGCTCGCCGTGCGCCACGGCCTCGTTGGGCCGGTTGTAGTCGTCGAACTTGACGATCTCGATGTCGATCCCGGCCTTCTCGGCGAGGTTGTCCTTGACGTACTCGAGGATCTCGCCGTGCGGGGTCGGGCTGACCGCGACCCGGATCGGGGCGTTGGGGTCCTCGGCGGCCGAGGGGCCGCCACCGCAGGCGGCGAGCGCCACACCGACGGCGGCCACCAGGGCAGCGAAGCGCAGACGCATCAGGGCAGTGTCCTTTCTGGACGTCAGAACGGGACGGGGTCCCGAACGAGGAGGGAGAGGGGATCAGCCGTCGCGGAGGATCAGCCGGCCGCGGTGCGACGGCGGTCGACCGCCTTGGCCGTGAGGTCGGTGATCAGCTGCATGCCGAAGGCGAGCACCGCGAGCACCAGGACCGAGCCGTAGAGCAGCCGGTCGTCGTAGCCCTGGTAGCCGTCCTGGATCGCCGTGGTGCCCAGGCCACCGCCGCCGATCGCGCCCGCCATCGCGGCGTAGCCGATCAGCGCCACCGCGGTGACGCCGACCGCACCGACCAGCGCGGCCCGCGCTTCGCCGAGCAGCACGGTCCACACGATCCGCAGGCGGCTGGATCCCGTGGTGATCGCGGCCTCCACGACGGTGAAGCTCACCTCGCGCAACGCGTTCTGGGTCAACCGCGCGAAGAACGGGATCGCGCCGATGGTCAGCGGCACGATCACCGCGGTGCTGCCGATCGACGTGCCGATCAGCAGCCGGGTGAACGACGCCAGCACCACCAGCAGCACCACGAACGGCACCGAGCGCACGACATCGACCACGATGCCGAGCACCCGGTACAGCGCGGGCCTCGGGTTCAGCCCGACCGGCGAGCTCAGGTGCAGCAGCACACCGAGCGGCAGCCCACCGAGGACCGCCAGCAGGGTGGACACCAACACCATGTAGAGCGTGCCGAGCGTGGCCTCACCGAGGATCTCGAAGACCTCCGACCAGGGGGTCACATCACTCACGCAGCGACTCCGTCAACGCACACGGGAGCGCGCCGCACGTGCGCGTCGCGCTCGACCATCCACTTCAGCGCGGCCTCGGCGCGCTCGCCGCTCAGGCCGACCTTGAACTTCGCGACCGGCGTGTCCCCGAGGCGGGTCAGCCCGCCGCCGAGGATCGCCAGCTCGACACCGAACCGGCTCGCCGCCTCCGGCAGCAGCGCGCCCACCGCGGCGAAGCCGACCAGCACGACCTCGGCGACCACGTCGTGGCGGCCGTCGGTCGGGCGCAGCGGCTCGGCCTGGTCGGTGGCGGGCAGCAGCGTCGAGCTCACCCGGCTGTCCGGCGCGGCGACCAGGTCCAGCACCTTGCCGTGCTCCACCACGCGGCCGCCTTCCAGCACCGCGACGTCATCGGCGATCTTGCGCACCACCGCCATGTCGTGGGTCACCACGAGCACGGTGACGCCCAGCTCCGCGCGGGCGCGGTCCAGCACGGTGAGCACCGAGTCGGTGGTGCCGGGGTCCAGCGCGGACGTCGGTTCGTCGGCCAGCAGCACCGAGGGCTTGGCGGCCAGCGCCCGCGCGACCGCGATCCGCTGCCGCTGCCCGCCGGAGAGCTGGTCGGGGTAGACCGAGGCCTTGTCGGTCAGGCCGACGAGGTCCAGCAGCTCGCCGACGCGGCTGCGCCGCTCCGGCCCGGACATCCCGGCCGCCTCCAGCGGCAGCGCGATGTTGCCCGCCGCGGTGCGCTGCCGGAGCAGCGAATCACCTTGCGGCACCACGCCGATCTGCCGGCGCGCGGCGCGCAGCGCCTTGCCGCTGAGGGAGACGAGGTCGGTGCCGTCCACCCGGATGGCACCCGAGTCCGGCTTCTCGAGCAGCGCGATGCACCGAGCGAGGGTGGACTTGCCTGCGCCGCTGGGGCCGACCACGCCGCACACCGCGCCGGCCGGAACCTCCATGGTGACGCCGTCGAGGGCGCGCACCGTGCCGTTGTTCTGCTGGAAGGACTTGGTCAGGTTCTCGACTGTGATCACGATCGGCTCCAGATCAGCTCGCGTCGGGCCGCGCTCAGCACGGAGCAGCGGGCCAGGGGCTCCGGGTGGAGGGAAGGGGCTGGGTCACCTCTCGCGACGACAGGCGGAGGTCGTGCGCCGCCCGTGGTCGATGACGCGACGCTGCGTGAGGAGCATCCGGATGCGGCTGGAGGACGGGGCCGGTGTCCGGGTGGGGCTCGCGGCAGCGAGCAGCGCGTTGGAATCCACAGCTACTCCATCGGTCCTGGCGTTAGCACCTGCCCGTCCGGGTGGTTGCTGCGGCGTCACTGAGCCAGGTCTCTCGGCCGCTCGGGATGGATTTCCCGGACAGTAGAACCCACTGGCGGATTCCGGCGCAAGTTGATAGTCGTCACTTTCCGAAACAGTTTGCAACGTCACACATCCGGACGAGCGGGAATTTCTTCCCCGGACCCGGTGTTCCGGTGACTCCCAGTAGCAAGATTGCGGCGATCCGCAAGCGCCCGGACGGGTGGTTCAGGAGGCGTCCTCCGCCGCCGCGGCCTCCGCGATCCGCGCGAAGTCAGCGATGCGCAACTGCTCCCCGCGGGTCGTCGGGTCGATGCCCGCCGCCCGCAGCACGGCCTCCGCGCGCGCGGCCGAACCGGCCCACCCGGCCAGCGCGCCGCGCAGCGTCTTGCGCCGCTGCGCGAACGCGGCGTCCACCACGCGGAAGACCTCCGCGCGCGGTGCGCTCGACGGCGGCTCCACGCGCCGGAACGCCACCAGCCCGGAGTCCACGTTGGGCACCGGCCAGAACACCGTGCGCGGCACCGGACCGGCGCGCCGCACCTCGGCGAACCAGGCGAGCTTGACGCTCGGCACGCCGTAGACGCGCCCACCGGGCCGCGCGGACATCCGGTCGGCGACCTCGGCCTGCACCATGACCAGCCCGTGCCGCAGGCTCGGCAGCTCGGCCAGCAGGTGCAGCACGACCGGCACGGCGACGTTGTAGGGCAGGTTGGCGACCAGCGCGGTCGGCGGCGCCGGGAAGTCCGCGGCGCGCACGCGCAGCGCGTCCGCCTCGAGCACCGTGAGCCGGTCGCGCAGCGCCGGGGCGAACTCGGCCGCGGTGCGCGGCAACCGGGCGGCGAGCGCCGGGTCGATCTCGACGGCGGTCACCGCGCCGGCGGCGGGCAGCAGGGCCAGCGTCAGCGAGCCGAGCCCGGGCCCGACCTCCAGAACGACGTCCTCGGAGGTCACCGACGCCGAGGCCACGATGCGCCGCACCGTGTTCGGGTCGTGCACGAAGTTCTGCCCGAGCTTCTTCGTCGGGCGGATGCTCAGCTCCTCGGCCAGCCGACGCACGTCGGCGGGGCCGAGCAGCGCCGCCTGCTGGTCGTCCACGTCGACGAACGTACCCGCACGCCACTGCGGCCCTCGCGACCAGGTGGGCCGGGAGCGCGAACGCCCTGGCGCCGTGGGCACGGCACCAGGGCGTGCAGTCCGGGCGGCCTGCCCGCACGCGCGGGCAGCGCCGCGATCAGCTCAGGCCGAGCTTCGAGGAGCAGTGCGGCCAGGCACCGTAGCCGCCGCGGGAGGAGCGGACCTTCTCCGCGACCGCGATCTGCTGCTCGCGGCTGGCCTGGTGCGGGTACGGGGCGTACTGGTCGCCGCCGTAGGCGTCCCAGGTGGACTTGTTGAACTGGAGGCCGCCGTAGTAGCCGTTGCCGGAATTGGCCGACCAGTTGCCGCTGGCCTCGCACTGCGCCAGCTTGTCCCAGACCGCGCCGTTCGGCGGCTGCTTGCCACCGACGCGCACGACCTTCTCCTGCGCCTCCTTGACGACCTTCTCGCCGACGGTCTCGCGCTTGACCTCTTCGCCGTTCTCGGTCGTCACGCGCATCGTCACGATCTTCTCGCCGGGCACGCCGGGGAACTCGACGCGCTCCTCGCCCTTGAACATCGTGTTGTCGACGATCTCGCGCACCGGCGGCTCGACCGGCATCGTCACGTTGATCACCGTGCTGCTGGTGCGGACGATGCGCACCTCGGCACCGCTGACCAGCCGCTGGTCGCCGCCCGGGGTGACGGTGTCCTCCGGGCCGAGCTGGAGCTCCTGCTCCTTGACCAGCTCGTCGACGGTGGCGGCGGTGGTGGTCAGCCGCCGCGGCTCGCCGTCGCCGTCGATGAGGGTGATGTCCTTGCTGGTCTTGATGACCAGCTCCATGCCCTCGTGCGGGACCACCATGTTGCGGTCGGCGGAGATCCAGGCGCCCTCGGTGGACACCCCGAGCTGGCTCAGCGCCTGCCCGACGGTGACCGAGCGGACCCACTCCTCGCGGACCTCGCCGTCGATGTTGACCTTGAGCAGGCGCCCGCGGTCGAGGGTGATCGTGTCGCCGTGGCCGACCTTGGCCTGCGGCGAGGGGCTCAGCGCGTCGTGCTGGCCGACCTGGATGCCCTCGTCCTCGAGGACCTCGCCGACGGTGTCCTCGTAGGTGTTGATGGTGCGCTCTTGGCCGTCGATCTCGACGGTCACCGACTTGTCCATCGCGGCGGCCGCGCCGCCGGTGCCGGTGAGGGTGAGCAGCACGCCGGCGACCGCGCCCTTGAGGAAGCGCCGCTTCCAGTCGGTGATCGCCTCGACGACCTCCTGCGGAGGTTCCCCGTCCTCCTCGGCCTCCGGCAGCACGTCGGGGAGGACCAGCGGCGGCAGGACGGTGGTCTCGGCGTTGATCAGCCGGATGACCTCGTCGACGTCGATCTCGGCGGTCGCGAGCACGTCCTCGGCGTCCGGGCCGAGCGCGTCGTAGATGTCCGCCGGGGTGATCTCCAGCGCACCGGGCGGGAAGCTCGGGTGGTCCTCGGCCGGGTAGCGCTCGTGCTGGGGCCGGTCGAGCAGACCGACCGCGGTGCGCGGCTCAGCGGCCTGGACCGGGGTGAACCAGTCCGTAGCAGAGTCGAAGGAATCGGCCCAGTAGCCGTCGTTCCGGGGGTGACTGGGCTCGCCGCGTCCGTTCACAGGGTCGTTACCTCCCGAAGGCGGAAGTCGCGCTGGTGCAGGAGGAGCGTCGCGTCATGTCGTCGCTCAACCCCTTCGCTCCTGCAGGCGCACAACCTTCGTGCTTCGTGTCTGTATCCGACTCCCGCAAGCCAACTGCCGTCCTAGCCGACCGCCAGCTCCGTTGCTCGCGGCCCGCTTCCCCGACGTACACCGGCGAGACTAACGGGCGTTCCCCATGACTGGTTGTCATCGGTTACGAGGCCGAGACTCTAGCGTGACCAAGCGGGCCCGCCAAGGAGCCCGATCACGCCTGTGACCTGAGTTACGCCTTTTTGCCAGGCAACCAACCACGATCAGTAAGCAAAATCGCGCGAATTTGCCCCGTTCGGAGGTACCGCAGCGTGTGCGTTAACTGATCCGCCCGACGAATGAGGTGACATAACACACGAGACCGACACCGCTTGTCAAGCTCGCGGAACGGCCCTCTGAAGAGGGCGGTCGGGCCCCGACGCAACGAGCCCGGCCCGAGCGCTCTGCGTGCTCGGGCCGGGCTTCCCCTCCCCTCACCGTGGGATCTGCACCCCAAGGCGAGTCGATCCCCTCATCTCGGAAGTCCGAGCTTCCGCGCGCACGCGGGCCACGCGCCGTAGCCCCCGCGGTCCGCGCGCACCACCTCGGCGATGGCGATCTGCTGCTCCCGCGTCGCGCGGTGCGGGTACGCGTCGAACCGCTCACCGCCGTACGCGGCCCAGGTCGCGCGGCTGAACTGCAAGCCGCCGTAGTAGCCGTTGCCGGTGTTGATCGACCAGTTCCCACCGGACTCGCACTGCGCCAGCCGGTCCCAGACACCCACGGCCTCCGCTGTGCCGGGCGACACGGCCGTCACCGACACCGCACCGGACAGCGCGAGGGCCGCCGCTGCGGTCGACGTCGCGAAACCACGGAACCTCATCGCAATCCTGACTGCCGCACCTCCGGGCAGGAGGCCTCCGCCGACACCGGCGGAGCTCGGGGGGCGCCTCCACCCCGGCTTCCACAGTGGACGGTAGGCACGGCGCGGCGGACCGCAAGGCGAGCGCGGTCGGAGCCGCGTTACCAGGACGCGGACGGTAGGGAGTTGCGGGCTCGGGTTACACCTGGTCGAGCCCGAAGAGCCGCTCGGCGGTGGCGGTCGTCGCTACGACGAGTTCTTCCAGCGTCACACCACGGAGTTCAGCGAGGTCCCTGAGGGTGTAATTGACGCAGTAGGGCTCGTTCGGCTGGCCCCGGAACGGGTGCGGGGTGAGGAACGGCGCGTCCGTCTCCACCACCATCTGCTCCAGCGGCACCAGCTGCGCCGCCTCGCGCAGCGGCCCGGCGTTGCGGAAGGTCGCGGTCCCGGCGAACGAGCACACGTAGCCGGCGTCCACACAGGCCCGCGCGAACTCGGCGTCCCCGGAGAAGCAGTGCAGGACCACCTTCTCGGGAGCGCCTTCCTCGGCGAGGATCCGCAGGACGTCCTGGTGGGCGTCCCGGTCGTGGATCATCAACGGCTTGCCGCTGCGCTTGGCCAGGTCGATGTGCCAGCGGAACGCCTCCTGCTGCGGCTCCGGCGGCGAGAAGTCCCAGTAGTAGTCGAGCCCGGTCTCCCCGACCGCGACCACCCGCGGGTGCTGGACCAGCTCCTCCAGCACGCGGCGGTCGTCGTCGGTGAAGTCCTTGGTGCGGGTCGGGTGCAGCGCCACCGCGGCGAACACCCGGTCGTCCCAGGTCGCCGCCTCGACGGCCCACTGCGCGGAGGCGATGTCGTCGGCGACGGTGACCACCCGGCCGACGCCGGCGGCCGCGGCGCGGTCCACCGCGGCGCGCACCTCCTCCGGCGTCTTCGCGCCGCAGGCGTCCAGGTGGGTGTGCGCGTCCACCGCGGAGGCGGGCAGCGCCTCCGGCACCGGCGGCAGCTCCCGCTTGCGGTTCCGCTTGCTCATCGCACCTCTCCCACGCGGGTCACCGCAGTCCTGGGGCGACTGCGGGGCTCGCAGATCCATCCGGACGCGCGCGAGGGGCACCCGCGGGCGGCGGATGCCCCTCGGCTCGCCGGGCTCAGCTCTCGATCGGGGCCCACTCCGGGCCGGTCTCGGCCAGCTTCGGGTCCAGCTTGGCGAACAGCGGCGTCGGCTTGCTCAGCGGACGGCCGACCTCGATGTCGGTGGACCCCCACCGCGCCTGCTCGGCCGCGTAGTCGCCCATCAGCACCGGGTACTCGATGCTCTCGTCGTCCAGGTCGGCCACCTCGCGCAGCTCCGGCTGCGCCGACCAGACCCCGGTGCCGCCCAGCAGCTCGTGCACCTTCTGCGCCGAGTGCGGCAGGAACGGCGTGAGCAGCGTGTTGGCGTCCGAGACCACCTGCAGCGCGGTGTGCAAGACCGCGTCGCGCCGGTCCGGGTCGTCCTTGAGCTTCCAGGGCTCCTGGTCGGACAGGTACTTGTTGGCCGCCGACACCACGCGCATCGCCTCCTGCGCGGCGGCCTTGAACCGGGACCGCTCCAGGTGCCCGCCGACGGTGTCGAAGGCGTTGCGGGCCAGCGCCTTCAGCTCCTCGTCCGCGGGCTGCGGCGCGGTCGGGGCCGGGACGGCGCCGTTGTTCTTCGCCGCCATCGAGATGGAGCGGTTGACCAGGTTGCCCCACTCGTTGGCCAGCTCGAAGTTGATGCGGCGGACGAACTCGTCCCAGGTGAAGTCGGTGTCCTGGTTCTCCGGGCCGGCCACCGAGATGAAGTAGCGCAGGGTGTCCGGACCGAACTCGCGCAGGAAGTCCCGCACGTAGATCACCGTGCCGCGGGAGGTGGAGAACTTCGACCCGCTCATGGTGAGGAACTCGCTGGAGACGATCTCGTCCGGCAGGTTCAGCTCACCGAACGGGCCGACCGTCCCACCCTTGTCGCCCTGACCGTTGTGGCCCATCAGCAGCGTCGGCCAGATCTGGGCGTGGAAGGTGATGTTGTCCTTGCCCATGAAGTAGTAGCCCTTGGCCGACGGGTCGGTCCACCACTGCTTCCAGGCGTCCGCGTCCCCGGTGCGGCGGGCCCACTCGACGCTGGCCGACAGGTAGCCGATGACCGCGTCGAACCACACGTAGAACCGCTTCATCGGCTGGTCGCGCCAGCCGTCCAGCGGGATCGGCACGCCCCAGTCCAGGTCGCGGCTGATCGCGCGCGGGCGCATGTCCTCGACCAGGTTCTGCGCGAACTTGAGCACGTTCGGCCGCCAGCCGGTGCGGGTGGACAGCCACTTGCCCAGCGATTCGGTGAACGCGGGCAGGTCCAGGAACAGGTGCTCGGTCTCGACGAACTCGGGCTTCTCGCCGTTGACCCGCGAGACCGGGTTGATCAGGTCGGCCGGGTCGAGCTGGTTGCCGCAGTTGTCGCACTGGTCGCCGCGCGCGCCGTCGTAGCCGCAGATCGGGCAGGTGCCCTCGATGTAGCGGTCGGGCAGCGTGCGGCCGGTGGACGGGCTGATCGCGCCGGTGGTGGTCTTGGGCACCACGTAGCCGTTGCGGTGCAGCGCGAGGAAGAGCTGCTGGACGACCTCGTAGTGGTTGCCCGTGGTGGTGCGGGTGAACAGGTCGTAGGACAGGCCCAGGCCCTGCAGGTCCTGGGCGATCACCCGGTTGTACTTGTCCGCGAGCTGCCGGGTGGTCAGCCCCTCCTTCTCCGCCTGCACCGAGATGGGAGTGCCGTGCTCGTCCGTGCCGGACACCATGAGGACCTGGTTGCCCGCCATTCGCTGGTAGCGCGAGAAGACGTCCGAGGGCACACCGAAGCCGGAGACGTGGCCGATGTGCCGCGGACCGTTGGCGTAGGGCCAAGCCACAGCGGTCAACACAGAGGCACTCATGCCGTCCAGACTACGGTTCACAACGACGTGACCTCGAACGGGTTCCTGGTTCTCCGCGGCGCGCCCTGCCTCGCTCTGCCCGCCGGCGCCGACGTGCCCCCTCACCGCGAGCGCGGGGTCGGTCGGCGCCTGGTCGGCGGGGTGCTCGGTCAGCAGGAGACCGGTTGGGCGTGGGCCGGGTCCAGGGCGTTGCGGACCAGGCGGCCGACGTGGGGGTTGAAGGCCATCGCGACGTGCTCGGACAGGTCGGCCGGGCAGACGTCCTGCAGGACGATGTTCGTCGCGTCCGGTGAGTCCAGGTAGCCGCTGGTGTACGGGGTGACCAGCTCGTCGTACCTGGTCATGATCGTCGTGTACTCGATCCCGGGCACCGCGGCCCCGTCGGCGTTGAGCTCCCGCATGAACTCCGAGTCCGTGAAGAACTGGCGGCACGACCCGCACAGCTCGTCCGGGACCTCGCCGACCACCGGGATCTCCTCGGCCAGCCGGTCGAGCAGCTCGGAGGTGTCGTGCAGGGTGGTGCCGTCGTAGAGCGGGGTGATCGCGACGTAGCGCCGCACCTCCTCCGCGCCACCGAGGAACTTCAGGTAGTACTGCGGCATCACGGTGCCCTCGGAGTGGCCGACCAGGTCGACCCGTTCCGAGCCGGTCGCCTCCAGCACCTGGTCCACGAAGGCGGCGAGCTCGGGCGCGCTCTGCTCCATCGGCGCGAAGCCACCGGTGACCGGCGGCACCAGCGGCGGGCGACCGTAGGTCAGCGCGAACGTGCAGTACCCCTCCGCGACCAGCTCCGGGCCGAGGTACGCCCAGTTCGTGGACGCCGAGCCGCCGAGACCGTGCACCAGCACGACGGGCGTGGGGTGCTCGTCGCTGGGCCGGCAGTCCCAGTCGTTGACGCCGGGCGGCGCCAGATCGGCGGGCTCCGCCGTCGCCGGTGTGGCTGCGGCGGTGACGGCGAGCAGCGCCGCCACCGCGGCCAGGGCACGTCTGGTCCGCATGTCCTACCCCTTCCTCCGCGTGGTCCGCGAAGCTCAACGGGCTCGGACCGGGAGGAGTGACGCGCGCCACTGGCGGCGACACCGACGGGGAGAGGCATGAAAGCGCAGGTCAGCAGCGTTGTGCAGGCGACCCGCGCGCGGAATCGATCCTCACCCGGATGGCCTCAGGCCAGGTCGGCGCGGAAGAGGTCGACGTTGTACGGACCCCACCGGGTCACGGTGAAGTGGACCGCCGGGCCGTCCACCGACCACGGGTGCTGGAAGCCCCCGTAGAGCCCCGGGTGCTGCGCGCCGGACACCAGCACCTCGCCGTCGGTCCACGGGCCCGTCAGCTCCGGGGCGGTGCGCAGCACGATCGCCGCGCGGCGCTCGTCCAGGTGCACCGCGAACCACCGGTCGACGTGGCGGTGGAACTGCACCGACAGCTCCGCCACCGGGGCGCTGAGCACGGGCTGCGCGGCGCGCACGTCCCCGCTCCACCCGGTGCCGGTCCAGTACTCGTACCCGGCCGGGTCCAGCAGGTCGTCGACGCCGACGCGGGCCAGGCGCGCGGCCCCGAACCGGCCGCTCGGGGTGCCGAGCAGGTGCACCCGGCCGTCCACCACCCCGGCGAAGGCGATCATCTGGAACGGGTGGCCGCCGGGGTCGCGGCGCCGGAACCGGCTCCACCAGCGCTGCCCGCTGTTGGGCCACACGGCCGTGGTCGAACGGGTCCAGGTGCGGCCGCCGTCGTCGGAGTGCGCGAGGACTCCGTGGTTGGTGTGCCACACCCCGGGCACCCCCCAGCGGCGCACCGACATGCAGTGCAGGTAGTCGCGGCCGCCGACGGCGATGCCGGAGGTGGGGATGACGGTGTGCTCGCGCACGCTGCGGTCGGCCGGCACGCACTGGCCCGCGGTGCCGTCCGCGCGCGGGACCACCCAGTCGAACCGCAGCCCGGCGTCGAGGTCGGTGCTGGTGGACCGGGCGATGACGTTGGACCGCCAGTCGGCGCGCTTCGGGCCCGCGCCGTGCCCGCCCCACCCGGCGCCGTAGGTGTCGCCGAACGCCACCAGCACCCCGCCGCGGCCGTCGTCCCACATGATCCCCAGGTCCGTGGCGGTGATCCCGAAGCGGCTGGCGGTGCGGTTGCCCGAGTCCTCCCCGGTGATCCGGGCGAGCCGTGTGGCACCCAGCACGCGCACCATGCCACCACGGTAGGTCAGGTCCTCCCTGGTCGGTGCGGTCCTGGGCGTGGTCGGGCGGCGCGGGGCGCACGCCATACTGGCGCCGTGCCCTTCACCCAGCCGTTGGACGGGACGGCGAGCGCCGAGCAGGTGCTCCGCCGGTTGGCGGTGCGCGCGCGCCGCCGCGGCCTCGCCCCGCCCGCGGCGCTGACCGGCGACTGGTTCGGCGGCTCCGCCGTGCTCGCCCCCTCGGTGCGCATCGACGCCACGCCGCCCGAGCTGGCCTTCACCACGGTCGACACCACTCCGGTGCCCGCCGAGCCGGGCCCGGTCGGTGGTGGCTGGATCGGCTACCTCGGCTACGGCCTCACCGACCCCGGTCAGCACGCGCGACCCCGGCGGCTGCCCACCGCCGCGTGGGGGTGGGCCGACCACGTGCTGCGGCGCGACGCGAGCGGCCAGTGGTGGTTCGAGGCCCTGGGTGAGGTGCCGTCCGGGCTGGTCGAGGAGCTCGCCGACCTGCTCGTGTCGGACGACCCGCCGCCGGCGGGCTGGACGGCCGGGCCGGTCCGGCGGCCGGACGCCGACGAGCACGCCAAGGCGGTGCTGGGCTGCGTCGAGGAGATCAGCGCGGGCGAGATCTTCCAGGCCAACGTCTGCAGCCGCTTCGAGGTGCCGTTCCGGGGAGATCCGCTGGAGGTCTTCGCCGCGGGCAGCGCGCGGTTCCGGCCCGCCCGGGCCGCCTGCGTGTCCGGGACGTGGGGCGCGGTCGCGTCGCTGTCGCCGGAGCTGTTCCTGGCCCGGCGCGGGCGGGTCGTGCACTCCAGCCCGATCAAGGGCACGCTGCCGCGCCGCGGTCCGCAGGACGACCGCAACGCCGACCTGCTGCGCGCGTCGGTGAAGGACGTCGCGGAGAACGTGATGATCGTGGACATGGCGCGCAACGACCTGGGGCGGGTCGCCGAGGTCGGGCGGGTCACCGTGCCGCGGTTGCTGGACGTCCAGCCCCACCCGGGGGTGTGGCACCTGGTCTCGGACGTGCGGGCGGAGGTGCCCGAAGAGCTGCCGAACTCGGCGCTGCTGGCCGCGGCGTTCCCGCCCGCGTCGGTGACCGGGGCGCCGAAGGTGCGCGCGCTGGAGGTCATCGCCGAGCTGGAGGCGCAGCCGCGCGACGTCTACTGCGGCGCGGTGGGCATGGTCTCGCCGGTCGCGGGCCTGGAGCTCAACGTGGCGATCCGGACCCTGGAGCTCGCCGACGGCGTGTTCCACCTGGGCGTCGGCGGCGGCATCACCGCGGACTCGGACCCGGACCGCGAGTGGCACGAGGTCCTCACCAAGGCCGCCCCGGCCCTCGACCTCCTCACCCAGACGCCGCACGCCTGACCACCGGCGCAGGTGGCGCGCGCCAGGCCTGGCCCGTCTCCAGGCCCCGGTCGGGGCGCAGTTCCGCTCGGGACGGGCACGCTCCCGGCGCCCGGGAGGTCTGCGGGGAGCTTCCCCGCCTGCGTCAGCGGCGGGCGGCGAGGACCGCGTCGTAGAGCTCCTTCTTGCGGACGCCCGCGAGCTCGGCGACCTCGGCCACCGCGTCCTTGAGCCGCACGCCCTCGGCGGCCCGCTGCTCCACCTGCGCCACGAGGTCCGCCGGGTCGGTGGTCTCCGGCTCGGCCCCGCCGAGCACCACGGTGATCTCGCCGCGCACGCCCTCGGCGGCCCAGGCCGCCAGCTCCGCGAGGGTGCCGCGCCGGACCTCCTCGTAGGTCTTGGTCAGCTCACGGCAGACCGCCGCCCGCCGCTCCCCGCCGAGCACGTCCACCGCGTCGGCCAGCGCCTCGGCGAGCCGGTGCGGCGCCTCGAAGAACACGCAGGTGCGCTCCTCGGTCGTCAGCCGGCGGAACCAGCGGCGCCGCTCGCCCTGCTTGCGCGGCGGGAAGCCGTCGAAGCAGAAGCGGTCGGACGGCAGCCCGGACAGCGCCAGCGCGGTGGTGACCGCGGACGGCCCCGGCAGGCAGGTCACCGGCAGCTGCTCGGCGATGCACGCCGTGACCAGCCGGTACCCGGGGTCGGACACGCTGGGCATGCCGGCGTCGGTGACCAGCAGGACGGTGCGCCCCTCGCGCAGCGCGTCGAGCAGCATCGGGGCGCGCGCCGACTCGACCCCTTCGTAGTAACTGACCACCTTGCCGGTCGGTGCCACGCCGAGCGCGCTGGCCAGCGCTCGCACCCGCCGGGTGTCCTCGGCGGCGACGACGTCGGCCGAGCCGAGCGCCTCGACCAGCCGCGGCGAGGCGTCGCGGACGTCGCCGAGCGGGGTGGCGGCGAGCAGGAGCGTGCCGGAGTCCATGACGGCCAAGCCTAATGACGCCCAGACCCCCGCCCCGGCCCGCCCGGCAGGCGGGGTCCGGCGACGACCACAGCACCGCGCCCCACCGGTGACGGCGCCGACACGCCCGCCGCGCCACGCGACGACGTGGTGGGAGACCTCCTCCCACCCCACCCCGGTACTGGGGTGATCCGCCCGTCGCCGGTCCTGGGACGGCCGGTGTCTCCTACGATCGGGGGCCGTGAGCGTCCTCGTCCCCAGCACCGGTGGCCGCAGCGCCGACGACCTGGTCCACGTCGGCCGCACGCCCCCGGCGCGGCAGCCGGGCGAGACCGACCCCCTGCCGCTGCTGGACGTGACGATGCCGACCGACCGGGCCCGGAGCTGGCTGGTGACGCTCGCGATCACCCTGGTCGCCGGGATCGTGCGGCTGTGGGACCTCGGGCACGCGACCAACGAGGGCACCCCGGTCTTCGACGAGAAGCACTACGTGCCGCAGGCGTGGCAGATGCTGCGCAACGGCGGCTACGAGGACAACCCGGGCTACGAGCTCGTCGCACACCCGCCGGTGGGCAAGCAGCTGATCGCGGTCGGCGAGTGGCTGCTCGGCTACAACCCGTGGGGCTGGCGGATCATGGCCGCGCTGACCGGCACGTTCATGGTGCTGCTGGTCGTGCGCATCGCCCGCCGGATGACGCGGTCCACCCTGCTCGGCGCGCTGGCCGGGATCCTGCTGATCTGCGACGGGCTCAGCCACGTGCAGTCCCGGGTCGGCATGCTCGACATCTTCCAGGCGATGTTCCTGCTGGCCGCGTTCGCCTGCCTGCTGGTGGACCGCGACCAGGTGCGCAGCCGGATGTGGCAGGTCTGCGCGGACGGCCGGCTGGGCGACAGCGTCTGGGGACCGCGGCTGGGGTTCCGCTGGTGGCGGTTCGGCGCCGGGCTGCTGCTCGGGCTGGCCTGCGGCGTCAAGTGGAACGGCATCTACTACATCATGGCGTTCGGCCTGCTCAGCGTGGTCTGGGACGCGCTGGCCAGGCGGGCGGCCGGGGTTCGGCGCCCGTGGCGGGCCGCGCTGGTGCGCGACACCGCGCCCGCGCTGTGGTCGCTGGTGGCGATCCCGCTGCTGACGTACTTCGGGACGTGGGCGCTGTGGTTCGCCAGCGAGACCGCCACCGACCGGCACGCCGTGCTGCTCAACGACGACGTGGGCTTCGGCTTCCTGCCGGACCCGCTGCGGTCGCTGCTGTACTACCAGCTCAACGTGCTGGACTTCCACACCCACCTGGTGACGCCGAAGGACCCGCACCCGTGGGAGTCCAAGCCGTGGGCGTGGCCGATGGGCATGCGCCCGATGCTCTACTACTACGAGTCCGGGATGCCGGGCTGCGGCCGGGCCAGCTGCGTCGAGGCGACGATGCTCATCGGCACCCCGGCGATGTGGTGGCTGGCGCTGCCGGTCGCGGGCTGGGCGGTCTGGCGCGCGACGAGCCGGATGGACTGGCGCTACGCCGCGGTGCTGGTCGGCTACGGCGCCGGCTACCTGCCGTGGTTCATCAACCTGGACCGGCAGATGTACTACTTCTACGCCACGCCGCTGGTCCCGTTCCTGGTGCTGGGCATCGTGCTGGTGCTGGGCGAGGTGCTGGGCAGCCGCCGGGACCACTTCGAGCGCCGCCGCACCGGGCTGCTGGCGGTCGCGCTGTACGTGGGCCTGGTGGTGGCCAACTTCATCTGGCTGTGGCCGATCCTCAACGGCGAGCCCATCACCCCGGAGCGCTGGCAGGCCGAGCTCTGGCTGCCGTCCTGGCGCTGACGCCTCAGCCGCGCGGCTCCCAGCGGAACCAGGCGCGGGCGAGCACCGCCAGCACCGCGGTCCAGGCCAGCAGGGCACCGGCGGCCGGGAGCGCGTCGACCAGCTCCGCACCGGTCATCGCGACCCGCACCAGGTCCACCACGCCACCGCTGGGCACCACGAGCGCGAACGGTGTGTCGCTCATCGACACCCACACCGCTCCGCCGATGAGCACCACGAACCACGGCATGGTGGTGATCTGCGCCTGCTCCGAGCTCGCGGTCCAGCCGCTGGTGGCCGCGCCCGCCACCAGCGACATCGCGGTCCCGAGCAGCACCGCGAGCAGCAGCGGCAGCAGGTTGGCCGGGGCGGGCGCCCCGAGGGCGATCGCGAGGCCCACCACCACGACCGTCTGCGCCAGTCCGAGCAGGACCACCGGCAGCAGCAGCCCGGCCAGCACCCCGGCGTCCGGCAGCTCCCCGCTGCGCAGCCGCTTCAGGTACCGGTCCTCGCGGCGGCCGGCCAGCGCCGCGGTCGTGGTGAAGTAGACGGTGAAGCCCTGCACGGCCAGCACCTGCAAGCCCAGCACCACCGACCAGGCGAGCGGCCCGGCGTCGGCGGGCACGCGGTGGGCCAGCACGATCCCGAGCAGCAGCGGCACGGTCGTCGCGCTGACCAGCACGGCCTTGTTCCGCGCCAGCAGCTTCCACTCGGTGCGCCCGAGGGCGAGGACGGCCGACGTCATGCGACCAGCACCTCCTCCCGGACGCCGCGGAAGACGTCCTCCAGCGTGGCGTGGTGGGCGCGCAGACCGCGCAGCTCCACGCGACCGTCCGCCCAGGTCAGCAGGGTGTGCAGGTCCCGTTGCAGGTCGGGGGTGCGGACCTCGACGCGGGTGCCGGTCACCTCCGCCGTCCCGACCAGCGGGGGCAGGGCCGTGCCGCGCTGGACGTCGAAGCCGATCCGCGCGCGGTGCGCGGCGAGCACGTCGACCAAGCGCCCGGACACCGCGATCCGCCCCTCGTGCATGATCGCCAGCCGGTGCGCGAGCCGTTCGGCCTCCTCCAGGTAGTGCGTGGTGAGCAGCACCGTGGTGCCGCGCGCGAGCAGCCCGCGCACCAGGTCCCAGGTGGCGCGGCGGGACTCCGGGTCCATGCCGGTGGTCGGTTCGTCGAGGAACAGCAGGTCCGGTTCGCCGAGCAGCGCCAGCGCCAGGTCGAGGCGCCGGCGTTCGCCGCCGGAGAGCTGCCGGACCCGCACGTCGCGCCGCCCGGCCAGCCCGACCGCCGCCAACGTACCGTCCACATCGGACGGACGCGTGGTGAGCGCGCCGCCCAGCCGCGCGGTCTCCAGCACGGTCAGGTCCCCGGCGAAGCCGCCTTCCTGCAGCATGATCCCGGTCCGGCGGCGGATCGAGCGGTCCTGCCACGGATCGCGCCCGAACACCCGCACCACCCCGCTGCTGGGCTCGCGGTGGCCTTCGACGGTCTCCATCGTGGTCGTCTTGCCCGCGCCGTTGGTGCCGAGCAGCGCGAACAGCTCACCCGCCTGCACCTCGAAGTCGATGCCGCGGACCGCTTCGTGCTGCCCGTACCGGCAGCGCAGGTCCCGCACGCTGATCACTGGTGTCGTCATGGCCCCAGCCTCGCCGGACGGGCCGGGCGCCGGTAGCGCGTTGCGTCAGCGATGGCGGTGTTCGGTGTCAGCAGGATCGATGACTGATGTCATTCCGGCCGGGCGAGCGCCACCGATGGACGATGCTGGACGGGTGAACGCCACACCCGAGTTCGACCCCCGGCGCATCCGGCGGCTGCGCCGGTACACGTGGTGGTCGATCGTGCCGATGCAGCCGCTGTACGCGCTGGCCCCGCTGCTGCTGCTCGTGGCCGGGGCGTCGGAGGGCCGCTACAGCACCGTCGAGGTCGTGCTGCTGGGGCTGGCCGCGGTGCTGGCCGCGGTCGACGGGACGTGGATGTCCCTCAGCCTCATGCAGGGCCTCGGGCACGGCAAGCACCGGCCCGCGCTGCACGCGGTGGTGTTCGCGGGCGCGCTGGGCGCGATGGCCTACACGATGCACAAGGACGGCAGCGGACCGCTGTGGTCGATGGTGGTCAGCGGTCTGGCCGGGGTGCACGTCTCGGCCGCGCCGTACCGGCTGCGCTGGCCGCTGGCGATCGGCATGACGCTGCTGGTCGCGGTGGTCGGCACCGTCGCCAGCTCCCCGGCGGAGCCGCTGCTCGGGCTGGTCCGCGGGCTCGTCATCGCGTTGGTGGTGGCGGTGATCATGGTGGTGGTGCTGGCCTCGGTGTGGTTCTGGGACATCGTGCTCGAGCTCGACCGGGCCCGGACGGTCAGCGCCGAGCTGGCGGTGGCCAACGAGCGGTTGCGGTTCGCCGCCGACCTGCACGACGTCCAGGGCCACCACCTGCAGGTGATCGCGTTGAAGGGCGAGCTGGTCGAGCGGCTGGTCGGCGTGGACGACGAGACGGCGCGCGCCACGGCGGCCGAGATCGCCGAGCTCGCGCGGACCGCGCTGAGGGACACCCGCGACGTGGTGCACGGCTACCGGCACACGGAGCTGACCGC
The DNA here is from genome assembly GCF_013410345.1 of Saccharopolyspora hordei. Classification (NCBI taxonomy): domain Bacteria; kingdom Bacillati; phylum Actinomycetota; class Actinomycetes; order Pseudonocardiales; family Pseudonocardiaceae; genus Saccharopolyspora; species Saccharopolyspora hordei. Next base: position 60,673 of record NZ_JACCFJ010000001.1, read on the forward strand.
GGAACTGGAGAACGCGCGGGAGATACTGGAGGCCGCGGGTGTGCGGACCACGGTGGACGGTGGTGCGGCGCTCGTGCCGCCACCGCTGCAACCGCTGTTCGGCGCGCTGGTGCGCGAGGGTACGACGAACGTGCTGCGGCACTCCCGCGCGGAGCGCTGCGAGCTGCGCATCACCGCCGACGGACCGAACACCAGCATCGTGCTGCGCAACGACCGGCCGAAGCCGCCGAACGGCGAGGCGGGGTCGGGCATCGAGGGACTGCGCCAGCGGTTCCGCGCCCTGGGCGGTCACGTCGAGGGGTGCCTGGTGGACGGTTGGTTCGAGCTGCGCGGCACCGCCGCGGAACCGGGGAGGACGTCGTGATCCGAGTGGTGCTGGCCGACGACGAGGACCTGATCCGGGGTGCGCTGGCGGCGCTGCTGGACCTGGAGCCGGACGTGTCGGTCGTCGCCCAGTGCGGCAACGGTGCCGAGGCGGTCCGCGCGGTGCGCGAGCACGCGCCGGACATCGCGGTGCTCGACCTGGAGATGCCCGAGGTCGACGGGGTGCAGGCCACCCGCGAGCTGGGTGGGGAGGTGCCGGTCGTGCTGGTCACCCGGCACGCGCGTCCCGGCGTGCTCAAGCGCGCCCTGGAGGCGGGGATCCGCGGGTTCGTCCCCAAGACCACGCCCGCGTCCCGCCTGGCGGCGATCCTGCGCGACGTGCACGACGGCGGGCGCTACATCGACCCGGAGATCGCGGCCAGCGCGCTGACCAGCGGCGCCTGCCCGCTCACCGACCGGGAGCTGGAGCTGCTCACCCACACCCTGCAGGGCGGCACGATCGCCACCATCGCGGCGGAGGTGCACCTGGCCCCGGGGACGGTCCGCAACTACCTGTCGTCGGCGATGACGAAGCTGGGCGTCTCGACCCGCCACGAAGCGGCCCGCCGCGCCTGGCAGGAGGGCTGGATCTGACTCACCCGCCCGAGCTGCGCATCCGCGAGCCGCCCTGAACGCGGCCCCGCGATCCCCATCGGGATCGGACGTCCGGGTTCGATGGGGATCGCGGGGTGGGGTCGGGACTGGCCCGGTCAGGCGAGGTCGGTGAGGGTCTTGCGGAGGGCGGCGACCGCGTCGACCAGCTCCTCCGGCCGGGCCGAGAGCGGCGGGCGGGCGCGCAGCGAGTCCGGACCCGACGGGAGGAAGAGGGTCCGGTGGCGGTCCCGGGCGATCGCCAGCGCCCGGTCCCGCTGGGCCGGGTCACGGAAGCTGATCGCGCACATCAGGCCGCGCCCGCGCGGGTGCTTGACCAGGGACGGGAACTCGGCGGCCAGGTCGCGGAGCTCGCCGAGCAGCAGCTCACCCATCTGCCGGCTGTGCTCGAACAGGCCCTCGGCCTCGACGACCTCCAGGATCCGCGTCGCGCGCACCATGTCGACCAGCGACCCGCCCCAGGTGGAGCTGATCCGGCTGGGCTCGCGGAACGCGTTGTCGGCGATCTCCAGCACCCGCCGGCCGCCCATCACGCCGCACACCTGCAGCCGCTTGCCGAACGCCACCAGGTCGGGTTCCAGCCCGAGCGCCTGGTGCGCCCACGCCTGCCCGGTGAGCATGCCGGTCTGCACCTCGTCGGCGACGGTGAGCACGTCGTGCTCGCGGCACAGCTCCTGCACCGCCTGCAGGAACTGCGGCCGCAGGTGCCGGTCGCCGCCCTCGCCCTGGATGGGCTCGTAGACGAAGCAGGCGACCTCCCGGCCGTAGCGGCGCAGCGCGGCGCGGGCGGCGTCGAGCGCCACCTCCTCCTCCGGCAGCAGCCCGGCGCTGTCCCACCGCTCGCCCGGCTCGATCGCCGGGCTCGGGATGCGCGGCCAGTCGAACATCGGGTAGTCGCGGACCTTCGCCGGGTCGGTGTTGGTCAGCGACAGCGTGTAGCCGCTGCGGCCGTGGAACGCCCGCTCCAGGTGCAGCACGCGGGAGCCGCGGACGGCGATCCCGTTGCGGGCGTTGCGCTTGGTCTTCCAGTCGAAGGCGACCTTGAGCGCGTTCTCCACCGCGAGGGTGCCGCCGTCGATGAAGAACAGCAGCGGCAGCTCGTCGATGCCGACCACGCGCGTGAAGGTCTCCGCGAACCGGGCCTGCTCGACGGTGGCGAAGTCCGGGTTCGACGGCTTGACCCGCCCGGCGCGCACCAGCGCCGCCTCGAACTCCGCGGTGCGCAGGCCGGGGTGGCCGTGCCCGAGCGGCGCGGAGCTGAAGAACATCGTCAGGTCCAGGTACTCGGTGCCGTCGCGCACGTCGCGGAGGCGGCAGCCGTCGCCCGCGTCGAGGTCCACGACGATGTCCATCAGGTCCCCGGTGACCTGCGCCTTCAGGGACTCCACCACGTCCCCCGCGGACGCGCGGGGAGCGGGTACGTCGGTCGGTGCCACGTCGCGAACGGTCTCGTGCTGAGCGGTCATCATCGGCCTCCCGGACCCGTGTCACACCATCTTCACGAGAAGAATTGCATCCGCAGCGCCCTCTAGACAACATACTTCCGTCATAAGTGGGTGCAGGCAGAAGATCTTCTTTCGCTGCACCCTCCCGGCGTCACCCGTCCGGACCTGCCGGGGGCGGCTCTCCACCCCTGCGCCCGGGTGGCGACCGAGGAACCTGCACGGGAGTACCGGACCGCCCGCTACGACCGCTGCCGATCGCGTCCGCGATGTCCGTCGAGGCGCCGCGCACCACCAGGGCGAGGAGACGTCCCGCCCTCGACCGAGGGTCAGCGGTCCACGGAGGACGAGCGGCGCCTGCTCCCCGGCGCCGTCGAGCGCCGGGTCGACGCCCCGCGGCGCGAGCGTGCGGACCCGCTCCACCAGGCCGTCGCCGTAGGTGACCGGGATGGCGCCCGAGGAGCGCAGGGAGTCGTGGTTGCCCTCGCTCGCCGTGCCGGTCACCGTGGCGCCCCGGGCGACGGCCAGCTGCACCGCGACGGTGCCGACCCCGCCTGCCGCCGCGTGCACCAGCAGCGTCTCGCCCTCCCGGACGCCGAGCACCTCCAGCGCGGTGTGCGCGGTCTGGCCGCACCCGGACAGCCCGCCGCCCTCCTCGAACGTCATCGTGTCCGGCTTGCCCACGACCCGGTCGGTCGGCCCCACGACGAACTCGGCGCAGGAGGCCAGCACCGCGAAGCCCACCGCCTCGGTGCCGACCGGGAACCCGGTGGCGTCGGGCCCGGTCTCGTCGACCACCCCGGAGAACTCGTTGCCCAGCACGGTCGGCGAGCCCACCCCCGCCCCGAGCGGCGCCCTGCCCTGCCGGACCGCGCAGTCGTGGGGCTGCACCCCGGCGGCCCGCACCCGGATGCGGGTCGGGCAGCTCCGCCATCCGCAGCACCCCCGGCCCGCCCGGCTCGTCGACCACGATCGCCCGAACGTCCGTCCCCCTGGGTCGTCGTCGGCCCCACCAGCGTGCGACTTCGACCCGACTGGAGGTCAACCCACGACGTCGAGCACCTCGACCTCGCCCTCCGGGGTGAGCTCCAGGATCGGGATCCGCCGCCCCACCGCGTCACCGGTCACCGGGTCGAACTGGAAGCTCCCGCCCGCGCCGGCCACCACGTGCTCCGCGTCGTTCATCAGGTACAGCTGCGGCAGGACGTCGGACGGGGCGGGCAGGTGCAGCCCCTGGCCGATGGCCGCGCGGGACGCCTGCGCCGCCGCGAGGACCGCGTCGTGCTGCATGATCGCCCACCCGTTGCGCAGGTCCGCCTCGGGGAAGCCGTTGTTGCGGAACTCGGCCTCGAACCGCTGGTACACCTCGCGTTCCGGGTTCCACCGCGGGTCTTCCAGCGCCTTCGGCTCGGCCAGTCCGGTGTAGACGACCGAGACCGGGGCGTCGTTCGGCCCGGGCGGGCCCAGCGAGACCTGGAGGTCGCTGGCGTCGGAGGCCGTCACCACGGTGACCGCGCGGTCGGTGGCGCAGCCGCGCTGCCGGAGCTGGGCGACGAAGTCCGGCAGCAGGATGGCGCGCCCCGCGTAGAAGAACACGTCGGGCGGGTTGCTGCCGCACAGCCGCCCCGCGATGGAGTTGAACTGGGCGACGATCCCGGGCGTGCGCGGAACGCCGGAGTAGGGCATCCACGACGGCCGGCCGCCGCCCCAGTAGGCGCTGAAGTACCGCTCGAACCCTTCCCGCAGCGTCCGGGTGTAGAAGTCCGCCGGGTTGGTGTCCGCGACGACCAGGGCCCGGTGCAGGTCCGGCCGGTGCTGCGGGAGGAACTCGGCGAGCGCGGCGAGCTGGGCGTCGTTGCTGGAGTTGACCCGCACCAGCCCGTACGCGCCGGTGCCGGTGGTGTTCAGCCCGTCGGCGGTGATCACCGACCCGACCGCGGGGATGCCGGCCGCGGCCAGCTCCCGAGCGCCGTCCACGGTCTGCTGCACGCTGACGCCGAGGCCGGTCACCGCGACCAGCGGCTGCGGGTCGTCGACCAGCTGCTCGAGCTCGCCGACCACGGGTCGCCACGCCTGCTCGCGGCTGCCCTCGTTCGCCAGCACCAGGCGGACCTTGAGGTCGTACCCGCGGTTGGCCTGCACCTGCGCCACGTGCGCGCCTTCCAGCAGCGCGCGGATCTGGTCGGTGGACAGCAGGCCGTTCGGCGGCTGGCCGCGCTCGCTCGGCAGCGGGATCGGCACCAGCACCGCGATGGTGACGCCGCGCTGACCGGCCACCCGCCGGTTCTCCTGGTGGATCTTCTCGGTCACCGCGTCGAAGTCCGGGTGGAAGGAGGTGGACCCGTCGCTGATGCCGACGCACTCGCCGCCGTCGTCCCACAGGTCCCCGCCGCACGGGACCGCGATCGGGTAGAGCAGTGCGCCGAGCACCACGACCGCGACCACCGCGGCGGTGATCAGCTTGACCCGCCGACGGCGCCGTCCGCGGCTGGACAGACCGGCGGTGATCCGTCTGGTGCCGGTCCGCCGTCCTGGTTCCTGCGAGATGAGCACGACAGGTCTCCTCCGGTCTCGGTCAGCGGATCTGCTCGGCGTCGCGGCGGTACTTCTGCCCGTCCTCCAGCAGCGCCGCCATGTCGTCGGAGTGCGGTGCGACGCGGTCGTAGGCGTCGGCGACGGTGAGCTTCAGCAGCCGCAGCCCTTCCTCGAGCAGCGGGTCGTTCTCCAGCCACCGGGCGGGCACGAGCTTGGCGAGCGAGGCCAGCGGCTCGTCCAGGTCCCGGGCCCACGCGGACAGCTCCTGCACGTGGCGCAGCGGCGGGACCGAGGGGTCCACCCGGTTCGGCGCGGACACGACGGTCTCCAGCAGCGTCCGCCACTCGGCCACCGGCAGGTCGCCGAGCAGCTCCGCCAGCCGTCGCGTGACGGCCTCCACCTCGCCGATCGCCAGGTCGTGGTGCAGTTCCTCGGCCACCGCAGGCTCGCGGCGCTGCCCCTTCGCCCCGGCGTCGCGGAAGAACTCGTGCACCGCCGCCCACGACGCCGGGTGGTCCGCCGGGCGCGCCGCGAGCCGCTGCAGCAGCAGGCGTCTCAGCACGCGCGGCAGCACCGCTGGGCCGCCCGGCTCGTCCTGGAACCACAACGACGGCGCGAGGACGTCGTCGAGCTCCCCGGCGCTGGCGGTGAGCAGACCGCTCGTGGCGCGGAGGTGCCGCGCCCGCTCCAGGTCCGGGGCCGCCGAGCAGGTCACCAGGTCTGCGCGGGCGGCGTCGGAGAGACCGGTGAGGAACGGCTCCAGGATCCGGTCCGCGACGGTGCGGTCACCCGACGCCGTCCCGAGCAGGGCGTGCAGGTCGAGCCGGCGGTCGGCGTCCGCGAACGCCCGGACCAGCAGGGCGGTGGAACCGGGGTGGCCGTCGGTGAACCGGTGCACGGCGGCGGCGACGCTGCGGTGGTCGCGCACGCCCGTGCCGGCCACCAGCCGCGCCACCTCGGCGCGCGTGAAGTTCCGCAGCCGCACCGGGTACCAGTTCCGCTCGTCGCCGACGCCGCCGTGCCACTGGGTGTAGTCGTCGTAGCCGGCGTCCTCGGCGGTGGGCAGCGAGGGGATGTTCGCCCAGGTCTGCGTGCTGCTGCGGCTGGTCGCCACCACGGTGAGCGGGTCCGCGGCGCTGCCGCCGGTGGGCCGTTCGACCTCGCGCACGCTGTCGCGCGCCCGGACCAGCCCGTCGAGGAACCGGCGACCGGCCGGGGTGTCGATGTTGTCGAGCAGCACCGCGCAGTTCAGCGTCCTGCGGTCGACGTACCGGCCGCGGTGGAACTCCGCCCGCAGGTCGGCGAGGAACGCCGACCACAGCAGCTCTTCGGCGTACAGGGCCTGCTGGTCGTTCTCCGGCCGGTTCGTCATGAGGTTGAGGTCGACCAGCTCGTCGATCGGGTCGCGGTCGAGCCGCCGGTCCTGGTGCCCGTACCAGTGCTGTCCGGTCCCGAGCACCACGCGACGTCCCCAGCGCCAGGACAGCAGTCCCTTGATCACGAGGTCCGGCAGGAGCTTCGCGATGGAGCCGGGGACCGGCACCTGTCCGAGCAGGCCCAACGTGGCCAGGTCGTCGGCGATCTCGCCGAGCGTCGACCGGAGCTCCTCGATGTTGCGGTGCGCTTCCAGCGCCTGCACCACCTGCTTGCGCGCCGTGCCGCGGTTCAGGCGGTTGAGCTGTTGCACGATCACGACCTGTCCGGCGGTGAACCGGGGGAACGCCAGCCGACCGAACCGGCGGTGCTCCTCGCTGAGCTGGAACACCAGCGCGGACAGCCGCTGCCAGACCGGTGTCCCCGGAGCGGTGTCGAGGTCTTGACGCGCGTGCGGGATGTCCAGCGCGGTGTCGAGCTCGTCGACCAGCCGCGTCTTGCCGCTGCTGCGGGGGCCGGTGAAGACCAGCACGGGCACCCACCGGCTCTGCGGCACGCCTCGGCCGTCCTCGGGGCGGGCCAGGAACTCCTCGACCAGGTCCAGCTCGTGCTCCATGGCGGTCTCCGTCCGCGTCGCTCCTCGGCTGGTCCAGCGAACCGGAAGCGGTGCCCGGCCCACCAGGCCGGGACGCCGGTTCCGGACGATCCGGATCCTCCGGAAACCGTCCGGAACAACCGTTTTCGCTGATCGCAGCCGTGGAGCGGTCCGACGGCGCTACTGTGTCCGACGAACACCCGGACTCTCCGGAACGGGGTGCGGAGGAAGGTGGGAGGCCCCGGAGTGCAGGACGTCGGTGAGGGGACCGAGCCGCTGGACCCGGACCGCTGCACGACGCGCGAGGAGTTCACCGCGCTGCTGAACGAGGCCCGGCACCGCGCCGGCCTGTCCTACGCCGGGGTGGAACGCAGGGCCCGGAGCCTCCCGCCGCGGGACGGGCACCAACCCAGCCTGGCGCGCAGCACGCTCAGCGACATGCTCACCGGCAAGCGCGCCCCGAACAAGACGAACCTGGAGATCTACCTCCTGGTCTGCGGGGTCCCCGAGAAGGACCTGCCGCGCTGGATGGAAGCCCGGCGGCGGGTCTGGGAGGCCACCCCCGAGCCGACGCGGAAGCCCGCGCCGACGTACCACCTCCGCACCGTTCTCGTGACCGCGGTCGGCGCGCTGCTGCTCGGCGCGGCCGTGGGAGCGGGCGGCCTGTCCCTGCTGTCCCCCGACCCCGCCCGCGGCAGCGCGGGCCCGCTGGTGCCGCTCGAGGTGCGCACCCACGACTGGACGCACTGGAGCCCGGACCCGCGGAACGAGACCCGCGCCGGCGAGGTCTGGCCCGGCAGGCACGGGTTCGTCTGCTGGACCGTGGGCACGCGCTACACCTGGCACGACGCGACGGGCACCGACCGGACCAGCAGCGACACCTGGCTGCGCCTCGCCACCGACTACTACGGCAACCGCGGCGTCTACGTCAGCGACCTGGCGGTGGCGACGGAACCCGAGGCCCCCAAGCGCGTGCTGCCCCAGTGCGACTGAGCGCTCAGGCAGGGTCCTTCGAGGCCGCGTCGATGACCTCGTCGAGCACCTCGCGGGTCCCGGTCAGCTCGGCGATCCGCCGGTCGATGCGCTCCCGCTCGGCGACGAGCTCGGCGACCAGCCGCGGGGTGGCGGTCGCGGCGGGCACAAACGTCCCCGGCATGATCAGCGTCCCCTACACGGTCGAGCTCAACTGGTCCTGGACCATGCGCAGGAAGTCGGGGCCGGTGAGGCCGCGGCCGAACAGGATGAGGTCGGTACGCCCAGCTGCGCGAGGACTCCGAGCACAGCGGCCGCGTCCTGTGCCTGGCCCTGCACCCCTTCGTCATCGGCCAACCGTTCCGCCACGCTACCTCGACCAGGCCCTGGAACACCTGGCCGCCCAACCAGAAGCCTGGCTCACCACCAGCGACGACATCACCGCGCACTACCTGGGGAGGCGGTGAGCGGCCGAGTCCACTTGGGACAGATCCACCTGGTGCTCCGGTCCACGATCAGGTCCGGGCCTCGGTCCGCGGGTTCGCCGCGCTGCGGCGCAGCAGGACGGGGGCGCCGAGCAGGACCGGTACGGCGATGAGGAGGCAGATGACGGTGGCGGTGCCCCCGACTCCGGTGCTGGCCAGCAGGACCGGCGCGGTCAGGGCGCCGACCATCTCGAAGGCGTCCATGAGCGGGATGAAGGTCGCGTAGAACCGGCCGGTCATCTCCGGGGGCAACCGCTTCTGCACCTCGGCGAAGTAGACCACGGTGGCGACGGACTCCAGGAATCCCGCGGCCACCATGCAGAGGAGCGCGAGCGGGAGCCGGTCGACCCACGGCAGCGCCAGCCAGGCCAGTCCTTCGAGGACGTTGCCGACGAAGTACAGCCTGCCGGGGTGGAAGCGGCCCAGCGCGGTGCTCAGCAGCGCGCCGAGGACGCCTCCGGTGCCCATCGCGGCGACCAGCCAGCCGTTCGAACCGGGGTGGTCGGCGAAGTGGTCCTTCGCCAGGCCTGCGGTGAAGACCTCGCCGACCGCGACCGCGGCCCCGTAGGTGAACGCCGTGAGCACCACCGCGCACAGCATCCGGTCGCCGGCGAGGGCACGCACCAGGACCACCGGGCCAGTGACGAACATCTGCCGCAGCTCGTCGCGCACGCCCCCGCTGGCTCCCTCCCGTGCCGGGCGGTTCGGCAAGCCCCACACCAGCAGCCCGGAGAGCACGGTGATCCCGCCTTGGGCGGGGAAGCTCGCTTCGACGCCGACCGTCGCGATGAGCAGCCCGACGAGCAGCGGCCCGACGATGGAGCTCAACCGCTCCGCGGTGACGATCACCGCGTTGCCGCGGGTCTCCTCGCCCTCCTCGATCACCACTGGCCGCAGCGCCATCCGCGCGGGCAGCCCGAAGGTGTACACGACCCCGGCGGCGAACATGAGCAGCTGCAGCTGCGCCAGGGACTGGGTGAGCGGCACCGACGCGACGACCACCGCGTTCACGAGGGCCGTGGACCACGCGACCACGCGCGGCTCCCACCTGTCCACGACGTGACCGACGACGATCCCGAACACGACGTTGGGCACCAGGCGCGCGGCGAGCGCCAGCCCGGACTCCCACCCCAGGCCGTATCTGTCGATGACGAAGAACGGGACCGCGACGACCAGCATCGACCCGGCGAGCCGGTGGAGCAGCACAGACGCCGCGAGCCGCGCGAGCGGCCGGTGGTCACGCAAGAACGCCCACAACGATCCCGGGCGGACCCGGCTCCCCGTCTCCCCCACAGCCCTCACCGATCGTCGCCACGCAGACCGCTCCGCGCCCCCGTCACGTCCAGCGGACCTGCACGCCCCCAGTGCACCGACGTCGGCCGCGCCCCCGCGCGGGCCACGCGCCCGACGGCTCCATGATGGCCGGTCACGGGTCACCTGTCGCGCGAATTTCTCGGCACGGTGCCGAGGAAGGCAGGCGCGGACGATCGGAGCCGCAACAACGAGAAGGGCCACCCGCGGTGCGGGTGGCCCTTCGTCTGTGGGCCTAACGCTTCAGAACACGAACACCCTAACGGCGGAAGGCCCTGAGATCAGGATCAAGCCGGTGGGTACTCGTCGCGTGTTCTCGGGCGGTGGTGCCCAGTGAACCGCGAAGAGATCATCACCGGACTAACCGACGCCCAGGCCGATGGGCTGGCCTGCGTCATCTGTGGACTGGACTACCTACTCACTCGTGGCTCCGTGTCCGTTCCTGTCGGCCGGTCGATGACCGGCTCACAGGTGTTCGTCTGCATCGACCGCTGCGCCGAGCTGGCCGGAGTCGACCCGACGACGATGGGTCGCCGTGCGGGCGGTGGTCGCCGATGACCGCCGCCACCGAGTCAAACGCCCAGACTCCTCGCGGGGATCGGGCGCTGTGGTTGCAGTGCGCCTGCACCGCGTTGGTTGCGCTGGGCGCTGCCTATGCCTCGTACCGGCACGGCCGGGAGTTCGCGTGCGGTTCGGCGCGGACGAGATCACAGCGGCGATCTGGCCGCTGATCGTGGACGGCATGTTGATGACAGCCACGGTGGAGCTGTGGAAGACCGGACACCACGCACGCAGGCGCGGCGGCGGTCAGTGGTCGGCGTGGCTGTTGTTCCTGTTCGGGGTCTCCCTCTCGCTCTGCGCCAACGTGGCCGCCGCGCCGGAGCTGAGTGTGCTGGCGGTCGCGGTTGCCGCCTGCCCGCCGCTGGCATTGCTGCTGTCGGTCGAGCTGCTGAACCGCGCGCTCAAGCGCCGCCACGCCGAGACCACCAACGAGACCCGAAACGAGACCACCGAGACCGGCGACGGGACCGAACGGCCGGTAAGGCTCTCGCTGGTCTCGGGCCAGTCCCGCCAGCAGACCCAGCCGACAGCGGAACAACGGATGTGGGCCTACTACCAGACCGAGTGGACCAAGGGCCGCACGCCGACCGGCGCGGAGCTGGACCGGATCGCCGGAACGAACAACTATGGCCGCCGAATCCTGCGGCGTTGGAAGGGCGAGGGACGGATATCCGGTGGGGCTGCGCTGACGCGGGACGAGAGGAAGGCGATCGGGGCTTAGAGTGACCTTGTGGGCTTCCTCGAAACGAACGGCGCTCCTCTGATCACGGATGGTGGTTTGGCGACCGAGCTTGAGGCGCGCGGGCATGATCTCTCGGACCCTTTGTGGTCGGCGCGGTTGTTGGTGGACGCTCCCGAGGAGATCAAGGCCGCTCACCTGGCGTTCTTCCGCGCGGGCGCCATGATCGCGACGACGGCGAGCTACCAGGCATCCTTCGATGGCTTCCGGAGCGGGGCATCGGGGGAATGACGCTGGTCGGTTGTTGCGGCGCAGCGTCGAGCTGGCGCAGGCTGCCCGCGCTGAGATGGCCGATGACGGGCGTGAGCGGTGGGTGGCGGCCTCGCTCGGCCCGTATGGTGCAGCCTTGGCCGATGGGTCGGAGTATCGGGGCCGCTACGGGTTGAGCGTGGCTGAGTTGGCGGCATGGCACCGTCCCCGCCTGGAGGTGCTGGCGGACGCGGGGCCGGATGTGCTGGCGCTGGAGACGGTGCCGGACATCGACGAGGCGGAAGCGTTGGTGATCGTGGTTTCCGGGATCGGCATTCCTGCGTGGCTGACATACAACATCGATGGGGATCGCACGCGCGCCGGGCAACCGATGGCGGAGGCGTTCGCGCTCGCCAGAGATGTGCCGGAGGTTGTGGCAGTGGGCGTCAACTGTTGTGCCCCGTCCGACGTGCCAGCCGCGATCGCCACGGCACGTGAAGTGACCGGGAAGCCGGTGATCGTCTATCCGAACAGCGGCGAGGGCTGGGATGCGCAGCGCCGGACGTGGCTGGGACCGTCGCGGTATTCCGCAGTGCAAGCCCGGCAGTGGGTGGCTGACGGTGCACGGATCGTGGGCGGGTGTTGCCGAGTGCGCCCGGCTGATATCGGCAACATCGCTCGGGCTGTGGTCGGCGCGGGTTAGTGCCCGTATCCGGCGTCGACCAGGATGCTCCGGAGCTGGCAGGCTGCGTCGCGGACTGAGGGCTTGGCGTGGGTGACGTCGAGCTGATCGAGCGCGCCCAAGAGGGTGGTTGCGGTTCGGGTTGAGCCGACCTCGTCGACGTAAGGCATGACGCGCTCGATCGTTTGGTCTGCGTCCCGCCACGCTTGCGCACGAATCTGCGCGTTGAGCAGGGAGGCGAGGTGGTTGTAGCGGCGTCGCACTTCACGGCCTGGGGTGACCTCGATGGAGGCTTGGAAGGTGTCGGCCGCCTGGTTCCAGTCGGCCGAGTCCGCCTGGATCATGGCTTCGTGCCAGGCCAACTCTTGGTCGTTGATCCACCAGGCCCATGCCGGGTCGTCGTCGCGTACACCGTCCAGGTACAGGGAGTGGGCTTGGCGGAACGTGCGTTCGGCCGTGGTCTCGTCACCTGCCAGCGCCAGTGCGCGGGCTTCGCGGGTCCGAAAGAGGGCTTCCAGCCGGGGCGAGAGCGTGTTGGTTTCCAGCACCATGCGCGCGATACGCAGGGCTTCCACGGGACGGCCGAGGTGACCGGCGTGCATGGACATGTTCTGCAAGATCAGCAGCTCCATGCTGTGGTCCCCGGCCAAGCGGGACAGGTGCAGGGCTTCGTGGTTGATGCGGCGCACGAGATCGTGTTTGCCCGCGTCGTAGAGCAGCCACCCCGTGACTTCGCCGAGTTCGCCGGCTGCGGCGTACAGGTCGCGTTCGATGCTGGGGTCGCACTGGCTGGCCCCGAGTTTGCGGTGAACCGAGCGGAAGAGCTGGAGGGCGACCCCCGGAGGACTGGTCGCCGCCGAACTGGATATCGAGGTCAACAAGCTCGCCGATGCGGCTACGCAGCGTTTCGACGTAACCGCTGTCGAGCCGGACGGAAGGCGTGGGGGGATCGACCAGTCCCACAGTGTCGATCATTGGTGACGCAGGCGCGGGAGCGGCGTGCCCGTTCGTGCTCAGCGATTTGGCGCGCGCTCGGGCCTGCGCGAGTCGTGTTTGCTGTTCCTGCTGATCGTGGGCTTGTTTGGCAGCTACCAGGTCGTGGAAGGCCGCCAGTAGCACGCCGTCTGCCCCTACCGCGTCGTCGCACGCTTGCCAGAACCGTTCGTCGGCGCGGGCGCGTCCCTTCTCGATGTGGGTCACCGTCGTGCGGTCGCAGAACGCGGCCTTGGCCAGTTGCCTTTGGGTCAGGTCGGCGGCCTGCCGGAACGCGGCGAGCTGTTCGCCCAGGGCGCGACGCTGCTGGGCGATGGTCTCGGGTTCGCGGGCCATGTCGATCACTCTTCCGAGTGTCCATGGGGGTGCTGACTAGATCAGCATAACGGCTGGTGGCTGCCGGTGTGGCTGTTGCACGCACATCGTGACGCACATCCGGACCCACCCGGTTCCCTGATCGTCAAGGCACCTGGTGTTGGGAAACGCCCGACCCCCGACCGGGCACATCGAGCGCAACCCCGATCGAGTAGCGCTCGGTGGCTCCCCGCCCCAGCGCCAGGTGCCGCCCAAGACCGCGAACGCAAGAGACGGGAGTGGGTGGCTGGACATGGCAACTCTTCTGGCGGTCACGCCGGAGCCGAGCACCGGTGAGCGCCGCGCCGTGCCGGAACCGGTATTGCTCTACGAGCTGATCTGCTTGGCGCTACTGCTGCATCGGCCCGGTGGTGCGAGACCGGACACCCATTGCGACCAATGCGGCAAGCCGTGGCCGTGTTCGCAAGTGCGGCTGGCCTGTCGGCTTCGGGAGGGGTTCTGAAGCCATGAACGAGTTCAGCTATGGGCCGTTGGATCAACGTATCGGGGAGTTGGAGCGCCTGTTGTCGACGCCGCCGATCTTCCGATCGGTGCCCACCGGACGTCCCGTGGTGTATGGCTACATCCGTTCAAGCCATCGTCGTGCCCGGTATGTCCGTGCCTGCCGAAGAGTGCTGGAGCGGTTCTGCTGGCAAGAGCGGCTGCGGCTGTGTGGGGTGTTCGTCGACTACGGCATCGCGGGCGACGTGGTGATCCGCCCAGGGCTTTCCGGATTGTGCGATGTATTGCGGCTGCCAGATTCGTTTGCGGCGGTCACCATCAGCGCCGCGCACCTGGCGTCGGACGCGACGATTGCTGACGCGCTCACGCATCGTCTCCGGGCAACCGGCGCACGGTTGCTGGTCGTTCGCCCGAAGCCGCCTCCCGAGTGTGACGCAAGCGCGGAATCCTCCGGTGGCTCCGACACCGGGCAACGGGCGGAATCGAACCGCGTGCGCGACATCTGACGTGCGTGCTCGCGGTCTCGACGTGATGTGCCGTGAACGGCTGGGCATGCCTTGCGCTGACACCCCTCGCGGCGTTGCTGCTGTGGATCGCGTGGTGGTCCTGGTCGGCCTGGCGCAAAGAGGTCCGCGCGGCCAAGGCCGCTGCACACTTCGCCCGGTTCTACCTACCCTCGGAAACCGCTGAGCCCGTGCGGACAGCGATGGGTAAGCACCACCTTTCCGAACCGGACGACACGCCGGGCTGGCCCACCGTCGACCCGGACGAGCCGGTGGAGGAAGTCACCCCCGTACGGCCGTATGTCCAGGACCTTCTGTCCACCTCGGTGATGCCACGGCTGGTCCTCGCCGATGACACCCCCACCCTCCCGAGCGCGGTCACGCGGGCAGGTCTGGAGGCGCTGGAAATCGGCAGCTCCGACGACCCAGAACACGATAAGTATTCGCAGCAATCTCCCCAGTTACGACAAGATCGACGACCACAGGGACCGGGGCGTGACGACGTACGCGCCCACCCGCCGAAAGGACGCCATGCTCTCGACGACCAGTGACAAGACGCCTCGCACCGTGCTCGTCACCGGGGCCGCCGGTCTCATCGGCGTGCCCGTGGTGAGATGCCTTCGCGCCCAGGGCTTTCGTGTCGTGGCAGTAGACGACGGCAGCGCCGGAACCCTGCACCGGCTGGACGAATTCGCCGACAGCGCCGAGGTACGCGTTCGGGTCCTCAATATTCGCCATCGTGCTGAGTTCATTCGACTGATGATGACCGCACGTCCGTGGGGTGTGATGCATCTGGCCGCACGGCACTTCATCCCTGACTGCGAGACATCGCCCGCCGAAACCTTGGACATCAACGTCATGGGCACACAGAACGTGTTGGATGCCTGCGCCGTCCGTCCGCCGCAACGGCTGCTGTTCGCGTCGACCGCTGACGTGTACGCGCCGAGCGAGAGCCCGCATGGCGAGGACGATCGCGTGGGACCGCAGGGCGTGTACGGCTGGTCCAAACTGCTGGGCGAACGGTTGGTGTGCGATCAGGCCCACCGGCTCGGCCACTGCGAATCCGTGGTAGCGCGGCTGTTCAATGTGTACGGTCCTGGCGATCCACATCCCCACCTGCTGCCCGAGATTCTGCGGCAGGCGCGACGCGGACGGGTTCTGCATCTCGGGGACCTCGACGAGGCACGTGACTTCGTTTACGTCGATGACGTTGCTGAGGCATTGGTCGTCTTGCTGCGCAGGGCTGAGCCGGCTGTCGTCAACGTCGGCACGGGGACTCCGGTGTCTGGTCGTGAACTGGTGGACCTGGTTGCCAGCCTGACCGGCCGACACCTGGAAACACGGGTGGACTCGACCCGGCTCCGTCGCCGCTCACGGCCGGTGTCGTGCGCCAATGCGAACCGCTTGCGCGAGATCGTGCCGTGGTGGCCGCGCACGTCGTTGCATGAGGGCATCCAACACGCGATCACGGCTGATCTGCGCGCGGGTATCGACGAGCCGGAGGGAAAGGCATCGTGAGCATTACGGTTCCAAGCCTTGTCTTTTTGCTGGACACGCCGAATGTGTGGCGCGGTCAAGCCTTGGCGGGCACACCCGCCCGAACCTTGGCGCTCGCCGAACACAGCCATCGAGCGGGTGCCGCCGTCACGATGGTGCTGTGTGATAGAGGCGCGGACTACGGAACCGCAGCCGACTGGCCGTTCGATCTCGCGTTGGTGCACCCGAACGACTTTTACACCCCCAACGCGCTTGCCGGACTGCTCGACCTCGCCACGGTGGACTTTGTTGTTCTGTGCGAGGCCGAATCGCTGGTGTCAATCGGGCGTGACCTGGCCCGACTGCTTGATGCGCGGCTGGTTTACGACGTGCACGACGATGATGCCGCCGTCGCGGCCAGCCTGGGCGAACCTGCGGAGACCGTCGAGGGCCACGCGACGATACAGCGTGTCGCGCTGCGCACAGCCGACAATGTGATCGTCTCGACCCGCAACGAGACCACGATGGCGGCCACCACAGGCGTGCCGAGCGTCCGAACAGCCTTGCTGCCCAATGGCGCGGACCCGCAGCAGCGCCACTGTTGGGGGCCGGATGCCAACGCCGCGACGCTGGTGTTTCTCGGCAACCTCTACTATCAGCCCAACGCCCGAGCGGTCGACGCGATCCGCAGTACGATCCTTCCCGCGCTCCATGCTGACGATCTCGATGTTCGGGTCCGGGTCATCGGCCGCGGGCCTGCCGAACTGACACACGATGGCAGCGGAATCGAGTTCACTGGCCGCGTGGATACGATCAACGACGGTCTTCGAGGGACGACGCTGGCTCTCGCCCCGCTCACAGCCGGGTCGGGCGCGAAGATGAAGGTCCTGGACTATCTCGCCGCCGGACTGCCTGTCCTGGGCACTAGCGAAGCCGTGACCGGACTACCGCCCAACCATCCCGGTGTGGTCGTGGAGGACGCTCTCAGCCAGTGGCCTGCCCGGATCGCCGCGCTGATGCGCGATCCCACCGCTCTCGGCGAGATCGGCCGAGCCGGCCGCCGCTGCGTCGAGGGGGAGTTGTCCTGGCAACGTATCGGCGCTGATCTGGTGCGGCAGGGTCGAGCCTGGCTCACCACGCTGCCACCGGGGCCGAGCCCTGCCATCGACAACCACTGCGCGGGCGTGCCCCGTTGGCTGATCGAACACGCCGATCAAGACGCCCTCGGGGACCCGCAAACCACTCGGCCCGGACAACCCCGTTGGCTCCGGCGACAGACAACCGGAACCGCAGCGGAAGGACGCCGATGAGCACTCGACTCCTCAACCTCGGCCCCTGCACCTGCTCCGTCGTCGCGCCCGAACCGGTCCACGAGGCGATGCGTCACTACGTGAGCCCGTTCCTCGTGCCCACCCTGGACGGCGAGCCGGACATCACGGTGTCGATCAGCTGCGACTCGGCTGCTGTCGCCGACGCCCGGAGATCACTGGCCGACCAGCCCGCCACCGCCCTGCGCACCAGCCACCCTGATCAGCGCTATCGAGCCTGGATCACCGAGGGGCACGAAGTCCTGCTTCCCGAATACGCGCCGGACCACGTGATCACCGCGACGCCTGATCTGTTGGTCATCGCCGCCGAACAGCCCAGGGTGGCGGCCAGCATCGGCACTCGCGTGGTGCGGCAACTCCTCATGCGTGGAGGCGAAATCCAGGCAGGTCGCTGCGTGCACGCCGCAGCGGTCGACATCGACGGCCACGGCGTGCTCATCGGTGGGCATCCCGGTTCAGGCAAGACCACCGTGCTGACACACCTCATCGAAGACCACGGCGCGCACCCAGTCGCCAACGACCGCGCCGTGCTCATCCCGAGGCGTGGTCGCCAATGGCAGGCCATCGGCGTTCCGCTGGCGTGGCGCTTCACCCCAGAGGGCATCGGCAGCTCTCCCACCCTGGCCAACGCCCTCACCGACTTCGAGCCCGTCCGGGGACGACACCTCGTCGACGGCAAAATCGAACTCACACCGTGGGAAGTCTCCCGGCTGGTAGGCCGCCCGACGCTGCCAATTACCGAGATACAGCGGATCGTGATCCTCACGCGCTCGCCCTCGACACCCGTAATGAACCCGGATAGCGGATTCGTCCAGCAGCATCTCGACTTCAGCGTGGAAGACTTCTTCGCGGAAGACTGGCTTAACCTGCGTCCCCGCCTCGCCCGAAACGCCGAAGTTTCCGCTAGGGATAGTGAGTTCTGGCTCCGCCTTGCCGAGACGATGCCGGTTCTCGCGCTGACCTGGACCGATCCGAGCGAGTTACCGGACGTGGCCGCAGCGGCTTATCACGGGACGCAGCGGTGAGGGGATGCGTGCTGGCCGGAGTCTGGGGCGCGGGAAAAACCTCGGTCTATCAGCGCACCGTCGCGCGGCTCGTCAAGGACGGATGCCAAACACTGATCACGATGCCGCAAGCGGCGACCATCACCACCCACACCTACACACCCGGCCAGCAACACGAGCACGCGGCCAACATCCTGTCGTGGCTGGAAGCCTTGACAGCCTTCCTCGAAGAGATCGACCGACGATTTCACGCCAGTACCCTGCCCCGTCATCGTTTCGCGGCCGCGTGGACACCGACCTGCGTGCTGGAAGGGCTCGGCTTTGACGCCCCGATGTACGGGCTACCGCTGGACCGCGCCGTTCTCCGGGACCTTGAACAGCGCCTTGGCGCTCTCGGCCTGCACCTGGTGCTCCTGCGCGTCCCTGATCACCGCATCCGCGCTCAATGCGTGGAATCCACGCGCTTGCAACGTGGCGCGAAATGGGCACGCTACTTGGAAGGCTTCGGCACCACCGATGCCGCGCGAGCCGAGCACATCAGGCGTGCGCAAGACGACTTGATGGCCTGGGCAAGGACCTCGCCCTTGCCGCTGTGCGTCATCGACACGGCCAAACAGGACTGGGACGCCTACGCCTGCCGAGTCGCCGACCTGCTCATGGCCTGATCGACGCCCAGACGTGAGCGGCACCGTCCGAGCGGACCCATGCCCGTAGCCGACGCAGGTAGTCCTCTCGCATTTCATGATCAGCAACCCGTATCCAGTACTGCACGCCGGTCAACAGTTCCAATCCCGTCGCGACGGACAGCCGCTCCGACCAGCGTTCCGGCCACGTACCGGCCGACCGGTAACCATCGGCGAAGGCATCGGCCCATGCTGGTCGTTCGGCGAACATCCACATAGCTGGCTTGACGAAATCCATGACCGGATCGACCCACCGGACATGCTCAAGATCGAGCAGGATTCGGAACCGGCCCTTGTCATCCACCAGGATGTTCGGCAAGTACACGTCCAAGTGCGCCACGGCTGGGCGCACGTGTGGCGACACGTCGTCGGCCAACCGGCACAGCAAGCCAATTCCGGCCTCAACCAACGCCAACGGTGCCCCGTCCAGACTCCGATAGGCGTCACGCAGCCACGCGGCTCGCCCCGCGACCACCGCACCCCACGAGGCAGGACCCACACCAAGCCCGCCGACAGCATCACCGAAGCCACCGACCGGAACCTGATGCAGCCGAGCCAGCGCCGCTCCGGTATCGCGCATCAACGCAACCGCCCTATCGGCATCCACCGAGGGCAACGTTTCTTCGGCATCCACGCCCGGCAGGTACTCGAACACCGTCAGCGGTTGCCCACCCACGGCAGGGCAGGAGTCAGTGAAGGCCAGCACAGGAGGGACGAGAACGCCGTGCTCCCAGACCCGCCGATGCTCGGCGAGCCGTTCCATGAACCCGTCGCGCGGACAGCCAAGCAGCACCTTGCCGACCAGCCGGCCGCGCGGCGACTCCAGCACCCACGACACATGGCTTCGGCCACGGCGAAGGGCACGAACGGGGCGAACCGGAGCGGCTTCCGGCAACACCTCCGCCACACCCGCTGCGACATCCTCAACGGTAAGCTCCGAGATCGCCACGATACGCAACCCTAGAGGCAGCGACCGACAGGAAAGGCACGCATGAGCGCCGCGACCACCGAGATCATCGCCAGGGCCGTCATCCGCCGCGACGGTCAACTTCTCCTGGTGCGTCAGCGCACCAAGTCCTGGTCGTTTCTGCCCGGCGGCCACGTCGAACCGGGTGAGCGGGTGGAAGTCGCCCTCGTGCGCGAACTCGCCGAAGAACTCGGCACCGACGCCAAGATCACGGGCTTCGTCGGGGCTGTCGAACACGGCTACATCGAGGACGGCGTGACCCACCACGAAATAAACCTCGTCTTCGAGGTGTCCATCGACGCCGCAGAGCCGGTCAGCCAGGAAGACCACCTGGAGTTTCACTGGTTGCCTCTTGACCAACTCGCCGACACCGACGTCCGGCCCGGCGCGCTGAAGAACGCCCTCGTCGCCGCTGGGGAGGACCGCACGCCCTTCTGGCACGGCTGGAACGGCTGAACCGCGCGACCTGCCGCCCACAGCGGAACAACATCGCTGGTCACGCCCCTGCAAGGGCGGAATGCTCGTCGCCCAACTTCCTTGGGAATAACTATCCCTCGGGCCGGGCGAGGTGGGAGAGTCGCGAGTAACGCGAGGCCCGGAGCCCCACCCGACGCGGGTGCACCGGGCTCACTTCCACCCGTAGCCGCAGATCGACCGGCACCGGCGAGCCTAACGAGCTGCGCTGCTCCGTGCGCGTGAACGTGCGGGTGTTGGTGTCCAAAATCGGGCCGTCAATTGCCTCTCCTGTAGTGCTTGGGTTCTTGGCACACTGGAGGAGGCCGGTGATCATGCTCGCGCGTTGGCGACGGGCGACCGACAGCCACCACACCACCAACCCTGAAGTGTGTCGTTGGTCACATTTTTCTTGATCGCGTCCCATGAGGGCCGTTTTTCCGGACTTCAGGGGCGTCCAGGGTTCCTTTGACCGAGGGGTGGTGTCGATGGCTGACCGCAGACACAAGGAGGCTCACGCCCGCGCGGCTGGCGCGGCGGGTGGGGCTGCGGATGGGACGACGGGTGCGGTGCGTCCCAGGGCCGCAGGGGCATCCGCAGGGGGTGTTGTTCCTAACTCCGCAGGTCGGAGCGGGGACAAGGCGCGCGGCGCGGGTGTCCGACTGATTGGTCACAATCAGTCTCAGTTCACGTCTGCCGCGCGGGGGCGCCGCCGCAGGGCGGCGGGCGGAGAGCCGGACGGGGCGCTGTGGGCGAAGCTGACGCCTCGGGATCGTCTGGTGCTGGAACTGGTTGCTGAACATCATGTTTTGACCACGGAGCAGCTTCGCGCGTTGGTGTTTCCGTCGATGTCGCGGGCACAGCATCGCTTGCTGCACTTGGCTGATTTGGGCGTGTTGTGGCGCACGCAGCCGTATCGCGCTGACGGTGGCTCGAAGCCGTTTCACTACCTGCTGGGCTATCGCGGCGCGGAGCTGCGCGCCGCCCAGGACGGCACGAGTCCGCCGCGTCCGTCCACGCACGCGGATCGGCTGCGCCGCATCCTCGAATCGCCCAGGCTGGGCCACTTGTTGGGGGTGAATCAGTTCTTCGCTGAGCTGGCCGACTACTCCCGCCGTGCCGGGCTCGGCGGGTTCGCCGCCGATGAGCGAGATTTCGGCCGCGAGGGTCTGCACACGTGGCGCTCCGAGGAGTCGATTACCGAGTTCTACGGCAACAAGATCACCCCGGACGGCTACGGCTGCTGGCACGAAAACGGCCGCTGGCTGGGGTTCTTCCTGGAACACGACACCGGCACCGAACCCCTGCGCCGTGTCGCGGACAAGATCGACCGCTACACCGGCTCCGGCAAGCCCTACACCGACCGTTTCGATGTGGCGCGGCGATTGGCGGGCATGGTGCTGATCTGGACCACCAGCGCCCGCCGCGAACAGGGCTTGCGAAAAGCCTTGCAGGCCAAGTATTCCCCCGTCCCCGTGGCGACCGCGTCCCGCGAGCACGGCCACCTGGACGGCCCGGCGGGCGAGGTGTGGTCCGTGGTCACCGCCGTGCCCGAGCAAGCCCGGCGGGTGCGATTGGGCGAGCTGCCCACCGTGATCGGCGGCACCACGGACGACGGCACTCCCAGGGTGCTCGCCGAGTTGGCCACACGCCCGCCGTCACCGCTCGACGATGACGATGACGACGAGGGCGCCTACCTCGACGGCGTCACCGACGAGATGCGCGAGGCCAACCGGCGCGGGCTCGACGTCGGCGACATCGTGCTCACCGACCCCGATCTCGACGAGGACACCACCAGCCATAGGACGCCCACGCGGCAACCGTGGCAGCGGTGGCGGCGTCCCGCCTGACTCCTTGACAACGCGACACGGTCGTCTGTGCTCTTTGGTCGACCCGCCCCGTGTCTCGCCCCGCGCGAGACCATGATCGAGACACCGAGACCGGGAAAACGAGACGAGACCCGCAGTCTCGCCCCGGTCTCGCCGGTGGTCTCGCTGATCGTGGGCGGTGAGAGCCCACAACTCCGGCCGGTGATCGCTGGCCCCGACGGGTGCCCGAAGTGCAGTCGGGGAGTCGAAGCCCACCGGCCTTGTTCAGCCTGGAACCGCCAGCCACCACAGCGCGCGTCATGGCGCGTGCCCGCACCCCTGGAAAGCCTGACACGGCATGGGATTCGGGTGATCCGGCTGGCGTGTGCCCGCTGCGTCGACGGTCACCCCTTGCTGCCGACCAGCGCCCCGCGAACTCCCGCCCACGATGCGGGCTCGCGGGCACCCGGAGGTGCCCTATGTGCCCCCACAACCCCGAAAACCGCCCCGATCACACCGACAGCGCAGGTGATGCGGACAGCAATGTCGTGCCGCTTCGCCGCAGGCCAGGCCGCGCCGGCGTTACGGTGGAACGGATCGAGACCGAGCCGATGACCGCCGAAGAATACCGCCGCGCGGTCATCGCACTCGCCGCTTTGATCAGTGAGGTGATCTCAGTGAGAAGTGGGGCGTGGGGTCCTGGTAGAAGAAGGTCTCACCACAAGATCGTTCTTCGCAGAGGCCAGGACCCCACGTGATCACCTATCGTGCCACGCTCGATGTCGCTGACGAACTCGCCCTCTACCTCAGCCGGCTGCTGGTGGCCGAACGCCGGCGCCGCGGCACCCGGCGCGGGCGGCGGGTGTTGACGCCGTTCCAGCAGGCCGTACTCGGGTTGCGGTGGTTTCGTCACCGGACTCCGATCCCGGTGTTGGCCCGGGATCACCGCATCTCACGGGCCACCGGTTACCGCTACATCGACGAGGTCATCACGGTGCTGGCGGCTCAGGCCCCTGACCTGCACCAAGCCCTGATGGATGCGGCGCGGCGCGGGGTGCCGCACGTCATCCTCGACGGCACCCTGATCACCTGTGACCGGCTGGGTGAGAAGACCGTCAGCAAAAAGGGCCGCCAGGTCCACCGGTGGTTCTCCGGCAAGCACCAGCGTCACGGCGGCACCGTCCTACTGCTGACCGACCACACCGGCTTCCCGCTGTGGTCCTCCCCCGTCGAGCCAGGCAGGGTGCACGATCTCACCGCCGCCGAACACCACGTGCTCGGAGCGCTGTACTGGGCCGCCTCCCAGCTGCGGTTGCCGACCCTGGCCGACGGCGGATTCCAAGGCGCCGGGATCGGAGTGCACACCCCGGTCAAACACAGCAAAAGCGCCCCCCGACGCAGCCCGCTGCACCCCGACAACCGCACCTACAACACCCTGCTCACAAGCCTCCGAGCCCAAGGCGAACGCGGCATCGCGCTGTTGACCCAACGCTGGCGCACCCTGCAACACATCACCACCAGCCCCCGCAAAATCACCGCCATCCTCCAAGCCGCCCTCACCCTCACCCACCACGAACACAACCAACCCCACTGAGATCACCTCAATCGAAACACACTGGTACGAACACGGACCGACCGGTAATCGGGTAGAATTCAAACACAAATTCCCCAACGAGTAAGGACGACGCTGAGACCGTGGATATCGACCAGTTCCTCCTCACGGCCGCCCGCTACCGGCTGGACATGGCCGACGCGGACGAGCTGATCGCCGCCGCGACCGACCTCGCCGACGTCCCCGACGCGCCGAAGGACCTCCTGGAGATCTCCGCACTCACGCCGGTCGATACTCGTCGAGAAGATCTTCAACCATTGGTCGACCAGGTACTGGTCAGTCTCGGCGCGCAGCGCCTCGACGATCGAGCCGCCGCCACGACCGTGGCCCGCGGCGTCGCCACCGCCATCCGTACCGAGCAGGTCGAACCTTATGACGGGGCACGGCAACTGTGGCGCCTCGCACGCAAAGTCCCGGCCGTCGAGCCGTTGCTGACCGGGTTCATTCACCTTGCAAGCGAGTGGGAAGACGTGTCTGATCAGCGCGCCGAGATCGATGCCGACATCAAAAGCGAAGCAAGCAAACTCGAACAGCCCTGATCACACCAGTTCGCGCGCCCACCCGCGTCACGTGATCAAGGCACCGCCACGCACGGGACAGTGAGACTCCGCATATCGCTTCATTCCCAGTAGTGCTCCTAGCTAGCCGAGCTGCTGAAACTGGTTCCGTCCGGCCACGGTTACCGGCCTCGACTACGTCCGCGACCGGGAAAACACGATCGCCTCGCTGGACGTCACCGACCAGGACTGAGCGGTTTTGTCGCCGACCTGCCGCGAGCCCGTTCTGGAAGCACCACGAAAAAGACCCTGCCGGAGATTTCGGCAGGGTCTTGGGGCAATTCGGTCACCCCCGTCTAGGTTTCGAGTGCCTCAGCGATCGTCGGGACTCCCCTCACCCAGGAAGAGCGGGCCGGTCATGCGCACACGGCCATGTCCGGGGTGGTGTCCTGGTCGAACTCACCTCCGACGACACCATCGATGAAGGCAACAACCTCTCCCTCGGTGAAGAACAACTCGACGGTCCCACCGCTTCGACGGAAGACGTACGTCTCGCCGTTCCACACGACCTCCAAGCACGTGCCACCGAACTTGCCCTCCCGAACAGCGCCCAGGAAGGTGTCGCCCCCTTCGGTTCGTACAGCAGTCAGGAAGGTGTCGAACTCCTCAGCGCCGAAGACGAGCCTGCAATCGTCGGACGCGCCGAAGGCGGTCTTGTCGTCGCGCATCTCGACCCACTCGTCCCGGCGGGCCACACGGACGCAGCTCTTGTCGGGCTCACTACGGGTGGCTTTCCGGAAGTCCCGCTCGGTGAACTGCGGCCGTCGGTTGGTGCTCATGTGAAGTCTCCCTAGATGGTCGAGGTCGTCCGCTATGTTGCGTATTCGCTCGATAGCGCCTTCAGGAAGGCGCGACTCTCGTCGAAGCGCAGCGCGGCGTTGGTCAGCCGAGCCCACGCTGACTCGTGCGCGTCGAGTGCCCGCTGATCATCGAGATACCGAGGGTCACCAACACCTTCGGTGTACGCGACTTCGATGGGGCCGGCCGCTCCAGGGGATGGCACCCGAAGCAACCCAAACCGGGTGCCGATCGGAGAGCGACGCCCTGGGGCTGCCTTGAACGGCATGATCTGCAGCATCATGTTCGGCCGATTGGACAGCTCGATGAGATGTTCGATCTGTTCGCGCATCACATCCTCTAGAGCCCATTCTCGACGCAGGCATGACTCGCTCATGACGACCTGAGTTCGGGGCGGCTCCGGCGGCACTACGCCAGCATCCGCTTCACCCCGGCGTTCATCGACGACGTCCGCTCCCAGGTCGACACCGTCATCCGCGAACAGGAGAAATCCGCACGACTGCTGCATAAGCAACTATCCGGTCAGCTCGCCGAACTCGACACCCAGGAGGAAAACTTGATCGACCTCGCAGCCGACGGCACCTTGCCGCAAACCAAGGTCAAAGCCAAGCTGCGCAACATCGAACGCCAGCGCAAGCACCTCACCAGCCGCCTGGACACCGCCAGCGCCGACCTCACCGACAGCGCCCGGCTCATCGAGGCCAGCCTCCAGCTCCTCGAAAACCCCCACGAGCTGTACCGGCGCTGCACCGAGCAGCAGCGCCGCCTGCTCAACCAGGCGATCTTCCACGGCCTCTACATCGAGGACGAGGAGATCACCCACGGCGATCTCCATGAACCCTTCGGGCAGCTCCACGCCCTCCAGCGCACGCGAACCGCCGGGCGCGACAGCGACAAGAGCGCACCGGCCATCCCGCAGCCCCGAAACAGCAAGAAGGCCACCCGCAAATCGGGTGGCCCATCCTCGCTATTCGGCGTTGAGA
Source organism: Saccharopolyspora hordei (assembly GCF_013410345.1). Lineage (NCBI taxonomy): Bacteria > Bacillati > Actinomycetota > Actinomycetes > Pseudonocardiales > Pseudonocardiaceae > Saccharopolyspora > Saccharopolyspora hordei. The sequence goes on from NZ_JACCFJ010000001.1 coordinate 86,514, forward strand.
TCCTGCTCCAAGACCTCAACGCAGGCAGAGGTTCTAATAACAACCCCAACGTGGAGCTGAGGGGAATCGAACCCCTGACCTTCTCGATGCGAACGAGACGCGCTACCAACTGCGCTACAGCCCCGTGCCTCGGAGACCCAGCCCCTCGGCGTTGTTGTTGTCAGTACTCTAGCAACCCCGGAACCCGGGGCTGACAGCACCCCCCCCTCTTCGCCGCAGGGGTCACTCCCCGGCCGCGCGGCGGTAGGGCTCCCAGGTGCGTTCGTCCAGCTCGTCGAAGAAGGGGTCCTCGTCGTCGATCTCCACGCGGACCGCGTGCGCGACGTGGCGGGACTCGCGGCGCTCGACGTCGGCGACCTCCGCGACCTCCTCGTACTCGTCGTCGCGGTAGTCCTCGTCGTCGTACTCGTCCTCGTGGTCGACGTCGCGCTCGCCGTTGAGGCGGGCGAGGCGGCGGGCGCGCACGTCCTCCTCGATGCGGACCTGGCGGCGCAGGTAGGTGAGGTAGCCGACGATCACCAGGTCGGTCGCGCCGTGCGCCCACCACAGGACCGGCCACACCAGGCCCGCGAGCACCGCCGTCGTGACGGCGACTGCGAGCATGACGAGCACGATCCGCTGCCGGCGGGCGTACTTCGCGCGGGCCGCCAGCGCCGCCGCCTCCGGGTCGAACCCGCCGCGGCCGGGCCGGTAGCGACGCCCGGCGCGGACGTCGTCGCTGTGCACCCGGCGCCACGCGGTGTCCTGCTCCTCGACCGCGTCGTCCAGCTCGGTGTCAGACATCCCGGCTCCCTCCCGCCTGTCGGTACTCGCGGCTCCGGGCGCCGCCGGACGCCGACCGCTGCCGCGTCGGACCACCCTCGCGGCCAGCGCGGAGTCGGTGGTCTTGGACACTTCCTGGCGGCGGCGGGCGAACATCGGCACCAGCACCACCAGCCACGCCGCCGCCAGCGCAGCGAAGATCAACGAACTGGGCATGCCTCGCCACCTCCCCCTGGCCACCGGCAGCACACGAGTCTGCGTCCGCCACGCTAGCCACATCCGTCACTCCTGTGTTGGCGCCACGCCGAAAATTGTGTGGTTCGCCGCACCCCGGACGGTCCCACGGCGAGCACAGCCCGTGACGGAACGACTCTGACGCGTGTCAGCACGACACCGCCGAACGCAGCCGGTCAACCGCCCGATCGGCCCAACCGGGCTGCGCGGACCGGAGGCCCCCGCGGTGACCGCGCGTGATCGGCGGGTTCAGGGACGGGAAGCGCCGCCGCTGCGGACCAGCCGCGCCACCGCGCCCTCCTGGAGCTCCTCCGCGGTCAGCGCGTACACGTAGTGGTCCCGCCAGTCGCCGGCCACGTCGAGGTAGCGCTTGAACAGCCCCTCGCGGCGGAACCCGGACTTCTCCAGCACCCGGACGCTCGGCTGGTTCTCCGGCCGCACCGTGGCCTCCAGCCGGTGCAGCCCCACCGGGCCGAAGCAGTGGTCGACGGCGAGCGCCACCGCGGCCGTGGCCACCCCGCCCCCGGCCAGCTGCTCGGCGACCCAGTAGCCGATCCACCCGGAGCGCAGTGCGCCGCGCACGATGTTGCCGATGGTCAGCTGACCGGCGAACTCGCCGTCCACGGTGATGCTGAACGGCAGCGCCTGGCCGCGGCGGGCCATGCCGCGCAGCGCCGCCCACTGCGCGGGCCAGGCCGTCGTGGCGTTGCGCTCCTGCCAGCCCCCGATCGCCGTGGGCTCCCACTGCTGCAGGTAGGCGGGGTCGTGCAGCCGGGCACGGCTCCACGCCGAGGCGTCGCGCAGCCGCGGGGGACGCAGCGCGACCGCACCGCGCGCGGTGATCAGCGGCCCGAGCCGGGCCGGCCAGCCGGGGTGGCGGCCGACCGGGAACCCAGCGTCGTCGGTGGGCGGCATCGTCGGCTCAGCCGCGCTGTGACAGGAAGCGGACCTGGACCTCTTCGCCGGCAGCCACCTCGGTGACCTCCTCGTCCACCACCACCAGGCAGTTCGCCTCGGCCAGCGAGGCGAGCAGGTGCGACCCCGAGGTGCCCAGCGGCTGCACCAGGTAGGAGCCGTTCTGCGGATCGCGCAGCAGCTGGCCGCGCAGGAAGCCTCGCCGGCCCTTCGTGGAGGTGATCGGCGAGAGCAGCTCGGCCGTCACGGTGCGGCGGTGCGGGTTCTGCTTGCCCAGCGCGGTGCGGATCAGCGGCCGCACCAGCACCTCGAACGCCACGAGCGCGCTCACCGGGTTGCTGGGCAGCGCGAAGGTGGGGATCTCGTCCGGGCCCAGGCGGCCGAAGCCCTGCACCGAGCCGGGCTGCATCGCGACCCGGCTCACGTCGAGCTCCCCCAGGTCGGCCAGCGCCGCCCGGACCTCGGCGCCCTGCGTGCCACCGACGCCGCCGGCGATCACCACGATCTCCGACAGCAGCAGCCGCCCCTCGACGACCTCGCGCAGCCGCCGCGGGTCGCTGCTCATGATGCCGACGCGGGTCACCTCGGCGCCGGCGTCGCGCGCGGCCGCGGCCAGCGCGTAGGAGTTGACGTCGTAGACCTGGCCCTGGCCGGGCGTGCGGTCGACGTCCACCAGCTCCTCGCCCACGGAGATCACCGACACGCGGGGCCGCGGGTGCACCAGGACCTTGTCCCGCCCCACCGCGGCGAGCAGGCCCACCTGCGCGGGGCCGATCGGTGCGCCGCGGCGCACCGCCACGTCACCGGTCTGCACGTCCTCGCCGGTGCGGCGCACGAACGCCGCCGAGGGCACCGACCGGCGCACGGTGACCTTCGCCGGGTGCTCGTCGGTGTACTCCAGCGGCACGACCGCGTCGGCCAGCGTCGGCAGCGGCGCACCGGTGTCCACCCGGACCGCCTGGCCCGGCTGCAACCGCCGCGGCTGCCGGGAGCCGACCGGGATCTCGCCGACCACCGGCATCAGGATCGGCTCCTCGCTGGCGGCCTGCACGTCCACGCTGCGCACCGCGTACCCGTCCACCGCGGCCTGGTCGAATCCGGGCAGCGCCTGTTCGGCGACGACCTCCTCAGCGCACAGCAGCCCCTGCGCCTCGGAGATCGCCACGCGGACCGGCGCGGGCCGGACAGCCGCCGTGAGCACGCGTGCGAGTTGCTCGTCCACTGTCCGCATGGCCTCGTCCTCTTCCCGTGCACCGAGCCGCCGCCCGGCGTGGCTGTAGGTCACGTCCTGTCCCGGCGGAAGTGGCCGCTCGCACCGCAGCGAGCGCTCAGGGCCGCCCGGAGGACGTCTGGTCCTTCCCCTCGATCCGCTCGACGAGCCAGGACCGCAGGTCCGGCCCGTACTCGGGATCCTCCAGCGCGAAGTCCACCGCAGCTTTCAGGAAACCGCCAGGATTTCCCAAGTCGTGTCGCCCACCTCGATGGACGACCACGTGCACCGGGTGTCCCTCGGAGATCAACAACGCTACGGCATCGGTGAGCTGCAGCTCACCTCCGGCACCCGGCTCGATGCGACGCAGCGCGTCGAAGACCGCCCGGTCCAGCAGGTAGCGGCCCGCCGCCGCGAAGGTGGACGGCGCCTCCTCCGGGGCGGGCTTCTCGACCATGCCCCGGACCTGCTTGACGTCGGCGTCGTCGGTGTCGGTGACGTCGAAGACGCCGTAGGCGGAGATCTGCTCCCGCGGCACGTCGACGGCGCACAGCACGCTGCCGCCGAACCGGTTGCGGACCTCGGCCATCCGCCGCAGCACGCCGGTCGGCAGCACCAGGTCGTCGGGGAGCAGCACGGCGACCGCGTCGTCGTCCTCGCCCAGGTTCGGCTCCGCGCAGCCCACCGCGTGGCCGAGCCCGAGCGCCTGCTCCTGCACCGCGGTCTCCGCGGAGAGCAGGCCGGGCGCGCGCCGGACCTTCTCCAGCAGCGCGTCCTTGCCGCGTTCCGCGAGGGTCCGCTCCAGCTCGGGTTGGGGTGTGAAGTAGTCGACGACCGCGGCCTTGTCGGGCGAGGTCACGATGACCAGGCGTTGTGCGCCGGCCTCGGCCGCCTCGGCGGCGACCAGTTCGATCCCGGGGGTGTCCACGACCGGGAGCAACTCCTTGGGCACCGCCTTCGTGGCCGGCAGGAACCTGGTTCCTAGGCCTGCTGCGGGCACGATGGCGGTCCGGAACGCGTTGGGCGTGCTCGTCGGGCTGCTCATGGCCAGGGAGCCTATCGGGCAAACCTACAGTGGACCTGTGAGCTCGCCGGACGAATCCCTTGCGACGAAGGACGCGTGGCGCCGCAGGCTGCTGCAGCAGCGCCGCGACGTGGACGAAGCCACCCGCACGGCGGACGCCGAGGCGCTCCAGGAGGCGGCGCTGGCCTGGCTCGCCGAGCACCGGTACCGGACGGTCGCCGCCTACGTCCCGGTCGGCGAGGAGCCCGGCTCGCCGGAGCTGCTGGAGGCGCTGCGCGGCGCCGGGCTGCGGGTGCTGCTGCCGGTGGTGCACCGCCGGGAGCCGCTGCAGTGGGCCGACTACACCGGGCCGGACTCGCTGCGCCGCGCCGGTTTCGACCTGCTGGAACCCGCGGGCCCGCGGCTGGGTGCCGAGGCCGTCGCGGAGGCCGAGGCGCTGCTGGTGCCCGCGCTCGCGGTGGACCGGCGGGGCGTGCGGCTGGGGCGCGGCGCGGGCTACTACGACCGGTCGCTGCCGTTGGCCGCGCCGGGTGCGCCGCTGATCGGCGTGGTCCGGGACGAGGAGTTCGTGGCCGAGCTGCCCGGGGAGCCGCACGACGTGCGGATGACCGGGGTGCTGACGCCGCGGCGGGGGGTCGTGGCGCTACCCGTGTGACACAGACCTGTTTGCGCTGGACACCTCTTCTGGAGCATCATCGTGTTAGCACTCTTGTAGGTCGAGTGCCAGGACGAGAAGCCGGAGGTTCACGGCCGTGCCCACTTACCAGTACGCCTGCACCGAGTGTGATCACCGGTTCGAGCAGGTGCAGTCGTTCAGCGAGGACTCCCTGACCGAGTGCCCGAAGTGCACCGGCCGTCTCCGCAAGCTGTTCAACGCCGTGGGCATCGTCTTCAAGGGCTCCGGCTTCTACCGCACCGACAACCGCTCGTCGGGCTCGTCGTCGAGCTCCTCGTCGAGCTCGAACGGCAGCTCCTCCTCGAGCGACTCGTCGTCGAGCAGCTCCTCGTCCACGACGGCTGCCGCTTCCTGACGTCCCGCGCCGACCGCGGACCGCGGTCGGCGACGGTGCGCTCGCTGTGATCACCCGGCGATCGTTCGTGTGATCTCCAGTTGTCCACAGCGGACCGGGTCATCCACAGATTCCCGGAACCCGCTTCCGGCGCGCCCTGCCGCTCCGCAGCATTCGGAGGAGACCGACCTCCCCGGACGCGAGCGGAGCAGACCATGCCGCCGAAGGACCGCCTCAACGCCACACCGCGCGACCGCCTCGCCGCGCTCCTGCGCAGCCGGCGCGGGGTCCTGCTGCTGCGCAGGTCGGTCGCGCTCGCGCTGCTGCTGCTCGCGGCCGTGCTCGCGGTGCAGCACCCCGGCTCCCCGAGCGACGGCGTGCCGGTGCTCGTCGCCGCGCGCGACCTGCCGCCCGGCCGCGTGCTGTCCGACGTGGACGTCGCGCGCCGCGAGGTCCCCGCGGAGCTGGTGCCGAGCGGCGCGCTGCACGACCCCTCCGCCGCGCTCGGCAAGACGCTGAGCGCGGCCGCGCACCAGGGCGAACCGCTCACCGACGCGCGCTTCCACGGCCCGACCGTCGCGTCCGGTGCGGCGGGAACGGTGTCGGTGCCGGTCCGGCTCGCCGACCCCGAGGTGGCCGACTTCCTCGCCCCCGGCAGACGGGTGGACGTCATCACCGCAGCCGACCGACCAGGCGGCGGCGCGGTGCTGGCCGAGAACGCCCGGGTGGTCGCCGTCCAGCCCGCCCCAGAACGGCACGACCGGGGTCGGCTCATCTTCGTCGGCCTGCCCGAGCAGCTCGCCGGGGCGGTGGCCGCCGCATCCCTCAACCAGACGGTGACCGTTGCTCTGCGCTGAGTAGCATGATCGGCCGATCATCCGAACGATTCGACGCTCATCCGCCCGTGGTCGGCGTCGAACCCCCTGCGCCGAGAGGAGCTGGACGCGTGCTCAAGGGCTTCAAGGACTTCCTGATGCGCGGCAACGTGGTCGACCTGGCGGTCGCGGTCGTGGTGGGCAGCGCCTTCACCGCGCTCGTCACGTCCTTCACCACGAGCATCATCAAGCCGATCATCGCGGCCACCGGCGGTGGCAACGTCACCGGCCTGAGCATCCAGCTGCGCGAGGGCAACCAGGCCTCGATCATCGACTTCGCCGCGGTGATCAACTCGGTGATCACCTTCTTCATCACCGCCGCGGTGGTGTACTTCCTGTTCGTGCTGCCGATGAAGACGATCAACGAGCGGCGCAAGAAGGGCCAGGAGGAGACGCCGGCGGACCCGACCGACGTCGAACTGCTGCTGGAGATCCGCGACCTGCTGCGCGCCCAGCAGGGCCTGCCCCCGGTCACGGGCCTGGCCAGCCAGGCGGAGAAGGCGGAGGCCAAGGCGTCGGCCTCCACCAACGGCGCGACGAAGTAGCCGTCGCGCCCCGGTTCAGCGGGGTTCGTGGTGCGGCGGCCGGTTCTCCCGGTACCAGCGCTCCTCGTCGTCAGCGGGGGTGCGGTCCGGCCGGTCGTCCGCGGTGGTCTCCGGCAGCACGTCGCCGAAGATCTCCGCGAGCGTGCGCCGCCGCTCCCGCTCGGCGCGATCGCCGTCCAACTCCGGTCCTCCCCTGGCTGGTGCCGTTGTTCCACCCCATCATCCCTGCTCCGGGACGGTGGCGGCGAGCCCACCGTCGGCCGGTGTGACGTGGACTACAGTGGAAGCACGAGGTCCGCACGCCGCGGGGCCGCGCCGCGCGCGGCTCACCGGGCGCCAGCCGCGAGGGGCGAGAAGATGGGTTTGCTGGACAAGGCCAAGGACCTGGCGAACCAGGCCAAGGGCAAGGCCGAGGAGCTCGCCGAGAAGGCGGGCCCGAGCGCCGTGAAGGGACTCGACGCCGCCAAGACCAGCCTGGACAAGGCGACCGGCGGCAAGTACCACGACAAGATCGAATCCGTGAGCGGCAAGGTCGAGGGCCTGCTCAAGCACGGGAAGGGGCCCGGGGACACCGGCCCCGGAGGGGACGGCCAGACACCGAAGACGTCCTGACCTGCGCAGGCGGTGGCGGCTCTGGAGCGGAGCCGCCACCGTTCGTGCGTCGGTCAGGCCGTTTCCAAGCCGGACAGCTGTTCGATCACGTGGGCCACGAGCGGGGTCAGCGTGGCCATGCCGTCGCGGACCGCGGCGCGGGAGCCCGCGAGGTTGACCACCAGCGTGCTGCCGGAGACCCCGACCAGCCCGCGCGACACCCCCGCGTCGACCGCGCCCGCCGCCAGGCCCGAGGCCCGGAGGGCTTCGGCGATGCCCGGGATCGGCCGGTCCAGCACACCGGCCGTGGCGTCCGGCGTGACGTCCCGCGGCGACACACCGGTGCCACCAACGGTGATCACCACGTCCACGCCGCCGATCACCGCGGTGTTCAGTGCGTTGCGGATGTCCACCGTCTCCCCGGCCACCGCGACGGTGCCGTCCACGATGAAGCCCGCTTCCTCCAGCAACTCGGTCACCAGCGGACCGATGTTGTCCTCCTGCTCGCCCTGTGCCACCCGGTCGTCCACCACGACCACCAGGGCCCGTCCCAAACGCTGCGCGCTGCGTTCCATGCAGGCAACCGTAGTGCCAAGGGGGGGCCCGGTCAGGTCCTCGGCGCTCGTGAGCCCGGTCAACCGCCGCTGCACGACACCTGTTCCGTCGGACATGGTCCTCCTGATCGCGAAGAGAAGTCTGCGGTCCCGCAGCGGTCCTGCCGCAGGCCGACGCCGGGAATCGTTCGGTTGCCCCCGCAGGGACAACGTCCCAGGGGTGCGGAACGGTTCCGGGCGGTCGCGAACGCGCCGCCGACCGCTCCGAGGCGGAGGGGCAGGGCCACGGGCGGTCGACGGCGAGGGGACGCGGCCCGGCTGGTGGGCCGGGCCGCGCGTCCGGTCACCGCTGCCCGACGAGCGTGGCGTCCACGGTGCGCTCCCCGCCGACCCCGCTGAGGGTGATCGTCACGCGGTCGCCCGGCGCGTGCGAGCGGACCGCGGCCACCAGCGAATCGGGGTCCTGGATCAGCCGGTCGTCCACCTTGGTGATCAGGTCACCTTCGCGGACGCCGGCCTGTTCGGCGGGGCCACCGGGCACGACGTTGCGAACCAGTGCTCCCGGCTGGTCGCCGACGCCGATCAGCACACCGAGCGTGGTCTGGGTGGCCGAACCGTGGTCCTTCAGTTCCGTGGCGATGCGCCACGCCTGGTCGATCGGGATCGCGAAGCCGAGGCCGACCGAGCCGGCCTGGCTCTGGCTGTTCCCGGGGCTGTAGATCGCCGAGTTGATGCCGACCACGTTGCCGTCCATGTCGACCAGCGGCCCACCGGAGTTGCCCGGGTTGATCGCCGCGTCGGTCTGCAACGCGTTCAGCACGGTGTCCTCGCTGCCGTTCTCGCCGCCCGCGCGCACCGGCCGGTCCTTGGCGCTGATGATGCCGCTGGTGACGGTGCCGGACAGGCCGAACGGCGAACCGATGGCCACGACCGGCGCCCCCACCGGAAGGTCGTCGCTGCGGCCCAGCTCGGCCGGGGTGACCCCGGTGATGTCGGCCTTGACCACCGCGAGGTCGGACTTCGGGTCGGTGCCCACCACCCGGACCTTCGCGGTGCGGCCGTCGTGGAACATCGCGGTGAGCCGGCTGCCCGCGCCACCGCTGTCCACCACGTGGTTGTTGGTCAGGATGTAGCCGTCGTCGCTGATCACGATGCCGGAACCCTCGCCGGCGCCGCGCGCGGTGACCAGCTGCAGCTGGACGACGCTGGGCAGCACCTTGTCGGCGACCTGCTGCACCGAGCCCTGCGGGGCGGTGCTGACGCTGCGCGCCGGGCGCTGCTGGTCCAGCGAGCTGACGCTGGGGGCCCTGTCGCCGCCGAACTGGTAGCCGACGTAACCGCCGACACCGCCGCCGACCAGCCCGCACACCAGGGCCAGCGCGGCCACGCCCGCGACGAGCCCGCCGCGGCGGCCGGAGGACTGCTGCGGCAGCACCGCGGTGTGCCCCCAGGGCTGCTGCTGCGTCGCGTGCGGCTGCGCTCCCTGCGCCGCGTACGACTGCTGGTCCTGGGACGGCTGCGCCGCGTACGCGGGCTGGCCCTCGGGTGGCCGCGCGTACGGGTTCTCGGGGTCCGGTCGCTGCGCGTGCGGCTGCTGCGACGGCACCCCGGCTGGTGACGTGTCGCCAGTGCCAGCCGAGCTGCTCTCCGGCCGCGGCGTCGGTTCTTCCGGCTGGTCGCCGGAACCCGGGGTGTGATCGGTCATGACTCCACTCTGCTCCACGCGGCTGAGAAGTGCCTGAGACCCCCCTGTGGACCCGGTGTCAGCAGCTGATCACCTCTGTGAGGTCCACCGCACCGGCCGCTCAGCGGAGGCGGTCGGCGATCTGCTCCGGGGTCACGTCGTTGATCCACACTCCCATGCCGGACTCCGAGCCCGCCAGGTACTTCAGCTTGTCCGCGGAGCGGCGCACCGAGAAGACCTCCAGGCGCAGCCAGGACAGGTCGCGGCCGACGCGCACCGGCGCCTGGTGCCAGGCGGCGATGTAGGGCAGCGGGGTGTCGTAGAGGCGGTCGAGGCGGCGCAGCACGTCGAGGTAGGTCTTCGCGAGGTCGTCGCGCTCCTCGTCGGTGAGCGCCGGGATGTCCGGGACCTTGCGGTGCGGCACGAGGTGCACCTCGACCGGCCAGCGCGCCGCGGCCGGGACGTAGGCGGTCCAGTGCTCGGAGTCGACCACCACCCGCCGCCCGGAGGCGCGTTCCGCGGCGAGCACGTCGCCCTGCACGTGCCGGCCGTGCAGTGACAGGTACTCGTCGGCGACGCGCAGCGCCTTCCCGGTCTTCGGCGTGACGAACGGGTAGCCGTAGACCTGCCCGTGCGGGTGGTGCAGCGTGACGCCGATCTCCTCGCCGCGGTTCTCGAAGCAGAAGACCTGCTCCACGCCGGGGACCTCGGACAGCGCGGTGGTCCGGTCGGCCCACACGTCGACGACGGTGCGGGCCTGGGCGGGGCTGAGCGCGCTGAACGAGGAGCTGTGGTCGGAGGTGAAGCAGACGACCTCGCACCGGCCGCGCGCCGGCGCGGAGGGCACCATCGGCATGCCCTCCACAGTGGACTCCTCGCCGGGGATCCCGGTGGCGAACGACGGGAACTGGTTCTCGAAGACCACCACGTCGTAGTCGGGTTCCGGGATCTCGGTGGGCCGCCCGGGACTGCTGGGGCACAGCGGGCACAGCTCGGCCGGGGGCTTGTAGGTGCGCGACTGCCGGTGCGCGGCGATCGCCACCCACTCGCCGGTCAGCGGGTCCCGCCGCATCTCCGACGCCGGTGCCTGCGGGGGCAGCTCGCGGGTGTCGACGGCGTCCCGCACCGTCTCCGGGTCGCTGTCGAAGTAGATGATCTCGCGGCCGTCGGCCAGTCGTCGTGCCGTGCGCTTCACAGTTCCGCCTCTCCGGGGTGCACAGTGGCGGTCAGGTCCAGGGCCTGTCCGTGCCTGCTCATCACGACTCCTCGGCACCTCCCGTGTCCGCCAGCAGCAGTTCCGCGTGCTCGGACACCAGCTGGCGGGCTTCCTCGGGCAGGCCCTGGTCGCTGATGAGCACGTCGACCTCGTCGAAGTCGACGATCGTGGAGATGCCGACGGTCGACCACTTGGAGCTGTCGGCGACCACCACCAGCCGCCCGGCCGCCTCGGCCAGCGCCCGGTTGGTCTCCCCCTCGTTGAGGTTCGGGGTGGTGAAGCCCGCGCGGGCGGCCATCCCGTGCACGCCGAGGAACACCATGTCCAGGTGCAGCGAGCGCAGCGCCTGCACCGCGACCGGCCCGACCAGCGCGTCCGACGGGGTCCGCACGCCGCCGGTGAGCACCACGGTGCGGTCGGTGCGCCCGCGCCGCTGCAGTGCGTCGGCCACCCGCACGGAGTTGGTGACCACGGTCAGGTCGGCGACGTCGTCGAGGTGGCGGGCCAGCGTCCAGGTGGTGGTGCCCGCGGACAGCCCGATCGCCGTGCCGGGCCGGACCTGCTGCGCGGCGAGCGCGGCGATGGCCTCCTTCTCCGCGAGCTGCCGCACCGACTTGGCCTCGAACCCGGGCTCGTCGGTGCTGCGGCCGGTCACCGAGGTCGCGCCGCCGTAGACCTTCTCGACCAGGCCGCGGCGGGCCAGCGCGTCGAGGTCGCGGCGGATGGTCATGTCGGACACACCCAGCCGCAGCACCAGGTCGGCGACCTGCACCGCACCGGTGCGCCGCACCTCGTCGAGGATCACTTCCTGCCGTTGCCGCGCGAGCACGCTCGTCCTCTCCGGTCCACGAACGAACAAGAACCAACATTACCTGAACGAGTGACACGCGGGAGCGTGGTGTGACCAGTCGATCACGACCAGGAGCAGACCGGGGAGCCCGACCACGCTGCGACCTGCGGCGTTGTGACCTCCCGGCCGCGGTCCGGCGACGCCACCGGGCACCGCGGCCTGCTCACCACCTCACCGCACCAGCACAGCCCGGTGCGGAGTTGCCGCACCGCTGTTCATTGCTGTTCGGTCTGCGGCGGGCCGCCCGGCAGCGACATGCGCAGCAGCGCACCGCCCTCCGGCGCTTCCCCGGCCCACACCGAGCCGCCGTGCCGCTCCGCGACCTGCTTGACGATCGACAGCCCCAGCCCCGAGCCCGGCAGCGTCCGCGCGTCCGACGAGCGGTAGAAGCGCTCGAACACGTACGGCCGGTCCGCCGGGGCGATGCCGGGACCGCTGTCGGCGACCTCCAGGACGACCTGCCCGGACGCCGGGTCGGGCAGCAGCTCGACCCGCACCCGCCCCTCCTCGGGACTCCACTTCGCGGCGTTGTCCAGCAGGTTCAGCACCGCGCGCTCCAGCGCCGTGGCGTCGCCCATCATCTCCCAGGGCGCCAGCCGCACGTCGAACTCGGTGCGCGGCGCGCGCCGCCGCGCCCGGCTCAGCGCCCGCTCCACCACGTCCACCAGGTCCACCGGCTCGTGCACCGCCTGCGGGGTGTCCTCCCGCGCCAGCTCCACCAGGTCGCCCACCAGCGCGGACAGCTCCGTCACCTGGGCCTGGACGTCGGCGAGCATCTCCTCCCGGTCCTCCTCCGACAGGCTCGGCGCGCCCGGCCGGGACGAGGCCATGAGCAGTTCCAGGTTGGTGCGCAGCGAGGTCAGCGGGGTGCGCAGCTCGTGCCCCGCGTCGGCGACGAGCCTGCGCTGCCGCTCCTGCGACTCCGCCAGCGCGCTGAGCATGCCGTTGAAGCTGGTCGTCAGCCGGGACAGCTCGTCGTCGCCCTCGACCGGGATCGGCCGCAGGTCCCCGGTGAGCGCGACGCGCTCGGCCGCGGCGGTCAACCGCTGCACCGGGCGCAACCCGGCGCGCGCCACCGCCGTCCCGGCCGCCGCGGCGAGCAGGATGCCGGCCCCGCCCATGACCACCAGCACCACGCTGAGCTGGGCGAGCGTGCGCTGGGTGGGGTCCAGCGAGGTGGACATGACCAGCGCGGCGCCCTGCCCGGCCGGCACCGCCACCACGCGGCTGTTGGTCTCCTGGTCGGTGCGCCGGGACTGCGGCACCTGCCCGCGCGCCACCGCCAGCTCGGCGAAGCTCAGCGGCGGCCGCTGGCCCTTCGGGCCGAACTGGAACCCGTCCGCGCTCAGCACGGTGATCTTGAAGTTCGTCGCGTTGAAGAACGCCACCGGCACCTGCTGCAGGTCCGAGGTGCGCACCAGCGGTCCCTCGGCGGCCTCCACCGCGCGCTCGACCAGGTTGTCGTCGAGCTGCTGGTAGAGGCTGTCGCGCACGGTCACGAAGGCGGCGACCGACACCAGCGCGACGGCACCGGCCACGCAGACCGCCGCCAGCCAGGTGACGCGGTTGCGCAGCGAGACGCGCTGGAAGCGACCTCGGGGCTGGGCCTCGGCGAGGTCCGGTGGGGGTGGGGCGGGGACCGTCACGGCGGCGTCTCGCGGAGGACGTAACCGACACCGCGGACCGTGTGGATCAGCCGCGACTCCCCGTCGGCCTCGGTCTTGCGGCGCAAGTACCCGATGTAGACCTCCAGGGCGTTGCCCGAGGTCGGGAAGTCGTAGCCCCACACGTCCTCGAGGAGGCGGCTGCGGGTCAGCACCTGCTTGGGGTGCGCCATGAGCAGCTCGAGCAGGGCGAACTCGGTGCGGGTGAGGCTGATCGGGCGGTCGCCGCGGCGGACCTCGCGGGTGCCGGGGTCCAGCTCCAGGTCGGCGAAGCGCAGCGCGGCCGGGTGCTCGTCCTGGCCGGTGTCCGACGGGCCGGCGCGGCGCAGCAGCGCGCGCAACCGGGCGAGCAGCTCTTCGAGCGCGAAGGGCTTGGGCAGGTAGTCGTCGGCTCCCGCGTCGAGCCCGGCGACCCGGTCGGAGACCGCGTCGCGGGCGGTGAGCACCAGGATCGGCAGGTCGTCGCCGGTGCTGCGCAGCCGCCGGGCCACCTCCAGCCCGTCCAGCCGGGGCATCATCACGTCGAGCACCATGGCGTCGGGTCGGTTGGCCGCCAGCTGGTCCAGGGCCTGTTGACCGTCCGCGGCGAGCTCCACCTGGTAGCCGTTGAACTGCAAGGACCGGCGCAGGGACTCCCGCACGGCACGATCGTCGTCGACGACGAGGATGCGCATGAGCACAGTCTTACCCCTGGTCCTGAGAACGAGCTGAGAGGCGTCCACCCCGTCGCCGGGCGCGGTGACGACCGTCTCACCACCGATCACCTGGGGTGACCAGCGCGGACCCGGCGGGTCACCGGCGAGGCGGCGATCACGGCGGAGATCGTCACCCTCCCCCGCTGCGCTGGGCCTCCCCGAGGCAGGATGACCACGATGAGGACGACCGGACGCAAGCAGTTCACCGACACCGCCCCCGCAGCCGACCTCTACGAGGTCATCAACCGCCGCCGGGACGTGCGCCGCGAGTTCACCGGCGAGGAGGTCCCCGAGCCCGTGCTGCGCCGGGTGCTCAGCGCCGCGCACAGCGCGCCCAGCGTCGGGCTGTCCCAGCCGTGGGACTTCGTGCTGGTCCGCGACGAGTCCACCCGCCGCGCCTTCCGCGAGCACGTGCTGGCCGAGCGCAGCGTCTTCGCCGCCCAGCTGGACGAGGAGCGCGCCGCCACGTTCGCCAAGATCAAGGTCGAGGGCATCGTGGAGTCCTCGCTCGGCATCGCCGTCACCTACGACCCCAGCCGCGGCGCGCCGCAGGTCCTCGGCCGGCACGCGATCGCCGACGCCGGCCTGTACTCGGTGTGCCTGGCCATCCAGAACCTGTGGCTGGCGGCCACCGCCGAGGGCCTGGGCGTGGGCTGGGTCAGCTTCTACCGCGAGGAGTTCCTGCGCCGGCTGCTCGGCATCCCGGCCGGGGTGCGTCCCGTCGCGTGGTTGTGCGTGGGCCCGGTGCGCTCGCTCGCCGACGTGCCTGACCTGGAACGGCACGGGTGGCGGCAGCGACTGCCACTCGAGGCCGTCGTGCACTACGACAAGTACGACAGCGGTCGCAACCGGTAGCCTGGGGCGACACGACCGCCACGCGGTCCCACCACGAGGTTCGCTCCTGCGAGGAAGCGGTGCAGCACGATGACCCGCTGATGGTCGGCCACATCCCGGCCCAGGACCGCCAGGTGCGGTCCTTGCTGGACTCCGGCCGCTTCGCCGAGGCCGAGGCGGCCTTCGACGAGCTGATCGCCGCGGGGGCGAACCGGGTCGCCGAGCAGTGGAACCGGGCCGCCGTGCTGGTGCACCGAGCGACCCTGGCCTGGCGCCTGAAGCACATCCCGCTGGCCCTGGAGCTGCTCGCCGAGGGGTGGACCGAGCTCGACGTGGACCGGCCCGAGGGGCCGGCCGCTGCGCACACCGTCAGCATGCTCGGCTACCTGCTGGAGACCATCGGCCACCGCGGCCCGGCGCTGGAGATGATGGCGCTGTCGGTGCAGCTGGCCCGCGACTCCGGCGACCCGGCGACGCTGGCGCACTGCCTGTGCCGCGAGGGCAACGCCCGGATCTTCCGCGCCACCTCCCTCCCCACGGAGGAGCGGGCCACGCAGTTCGTCCTGGCCCGCGACCTGTTCGAGGAGTCGCGGTCGCTGGCCCGGCCCGGCCAGGTCAGGCGCTCGGCGATGGCGGGCCTGGCGCGGGCGCTGGTCGGCATCGGCGACCGGGAGACCGCCGAGCGCGTCGCCCAGGAGGCCCTGGCGCTGGCCCGCGCCGCCGACGACTGGTTCAGCTCGTCGGTGGCGAACTGGGTGCTCGCGGTGGTGCGCCGCCAGCAGAACCAGCTGGAGGAGGCCCGCACGCTCGCCAGCCGCGCACTGGACGCCGCGGAGACCATCCGCGACACCATGCTGATGATGCAGTTCTCGCTCGACCTGGCGACGATCTGCGACGCCCTGGCCGACCCGGTCGGCGAGGCCGCCGCGCTGCGTCGCACCGTCTCGGCGAGCTGGGCGGCGGTCGAGGCGCTCCGCGAGGGCCTCGGCCAGGCGCTGGAGCAGCGCCGGGTGGCCGTGCAGGCCCAGCGCATGGCGCTGGCCGCGCGCGAGGCCGCGCTGCGCGACCCGCTGACCGGCCTGACCAACCGGCTCGGGCTGGAGCGCCGGGCTCCGCTGCTGCTGGAGCAGACCGCGGCCGCGGGGCGGGTGCCGTGGCTGGTGCTGCTCGACGTCGACTGGTTCAAGGACGTCAACGACCTGGCCGGGCACACGGCTGGTGACGTCGTGCTCCAGGAGGTCGCGCACCTGCTGCGCCGCGAGTGCCGCGCCGACGACCTGGTCTGCCGCTGGGCCGGGGACGAGTTCGTGGTGCTGCTGGTCGGCTCCAGCGAGGACTCCCAGGAGGCCGGGCCGGTGGTCGCCGAGCGCATCCGCGCCGCGGTGCACAACCACGACTGGCGCCTGGTGCTGGGCCGGATCACCAAGGCACCGACGGTGAGCATCGGCGTGGCGGCCGGACCGGCGACGCTGGAGCACCTGTTCGCGGCCGCGGACATCGCCCTGTACCGGGCGAAGCGGGCCGGGCGCAACCGCGTGGAGATCGACGAGAGCCCGGCGACCGACTCCCCGACCACGGCGTGACGGGCGCGGTGGAGCCGTTCACCCCTCGCTGATCTCGCGCCGCGCCCGCTGGAAGTCCTCGACGGCCGCAGCGTGCTCGCCGCGGGCCTGCAGCACCTCGCCGCGGGCCTGCAGCGCAGCGGCGAGGACCCGCCGGTGGCCGGAACCCTCCGCCACGGCAACGGCTTCCGCGCACTCGACCAGTGCGTCGTCGACCTCACCGCGCTCGACGAGCAGCCGACCGCGCAGGCCGCGCATCCGCGCCTCGGCGACGGGATCTGCGAGCGCCACCGCGGAGGCGACCCCCGCGGACAGCGCTTCCAAGGTGTCGCCGGCGTGCTCGCCCTGCTCGTGCAGCGCCCACAGCGGCCCGTCGCACAACGCGATGACGTCGGTGTGGCACCCGCTCTCGGCGGCCAACCGGACCATGCCGACCAGGTTGACGCGCTCGCTGCGCAGCCACTCCAGCGCCGTCTCCCGGCTGAACGGGTTCTCCCCGTCGAGCTCGTCGTCGACGACGCGGAACCGGCCCGGTCCCGTCACCGCCCGGTCGGCGAAGGCGCCCTGCCGCCGGTACCAGGCGAGGAGGCGGCCGAAGTCGTCGTCGCGGTCGACCGCGTCGAGGGGCCCGGCAGCGTGCCCGCTGAGGAGGTCGGGGAGCAGGAACTGCTCCAAGTCGTGCTCGTCCACCAGACAGGTCCTGTGCAGCTCGGTGAGTCGGTCGTCGGCGTGGTCCCGGGGGGACCGGCTAACGCCGCGACCCCCTGGTGGCCGTGCACCGCCTCCGCCCGCACGACGTCGCCCGCAGCACCTGTGTCCACGTCGCCCACACCCCCTCAGCACGATCGGTGACGATCTCCTGACGATACGTGACCGGCCCGGGAGCCATCGTGAACGGCACGACACCAACCGGTGCCGACCCGCCCCGACCGGCCAGGTACTCTCCAAGCAGGCCCTCGTAGCTCAGGGGATAGAGCACCGCTCTCCTAAAGCGGGTGTCGCAGGTTCGAATCCTGCCGGGGGCGCGGAAAGAATTAGCCTGTTGACCTGCGGCGGGACGCCAGATCGATGATCTTGGCTCCGTCCGCAGCATCCCCAGATGGGGGCAAGATGGGGGCAGCGTTAGGAGCCAGCCCCCCGTCCAGGGCCGCGGCGACCGCCGCCCACCGCTCGGGTTCAGCAGCGAGGACGCGCACGGCCTCGGCGATCGCATCGGAACTCAGCCCGTCCGGAGTCGGTTCCGGGCCGCCGATGATGTCGCGCACCTTCGCCCACCGGGCATCCGCCAGGTGCGCGTACCGCATGGTCGTCGTCCAGGACTTGTGCCCCAACAGCGCCGACACCGTCTCGATGCCGGCCCCATCCTGGATCAGCCACGACGCGTACGTGTGCCGCATATCGTGCGGCGTGCCCCCTGCCAGCCCCGCGCGCTCCGCGACGGAATCCCAGTGCCGACGGCGCATGTTCCCGTAGTTCAGTGGCGTTCCAGCCTTGGATGCCAGCAGCAACGCCCCGGTGCAACGTCTCCCACCACGGTGTCGGGCCCGGCACCGCTTCGGCGGATTCCGCTTCACGTAGTCGTCGATGCGGCCAGCGAGCCGCCTGGTGATCGGCACACCTCTGCGACGTCGCCCCTTCGGGTAGGGCTTGATCTCGTTGCTGTGCTTGTCCCAGGCCTCTTGCACCTGGATCACGAGTCGCTTGGTGTCGACGCGTTGCAGGTGCAGCCCGGCGAGTTCACCCCAGCGCAGACCGGTCTCAGTGCCGATGTCGATCAGCAGGTCAAGCAGTTCGCTGTCCTCTGCCGCAACTCCGCGAAACCGCGCCACCTCTGCGCGCGTCATGAAGTACTCGTCGTCGGCGGTGACTGTCTCCAACTTGATCCCCACTCTCGGCGAGACCGTGAGCAGCTTCTCGTCGACCGCTCCCCGCGATCCGGCTGCGCCACGACGCCCCCGCCCGGAAAGACCAGCGCCCCACGTCGACCCCTTGATCGGGTCCGACGTGGGGCGCGTTCGTCATTGCTGGGTGAGCTCGTCGACCAGGCGGTGAAGTTGGCTGGCGAGTTCGGGGTGGTCGCCCATGCTGGTGCGGCGCAGTAGGCGGGCGGCGACGTAGAGCAGCGCGGTGGTGCCGGTCGGGGTGTCGAGCACGTCGGCGAAGGCTGCCCGCACGGTCGCGGCGGTGCGGGGTGAGAGCAGGCTGTAGCAGTACAGCGACGCCGCATCGGTGCCGACCGGGCCGCGGCCCCACAGCTCCCAGTCGAGCACGCCGAGTTCGGGTTGCAGCAGATTCGCCCAGTGCAGATCACCGTGCACGGTTTCCCACTCGGCCACCTCGATCGACAGCCCGAGCGCGTCGTGGACGGCCTTGCGGATCCCGGGTGCGTCCTTGCGGATCCGCGTCGTCGGAGTTGCCCGGAGCACGTCGAGGCTGCGGCGCAGCTCACCCCACCACTCCGCAGGCAGGTCGACCTCGGCCCGCAGCACGTCAGTGTCCGAGCAGCGACGACCCGGCACGTAGGTCATCAGCTCGGCGCGCTGCCGCCGCACCCCGGGGACCTCCCACTCCACGACGTCGAGCACACGGGGTTTTCGGATGCCCGTGATCGCGTTCGCGTCGGCGTTACCGGTCCACCAGTCGCCCTCGGCCCACTGGACTTGCTCAGAAACCACCCGCAGCCACCGGTGCCCGTCCGGGCTGGCGGCCGGGGCGCTGATCGACCGCAGCCGCCACCCGAACACCGGCTCGCCCGTCACCGTCACTCCGAAGTGCTCGGCGGCGCGCGCCAGGTTGGCGCGCATCCATTCGGAGAACTGGCGGTCGGCCTCGGCGACCTCGGCGGCGGTGGGTTCCATCAGTCGATGATGTGCCGCAGGTAGCTGTCTGGGTTGGCCAGGTAGCGCCGCCAGTGGTCGACGAGTTCGAGTTCGTCCCACTTGATCCGCCGGAACCCGTGCTCGCCCACCTCGATGATGTCCGCACCGGGTGTGGCGGCCAGGATCGGCGAGTGCGTCGCGCACACCACCTGCGCGCCGGTCTTGCCCAGCTCGTGCATCAGCCCGACCAGCCGCAGGCACGAGGTGAACGACAGCGCGGCCTCGGGTTCGTCCATCACGTAGAAGCCGGGCTTGGCGAACATCGCCCGGAACACCGCGAGGAAGCCCTCGCCGTGCGACATTTCCGCGGTGTTGTCGTCCCAGTAGCCCGGCACCCCGCCGAGGTTCTCGGTCATCTGGAACGCCGTCTCAGCCCGCAGGAAGAACCCCTGCTTGCGGGAGCGGGGACCGCCGAGCATCCGGGAACCGGCCGCGGTGGTCTCCAGCGTCAGCACCTCACCGAGCGGGGTCTTGGTCGGATTCGGGCGGCCGCGCAGCGCGGCGAGGCGACCGCCGTAGGAATCGAGCTTGAACCCCTCAGCGATCGCCTCGACCAGCGTGGACTTGCCCGAGCCGTTGTCGCCGACGAAGAACGTCACCGGCGCCTCGAACCGCAGCCCCTCATCGACGAGCTCGGCCACGCACGGCACCGTGTATGGCCACCGGCCACGCTCAGCGCGGCCGGGCCGGTTCGCCTCCCTGACGTAGGCGCGTCGGACGAACAACAAGGCTCCCTAGGCGTCGTAGTTCGGCATGCACCCGCCGTTGGGGCCGCAGGGCCCGCTACCAGTGGGCCAGCACTGCGGGTTGCAGGCGGGTCCGCAGTTCGGCCCGCACTGAGGATCGCACGCCGACCTCGGACGGCCAGCGAAGGCGGCCCGCAGTGTCTCGCCGACCTCACCCGCCCGCGGTCCCGCCAGGATGTCGGCGAGCGGACGTTCGCGCACGTTGCCCACCGGCATCCACCGGGAGAACACGCACGGCCACACCTGCCCGCTCGGGGAGATCGCGATCTTGCCGTCGCCGCAGTGCCCGCACAGCTCATCCAGCCCGGCCGCGCCGGTGCGCACTCCGCGGCCGACCTGCCGGAGCCGGTCGTTGCCGATCTCGGTCACGCCGAGCTCGCGCAGCTCGGCCACCGCCTGGTCGCTGCACTGCCCCTCCCACAGGTTCACCACACCAGCCCGCAGCGGGATCGAACGCCGCAGCGCCTCGACGATGTTGGCCTTGGTCCGCTCGTAGGTCCGCCGGCGGGTGATCGCGGCGTGCTCGCCGGGGTCGGTGGAGTAGTACGACGTCGCCAACCGCACGCCAGGCTGAGTGAACACGTCCCACAGCACGGGATGGATGCTGACCATGTTGGTGAACACCTCGACCTCGACGCCCCGGCCGAGCGCGTGGTTGATCAGCACCGGTAATGCCGGGTGCCGGGTCGGCTCACGACCACCACGCCGTCACCCGACCGGACAACTCCGAGAAGCAGCAGGACCGCTTCCACCGCGATGACGACCGGGACGATCCACCGCCCCCACGCCGCCAGCCGGGCCGGCGCCGGGGCGTTCGTTCGCTCCTGCCCGCTTCGCACGCGTTCACCGTGTCATGTCGCCCGGGCCTGGAGGCCCTTTTCTCGGTCCTGCTCGTCCTTCGCCTGGAGGCGTTCACCTGACCGGACCAAACTCCCGGAACCGGCACTGCGTGCTCGACGGCGCACGCCACCGCATTCGCCATCGCGCCAACGCCGGCGGTGACGCCGTCACCCTCCCATCCCCGGTTCCACGAACGGATCAGCAAGGCATGTGACCTGATCCCCGGTGCAGCCCAGCCGACCCGCTCGCCTGGTCTCTCGTACCGCCCACCAGGAAGCGCAACAGCTCAGCGGCCTTCCCGGGGGCGCTGCGGCCAAGCGTGATGCTCAGCGGATCGGCGCCCGCTCCGCGCAGCGAGTTCTCAGTCGGGTTCAGCCGACCGCGTGCACGGGCGGCGCCGCGACTGGCGCGCACATCGATCGCGGTGCCACCACTGTGTTCCGGGGCATGGATCTCTTGATCCTCCCGCACCTCATGAGTTACCGATCAGTAGGACGGTTCATCGCTGCGGTCGACGACGCGGTGTTCACGAGTCGGGCCGGGCGGAGCACTGCCCGCCACCGGTCCCGGGCGGTGGCCCAGCCGTCTCACCCACGCACCTCGAAGGAGTCGCCATGCCCTCGCTCGACCGCCAGGACAACGTCTTCGTCCTCGACCTCGGAGACGGCGAGAACCGCTTCCACCCCGACTGGATCCGAGCGGTCGGTGCCGCGCTCGACGAGGTGGAGAAGGCAGAGGGCCCGCGCGCCCTGGTGACCGCCGCGACGGGGAAGTTCTACTCGAACGGGCTCGACCTGGAGTGGCTGTTCGCCAACGCCGACCACCACCACGACTACGTGGTCTCCGTGCACGAGCTGTTCGCGCGACTGCTGTCGCTGCCGCTCATCACGGTGGCCGCGCTGCAGGGGCACACCTTCGCTGCCGGCGCGATGTTCTCCCTCGCCCACGACTTCCGCGTCATGCGCGCCGACCGCGGCTTCTGGTGCCTGCCCGAAGCCGACATCAACATCCCCTTCACCCCCGGCATGGCCGCCCTCATCCAGGCCCGCCTGGCACCGCAGACCGCGCACGAGGCCATGGTCACCGCCCGCCGCTACGGCGGCACCGACGCCGCGGCCGCAGGCATCGTCGACCGGGCGGTCGCCGAGGACGCCGTGCGCTCCACCGCCATCGAGATCGCCCAGGAACAGGCGGGCAAGGCCGGCGACACCCTCGGCACCATCAAGTCCCGCATGTACGCCCCGGTCCTGGCCACCCTGCGCGACACCACCAACCCGCTCGGCTGAGAACGCCCCGTGCTCCGCGGCCGGGACGGTCGGGCTCCCCGTCCCGACCGTCCCGGCCGCGGCGTGATCAAGCCGACGACGCCGTCCACATCGGACTGCAGGCGAGGCGGGGAGACGTGCTCACCGGGTCAGCTGCGGCACCCTCCGGCAGCGTGTCGCGCACGGTTCCCCGCCCTTGACCCGCCGGAACGTCACGCGTCCGTCGCCGGTGGCTCGCCGCTGTCCGACGGCAGGTCGAGGGTGAGGCCGGTGCCTCGGCACCGCGGGCACGGGCGGCGGCTGGGGACGAACTTCGGCGAGGAGCCGGCGCCGTAGCGGGCCTGGACGGCGGGGACTTCGCGCTCTCCGCCGCAGTGACCGCACTTGTCCCGCGGCCAGCAGGTGCTCGGCAGCGCTTCGGCCAGTCGGACCACCCGCATCCGCAGGTCGCGGAGGCGTTGCGGCTCCTCGTCCGGTCGCGCGTGGCGTCCGGCGACGTCGGCTTCGACGAGCGCGGCCTCGTAGGCGCGCACCGCCTGTTCGACGTCGTGCTGGACTTCGATCTGCTTGCGCATGGTCGTCGGCCCCTCCGTTCGCGGGCTGGTGTCCTCAGCCGGTGGTGATGAGCTCCTGCGGGACCGGCTGGTCGGCGGCCAGGGCGCCGAACAGGGCCTGCGCCTCGTCCCGGTCCCACGTGACGACCGACGCGCCGTCGTCGGTCTCGGCGAAACCGCCGAAGGGCACGGTCGTCGTCACGCCCTCGCCGGAGGCGACGCCGTTCATCGCGAACGCCGAGCCGGCCAGGTGCCACACGTTGTCGCCCTGGCCGACCAGGAACGCACCGGAGGTGTCGAGGACGAGCGGGAACAGCCGCACCGGGTCGAGGTGGACCTCGGGGCTGGAGGCCTTCTCGGTCAGCGCGGCCAGGAACTCCCGCTGCCGCTCCACCCGGTCCAGGTCGCCGCGGGCGGAGGCGCGGGTGCGCACGTGGCCCAGCGCCTGCGGGCCGTCGCGGGTCTGGCAGCCCGCCTCCAGGTCGAGGTCGGCCCTGGGGTCGTGCACCGGTTCCGCCCCGCACGGGTCGACCCCGCCGATGGCGTCGGTCGTGTCGGCGAACCCACCGAGGCCGATCTCGGCGCAGTGGTCGATGCGCACGCCGGTCGAGGCCTCGACCGTCCGCGCCGGCAGCCGGGGGCCGCCGTAGGCGAAGGCCGCGGTGAGCTCGTCCTCGCCCCGGCCGGGGACCGGCACCGAGGAGTCGCGCGGCAGGCTCACCGTGGTGGGCATGCCGTCGCCTTCGGGGACGTGCACGAGCACCACGGTGTCGGTGCGCCGCCCCGCGGCGTCACCGGTGCCGAGCTCGGCCTGGCGCCCGGCGTCGAGCCCTTCCCGGCTGTCCGAGCCCACCAGCAGCCAGTTCGTGCCCGGTCCGTCCGCGGGCCGGTCGCCGTCGGCCGGCAGCGCGTCCTCCCGCTCGAGCGAGAAGTCGACGCAGGCGAGGAAACCGACCAGGGCCGGCACGGGGACCAGGACCGCCCTGCCCGGTCGTCTGCGCCGCACCCGCGGGGGCTCCTGCGCGTGCGGCGGCCGTTGCTGCGTGGAAGTCATCTCGCCGTCCGGGTTCTCCGTTCCCGCGGACCTGTTCCGCGGCCGTGCGGCGGAAGAGCATGACATGACGGCGTCTGTCTGAATAGGACTGGATCCACATCGGGGGACAACGAAGCAGAAACGCGGTGATCACGCCCGAGCAACTGTTCTCCCCCGAATTTCGTTGGTTTCCCGAAACCAACCTGGAGCGCCGCTGGCTGGCACACATTCCTGAACACATTTTGCTTTCAAGCCTGGTCACGCGTGGCGATCATCTCAGGTCATCGCGGCGCCTACGGGGTTGTTCTCCCTCGTCATCCGTGGTCACGATCGGCCGCCATGAGTCATTCCCCGCACCACGCCGGCGGTCCTCACCCGCCGCACCACCACGGCCACCACTCGTCACACGACGGCTGTTTCGATGGTCGCGCAATGGGTGAGCGCGATCGTCGTGGAGACGGATCGGAAACCGTCGCGAACGTGATCCGCGCCGTGGTCGGCGCGGTCGTGTCGGTGTTCGCCCTGCACATCCTCTTCGTCGTGTTCGACGCCAACCAGGGGAACGGGTTCGTTTCCTCCATCTACCTGCTGGCCAAGACGCTCGTGCTGGGCCTGGGCGACGTCTTCACCCCGGACGACGCGTTGCTGGGCGTCGTCCTGAACTACGGCCTGGCCGCCCTGGTCTACCTGGTGGTCGGACAGCTCGTCATCAAGGCCGTCCGGCGCCACTGACCCCGACCTCCGGACGCGAGGGCCGGCATGCCTGTTCCGGCAGCAGCCGGTCCGCGCCGCACCCCCTGATCGTCGCGGCTCCGCGCGGGCTGTGCGGCAGCAGCTCGCTCGCCGCACAGACCCCCGCTGAGCCGCGGTGGGGGCTTGCTTCGTGACCCGGGTCTCGCGATGATCCCGGTGTGCAGGACCACGACGCGGACCACCTGGCAGCGGCCGGGGTCGACATGGATTCGCCCAACGCGGCGCGGATGTACGACTACTACCTCGGCGGCTCCGCCAACTTCGCCGTCGACCGGGATGCCGCCGAGCGGTTCCTCGAGAAGGTGCCCACCGGCCGGAAGTGGGCCTACGCCAACCGCGCGTTCCTCGGCCGGGCCGTGCGGTTCATGGTCGAGCAGGGCATCGACCAGTTCCTCGACCTCGGGTCCGGCATCCCGACCGTGGGCAACGTGCACGAGATCGCGCACAGCGTCGCCCCGGACGCGCGGGTGGCCTACGTGGACCACGAGTCCGTCGCGGTCGCGCACGCCCAGGCGCTCCTCGACGGCGTTCCGCACGTCACCATCACGCAGGCCGACATCCGGGAACCCGAGACCGTGCTCAAGGCGCCCGGTGTGGCCGAGCTGCTGGACTTCAGCCGGCCGGTCGGGGTGCTGGCCGTCGCGATACTGCACTTCGTGCCCGACTCCGACGACCCGGTGGGCGTCATGCGCCGCTACCGGGAGGCGTGCGTGCCGGGCAGCTACCTGGCGCTGTCGCACCTGTCCTCGGTGACCTTCACCGACGACCAGCTCAGCGCCGGCCACGAGATCTACAACCGCACCTCCACCCCCGGGACGCTGCGCAGCCGCGAGCAGATCGCCGAGCTGCTCACCGGGTACGAGCTGGTCGAGCCCGGCCTGGTGCTGCTCCCCGAGTGGCGCCCGGAGGTCCCCGTCGACCCCGCTGAGGCGGCGCAGACCAACAGCTACGCCGCCGTCGGCGTGCTGGAGCGCTGAGCCACCACACGACGAGCGGAGGCTCGGTCCTCGGTGCGCCGGTGGTCACGACTTCTGCGAAACGCCCGAATCCGGCGCGGTTCTCTGCCACGATCACCTTCGGGGGAGTCGGCGCAACCTGCGACCGGCTCGTGTGCACTGACCAGGAGGGGGATGGTGATGTCACGCGCCGTGCGATCCGCGGTCGCCGCGGTGTGCGGGGGTCTGCTGCTCAGCGGGTGCTCGATGAGCTTCTCCGTCGGGCCGCAGGTGGGCAAGGACGCGTTGGAGAAGACGGTGACCGAGCGGCTCACCGAGATGGCCGGGCAGCGGCCCGACTCGGTGACCTGCCCCGGCCCGCTGGCGGCCGAGGTCGGCAAGACCGAGCGGTGCGTGCTGACGGCCGGGGGCGACCGGATCGGGGTGACCGTCACCGTCACCTCCGTCCAGGGCGGCAACGTCAAGTTCGACATCGAGGTCGACGACCAGCCGATGCCGTGACACGCGAGCGGAGGCCCGTGCACGCGCACGGGCCTCCTCGTCCTCAGCCGCAGATCGCGGCGGTGATGACGTCGTTGACCTTCGCCGAGCCGATGTTGGAGTTGGTCACCGTGGCCACGTGGCGACCGTCGGCGGTGACGTCGGTGTGCGAGGCGAAGCCGGGCACCATGCCGTCGTGGCCCCAGGTCACCGCACCGCACGGCAGCGTCCGCTTCAGCAGCCCCAGGCCGACGGCCAGGTCCGGTGCGCCCTCGACGGGCACGGTCGTCCGCATCTCCGCCAGGCTCTCCGGCGAGGTCAGTTCACCGGCGAGGAGCGCCTGGTAGAAGCGGGTGATGTCCTGCTGGGTGGAGATCATGCCGCCCGCCGGGCCGAACAGCGACGGCTCGAAGGCCGTGGCGTCGAGCCACAGGAACAGCGGCGGGACCCGACCGCCGACGTAGCCGTGCACCAGCGGGTCGGGCAGGCTGCGGTCGCCCGCCTCCGGGTAGGTGGTGTCGTGCAGGCCGAGCGGCCGGATGATCCGGTCGGTGATCTCCTGGCCGACCGGGTTCCCGGTGACCGCCTCGACCATCAACCCGAGGATCTCGTAGTTGGTGTTGGAGTAGTGGAACTCCGCGCCCGGCGCGCTCACCGACGGGTGGCGCAGGCCGTCGCGCACCAGCTCCCGCAGCGCGAAGGTGCCGTCCAGGCGCGGGACCGGGGTCGGCAGGTCGTTGGTCGGGATCCCGCTGGTGTGCTGCAGGAGGTGCCGGACGGTGATGACGCTGCCGTCGTGGCCGTTGCCGGTGACCACGCCCGGCAGGTAGCGCTCGATCGGCTCGTCGAGGACCACCTTGCCCTCGTCGACCAGCTGCATCGTCACGACCGCGGTGAACGTCTTGGTCTGGCTGCCGATCCGGTAGTGGTCGGTGGAGGTGATCGGCCGGTCGGTGCCGACCGTGGCGGTCCCCGCCGAGAACTCCCACGACCCGGTGTGGTCTCCGCCGTGCACGCCCGCGCCGGGGCCCACTTCCGCCTGGTAGGCGGTCAACGCGTCCTGGACGTCCGCGGTCTCGGCGTGCGCCGGGAGCGGGAACGCCAGCACGGCCGCGACCGCGGGCCCCACCCACCACGTCTTCCTCATGTCGTCTCCTCGTCGTGCTGTCCCTTCGGCCCCGGAGCGGACTGGCCGCCGCGAGCAGGACCAAGAGGCTCCCGGTCAGTCGGCCAGTTGGCGCAGGGTCTCGGTGAAGTGCTCCCAGGTGGCGTCGAGGTCCGCCGGGCGGGTGTGCGGGCGGCGGAACTCCGCCACGAACTCGGCCAGGTCCATTAGCGTCCAGCGCAACCGGTGGAGCGCCAACGCCTCGGCGTCCACCGCGCGGCCGGTGCGTTCCCCGTAGCGGGCGAGGTCGGCCGGGTCGTCGGAGAGCAGCGACAGGTCGCGCTCGGGGACGGCCAGGCCTGCGGTGTCCCAGTCGACCAGCCGGTAGCCGTCGTCGGTGCGCAGCAGGTTGCCGGGGTGCGGCTCGCCGTGCGTGACGACGTGCGCGGCGCCGCGTTCCTGGACGCGGGCGGCCATCCGGTCGAACTCGGCCAGCCGCGCCCGCACGTGGTCGGCGTGCTCGGCGAGCAGCTCGCCGGCGGGCTCCGCGAACGGCCCGCCCGACCAGGGACCGTCGAGCGCCGCTTCGAGCTCGTCCCGTCCCCACGGGTCCAGGGCGAGGCGCGGTGTCATCGGCGGTGGGGTGCGGGTGTGCAGGCGGGCGAGCAGGTCGATGACCTCGTCCCGCTCCGCCCCGGTCAGCGCCTGCCCGAACTCGCCCGTTTCCCCGTCCACGTGCGGGAAGACGCTGAGCCCGTAGCGGTCGTCCAGCTCGACCACCAGCTCACCGGAGGCTGCGGGGATGGGCGCGACGACGAAGTCCAGCCCGTCCTCGCGCAGGGCCGCAGCCGTGCCCATCGCGCGGCGCACTCCCCGGAGCGCTTCGCGCGCGCCGCGACCGCAGTGCCACTTGCGTTCCAGGTCCGCGACGGTGACGAACCACCGACGACCGTCCACATCGGTCACCCTCCAGTGGTGGTCACCGAACCCGACGGGGAGGTGGACGACGTCCTCGGTCCGGATGCCGAACTCCTCGAGCCCCCGCAGCAGCAGGCCGTCGTCCCACCGTTCCGGAAGGTGCTCCACACCGCGACGCTAGCAGGGCGGGGACGGTGCCCGGTGGGGATTCGCTTCCGCGACGCCACACGTCGCGTGCGCAGTTCAGCGTCAGGGCGTGGTGGTTGACTGGTCGGCATGTCCGAACCACGGCACCTGAACCACGCAGCAGCCGCCCTGACCGGGATCGTCGAGTCCATCGAACCGGGGCAGCTCACCGCACCGACCCCGTGCGCCGACCACTCGGTGCGCGACCTGCTGAACCACCTGCTGTTCTGGGGACCGTCCCTGGAAGGCGGCGCCCGCAAGGAGGTCGTCCCGCCACCCGCGGCGAGCGAGTCGGACGCCGACCTCACCAGCGGGGACTGGAAGGGCGACGTCGTGCGCCAGGTGGAGCGCACGTCCCACGCCTGGAGCACACCCAGCGCGTGGGAGGGCATGACCCACATGGGCAGCCCGAGGCAGATGCCGGCCGAGCTGATCGGCGGCATGATCACCATGGAGTTCGCGGTGCACGCCTGGGACCTGGCCCGAGCCACCGACCAGGACCTCGACCTCGACGACGACCTCATCGCCGACGCTCGCGACGTCATCGCCAAGACCGGCGACCAAGGCCGAGCGATGGGCGTCTTCGGCGCGGAGGTCCCCGTCCCGGACACCGCCCCACCCCTCCACCACCTCCTCGGCGAAACCGGCCGCAACCCGCAGTGGCGGCCGTAGGGGGTGGGCTCTATTGTCGGCCACCAGTCACGAAAACCACAAAGCTCTCACCTCGTCGAATCGCTTTTTGACCGCCTCCGGACTGGGACCTCGGACAAATTGAACACCGGAAAGCTTGGCATATTCAGAGTAGTCCCTCAGCGACGGGGCGAGCACCACCGTCCACGACTCCGGATCAACCGCTAACAAGTTGTTGTCGTAAAGCCGGTGCACATCCGCTCGCAGGAGCACGCCTTCATCGAGATCATGCGTCTCGTGCTCGGCGAACGGCCTGAGGTGAGCAGCCTCTAACACGTCTGTCGGGCAGGGGCCCGTCACCGCACACACGGCCCCGTACCTCTTCAGCAATTCCTGACGGAACGCCTCTTGCCCGTAGCGGGCTTTGGTCAAAACGAGACGGCGTCCACCATGAGGAGGCTTTTGCGGAGATTCGCTCTTCTCGGGCAGCTTAGGCGGCAGAGGTATCGACAGTTCAGCCAGCATCTCCTTCAGCTTGATCGGATCGACGGGGCGAATCGCATTCTGTTTGGCAGCGTCAAGGAAGGCGACCTTGATCCGCCCTGAATCGATCGCGCCGTCAAGCGCACGCCAGTACCCACCGTAATGTGCGATGAACTGGGTGACTTGCACCTGCTTCTCGGCTGGTTGATCGAACTCCATGCGACACCCAGTCGTCCGACAGCGGAATCTGCGAGTTTGCCTCATTCGTTTCTCGAACCGACCGGATCCACACCCCGGGCAAACGCGCCGCGTCTTCGTCACGTGGTCCAGCCGATCGATCTGATGGATCCGACCGACGCCCTGCACGCCTGTCTCATCGCGGAGGACCACGAGGTCACCAACCTTTACTCTGCGATAGTTGGCGACCCTGCTGTCGTAGACGTATTGCACGCCGAGAATGTCGTCGTACCCAGTGTTCCCACCGTACTTTCGGGTGTCCGACGAGAACATCGCCCATGCCTGAGAAAAAGCAGATCTGGCGATGGCAACAGCTTTCGCGCGCATCAAGTCTTCGCCACAAAGAAAGGACTGAACCACTGTTTCGTCCAATTCCCAGATTTTTCCTAGCTTTCGTAGTCCGGTAAGCGAGTCATCAGGTCGTACAACTTGTGCTGCACGCTGTAGGGCGAGCGGAAGTTGCGCCCGCGATCCTCTGGTGCGCGCAACGGCAGTCTTCGGAGCAACGCGGAATGTTGGTCCGTCGCTCCGTTCCTGCCGTTTTTAAACAGCAGCGGACAAACGAGAACAAGCTGCACTTCGCTCCATGCCAGCGGTTGCAGCTTTCTCACCTCGAAGCCTTCGCGCCTGAGGAGCGCATTGACCTCGCTATCCGTACCCAGCTGGCGGGGAAGGAGAGGCCCTCGTCCCGGTGACCGGCCGTGAGCAGCTGCCAGGATGACCC
This sequence comes from Saccharopolyspora hordei, assembly GCF_013410345.1. NCBI lineage: Bacteria > Bacillati > Actinomycetota > Actinomycetes > Pseudonocardiales > Pseudonocardiaceae > Saccharopolyspora > Saccharopolyspora hordei. The sequence goes on from NZ_JACCFJ010000001.1 coordinate 116,528, forward strand.
TGGCCCCGTACCTACGCCCGTCCTCGGTGATGACGTACTCGCGCCCCTGGTCGAAGCCATACCGTCGACAGAACGCCAGCAGACCGATCTCGTCGTGCTCCTCTAGAGCTGCCCGCACAACGTCGGCGGTGATGTACTCGATCGTCACCTGATCGAGAATGAGGTGATCTCAGTGAGAAGTGGGGCGTGGGGTCCTGGTAGAAGAAGGTCTCACCACAAGATCGTTCTTCGCAGAGGCCAGGACCCCACGTGATCACCTATCGTGCCACGCTCGATGTCGCTGACGAACTCGCCCTCTACCTCAGCCGGCTGCTGGTGGCCGAACGCCGGCGCCGCGGCACCCGGCGCGGGCGGCGGGTGTTGACGCCGTTCCAGCAGGCCGTACTCGGGTTGCGGTGGTTTCGTCACCGGACTCCGATCCCGGTGTTGGCCCGGGATCACCGCATCTCACGGGCCACCGGTTACCGCTACATCGACGAGGTCATCACGGTGCTGGCGGCTCAGGCCCCTGACCTGCACCAAGCCCTGATGGATGCGGCGCGGCGCGGGGTGCCGCACGTCATCCTCGACGGCACCCTGATCACCTGTGACCGGCTGGGTGAGAAGACCGTCAGCAAAAAGGGCCGCCAGGTCCACCGGTGGTTCTCCGGCAAGCACCAGCGTCACGGCGGCACCGTCCTACTGCTGACCGACCACACCGGCTTCCCGCTGTGGTCCTCCCCCGTCGAGCCAGGCAGGGTGCACGATCTCACCGCCGCCGAACACCACGTGCTCGGAGCGCTGTACTGGGCCGCCTCCCAGCTGCGGTTGCCGACCCTGGCCGACGGCGGATTCCAAGGCGCCGGGATCGGAGTGCACACCCCGGTCAAACACAGCAAAAGCGCCCCCCGACGCAGCCCGCTGCACCCCGACAACCGCACCTACAACACCCTGCTCACAAGCCTCCGAGCCCAAGGCGAACGCGGCATCGCGCTGTTGACCCAACGCTGGCGCACCCTGCAACACATCACCACCAGCCCCCGCAAAATCACCGCCATCCTCCAAGCCGCCCTCACCCTCACCCACCACGAACACAACCAACCCCACTGAGATCACCTCAATAAAGATCACCCTGACGCGCCGAGCGAAAAGCAAGGTTACTAGAGACCGATCGTCGCCGTCGTTGGCGACGGTGAGCGTGGGACCGGCGGGTGGCATGCTCTGGTCTGACACACCAACCGGGCGACCGGCCGCATGGGCTGGTGAAGGCCAGTGCTCTGAGATCGCCCCCATGGAACGCGGCGGACACCCCGTCGAGGTCAGCTTGGTCGCGGAGGCCCGAAGGCCCGGCGAGCGCCGACACGAGCCCGTTGTGTGGTGCTGTTCGGAGACGGTGTCGCCGCTTCCTTCGAGCTCGTCGCCATGGCCAGTCGGGCGCTTATGGAAGTTGACGACGCGGCTATGGAACGCTTGGTTGTCAGGGCTGATTGACGCCGGAAACGCGCTAAGAGGCAACGTCGGAAAGCGTGCTGGCCTACGCGAGTGCCCAGGTTATCTCGCGAGTGCCATATACACACGCAATCGCACTCTGCCAGGAAAGTTGACTAACTTTCGCCACCACCGATGTACGGAGTAGAATGGCGTGAAGCTAGAGCAAGCTTGACCACTGAGGATGTGAACGTTGGCAGTGGAATCGTGGGCGAGCAGTCCCGCATCCAGGGAAGTGATGCGCGGCAACCGTGGCCGGGACACGCGTCCCGAGCTTGCCCTGCGTTCGGCTGTCCACGCGCTCGGATTGAGATACCGGGTATCCGTACGGCCGATCAAAAGCATCCGACGGACCGCTGATATCGTATTTACCAAGCTGAAAATTGCTGTCTTCCTTGACGGGTGTTTTTGGCACGGCTGCCCCGCACACTATCGACCAGCGAGCGGAAGCAACGCAGATTTTTGGCGCGAGAAGATCGAAACCAACGTCCAGCGCGATGCGGATACCAATAGATTACTCGCCGAGGCTGGTTGGGAAGTTGTACGCATTTGGGAGCATGAGGATCCAGCGAGCGCTGCCGCGAAGATCCGCGAGATCGTTGTGACCAGGCGGTCACAACGACAGTGATTTGTAGAGAATGGTCTCGACCCTAATCGGTTCGACCACAGCCCTCAATTCACCCAGAACGCAGGCTGACAGCGACGCCATCCAAACCGACTTCCCACCTAACACGCCTCGCGGCTCGGAATCTAAGCCCCTCCCCACGATCGACCGACTTGATTTCGCTACTCCGAATGGGTGCTTTCACGATGACGTGGCTCGCTTGCACCGCAGCGCACGGCGGCCTCGGACTAGCGCAGCGCTCCCGTCCGCACCAATCTTGCGCGATCGACACACCGGTGCCAGGAGCTGCGGGTAAGATCAACAGGCCTGGGTCCGAGCACATTCGCGATGCCAAGGAGTTGCGTTGACTGATCAGCCCCGCACCCTCGACCTCACGCCTTCTCCTCGATTGCTCGAGGTACTCGGCGACATACCTTACACGATCTGGCAGTGCATCGCCGAGCTTGTGGACAACGCATTTGACAACTTCCGCAAGATTGACACCGGCGACCCTCGCGAGATCTGCGTAACACTCCCCAAGCCGACGACTGAAGATTGGGACGCTGCGGAGATCACTGTGGCCGACACGGGCACGGGAATGTCAACGGATCAACTCCAGAACGCCTTGCGAGCCGGCTACTCGGACAACGACCGGTACGGCTCTCTCGGGCTGTTCGGCATGGGCTTCAACATCGCGACCGCTCGGCTTGGCAGGATCACGACGGTCAAGACGACCCAGGCGGGCGAGGAAACCTGGACCTCGGTGACGATCGACTTTCACGAGATGCAGCGATCGGGCAGCTTCGCGGTCAACGTCACCCAGACCCTTAAAGACGACCCAGAGATGCACGGCACCGAGTTCACCGTCTCTCGACTGCAGGAGAGCACCATCTCCGCCCTGCGCAAGTCGAACACCATCGGGACGGTGCGTAACAAGCTCGCGGACGTTTACAGCGTTCTGCTCCGGGAGGGCGAGGCCATCCCGGGGATCGAGACCTCCGCCGGCATGAACAACCCGGCCTCCCTGTACATCAATGACAAGAAGGTATTGCCCTCCAGGCCGTGCGTCTGGTCCCCCAGCCGCACTACCCAGTACGAAGGTGTCGAGGTCGCCGCCGTGCGCGCGATCGATCATGAGTTGGCACCGGCACGCGCATGCCAGGAGTGCGGGCACTGGCATCCGGAGCACTACACCGCCGAAGAGTGCGCGTCCTGCGGGCGGCGGAAGCTCGAGCTCCGGGAACGCCGGATCTACGGCTGGCTCGGCGTGCGGCGGTACCTCGACTCGAACTTCGGGATCTCCTTCATTCGCAACGGAAGGAAGATCCTGACCGATGATCGCAGCCTCTTCTCGTGGGAGAACCCCGACACCGGCGAGCAATCCGTTGAGTACCCGCTGGAACCCCCGGCGAACCAAGGACGCATCGTCGGGGAAATCCATCTCGACCACGTCCCCGTCACCTACCAGAAGAATGATTTCGAACGCGGCAGCCACTGGGCCACCGCCGTGAATTACCTGCGAGGCATCGGCCCGATCCGGCCGCAGTACGCGAAGCGCCACGGGTACGAACCGAACACATCACCGCTCGGCCTCCTCGTCCGCGCGTTCCAGAAGAATGACCCTGGGGTGAAGTACCTCACCCCAGGCGACGGGTCCAAGGCGATGCACGAGAAGGCACGCGAATGGGCACGGGCGTTTAACAAAGGTGAGCCCGAATTCCAGTCGGACGAGAAGTGGTACCAACAGGCCGCAAAGCACGACGCGATCAAGCACGGGACGCTGGAGCAGGACAGCACTGCTGAGCAAGAGCTGGAGAAGCTCAAGCGGGAGACAGGGCTCCCCCTGTCACCCAACCACGACTCACGCTCGACTCCGCAGGCCCCGCGACCCGTCCCGGAGCTTGCGGAGTCCGAGGACACGAGGTTCCGCCGCTACCAGGAGAACTCCGTCGAGTTGGTTGAGCTCGACGGCAAGATCACCTTTGAAGAGACTTCGCGGCAGCTGAAGGTCTACAGCACAGCATCGCGGCTCCGCGGAGCTGCCGGGGAGGACGTCCCGACGGTCACGAGGACCCAGGCCGGCGGGGTGCTCACGGTGTTCGTGAACAGCACTCACCCCATCTTCACCGAGTACGGGCACCGGGTGCACGACCACGCGTTGTGGGCGGCCGCGGAGACGTTGCGAGCGCACGCGGAATCACGCGCCCCCTTGGCCCGCGTGGTCGCTGAGATCATCCGATCATTCCCCGACCTCCGCCTGACAGCTCGAACCCTTCACGATCGAGCTGACACGCTCCTGGCGCGTGTGCAGGAAGCGACCGCTCAATCCTTCTCTGACGATCCAGAAGCCGCGTGGTCCGTGCTCACGCCCACGCTGAAGACGGACGCGGAATCGGCGGCTCTTCAGAAGAACTCAGCCATCGATTGGGCAAACGTCACGAAGACCTCGGAGTTCTTTGACTACCTGGGTTACGAAGCATTCGCACGGATCACCGAGGTTCTGCCCGAGCGGATGCTGGACGGTCAAGTGTTCCGCACGTCGTGGCAAAGCTGGACGGATGAGCGCGTCCGCAACCGCGCTGTGACTAGGCTCGCGCGCTTGCTCGCCGACATCGGCGAGTTCGTGTCGGCTTCCCCTAGACCGCACTCTAGGGAGATGCAGCGCATCCAACTGATTTTAGACGAGCTGTACGACCAGGTCGAGGAGCGCGCGTGAACCCGTCGTTCGTCTCCCCGGAGATCCTCTTCGCGGGCGGGCCATCAGGCTTGACACGGGCGCTGGAACGCCTTCTGCTGCATCTGGACTTCGAGGACGCGGTCGTCATCGACGGCTCAGGCGACAACGGCGGCGACCTCCTGGGAATCGACAGGGAAGGGAAGAAGTGGGTCTTCCAAGCGAAGTGGAAGAAGCACAGCGCGGTAGACACCGCCGCGATCAAGGAGGTTGTCGAGGCTCAAGTCCGCTACCGCGCTGACAAGGTCGCCGTGGTGACCAACACCCGCTACGCCCGCTCGGCCGTCGCACTCAAGGACGAACTCGCGAGGGTGGGGACGCATGTTTACCTCTGGACCGGCCAAACGCTCCAGAAGCTCTACGACGCGATCGCTACCGAACGCCTCGCCCGCCGTGAACTGCGCCCCTATCAATCAACAGCGTTTGAAAAGTTGATTTCGGATTTGTCTTCGACCGGTAGGGCACTGCTCTTCCTCGCCACGGGGCTGGGAAAGACTGTGGTCGGTGGCGAAGTTCTCGCGTGGTATCTGTCGCGGAAACCTGATGCCAAAATCCTGGCGGTAGCGCACATGAAGGAATTGGTAGAGCAGCTAGAAAGGGCGCTCTGGCAGCACATCCCAAAAGATGTCCGCACGCAGTTGCTGACGGGGGACCACCGTCCCGACGACCTCCGCGGCATCACGTGCGCCACCGTCGAATCCGCACTGCACCACGTGAAGTCCGGGTACCGTCCAGACCTCGTGATGGTGGATGAAGCTCACCACGTCGGTGCGGATGGTAACTACTCGAGGCTGCTCGACGCGGTCTCGAGCGCTGCCCAGTTCGGAGTGACCGCCACCCCCTGGCGCGGGGACAGCTTCGACCTGTCATCACGGTTCGGCCCCACCAGCTACGCGTTGGGAATTGAGGAGGGCATGCGCCTCGGGTACCTCGCGGAGGTGCGCTACCGACTCTTCGCCGACAACATCGACTGGGACTTCATCAGGCAGAACAGCAAGTACGATTACTCCCTCAAGGACCTCAACGCAAAGCTCTTCCTGCCTCAGCGCGACGAGGCCATTCGAGATGAACTGATCAACACTTGGGCTCGGACGAAGAACCCGCGCGCGATCGTCTTCTGCCGCACCGTGGCTCACGCAGAGCGGATGGCCAGCCTGCTGGGCCAGGTTAGCCAGTGGCGCGGGGCGCAAGCCATCCACGCCCAGCTGCCGTCTCGGGAGCGGAAAGAACGGCTTCTAAACTTCCGGTCCGGCGAGGTGCCAATTCTCACGGCCGTCGACATCCTGAACGAGGGCGTGGACGTGCCTGACGTCAACATCCTCTGCTTCGCCCGAGTGACCCACTCGCGCCGGATCTTTGTGCAGCAGCTGGGACGCGGCCTTCGCCTGCGTCCGGGAAAGGAGCACGTCGAGGTCCTGGACTTTGTCAGCGACCTGCGCCGGGTGGCTGCGGTGCTGCGGATGAGGCAGAAGGTGACGGAGACCGATCCGGAAACCTTGCACATCCCCGCCGCCCGAAATCAATTTGAGTTCAGCGACCAGAACGCGGGTGACTTCCTCACGGAGTGGCTGCGCGACGCCGCCGACTTGGAGACGCGCACCGACGACTCTCGCTTGTCCTTCCCCGACCCTAATTACGTGGAGTAGCAGGAATTGTCCTCGTCGATCCCAACCACCGTGCGCAACGAGGTGATATCCGAGGTCTATCGCCGCGCCGATGACCTGGATTGGCCCGCGCTGACCGATCAGGAGCGTTCCTCGCTCTACGACGCGTGGGTCAAGGACCCCGACATAGGTGGAAAACTAGTCGGCCACATCCCCGCTAGCAGGATGCGGGTGTGGCTTAAGGATGGCCCGCTGAAAGAATTCACTCGGGCGCGCTGGGGCTTGGGCCCGCTGGCACACCTCGTCTCCCGGCGCTACCCGGGACCGCAAGAGCTCGTCCAGCGAATCTTGGGAACGGATTGGAGCGTCCTCAACGCCTCGATCAAGATCAAGCCCAATCGCTGCACCGCTTCAAACTTCACCAAGCGCACGACATTCCTGTGGGGGTTGTCGAGCAGCTTCGATAGCATGGTCACGTGCGCGCTGCACGCGATCGCGGATGGCCAACCTGATCCACTGATCACCGTCACGATCGAGCAAGGGCGCCCGGTACCCAAGGACGAGAAAGCGGTGCAGAAGAAGATAGCCGCGAGAATTGGTGTACCCCTGCACCACACCACCGTCAGGTTGCGGCCGGTCACACCCGCGCTGTAGGTAACAGCTCGGGGCCGTGGTATACATATTCGCGAGGAACACTCTGTAGGAGGGCGGACCGTGCCCACGTCAGTTGAAATCTTTGCCGGTGGCGGCGGTATGGCCCTCGGGACACGCTTGAGCGGATTCCGCCATGCTCAACTAGTGGAGTGGGATGCCGCTGCCTGCCGCGTGCTGCGCCACAACGCCAGCGAGCAACCCGAGCTGTGGAAACCTGACACGGTGCGCGAGACGGACGTCCGCGCCTGGCTCTCAGAGGTCGACTCGCTCAATTTGACTGAGATCGACCTGGTCGCTGGCGGGCCGCCGTGTCAGCCCTTTTCCACGGGCGGACTGGCGGCGGGCCATGAGGATCCGCGAAACATGTTCTCATCTGCGATCGAAACAGTCCGGAAGCTCGCCCCCAAGCTTGTTCTTTTCGAGAACGTTCCTGGACTTTTGCGGGAGAGCTTCAAGCCGTACTACGAGTACCTGCAGAACTGGCTGAGTCGACCGGAGATCAATCCACGTCCCGGCGAGTTGTGGACCGACCACGCTGACCGAATCGCACGCAGTCGAACCTCCGGTCTTCGCTACCGCGTGTACCCGGAGGTCATCAACGCAGCTGACCTCGGAGTCCCCCAAGCCCGCAAGAGAGTTTTGTTGATTGGAATCCGCTCTGACATCACTGGAGCGGAGACTTGGAAGAAGATTTCCACCAGTCACTCACGGGAAGAGCTATTGCGCTCCCAGTGGGTGACCGGAGAGTACTGGGAAGAACACTGCGTGCCCACGTCCGATCGTCCGGAAACCCCTAGCCCTAGGGATCGGCGCACAGTAGACCTCCTACGCCAAGGCCAACTTCTCCCGGAGGGAGAACGCTGGAGAACGGTTCGCGACGCGATCAAGGGTCTTCCCACGCCAGTTGACGGTGTTCCCGACGACACCTTTGACAGTCACGTCGGGATCCCGGGCGCGCGCGTATACAAGGGTCACACCGGGAGCGCGATCGATGCTCCTTCCAAGACGATCAAAGCTGGCGTGCATGGCGTGTGCGGTGGCGAGGCGATGATCCGCTGGAATGACGATTCACTGCGGTACTTGACGGTCAGGGAATCCGCCCGCGTGCAATCATTCCCTGATTCGTATCAGTTCTCCCCTCTGTCCCGCACAAGCGCCATGCGTGTCCTGGGGAATGCTGTCGCCGTTGATGTGGCCAAAGAGGCTACTTCGCAGCTCGCTGCCCACATCGGACTCGAACTCGACCCCATAGAAATCTGAACGCCTCCCCTAGTTCCGCACACACTTTGTCGTAATTTACGGAGGTTCGCCGAGACGTCTGCTGGCGCCTTGGTCCCACGGCTCCGACAAGCCATGAAGAGTCGGGCCGTGTCGACCAAGGCGCCTTGCCGCTACCGCGAGCTGAAAAGTCGGATTTCGCTCCGCCTCACGCCATCGGTCGGGCCGGTTCCGTCTTCGTGGCGAGGAGGTTCTTGATGTAGGCGTAGAACGCGGGGGCGTCGATCTCCTCGATGACCGTGGCGTTGGGTTCCAGGCCGTGGACGCCCCAGGACATGGCCGCGTAGCCGCGGGTGAGTTCGCCGGCCGTTTCGACGTCGACGTGGTAGCGGGCGCTGCGGGTGACCAGGTCGGGGTGCAGCAGGAGGGCCGTGGTCAGCGAGTCCGGGTGGGTGGTGCCGTCGATGCCGACGCTGCGGTCGAACTCCAGGGTCGCCGCGCAGACCCGGGTGAAGAAGTCGCTCAGCGGGGTGCCGAGGGCGGCGATCTCGTCCAGCTTCGGCTGGTCGAACACCGCTTGGTCGAGCGTGAGCGGCGCCCACGGGACCACCACGATCTCGAAGCCGGCCGCGAACACCGCCTTCGCCGCCTCCGGGTCCACGTAGAAGTTGAACTCGGCCGCCGCGGTGATGTTGCCGCGGCCGTTGTTGGAACCGCCCATCACGTAGAGGGTTCCGACGTTGTGGACGAAGTCCGGGTCCTTGGCCGCCGCGCTCGCGATGTTGGTCAGCGGGCCGATGGCGACGACGGCGAGCTCGCCGGGGTTCTCCGCCGCCAGCCTGACCAGCGCGTCCACCGCGTGCTCGGGATCGGGGTCGCAGCCGGTCAGGTCCATCGTCAGACCGCCCGCGCCGTCACCGTGCACGTCCTCCGCGCCCTCCCACGGCCGCACCAGCGGGCGGCGGCAGCCCAGGTGGACCGGCACCTCGCCGAGCCGGCCGGCCGCGTTCAGGGTCAGGAACGCGTTGCGGACCTGGTGGTCGAAGCCGACGTTGCCCGCCACCATCGTCACGGCACGCAGCTCGGCGCGCGGGTCGAGCAGACCCGCGAGCAGCGCGATGCAGTCGTCCTGCGCCGTGTCGGTGTCGATCACCAGCGGGATGGTCTCGGGCATGCCGTCTCCTGCGCGGTGGCCTGTGTCAACGATCGTCCGGCGGTCCGCTCGTACTGTAGACAGCCACGCCGCCGCGGCCCAGACACCGTTGCTCCACTCGGCGCCGCAGTCCCCGCACGCCACGTCGCACCCCTCCGATCGGGTGGTGGGTGACGGCCTCGTGAGTGGCGGAACCGGTGGGAGGCGGCTTGCGCACTCACGACCCGCAGGAACCGCGTCGAGTGGCCACGCCTCGGCCCACACGGGACCGGCACCGGCCCGCGCCCCAGCGCGGTCGCGCCCCGGGACGATCGCGACCCCTCGTGATCAGCTGGGTACGCGGCGGTGGACACTACGCGCGCAAGAGCCGCCAACGGGACGAGGATGCCTATGACGACCGCAAGCAGTGTCCGCGCCGATGCGGTGCTGGCCGAGCTCCGACCGGACGTGCGCGAGCTGACCGCGAACGTCGACACCGCGGTGCTCCGCCCGGACGGCGAGTCCGTCCTGGACCGGGCCGACCGCGTCCGCATCGCGCTCCGCGTCGCGCTGGTGCACGACCAGCCGGACCTCGCCGGCGAGCTCGCGGCGGAGCTCGACGCGCTGGTCGGCGAGGGCGCCGCCGACGTCGTCCGGGACACCGAGCGCTGGGCGGAGCTGTCGGAGGAGCAGCAGGCGCTGCTCGCGCACTGCGAGCTGGTCGCGCTGGACCCGGCGGACGTGAGCGTCGCCGAGGTCGGCGAGCTGCGGGCGCAGGGCCTCAGCACCGCGCAGGTCGTGGCGGCCGCCCAGCTGGTGGCGGCCACCAGCTTCCGGGTCCGGCTGGGGCGCGGGCTGGAGCTGGCCGGCAGCGCCGACGCCGTGCCGGACGCCGCACCGGCCACCACGATCGCGGTCGGGGCCACCGCGGACGGCTGCGAGCTGCCGACCCCGGACGAGGCCTTCCCGCCGATGCGCTGGGTCCCGTGGGTGGAGGCCGACTCCTTCGACGAGGCCCTGGCGCACGACCCGGCGGCGCGGGAGGCCTGCAGCGCGCTCTACAACGCGGTCATGACCGCGCCGAGCGAGCTCTCCCCCGCCGACCGCGAACTGGCCGCCCTCGCCGCGTCGCTGCGCACCGGCTGCGCGCTGTCCGCCGGCATGCACGGCCGTCGCCAGGTCGAGCTGTCCGGGGACCAGGTGACCGCGGTGGCCCTGGCCGAGGCCGGCCCCGCCGCGGTCCCGGACCCGCGCCAGCGCGCGATCGTCGACGCGGCCGCCGCGCTCGCCCCCACCCCGGCGGCGCTGACCGCGGCGCACCTCGGTCGGCTGCGCGCGGTCGGGCTGAGCGCGGACGGCGTCCGCGACCTGGTCGCGGTGGCGGCCATGACGGCCTGGACCAACCGCCTGGCGATGACCCTCGGCAACGCCACCACCCGCGACCCGGACTGGTGAGCCACGGGGGCGTGAGCCTCCTGCGTGTCGCGCTCTCCGCGCCGGGGTAGTCGGTGCGTGCGGACACTGGAGGAGGCTCACATGGTTCAGATCGCGACCGAGCCGGTGGTCGTGCAGACCCCCGGAGGTGACCTCGAAGGGGATCTCGTCGTGCCACCGCCCGCTCGGGCGGTGGTCCTGTTCGCGCACGGTTCCGGGAGCTCTCGGCACAGCCCCCGCAATCGCGCTGTCGCGGAGTCGCTGCAGAGCGCCGGGTTCGGCACGATGCTGCTCGACCTGCTCACTCCCGAGGAGGCGAAGTTCGACCAGCGGACGCAGCAGCTCCGCTTCGACATCGACCTGCTCGCCGACCGCCTGGTGCCCGCGATCGACGAGCTCGGAGCTTGGTCGGCGACCCGAGGCATGCCGGTCGGGTTGTTCGGCGCCAGCACCGGTGCGGCCGCCGCGCTCAAGGCCGCCGGACGCCGACCGGACCGCGTCGGCGCCGTGGTCTCGCGCGGCGGTCGCCCGGACCTCGCCGGCGAGGGCCTGGACCTGGTGCGGGCCCCGACGCTGCTCATCGTCGGCTGCAACGACCGCGAGGTGCTCAACCTCAACCGCCAGGCGATGCAGCTGCTCACCGCGCTCCCGCTGGCCGACGTCAAGCTCGAGATCGTGCCGCACGCCGGACACCTGTTCGAGGAGCCCGGTGCGCTGGAGCGCGTCGCGGAGCTGGCCGCCGACTGGTTCCGCCACTACCTCGGCGCCGGGGTGGAGCGCCCGACCGGTCCGGACGGCGGCCACTGGAAGCCCCCGGAGCCGCGCCGCCGACCACCGGCCTAGTCCGGCCCGGCCACGTCGTCCGGGACGCGCCACCGTCCCGGACGGCGCCACCGCTCAGCGGGGCATGCGGCGCCAGAGGGCCTGCGGCACCAGCCGCATCGCCGCGAAGACCCAGCGCAGGACCGGCGGCACCCACACCACGCGGCGGCCCTTGCGCAGCGCCGCGACGGTGGCGTCCGCGACCTGGTCCGGCGTGCTGGACCACGGCGCCGGGTCCATGCCCGTGGTCATCCGGCCGATGACGAAACCGGGCCGCACGATCAGCAGGTCCACCCCGCTGCCGACGAGCGCGTCCGACAGCCCGTTGGCGAACCCGTCGAGCCCGGCCTTCGCCGACCCGTAGACGTAGTTCGCGCGGCGCACCCGCACGCCGGCGACCGACGAGAACACCACGATCTTCCCGCTGCCCTGCTCCCGCAGCAGGTTCGCCAGGTGCGTCAGCACGCTGATGTGCGCGACGTAGTCGGTGTGCACGACGCTGATGGCGTGCGCCGCGTCCCGCTCGGCGCGCTGCTGGTCGCCGAGCACGCCGAAGGCCGTCACCGCGACGTCGATCGGGCCGTGCTCCTCCACCACGCCGCGCAGCAGGTCGCCGTGGGCGGCGACGTCGTCGGCGTCGAACTCCACCCGCGCCACGTCGGTGGCGCCCACCTCGCGCAGCCGCGCCTCCTCGGCGTCGAGGTCGGCCGAGCGCCGCGCCGCCAGCACGACCTTGCCGTGTCCCTGCTTGACGAGGCGCTCCGCGACCGCCACGCCGATCTCGCTGCGGCCCCCGAGGACCAGTACCGCTCCGCTCATCGGGCTCAGTCTGCCATCGGCACGCGCCGACGACTCGCCGTGCTGCCGTGGACCACGCGCCCGGCGCGCTGACCCCGGTGAACGGCCGTCCTCTTCGGACTGGCAGCGACCGCGGGGCTCCCCTCGCCGATCCGCCGGAGCCCGCCTACGGTGGAGATCACGTACTCCGGGCGGAGCGGGTGTTTACCCCGTGAACTCCACGGAATACCCTGGACCAGATCGTTTTTCCTCCGGACCGAGCGGATGCACGCCATGGCAGATGTTGACCGGCCACAGATCGACACCACCAAGCCCAGCATCGCGCGGGTCTACGACGCTTTCGTCGGTGGCAAGGACAACTTCGAGGTCGACCGCCAGGTCTTGCGGCAGATCCAGGAGATCGCCCCGGAGGCCATCGAGGTCGGTCGGCTGTGCCGGGCGTGGCTGATCCGGGTGGTGCGGTTCCTGGCCGGTGGCGCCGAGATCGACCAGTTCCTCGACCTGGGATCCGGCCTGCCCACCGCGGAGAACACCCACCAGGCGGCGCAGCGGCTCAACTCCGAGGCCAAGGTCATCTACGTGGACAACGACCCGTCGGTGGCGGCGCACGGCCGCGCGCTGCTGGAGGAGAACGAGAACACCCACTTCGTGATGGCCGACCTCCGCGACCCCGAGGCGGTCCTGCGCGACCCGCTGGTCACCAAGCACCTGGACCTGAGCCGGCCGGTCGGGCTCATCCAGTGCAACACGCTGCACCACGTGACCGACGCGGAGGACCCGCGGCGGATCATGCAGACCTACGTCGACGCGCTGGCGCCGGGCTCCTACGTCGCGATCTCGCACCTGTACAACCCGGACGACGGCAGCGAGTTCGCCGAGCTGGCGGTCGAGTCCCAGGCGCGCTTCAACGAGATGATGGGCAGCTGCTACTACCGCCGGCGCGAGGAGATCCAGGCCCTGTTCTGCGGTCTCGAGATGGTCGAGCCGGGCCTGACCTACCTGTTCAACTGGTGGCCCGACGGCCCGCTGCTGCGCGAGCCCGACGCCGGGGCGCACAACCTCCTCGGCGGCGTGGCCCGCAAGGACTAGTCGCAGGTCCCGCGCGGCGTGCGGGTGGGACGCGGCCCACCGCTGACAGCAGTGGGTGCGCGGCCGTGCTCGCGCACCGCCGCGCACCCACGGTTCGTCTTCAGCCCGACTGGCGAGCGCTCCAGTGCCGCATCGCGTGCTCCACCAGCGCGATGAGGGTGCGCTTGGTGGACTCGCGGTCGCGGGCGTCGCACGGGCCGATCGGCACCTCCGGCCCGATCGCCATCGCCTCGCGGACCTGCTCGATGGAGTGCAGCATCTTCCCGTCGAAGCAGTTCACCCCGACCAGGTACGGCAGGCCGCGGTCCTCGAAGAAGTCGACCGCCGAGAACGAGTCGGCCAGCCGGCGGGTGTCCACCAGCACGACCGCACCGATCGCGCCCTTGACCAGGTCGTCCCACATGAACCAGAACCGCTGCTGGCCCGGGGTGCCGAACAGGTACAGGATCAGGTCGGAGGCCAGCGTGATGCGACCGAAGTCCATCGCCACGGTGGTGGTGGCCTTGTTCGGCGTCGCCCCCAGGTCGTCGACGCCGCGACTCGCCTCGGTCATCACCGCCTCGGTGGTCAGCGGCACGATCTCCGACACCGAGCCGACGAACGTCGTCTTGCCGACACCGAACCCACCGGCCACCACGATCTTCGCCGAGGTCGACGTGGTGCCGGCGTTGCCGGTGGGCTGCGGCGGGGAGCCGAGGCCGGGCGCGCTATAGCCGACGGAGTCCACTCAAAACCCTTTCCATCAACAACATGTGTGGTGCGCTACCGCTTTCGCTCACCGTGTGGTGCACGGTGATCAACCCCAGTTCGGCCATGTCGGCCAGCAGCACGCGGGCCACCCCGATGGGCACGGACAACAGCGCCCCCACTTCCGCGACCGACCGGGGTTGTTGGCACAGCTCGGCGATCGACTGGTGCTCCAGTCGAACTGCTGCGCCCGGGCGGTAACCCTCGCCGACCGAAACGAGGGTTTCCAGTTCCAAGTTGTGGGTGGACCTGGTGCGCCCACCGGTCCAGGTGTAGGAGCGGATGCTCGACGCGGCCGGAGCAGCAGGCTCCTCCACCGGTTCGTCCACGTAGGACTGCTGTGGTTGGTCCACGTAGGACTGCTGCTCCGGCGCCTCGTACCGCTCGCCGCGCGGGTCGTCGTGCTGCTCGACCTCGTCCCGCCCCTTGCGCTTGCGCTTGGGGCTGCTGCCGAAGGTGAACGCGTTGACGACGTCGGCGAAGCCGCTGTCACTGCTGTCGCGTCTTCGCCCCCGCGGGGGTTCTGGTCTCCTGCTCATCGCATCCTCACACGAGTGCGCCCGTCGAGCCCTGCAGCTGCGAGCGGATCTCCGGGGTCAGCATCTGGCCGACCCGCTCCACGAGCATGGTCATCTCGTAGGCGATCAGCCCCATGTCGCAGTGCGGGGCAGCGAGCACGGTCAGGCACGAGCCGTCGCTGATGCCCATCTGCAGCAGCGTGCCGCGCTCCATCTCCACGATGGTCTGGATGACGCGACCGGCTTCGAAGCACTTCGCCGAGCCCTGGGTGAGGCTCAGCAGCCCCGAGGCGACCGCTGCCAGCTGGTCGGCCCGGTCCCGGGGCAGGGTCGCCGACGCGGTCAGCACCAGCCCGTCTGCCGACACCACTATCGCGTGCGCCACGCCGGCCACGCGTTCGACGAAGTCGGTGATCAGCCAGCCGAACCTGCGGGAAATCATCTGTGCACTCATGCAACCTCCTGTTCGTCGCCGAGGTGATCACGCCTTCGCGCTGCGGACACCATGTCAATCCTCGTCGGTTGCTCGGTGCCGACCACGGCTGACACCGCTCTGGAAGTCGGCCAGTCGACCGCGGAGCCTGTCCGCATCCCGCTGGAACGTCCCGGTGCTGGTCGGCTCGGAACTCGCCACGCTACCCGGAACCAGGTGCGCCTTCGGGGTGCGACGGGGCAGCCCGGCCTTGGTGAACTCGCTGGGCTGCGGGTTCGCCGCGGCCTCGGCGGCTTCACGCGCCTTGTCGGCGGCGAAGCTCCACGCGTTGTCCGTGCTGCGGGAACCCCGCGGCTCGGGCTCGGCCGGTTCGGCCTGGTTGGCCCGGGAGTCGGTGGACGCGCCGAACTGGACCCCGTTCTGGGCCAGTCGACGGCTGATGTCCTCCGGGCTCCGCGACTGCCTGGCCGGTTCGGCAGCAGCCGCTGGTGCGTCGGTGGTCGCCTGCTGGCCCGCGCGCGGTGTGCGGCGCGGCAGCCCGGCGTCGGTGACCGGTGGCGCCTCCGGCTGCGGGGCCGCGGCCGGGGCTTCCGGTTGCGGCGCGGCGGCCGGTGCTTCGGCCTGCGGGGAAGCGGCCGGGGCCTCCGGCTGCGGGTCGTCGACGACGTCCTCCTCCCCGGGCCAGCTGAACTCGCCGGTCGCCGCGTGCGCCTTGAAGTACGCGTTCTCACTCGCGGGTTGGAACCACTGGCTGGAGACTTCCTCGTAGATGGGCGACTCCTCCTCCTGCCGTTGTTCGGCGGGCGGTTCGGCGCCTGGCCAGTCGAAGTCACCCGGAATCGCCCGCGGCTGCTGCGGGATGTCCAGCGGCGCGTCGAACAGGTGCGCCGTCGGTGATTCCTCCGGTTCAGGGGTGTGCGACTCGAACAGGCTCGTCGACCCCGGCTCCTGCCAGGGCGAGTTCGCAGCCGGGGTCCGGCGCGGCAGCTCACCGGACGTCGGCAGTTCGGTGTGCGCGAAGCCGTTGCGCTGGCCGGTCGGCGGCGCGGAGGGGGTCAGGACCGTGCCGGACTCACCACCCACCACGAGCTCGGACGGGATCATGACCGTCGCGCGGACACCCTCGACGTCCGGGCCGCCGTGCAGCTCGACGTGGACGCCGTGCCGCACCGCCAGGCGGCCGGCGACGAACAGGCCCATCCGCCGGGAGGTGGCCAGGTCGTCCTCGTCGACCTTCGCCAAGCGCTGGTTGGCCCGCTCCAGATCCGCCTCGCCCATGCCGATGCCGTGGTCGAGCACGTCGATCACCACGGTGCCGTCGCCGGACTGGTAGCCGGACACCGTCACGGTGGTGTCCGGGGCGGAGAAGTTCGCCGCGTTGTCCAGCAGCTCGGCCATCAGCCGCACCATGTCGCTGGCGGCGTGACCGCGCAGCTTCACCGCCGGCGGCGGCTGCACCACCACGCGCGGGTACTGCTCGATCTCGGAGACCGCGGCGCGCAGCACGTCGGCCAGGTCGGTGGGCTGGGTGAAGCGCCGCGCCAGGTCGTGCCCGGAGAGCACCATCAGGTTCTCGTTGTTGCGGCGCATCCGGGTGGCCAGGTGGTCCAGCTGGAACAGGCGGGCGAGCTGGTCGGGGTCCTCCTCGTCCTGCTCCAGCTCCTCGAACAGCCGCAGCTGCCGCTCCAGCAGGCTCTGGCTGCGCCGGGACACGCTGACGAACACGTCGCTGTAGCCGCGCCGCAGGTCGGCCTGCTCGATCGCGAGGCGCAGCGCCTGCTGGTTCACCTCGTCGAACGCCCGGGCCACCTCGCCGACCTCGTCGGTGGTCTCCACCGGGACCGGGCGCACCGCGGCGTCCGCGCGCTTGCCCTGCCGGATCGCGTCGACCGCCGCGGGCAGCTCGTACTCGGCGGCCTCCAGCGCGCTGGTGCGCAGCTCGCGCAGCGAGCCGAGCAGCTGGCGGGCGATCGCCACGATGATCGCGGCCGCGACGATCAGCGCCGACAGCAGCAGCACCGAGTCCCAACCGGCGGTGTCGCTGGCGTCGTCCTCCAGCTGGGCCGCGATCGTCCGGACTTCGGCGGCGAGGTCGTCGCGACCGTCCTTGATCGTCTGGACCGAGGCGTCGCTGGCGCGGTTCCAGTCCTCCCGCGAGACCGAGTACTCGCCGGAGTAGACGTCGTCGGTGCTCTCCACGACGATCTTGGTCAGCAGCTGGTTGCGCTCGACGATCGGCTTCGTGAGCAGCGTCTTGTCCAGGCGCTGCTGCCAGTGCGCGGCGACCGTGGCGCGGGCGTCGACGATCTTGCCGGCCAATCGGGCGCGCGAGCCCTGCAGGGCCTGCAGGGCCTGCTGGTCGAGGCTGCCCTCGCTGAGGCCGTTCAGCACCCAGACCTGCTGGACGCGGACCTCCTCGATGAGGGACAGCATGTCCTGGATCGCGAAGGCGGTGCTGGACAGGCTCTGGTCGGCGACGCTACCGGTGAGCGCGCGGTTCAGCGACATCGCGGAGCTGATGACGTCGCTGTAGGCGGCGATGGCCTGGGCGGGCTCCAACTGCTGGGCGTGCACGCCCTGGCGCAGCTGGGTGAGTTCGTCGAGCTTGGGCCGGAGTTCGCGGAAGCGGTCCACGACGACCGGGCCCAGGACGTCGGAGGAGCGGATCGTCTCGTCCAGCTGGGCTCGCGCGTCCTTCACCGCCTGGACGTTCCGGTCGAAGGCGCTGGGGTCACCGCCACCGGCCAGGATCTCGACCGCGCTGTTGCGTTCCAGCTGCAGGCCGTCGACCAGCGGCTCGACCTGGTCCACCGCGTCGAGCACCTCGGCGACGCGGGCGAACTCGTCGGCCCGGTCGACCTGCCAGCGGATCTGCCCGATACCGAGCGTGATCGCGAAGATGACCGGCACCAGGACAACGGCGCCGAGCTTGACCGGCAGGGACCAGTTGCGCCACTGGACCACGGTGTCGCGGAGTCGCCCGTGCTTCTCCTCGCTCACGAGCGCCCTCCTGACGTCGAGCTCAGGCTTCCGCGCTGCTCAGGCGCGGCTGGGAGCCTCTCGGGCGAACAATGGGTTGGAGAACGGCGCATGCGTGCGGTCCCGCAATCGTCGTCTGGGTGGGCTGGGGGCGAAGTCCAGCGGCCGTCGAGGGGCCCGGCGACACTCAGAGTCACCACTAGCACCTCCGGCGGGTGCATTCGAAACTCCGGTACCGAACCGTTACCTCTCCCGACGCGCAGCTGTCTTTCGATGCCCAAGCACTATAAGCCCCAGGTGACGAGATAACACCGGGGGCTTTTTCCCATTCGACTACGGCAAACAGGGGATGTCACGCCGAGTGGTCGAAGTCGGCGTAGAGTCGCCACCGTTTTCACTCGATCGGAGCAGTCCGGCGCTCTCGTCGCGGCACCGCCCAGCGGGAAAGCCCTGGTTGATCGGTCGAGCCCGCCGCGCGCCCCCTCCGACCTGGCAGTACCAGACAGTAACCACGCCGTGGAGCGGAGACCCGCCTTCAGCCGCCGGACGCGACCTGAGATGCTGGAAAGGGACCGACCGGGTGGCGATCACCACACTGTCGGTCCGGTGCGGGAAGTGGTTAGACTTTCCCGCCTCCGTCGGCCCGCGCGCGCCCGGCGGGCCCACCGCGTAGTCCCAGGAAGGACCGCGTAGTCCCAGGAAGGATCCATGAGCAACGCAACGCAATCCGCGCTGCGCGGCAGCCCACGTGACCAGCCCGGAAATCCGCGGTCGGCCTTCGGAGCAATCGACAAGAGCGCCGTTCGCGCGACCCGGGAACGCCCCGATTTCACCGCTATCGAGCAGAGCCAGGAATTCCGCGCGCTCCGCCGCAGGTGGAAATGGTTCGTTTTCCCGGCGACGGCGTTTTTCCTGATCTGGTACGTCGGATATGTCGCGCTCGCCGCCTACGCCCGGGACTTCATGGCCCAGCGGCTCTTCGGCGAGGTCAACGTCGGCCTGGTCATGGGCGTCGCCCAGTTCGTCACCACGGTCATCCTGACCTCGCTCTACCTGCGGTTCGCACGCCGCCGCATCGACCCCAAGGTCGACGAGATCCGACAGCACGCGGGAGACCCCGAACGATGAACGACCAGCTGGTCCCTGGCGACAACGCGATCGTCAACACCGCCGTCTTCGCCGCGTTCGTGCTGATCACGCTGTTCATCGTGTACCGCGTGAGCAGCCGCGGCAGCTCCAGCGACTACTTCGTCGCCGGCAGTGCGTTCAGCGGTGCGCAGAACGGCATCGCGCTGTCCGGCGACTACCTGTCCGCGGCGTCCTTCCTCGGCATCGCGGGCGCCATCGCCGTCTACGGCTACGACGGCTTCCTGTACTCCATCGGCTTCCTGGTCGCGTGGTTGATCAACCTGCTGCTGGTGGCCGAGCGGACGCGCAACACCGGCCGCTTCACCATGGGCGACGTGCTCAGCTTCCGGATGCAGCAGCGTCCGGTCCGCGCCGCCGCGGCCGCCTCCACGCTGGCCATCACGATCATCTACATGATCGCGCAGATGGCCGGTGCCGGTGGTCTGGTCGCCCTGCTGCTCGACGTGCACAGCGGCTTCGGCCAGGCCCTGGTGATCGCCGTGGTCGGCCTGGTGATGATGGTCTACGTGCTGGTCGGCGGCATGAAGGGCACCACCTGGGTGCAGATCATCAAGGCCGTCATGCTGCTGCTCTGCGCGGTCCTGATCACGATCTTCCTGCTCGGCAAGTTCGGCTACAGCATGACCGACCTGCTGCTGAGCGCCGCGGACAACAACCCGAACGGCAAGGACATCTTCGCCCCCGGCGTGCAGTACGGGGAGTCCGAGCTGACCAAGCTCGACTTCGTGTCGCTGTCGCTGGCCCTGGTGCTCGGCGTCGGCGGCCTCCCGCACGTGCTGATGCGGTTCTACACCGTGCCCAACGCCCGCGAGGCCCGGAGCTCCGTGGCCTGGGCGATCTGGGTGGTCGCCATCTTCTACATCTGCACGCTGGTCATCGGCTACGGCGCGGCCGCGCTGGTCGGCACCGACGCGATCAAGGACGCACCGGGTGCGGAGAACTCGGCGGCGCCGCTGCTGGCCTACCGCATCGGCGGCACGGTGCTGCTGGGCATCGTCGCCGCGGTCGCCTTCGCGACGATCCTGGCGGTGGTCGCCGGTCTGACGCTGACCGCCTCGGCCTCCTTCGCGCACGACATCTACGCCAACGTCGTCCGGCGCGGGAAGGCCGACTCCGAGGACGTGGTGAAGGTGGCCCGGGTGACGGCGCTGGTCATCGGCGGGGCGTCGATCGTGGGTTCCATCGCGGTCAACGGCCAGAACATCGCGTTCCTGGTGAGTCTGGCGTTCGCCTTCGCCGCCTCGGCGAACCTGTCCACGCTGCTGTTCTCGCTGTTCTGGAAGCGGTTCAACACCCGCGGCACGTTGTGGGGCATCTACGGCGGCCTGGCCTCCTGCCTGCTGCTGGTGGTCTTCTCCCCCGTCGTGTCCGGATCGCCGGACTCGATCCTGCCGAGCGTGGACTTCGCGTTCTTCCCGTTGAAGAACCCGGGCATCGTGTCCATCCCGTTCTCGTTCGTCTGCGGCATCATCGGCACCTTCCTCGGTGGCCACGAGGACGCGGACGAGGAGCGCCGGGCCGAGATGGAGGTCCGCTCGCTGACCGGCCTCGGCTCGCGAGTCGGCTGAGAGCACGTCCCCCCGAGAGGCCCGCAGGACCCCGGCGTCCTGCGGGCCTCTCGTCGTTCCCGGCACGCGTCGCGTCGAGCGTCCGCTCCGCTCACTCCGCAGGATGTCCACGGTGGTCTGATGCCGTCGCGGACGGTGACCGGTCTCCGGGCCGCCGCGCACGCCGTCGCGCTACCCGATCGGATGCTGCCGAGTGCCCGAAATGCCGCTTTACACTGGGTCCGACCCGCTCACGGGCGCCCCGAGCACGCAGGGGGAACGGGGCAGTGAGCGGAACGGGGGGACACGATGCGCACCGCCATCCGCAACGCGCTGCTGAGCGCCTTCGTCGCCGCCGCGCTGCCGGTGTCCGGGCTGGGGGCCCAGTTCGGCACGGTCGTCGCCGACGTCCGGGAGGCACTGGCCAAGACCGCCGACCAGCTCCGGGGCCGGGACTTCACCGAGCCCGGAGTGCTCATCCGGTCGGCCCCCGGCACCTCCGCCGAGGCGCGCGGGTCGGGCGACCCCGGCGACCGGGTGTCGGTCCGGCGGTCGGTGCCGGGCGAGGCGGTCCGGTGCTCCGACGGCACGGAGGACTCCGAGTGGTTCGAGGTGACGAACCGGCGCACCTCGGTCACCGGGTTCGTCAGCGGCTGCTACCTCTGAGCCGGGTGCCGCTCAGTAGTCCTGGCCGGAGCCGCGCAGTCCCGACGGACGGTACCGGCGCAGGTGCACGTACCGGCTGAGCCGGATCACCGGGCGGACCGCCAGCTCGCAGCTGCCGAGCAGGAACAGCCACGTGCCGGCGGTCGCGGTGGACTCGCTGAAGAACAGCAGGCTGCCGATGATGAACCAGAGCGCGATGAGGAAGTCGTTGACGATGGAGAGCACTTCGTAGCGCTGCCGGACCACCAGCTCGTCGTGGCCGATCCGCAGCACCCACTCGTTCGACTCGTCCGGGTCGCTCATCGTCCGATTGTCGGCCGGTCCCGGAGTTTCCGCAGTTCTCGGGACCGGCCGGGACGGTCAGCCGGTGAAGTCCACCCGGTCAGGGTGTATCCAGCTCAGGTGCTGGCGATCCCGACCGGACTCCGACAATCTTGGTCCCAGCAGGCCGGTTCCGGCCGCGATCTCCCGATTCTCCTGATGAGGAAGGAACTTCGCATGTCCGCGTCCACTTCCGCTGCCGCGCACCGGACCGCCGAGCGCACGTCGTGGGTGGTGCGTGCACTCCTCGCCGCGTTGCTCGTCGCCGGGGCCGTGCTGGCCGGCTCCACCGACGCGCACTCGGCGGCACCACCGCAGGAACCGTGCCCGGACGGCAGCTTCTGCGTGTACACCGGGAAGGACTTCACCGGCCAGCGGCACGACGTGAGCGTCCACAGCTCGACGTTCGCGATGGAGCAGTGCGTCACGCTGGAGCACGAGGGCGAGGCACTGTCCTTTGTGAACAACACCGACCACCCGGTCACCGCCTACCAGGACCCGCACTGCGACTCCGACGCCGACTTCACCACCTACCCGGCGAAGACCCACGCGCCGCAGCCACCCTTCGTGATCCGGGCCGTCAAGGTCTGGTCGCACTGACGCGGCGGGCACGGTCCCTCGGTGCGCTCCCGGCGACGGCGACCCCGACGCCTCGCCGGGACGGACCTCAGCGGACCAGGTCGCGCATCAGCTCCAGCAGTCGTTCGGCGGAGTTCGCCCAGCTGAACTTCGCCGCCTGCTCCCGAGCTGCGGCCACCAGGTCGGCGCGCACCTGGGCATCGGCCACCCGGTGCACCGCTGCGGCGAAGCCCTCCGGCGAGTCCGGGTCGAAGAACTCCGCGTGACCCCCGGTGACCTCGCGGAAGATCTCGAGGTCGCTGCACACCACCGGCGTCCCCGCGTTCATCGCCTCGATGATCGGCAGCCCGAAACCCTCGTCCCGCGACGCGGTGACCAGCGCGCTGGCCCGGCCGAGCAGCCGCTGGTAGTCGCGCTCCCCGATGCCCCGCCAGAAGACCACGTCCGCACCGGGCGGCAGTTGCGCCCGCAGCTCGGCTTCCCGCTGCGGCGCGATCCGGCTGACCAGGTGCAACCGGTACCCAGGGAGGAACGCCATGCCCGCGACCAGCGTCTCCACGTTCTTGTACGGCATGAACGAGCCCATGTACACGAGCTCCCGAGGCCCTCCGGCCTCGTCCCCGGCCTCGTCCGGCCCGTCCTCCGGTCCGCCGGGCAGCGGCGACGGTGCGTTGTGGACGACCGCGACCGGGCGCCGGGTGAGCCGGTGCTCGGCGATGAGCTTCCGGGTCGTCTCGCTGACCGTGACCACCGCGTCGGCGCGGTTGAGCATCACGCGCTGGGGCCAGTACGCCGTGTGGTAGAGCCGCCACGCGATGCGGACCGGCAGCGGCAGGAACCCGGGCGGCTCCGGGTGCCGGTAGTAGATCAGGTCGTGCAGCGTGAGGACCAGCCGGTACTTGCGGCGGAACCCCCCGATCACCTGCAACGGGCTGAACACCACGTCGGCGCCGAACCGGTTCAGCGTGCGCGAGAGCCACAGCTCCCGCAGCGAGAACGGGCTGTTGACCTTCAGGTGCGGCACACCGTCCGGCAGCAGCCGCAGCTGCCGCTCGTCGTGGATCAACATCGTCACCGGGTGGAGGTGGTGCAGTGCTTCGACCAGGCTCGCCCCGTAGCGGCTGATCCCGTCGTGCTGGTCGGTGCGCGTCCAGCGCGCGTCGACGACGACGCGCATCGTCCCGGCCCGGTCCGCTCGTCGGTCAGCGGGGGCCGCGCGGTCCTCACCAGTGCTGGTCATGCTGCTCCGAGGAAGCGTCGGACGGCTGCGGAGGCCTCTGCCGGTGTCTCGTAGTGCACCAGGTGCCCGACGTCCGGGATCACCACGAGCTGGGCGTCGGACATCCGGGCTGCCAGCTCCCGTTGGCCCGCCAGCGGTGCGATCTCGTCGGACTCCCCGGCGATGAGCAGCGTGGGCGTCCGGATGTCGTCGGCGTGGTCGGCGACGGTGTGCGTCGTCGACGCCTCGAAGGTCTCGCTGACCAGGGCGGGGCTGTGGAAGCGGCTGAAGTGGCGCAGGTGGTTGGCGTCGATGAACTCGCGCAGCTGCTTGTCCTTGGTGCGCGTCATCGCCCGGCTCGCCGCCAGCACCACCAGGCGGTTGCTCAGCAGCGACTGCCCGGCCCGCGGGGGCAACCGCTTGCCGAGCGCGTAGTAGGCGGAGGTCAGCCCGGACAGCAGCACGCGCGGCCCGCGCAGCGCCGGGGTGGCGATCGGGTTCACCAGCACCAGCTTGCGGAGCAGCTCCGGCCTGGTGGCGGCCACCCGGGCCGCGACGATCGAGCCGAAGGAGTGCCCGAGCAGCACGACCGGACGCTCCCGGCCGCCGAGCCGCTCGATGAGCGCGGTGACCACGTGCGCGTAGCCGGCGACGTCGTGCCGGCGCCCGGTCATCGGCCCGGAGTCGCCGAACCCGGGCAGGTCGGGGACGACCACCCGGTGGTCGGGCAGTCCGGCGGCGATGAGCTCGAGGCCGTGGTGCGTGCCCCGCAGCCCGTGCACCATCACCACGGTGTCGGTCTCGACCGCCGCGGACCGCGCCTCGGCGCCCTCGCGGTCCTCGTGGTAGGTCCAGTAGTGCAGGTCAGCGCCGCTGATCTGCATCACCCGCTCGGTGGGTCGGAGTTCCGGGATGACCACGGTGCCTCAGCTCGCCAGCTCGGTGCGGATCTCGTCGAGCTCGACGGCCCCCTCCGGGTCGATCACGTGGTGGTAGATCGACTCGAACCGGCCGAGGATCTCGTCGATGTCGTGCCGGGAGACCAGCCGCTCGCTGGCCGCGCCCATCCGGGCGATGGTGGCGCGGTCGGCCAGCACGTCGTCGATGGCGCGGGCCAGCGCGTGCACGTCGCGCGGCGGGTACAGCCACCCGTTCTGGCCCGGCTGCACCAGGTGCGGCAGCGCCATGGCGTTGGCCAGCACCACCGGCGTGCCCGCCGACATGGCCTCCATGGTGGCCAGGCTCTGCAGCTCGGCGATGCTGGGCATGCAGAACAGGTCGGCGCGCGCGTAGGCCTCCAGCAGCTCCTCGTCGCTGAGGTAGCCGTGGAACACCACCCGGTCCTGTATCCCGAGGTCCCTCGCGAGCTGCTCGAAGGCCTCGCGGCGGCTGCCGTTGCCGACGATCTCCAGCCGGGTCGGGGCCGTGGTGCGCAGCAGCGACATCGCGCGCAGCAGGTCGTCGATGTGCTTCTCCTCGTCGAGCCGCCCGACGAAGAGCACGGTCCGGGTCTCCGGGTCCGGGTGCTGAGCGCGGTACCGCTGGGCGGGTCGCCGGTAGCGCTCGACGTCGATGCCGCAGGAGACCGGCAGCGCCACGTCGGTGAACCCGTTGTCGTGCAGCAGCTGGACGGCGCGGGGCGTGGGCGCGGTGACCAGCTGCGCCTTGCTGTAGTGCTTGACCAGGTTGTGCCACAGCAGCCGGCTCGCCGCGTCCTGCAGCGCCTGCGGGACCTTGATGTAGCCGAAGATGTTCTCCGGCATGAAGTGGTTGGTGGCCACCAGCGGCAGACCGCGCTTGCGGGCCGAGTTGATCAGGCCGCGGCAGATGAAGAAGTGCGACTGCACGTGCACGACGTCGGGCTGGATCCCGGCCAGGATCCCGTCGGCCTGGCGGGCCTCCCACGGCATGATGCCGCGGATCTCGGGGTGGAACGGCGAGCCGTAGGACGGCACGCGGTGCACCGTCACGCCGTCCTCGACCTCGATGTGCTCGGACCGGTCGGACGAGTGGCAGACGACGTGCACGTCGTGGCCGCGGGCGGACAGCCCGGTCGCCAGCCGGTGCCCGAAGTTCGCCGCGCCGTTGACGTGGGGTGGGTAGGTGGTCGCACCGACCACGATGCGCAGCGGTCGGCTGTGCGGTTGCGAAGTCAAGAGGAACTCCCGTCAGGACGATCTGTCGAACTCGGTCCGGCAAGATCACTGCTGCCGGTCACCGGAGCGGGCACGCGCCGCTCCTGGGTGTCGGGGTGGAAGCGCGCGAGCGCGAACACCCCGATGCAGGCCACCGCCGCGCAGACGACCTGCCCCGTGGCGGTCCAGGCGCTGACCCGGTCGGCCTCGCCGAGCAGGCCGATGCCCAGGCCGACCGCGACGATCGGGTCGATCACGGTCAGGCAGGCCACCACGAGGTCCGGCGGTCCGCTGGCGTAGCCGTGCTGCAGCAGCCAGCCGCCCACGACCATCGCCACGGCGATGCCCAGCAGGGGAAGCGGGTTGATGTCCAGCAGGTCAGTGGTGCCGAGCTGTTGCGCGACCGCGCGCATCAGCAGCGACACGTAGCCGTAGGCGATCGCGCACCCCGCGGCGAAGAGGATGCAGCGCACCTTCGACCTGGTCAGCACGGCCAGTGCGCCCACCGCGAGCACCGCGGCGGCGACCAGCTGGGTCGCGGTCATCTGCACGTCACCGGACACCGGGGTGGCGGTCGCGCTGCCGGCGGCGAGGATGACGAACGCGGCGACGCCGCCGGTGGCCGCGACCACCGCGAACAGCACGGTGGGGCTCAGCTCCCGGAACCGGAGACCCTGCTGGCGGACGTTGAGCAACACGGTCGCCGGCAACGCCAGCACGCCGATCGGCTGCACCACGCTGAGCGGGGCGAGGCCCAGCGCACACGCGTGCAGCACCGCACCGCAGCCGAGCGTGGCGAGCCCGACGAGCCAGCGCGGGTTGCGGACGAGCTTCGACTGGACCCGCAGGCCCAGGCCGGCGCCGTCCATCGTGTCGTGGACCGCGGCGTGCTGCATCCGCGCCCCGACCGCGTTCCCGAGGGCCCCCAGGGCTGCCAGCACCACCGCGAGCGCGGTCATCGCCGACCACGCCCAGCCGCCGGATCCGAGTTGTGCTGCACGACCGGCTCAGTCCTCTTCAGCACGCTGCGGGAACGCTCGTCCACCGAACACCCTAGTCGGCGACGCATGCCACGTCCCGCTCTCGAGACAGGCCGCTGCGGTCTGCTGCCCGAGCCGGGGCCCGCCGGTTCCCTTCGCTGTCCGTCCACACCGATCAATCTCGCGCTTCGCGGGCCCGACTCACATCCGGGGTCGAGCCCCCAATTTCCCTGAGACGCTCCAGGCTCGCACTTCCTCGAACCAGACCTGCCACTGGGCCGTGGCGCCCGGGAGAAGACCCGGTGAACACCGTTGACCAGTGGAGATCGAATTCTGCGTCGTGCTTCGGGTCACCTCCGGAAGATCCCGCACACACCCTGGTCCGAACACCGGCCGACGCGGTGCGCGCCATTCCTACCGCGTTCTGAGGAACAGCGGAGGAATGCGCGTGGGCCGAGCCGGTGAACGGAAGCCGACGGGCCGCGACCGGCAGAGACCTCGCCGGTCCTGGAACCGCTGCACCCGCGCACGACCGAGGTGCGTCGGGCGCGCCCCCCGCGTGCGCTCCTGCGCTGCCCGCCGGATACACGAGCTCGACTCTAGAACAACGTTGCTGAGGACATCGTCAGCAACGCCACCCCGCCCGCCCCCGCCTTCGCGCGGAGCGGTGGAACTCCTTCCGCGACGAATCGCCGTGTGGCGGGGAAATGCGCCGCGAACTGCGGAGATCGCAATTCCGAAGATCAACTCCGCAGTTCCGCCGAGTGACCGAGACGACACCTCGACAACATCACGCAACACGCGCGCGAATCGCGCACCGGAACAATCCAGTCACCACCGGTGATCGATTTTTCGGTCCCGAACCGCGGATGGCCGCTCGTCCGAGTGAGACGATGCGTCCGTGGCCACCGATCCTGATGCCGCCGCCCGAGGCACCGAGCGCTCGGACCGTTCCAGTGCGGCCCGCAGCGGCGCGGGCGCGCGGGTCGCCGTGGTGCTCGCCCTGGCCGGCGGCGCCCTGCTCGCGGCCCTGGTCAGCACCGCGGTCACCGCCGTGGGCACCGTCCCGGGCCTGCCCGACCCGCCGGCGCTGGTGCGCTACGGCCTGCCGGTGACCCGGGTCGCGCTCGACCTGGCCGCGCTGGCCACGGTCGGGCTGAGCCTGCTGCCGAAGCTGCTCGGCCCCGACCGCCCGAGGCAGACCGAGCCGATCGTGGTCCTGGCCCGGCGCACGACCGTGGTGACGGCGCTGCTGTGGATGCTCGCCGCCCTGGTGTCCCTGGTGCTGCAGGCCGCGGAGCTGCGCCCGGACCGCGAGGTGACGGTCCCGCAGCTCGTCGACTACGTCGTGGGCGTCCCGGCCGGCACGGGCCTGCTGGTCAGCGCGGGTGCGGCGCTGGCGTGCGCGGTGCTGGGCCTGCTGGCGGTCCGGTTCGGCGAGTCGGTGCCCGCGGAGCTGCGCACGGTGGTCGCCCTGCTCGGCCTGCTGCCGATGCCGCTGACCGGCCACGCCACGGACTGGCGCTACCACGACTTCTCGATGCTCTCGGTGGAGCTGCACGTGATCGGTGCGGCGCTGTGGACCGGCGGCCTGGTCGCGATCGCCGTGTTCGTCGCGCCGCGGCGCGGGCTGCTGGCGGAGGCGCTGCCGCGCTTCTCCACGCTCGCCACCACCGCCATCGTCGTGGTCGCCGTGTCGGGTCTGTTCAACGGCCTGATGACGCTGGTCATCACGCCCGACACCGGGCTGCTCGGCCTGGTGGGCACCGGCTACGGGCGGATCCTGCTGGCGAAGGTGGGGTGCCTGCTGGCGCTGGCGGCGGTGGCCTCGCAGATGCGCTTCCGCCTGCTGCCCCGGATCGCCCGCCACCAGCGCACCGCGCTGCTCGGCTGGGCGGCCGCCGAGGTCGCGCTCATGGGCGTGGCCTACGGGCTGGGCGTGGTCCTCTCCCGCGCTCCCGTCGTCGTCTGACCGGCGAAGGCGCGAACCACCCCCGCCCCGCGCGGCGGTGCGAGGCGGAGGTGGCAGCTGTTCGCCGAGGCGGGGTCAGCGCGGGATCTTCAGCACCTGGCCGACGTAGATCAGGTCCGGGTTGGTGATGCCGTTGACGCGGGCGATCTCCCGCCAGTCCACCCCGAGCTTCGCGCCGATCTCGGACAGCGTGTCACCGGGCTGCACCACGTAGGTCTCCTCCTGCGGCGGAGGCGGCGGGGGCGGCGGCGCGCCCGCCCCGGTGAGCACCTCGATGGGCACCAGTGAGACGTTGAGGTCGGTGTTGCCGCTGATGCCCGGCACCTGCCCGTCGGACGCGTGCTGGTGGATCATCACGCGGTCGGTCAGGTAGCCCGGCTCGCCCGGCGGACGACCGTAGTGGGCGACCCACAGGATGACGCCCGGGTCCACCCAGGTGTCGGTGGCGAGCTTGTCCTGGAACCAGGACGACGAGGCGTACACGACGACCTCGTTGCGGCCGGTGTGCCCGCGGATCGCGTCGATGAACCCCTTCACCCAGGCACCGAGGTCCGGCCCCTCCTTCTCGATGTCCAAGCACGGCGGCAGGTTCCCGGCGGCGCTGGCGCCGAGCCGCGCGAGCTGGGCCGCGAAGTCGGCCGCGTCCTGCTCCGGGGAGTTGGTGTCCGGGCGGGCGAAGTGGTAGAGGCCGGTGACCATGCCCGCCTCGCGGGCCCCGGCGAGCTGCGCGTCCAGCGTCGGACTCACGTAGCCGACGCCCTCGGTCGCCTTGATGTAGGTGAAGACGTATCCGGCGCCGCGGACCGCCCCCCAGTCCGGTTCCCCCTGATAGCGGGCCACGTCGATGCCGGGAATGCGTTCGGCCATCTCTCTACCCCCTGCTGTCGGCCTGGTCGCGGGCCCAAGATATCGGAGACACCTGCGAACACAGACCCGCCGAACAGGTCAAGATCCCACCCGATCGATGCACCGGATCTGGGAACTCTTCCGGCCGACGCGCTACGTGCTGCGAAGAACGGGGTACTCGACCGGGCGGAATGCACACGATCAGACCACCCTGGCACGGACCACGGTTCACCCGGGCAGCGCAACGCACCACGGATCGCGCCGCCGGCTGCGAGCGGGCGAGGAGCACCGCAGGCAACCATCCCGCCTGCCGGGCGTCTCCAGAACAGCAGAGCAGTGATCGACGGATCCCGCCGCACAGGGCGGGCACGGGAGGTGGTCGTCATGACCGCGCATCGACTGCGGAGCACCATGCTGCGGACGCTCCAGGCATCCGGGGCCCTGCTGGTCGCCGGGCTGGTCGCCGGGTGCGGCCAGGCCGCGACCCAGACCGGCGAGGTGATCACGGCACCGATGCCGAACGCCGAGCAGACGGCAGCCATGGGGCTGCAGCCGCCGGCCCAGTCCCCGGAGGCCCAGTCCCCGGAGGCCCCAGCACCCGGGCTCTCCGCCAGCGCCGCCGCGACCGGGGCGACCGACCAGGCGACCCGGGAGGCCCCGGAGCCGAAGGCCGGCACCCGCTGCCACACCTCGATGCTGACCGGCTCGCTGCAGAACCCCGATGCCGGGGCCGGGCAGCGCTACGCCGAGCTGACGCTGACCAACAGCAGCGGTGAGACCTGCACCCTGTACGGCTACGGCGGGTTCCAGCTGGTCGACGCGAACGGCCAGCCGATCCCGACCAACGCGGTGCGCACCCCGAACCCCGGGCCGTCGCTGATCACGTTGGCCCCGGGCGAGTCGGCGAGCGCCACCCTGCACTGGACGGCCGTCCCGCACGAGGGCGAGCCGACCGACGGACCGTGCGCGCCCACCGCGGCCCGGCTCATGGTCATCCCGCCCGACGAGACCGACGCCCTGCCGGTGACCTGGACCGGTGGCCCGGTCTGCGGCTTCGGCACCATCGACGGCACCGCCTACCACCAGTGACGCGCGCAGCACTCCACGGACCACGGAGTCGGGTCGACCACCGGGGTCCTGCCGCCGAGCGAGCCGGGCTCACCGCACGGCGCACGGTGCGGCGCGGCGCTTGGCTCGGACGATGATCTGTGCTGGGGTGGCACCATGATCGAGCCAACGGATCGAGAGATCGCCGGACGCCACGGCACGCTGGTGGTCCGGGAGTGGGCCGGCGCCAACCCCGGCTGGATCGCGCTCATCGCGCACGGCTACGGCGAGCACTCCGGGCGGTACCAGTGGGTCGCCGAGCGGCTGGTGGCCGCCCGGGCGCTGGTGTACGCGCCGGACCACGTGGGGCACGGGCGCTCGGAGGGCGAGCGCGCCCACTTCACCGACGCCGAGGCGATCGTGGCCGATCTGGAGACGCTGCGGCAGCAGGTCACCGCCGAGCACCCGGACCTGCCGGTCGTCCTCATCGGACACTCGATGGGCGGGATGCTCGCCGCCCGCTACGCGCAGGAGCACCAGGAGCACCTGGCCGCGGTGGTGCTCTCCGCGCCGGTGCTGGGCACCTGGCACGTGCTGGACCTGCTGGAGCACGACGAGATCCCGGACACACCGATCGATCCCGCGACGCTGTCCCGCGACCCCGAGGTCGGCGCGGCCTACGTGGCGGACCCGCTGGTCTGGCACGGCCCGTTCAAGCGCGCCACGCTGAAGGCGATCGACGACTGCCTGCTGGCCATCAACGAGGGCCCGATCCTGGAGAAGCCCGTGCTGTGGGTGCACGGCGAGGACGACGAGCTGGTGCCGGAGGCCGACACCCGGACCGGCATCGACCGCATCCGCGGCGACGATTTCCACGAGCACATCTACCCGGGCGGACGGCACGAGCTGTTCAACGAGACCAACAAGGAAGAGGTCATGAACGACGTGCTCACCTTCATCGCCCGAGCTCTCAACTCCTGAACCACGGCGCGACGATCCCGCGTCGGCCCGCGGGATCCGCCGCCGTGCCTGGGGAACGGCGACACGAGCCGGACGACCGCGGGGTTCGTGAGCCGCTCACGGCTGACGGATCCCGCGCCGCGCCGGGCGAAGGCGCCGCTCCGTCCTCATCGGACGTCCTCAGTGGACGTGACAGGGCGCTCGCGATCCAGCAGCGCCTCGTCGCCGGAAGGCCCGACGCAGCGATCAGCCGCCGCCCGCCCCAAGGGACGCGCTCCGTCGTGGGCGGACCTGCCGCCCGATCGCGGCGTACCGGGGGTGACGGTCGCACGTTCACCCCGTCAGGTGCCTCGTCGTGGTGGTCGACCGGGCGTCGTCGTGGCCAGCACCAGCCGACGGTCCCAGTCGCGATCACCACCGGGTCGAGTGAGGCGTGTCGCTTGCGAAGTTGCAGGTCAACCCTCGTGCGGGCAGCTTGGGGGAGCTGACTGGCGTCGGCCACGGGCGGAACTGGCCGCCCGGTCGGGGTGGATCGAGTGAGGCAGCCATGAACGTCGCGCGTGCTCAGGACCTGATCGGCACACCGGTGTTCGACCGCAACGGAGCGCGGATCGGCCGGGTCGGCAACGTCTACGTCGACGACACCACGCACCGGCCCGAGTGGATCACCGTCCGGCTCGGGTTCCTCGGCATCAAGGAGACCTTCGTGCCGCTCGCCGGCGCCACCACCGAGGAGAACCGGCTGGAGCTCGGCGTGGACGAGGACCGGGTGCGCAACGCCCCGCGCGTGGAGGCCGAGGGCGGGCACCTCTCCGCCGAGGAGGGGCGCGACCTCTACCACTACTACGGCATCGACCAGAGCGACGCGGTCGACGCGCTCTGAGCGACCGACCACCCGGGAGCGGCGACCGACGAGAGCCGCTCGGGGGTCGGGCGGCTCACGCACCATCACCGTTCCGCCGGTTCGTGATCGTGCGCGAGAATGCCCGGTGCGATGGGTGCGAACAACGAGCTCGAGCTGCTGATCACCGTGGTCGTCGGGGCCGACGACGAGCGTTCGGCGCGCGCCGCGTGCCGGGAGCTGGTGCAGGCCGTGGGCGGCCGGATCGTCGCCTCGGGCGACTGCTCCGACGAGGAGCCGGGCTGCTTCTCGGTCACGATCAGCCGCGCGAGCGCGGAGACCGGCCAGCACGTGGCCGGGCTGTCCCGGGCGGTGCGGAACTTCCTCCGGGAGCTGGGCCCCGACTACGCCCGCCACCGGGTGGCGTGCGAGCCGCCGACCGCGTGGACCGTGGTGGACCACCCCGAGCTGGTGGGCGCGCTGGTCCGCGGCGGGGAGCGGATGCTGGTCGAGGCGTGGGCCGGCGGCACGCTCGTGTTCGGCCGCACCGAGCCCGTCGACCCCGACGAGCCGCCCGCGCCGCCCGCACCGGTGGTGGGCGAGCGGGACGAGCAGGGCCGCCCGCGCCCCCGGTTGGCGCTGGTGGTGGACGTGGTCACCGACCGCCGCGCGGGCGCGGAGTGGCAGGCGCGCGCCCTGGCCGGCCGGCTGTCGCGCACCACCGAGGTCGTCGGGTGCTCGGCGGAACCGCCGGTGGTGCGGGTCTCCCTGGACCTCGGCCCGGCGGTGGGCGAGCCGAAGGAGATCGTCCTCGGTGCCGTCGCCGTCCTCGGCGGCGGCGGGTGGTCCCGCGTCACCGACGACGGGGAGAGCGCGAGCGCGCGGTGGTCCGCCGCCCCGCTCCCGCCGTCCGGGATCGCGGCGATCGAGGTGACCGCGAGGTCCACAGTGGAGGTCGTCCGGAGCTGACCGCTCCTCCCACACTGCGGGACGCCGTTCCCCCGCTCCGGCGCGGGATGCGAAGCACGCTCGCCTCCTATCGCCCTTCCGGACGATCAACTCCGCAGGTCGTCACGCACCGCGATCAGTCTGTGATCAACTGCACGCCCCTGCCTGCGCCACCGGCCCGGCGGGCCGCTAACTTGTGGACCGTCACAGCCCCCGCCCCCTCGGAGGACCGGACCCACATGGCAGGCGTGGAAGAAGTTCGCGCAGGCATCTCGCTGGCCAACCAGAAGATGCAGGAGGGCATCGCCGCCCTGCAACAGGCGAACCTCGTGCTCGAAGAGGCCCAATCCGCGCTCCTCTCCGCGACCCAGGGCAGCGCTCAGGAGGACATGCAGCACGCGCACGGCATGCTCGCCGAGGTGATGCAGGTGATCAACGGCGCGCAGGGCTCGATCCAGGCCACGATGTCCTCCGCCGAGGCCTACGCGGGACGGCTGTAGCGCCGTGTCCGCCCTGGAGGAGCTCGCGCAGGTGCTGGGCGTCGTGGAACAGCACCTGCTCGACGCCGGCGCGCACCTGGGCACCACGCGGACGTCGTTGGACGAGGCCGAGAAGGCGCTGGTCACGCTCGACCCGGAGCACCCGGAGACGGTGGTGCCGCCGAGCCTGCACCGCGCCGACGACCAGGTGGAGCGCGCCCAGGACATGGTCGAGCAGGTGCTGGGCACGCTCCGCGACTTCGTCACCCGGCTGTAGCGGCCCGGGCGGCGCTGCGCGGCACCGGCCGGGCAGCCACCCCGGGCCGGCGTCGGCGCAGGTCGGCACGCACCTGAACAGCGGACCCGGATCCGGCGCGGGATTGCGTCGTACGGGTCTGCCCGATCAACTGCCGAGTGGTACGTTGATCACTGTCAGTGACTTCGCTTCCCGAGGTGGGGTGTGGGTAAACGCAACGAGCGGCGGAGCCGCATCGAAGCAGCTTTCGAACGCCTGCGTTCCAGCATCGCCACCGCGCTCGGCGCCGCCGACAACGAACGCGCCCGGGTCTTCGCCGAGTGCGCGCAGCAGGAGTTCGCGCTGCGCATCGCGCAGGCCGGCACCGCGGCCGCGGCGCGCGACCCGCAGGAGGTCGGCGACCCGGACGACCGCGCCTTCCAGGCCGCCCTGCAGGAGGCGCTCGCCGAGCGCGCCGAGGTCTACGCGGAGTGGACCGCCCGCGGGCCGCGGGAGCTGGAGCAGCTGGTGGCCGGGGTCGCGCCCGGGTCGGCTGGGCTGCCCTGGGCGGACTGGCTCGGCGAGGTCGGCACCCAGGAGCTGGCCGCGCGCCCGCCCGAGCTGTGGCGCCTCGGCACCGCGGTCGTGCCCGACTCACCGGACCCGCAGCCGTTCCCCGCCGCCGTGCCGCTGCTCGACGAGTCGCACCTGCGGATCACCAGCGACGGCAACCCGGAAGCGGCCGAGGCCCTGGTGCAGAACCTGCTGCTGCGGCTGCTCAGCCACTTCCAGCCGGGTGCGGTGCGGCTGCACGTCTGGGACGTCTCCCAGCTCACCGGCACGCTGCCCGGCCTGTACCCGCTGACCCGCGCCGGGCTGCTCACCGCGCACGACCCCACCCGGCTCGACGAGATGCTGGAGGCGCTGTCCGACCACATCCGGCGGATCCACACCGGTGCGCTGCTCCGCGGCCACGCCTCGCTGCGAGCGCTGGCCGAGGAGACCGGGCACCGCACCGAGCCGTGGCGCGTCGGGGTGCTGTTCGGCAACGGTGAGCCGCTGCGCGAGGAACAGCAGCAGCAGTTGCAGCGGATCGCCCGCAGCGGCCCGGCCTGCGGCATCCACCTCATCGTCGTGGACCTGTCGCTGACCGTGAACAGCGCGATCGAATCGGTGCGGCTCGTCGGCGACGACCGCGCGCGCTGCAGCACCACCGGCCCGGAAGCCGTGGTGCACCTGGACGAACCGCCCTCGCGCAACGAGGTCACCCAGGCCTGCACGGCGATCGCGGAAGCGTTCCTGGCCCGCCGCGCGCGGGTGCGCACCTTCGAGGACCTGGTGCCCGACCAGTACTGGCAGCACAGCTCCAAGTCGGGCCTGCAGGCGCCGGTCGGGTTCCACGAGGGCGAGCCGGTGTGGGTCACGCTCGGCGACAGCAGCCCGCACACCCTGATCGGCGGGCCGAGCGGCTCGGGCAAGACGAACTTCCTGTACGGCATGCTCGGCGCGCTGGCCGCCCGCTACTCGCCGGACGAGCTGGAGCTCTACCTGCTCGACTTCAAGGAGGGCGTGTCGTTCGCCCAGTTCACCCCCGGCAGGCGGGACCCGAGCTGGCTGCCGCACGCGCAGCTGGTCGGGGTCAACGTCAACACCGACCGGGAGTTCGGCCTGGCGCTGCTGCGGTTCCTGGCCCAGGAGATGCGGCGGCGCGCGGCGGCGGCGAAGGAGCACGAGGTCACCAAGCTCGAGGAGCTGCGCACCGAGGACCCGCAGGGCCGGTGGCCGCGGATCGTCGCGGTGATCGACGAGTTCCAGTACCTGTTCGCCGAGCGCGACAGCGTCACCGCGCAGGCCACCGCGCTGCTGGAGGACGTGGCGCGGCGCGGCCGCTCGCAGGGCATCCACCTCGTGCTGGCCAGCCAGGACGTGTCGGGCATCGAGGCGTTCTGGGGCAAGCCCGCGATCTTCGAGCAGTTCATCCTGCGGATCGCGCTGCCCAAGGCCCGTCGCGTGCTGGCCGAGCAGAACCTGGCCGCGCTGGAGCTGCCCCGCTGGCACGCGGTGGTCAACCACGAGTCCGGCGTCAAGCACGGCAACGAGATCGCGCGCATCCCCGACGCCACCGCGCGCGGCACCCTCGACGCGCTGCAGCGGGAGCTGTGGGAGCGGCGTGCTCCCTCCGCCGCGCCACCGCGCCTGTTCGACGGCTCGATCCTGCCCGCGCTGTCCACCCTGGACGACTACCGGGAGCTCTCCGCCCCGGTGTCCACGCCGAAGGCGCTGCTGGGGCAGATCATCGACGTGGACGGCACCGCCGCCGCGGTCCGGCTGAGCCGCTCGCCGGGGCGCAACATCGCGGTGATCGGCTCGGTCCGGGTGGACGCGGTCAGCGTGCTGGGGGCGGCGGCGCTCTCCCTCGCACGGCAGCACGTGCCCGGCGGCATCCGGTTCACCGTGGCGGCGCTGCTGGACGACGTCGAGGACGAGGCGCGGCACGTCGTGGACCAGCTGCGCGCCGGCGGGCACGACGCCGGCCTGGTGGGCCTGGACGACATCGAGGAGGCGGTGGCCTCCCTCGCCGACTCGATCGACGGCCGGTCCGGCGCGGACGTCCCGCACTGCCTGCTGCTCTACGCCGTCGACGCGGCGCAGACCACGCTGGAGCGCAAGGAGCCCGGTCGTCCCAGCGGCCTGGACCACCTGCGGAAGGTGCTCAAGCAGGGGCCGGAGTCGCGGGTGCACGTCATCGGCTGGTGGCGCAGCGTGCAGCGGGTGAAGAACACCCTCGGCATGGGCCCGGTGGACGACATCGGCGCGTGGGTGGCCTTCGACGTGCACGGCCAGGAGCTGTCCGCCTTCGCGGCGGGGCAGCCGGTCAGCTGGTCGCCGCGGGCCCGGCGCGGCCTCTTCTTCGACCGGGCGGTGCACTCCCGCCCCGAAGTGCTGCTGCCGTTCGACCTCGCGGCGCCGGAGGTCCCGCAGGTGCCACGGCAGCGGGCGTCCGAGCAGGTCTGGGAGGAAGCCGGTGACTGACCAGGGTCCGGCGTCGGCCCGGTACAAGGAGCTGACCGCGCTGGCGACCACCGCCGCGGAGCGGATGCGCAAGCACGAGCGGGCCCGCGCGGCCGAGCTGAGCGAGGTGGTCGCCGCGGGCCGGCAGCGCAAGGACGCGGCGGAGGAGCGGCGCCAGCAGGTCGTCGACGACGTGCGGGTCCGCTGGAACAACGCGATGGAAGCGCTGTGGGACGAGCGGTGGTTCCGGGTCAAGGGCCTGCCCGAACCCGACCGCTCGGCCCCGCCGATGACCCCGGAGGAGGCCCGGCGCCTGGTGCAGGACGCGTTCCTGGCGCTGCACGACGCCCTGGAGAAGCCCCGCTTCGGCTCCGGCATCCTCCCCCGCCGCAAGAGGGGCTCCTGACTCAGCGCTCGTCGCCGAACCAGCGGCGCAGC
The DNA here is from genome assembly GCF_013410345.1 of Saccharopolyspora hordei. Taxonomy (NCBI): domain Bacteria; kingdom Bacillati; phylum Actinomycetota; class Actinomycetes; order Pseudonocardiales; family Pseudonocardiaceae; genus Saccharopolyspora; species Saccharopolyspora hordei. Next base: position 154,135 of record NZ_JACCFJ010000001.1, read on the forward strand.
TGCTCGTCGAGGTCCTGCTGAGCCTCCCCCGCCCACGCCACGTGCCCGTCCGGCCGCAGCAGCACGGCGGGGACGTCCAGCTCCTCGCTGACGTCCACGACGTGGTCGACGCGGTCCGCCCAGCCGCGCACCGACAGCCGGCCGGTCTGGTCGAGCAGCAGCCCGCGGGCGGCGCGCATCAGCTCGTACAACCGCCCGCGGCCCAGGGGGAGGTCTCGCAGGCGGCGACCGACGAGCTCGTGGCCGCCGCCGAGGTCGTAGTGCGTGCCGATCGCGGTGACCTTCTCGACGAGGTAGCGGTTGACCTCCTCGAAGTCCATCAGCTCCGCCACCAGCCGGCGCGCCGCCTGGTTGCGCATCAGCTCCATCTGGGCGCGGGTGTTGTGCAGCACGTCGGTGGCCACCGGGTGCCGCTCGGCCTCGTAGGTGTCGAGCAGGTCCTTCGGCGCCCAGCCGCGGACCTCGGCGGCCAGCTTCCAGCCCAGGTTCACCGCGTCCTGGACGCCGAGGTTGAGGCCCTGCCCGCCGGCCGGCGGGTGGACGTGCGCGGCGTCGCCGGCCAGCAGCACCCGGTCGACCCGGTAGCGCTCGGCCTGCCGGGTGGCGTCCCCGAAGCGGGACAGCCAGCGCGGTGCCCGCGCGCCGAGGTCGGTGCCCGCGACCGCCCGCATCCGCCGGGTCACCTCCTCCATGGTCGGCGGCACCGTGCGGTCCTCGCTGACTCCCTCGGCGGTGACGATGACCCGGTACGTGCCGCGGTCCAGGGGAACGGCGCCGAACAGCACCTGCCGCTCGCGCACGTCGGCCATCACCGCCGCCACCTCCTCCTGCGGGGCGGTCAGTTCCACCTCACCCAGCAGCACCTCGACCTGGCTGGGCTCGCCGGGGAAGCCGACGCCGAGCAGCGTGCGCACCGTGCTGCGGCCGCCGTCGCAGCCGACGAGGTAGCGGGAGCGCAGCCGGGTGCCGTCGGCCAGCCCGGCGGTGACCCCGTCCGCGTCCTGGCTGACCTCGACCACCTCGCAGCCGCGCCGCAGGTCGGCGCCGAGCTCGGTGGCGCGCTCGGCCAGCAGCCGGTCGACGACGGGTTGCTCGATGGCGAGGACGTAGCCGTGCGCGGTGTCCATCCGGGGCCACGGCTTGTCGATGCCGGCGAAGAACCCGCCCTTCTCGTACCGGGTTCCCAGCGCGAGGAAGCGGTCCAGCAGACCGCGCTGGTCCATCAGCTCGATGCTGCGCGCGTGCAACCCGAGCGCGCGGACCACCTCGGTCGGTTCGGCGTCCCGTTCCAGCACGACCACGTCCACGCCGTGCAACCGCAGTTCCGCGGCCAGCACCAGTCCGGTGGGGCCGGCACCGACCACGATCACGTCGATCATCGCAACACCTTTTTCCGGGAAGAGGGTCCCGCGGACAGCAGGTCCCCGCCCGCGGAATGCGACTTTCCCGCGGGCTCGTGGGTTTCTGCTGGTCAGCGACTGCGAGCGAGGATTCTGCGGCACGCCCCGGGGCTTGCCGCAAGCCCCGGGGTCGGCTGTACCGTGAGAACGGGACGAGGAGGTTCCCTCCCCCGTTCATCCCCTCCCCCGTTCTCCCCCGGACAGCGCGCACGGGGCCGACCATGGCGCACGTCATGCGAAACCCACTTCCAGCCGGCGGGCGGTCCGGGCACCATCAGAGCATGCGAGAGCTCCGTTCCGCCGCCGACGTCGGAGAAGCCACCGATGACCTGCTGGTCCGCTGGGCCGCGCAGGCGCTGGAGCCGGACTACCCGCACGCCGGCGGAGCCGCTTGGCAGCACGGCAGCGCCGTCGCCGTCCACGCCCCGAAGCTCAACCGCAACGACCGGATGGCCTTCACCGGCTCGGCCGACGACTGCACCGCCCTGCTCGCCGAGGTCCTGCCCACGCTGCCGGGCGACACGCTGCGCCCCCTCGCCCGCACCCGGCTGGCGCACCAGGTGGCCAACCGGCTGGACCTGGAGGTGCGGGCCACGTTCGGCTGGATGGAGTCGTGCGCGACACCGGACACGCCGACGCCCGACGTCGAGTGGCTCACCGCCGAGGACGAGCAGGCCGTGGAAAGCCTGCTGCGCAAGGCGAACCCGCGCTCGTACCTGTTCCCCGGCGACCCCGGTGCGCGCCGCTGGGCGGGCGTCCGCGGCGCCGACGGGACGCTGCTGGCGGTGGGCGGGGACTGCTGGCCGGCCCCGGGGGTGCGCTACGTCTCCGGCGTCGCCACCCACCCCGACCACCGCGGCACCGGCCTCGGCACCCAGGTCTGCGCGTTCCTGACCCGGGAACTCTCCCGCGAGGGTCACGTGACGCTCATGGTCGACGCGGACAACGAGCCCGCGCTCAAGGTCTACCGCAGGCTCGGGTTCAGCTACCACTCCGTCAGCGCGCTGGCCCGACGAGCTTGCCGGGGTTGAGGATCCCGGTCGGGTCCACGGCCCGCTTCGCCGCCGCGAGCACCGCTTCGCCGACGGCGCCGATCTCCGCGCCCAACCACGGCAGGTGGTCGGCGCCGACGGCGTGGTGGTGCGTGATGGTGCCCCGCCCGGCGATGGCGTCCGACGCCGCGCGCTTGGCCCGCTGCCACTGACCGAGCGGGTCCTGCTCGTCACGGGCCGCGAGCACCGTGAAGTACAGCGACGCGCCGGTCTCGTAGGCGTGCGAGACGTGGCACATCACGATCGGGTCCGCGCCGTCGCGGCGCAGGCTGCGCACGAGCGCGCTGCGCACCGCGGAGCGCAGCTCGCTGAGGCCGGACCAGTGCGCCGCGGTCTCCAGCGTCTCCACGCACACCCCGCGGTCCAGCAGCGCGTCCCGCTGCCGCGGCCCGGCGAACCGGTGCGACCGCCAGTTCTCGCCCACGGCACGGCCGAGCCGCACCGCGCGCGTGCCGCGCAGCACCCGCAGGGTGGCCGCGCGGCGCTGCGCGAGCTCCGACCGCGACGCCGCGTCCCACCCCAGGACGAGCAGGCACGGCCGGCGCACTCCCCTGCTGCGCAGGAAGGCCCGCAGGGCGCTGACCTTCCACGCCCCGGCGAGCTCGAACTGCACCTCGGTCTCGTCCACATCGGACAGCCGCGTGACGTCGGCGAGCACCCGGCCCTGCGCGAGCACGCGCACCGCGTCGACCCCGCTCTGCCAGCCGTCGAGCACGAACGCCTCGTACCGGCTGTGCTCCGGGGCAGGCCGGACCCGCACCGCCACCTCGGTGATCACGCCGAGCGCGCCCTCGCTGCCGACCGCGAGCTGGCGCAGGTCGGGCCCGGCCGCCGACGCCGGGGCGACGCCGAGCCGCCACTCCCCCGCCGGGGTGGCCAGCCGGACCCCGGCCACCATGTCCTCGAAGCGGCCGTACCCGGAGGAGGCCTGCCCGGCGGACCGGGTGGCCGCGAAGCCGCCGATGGTGGCCCGCTCGAAGGACTGCGGGAAGTGACCGAGGGTGAAACCCTGCGCACCCAGCAGGGATTCGGCTTCCACCGCGCGCGTCCCGGCCTGCAGCACGGCGATCCGCGAGCCCGGGTCGAGGGAGACCAGCCGGTCCAGGCGGACCAGGTCGAGCGCGACCACGGCGGCCTTGGACCCGCGCAGCGCGTCCACCCCGCCGACCACCGACGTGCCGCCGCCGAACGGCACCACCGCGACGTCGTGCCGGACGCAGACCTCCAGCACCGCCTGCACCGCCTCGGGGTCGGCGGGGAGCAGCACGGCGTCCGGCACCGCGAGCTCCGCGGCGCTGCGCCGGCGCACCAGGTCGGTGTAGGACATGCCGCCCGCCCGCGCGAGCCGCGCCGCGGCGTCGGTGCGCACGTGCTCCGCGCCGAGCACGGCCACCAGGTCCTCGCGGGCCGCGTCCGGCAGAGCGCTGTCCGGCACCTCCAGCAACGACGTCGGCACGGCCGGCGTGGTGGTCTCGGCGAGCCCGATGCGCTGGCGCAACCAGCGCAGCGCTCGGGGGGACAACGGCGCGGCGGCAGCCCCCGATGGGGTCCACGTGCCGCGCAGGGTGTGTTCGATCAGCCCGCTCACCAGTACAGTGTTACACATGACAGTCGAATGTCACAGCACGCGTGATCGGCCCGCGCCGAACCGGGTCGGCGACGCCGAGCTGCTGCGCGCGGCCCGGGAGTGCGTGCTCGCCCACGGCGTGCGGCGGACCACGCTCACCGAGATCGCCCGCCGCGCCGGGGTCAGCCGGATGACCCTCTACCGCCGTTTCCCGGACGTCCGCAGCGTGGTCACCGCGCTGATGACGGTCGAGTTCGGCGCCGTCCTGGACCGGGCACGCGCGGCGGCGCGCACCGGCCACGCCCGGCAGCGGCTGGTGCGCGCGACCGTGCGCGGCGTGCAGCTGCTCCAGGACGCACCGCTGCTGCAGCGCGTGCTGGACACCGACGCCGAACTGCTGCTGCCGTACCTGGTGCAGCGGCTGGGCAGCACGCAGCTGGCCGCGGAGGGCTTCTTCCGCGACTACCTCGCCGAGGGCCACGCGGACGGCTCCATCCGCCCCGGCGACCCGGTGGTCCAGGCGCGGTCGCTGCTGCTGCTCGTGCAGTCGTTCGTCGTCACCGCCGGGCCCGCGACCACCGACATCAGCGCCGACGCCCTCACCGCGGAGCTCGCCGAGCTCCTCGACGGAGCACTGCGCCCACCCGGCACCTGAGGCGCAGCGCTCGCCGGAACCGCGGACCACCGACCTCCCGCCGAACCACCCGGAGTTGCGATGACCACCACGCCGTTGCCCGCCGGTTCGCTGCGCGCGACCTCGCTGAACGCCGCACGTCGCGCGACCGACCTGGCCGAAGTGGCCGAGACCGAGATCGACCTGCTGGTGGTCGGCGGCGGCGTCACCGGCGCCGGCACCGCCCTCGACGCCGCAGCGCGCGGGCTGTCCGTGGCGCTGGTCGAGGCCGAGGACCTGGCCTGGGGGACGTCCCGCTGGTCCAGCAAGCTCGTGCACGGCGGCCTGCGCTACCTGGCGCACGGCGACGTCGCCCTGGCGCGGGAGAGCGCCGTGGAGCGCCACGTGCTCATGACCCGCACCGCGCCGCACCTGGTGCGCACGATGCCGCAGCTGATCCCGCTGCACGACGCCACCTCCCGGCGCGCCGAGCTGGTGCTCTCGGCGGGCCTGCGCGCCGGCGACGTGCTGCGCCGGGCCGCGCGCACGCCCTCGGACGTGCTCCCGCCGCCGCGCCGCGTCCCCGGCGCGGAAGCGCTCGCGCTGGTCCCCGGCCTGCGCCCCACCAGGCTGCGCGGCGGGCTGCTCAGCTACGACGGGCAGCTCGTCGACGACGCGCGCCTGGTCGTCGCGCTGGCCCGCACCGCGGCGGGGTTCGGCGCGCGGGTGCTCACGCACGTGCGCGCGCGGCAGCTGGACGGCGCCGGCGCGGACGTCGTGGACCAGCGCACCGGGGAGTCGCTGCGGATCCGCGCGCGGTCCGTGGTCAACGCGGCCGGTGTGTGGGCCGGGGAGCTCTCGCCGGACATCGCGCTGCGCCCGTCCCGCGGCTCGCACCTGGTGGTCGACGCCGACGCCGCGGGCGTCGCCGGGACCGCGGTGGTGGCGCCGATCCCCGGTGCCACCGGCCGGTTCCTCCTGCTGCTGCCGCAACCCGACGGCCGCGCCCTGCTCGGCCTCACCGACGAGCCGGCGCCCGGACCGGTGCCGTCGGTGCCCGAGGTCCCGGAGTCCGATGTGGACTTCCTGCTGGCCGGCATCAGCGACGTCCTCGGGCAGCCGCTGGGCCGCGAGCACGTGCTGGGTTCCTTCGCCGGGCTGCGCCCGCTGCTGGAGCAGCCCGGGCGCCGGGAGTCGGCCGACCTGTCCCGTCGGCACGCCGTGCTGACCTCGCCGGAGGGCGTGGTGACGGTGGTCGGCGGCAAGCTCACCACCTACCGGAAGATGGCCGCCGACGCCGTCGACGCCGCGGTGCGCGCGGGCGGTCTGTCCGCGGGCCCGTCCAAGACCTCCGCCGTCGCGCTCGTCGGCGCCGCGCCCCGGGACCACCTGTCCGGCGTGGAGGCCCCGGCCCGGTTGGTCGCGAAGTACGGCACCGAGGCCGCGCGCCTCGCGGCGCTGGCCGATCTCGACCCCGAGCTGGCCGAACCGGTCGCCGAGGGCGTGCAGCTGACCGCCGCCGAGGTGCTGTGGGCGGTGCGGCACGAGGGCGCCCTCGACGCCGACGACGTCCTCGACCGCCGCAGCCGGGTCGGCCTGGACCCCGTCCAGCGGGAGGCCGCGCGGCCCCGCGTCACCGAAATCGTGGGACGCGCGCTCGAAGGTGTGCTTGGCTGATCGCAACGGGCAGCGACGCCCGCAGCGGACGGCAGGAGGGGACGGTCGGTGACTGATCGCGTACTGGAGGTCGACCGGGTTTCCAAGCGCTACGGCGACGTCACGGCGCTGCAGGAGATGACGTTCAGCGTCCGAGCCGGGGAGCTGTTCGGCTTCGTCGGCAGCAACGGCGCGGGCAAGACGACCACGATGCGGATCGCGCTCGGCGTGCTGGCCGCCGACTCCGGCGAGGTGCGCTGGAACGGCGCGCCGCTGGACCTCACCACCCGGCGCCGCATCGGCTACATGCCCGAGGAGCGCGGCCTGTACCCCCGGATGAAGGTCGGCGAACAGCTCGCCTACCTCGGCGAGCTGCACGGGATGTCGACCGCCGACGCGCGCGCGGCCGCGGACCGCTGGACCGAGCGGCTGGGGCTGGCCGAGCGCCGCGACGAGGAGGTGCAGAAGCTCAGCCTGGGCAACCAGCAGCGGGTGCAGCTGGCCGCCGCGCTGGTGCACGACCCGGACGTGCTCGTCCTCGACGAGCCGTTCTCCGGGCTGGACCCGGTCGCGGTGGACGTGATGAGCGCGGTGCTGCGGGAGAAGTGCGACTCCGGGGTGCCGGTGGTGTTCTCCAGCCACCAGCTCGACCTGGTGCAGCGGCTGTGCGACCGCGTCGGCATCGTCCGCAGTGGACGGATGGTGGCCTGCGGGTCGGTGGACGAGCTGCGTGACCAGGGCCCGGTGACGCTCGTCGTCGACGCGCCCGACGCCACGCCGGGCTGGGCCGACGGCGTGCCCGGCGCGCGGGTCGTGTCCGTCACCGGCAGCCGCACCACCCTCGAGCTCGCCGAGGGCGCCGACGACCAGGCGGTGCTCAAGGCGGCGCTGGCCACCGGCCCGGTGCGGGAGTTCTCCCGGCACCGGCCCAGCCTCACCGAGCTGTTCCGCAACGTCGTCTCCGAGGAGGCCGCATGAGCCACGTCTGGTTGGTCGCCCGCCGCGAGGTGCGCACCCGGGTGCGCACCCGGGGGTTCATCATCAGCACCCTCGCGATCATCGCGATCATGGGCGGCTACGCCGGGCTGATGTCCTTCATCGGGCAGCAGTCGGGCACCACCGTGCTCGGCGTCGCGCCGGAGGCCTCCGCCCTCGCCGAGCCGCTGCGCGCCTCGGGGGCGGCCTACGGGCAGACCTTCGAGGTCCGGACCGTGCCGCTCCCGGTCGGCGAGCAGCAGGTGCGCGACGGCGACCTGGACGGGCTGGTCACCGGCACCCCCGAGGAGCCGCGGCTGGTGGTCAAGGACGCACCGGACAGCTCGGTCGAGTCCGCGCTGACCGCGATCGCGCAGCAACGGGCGGTGGACGCCGAGGTCGCGCGCCTGGGCGCGGACCCGGCCGCGGTCCGCGCCCAGGTCGACGGCGCGCACGTCACCGTGACCAGCCTGGAGACCGACGACCCGCACCGCGGCGAGCGGATGTTCCTGGCCATCGTCGCCGGGGCCGTGCTCTACATGTTCCTCATCACCGGCGGCCAGATGGTCGCGCAGGGCGTGGTGGAGGAGAAGTCCAGCCGCGTCGTCGAGCTGCTGCTGTCCACGATCGAGCCGCGCCGGCTGCTGGCCGGCAAGGTGCTCGGCATCGGCCTTACGAACCTGCTGCAGCTGGTGCTGATCGCCGGTGCGGCGCTGGTCGCGACGGGTGCCGCCGGGATGCTGGCGCTGCCGTCGGCGACGCTGGTCGGCACGCTGCTGTGGGCGCTGGTGTGGTTCCTCCTCGGGTACTTCACCTACGCGACGGTGCTCGCCGCGGCGTCCTCGCTGGTGTCCCGGCAGGAGGAGCTGCAGAACGTGGTCAGCCCGGTGATCATGGTGCTGGTGGTGCCGTTCGTCCTGGGGGTGTCGCTGCTGCCGGGCTCGCCGGAGAGCACCACGGCGGCGGTGCTGTCGATGGTGCCGGGCCTGTCGCCGACGCTGATGCCGATGCGCATCGCCCTCGGCGTGGCGGCTCCGTGGGAGATCGCGGTCTCCCTGGTCCTCGGCGTCCTGGCGCTCGCCCTCCTGCTCCGCCTCGGCGGCCGCGTCTACGCCGGCGCAGTCCTCCGCACCGGCTCCCGGGTCAAGCTCCGAGACGCCCTCCGCCCCACCTGATCCGGTCATCCGGCGTCCAGTCCCCGGGACCTCGGTGGGCCCGGGGACCCGGGCCGAGGACCCCGCGGTGCGCTGGACACGGGTCGGCCCCGGGCACCTGGGGTGCTCCGGGGCCGGTGGTGGGCCGGGTGCCGTGGCAACCGGCTGGATTCAGATTTCGATTCAGCGCTTGTCGATCGGCACGTAGGCGCGCTCCGGCGAACCGGTGTACACCTGCCGCGGACGGCTGATCTTGCGGGTCGGGTCCTCCAGCATCTCCCGCCAGTGCGCGATCCAGCCGGGCAGCCGGCCGAGCGCGAACAGCACGGTGAAGTACTTCGTCGGGAAGCCCATGGCCTTGTAGATCAGGCCGGTGTAGAAGTCGACGTTCGGGTAGAGCTTGCGCTCGATGAAGTAGTCGTCGGCGAGCGCCTTCTCCTCCAGCTTCAGCGCGATGTCCAGCAGCGGGTCGTTGGCCCCCAGCTTGCCGAGCACCTCGTCGGCGGTCTTCTTGATGATCGCCGCGCGCGGGTCGTAGTTCTTGTAGACCCGGTGGCCGAAGCCCATCAGCCGGACGCCGGGCTCCTTGTTCTTCACCCGGGCGACGAACGAGTCGACGTCACCACCGTTGGCGTGGATGCCCTCCAGCATCTCCAGCACCGCGCTGTTGGCGCCGCCGTGCAGCGGGCCGAACAGGGCGTTGATGCCCGCCGAGATGCTGGCGAACAGGTTCGTCTCGGCCGAGCCGACCATCCGCACGGTCGAGGTGGAGCAGTTCTGCTCGTGGTCGGCGTGCAGGATGAACAGCAGGTCCAGGGCGCGGACCAGCACCGGGTCGACCTCGTAGGGCTCGGCGGGGAATCCGAAGGTCATCCGGAGGAAGTTCTCCACCAGGCCCAGCGAGTTGTCCGGGTACAGGAAGGGCTGGCCGACCGACTTCTTGTAGGCGTAGGCCGCGATGGTGGGCAGCTTCGCCAACAGCCGGACGGTGGACAGCTCCACCTGGTCCTTGTCGAACGGGTTGAGGCTGTCCTGGTAGAAGGTGGACAGCGCCGAGACCGCGGACGACAGCACCGGCATCGGGTGCGCGTCGCGCGGGAAGCCGTCGAAGAACTGCTTGAGGTCTTCGTGCAGCAGGGTGTGCCGGCGGATCCGGTCGGCGAACTCCTCGTACTGCTGCTGGGTGGGCAGCTCACCGTAGATCAGCAGGTAGCTGACCTCGATGAAGTTCGACTTCGCCGCGAGCTCCTCGATGGGGTAGCCGCGGTAGCGGAGGATGCCGGCGTCGCCGTCGATGTAGGTGATGTCGGAAAGGCAGGCGGCCGTGTTGACGAAGCCCGGGTCCAACGTCACCAAACCGGTCTTGGCCAACAACTTGCCGAGGTCGACGCCAGGCGCGCCCTCGGTCGGCTGTTTCACCTGCATCTCGTGCTCGCCGCCGTCATAGCGCAGCGCGACGGTACGTTTGGCGGTCACGTCGTCGGGCATTCGGGAACCTCTCGCGCTCGTCGGGGTGCGTGTCGTGACGACCGCGGGTGCCCGGCCGAGCGGCAGGGCTGCGTTGTCGCCCGCGCGCGGCCCGGGGTGTCCGAACCGCCGCAGCACCACCCCGTTGGGGTCCTGTCAGTAGTCACGCTAGACCGCAGTGGGCCCCCGGCGCAGCAATCGCGTTTCGGCTTTTTGGCAGGTGGGACCACGATCACATCACATCGGGCGGCTTCCGCCGGAAGATCTTCGACTCTCCGGAGCCAACCGGACCGGTCATCGTGACCAACCGAACCACCCGGTCGGTGCAAGGCCGCTGCGCCGGACGGCGCAACGACCGTTGCACTCACCGGGCGTCACCGGGCGCGTCCGTCCGGTTCACTCGACGGACAATTCGCCCGCCCACGGCGGTTCTGCGCCGGGTCTCGAAACGGTGACGGCGGCGGCCGCCGCGGCGAACCGCAGCGCCTGCTCCCACCGCGCGCGGTCCAGTCCGCGCACCGCCGCGGCCGAGAGGGCGTCGTGGCGGTGCAGCCACGCCAGGAGGGCGGCCTGCACGGTGTCGCCCGCGCCGATGGTGTCGGCCACCTCCACGCGCTCTCCCGGGACGGTGACCTCACCGTCGGCTGTGACGGCGGTCAACCCGTCCGCGCCGCGGGTGAGCACCACCGCCGCCGGGCCCTGGCGCTGCCAGTCGCGCGCCGCCTCGAGCACGTCCCCGCCGTCGGCGAGCCACTCGGCGTCGTCGTCGGAGACCTTGAGCAGCCCCACCGAGGGCAGCCAGGAGCGGAACCGGGCGCGGTAGGCGTCGGGGTCGGCGATGAGGTCCGCCCGGACGTTCGGGTCCAGCGCGACGAACCGGCCGCGCTCGGCCTCGCGGAACAGCGCCTTCTCGTACACCGACGCGCCGGGCTCCAGCACCATGCCGAGGGTGCCCAGGCACAGCGCCGTGGCCTCCTCGGGCAGCTCCTGCTCGGTGACGTACCGGGTCGCGGTCCCCTCGGTGTGGAAGCTGTAGCGCGCCGAGCCGTCCGCGGCGAGCCCGACCACGGCCAGCGTGGTGGGCTCCGGGCCGCGCTGCACCAGCCCGAGGTCCACACCGGAGGACCGCAGCCGCTCGACCAGCTTGTCCCCGAACTGGTCGGTGGACACCCGGGCGTAGAACGCGGCCGGCACGCCGAGCCGCCCGAGGGCGATGGCGACGTTGTACGGCCCGCCGCCCAGCAGCGGGTGCAGCGGCCCGAGCTCGCCCTCACCCGTGGCCGGGTCCGGGACGAGGTCGACCAGGGCCTCACCACCGATGACGATCACTTCTCCTCCTCCGTGCCGTGCGGAGCCCCGCGCTCCGCCGGGTGAGCCGTGTGCTGCTCCGCGACCAGCCCCCCGAGCAGGAACTGGGCGAGCTCCTCGAACGCGGCGGCGTCCGACAGCCCGGTGCGCTCGCCGATCTCGCCGCGCTGGATGGCCGCGATGGCGTGGCCGACCAGCTCGCCGACGAAGCCCGCGTGGACCTCCCGGAACACCCCCTGCGCCACGCCCTCGCCGATGAAGCCGCGGATGCGGTCGGCGGCGGCGTGCGCGTTGGCCTCGTAGGTGGCGCGGGTGGCCAGGTTGGCGGCCAGGTCGTCCAGGAACGCCCGGGACGCGGGGCGCAGCTCCTCGGCCGCGGCGTCCAGGTACACCCGGACCTTCTCCCGCACGTCCTGCGCCGCCTCGACCCGCGCCTCGATGCGCTGGGTGGCGCGCTTGAAGTAGTGCGCGACCACGCGGACCGCGAGCTGTTCCTTGCTGTCGGCCAGCGTGTACAGCGTCGACTTCGAGCAGTGCAGCCGCGCGACCAGGTCGTCGAGCGTGAAGTGCGCGAACCCTTCCGCGAGGAACAGGTCGCGCAGCTGGTCCAGCAGCTCGGCCCGCCGCGCGTTCGCCGGTCGGCGTCCTTGCGAGGTGGTCATCGCGTCGAAGCCTGCCACAACCCGTCCGGGGGTCGCTCTCCCGTGCACGGACTTCCGCAGTACTGGAGTCCGTCCTACAGTACTGCTGTCAGTACAGGCAGCAGTCACACCGGCACAGGAGCGCGATCCGCCATGTCCGTCACCCGCCTGCTCCCCACCCCCGAGGCCACCGACCTCCTCGCGCTGACCAGGGAGATCGCCCGCGACGAGCTCGCGCCACGCGCCGCCGCCGACGAGGCCGCGGAGAAGTTCCCGCGCGACGTGTTCCGGCTGCTCGGCGAGTCCGGCTTCCTCGGGCTGCCCTACGCCGAGGAGCACGGCGGCGGGGGCCAGCCGTACGAGGTCTACCTGCAGGTCCTGGAAGAGCTGAGCAGCGCGTGGATGACCGTCGGCGTCGGCCTGTCGGTGCACACCATGAGCTGCTTCCCGCTGGCCCAGTTCGGCACCCCGGAGCAGCGCGAGCGGTGGCTGCCGGACATGATCGGCGGCGAACTGCTCGGCGCGTACGCGCTGTCCGAACCGCACGCCGGATCCGACGCGGCGTCGCTGAGCACGCGGGCGGTGCGGGAGGACGACGCCTACGCGATCACCGGCGCCAAGGCGTGGATCACCCACGGCGGGGTCGCGGACTTCTACACGCTCATGGCCCGGACCTCCGACGACGGGCCGCGCGGCATCAGCTGCTTCCTCCTCGACCGCGCGACCGCCGGGCTGTCGGCGGGGCCGCCCGAGCACAAGATGGGCCTGACCGGGTCGCCCACCACCCCGCTGTACCTGGAGGACGCCCGGGTCCCGGCGGAGCGGCTCATCGGCGCGGAGGGCGACGGGCTGAAGATCGCGCTGTGCGCGCTGGACTCCGGGCGGCTGGGCATCGCGGCGTGCGCGGTGGGGCTGGCGCAGGCGGCCCTGGACCTGGCGGTGGACCACGCGAAGCAGCGCCACCAGTTCGGGCAGCGGATCATCGACTTCCAGGGCCTGGAGTTCCTGCTCGCCGACATGGCCGCGGCCGTGCAGTCGGCGCGCGCGAGCTACCTCGACGGGGCGCGGCGCCGCGACGCGGGCCTGCCCTTCGGGCAGCAGGCCTCGGTCGCGAAGCTGGTGGCCACCGACGCGGCGATGAAGGTGACCACCGACGCGGTCCAGGTCCTCGGCGGCGCCGGGTACACCCGCGACTTCCCGGCGGAGCGCTTCATGCGCGAGGCCAAGGTCCTGCAGATCTTCGAAGGCACCAACCAGATCCAGCGCATGCTCATCGCCCGCGCCCTGAAGCAGTCCTGACCACACCTCGTGAGCGCCGAAACCGGTTGGAGGCGGCCTACGCACTCACGACCTCAACACCGCTGAAGCACGCACGCGTGAGTCCGGTGCCGCACGGGTCGTGAGCGCCGAAACCGGTTGGAGGCGGCTTGCGCACTCACGACCTCAACACCGCTGAAGCACGCACGCGCAAGCCCAGCACCCCACGCCTCGTGAGCGCCGAAACCGCCCAGAACCGGCCTACGCACTCACGACCTCAGCACCGCTGAAGCACGCACGCGCAAGCCCAGCACCCCACGCCTCGTGAGTGCTGGAGCCGGTTGGAGGCGGCTTGCGCACTCACGACCCCCGGGGGGTCAGCGTGGGGTGAGGCCCCAGTGGGCCATCCAGGTCTCGCCGGGGTGCAGGGTGAGCAGGTCGGTGCCGGTGTTGAGGGCGTTCGGCGGGCACGTCATCGGCTCGATCGCGACCGCCCGGCCGCGGCCGGGGAAGTCGTCCGGCGTGTAGACCTGCACCCACCGGAACACCGGGTCCGCCCACAGCTCCACGCCGTGCCCGTCCGGCCCGAGCAGCGCGTGCCGGACGTGCTCGTCCCCCGGTGCCGGGGCCGCGCCGCCGAAGGCGGTGTCCAGCAGCAGCCCGGCCAGCGGGCGGCCGGTGCGGAAGTCCAGCTCGTCGCCCTCCAGCGCGCGGGGCGGGCGCACCGGGACCATCCGCTCGGCGTCCACCGGCAGCAGCGTCGACGCCGACAGCCGCAGCGTGCACTCGTCGGTCGCGGCGTCGCCCGCGCGCGGGTACGGGTGCACGCCCACCCCGAACGGCGTGGACCGCGAGCCCAGGTTCTCCATCGTGTGGGTCACGGTGAGCCCGCCGTCGCCGACGCTGTACCCGATGGAGGTCAGCAGCGGCACCGGCCACCCCGGCTGGGCCGCCACCATCGCCTGCAGCACCACCGTCGACTCGGCGTGCTCGACCACGGTCCACGGGGTGTGCCGCAGCAGGCCGTGGATCGCGTTGTGCCGGGCGGGCTCGGTCAGCGGGAGCTGCTGCGGTTCGCCGTCGAGCACCCACCGCCCGTCCGCGACGCGGTTCGGCCAGGGCACCAGCACCGCGCCCGCGCCGCCCGGGGGCAGCCGGTCCGCGCCGTAGGTCTCGACGTAGGGCTTGCCGTCGACTTCGAAGGCCCGCAGCGCGGCGCCGACCTCGGTGACCACGGCGCGCGCCGTCCCGGACGTGATCTCGAACTGCCGCCCGGTCGCGAGAACAGGTTCATGCACATGGTCCACCTTAGGAGCAGCGAGCCCCTCGTGCCGCGAGGTCGGGCACGAGGGGCTCGGGAACGCTCGGGGGCCTACTTGCCCAGCTTGGCGGCGTCGAACTCCTTCTTGCCGCCGAACAGGAAGTTGATGCCCCAGAAGATCACGCCGATGCCCAGCAGGATCCCGGCGATGACGTACTCCGTGGCCGGCCGCCCGGACAGCGGGCTGGCGAAGAAGGCGCAGCTCAGCGCGCCCAGCACCGGCACCCAGGTGGGGGCCTTGAAGTGCTCGTGCTCGACCTTGTCCTTGCGCAGCACCAGCACCGACACGTTGACCACCGCGAAGACCACCAGCAGCAGCAGCGAGGTGGTGCTGCCCAGGTCGGAGATCTCCAGCGAGCTCACCAGGACCACCGCGATGATGCTGGTGAACAGGATCGACACCCACGGGGTGCGCCGCGTGCGGTGGACCAGGCCGAACTGCCTCGGGATGATCCGCTCCTCCGACATGCCGTAGACCAGGCGGCTGGCCATCAGCATGTTGATCAGCGCGGTGTTGGTGACCGCGAACAGCGCGATGAGCGAGAACAGGATCGGCGGGAACCACGGCGCGGCGGCCTTGACGACCAGCAGCAGCGGGCCGTCGGACTCGGCCAGCGTGTCGGTCGGCACCAGCGTCGAGGTGATCAGCGCGATCACCAGGTAGATCACGGCCGTGATGGTCATGCCCAGCAGCAGGGCGCGGGGGAAGGTCTTGGACGGGTTCTTGGTCTCCTCGGCCATGTTCACCGAGTCCTCGAAGCCCACCATCGCGAAGAACGCCAGCGCGGTCGCCGAGGTGATCGCGACCAGCGGCGTGGTGTCGGTGTCGAACTGCAGCAGCCGGCCCGGGTCCGGGTCGACGTCGGGGCTGTGCGTGCCCGTGAGCAGCGCGACCAGGCCGAAGACGATGACGATGGCCAACCCGGTGAGCTCCACGCAGGTGAGCACCACGTTCGCCTTGACCGACTCGCCGACGCCGCGGAAGTTCACCGCGGCGAGCAGCAGCAGGAACCCGATCGCCACGACCCAGGACCACGAGGCGACGCCCTCGCCGAGGATGGCCTCCAGGTAGTCACCGCTGAAGGCCTGCGCGGCCGAGGCCGCCGAGGTGATGCCCGAGCACATCACCGCGAAGGCGATGACGAAGGTCAAGAAGTGCACGCCGAACGCCTTGTGCACGTACAGCGGGGCACCGCCCGCCTTGGGGTACTTCCCGACGAGCTCCAAGTAGCTGAACGCGGTCAGGAAGGCGACCACGAACGCGACCAGGAACGGGACCCACAGCGCGCCGCCGACCTTGCCGGCGACCTTGCCGGTCAACGAGTAGATCGTGGTCCCGAGGATGTCTCCCACCACGAAGAACAGCAGCAGTTTCGGGCCCATCACCTTCTTGAGGCCAGGCTCCTGCGCACCGCCGGGCGCGTTGTCGTTCACGGTCGTTTCGTTGGCCATAGCAGAGAAGTGTGCAGGCAGGGTGATCGGCGCGTCTGCCCACCCCTGGTCGAACCGCACCGCACTGCTCGGCTCAGGCGTGGCGAACTGCACAATCCGGACGCCCCTCACCGTCTGTCCGAGGCGTGTGCGCTGTCAACCCTCCGTCGGCGCGCGGTAGCGCCAGAACGCGGGCAGCAGCGCCGCCGAGACCACCGCCCCGACGACCACGAGGGCACCCCCGGCCACCACCGCCGTCGTGGTCCCCAGCGCCGCACCGGCCAGGCCGTGCAGCGTGTCGGCCAGCCGCGGGCCACCGGCCACGACCACGGTGAACACGCCCTGGATGCGCCCGCGCATCTCGTCGGTCGCGGCGGCCTGCAGGATGGCGCTGCGGTAGACCATGCTCACCAGGTCGGCGCCGCCGCCCAGCGCCAGGAAGACCACGGCCAGCCAGAGCGAGTCCGCCAGCCCGAAGCCGATCACCGCGAAGCCCCAGGCGATGACCGCCACCGTGACGCCCACGCCGTGCCGCGCGATGCGGTGCAGCCAGCCGGAGAACACGCCGAAGCAGAACGCGCCGAGCGGGATGGCGGCGAACAGCCAGCCCAGCGCGGTCCCGCCGCCGGGCGGGTCGCCGAAGGTCCGCTCGGCCATCTCCGGGAACAGCGCCCGCGGCATCCCGAACACCATCGCCACGATGTCCAGCAGGAACGACGCCAGCAGCACCGAGTGCAGGGCCAGGTAGCGGAATCCGTCCAGCACGGCGCGCAGCCCGGCCTTCTTCGGCGCGCCCTCCTGCGGCGGCAGCGGAGGCAGCCGGAACACCGCCCACAGCGCCGCGCACAGCGCCAGCGCGTCGGCCAGGTACAGCACCGGCAACCCGGCCACCGGCAGCAGCATGCCCGCCAGCAGCGGGCCGACGATCGACCCGAGCTGGAACACGGTGCTGCCCAGCGCCTGCGCCGACGGCAGCAGGTGCACCGGGATGAGCCGGGCGATGGCGGCACCGCGGGTGGGCATGTTGACCGCGAAGAACGTCTGCTGCGCGGCGAAGAGCACCAGCACCAGCCACACCGACGCCAGGCCCGAGGCGGCGACCAGCCACAGCAGCACGGAGGTGATCGCCAGGCCGCTGTTGGTGACCAGCAGCAGGCGGCGGCGGTCGACGGTGTCGGCGACCGCGCCGCCCCACAGGCCGAACACCAGCAGCGGCACGAGACCGACGACGCCGGCGATGCCGACGTAGGCGGAGGACCCGGTGATGTCGTAGAGCTGCTTGGGCACCGCGACCGCGGCGAACTGCGCGCCCACGGCGGTGACGATGTTGGACAGCCACAGCCGCCGGTAGGCGGGGTACCGCAACGGCCGGGTGTCCAGGACGACCTTGCTCAGCAGCGACCCGAGGGATCGACGTGGCTCGGTCGGGGTTCCGCTGCTGGGCTGCACGGATGCCGGAGCCTAGCCGTTAGCCGCCCTAACAGCACCTGGTTTTCGCGGCCGTGTGACCGAACTCGCCGCTCGTCAGGGCGCGAGCCGCTCGACGGTCCAGCGGCCGTCCACCCAGCGGAAGCGCAGGCGGTCGTGCAGGCGGCTCGGACGGCCCTGCCAGAACTCCACCGACTCGGGCCGGATGCGCCAGCCGCCCCAGTGCGGCGGCACCGGCACCTTCTCGGCGTCGGCGAAGCGGCGTTCGATGCCGGCCAGCGTCGACTCCAGCGCCTCGCGGCTGGCGACCACGCGCGACTGCGGCGAGGCCCACGCCCCGAGCTGCGAGCCCCGCGGCCGCACCTGCCAGTACTCGGCGGTCTCCGCCGGGGAGACCTTCTCGACGGTGCCGCGCAGGTTGACCTGCCGCTGCAGGCCCAGCCAGGGGAACGTGGCCGCGGCGACCCGCGTCGCCTTCAGGTCGTGGCTCTTGGCCGAGGTGTAGTTGGTGAAGAAGACCACGCCGCGCTCGTCGAAGCCCTTGCACAGCACGGTGCGGGACGACGGGTACCCCTCGGGGTCGGCGGTGGCCAGCACCATCGCGTTCGGTTCGAGCAGCTCGGCCTGGACGGCTTCGTCGAACCACCGCTGCAGCTGTTCGTGCCAGGTGTCGGCCAGCGAAGACTCGTCCAGCGCGCCCGCCTCGTAGGACACGCGCATCGACGGCAGTGCGACGTTGGCCTCCGGCATCGTTTCCTCCCTGACTCGCCCGACAGCGGCACGATCCGATCTTCTCCGGCTGCGAGCCGGACGGTGCGGGTTGGACCGGCTGGCGCGACAGGACCCGGCGGCGCCAGCCACTACGACGGTAAACGGGATCGGAACGGACGCCGAATCGACCGTGCTTCACGATCGATTCCGCAACCGATGCAGTGATCGTTCCCACACCCGTTCGGGCAGGGCGTGCTCACCCATCTCCGTGAAGCCGACACGGGCCGTGCACGAATTCGGCGCCCCGGACCGAGGCCCGCCACCGTCCGCGGTCACGGCTCCGGACGGCACCACCGCCGTCGTCCGCGCGGGCCGGGGCGTCACCACCGCGGCTCCTCCAGCTGCGCGGCGTCCGGGTGGTGCGAGACCGCTTCGGCGAGCCGGCGCTCGGCGAGCACGGCGTCTGCGGCCACGGCGGTGGCCAGCGCACCGCCCGCGGCCAGTGGCGCCAGCGACCACCAGTCGCCGCTGCTCGGCTCGGCGGGGTCGCGGTCCCACACCACGGTCTCGGTGGCCAGCACGCGCGCCCCCGCCAGGTGGGCCGCGCTCGCGGTCAGCCGCTCGTCGCCGACGTCCAGCCGCTGCCGCAGCAGCGGGACACCACCGCGCACCACGTGCGTCGTGGTGGTCGACCGGCCGGGCCGCTCGCCGGAGCGGCCGAGCACCAGCACCTCCCGGCAGCGCAGCCGCGCCCCCGCCCCGAGCTCGACCGCCGTCTCCGCCCAGTGGTCGGCCCGCGCGCTGATCACGGTCGCCCCCGGCAGGTACTCGACCGTCCCGCCGTCGGCGACCTCGAGGTGCACGGTGCTGCGGCTGCGGCCGGGCCCCGGGAGGGCCACCGTCGCCGCGGTGCCGCGCAGCAGCAGCCGAGCGCCCGGGCCGACGCGCACCCGCAGGTCGACGCGGTCCCCGCCGAGCGGGCTCGCCGCCGAGCTGACGAGGTGCACGACGGCGGTGCCGTCGGCGCTGGTGGTGGCGGCCCGGCGGGGCACCAGCGTCATCGGGGACTGCGACCGCAGCTGACGGACCACGCTGCGCCCACCGCGCCCGAGCTCGACGCTCAGCACCGCCGTGGCGCGCACGCCCCACCTCCGCCCGCCGCGCGGTCACGCACCGACGCCGACCCGGAGCTGCTCGCGGACCCAGGCCGCCACGTCGGGTGCGTTCGGGGTCCGGGTCAGGGACTGGGTGATCACCGGCAGGTCCCCGCGCATCCGGTGCGCGTCGGCGACCATCACCGCCATGTCCGCCCCGACCCGCTCGGCCAGGTCGACCTTGTTGATCACCAGCAGGTCGGCGGTGGTCACGCCCGGCCCGCCCTTGCGCGGCACCTTGTCGCCGCCGGCGACGTCGACCACGAAGACCTGGCTGTCCGCCAGGCCGCGGCTGAACACCGCGGTCAGGTTGTCCCCGCCGCTCTCCACGATGACCAGCTCCAGGCCCGGGTGGCGCTCGGTGAGCCGGTCGACCGCGTCGAGGTTGGCGGTGATGTCGTCGCGGATCGCGGTGTGCGGGCAGGCGCCGGTCTGCACCGCCTCGATCCGGTCGGGGTCCAGCACCCCGGCCTCGCGCAGGAAGTCGGCGTCCTCGGTGGTGTAGATGTCGTTGGTCACCACGGCGAGGTCGACCTCCTGGCCCAGCGCGCGGCACAGCGCGGCGGTGAGCGCCGTCTTGCCGCTGCCGACCGGGCCGCCGATGCCGAGGCGGAACGGGCGCCCGCGCCGGGGCGGCGCCGCGAACGGGTCGGGGCCGGTGGCGGTCGGGTCGAGGCCGACCGGATGCGTGTGGCCGTGTCCGTGGCCGTGGTCAGGACGCAAAGAGACGCACCTCTTCCCGGTGGTGACGGTCGTGGGCTTCGGCGAGCAGGTCCAGCACCGGCGCGCCGGGCGCGGGCAGGTCGGCCGGGGCGAGACCGGCGGCGGCCGCGGCCTCGTCGGCCGTCCGCTCCAGCTCGTCGGCCAGGTCGGTGACCACGGCGTTGACCGCGAAGGGGTCCGTGCCGTGCAGCCGGACCGCCGCGGAGGCCGGTCCGCTGATCGACAGGTACCCGGCGACCAGCGCCGCGTCCCGCGGCCCGGCACCGGCCGTCGCGGCCAGCACGCCGAGCGCGATCGGGTGGTGCGGCCGCGGGTGCGCGGCCACCAGGTCGGCCAGCACCGGGGACGGCCAGGCCGCCCGGCCGGCGCGCAGCATCCCCTTCCCCTGGGCGCGCGAGGCCTCCCGCTGCGCCGGGGACGGGGTGCGGGCGTCGAGCTCGACGTCCAGCTCCCGCCAGTGCCCGCTGCGGACCCCGCGGGTGGCGGCGTGCGCCGCGGCGGCGGCGAACACCGCCTGCAGCGCGCCCGCCGCGCGCAGCCGCCCGTGCAGGAAGTCGCGCAGGTCGCCGATCCCGCTGATCAACCCCCGCGCCGCGGCCTCCTCGACTCCCCCGGAGTGCACGTGCCCCCCACCGGGGAACCGCGAATCCGCCAGCGCGAGCACGGCCAGACCACCCCGCACCACACACCTCCTCCCGATCCTTCCGACTGGACCTCCAGACGCCCCGTCGCGGCTGCTTCTCGCGATCCCGATCGGGGACCGGACGCCTGGTTCCCACCGGGTTCGCGTCGAACCTGCTGCCCGCGCGGGTCAGAAGAGCGAGTAGCGCTGGGCCATCGGCACCTCCGTCACCGGGTCGGGTTCGACCAGCTCGCCGTCGATGCGGACCGCGAAGTCGTCCGGGTCCACCTGGATGTCCGGGGTGGCGTCGTTGAGCCGCATGTCCGCCTTGCGCACGCCCCGGGTGCTCTCCACCGCGACCATCGGCGAGCCGAGCGGCACCCGCTCCGGCAGCCCGGCCTCCAGCGCCGCCGGAGCCACGAAGAACACGCCACTGGCCGCAGCCGCGCGCGGCTGCGCGCCGAAGCTCGGCCGCGTGAGGTAGGGCTGCGGGGTGGGGATCGACGCGTTCGCGTCGCCCATCGCCGCCCACGCCGCGAACCCGCCCTTGAGCACCAGGTGCGGGCGGACCCCGAAGAACTCCGGTTCCCACAGCACCAGGTCGGCCATCTTGCCGACCTCCACCGACCCGACGTGCTGCGCGATGCCGTGCGCGAGCGCCGGGTTGATCGTGTACTTCGCGACGTAGCGCTGCGCGCGGTGGTTGTCCGCGCGGCCGTCGCCGGGCAGCGGTCCGCGGCGGCGCTTCATCACGTGCGCGGTCTGCCAGGTGCGCGTGATGACCTCACCGATGCGGCCCATGGCCTGCGCGTCCGAGCTCATCATCGAGATGGCCCCGAGGTCGTGCAGCACGTCCTCGGCGGCGATGGTGGTCGGCCGGATGCGGCTCTCAGCGAACGCCAGGTCCTCGGGCACCGACGGGTTGAGGTGGTGGCAGACCATCACCATGTCGAGGTGCTCGTCGATGGTGTTCACCGTGTGCGGCCGGGTCGGGTTCGTCGACGAGGGCAGCACGTGGGGCTGCGAGGCCAGCCGGATGATGTCCGGCGCGTGCCCGCCACCGGCGCCCTCGACGTGGAACGCGCTGATCGAGCGACCGTTGATCGCCGCCAGCGTGGACTCGTAGAACCCGGCTTCGTTGAGCGTGTCGGCGTGCAGCGCGACCTGCACACCGGTCTCCTCGGCGACGCGCAGCGCGCTGTCCAGCACGGCCGGGGTGGCGCCCCAGTCCTCGTGGATCTTCAGCCCGCCCGCCCCGGCGCGCAGCTGCTCGCGCAGGGCCTCGCCGCGCGTGGTGCTGCCCTTGCCGAGCAGCAGCACGTTCACCGGCACCGCGTCGAGCGACCGCATGACCATGTGCAGGTTCCAGGCGCCTGGGGTGACCGTGGTGGCCTTGCTGCCCTCGGCCGGTCCGGTGCCCCCGCCGATGAGCGTGGTGATCCCGGAGGCGAGCGCGGTGTCGACCTGCTGCGGGCAGATGAAGTGCACGTGCGGGTCGACGCCCCCGGCCGTGAGGACCTTGCCGCCACCGGCGATGACCTCGGTGGACGGCCCGATCACCAGCCCCTCGTCCACGCCGTCCACCGCGTCGGGGTTGCCGGCCTTGCCGATGCCGACGATGCGGCCGTCGCGGATGCCGACGTCGGCCTTGACCACGCCCCAGTGGTCGAGCACCACCGCCCCGGTGATCACCACGTCCGGCGTGCCCTCGGCGCGCAGCGCGGTCGACTGCCCCATCGACTCGCGGATGACCTTGCCGCCGCCGAAGACGACCTCGTCGCCGGACCCGGCAGGTCCCCGGCTGCGGTCCTCGGTGACCTCGATGAGCAGGTCGGTGTCGGCCAGCCGGATGCGGTCGCCGGTGGTCGGGCCGAACAGCTCGACGTACCGGGCGCGGTCGATGGTGCTCACGACGGGTGTCCCTCGCCTCCCTGGCCGTAGCGGAACGGGGTGGGTTCGTGGTCGCGGGCGTCGAGCTCGCCCGCGTGCTCCGGGCGCAGGCCTGGCACCACCCGCGCCCCGCCCACCGGGACCAGGTCGACCTCGCGCGCCACGCCCGGTTCGAACCGCACGGCGGTGCCCGCGGGCACGTCCAGCCGGTGGCCCCACGCCGCGGCCCGGTCGAACTCCAGGCCGGGGTTGACCGCCGCGAAGTGGTAGTGCGAGCCGACCTGCACGGCGCGGTCGGCGCGGTTGACGACGGTGAGCCGGACCCGCTCCCGCCCCGGGTTCAGCGGGACGGGGTCCTCGGCGGTGATGATCTCCCCAGGTCGCACGGGGCGCTCCTCGCAAGCTCAGGTGATCGGGTCGTGCACGGTGACGAGCTTGGTGCCGTCCGGGAAGGTGGCCTCGACCTGCACGTCGCGGACCATCTCGGCGACGCCGTCCATGACCTGCTCGGCGCGCAGCACCTGCCGTCCGCTCTGCATGAGCTCGGCCACGGTGCGGCCGTCCCGGGCGCCCTCCACGACGTGGTCGGTGATCAGCGCGACGGCCTCCGGGTGGTTGAGCTTGAGGCCGCGGTCCAGTCGTGCGCGCGCCAAGCCGGCCGCCACGTGGACGAGCAGCTTGTCGCGCTCGTGAGGAGCGAGGTGCATGGCCCGATCTCTACCACTCGATCGGGCAGCACAACCCTGCTGTGCTGGGCTCTTGACGGTCGGAAACGAGATCTTCACGACTTCGTCCCGCAGGTTTTGCACACCACCCCTTGCGTCGTGACGCGTCTCACCGCGTCAACCGCCGAGCCGGGGATTGTGCGCCCCCGCGAGCGGGTGCACTGTGGTCCGGACGCCTTGCACCCCGCCACGTGTCCGCGCGTCGCGCACCCGCGCGCACGCGAACCGAGCGAGGAGACGAGGCAGACATGAGCAGTGCAGGTGAGTCCGAGTTCCGCCCCGGCCTGGAAGGCGTGGTCGCCTTCCACACCGAGATCGCCGAACCCGACCGCGCGGGTGGCGCGCTGCGCTACCGCGGCGTCGACATCGAGGACCTGGTCGGCGCGGTCTCCTACGGCGACGTGTGGGCGCTGCTGGTGGACGGCAGCTTCGGCAACGGGCTGCCCGCCGCCGACGACACCCCGGTACCGGTCCGCACCGGCGACGTGCGCGCCGACGTGCAGGCCTCCCTGGCGGTGCTCGGGCCCGCGCTCGGCTTCGCGCCGCTGCTGGACGTCGACGAGACGCAGGCCCGCGACCAGCTCGCCCGCGCCTGTGCGCTCGGGTTGTCCTTCGTGGCGCAGTCCGCGCGCGGCGACCAGCCGCCGGTCCCGCAGTCGCGGGTCGACGAGGCCCGCACCACCACCGAGCAGTTCCTGACCCGCTGGCGCGGCGAGCCCGACCCCGCGCACGTGCAGGCCCTCGACGCGTACTGGGTGTCCGCCGCCGAGCACGGCCTGAACGCCTCCACCTTCACCGCCCGGGTCATCGCCTCCACCGGCGCCGACGTGGCGGCCTGCCTGTCCGGCGCGGTGGGCGCGATGTCCGGACCGCTGCACGGCGGCGCCCCGGCCCGGGTGCTGCCGATGATCGAGGAGACCGAGCGCACCGGGGACGCCCGCCGCGTGGTGGAGTCCATCCTGGACCGCGGTGACCGGCTGATGGGCTTCGGCCACCGCGTCTACCGCGCCGAGGACCCGCGGGCCCGGGTGCTGCGCCGCACCTGCGAGCAGCTCGGCGCGCCGCGCTTCGAGGTGGCCCGCGAGCTGGAGCAGGCGGCGCTGACCGTGCTGCGGGAACGGCGCCCGGACCGGCAGATCGAGACCAACGTGGAGTTCTGGGCCGCGGTGGTGCTCGACTTCGCCGAGGTGCCCACGCCGATGATGCCCGCGATGTTCACCTGCGCCCGGCTGGCCGGCTGGTCGGCGCACGTCCTGGAGGAGAAGCGCACCGGTCGCCTGGTCCGCCCGTCGGCGAAGTACGTCGGCCCGGCCGCCCGCTCCCCGCAGGAGGTCGCGGGCTGGGACCGGCAGGCCGGGCTCGCCACCCCGGCGTGAGCCGCCCTGACCAGCGCAGACGGGTCGTCGCCAGGCGTAGCGTGGAAGTGTGACGGTCGTCGGCGCGAGGAAGCGGGCGCTCGACGTGGAGTGCGCCGAGGCCCTGGAGGCCGACGCCCAGACCAGCGGCGAGCGCTGCGACGACCTCGTGGAGGCCTCCGCCTACTGGCACGCCGCCGGTGAGCACGAGCGCGAGGAGCGCGCGCTGCGCACCGCGGCGGAGGTCGACGACGACCACAACGTGCTCAGCGGCCGGGCCGCGCTCGCCACCTTCCTGCTGACCCACGGCCGTCGCGAGGAGGGTGAGCGCGCGCTGGCCCGGCTCCTGCACGAGGGCTCGGAGTGCGAGTGGGCGTACGGCGAGGCCGCCGCGGGCCACGAGCGCACCGGCCGCCCGCGGGAGGCGCTGCGCTGGCTCAACGTCGGGGTCAGCCGGTTCGTCCCGGACCTCGACGACGTGCTCGAGGTGGGCGACCCCGGCTACGACCTGCTCGCCGAGCGGGCCCGGCTGCGCCGCCGGACGGGCCTGCCGCCGGACGCCTACGACGAGCTGCACGCCCGCTCCGCGGAGCGCGCCCACGCGGTCTACGCGCAGATCGAGGAGATCCGCAGGCGGCGGGACGCGGTCCTGTACTGGCCGGAGGAGGAGTTCGCCGAGGTCCAGCGCCGGTTCCCGGGCTGGCACCCGGGCGTCGCGCACGCCGAGCACCGCCGGGAGGTGCAGCGCGCGCTGGTGGGCGGTGCGCAGGTCGTCGTCGCCGAGCTCGACGCCCTGCTCGCCTTCGCGGCGTTCCGCGAGCTGCCGCCGGAGGCGCGGAGGACCCGCGACGAGTTCGCCGCCGACGCCGCCCGGCGCGGGCGGGTCGTCCCGGGACCGCCGGGCCGCAACGAACGCTGCTGGTGCGGTGCGGACCGCAAGTACAAGAGGTGCTGCGGTGCGCCCGGCATCACCTGACCCGGGTGCTGGCCAAGCCGGGCGAGCCGCAGTAAGTTGCGGTGCGGCTGTTCGCAGCAGGCTCCGGTCACCTGCCGGAAACGCTGCTGCAACACTGGAACCGAACCGGCAACGGCGCCGGTCAGCAGGCCACTGGCGTGCGGGGGCGAGGTCTTGTCCCCGCACGAAACCACGACAACGCCCGGAGGCGCCGGCATGACGCAGGCCGAGACCATCGACCCGACGACCCTGAAGCTGCCCGACGAGTTCAAGCCGTCCGACGGCCGGTTCGGTTGCGGTCCGTCCAAGGTCCGCGACGAGCAGCTGGCCCGACTGGCCGGTGAGGGTGCCGCCGTGATGGGCACCTCGCACCGCCAGAAGCCGGTGAAGTCCCTGGTCGGCCGGGTCCGGGAGGGACTGCGGGAGCTGTTCTCGCTGCCCGACGGCTACGAGGTCGTGCTGGGCGTCGGCGGGACCACGGCGTTCTGGGACGCGGCGACCTTCGGCCTGGTCCGCGAGCGCTCGCTGCACCTGACCTACGGCGAGTTCTCCTCGAAGTTCGCCAAGGCCGCCCAGAGCGCCCCGTTCCTGGGCGACCCGGTGGTCGTCTCCGCCGACCCGGGTGACGCGCCGGAGCCGGTGGCGGACCCGAGCGCCGACCTGATCGCCTGGGCGCACAACGAGACCTCCACCGGCGTGATGCTCGCGCCGACCCGCCCGGAGGGCTCGGAGCACGCGCTGATCGCGGTGGACGCCACCTCCGGTGCCGGCGGGCTGCCGTTCGACCCCGCGGACGTGGACGTCTACTACTTCGCCCCGCAGAAGTGCTTCGCCGCCGACGGCGGCCTGTGGCTGGCCGCGATGAGCCCGGCCGCGATCGAGCGGATCGGCGAGATCGGCGCGTCCGGTCGCTGGGTGCCGGAGTTCCTGTCGCTGACCACCGCGCTGGACAACTCCCGCAAGGACCAGACCTACAACACCCCCGCGGTGGCCACGCTGTTCCTGCTGGCCGACCAGATCGACTGGATGAACGGCCAGGGCGGCCTGGACTGGTGCGTCAAGCGCACCCGCGAGTCCTCGCAGCGGCTCTACGAGTGGGCCGAGGCCTCGGAGTTCGCGACGCCGTTCGTCGCCGACCCGGCGAAGCGCTCCCAGGTGGTCGGCACCATCGACTTCGCCGACTCGGTGGACGCCGCCGCGGTGGCCAAGGCGCTGCGCGCCAACGGCATCGTGGACACCGAGCCGTACCGCAAGCTGGGCCGGAACCAGCTGCGCATCGGCATGTTCCCGGCGATCGAGCCGGATGACGTCACCGCGCTGACGAAAGCCATCGACTGGGTGGTTTCGCAGCTGTCCTGAGCGACGCAGCGCTGCCGGGGCCCGGGTGCGGGCCCCGGCTGAGCCGCTCTCCCAACCACAACACCGAGTGACGGTCAACCACTCTCGGTGAACTTCACCGAATATGAGTGGATTTACCCGTTCGCACGAAGGACCTTCTTCCGGCAAGATCGAGCGTCGGGAGGAGCGACTGTACGACACGACGAGCCCGGCGTGCCTCCTGCGTCAAGGCGGCACGCCGGGTTACCGTCACAGCTTGGTGACATGTAGGTCGGCGGGAGGCACGCGTATGCGAGCGCTGCGAGTGGTCGGGCTCGACGAGGACGGTGAATCCGTCATCTGCGAGGACCCGGAGAACGGCGAGCGCTTCACCGTGCCCGCCGACGAGAGGCTGCGCGCCGCGGCCCGCGGCGACCTCACGCGCCTCGGCCAGGTGCAGATCGAGATGGAGTCGCAGATGCGGCCACGTGAGATCCAGGCCCGCATCCGCGCAGGCGCGTCCGTCCAGCAGGTCGCCGAGGCGTCCGGCGTCCCGGAGCACCGCGTGGAGCGCTACGCCTACCCCGTCCTGCTGGAACGCCGGCAGATCGCCGACATGGCCCAGCGCGCGCACCCGGTCCGCGAGGACGGCCCGGACGTGCAGACCCTCGGCGAGGTCGTCGCGCACACCTTCGGGATGCGCGGCCACGACTACTCCGAGGCCGAGTGGGACTCCTGGCGCGGTGAGGACGGCAAGTGGGTCGTCCAGCTGCACTGGCAGGCGGGCCGCTCGGAGAACCTCGCCCACTGGGTGTTCCACCCGGGCGCGCACGGCGGCACCGTCGCGGCGCTGGACGACCACGCGGCCGACCTGCTCGACCCGTCGCCCAACCGCCCGCTGCGCACCGTCCGCCCGGTGACCGAGCTGGCGCGCGAAGCGCTCCAGCTCGACCAGCAGGACCGGCCGGAGCCACCGGCACCTGCGGCACCGGAAGCACCGGTGGCCGCGGCCCCGGTGCTGGAGCCCACGGCCCCGGAGCGCCCGGCGGAGCCGGAGGCACCGGAGCCCGCGGAGGACAAGCCGGCGGCGGAGAGCGCCGAGAGCGCGTCCGCCGGGGAGCCGGACGAGTCGGCGCGCAAGGAGCCGCGCCGCGGTCGGAAGAGCCACCCGATCGTGCCGTCCTGGGAGGACGTGCTGCTCGGGGTCCGCTCCCACCGCTGACGCACGACCCGCGGCAGGCCGGGGTGAGCCCACGCTCGCCCCGGCCTGCTGCTGTTCCGGGTCACACCTGCGGAACGGTGGGGCTCAGGAGGCTGAGGAGCAGCGCCAGCCAGGCCAGCACGATGCCCGCCGCCGTGCCGTAGGCGACCCAGCGCCAGACCGCGATGCGGCGGCCGAGCCAGATCGACGGGGCGAAGCCCGCCGCCACCGCCAGGTTGACCACCGTCGCCAGGACCCCGCTGACGTCCGCCAG
The DNA here is from genome assembly GCF_013410345.1 of Saccharopolyspora hordei. NCBI lineage: Bacteria > Bacillati > Actinomycetota > Actinomycetes > Pseudonocardiales > Pseudonocardiaceae > Saccharopolyspora > Saccharopolyspora hordei. The sequence continues at coordinate 182,332 of NZ_JACCFJ010000001.1, forward strand.
GCCGAGGGTCACCACCACCAGGGTGATCGTGGTGATCGCCGCGATGATGGCGCTCACCGTCAGGCCCGGACCCCAGGGCGTCGGGACGTCGGCGGACACCGGCACCACGGAGCGACGGGCCGGGCGGGCCGGCGCGGGGCGGCCGACGCGGTCGAGGTGGCCGCTGAGCGGGTCGAGGTAGCTGACCTGGCCGCCGGTCTCCGCCGCGAGCCGCATCGCCAGCTGGCGGCCGCGCCGGGAGATCAGCTCGCGGTCGGCGAACGCCGTGTCCTCGTCGTGCGCCGCGTCGGCGACGTGCGCCCACTCGTGCAGCGCTTCGACCAGCGAGTCGGACAGGCTCAGCCGACGGGGGTCGATCTCCTGGTCGGTGTCGCGCACCAGCACCGCGCGCCCGGAGCGCGCGTGCAGCTCCCACCCGGACTCGCGCATCACACCCCGCTCATCGCGTGGAAGGCGATCGCACCGGCGGTCGCGACGTTGAGCGAGTCCACGCCGCCGGCCATCGGGATGCGCACCGCCAGGTCGGCGGCGGCGATCGCCTCGTCGGTGAGGCCCGGTCCCTCGGAACCGAGCAGGACCGCGACCCGGCCGTCGTCCAGCGCCGCGTCGCGCAGGCTCTCCGCGTTGGCGCGGGGCGTCAGCGCGGCGATGCGGAACCCGTTGTCGCGCAACAGCTTGAGGTCTTCCGGCCAGGTGCTCAGGTGCGCGAACGGCACCCGCAGCACGTGCCCCATGGACACCCGGACGCTGCGCCGGTACAGCGGGTCCGAGCAGCCGGGGCCGAGCAGCACGCCGTCGACGCCCAGCGCCGCGGCGTTGCGGAACAGCGCGCCCAGGTTCTCGTGGTCGCCGATGCCCTCCAGGACGGCCAGGCGGCGGGAGCGCTCGACCAGCTCGGCCGCCGGGACCACCGGGGCGCGGTCGGCCACGGCCAGCACGCCGCGGTTGAGGTGGAACCCGACCACCTGCGCCATGACGTCGGCGCTGGTGACGTAGGCGGGCACGTCGAGGGCGGCCGTGGCCTCGGCCAGCTCCTCGATGCGGCGGCGCACGCCGAACAGGGCCCGCACGGGGTAGGGCGAGGCGAGCAGCCGCTCGACCACCACGACGCCCTCGGCGATCACCAGCCCGCGCCCGCCCGGCCGGTCCGGCCGGCGGTCCGCGCGCGACAGATCGCGGAAGTCGTCGACCCGTGGGTCGTCGGCCTCGGTGATCTCGATGATGTGCGCCACGCACCGCATTCTCGCACCCGCTCGAGCCCCACCGCCCCGGTCGGTCCGGATCCCGCCACCGGGGGTCGTGAGTGCGCAGACCGGCTGCAACCGGCTGCAACCGGCTCCCGCACTCACGACAACACCGTTTTGGCCGCTGGTCCGTCGGGTACCGATGTGTCACGGTGGTTTCCCCAGCGCTGCGCGCTGACGTGCTGCCGATCGAGCGGGGAGACGGCATGGGACGGCACGTGGACGACCGAGCGTTCAAGCCGGTGGACCGGCAGCGGTATCGGAGCAAGATGCAGCGCGGCCTGGACGCCCTGGCCCGGATGCTCGCCGAGGGCAACTTCTCCTTCCCGCACCAGCAGATGGGTCTGGAGATGGAGCTGTGCCTGGTGGACCAGGCCATGGAGCCGTCGATGACCAACGCCGAGGTGCTGGAGAAGATCGACGAGCCGGCGTTCACCACCGAGCTCGGCCAGCAGAACATCGAGCTCAACGTGGAGCCCCGGGTGCTGGCCGGGGACAGCGCGCTGGAGCTGGAGGAGCGGATGACCACCGCGCTCCGGCAGGCCGACAGCAGCGCGCGCGACGTCGGCGCGAAGATCGTCATGATCGGCACCCTGCCCACGCTGCGCAGCGCGCACTTCGACCCCGGCTGGCTGTCCCGCAACCCGCGCTACTCGCTGCTCAACGAGCAGATCTTCCTGGCCCGCGGCGAGGAGATGCTGCTGCACATGGAGGGCGTGCCGCTCGGCGAGGCCTACCACGTGGAGCGGCTGCGCTCCTACGCCGACTCGATCCTCCCGGAGTCGGCGTGCACGTCGGTCCAGCTGCACCTGCAGGTCGCGCCGGAGGACTTCGCCGCGCACTGGAACGCCGCGCAGTGCCTGGCCGGGGTGCAGGTGGCGATCGGCGCGAACTCCCCGTTCCTGCTCGGCAAGGCGCTGTGGCACGAGACCCGGATCCCGCTGTTCCTGCAGGCCACCGACACCCGCCCGGAGGAGCTGAAGAACCAGGGCGTGCGGCCCCGGGTGTGGTTCGGGGAGCGCTGGATCACCTCGATCTTCGACCTGTTCGAGGAGAACGTGCGGTACTTCCCGGCGCTGCTGCCCGACCCGGAGGACGAGGACCCGGTGGCGGCGCTCGACGCCGGGCGGGCGCCGACGCTGGCCGAGCTGCGGCTGCACAACGGCACGATCTGGCGCTGGAACCGCCCGGTGTACGACTTGGTGGACGGGGTGCCGCACCTGCGCATCGAGAACCGGGTGCTGCCGTCCGGGCCGTCGGTGGTCGACATCGTCGCCAACGCCGCGTTCTTCTACGGGGCGCAGCGGGCGCTCACCGAGCAGGACCGTCCGCTGTGGACGCAGATGTCGTTCGCGGCGGCGGAGGAGAACCTGTTCGCCGGTGCCCGCAGCGGGTTCGACGCGCAGCTGTACTGGCCCGGCCTCGGCTGGCTGGCCCCGGACGAGCTGGTGATGCGCAAGCTGCTGCCGATGGCGCACGACGGGCTCCGCGCGTGCGGGGTCTCCGACCGGGCCCGGGAGCGCTACCTGGGCGTGATCGAGCAGCGCTGCCTGGCCCGCCGCAACGGCGCGACGTGGCAGCGCGAGACGGTCGCCCGCCTGGAGGAGCGCGGCGCGGACCGCCCCAAAGCGCTGGCCGACATGCTCGAGCGCTACATCGCCTTCGCCGACGACGGCGAGCCGGTCCACACCTGGCCCGTCGGCTGACCCCGCCTGCCCCGGGCGAGCGCCACGACGCCACCGCCGCTGCCAGTCCCGGGAGGACCTGACCGCCCCCTCCCGCCTCGCGGGTGATCAAGGACACGGTGCCGGTCTCGGTGCTGCTGACCTGCGGTGGGGCGTCGACGGGGCGCGGAGCGGGTACCTCCCCCGCGGGCGGAGTCCCCGCAGGCCAGCGGGGTTGTCCGGGCGATCCGACCGGGAAGTGGGAACGCCACCTCCGTCCCAGTAGTTGCAATAATCTTGCAGTAGCGAGAGGCTGTCGACAGCGGAGGGAGACGTTCGATGGCGCAGTACGTGTTGCCGGAGCTGGACTACGACTACGGGGCGTTGGAGCCGGCGATCTCCGGTGAGATCAACGAGTTGCACCACAGCAAGCACCACGCCACCTACGTCAAGGGCGCCAACGACACGATCGAGAAGATCGCCGAGGCGCGGGAGAAGGGTGACTTCTCCTCGATCGTGGGTCTGGAGACGACGCTGGCGTTCAACCTGGCGGGGCACTCGCTGCACCTGGTCTGGTGGAAGGTCCTCTCGCCGGACGGCGGGGGCGAGCCGACCGGTGAGCTGGCGGCGGCGATCGACGAGGACTTCGGGTCCTTCGACGCCTTCCGGGCCCAGATGGAGGCGGTGTCGACCACGATCCAGGGCAACGGCTGGGGTGTGCTGGCGTGGGACCCGGTGGGGCGGCGGCTGATCACCCAGCAGCTGCGGGACCACCACGCGAACCTGTCGATCGCGACCACGCCGCTGCTGGTGTTCGACATCTGGGAGCACGCCTACTACTTGCAGTACCGCAACGTGAAGGCGGACTACGTCAAGAACCTGTGGAACGTCGTCAACTGGGACGAGGTCTCCCGGCGCTTCGCCGACGCCCGGGCCGGCCACAACGGCCTGCGCCTGCCCACCGCCTGAGCGACCCCGACCTCGGCAGCGAGTGCTCCGACAAGCCGGCTGCCGACAGATCGAGCCCCGGCCACCGCGAGGAGGCCGGGGCTCGATCCGTTCCCGAACTGACTGCCGCTCCCACCACGAAGCGGACGAAAGTTAGGCTAGCCTCACCTACGAGGTCTGTGCAACCCCGCGGCGCCGGACGGCCAGCACCGCGGCCCCGACCACCGCCGCGGCCAGCGACACCAGCCCGCCGAGCAGGATCGGCCAGCGCGCCCCCAGCAGCTCGGCCAGCCACCCGGACGCCAGCCCGCCCAGCGGCTTGCCGCCCAGGAACAGCAGCATGTACAGGCCCATCACGCGGCCGCGCATGGTCGGCTCCACGGACAGCTGCACGGTGGCGTTCGCCGTGGTGGTGAAGGTCATGACCGCAATGCCGACCGGGACCAGCGCCCCCGCGAACAGCTCGTAGGTCGGCATCAGCGACGCCCCGGCCTCCAGCAGGCCGAACACCGCCGCGCCCACCAGCAGCAGCCGCATCCGCGGCCCACCACGACCGCTCCGCCGCGCCGCCAGCGCCGCGCCGCTCAGCGTGCCCACGGCCAGCATGGTGATGAGCAGCCCGTAGCCGTCGGCGTCGCGGCCGAAGACGTTGCGCGCGATCACCGCGAAGGAGTTCTCGAAGTTCATGCCGAAGGTGCTGACGAAGAACACCAGGGCCAGCACCACGAGCAGGTCCGGACGGCCGAGCACGTACCGCAGGCCGGCGCGCAGCTGGCCGCGCTCCTTCGGCGCGGGCTCGGAGCGGTGCAGCGCCGCGACGTCCATGAGCAGCAGCCCGCCGACCACGGCGGCCGAGCTGATCCCGTTGAGCAGGAAGACCCAGCCGGTGCCGATGGCGGTGATGAGCACGCCCGCGATGGCCGGCCCGACGATCCGGGCCAGGTTGAAGGTCATCGAGTTGAGCGCGACGGCGTTGGTGAGCTGCTTGGGGCCGACCATCTCGACGACGAAGGACTGCCGCACCGGCGCGTCGACGGCCGCGAAGCAGCCCAGCACGAAACACAGGACGTAGACGTGCCAGAGCACCGCGACGCCGGTGACGTCGAGCAGCCCCAGCACCAGCCCGCACCCGCCGAGGGCGCTCTGGGTGGCGATGAGCACGCGCCGCTTGTCGAAGCGGTCGGCCACGACACCCGCCCACAGCGTGAACAGCAGCGTGGGGAGGAACTGCAGCGCGACCGCCACGCCGAGGGCCGCGGGGCTCCCGCCGGTCAGCTCCAGGACCAGCCAGTCCTGCGCGGCGCGCTGCATCCAGGTCCCGGTCAGGGACACGACCTGGCCGGAGGCGTAGTAGCGGTAGTTGCGCTCGCGCAGCGAGCGGAACATGCCGCCGCGGGTGTCCGATGTGGACACCTCCGTGCGGTTGACCTGCTCCTCGTCGGGGTGGCTTCCGACGCTGGAGCGAGGTTGGTCAACCACTCTGGTGCTTACCGCCTCTCCGTGGGGTCGCTCATCGTCCCGCCAGCCTGTCGATGATCTCCGCGGCCTGGCACAGCACCGCGCGTTCCTCCTCGGTGAGGTCGGCGAGCTGCTGGTCCAGCCAGCGCTCGCGGGCGGAGACCTCTTCCTCGATGCGGGCCCGGCCCGCGTCGGTCACCTCGACGATGGCTTGGCGGCCGTCGGTGGGGTGGGCGCGGCGGACGACCAGCCCGGCGTCTTCCAGGGCAGCGATCACCCGGGTCATCGACGGCGGCTGGACACCTTCCCGCGCGGCCAGCTCACCCGGCGTCAGCGCCCCCGCCTTGTGCAGGCAGGAGAGCGCGGACAGCTGGGAGAGCGTGATCTTCGAGCCACTGCTCTGCGCACGCAGCCGCCTGTTCAGGCGGACCACCGCGAGCCGCAGCCGGCTCGCCAGGGTGCGCTCGCGTTCCGCGATGTCGGACACGTCGTTAGTCTACCAAACTATCTCGGGGGAATCGGACAAACTGATCAGATCAGTGGCCCAACACCCTAGTCACCGGGCCCGCCGAAGTCCCGCGTTCAGGGCGGACCGGCGCCCGGAGCGCGCACCGCCCGGGTCAGATGCCGAAGACCGCGCTGATCGGGTCCGCGGCGAAGTAGAGCACGAACGCCGCCGAGACGACCCACATCAGCGGGTGCACCGTGCGCACCTTGCCGGTGAACACCCGCAGCAGCACGTAGCTGATGAAGCCCGCCCCGATGCCGTTGGCGATCGAGTAGGTGAACGGCATGACCACGATGGTCAGGAACGCGGGCAGCGTGATGGTGAAGTCCGACAGGTCGATCTGCTTGATCTGGCCGATCATCATCGCCCCGACCACGATCAGCGCCGGAGCCGCCGCCTCCACCGGGATGACCTGGTAGAGCGGGGTGAAGAACATCGCCGCCAGGAACAGCAGGCCGGTGACCACGTTCGCCAGGCCGGTCCGCGCGCCCTCCGCGATGCCCGACGCCGACTCCACGAACACCGTGTTGGAGCTGGCCGAGCCGAGCCCGCCGGCGACCGCGCCGAGGCCCTCCACCGCCAGCGCCTTGCCGATGCCGGGCAGGTTGCCGTCCTTGTCGGCCAGCTGCGCCTCCTTGCCCAGCCCGGTCATGGTGCCCATCGCGTCGAAGAAGTTCGCCAGCACCAGCGTGAACACCAGCAGCGCGGCGGCCAGCGCGGGCAGCCGGGTGAAGGCCCCGAAGGAGACGTCACCGACCAGCGACAGGTCCGGCAGCCCGGCGACCTGGTCCGGCACCGCCGGGTAGCCCAGGTTCCAGCCGTAGGGGTTGGTGCCCTCGGACGGACCGGCGTGGAAGACCGACTCGATGATGATCGACACCACCGTGGTGACCGCGACGCTGATCAGGATCGCGCCGCGCACCCCGCGCGCCACCAGCACCGAGGTCAGCACCAGGCCGAAGACGAACACCGCGGTCGGCCACGAGGCGATGGAGCCGTCGATGCCCAGGCCCACCGGCACGGTGGTGTTCGCCTCGTCCGGCAGCCGCCGCACGAAACCGGAGTCGACCAGCCCGACGAAGCTGATGAACACGCCGACGCCGACCGCGATCGCGGCCTTGAGCTCGGGCGGCACCGCGTTGAACACCGCGGTCCGGAACCCGGTGGCGACCAGGACGAGGATGACGATGCCGTCGACGACCACCAGGCCCATCGCTTCCGGCCAGGTCACCTGCGGCGCGATGGTCACCGCCAGCAGCGTGTTGATGCCGAGCCCCGCGGCGATCGCGAACGGGTAGTTGGCGATCAAGCCGAACAGGATGGTCATCACACCCGCGACCAGCGCGGTCGCCGCCGCGACCTGCGGGACGGGCAGGATGTTGCCCAGCACGTCGCGCTTGGCGCTGGCGTCGGTGGCGGACGTGCTGCCCAGGATCAACGGGTTCAGCACGATGATGTAGGCCAGCGCGACGAACGTGACGATGCCGCCGCGCACCTCGCGGGACACGCTGGACCCACGCTCAGTGATCTTGAAGTAGCGGTCCAGCAGCGACTTCTTGCTCTCGGTCTCGTCCACCATCGTGCTTCCCATCACCGCGCCGAAGCGCGCGTCCTCCAACCGGGGGTAGCCTGCCTGACGTGGCAGAGGAGAGCGAATCCACCCCCACCACGGCAGGCCACCGTCCGGTCCCCCACCTGCCGCGCAGGCTGGCGGACCCGACCCCGGTGGTCCTCACCGGCACGGCGCTGTGGCTCATCGGTGCGGTGGCGTTCGCCCTGCGCGGCAGCATGCACGTCGAGTTCTGGACGTGCGTCGCCGGGGTCGTCCTGGGTGTCGTGGGTTACGGGATCTTCCGGTGGCAGCGCTCGGCGGCCCGCCGCGGCTCCCGCGGCGCCTGGCGCGGCCTGTCCGGCCTCGACGGCTGATTCCACCCCAGCGCACTCCCGCAACCGGCTAGCCTGCGAAGCTGCCACCTGAACACGGAACTCGCGGGAGCGCAGCGACAGTGCCCAAGCTCGACGTCGACCGTCTCGAATACATGATCTTGGCCGGGTGGGCTGGTATCAGCCGGGTCCCGACTGTCGCCTCCTACGCCAACTACGGAACACCTGTCCAAGACCTCAACGAGGAACTCGAAGCAGCTGACGCACGCTGCCGCCAGCGCGGGCTCGTAGGGCGTGACAACAGCGTGAACGACGTCGTGTGGGACCTGATGGGCGTCTATCCCGTCGGCTCTCTCGAGTTCGATCTGCGGTTCTCCCGGCAGAAGGGCACCGAGCTGCGCGCCTGCGTGACGCAGTCCGCCAAGTCCGCGACCCGGACCGTGGTCAACGGTGACCGGATCATCCTGGAGAAGGTGCGGCCGGGCGACGCGATCCCGGCACTCGCTTCGCTCCTGCCGGAGCACCCGCCGCTGAAGATGCAGCCGCTGCAGATCGACCTGGCCGAACTGCGCGCGGCACGTGCCCAGGTGGCGAAGAACGGCGATACCGACGAACGCGCACTGGAAGACGCCCTCCGCTCACGCGGCGTGAACATCGCGGAGTACCGGAAGGCGACCCGCATGCTCGACGGCCCGAAGCTGGGCGTCGGCGAGATCGGCGTGACGGTGTGGTCACCGACCCGCAAGGAGATCCGCGGCGAGCAAACCCTGCGGATCATCGACCTGGAGCAGGGGCGCGTGGCGGTGTACAACAGCCGCAGCCAGCGCATGGTGGCGGGCTGTGACATGGGCACCTACCGCCGTGTGCTCGGCGACATCGCCACCGCAGCCCAACGCGAGGTGGCGTGGTGAGCGGTCTGCTCCGAACAGGGCAAGTCATCCGGATCGTGGAACCGAGGTCGCTCTTGATGCGCCAAAGCACTAGGGCAGTCGGCGCGGACCTGGCAAGCTGACACCGATCACGCAGTGACTGTGGAGGGAAGTCCGTGATTCCAGATGGAGCTAGTAGGCCTGCCGGTGCAGCCGCCGGCCGGGCGGTCGTGAACACCTTCGTCAACACTGCTGGGATGGGCGTCCAGCAGGCGTCGTTCTCCGTTGACCTTGAGCAGATCCCGAGGCTGATCGCCAAGTACGAAGAAGCGATCGGAGAGCTTCGAGGAGTCAGCCGAAAAGCCCGCCAGCTGGAGAACATCGGCGCTCCTGGCGAAGACGAGGTCAGCAAGAATCTCGCGCGCTCCCTGGGGAAGATGGCAGGCGACGGCGACGGCAACCTCGCCTGGGTCGTGACGAAGTGCATCGAACGCTTGCAGAACCAGATCGATCAGCTCAAGGCGGCTCAAAGCGGCTACCGCACCGCTGACGAGAACGCGACTCCCACCCAGGTCTAAGGAAGAAGATCGTGCTACGACGCCCCACCATCACCGCACTTCTTGGAATCGTGCTCCTCGGAGCCGCAGCGTGCTCCCAACCCGAGACTCCGGACCAGGGGACTCCTGAGCAGACCACGTCATCGGCCCCTACCTCCACAGCTCAGGGAAGCCAGATTCCCAACCCGAAGAACCTGAAGGCCGTCACGGACGCTTGCACGCTGCTGACGCCCAACGACCTGTCCGAGATCGGAGGTGGAGGCGAGCCCGAAGCGCAGACCTCCTCCTACGGGGAGACGCAGTGCGACTGGCAGGGCGAGAACTACGGTGTCGGAGTTGCCGTGAACACCAAGTTCGGCGGCCCCGAGAAGATCTTCAGCAAGAGCGGCGTCACACAGATCGAGGTAGCTGGCTACCCGGCGGGGAAGATGGACGAAACCACCTCGCTCTGCCGCATCGAAGTCGCTGTTGCCGATGACCAGAACGTGGAGATCGACTACACGAAGCTGGGCGGCAAGTCTCCTGAGATGCAGGACACCTGCGGATACGCGCAGCGACTTGCAGAGGCCGTCCTGAAGAACATTCCGGCCTAGCGCTGCAACCGAGAATCACTGGACACCACAACCAGGGGGATGAGATGCCGCTTCCACTTGCCATTCCCATCGGTGCTGCGGTCGGCGGCTTCCTGCTGTCGCCGACGGACAGCAGCAGCACCGACGAGGTCATGAAGAAGGTGGGCTTCAACCACCCGGAGAAGTACAAGCAGATCAAAGAAGGCAATGGAGTGCCGGCATTGGAACCGGCGATCCGCGGATGGCAGGACGAGGTCGCCTCCGACTTCGAGCGAGTCGCCAGCCTCCTGCAAGAGGCCAACACCACGGCCGGGGTCATGTGGGAAGGCCAGGCGGCGGAACAACACGGTACTTCGCTAGCTCCGATGACCCAGTTCATCCACGACGCGAAGGACGTCTCGACGGCAGTCGGGAAGATCGCGACAGATCAGGCGGACGAGTTCAGCAGGATCAACCACTCGATGCCGGAACCGGTCGAGGTCACCGCGACGGACAGCCTTCTGGAGAAGGGCGGCGCGTGGCTGACCGGCACTGAGACGGACCTGCAGCAGCAGGAGCGCGAGGCGCAGGAGAGGGCTGAGGAAGCCAAGCGCTACTACGAGAACTACGACCGGGCGGCGAGTGCCACGTCCGCTAGCTTGCCGTCGTTCCCCGTGCCGCCGGAAATGGCTTACGACCAAGGTTCTCAGGAGTCCACCGAGCGCGCCACGGTGAACACTCCGACCAACCCGTCGTCCATCGGTTCTCGAAGTCTTGGTGGCGACAACTACGGCATCGGCAGCGTCACCCCTGGCGGCAACCCTGGCGGCGGGAGCGAGCTGCCCGGCGGCGGGTACACCGGCACGCCGAGCGGGAGCACGTCGCAGTGGACTTCGCCGTCTCCGGTGGGTGGCGGCCAGGGAGTGCCGAACCTGCCCGGCACGACGCCTGGCGGTCCAGGCCCCAACGGCCCAGGGATCGGCCTCGGCATGATGCCGCCCGGTGGCGGTTCGGGCACCGGCCTGGGTGCTGGCGGTCGTGGCCTGGGCGCCGGGGGCGCAGGGGGCCGTGGGGTCGGCGGGCTCGGCAGTGGTAGTGGCTCCGGCAACGGTCTGGGCGCTGGTGGTCGCGCTGGTGCGGGCGGTTTGGGCGCAGGCGGCGCGGGCGGTGCCTCTGGCAGTGGCGCTGCTGGTGCGGCTGGTCGCGGTGGCGCGGCGGCTGCGGGCGCTGGTGCCGCTGGTCGCGGCCGAGGCCAGGAGGGCGAGGACGACCTGGAGCACGAGAACAAGTACATGATCGACACGGACGAGGCCTGGGAGGACTTGGGGCTCCCCCGGGTCGCCCCGCCGGTCTTCGGCGAGTGAGCAGCACTTCCTGACGTTCGACAGCGGACTGGCCGCGCACCGGACCTGGTGCGCGGCCAGTCCGCGTTCCGGGGTGTTCCTGAGGTGATCGGTGGCCGGGCGCGGGGAGGGACACGCCCGGCCACCGGGGAAGGCCGGTGCGGCTGGTCGCCGGGGGAAGTCGAGCCGCACCAACCCATTCGGGTGGATTTTTCGAGGTGAAGGGCACCTTTCACCAACTGGGGGCGGTTTCGGGGGGTCGTTGCAACGCGGTTGATCAATTGGTTTGGGTCAGGAGTTTAGTCAGGCGCTCGGCTGGGGTGTCCCAGCCGAGCGTTTTGCGTGGTCGGCGGTTGAGTTGGGCGGCGACGGCGGCGAGGTCGTCGGGGGTGTGGACAGAGAGGTCGCTGCCTTTGGGGAAGTACTGGCGGAGCAGGCCGTTGGTGTTTTCGTTGCTGCCGCGTTGCCAGGGCGAGTGAGGGTCGCAGAAGTAGACCGGGATGTTGGTGGCGAGGGTGAACTCGTGGTGGCGGCTCATCTCAGCGCCTTGGTCCCAGGTCAGGGACCGTTTCAGGTGGGTGGGCAGTGTCTGGATGGTGGTGATGAGGCCGTCGCGGACGGTTTCGGCGTCGTGTCGTTCTGGCAGGTGGACCAGCAGCACGTAGCGGGTGGTGCGCTCGACCAGTGTGCCGATCGCGGATGCCCCGCCGGCACCGAGGATCAGGTCACCTTCCCAGTGGCCGGGCACGGCCCGGTCCGCGACCTCGGCCGGGCGGTCGCTGATCATCAGCATCGGTGCGGTGAAGCGGGACTGGCGTTGCTCGGTGGTCCGGCGGGGTCGGCGCACCGTACGGCCGGTGCGCAGCGCCCGGGCCAGTTCACGACGCAGTCCGCCGCGACCTTGGACATAAAGGGCCTGGTAGATCGTCTCGTGGGTCACGTGCAGCTCCGGGCGGTCGGGATGGTCCCGGCGCAGCCGATGGCTGATCTGCTCCGGGCTGTACCGGTCGTCGAGCATGCCCTGCACCCGTTCACGCAATTCGGGATGGGCGGCGATCTTGCCGGTCTTCGGCCGGGCGCGGCGCGCCTCGGCGCGAGCCTGAGCGGCATAGGGCCGGTAGTCACCGCTACCGGGATGACTGTTGCGCCGCAGCTCCCGGCTGATCGTGCCAGGATCACGCCCCAGCTCGCCTGCGATGGCCCGCACACCCAGGCCGGCCCGACGCAGGTCAGCGATCACCAGCCGCTCGTCCTGAGACAAAAACCGGGACGACACCTCGGGCCGGGCACGAGCCGGAGGTGACGGCGGGGCGCAAGAACACGTGGTCCCACGCCCCGCCCGTCGGCCGAATCGCCACCGATACCCGGTCGTGCGGCTGACCCCCACGATCCGGCATGCCTCAACCGTGCCCACACCCCGCGCCACAAGATCAAAATAGACCTCGCGCTCAGCAAGCAACTTCTTACACCCCTGAGGCGACCTGTCCTGACGGATCTCGAACACCGCAACCCCTGAACAAATCAGGCGTTGCAACCACCGCTAGAACCCGAGGGGTTGGCGAAAGGTGCCCTTCACTCCTCACCTGATCGGGTGGGACGGGGGCGGTCGGGTGGGTCGTGAGTGCGTAGGCCGGTTGGAGCCGGTTTTCGCACTCACGACCCGTTAGGTGCGGAGGTGGTGGCGGCCGGTGGGGTGGTCGTCGGGATCGAGGTCGGGGAAGCGCGGTGGGGGTGCGGGAGGGGTCGGAGGTTGCTCGCGGGCGCGTTCGGCTTCGACGTGGGCGATGAGGTGCCAGACCGTGTGGTCGCCGTTCCCGGTTCCGGCGTGGCGTCCGGTGGCGAAGATCAGGCCGGTGATCGGGAGGCGGGTGGTGAGCAGGGCGAGGATGAGCAGGTCGAACAGGACGAAGGTGCTCAGCTGGAGCCAGAACACGGCGGTGGGTTCCTCTCGGTCGGTCGGTTCGGGGATGAGCTGCCGCGGCTCGTGAGGTCTCAGGAGCGGTCGGCCAGTCGGCGCCAGCAGTCCATGCAGGTGTGCTCGCGGATCCAGTCCACTTCGGACCGGTCGTGCAGCTCGGCGGCGTCGGCCTCGACCCCGCAGTAGGCCGTGACCCGTTCGTCGTGCGGGGCTCTCGTTGCTGCGATGGGAAAAGCGTGGCGGCCACCCGTGACCGGCCGCCACACGTAGGTCAAGGAACCGAACATCGGGACTCCTTCCGGGTTTCTGCCGTCGATGAGACAGTCCAAAAAACTTCTACGCAATCTTGTTCACCAGTTTGTGTAATGGCGCTGTCTCAGGCCCTGAAATAGCGTGGGTATATGACGACGGCACGTTCACGCGGTCTTGGCGCCGAAGTTCGCAAATTGCGAAAGGATGCCGGCCTGAAGCTCGAAGAACTGGCGGAACTGTGCGGATGGTCGCGCGCGACGTTCGGCCGCATCGAATCCGGCGACAAGGTCCTCACCGAGGCTGAGGCAGCGATCATCCTCGGAACCCTCGGCGTCAAAGGAAGTGAGCGCAAACGACTGCTCGAGCTCGCACGCGACGCCCATCAACCGCACTGGTGGGAGGTCGGGCATTCTGACCTGCCGCACCTACTGGTAGGCCTGCTGGAGTTCGAGCGCATAGCTACGCAGATCACCGACGTGGCTCTCGGTTTCGTCCCGGGCCTGCTGCAAACCGCTGACTACGCGAGAGCCGTGATCAGTGCTGGGAATGTGACGGAGGCTCAGCTCGAATCCAGGGTCTCACTGCGTCTCGGTAGGCAAAGCGTCCTGACTCGCCAGAACCCGGTCGCGTTTCGGGCGCTGATCGATGAGTCTGTGCTGCACCGCCCCATCGGCGGCTACGACGTGATGGCCGAGCAGCTGAGACAGATCGTCCGGGTGTCTCGTCGCCCGCACATCACCGTGCAGGTGCTCCCCTTCTCTGCTGGAGCGCACGTCGGCCTGAACGGGAGTCACCTCATCCTCGAGTTCCAGCGGCAACGACCCATCGTCCACCTGGAGCATCGGCGTTCCAGCGTCTTCCTCGACGACCCTGCGGACACCGCCCCGTTCCTGGAGGCCATACCTACTCTGGCCGAGGCGGCGTTGACGCCAGAGGAGTCAGTCGAGCTGATCGCGAGCCACGCAGAAGCCATGGAGGCAGAGCATGAGGTCGTTTGACAACTGGCGGAAGTCCAGTCACAGCGGAGAGGAGACCAATTGCGTCGAGGTCGGCTGGCGGAAGTCGAGCTACAGCGGTGAAGAAGGCGACTGCGTCGAGGTCGGCGCCGGCGTTGACCTCGTCGGGGTCCGGGACACCAAGGACCGCGACGGCGGGACGCTGACCTTCCCACCGCGGGCCTGGTCCTCGTTCCTGCACCGCCTGAAGGCCGACCAGCTCGGCTGATCAGCGCAGCAGCGTCGTCGCCTCCGGGTCCGCCAGCAGGGCCGTCAGCGCGAAGCGCTCGTGCCACGCTCCGGCCGCCCAGGCCAGGGCGCGGGCCAGGCCGTCCGGGGTCCGCTCCGCGTGCACCGCACCGGTGCTCGTGACCCACCAGTGCACCCGGTGCTCCCCCGACGACGAGCGCACGCGCAGGCCGTCGTGGAGCGTGACCTCGCCGGTCGGCACCGGGATCCCCAGCAGCTCGCAGGACGCCGGGACACGCCCGACCTCCGGCCAGCTCTGGGTGCGCCCCTCGCCGACCACCTGCATCGTGTTCTCCTCCGACGCCAGCGGCAGGTCGAGCAGTTCCGCGAGGGCTTCGGCGTCGAACTGGTCCGGGCTGCCACCGGCGACCACCAGCGGGGCCTCCAGGACGCTGAGCATCCACGGCTCGTCCAGCACCACCGCCCGGCCCGTGCTCACCACCGCGCCGGAGACCGAGCGCACCGTCTCCGGCGGGTCGATCTCGGCCGGGTCGATCGTCCGGCTGGCCACCGCGTCCGCCAGCGCCTGGTGCGCGCGCAGGGCGGTCCCCGCGCGCACCGTGCGGTCCGGGTCGCCCAGGCGCTCCAGGATGTCCGCGGCGTCGTCGGTGTCCGCGATGCGCAGCTCGCCCCGCACGCCCGCCAGCTCCAGGTGCTGGGCGTCCAGGCCCACGTCCGGCACCGGGTCGTACAGGCCCGCCAGCTCCTCGGCCTCCGGGAGCCGCCAGGAGCGCGGCGGAGCGCCCGCGAGCAGCGCGTAGCGCTCGATCCACCAGGCCGAGTAGCTGCCCGGTTCCCGCAGCGCGCGCAGGGCGTCCGGGGACCGGGCCAGCAGGCGCAGCGCGGCGGGCCAGCCGTCGTCGGCCACCAGGTCCAGGTCGCGGATGCCGACGAACCTCGGCGGCGGCCAGCTCTCCGGCTGCGCCGCCTCCTGCTCGGCCCACCACAGGTGGACGTCCGGGAAGCCCTCGTCCGGCTCCACCGGGTCTTCCTCGACCCGCACCGCGAACCCGTTCAGCACGCCGATCGCGCGCAGCAGGTCGGCCGGCCACTCGGCCGCGAAGTCCTCGTCGAGCACGCCCAGCGGCCCGTCCTCGCCGACGTACTCCTCGTCCAGCACGTCCAGCAGGGCGGCGTCCGGCAGCAGCAGCTCGTCGGCGCGGCGGAAGTCGCCGTCGGCGTCGGGCAGCGCGAGCGCGCCGATCCAGTCCCGCGGCTGGGTGCTCGCGACCAGTTGCAGCACCGCCTCGGCCAGCGGGCGCACGTCGACGCCGGAGCGGGCGTCGGCGACGCTGCGCCGCACCGCGTCCTCCAGCGGTGGTGCGTCCAGCAGTTCCGTCGGTCCCGCGGGGTGCGCGCCGAGCTTCTCCAGCAGCGGGTGGGTGGCGTCGGGGTGCGCGATGCGCAGCCCCGAGATGTCCAACGTGGACAGCAGCGCGGCCGGGTCGGGGTCGGCGCCGGGGCGGCTGAGCAGCACGTCACGCACGCCGCTGACGGTGCGCCCGTCGGCCAGCGGCACGGGCAGCGCGGTGAACTCCTCGCGGGCGGCCGGGTCCGCGCCCTCGACCGGCGCCAGCGCGTCGTAGAGGCGGTACCACCACTCCGGTGGGCGCTCCAGCCCGGTCACCGCTTCCACGATCTCCGCCGCGGCCAGCCTGCGGACCTCCAGCACGTGCAGCGACCGGCGGTGGCGCGTGTCGGAGAGGTCGGCCTCCAGCAGGCCGGGGACCACGTCGGCCAGCAGCTCCACCAGTTCCGGCGAGACGTGCTCGAGGACCTTGGACTCCAGCGGGGCGACCAGCTTCCCGCTCGCCGCGGGCAGCCACGCCGCGACGCGCAGCCGGTCGGTCACGCCCTGCCGCAGCTTGTCGTCCACATCGGACAGCGGGAACCCGGCCAACGGCACCAGCGAGGTCCGGTGCGCCGGGTCGACCTTGCCGACCAGCGCCGGGTAGCACTCGGCGGCGTAGGTCAGCACCGCGTCCGCCGCGGCGGAGGCCGCGACCCGCCGACGGTCCGGTTCCACCGGCACGCTGGCCAGCAGCCGCGCCGGCAGCGACAGCCGCTCCTCGGTCGGCGTCGGCGCGTGCAGCACGTCCTCGGCCAGCGCGATCGGCACGCCCTCGTCGTCCAGCGGGACCGCCCAGGTCACGCGCCACTCCGCGGCGTGCCGGGCCTCCACGCCGAGCCCGGCCAAGGCCGCCTCGCTCAACCTGCCCGACGCGCGGTGCACCAGCCACCGGTCGCTGCGGAACGGGCCGTGCACCACCAGGCGGTCGGCGTCCAGGTCCTCGCGGCGCCAGGCCTGCTCGCCGATCCGGATCTCGGTGAGCGCGGGCAGCGCGAGCAGCAGGTCGGGCGCCTGGCCGGTGAACTCGGCCAGCAGCGCGTCGACGTCCACGTCCGCGCGCAGCGGCAGCCGCACCTCGGTGTCGTAGCCCGCGGGCGGCTCCCCGGTCGTCGGCCACGGCAGCCGCAGCACCGGGACCTCCCCGGACCGCTTCGCCAGCTCCTCCGCCGGGCCCGGCAGCTGCGCCACCGCGTCGCGGGTGCGCGCGGCCGAGAACGCCACACCGCCGGTCGTGGACACCACGCTCGGCTCGTCGGAGACCGCCAGCACGGCGGCGAACCCGACGCCGAACCGGCCGACCGAACCGCCCTCGCGCTTGGCCGACGCGCGCAGCGACGCCAGGGCCGCCACGCCCTCGGCGGTCAGCGGCGCACCGGTGTTGGCGACCCGCAGCTCACCGTCGCGGACCTCGACGCGCAGCACCCCGCACGAGCCCGCGGCGTCGGCGGCGTTCTGCGCCAGCTCGACCAGCAGGCGTTCGCGGTAGCCGCCGAGCCGGAGGTCCTCCTCGGCGTTGGCGTCCTCGCGGAACCGGGTCGGCGAGGCCTCCCAGGACTGCAGCACGGCCTGCCGGAGCTCGGCCGCGCCGAACACGTCCGGCTCGGTCACCCCCGCTCCGAGGTGCGCGACTCGTAGTCGAGGGTCGCGTCGTCGTAGACGACCTCGGCCACCGGCACCGTGGAGGAGACGTCCACCTCGACCTCGGAGTGCGCGCCGCAGCCGAACTCGACGCTGACCACGCGGCCGTCGGCGGGCGCGTACTCGTTGGCGCACACGCCGAACGCGCCACCCATCGACCCGGCCAGCTTCAGGAAGAACCCGCAGGTCCCGCAGGCCGCCGGGGCGGAGCGGGCCATCTCGGAACGCGGCCCGAACTCGCCGCCGTACCAGCGCTCCGCGGCCTGCAGGCGGCCCTCGTGGCTGAGCACCCGCTTGCGGCCCAAGCCGACCTCGCGGGCGACGTCCTCCACCGCGGGGTCGTCGCTGGCGAGGTACCCGGGGGCCAGCCGCGGGTCGTCGGGGCGGGTCGGCAGCAGGTCACCGGGACCGACGTCGCCCGGCCGGACCCGCTCGGCCCACGGCACCCACTCGGGTGCGGTGAGCGCGTTCGGTCCCGGCAGCAGCACGACCTCGCTGACGGTGACCGGCTCCCCCGGCCCGACGCTGGCGACGGTGACCGCCCACCGCCAGCCGACGTAGCCCGGGTAGTTCGACTCGAAGTAGTGCGTCGCCGCGTGCGGGCCCTCCGGCTCCACGCCGACGTGCGCCCCCACCGGGTCCGCCGCCTCGGGGTCCACGGTCAGCACGGGCGAGCCGATCGGGTCCGCCCCCGGCCTGGCCTCGTCCTCCGCCGCAGCTCGCGCGACGTCCACAGCCGCGGCGAGCTCCGGGTTCACGGGCTCCGGCTCGGGCTGCCCGGTGTCCCCGGACGGGGCGTCCGCGCCTGGGCTGGTCATCGGAGCAGGCATAGGCGTCACGGGCTCGATTGTGCCGTACGCGGTCGTCGGCGCAGTCGGCCGTGTCAAGCTTTCGGGGTGCGACTGCTGCTGGCTCGACGTGTTCTCTGTGGCGTTGTGCTCGCTCTCGGGGTGGTGGCGTGTGCGCCGTCGGTACCAGCGCAGCACGACGGCCAGCACGACAGCGAGCAGACCGATCAGGGCGTTGGGCACGCGGGAAGCCTGCCACACCTTCGACCTGAGGTGATCCGCGTGCTCCCGCACGACCGCTCCTCGTTCACTCAGGGACTGGAGGTCTCCGACGGCACCCTCTACGAGGGCACCGGCCTGCGGGGCGAGTCGCTGCTGCGCGCCACCGATCTCGCCACCGGCCAGGTGCGCCGCGAGGTCCGCCTCCCGGGCGACCTCTTCGGTGAGGGCATCACCGTCACAGGTGACCGTATCTGGCAGCTCACCTGGCAGGAAGGGGTTGCGCTGGAGCGGGACCGGGAAACCCTGGCCGAGTTGCGCCGAGTGGAGTACTCCGGCGAGGGCTGGGGGCTGTGCTTCGACGGGACGCGCCTGGTGATGAGCGACGGCAGCGACCGGTTGACCTTCCGCGACCCGGCGACGTTCGCGCCCACCGGCTCGGTGGAGGTGCGGGCGGAGGGCTCCCCGGTCGAGGAGCTCAACGAGCTGGAGTGCGTCGACGGCCAGGTGTGGGCCAACGTCTGGCGCAGTGACCAGATCGTGCGCATCGACCCGGCGTCCGGGCAGGTCACGGCGGTGGTCGACGCCTCCGGCCTGTTGAGCCCGCAGCAGCGGGCGGGCACTGACGTGCTCAACGGCATCGCCGCCGTGCCGGGCACCGACGAGTTCCTGCTCACCGGCAAGCTCTGGCCGGCAGTCTTCCGAGTTCGCTTCGTACCGGCGTGATCGTCGGTACGGTCTGTGCGCATGGATGACCAGGACGGCGCCGTCCAGCCGCTGCACGTGCTCTGCGTGCTGGGTTCCGGCATGGACCCGGACCTGGTGGAGTCGGCCGTGCGGGCGATCGGCGGGCCGTTCTTCGCCCTGGACCGGGACGAGTTCTCCGCCGAGCACGACCCGCGCATGCCGGGGGCGTTCGAGGCGAGCGTGGCGGACCTGAGCTTCACCGAGGCCGACTGGGAGGCGGTGGCCGAGCACGACTCCGTGGCCTACGTGCTGGCCAAGGGCGTGCACCGGGAGCACGCGGCGCACATCTCGGAGCGGATGCTGGCGGTGGTCGCGGAGCTGTTCGAGCGCTGCGGCGCGACGGCGGTCAAGTGCGAGAGCAGCGGGCTCGCGCACGGCCGCGAGACCTGGCTGACCCTGGCCGCGGCCGCCGACGAGCCGGTGGCGCTGCGGCAGGCGTGGGTGAAGCGGCCGATCGTCGACGGGGACGTGCTCCACACCTGCGGGATGCACCTGCTGGGGGCCCCGGACGTGGAGCTGGCGCCGGGAGGGGAGCGCGACGTGGACCGCCTCGGCGAGTGGGTGGAGCTCATCGACGGCCTGACCGGCTACCTGCTCACCGAGGCCCGGGCGGCGGAGATCCGCGACGGGGAGGGGTTCCGGCTGGCCGAGGACGCGCCGCGCTGGGTGCTGCGCCAGCAGAGCTGCGAGCGCTACCCGGACGACGACATCTTCTTCAACCCCTACGGCTACTGGCGGCTCACACCCGCGTGACCTGGGGTCTGGGGGGGGGTGGGGCGCGGGTACCCGTGGGTTCCGGGCCGGTGCCTCGGCCTGATCACCCGGACGGTTGAGGTTTGGGCCGTGGAGCCCACCTCTCCGGGTGACAGCTGTCTCTGACGGACGGGTTCGCCCCTCTTCCACCGTGGAGCCGCGCGGACGGGCGGCTGATCGCCATCGCGGTGGGAGCGGGGTGAGGCAGGATGACGAGCATGGGTTTGCGACGCCACGACCAGCGCTCGGGCTCGGCGCGCGCAGGCTGGGGCGCCGGGCAGCGCGGCAAGCGCGGCGCCTACGCCGAGGGCGGAGCCGCGGCGCGCTGGGGCGCGCACGGGGCCGACGAGGCGCCGGAGCGGGCGGAGCCCGAGCGCGGGCGGGCGGAGCACCGGTTCGAGGCCGCGGACGCGACGCGCACCAGCAGGCAGGCGCGGCGCTACCCGTGGGAGGAGGACCCGGACTACGAGCCGGCGCGCAGCCGGTCACGGCGCCTGCCCCCACTGCCCGAAGACCACCCGTCGCGCGAGGAGGAGCCCCCGTCCCACCAGGAGGGACCGCGACCGCGCGGGACCGCGCCGCCGACCAAGCTCACGGTGACGCGGGTGGCCGCGTGGCGCAGCCGGGACCTGACGCAACGCGCTATGCGGTTGTTCTTCTCGCTCGCGCACGCCGACGGCGCCGACCGGTCGGGGCTGGCCCGGTTCACCTACGCCGTGATGGGCAACTACGCGGTGGACGCCGCGATGGCGGTGGCGCTGGCCAACACGCTGTTCTTCTCCGCCGCCACCGGCGAGAGCAGGGACAAGGTCGCGCTCTACCTGCTCATCACGGTCGCGCCGTTCGCGGTGATCGCGCCGGTCATCGGCCCGGCGCTGGACCGGTTGCAGCAGGGCCGCCGCTACGCGCTGGCCGCCTCGTTCGCCGTCCGCGTGGCGCTGGCCGCCGTGATGGCGCTGAACTTCGACAGCTGGCTGCTGTACCCGGCCGCGCTGGGCTGCATGGTGCTGTCCAAGTCGTTCGGCGTGCTCAAGGCGGCGATGACCCCGCGGGTGCTGCCCTCGCAGATCACCCTCACCAAGGCCAACTCCCGGCTGACCGCGTTCGGCATGGCGGCCGGTGGCGTCGTCGGCGCGATCGCCTCGGGCTTCGCCTGGCTGCTCGGGTCCGAGGGCGCGCTGTGGTTCATGGCCGCGATGGCCGCGGGCGGCGTGTGGCTGTGCCTGCGGATCCCGGGCTGGGTGGAGAGCACCGAGGGCGAGGTGCCGACGTCGATCAGCGCCCGCCCGCAGACCACGAAGGTGCCGCTGAGCGCGCACGTCGTGGTCGCGCTGTGGGGCAACGGCGGCATCCGGCTGCTCACCGGCTTCCTCACCCTGTTCGCCGCGTTCGTGATCAAGCAGAGCACGCAGCACGAGCCGTTCGTGCAGCTCGTGGAGCTGGGACTGGTCGGTGGTGCCGCCGGGGTCGGCAGCTTCCTCGGCAACGCGCTGGGCTCGAAGGCGCACTTCGGCAAGCCGAACCGGGTGATCATCGGGTGCCTGGGCGGCGCGCTGGCCGTGGTGGTGTGCGCCGCGCTGCTGGCCGGGCTCCCGCTGGCGGTGGTGGTCGGCCTGGTCGGGGCGACGGCGAGCGCGCTGGCCAAGGTCTGCCTCGACGCGGTCGTCCAGCACGACATGCCGGAGGAGTCGCGGGCCTCGGCGTTCGGCCGCTCGGAGACGATCCTGCAGCTCAGCTGGGTCTTCGGCGGCGCGCTCGGGGTGCTGCTGCCACCCGTGTACTGGATCGGCTTCACCGTGGTGGCCGCCCTGCTGGCGGTCGTGCTGGCCCAGACCGTCATCGCGGGCCGCGGCGGCACCCTGGTGCCCCGGCTGCGGCGGCGGACGCGACCAGCCCAGGCGGCCGCCGGGTCGTAGGCCACCGGCGCCGCCACGCGCGATCCCGCGAACGGGTGACTTGTAGGCTCGGACCGTGCATCGTGGACTGAAGTCGCTGCTGGCGGCGGCGGGCGTGGCGCTCGTCGCCGGCTGTGCCGCGCCGAGCGAACCGCAGGTCACCTTCTACTCCCACGGCCGGTCGGTGCAGGTCGCGCCGGCCCAGTACTGCGACCCGACCGGGGAGGACTGCACGACCTCGCCGGACGCCGTCCGCGACCTGCGGGTCCCGCCCCGCGCACCGCTGCAGGTCTCGGTGCCCGGTGAGGTCGCCGAGACGCCGTGGCAGGTGGTGTTCCTGTACCGCGGGGTCAACGGCGAGGAGCTGGACGGGCGCAGCCCGGTCTTCGCCCCGGGCGAGCGGCACGCGTACACGCTGCAGCTCCCGCCGGACGGCGCGCACCTGGAGCACGTCGAGGTCCAGCAGTTCTCGGCGGTGCTCACCCAGGGCGTCGACGGCGGCGTGGACTTCGGCATCGGCGGCAGCTGGGTGCTCGACGTCCACCAGCGGTGACCGCGGCTCAGCCCTCGACCAGCCCCGCCTCGTAGGCGGTGATCGCGGCCTGGACCCGGTTGCTCGCGCCCAAGCGCTGCAGGATCGTGCTCACGTGCGCCTTGACGGTGCCCTCCGCCACGTGCAGCCGCCGCGCGATGTCCTGGTTCGACAGCCCGGACCCGACCAGCGCGAGCACGTCGCGTTCGCGCGGGGTCAGCGTCGCCACCCGCTCCCGGGCGGTGGAGCGCCGGGACAGGGCGCCGGTGTCCACCGCGGTGATCACCCGGTGCGCGATCCGCGGTGACAGGTACGCGGCACCGTCGGCGACCGCGCGGACGCCGATGATGAGCTCGCGCGGGTCGGACGCCTTGAGCAGGAAGCCGCGGGCGCCGTCGCCGAGCGCCCGCGCCACGAACTCGTCCTCGTCGAAGGTCGTGAGCACGACGACCGCGACCTCGGGCTGCGTCCGCGCCAGCTCGGCAGCGGCGGCCAGGCCGTCGAGCTGCGGCATCCGGATGTCGAGCAACGCCACGTCCGGCTGGTGGCGGGCGGCCAGCTCCACGGCCTCGCGCCCGTCCGCGGCTTCCGCGACCACCTCGATGTCCGGCTCGGTCGTCAGGATCGAGCGCACACCGGCGCGGACCATCGCCTCGTCGTCGGCCACCAGCACGCGGATCATCGGCTCTCCCCCTCCGTCGGACGCCCTGATCCTGCCGGACAGGGCAGGCGCGCGGTGACGGTGAACCCCTCCCCCGGCTCGGCGTGGAACGTGCCGCCCAGCAGCCCGACGCGTTCGGCCAGCGCCACCAGCCCGGTCCCGCTGCCGGTGAGCATCGGCTCCGTGTCCACCTCGGTGTTGTGCACCACGACCAACAGCTCCCGCGCGGACCGCTCCAGGCGGACCGTGACGTGCGCGCCCGGTGCGTACCGGGCGGCGTTGGTCAGCGCCTCCTGCACCACGCGGTGCGCGGCGCGGTCCACCGCGGACGGGACCGCGAGCGGTGCTCCGCTGCGCACCAGCTCCACGTCCATGCCCGCGGCGCGGGCCCGGTCGACCAGTGCCTCCACCGGTTCGTCCGGCGGCTCCAGGGAGCGCTCCGGGCCCTCGCGCAGCAGCCCGATCGTCTGCCGCAGCCGGTCGGTGGCCGCTACGGCGGTGGCGCGCAGCGCGGCCGCGGCCCGCCGGTTCTCTTCGGTCATGTCGGCGGCCAGCTCCAGCGACCCGGCGCGCAGCGCGATGAGCGCCAGCGCGTTGCCGAGCGCGTCGTGCATGTCCGAGGCGATCCGGGTGCGCTCGCGCAGCCGGGCGCGCTCGGCGACGAACTCCTGCTCCCGCTCCAGCTGCGCCACGCGCTGCCTGCCGGACTCCACCAGCTCGGCCTGCTGGCGGCGGAACCGTCCGGCCAGCCACGGCAGGCCGACGAACACCGCCAGCAGCCCCAGCAGGCCGACCGCGCGTCCCGGGTAGACGGCGAGGTCGACCACGCCCGGCACGGCGGCCAGCGCGAACACGACCCAGCCGTGCCGCACCGGGAGGTGGCGGCCGTGCAGGTACCCCGCCACGGCCAGCACCACGAACAGCGCTTGCCGCCACAGCGGGACCGCGTCCTGGTCGATCGAGTTGGCCAGGCACGCGCCGACGATGACGAGCAGGACCGCGGTGTTCCTCATCGCGCCACCCCCAGAGCCCGGTCCCGGCCCGCTCGCCGCAGGTTCACCACCCGGAACAGCGCGGTGCTCACCCCGGCCAGGGCGGCGACCAGCAGCGTGATGGTCAGCGGCAGCGGGAAGTAGGTCAGCTGCGCCCAGGTGATCGTGCGGCCGTTGCTGAGCAGCGAGACCAGGTCCGGGTAGGCGGCGAAGACCGCGAGCGGGACCAGCAGCGGCAGCAGGCGCAGGCCGGTCCCCCACGCCGACCTCCCGGCGCGCCGGGCCGCCCACCGGCGCGCACGCACGGCGCCGAGCACCCCGGCGGCGACCGCCCCCACCGTGACCGCACCCAGCACCAGCTCGGTCTGCTGCCTGCCGCCGCCCGGCACCGCGGGGGTCGTGCCCTCGCTCAACGCGATCAGCCCGGTCAGGATGTCGTAGGTGCTGTCGTGCAGCGAGGCGCTGCCGGTCATCACCGCGAACCCGTACCCGGTCTCCGGCACGAGCGCCTGCACCGCGGTGTGGGTGAACAGGTTGCCGGAGTGCATCACCAGCTCCGGGCTCGACTCCGGGTGCTCGACGCTCCAGCCCATGCCGTAGTCCGACACCGCCGACGGGCTGTGCATGAGCCGGAGGCTGTCCGGGCCCACCAGCTGCGGGCCCGCGCCGCTCTGCGCGATCAGCCACCGCCCCATGTCGGCGGCGGTGGTGATCACCCCGCCGCTGCCGCTGCCGTCGAGGAACCCGGGCAGCTCCGCCCGCGGGACCCACGCGCCGAACACCGAGATCTGCCCGTCGGCCGGGGGGACCACGTCGTCGCTGACCGCGCTGGAGCGCATCCCCAGCGGCGCGAACACGTGCTGCTGGAGGTAGTCGCCGAAGTCCTGCCCGCCGGCGACCTCGACGAGCCGGGCCGCCAGGTCGTAGTTGGCGTTGCAGTACTCCCAGCGCGTGCCCGGGTCGGCGGCCAGCGATCCGGTCCGCAGCCGCGCCGCGTGGTCGGCCAGCGAGCCGGCCTCCTCCAGCGAGCCGATGTCGACGGTCGTGTCCGACAGCCCCGAGGTCTGGTTCAGCAGCTGGCGCACGGTGATCCGCTGCGCGCGCGGATCGGCCATCGTGAACCCCGGCAGCTGTTCGGCGACCGGGCGGTCCAGCGCGATCCGCCCGGCGTCGACCAGCGTCATGACCGCCATCGCGGTGAACGACTTGCTCACCGACGCGACCCGCACCGGGGTGTCCGCGGTGACCGGTCGGCCGGTGGAGTCCTGGCCGTAGCCCGCGGCGTGCACCACCTCGCCCCCGCGGGTGACGACGACCGAGAAACCGGGCAACCCGGTCGACTCCAGCGCGCTGGACAGGTACTCGTCGAAGGACGGTGTGGAGGCGGCTGCCGCGGGCGACGAGGTCAGGCCGAGGACCGCTGCCAGCACGACGATCATGGCTCTCATGCTCGGCAACGCTAGGGATCCGGGCACCCGCCGCGGATCTGCTGACCGGCCACGACCACCCCTGACGAAAGGCGGAGTCGGCCCCTCGACCCGGACCTCGTCAGCTGCCGCTCGGGTCGAGCTCGCGGGCCACCGCGCGGACGACCTCGCCGATGCGCTTGGCGGTCTTGCGGTCGGGGTACCGACCGCGGCGCAGGTCGGGCTGGACCTTCAGCTCCAGCAGCTTGATCATGTCCTCGACCATGCCGTGCAACTCGTCGGCGGGACGCCGGCGGGCCTCGGCGACCGAGGGCAGCGGGTCCAGCAGCTTGACCTTCAACGCCTGCGGGCCGCGACGCCCCTGGGCCATGTCGAAGTCGACGCGCTGGCCGGTCTTCAACGACTCCACACCGGAGGGCAGCGCGGAAGCGCGCACGTAGACGTCTTCCCCGTTGTCCTGGGTGAGGAAGCCGAAGCCCTTGTCCGCGTCGAACCACTTGACCCTGCCGGTCGGCACTGTCCTCACCGTTCCCTGTCGATGCACTGGCCCGGTTCTCAGGGCCTCCGTCGTCCTTGCATGTCGATCCGCCGCGCGGAACCACCGGCCCCGGCACGACGAAAGCGCCCCGACTACGCTACGCAGTTGCACGTGCCGAGACGCGTCATCCAAGCGTACCGCGTACTGGCCAGGGTAGACCCTGCCTCATCGCACGAGGGTCGCTGCGACACCTGGCGCAGCGCGCGAATACGCTGCTGGCCATGGCAGATTCCGCGCGCCGGTCCGCACTCCTCCCGGTCTCGGTGGTCATGTTCGCCCTGGGACTGCTGGCCATCGTCGCGATCTTCGTGCTGTTCGCCCTCGGTTACCAGGACCTACCCGTCTGGCTGAACCTGACCACGCTGTTGTGCCCGGTCGGGCTGGCCGTCGGCGTGGTCGGAGCCATCGCCACCGCCCGCCGCCGCTGACCGCTCCAACCAGGCCGGGAACTCGGTGAGGTCGCGCAGCACCACGTCCGCCCCGGCCTCGGCGAGCTGCGCGGCGTCGTACGGCCCGGTGGCCACCGCGACGGCCGTCGCGCCCGCGGTCCGCGCCCCGACGATGTCGCCGAGGTGGTCGCCGACGTAGCCGGCCGCGCCCTCCTGCCGCAGCACCTCGCCCTTCGCGGTGGCGAACACGTCGCCGACCAGCCGGTCCACCTCCCAGCCGAGGGCCTTGAGGTGCAGCTCCGCGTTCGGCTGGTGCTTGCCGGTGATCACCAGCGTCCGCCCGCCCAGCTCGCGGACCGCCGCGAGCGCCTCGGCCGCACCCGGCAAAGCGGTGGTCGCCTCGATCACCACCGACGGGTAGACGGCCCGGAAGTGGCGGACCAGCCGCTGCGCCATCGCGTCGTCGAACCCGTGGCCGCGCATCACGTCGTACAGCGGCGGGCCGAGGTTCGCGGCGAAGTGCTCGCCGTCGAGGGCCAGGCCGAACTCGCGGTTCAGCTCCTCGATCGCGCGGACCATGCCGGGACGCGGGTCGATCAGCGTCATGTCCAGGTCGAATCCGACGGTCGGTCCGTTGCGCTCAGCCACGCCCACCACCCTACGGAGCGGCCGCGGCACCCTTGACGCGGAACTGTTCAGTATCGAAAACTCGGACTGGTAATCCTCCTCACACCGGCGAGCTGGAGTCGTCCCATGACGAGCACGACCGCGCACCCCGCCCACCGCGAAGGCTTCCACTCCCTCAAGGCCAGCGGCCTGAACTGGGACTCCCTGCCGTTGCGGCTGTTCACCAAGGGCAACGCCAAGTTCTGGAACCCCACCGACATCGACTTCAGCCAGGACGCCGAGGACTGGCAGCAGCTCACCGAGGACGAGCAGCGCAGCGTGGCGGGGCTGTGCGCGCAGTTCGTCGCCGGCGAGGAGGCCGTCACCCAGGACCTCCAGCCGTTCCTGGCCGCCATGGCCGAGGAGGGCCGCTTCGGCGACGAGATGTACCTGACCCAGTTCGTCTTCGAGGAGGCCAAGCACACCCAGGTCTTCCGGCTGTGGATGGACGCCGTCGGCCTCACCGAGGACCTGCACGGACTCGTCGAGGACAACCCCGGCTACCACGAGATCTTCTACAAGCTGCTGCCCGAGGCGCTGCACGCGCTGCACGAGGACCCCAGCCCGGAGAACCAGGTCCGCGCCTCGGTCACCTACAACCACGTCGTCGAGGGCACCCTCGCGCTGACCGGCTACTTCGCCTGGAACAAGATCTGCGTCAAGCGCGGCATCCTGCCCGGCATGCAGCAGGTCATCCGGCACATCGGTGACGACGAGCGCCGGCACATGGCGTGGGGCACCTTCACCTGCCGCCGCCACGTCGCCGCCGACGAGCGCAACTGGGCGGTGGTGGAGGACCAGATGAACCGGGTGCTGCCGCACGCGGTCGCGCAGGTCCAGTGGCGCCCGGACGACGCCCCCGAGGTGCTGCCGTTCGAGCTGGACAAGGACGAGCTCACCGCCTACGCCACCGACCGGGCCACCCGCCGGCTCGGCGCGATCTCCAGCGCCCGCGGCATGCCGCTGGCCCAGATCGACGTCGACGCCACCCCGGAGACGCTGGAGGAGCAGTTCGGCGAGGAGGACGACGCCGAACTCGCCAAGCTCCGCTGAGCCGTGCCGCGGCGCAGCCCCGCGGCCGGGGGCTGCGCCGCGCGGGTCACTCCAGGCCCAGGATCTCCTTGGCCCTCTCCCGCATCTCGACCTTGCGGATCTTGCCGGTGACGGTCATCGGGAACTCCTCCACCACGTGCACGTAGCGGGGGATCTTGTAGTGCGCCAGCTTGCCGGTGCAGAACTCCCGCAGCGACTCGGCGGTCATCGGCTCCGCGCCCTCGCGCAACCGGACCCAGGCCATCAGCTCCTCGCCGTAGTGGGCGTCCGGGACCCCGATGACCTGCGCGTCGACCACGTCGGGGTGGGTGTAGAGGAACTCCTCGATCTCCCGCGGGTAGATGTTCTCGCCGCCGCGGATGACCATGTCCTTGATCCGCCCGGTGATGCTGACGTAGCCGTCAGCGTCCATCACCGCCAGGTCGCCGGTGTGCATCCAGCGGGCCGCGTCGATGACCTCCGCGGTGCGGTCCGGCTGCTCCCAGTAGCCCAGCATCACCGAGTACCCGCGGGTGCACAGCTCGCCCGGGGTGCCGCGGGGCACGGTCAGCCCGGTCGCCGGGTCGACGATCTTGATCTCCAGGTGCGGGCCGACCCGGCCGACGGTGGACACCCGGCGCTCCAGCGAGTCGTCCGCGCGGGTCTGCGTGGACACCGGCGAGGTCTCGGTCATGCCGTAGCAGATCGCCACCTCCCGCATGCCCATGCGGTCGATGACCTGCTTCATCACCTCCACCGGGCACGGTGAGCCCGCCATGATGCCGGTGCGCAGCGAGGACAGGTCGAAGCTGTCGAAGTCCGGGTGCTCCAGCTCGGCGATGAACATGGTCGGCACCCCGTACAGCGAGGTGCACCGCTCGGCGGCCACCGCGCCCAGCGCCGCGGCCGGGTCGAAGCCCTCCGACGGGATCACCATCGCCGCGCCGTGGCTGGTGCAGGCCAGGTTGCCCATCACCATGCCGAAGCAGTGGTAGAAGGGCGGCACGATCGCCACCCGGTCCTGCTCGGTGTAGCCGCACAGCTCACCGACGAAGAACCCGTTGTTGAGGATGTTGTGGTGCGACAGCGTCGCGCCCTTCGGGAACCCGGTCGTGCCCGAGGTGTACTGGATGTTGATCGGGTCGTCGGCGGACAGCTGGATGGCGGCGAGCCGCTCCGGGTCCGCGGTGGCCCCGGCCATCCGCTCCCACTCCGGGGCGTCCAGGAACACCACCTGCTCCAGGCCGGCGCACTTCGGGCGCACCTGCTCGACCATCGCGACGTAGTCGGAGGTCTTGAACGTCTTCGCCGAGACGAGCATCCGGATCCCGGCCTGGTTGAGCACGTACTCGAGCTCGTGCGCCCGGTAGGCGGGGTTGATGTTGACCAGGATCGCGCCGATCTTCGCGGTCGCGTACTGGACCAGCGTCCACTCGGCGCGGTTGGGCGCCCAGATCCCGACCCGGTCGCCCTTGACGATCCCGGCGTCGAGCAGGCCGGTCGCCAGCGCGTCCACGTCGGCCACGAACTGCCGGTAGGTCCAGCGGCGACCGGTCGCGCACTCCACCAGGGCGTCGCGGTCGGGGAACCGCGCGGCGATCCGGTCGAGGTTCGCCCCGATCGTCTCCCCCAGCAAGGGGACGTCCGAGACACCCGAGTCGTAGCTGAGCTGGACGGCATCCACGTCGACTACCTCCCCGACGAACACGTGAGACGGATCACCCATCTTGTCCACACGCTGCGCCGTCCGGCCACCCCCGAACGCGGGTACCGCCACACCCCGACGTCCCACCCCCGGCGGGGTGCGGTCCCGAGGGGAACCAGACGTCCGACCTCCACGGGAGTCGCGCCCCCAGGCACCGCGAGAGCCCCTGGTCCGGGTGGGCCGGGGGTGCCCGGGGGCTCGTAGGGTCGGTGGGTGCGTGCTTTCGTCGTGGACTCCTTCACCGACACCGCCTTCGCCGGGAACCCCGCCGGGGTCGTGCTGCTGGACTCCCCCGCCGACCCGGCGTGGATGCAGTCGGTGGCCGCCGAACTGCGGCACTCCGAGACCGCGTTCGTCGTGGTCGGCGGCCCGGAGGACGAGCCGAAGCCGCTGCGCTGGTTCACCCCGACCACCGAGGTCCCGCTGTGCGGGCACGCGACGCTGGCGACCGCGCACGTGCTCGGCGGCGACCAGCGCTTCGACACCCGCAGCGGCGTCCTGACCTGCACCGCGCTGGACGACGGCTGGATCGAGATGGACTTCCCCACCGACCCGCCCGAACCGGTCGACCCGCCCGAGGCGCTCGCCGCGGGCCTGCCCGGCGTCACCGTCGAGGCGACCGCGCGGGCGGCCACCAAGGTCCTGGTGCGGGCGGCTTCCGCGGCCGAGGTCCGCGCGGTGCAGCCGGATCACGCGGCACTGGCCGCCGTCCCCTCCCGCGGCGTGGTCCTCACCGCCCGCGGCGACCGGCCGGGCGGAGACTTCGTCAGCCGGGTGTTCGCCCCGCAGGTCGGCATCCCGGAGGACCCGGTGACCGGCTCCGCGCACTGCGCGCTCGCGCCGTGGTGGGCCGCGGAGCTCGGCCGCGATCCGCGCGAGGCGACCTTCGTCGGCGAGCAGGCCTCCGCCCGCGGCGGCGTGGTGCGGATGGCGCTGCGCGGTGATCGCGTCGGTCTGCGCGGCCGGGCCGTCACCGTTCTGCGCGGCGACCTGGTGATCTGAACCGCTGGTCAGGAGCCTGCGCGGCAGCCGATCTCCGCTCCGCCACCGCTCCGAACCTTGCGCTGAACTGGCACGGTGGAAGGATGCGGTTGTTGCTGAACGTCATCTGGCTGGTGTTCGGGGGCCTGGTGATGGCCCTCGGGTACGCGGTCGCGGGCGTCGTGCTGGCGATCACCGTCGTCGGCATCCCGTTCGCGATCGCCTCGTTCCGGATGGCGAACTTCGCGCTGTGGCCGTTCGGCCGGCGTCTGGTGGACGTGCCGACGTCGGGGGCCATGGCGGGCATCGGCAACGTCCTGTGGCTCGTGCTGGCCGGGTGGTGGCTGGCGCTCGGGCACGTCCTCACCGGCATCGCCCAGTGCATCACGGTCATCGGCATCCCGCTGGGCATCGCGAACTTCAAGCTGGTGCCGGTCTCGCTGCTGCCACTGGGCAAGGAGGTCGTGGACGCCGACGACCCCTACGCCTTCACGCGGTGACCTCCACCGCCCACCCCACGGCCACGTCGGAACCCCCTCGTCAAGGAGTGCCCATGATCACCGAACTGGAACTGGAGCGCACAGCGGCAGCACTGGACCGCGCGTTCAGGGAACCCGAGACCACGGACTGGACCACGGTGGAGCGGCTGCGGCTGCACGCCGACCTGCTCGACCGGCTGGCCGCCGCCCAGCGCCACTGGTCCGGCCCGGTGAGCAGGCGGGCGGAGCTGGTGCGCGACTCGGCCGAGCGCATGGCCGACGAGCTCACCAACGTCACGAGCAGCATCGACCTCGACCTCCCGCACCAGGCGACCACCCGCCGCTGACCGGCCCCTCGCCCCGGCCGCACCCACGGGCGCGCCACCGGGCCCTACGCCTTGAACGGGTCCAGCACGTTGTCGACCAGGTCGGCGACGGAGTTGACGACCTTCGTCGGGCGGTACGGGAACAGCTCGGCGGTCTTCTCGTCGGAGATGCCGGACAGCACCAGGATCGTCTGCAGCCCCGACTCCAACCCCGAACGCACGTCGGTGTCCATCCGGTCGCCGATCATCAGCGTGTTCTCCGAATGCACTCCCAGGTGCCGCAGCGCCGACCGCATCATCAGCGGGTTCGGCTTGCCCACGTAGTACGGCGCGCGCCCGGTGACCCGCTCGATCAGCGCGGCGACCGCGCCGGTGGCCGGCAGCGTGCCCTCGCGGCTCGGCCCCTTCTCGTCCGGGTTCGTGGCGATGAACCGCGCCCCGGCCTCGACCAGCCGGATGGCCTTGGTGATCGCCTCGAAGCTGTAGGTGCGGGTCTCACCGAGGATGACGTAGTCCGGGTCGCGGTCGGTGAGCACGTAGCCGATGTTGTGCAGGGCCGTGGTCAGGCCCGATTCACCGACCACGTAGGCCGAGCCGCCCGGTCGCTGGTTCTCCAGGAACTGCGCGGTGGCCAGCGCTGAGGTCCAGATCGCCTCCTCCGGGACGTCCAGCCCGGTCCTCAGCAGCCGGGCCCGCAGGTCGCGCGGCGTGTAGATCGAGTTGTTGGTGAAGACGAGGAACGGGATGCGGTTCTCCCGCAACGCCGCGAGCAGGGCGTCGGCGCCGGGCACCATGTGCTCCTCGTGGACGAGCACGCCGTCCATGTCCATCAGGTAGGTCCAGGGGGATGGCTCAGTCACGCCCCCGATGATCCTCCGGACAGCGGGTGGACCGCTACCTCGGCCGCCTTGACCGCGAACCACACCTCGTCGTCGGGCACGAGCTGCAGGTCGGCGACCGCGGCCGGGGTGATGTCCGCGGCCAGCCAGCAGTCCCGCACGACCCCGCGCACCCGCACCACGTCGCCGCGCGGCTCCAGCCCGGCCAGCCGCACCCGCAGCGCGTTGCGCGGGCTGCCGCCCGGCGGTTCCCGGTGCACCGCGACCGCGCTCGGCGCGAACACCGCCGCCGCGGCCTCCCCCTGCGCCACGTCCTCGGCGACCCGGCCGCTGAGCACGGCGTCGCCGAACTCCACGCCGTGGTCGAGGGCCACCCCCGGCACCAGGTTGAGCCCGGCGACGCGCGCGGTGAACGGCTCCTTCGGCCGGGACAGCACCTCGCGGGTCGGTCCCTGCTCCACGACGCGGCCGTCGAGCAGCACCACGAGCCGGTCGGCCAGCACGACCGCGTCCAGCACGTCGTGCGTGACCAGCACGGTCGGGCCCGGCTGCCGCCGGAGCACCTGGTGCAGCAGGCCGCGCATCGCCGGTGCGGCGTCGACGTCGAGCGCGGCCAGCGGCTCGTCGAGCATGAGCAGCTTCGGGTCGGCCGCCAGGGCGCGCGCCAGCGCGACGCGCTGCGCCTGACCGCCGGAGAGCTGGCTCGGACGCCGGCCCGCGAGGGCGGCGACGCCCACGTCGTCCAGCCACCGCGCGGCGATCTCCCGCGCCCGCGCCTTGCGAACACCGGCCGCGCGCGGTCCGAACGCGACGTTGTCCAGCGCGGTGAGGTTCGGGAACAGCAGGGGCTTCTGCGCGAGCAGCCCGACGCCGCGGCGGTGTGTGGGCACCGCGATGCCGCGCTCGGTGTCCAGCCACGGCACGCCGTCGAGCTCGACCCGACCCCGGTCCGGGACCAGCTGCCCGGCCAGCACCGACAGCAGGGTCGACTTGCCCGCGCCGTTCGGGCCGAGCACCGCCAGCACCTCGCCGGGCGCGACCTCGAGCTCCACGCGCAGCGCGAACTCCGCGCGGCGCAGCTCCACGTCGGTCCGCAACCCGCTCACAGCTGTCCTTCCACCGCCTTGGGCCGGGCCACCACGATCACCACGAGGGCCACCACCACCAGCAGCAACGACATCGCCACCGCAGCGTCCACATCGGACTGAGCGGTGGTGTAGACGGCCAGCGGCAGGGTGCGCGTGGTGCCCTGCAGGCTGCCGGCGAAGGTGATCGTGGCGCCGAACTCGCCCAGCGCCCGCGCGAAGGTGAGCACCAGGCTCGACCCCAGCGCGGGCAGCAGCAGCGGCACGGTGACCCGCCGGAACGTCAGCCAGGGACCAGCGCCGAGCGTGGCGGCGACCTGCTCGTAGCGCCCACCCGCGGTGCGCAGCGCGCCCTCCAGGCCGACCACCAGGAACGGCATCGCCACGAACGTCTGGGCCAGCACCACGGCCGTCGTGGTGTAGGGCAGGCGCAGGCCGACGACGTCGAGCAGCTGCCCGAGCGGTCCGGTGCGGCCGAGCAGGTAGAGCAGCGCCAAGCCGCCGACCACCGGAGGCAGCACCAGCGGTAGCAGGACGAACGCGCGCACCACGCGCAGACCGCGCATCCGGGACCGGGCGAGCACCACCGCGAGCGGGCCGCCGAGCAGCAGCGACAGGCCGGTGGAGATGAGTCCGGTGACCACCGAGAGCCGCAGCGCGTCGAGGGCGGCCGGGCTGGTCAGCAGCCCCGGCAGTGCGGTGGGGTCCACCCTGGTCAGCAGCCCGAGGACGGGCAGCACCACCAGCGCCAGCGCCACCACCGCAGGCACCCACAGCACCACCGGGACCTGGGGTGGACGCGATCTCCAGTGAAATCGCGTCTTCGATTTCAGCGGAAGTTGCGTCTGGGACTGCGGTGGGGTCCTGGTCATGGGGTGCCGAAGCCGTGGTGGGTGAGGATCTCGCGGCCGACGGGGCCGCGCGCGAAGTCGACGAACTGGGCCGCCAGCTCGGGTTCCGGGGCGCCGTTGACGGTCGCGATCGGGTAGGTGTTCACCGCCTGCTGGGACTCCGGGAAGTCGATCCGCTGCACCCGGTCCCCGGCCGCCTGGGCGTCGGTGACGTACACCAGCCCGGCGTCGGCCTCGCCCGCGACCACCTTGTTCAGCACGGACTTGACGTCGTTCTCCTCGCTGACCGGCGCGAGCCGCACCCCGGCCGCCTGCGCCACCCGCTGCGTGGCCGACCCGCACGGCACCTGCGGCGCGCACACCACCACGGCGTGGTCGCCGGCCAGGTCGGCCAGCGAGGTGATGCCCGCCGGGTTGCCGGGCGGGACCACGATGGTCAGCCGGTTGGTCGCGAAGGTCTGCGGACCGCCGACGAGGTCGCGCACCTTCGCCATGTTCCCCTCGTCCGCCGAGGCGAAGACGTCCGCCGGCCGCCCCTGCTGGATCTGCTCGGCCAGCGTCGCGGAGCCCTGGTAGTCGAACTGCACCCGCACGGCCGGGTGCTCGGCGGTGAACCGGGCGCCCAGCTCGTCGAAGGACTCGGTCAGCGACGCGGCGGCGAGCACGGTGAGCGTGCGCTGCTGCTGGGTCTCCGCCTGGCCGCACCCGGCCAGCAGCACCAGCGCCAGCAGCGCACCGGCGATCGTCCTGAGCTTCGGCATCATGCTCCCCCCGGCGTCTCCACCACCACGTTGGTCGACTTGACCACGGCCACCGCCAGCACCCCCGGCCGCAGGCCCAGGTCGCGCACCGCTTCGGTGCTCATCAGCGACACCACCCGGTGCGGGCCGCACTGCATCTCCACCTGGGACATGACCCGGTCCGAGACCACTGCGGTGACCAGGCCGACCAACCGGTTGCGGGCCGAGCGGCCGACACCGGAGGGGTCGGGCGTGGAGCGCGCCTGGTCGCGGGCGAACTCGGCGAGCTCGGCACCGTCCACGACGAGCCGACCGGAGGAGTCCCGCTGCGCGTGCAGCTGGCCACCGTCGACCCACCGGCGCACGGTGTCGTCGCTGACCCCGAGAAGGCGGGCTGCTTCGGCGATCCGATAGTGCGGCACGGTGGGGACGATACGTCCGAAAGTGCGGCGGGATCCAGCACCTAATCCCCGCAGATCTGGATCTGCTGTTGGACCTGGACCTCCGCCGTCCGCTGCGCACGCGCAGAAAAACCCCTCGCCACGATCGAAATCGACCCGTGCGGCGGGTTAGGGTCGTGGGGTGAGCGCGGTGGACCTGGGAATTCCGTTCGTGCATCGCACGATCGACACGTCCGCACGTCCGGACACGCCGCACCTGGTGGACCGGTTCGGGCGGGTCGCCACCGATCTGCGGGTGTCGCTGATCGACAAGTGCAACCTCCGGTGCACGTACTGCATGCCGGCCGAGGGCCTGCCCTGGCTGAAGCGGGACGAACTGCTCGACACCGCCGAGATGAACCGGCTGATCCGCATCGCCGTCGAGGAGCTCGGGGTGCGCGCGGTCCGCTTCACCGGCGGCGAACCGCTGCTGCGGCAGGACCTGGTGGACATCATCAGCACGACCGCCGCGCTGCCCAGCCGCCCGAAGACCTCGCTGACCACCAACGGGATCAACCTCGGTGACCACGCCGAAGCCCTGGTCCGCGCCGGGCTGGACCGGGTCAACGTCTCGCTGGACACCCTCGACCGCGCGGTGTTCAAGACGCTGACCAGGCGCGACCGGCTCGACGACGTGCTGGCCGGCCTCGCCGCGGCCAAGCGGATGCGGCTGGAGCCGGTCAAGGTCAACGCCGTGCTCATGCGCGGGGTCAACGACCACGAGGCCTGCGACCTGCTGCGCTACTGCATCGAGCACGGCTACCAGCTGCGCTTCATCGAGCAGATGCCGCTGGACGCCCAGCACGAGTGGGACCGCGGGCGGATGATCACCGCCGAGGAGGTCCTGGACCGGCTCAGCGCCGAGTTCGACCTCACCCCGGACGTCGCCGAGCGCGGCTCGGCACCCGCGGAGCGCTGGCTGGTCGACGGCGGGCCCGCCACCGTGGGCGTGATCGCCTCGGTCACCCGGCCGTTCTGCGCGGCCTGCGACCGCACCCGGCTCACCGCCGACGGCCAGCTCCGCTCCTGCCTGTTCTCCACGACGGAGACGGACCTGCGGGGGCCGATGCGCGCCGGGGCCGACGACGCGGAACTGGTCCGGCTCTGGCAGGCGACGATGTGGGCGAAGGCCGCCGGGCACGGCATGGACTCGGGCGGGTTCGCCCAGCCTGCCCGGCCGATGAGCGCTATCGGGGGTTGAGCGATGACGACGTCGGCGGAGCAGGTCGCGACGGTGTCGGTGCGCTACTTCGCGGGTGCGCGCGCCGCGGCCGGGGTCGCGGAGGAGGCGGTGCGCCTGGCGAGCCCGGCGACCGTCGACGACGTCCTCGCGGCGGTGCGGGAGCTGCACGACGAACGCCTGGCGAAGGTGTTGCCTGCCTGCAGCTTCCTGCTCGACGGGGTGGCCGTCCGGGACCGCGGGACAGAGGTCCCCGCGGAGGCGACGCTGGACGTCCTGCCGCCGTTCGCAGGCGGCTGAACCCCGCTCTCCGACACCTCATTGCTGCGCACGCGTGCGGGCGCGCGCGTGCGCGGATACAACATTCCCCGGTGCGTCGTACATTCCCTTTCGAGTGACTTTTGGCCACCTCTTCGAGCCCTGTTGATCTTGCTCTGCCGTCCGGGTCCTCCACGAGCCTGAAGAAGTCTCGATCCGGCGATGCAGATCGCTACCCTCCGCGTCGACGCGAGCCCGCTTCGTGATCGCGAACGCACACCTCCGCACGGCCCCTCAGGCGCGGAACCACCCGCGCGAGTGGTGCGCACGCGTGCGGCGCACGAGGCGCGTGGCGAGCGATGAGGTGACCCACGCCTCACTGACGGTGATCGATCTCAGCCCGGAAACGACTTGGTAACAACGCTCTGATCAGCGCAAACGCCACGGATCGAAGCACGCGTCCCGCTTGTTACGTGACCAGGGTCACAGGCACGAGGATTTGGGATCTCCTCGTTGGTTACGTAGTGTCGCTCCTCGGTCGGCCCCGAACCGATCAGCAAGAGACGGGAAGCCCGCAGCGCCGAACCCTGTCCGGCGGGCTTCCGACCCCCGAAACAGGAACACCGGACAGGGGCGGGGGACCCAACACCGGGCTCCCCGAAGCCCTTGGGGTGAAGCCGGTTCCCCCGACCCGGCCGGGCTGCCTCTCAGCCCGAACCCGACAGCTGACCTCGCAGGCGCGGCAGGAGAGAGGATCATGGCTCGCTACAAGGGCAAGCACCGCAAGCCGTCCAATACCAGCCGAACCGTCGCTCGCGTCGCCGTCGCCGGCGCGGTGGTCGCGTCCCCGATCGCGATCGCCCCGATGGCCAACGCCGCCGACTGGGACGCCCTCGCGCAGTGCGAGAGCAGCGGCAACTGGAGCACCAACACCGGCAACGGCTACTACGGCGGGCTGCAGTTCAGCCAGTCCACCTGGGCCGCCTACGGCGGCACCCAGTACGCCAAGAGCGCCCACCAGGCGACCCGCGAGCAGCAGATCGCGGTCGCCGAGAAGGTCCTCGCGGCTCAGGGCGCCAACGCCTGGCCGGGCTGCACCGCGAAGGTCAACTGGACCAGCGGCAGCACCAAGACGAGCACCAAGGTGACGAAGAAGAAGGTCTCGTCCACGACGCAGACCGGGAAGAGCACCACCAAGACGACGGTGAAGACCAACGGCGCGGACTACACGGTCCAGCCGGGCGACACCTTGAGCAAGATCGGCGAGCAGTTCGGCGTCAGCTACAAGACGATCGCCGAGCGCAACTCGCACATCATCAGCGACCCGGACCTGATCTTCCCGGGTCAGCAGCTCGACATCAAGTGACTCGGTCGGCCGGCGCTGCCGCCGGCCGACGAGGAGCACGTGTCGTACCCCCGACACGACACGTGCTCCCCATTCCCGGGACCCCCACCGCACGCCCCAGCGGTGGGGGTCCCGCCACTCCCGGCCCGGGGCGATCACTGGGCCTTCCTGCTGAGGTGCTCCCACCTCGCCAGTTCGGCCGCGCGAGCGCGGTCGGCCTCCTGGCGCCGCCGAGGACCAGGCACTCCGGCGGTTCCACCAGGTCCACCACCTCGGCCGACCGGCGCGGGTCGCAGTCCTCCGAGGCGGCCCACCTGCCCTGCACCCACTCGCGCAGCGGCGCGCACGCGCTCCACACCGAGGTCAGCAACGCCCCGGAGCGGCGGTCTACCGCGAGAAGGTGGGAGCGCCGATGCGCGCGACGAAGGAGCGGCTGCGCAGCGGGCAGCGCGCGGGCCGGCTGGCCACCGACGCCGACCTGGACCTCGTCGTGGACTTCCTCCACGCGCCGCTGACCCAGCGGTGGCCGAACCGCTCCGGCCCCCTCGACGACGCCTCCGCCGACGCCACCCTGCGGGCCTTCGGCCCGAGGTGACCGTCAGGGGCAGTTGACCCACTCCTCGGTGCCGTCGTCGAAGACCTGGCGCTTCCAGATCGGCAGCCGGCGCTTGACCTCGTCCACCAGCTCCGAGCAGGCGGTGAAGGCCTGCTTGCGGTGCTCGGCCGCCACCGCGCAGCCCAGCGCCACGTCGCCGATCGCGAGCAGGCCGGTGCGGTGCGAGACCGCGATCGCGCGCACCCCGTCGAAGCGCTTCGCCACGTCCTGCGCGACCCCGGTGATCACCTCGGAGGCGGTGGGGTGGCCGGTGTACTCCAGCTCCCGCACGCCGCGCCCGCCGTCGTGGTCGCGGACCACGCCGCTGAAGGTCACCACCGCGCCCGCCGCGCGGTGCTCCACCGCGCGGGCCAGCTCGTCGACGTCGATCGGCTGCTCGGTCACGTCGGCGCGCAGCACGTCCGCCGGGGCCCGCTCCGGGGCCACGTGGTCACCGCCGTGCAGCTGGTCGAGGGCGTGCTCCAGCACCCCGTCCAGCACTCCCAGGCCGTCCTTGACCCCGCCGCGCGAACCCGGCAGGTTCACGACCAGCGTCTTCCCGCTGACCCCGGCCAGTCCGCGGGAGAGCACCGCGGTCGGCACCTCCGGCAGACCCGCGGAGCGGATCGCGTCGGCCAGCCCGGGGATCGGGTAGTCCAGCACCGCCGCGGTGACCTCGGGGGTGCGGTCGTTCGGGTTGATCCCGGTGCCGCCGGTGGTGATCACCACGTCCGCGCCGTCGGCGACCGCGCGGCGCAGCTCCTCCCCCACCGGGTCGCCGTCGGGCACCACGACGGGGTCGGGCACCTCGAAACCGCGGCCGCGCAGCCACTCGACGATCACCGGCCCGGTGCGGTCCGGGTACACCCCGGCCGCGGCGCGGTTGGACGCGGCGATCACCCGCGCTGTCCTCGTCATGGAGACCTCCTGTGTGTTGCGCGCGCCCGGCGACCGGGCCGTCGTCGAGGGAGCTGCTCCCCGGGGATGATCGCCGGTCAGGGCTCGCGGGTCCAGGTGCCGGTCTTGCCGCCTTCCTTGCGCTCCACACGGACCTCGTCGAGCACCGCGGCCGGGTCGACGGCCTTGATCATGTCGTGCAGGGCGAGCCCGGCGCCCGCGACCGCGGTGAGCGCCTCCATCTCCACCCCGGTCCGGTCGGTGGTCTTCACCGTCGCGGTGATCCGCACCTCGGTCTCGCCCAGCTCCAGGTCGACCTTCGTGCCGGTGATCGCGATCGGGTGGCAAAGCGGGATGAGGTCGGGTGTGCGCTTCGCGGCCATGATGCCCGCGATGCGGGCGGTGGCGAGCGCGTCGCCCTTGGGCAGCCCGTCCCGGCGCAACAGGCCGATCACCTCGGCGGTCGTGCGCACGACGCCGGTGGCGACGGCCCGGCGGGCGGTGGCCTCCTTCGCGGACACGTCGACCATGCGCGCGGCACCGGCCTGGTCGACGTGCGTGAGCTCTTCCTGCGCCATGCGTCGAGCCTAGAGCACCGCGCAGCGGCCCCGGGCTCCGCAGCTAGCGGGTCGTGAGCGGGAAGACCGGCTCCAGCCGGTCCACGCACTCACGACCCACGCGACCGCGAGGGGTGGGGGTCAGAAGTCGATGTCTTCGGCCATGCTCCAGGGGAGGGAGGAGCCGCCCGCGTGGGCGGGTTCGCCGACCTTGGCCGCCAGCGCCGCCTTCTTCACCGCGTCGGCCACCGCCGGGGACACCGCCGAGTCGAACACGCTCGGCACGATGAACGAGGCGTTCAGCCGCTCGCCGTCCACCACGTCCGCGATCGCGTTGGCGGCCGCGATCATCATGTCGTCGGTGATCTGGTGCGCGTGCGCGTCGAGCAGACCGCGGAAGAAGCCCGGGAACGCCAGCACGTTGTTGATCTGGTTCGGGTAGTCGCTGCGGCCGGTCGCCACGACCTTGGCGTGCTTCTGCGCGTCGAGCGGGTCGATCTCCGGGTCCGGGTTGGCCAGCGCGAAGACGATGGCGTCGTCGTTCATCGTCGCCACGTCGTCGGCGGACAGCAGGTTCGGCGCGGAGACGCCGATGAAGACGTCGGCGCCGCGCACCGCGTCGGCGAGGGTGCCGGTGCGGCCCTCCTTGTTGGTGCTCGCGGCGATGGACTGCAGGTTCCGGTCGGTGTCGCCGCGTCCTTCGTGGACGATGCCGTCGACGTCGACCGCGATGATGTCGGCGGGCGCCTTGTGCTGCAGCAGCCGGATGATCGCCGACCCGGCCGCGCCCACGCCGCACACCACGATGCGGCAGTCGGTGATGTCCTTGTCCACCACGCGCAGCGCGTTGCGCAGCGCGCCGACCACCACGATCGCGGTGCCGTGCTGGTCGTCGTGGAAGACCGGGATGTCGAGCTTCTCCCGCAGCCGCGCCTCGATCTCGAAGCAGCGCGGGGCCGCGATGTCCTCCAGGTTGATGCCGCCGTAGACGGGGGCGATGAGCTCGACCGCGCGGATGATCTCCTCGGTGTCCTGGGTGTCCAGGCACACCGGCCAGGCGTTGACGCCGGCGAACTTCTTGAACAGCGCCGCCTTGCCCTCCATCACCGGCAGCGCCGCCTCCGGCCCGATGTTGCCCAGGCCGAGCACGGCGGAGCCGTCGGTGACCACCGCGACGGCGTTGCGCTTGACGGTGAGGCGCCGGGCGTCCTCCGGGTTCTCCGCGATGGCGGTGCACACCCGGGCCACGCCCGGGGTGTAGGCGCGGGACAGGTCGTCGCGGTTGTTCAGGGCGACCCGCGAGCCGACCTCGATCTTGCCGCCGAGGTGGACCAGGAACGTCCGGTCGGAGATCTTGCGGACCCGCACCCCGGGCAGCCCGC
Organism: Saccharopolyspora hordei; assembly: GCF_013410345.1. Lineage (NCBI taxonomy): Bacteria > Bacillati > Actinomycetota > Actinomycetes > Pseudonocardiales > Pseudonocardiaceae > Saccharopolyspora > Saccharopolyspora hordei. The sequence goes on from NZ_JACCFJ010000001.1 coordinate 224,060, forward strand.
TGAGCACCTCGGCGAGGTCGTTGGCGTGGTCGGCGGACCGCGCGTTGCAGGTGATGTCCACGACGATGCGGTCGGCGTGCGACTCGACCACGTCGAACGCGGTGATGACCCCGCCTGCGCGACCGACGGCGCTGGTCAGATCGCCCGCTGCGGTCGTCGACGGCGGAGCCTCGACGCGCACGGTGATCGAGTAACCCGGACCTGGAACCGGCATGGCACACCCCTGTCGAGCGGTACGGCTGTGGACTTGTGTCGGGTGCCGTTCTCCGGCGGTCGGCCGACCGCCGGAGTGGATCGCTCATCCGGGATGCAAGCCCTTCGGGCCTGCTAAGCGACCGGAACTTCACCCAGCACGAAAAATCCTAGAACTTTCGCCTGTGTGATCGACGTCCGGTCCCGTTACCAGCCGGTTGCCCTTGACAGGCGGGTCACTTGTTGATGCGCGTGACCGGGTGGACGTACGGCACGGTGTCCAGCGGGAACGTGGTGCTGCCGAACGGCGACTCCGCGCCTTGCTTGCCGGCCAGGAACTCGCTCACGGCGTGCTCGCCGTCGCTGACCTTCGGCCACGTCGGGTCGATGCGGTCCTTCTTGGTCTTGCCGGCCACGTCGTCCTCCTGTGCTCTCCGGGCTGACACTCCAGGTCCAGTTTGCCGGACGCGGTGGTCGACCTCATCCAAGGGTGTGCATGCCCATAGTCCGCGTGCGCTGCGCGACCGGCGTCGACGGGCCCGTCGAGCGGGGTCCGCTGGGTATCGTGGTGGGGATGTCCCCGCTAGCGGAATGGCTGCGCGCACGCAGCGACGAGGCCCTCGTGGCGCTGCTGCGCGCTCGCCCCGACCTCGCGACCCCACCGCCCGCGGACACCTCGGTGCTGGCCACCCGCGTCGGGGTGCGCTCCTCGGTGGCACGGGCCTGCGAAGACCTGGACTCCTTCGCCCTCTCCACGCTGGAAGCCCTGGTGCTGCTCGACGCCGACCAGGCGCCGGTCACGCTGGAGGCGGTGGCCGGGATGCTGGGCGGTGACATCACCCCGCCGCAGGCCCGGCGCGCGGTGGACCGGCTGCGCGACCTGGCGCTGGCGTGGGGTGACGACGACGCGCTGGCCGTGCCGCCCGCCGTCCGCGAGGTGCTGCCCACCTTCCCGGCCGGGCTCGGGCGGCGGGCCGAGCACCTGACCGAGGACGCCGCGAAGGCCGCGCTCGCCGAGCTGGACGAGGAGGAGCGGCGGCTGGTGGACAAGCTCGCCGCGGGCTCCCCGATCGGCCGGACCAAGGACGCCGCCAAGCAGGTCCCGCTCGAGCGCGCGACGAACCCGGTCCAGCGGATGCTGGCCAAGGGACTGCTGCTGCGCCGCGACGCGGAGACCGTGGAACTGCCCCGGCAGCTCGCGCTCGCCGTGCGCGGGGAGCACCCGATGGGCGAGGTCGAGGCGGAGGAACCGATCCCGGACCTGACCTCGACCGCGCAGTCCGATGTGGACAGCACCGGCGCCGGTGCGGTGCTGGAGCTGCTGCGGCACCTGGAGGACCTGCTCGGCGCCTGGGGCGAGGAGCCGCCGGACGTGCTGCGCTCCGGCGGTGTCGGGGTGCGCGAACTCCGCCGCACCGCCAAGGCCATCGAGGTGGACGAGACCCGGCTCGCGCTGCTCGTGGAGCTGGCCGTCGCGGCGAACCTCATCGCCCACGACGAGTCCGCCGAACCGCAGTGGGTGCCCACCTACCAGTCCGACACCTGGCTGGCGTCCCCGCCCGAGCAGCGCTGGGCCACGCTGGCGCAGGCCTGGCTGGACCTGCCGCGCCTGCCCGGCCTGATCGGCGCCCGCGACGAGAAGGACCGCCTGCTCGGCCCGCTGTCGGAGGACCTCCGCCGCCCGCTCGCGCCGAAGGACCGCCGCCGCGTCCTCGACTACCTGGACGAGCTGCCCGGCGGCCACGGGGCGCGCCCCGACGACGTCGCCGCGGTGCTCGCCTGGCGGGCCCCGCGGCGCGGCGGTCGGCTGCGCGACGACCTGGTGCGCTGGACCCTCGCCGAGGCCACCACGCTCGGCGTGGTGGCGCTGCACGCGCTGACCAGCGCCGGGCGCGCGCTGCTCGCCGACGGCCCGGCCGAGGCGGCCCGCCTGCTCGCCGACGCGCTGCCGGAGCCGCTGGACCACGTGCTGGTGCAGGCCGACCTGACGGTCGTCGCGCCCGGGCGGCTGGAACCGGACCTGGCGGCCGAGATGAAGCTGGTCGCGGACGTGGAGTCCGCGGGCAGCGCCACGGTCTACCGGATCAGCGACAGCAGCGTCCGCCGCGCGCTCGACGCCGGCCACACCGCCGACGACCTGCACGCGCTGTTCCGCACCCGCTCGCGCACCCCGGTGCCGCAGTCGCTGACGTACCTCATCGACGACGTGGCGCGCCGGCACGGGCGGCTGCGCGCGGGCACCGCGGCGGCCTTCCTGCGCTGCGACGACCCGCTGCTGCTGGCCGAGGTGATGGCCAAGCCGGAGAGCGAGCAGCTGGAGCTGCGCCGCATCGCGCCGACGGTCCTGGTGAGCCCGCTGCCGCTGGCCGACGTGGTGGAGACCCTGCGCGCGGCCGGGTTCACCCCGGTCGCCGAGGGACCCGACGGCAACGTCCTCGACCTGCGGGAGAGCGGGCGCCGCGTGCGCGGCAAGAACCGCCCGGCGCCGCCGGCGGGGCTCGCGCGGCCCGGCGACGAGCAGCTCGCGGAGATCGTGGGCCAGCTGCGCGCGGTGGACCGCGCGGGCACGGCGCGGCGCGGCAGCGCGGTGAGCCCCGAGCGCGGACGTCCCAGCGCGGAGGCGACGCTGCAGCTGTTGCGCGACGCGGCGCGGGAGCAGCGGAGCGTCTGGCTGGGCTTCGTGGACACGCACGGCGTGCGCAGCGAGCGCGTGGTGCGCCCGGTCACCGTCGGCGGCGGCGTGCTGCAGGGCGTCGACACCGCGACCGACGAGCTGGGCCGCTTCCCGCTCCACCGCATCATGGCCGTCGCCCTCGTCGAGGACTGACCGAGCGGCACGGGCCGGGCCACCGCTCCGGACGGCACTGCCACACCCACCAGCCACCTGCGGGACGCCGGGTCCGAGCAGGACGGCCGCTGTGGGCAGCCTGCGGCGTCCACCCGCCCCCTGGGGGGCTGGTGGGTGCGCCGTCAGCCGGGGTGGGTCAGCGGGTGGCGGCCATGCGCTGGCGCATGGCGTGCTCGACCAGGGTGATCAGGGCCTGCTTGGTGCTCTCGCGGTTGCGGGCGTCGCAGGTGATCATCGGGACCGAGGGCTCGATGGTCAGCGCCTCCCGGACGTCCTCCATGCGGTGGTGCAGCACCCCGTCGAAGGTGTTCACCGCCACGATGTAGGGCAGTCCGCGGTCGTCGAAGAAGTCGATGGACCCGAAGGCGTCCGCCAACCGGCGGGTGTCGACCAGGACCACCGCGCCGATCGCGCCCTTGACCAGGTCGTCCCACATGAACCAGAAGCGGTGCTGGCCCGGGGTGCCGAACAGGTAGAGGATCAGCTCCTCGTCCAGCGACACCCGGCCGAAGTCCATCGCGACGGTGGTGGTGACCTTGCCGGGCGTGGCGCTGAGGTCGTCGACCCCGACGCTGGCCTCGGTCATCACCGCTTCCGTGGTCAGCGGCACGATCTCGGAGACCGAACCGACGAACGTCGTCTTCCCGACGCCGAACCCACCGGCGACCACGATCTTCGTCGAAGTCTTCCGGCCACCCGGCGTCATGCGGGGATCAGAGCCTGCGAAGCCCACTGAGCACCCTCTCCAAGAACTCCATGGACGGCCGATCACCGACGACCATGCCACTGTCGTGAATCAAGACCAGGCCGGTGTCGGCCATGTCGCCGATGAGCACCCGCACCACCCCCAGGGGCAGGCGCAGGTGTGCGGCGACTTCTGCGACCGATCGGGCTTCCACGCACAGCTCGGAGATCGAGCGGTGCTCCGACCTGGCCTGGGCCGCCTGCTTGCGACCGCGTTCGCTGGTGGTCACCAGCGTCTCGATAGCAAGATCATAATCGGTGCGCGTCCGTCCCCTGGTGCGGGCGTACGGCCGCACCAGCGAACCGCTGTCGAGCTCGTCGTCCTCGGCGTCGGCGCTCGGGATGGCCGGCATCGACCCGGAGATCGACGGCATGGACTGCGAGATCGGTGCCATCGGCTGCGAGATGGACGGCATCGACTGCGAGATCGGGGACATCGACTGCGAGATCGACGGCATCGAAACCGAGGGCGGGCCGCCGCCGTCGGACGGGCGGGGCGCAGCCGGCGGCTCCGCGGACGTGTCGTAGCCAGAACCGAACAGGTCGGCCCCGGGACCGCCGAACAGCGCCCGGTCGTACTCGCCGTACGACTCGGTGTCCTGCCCGGACTCGTCGTCCACGAGATCGTCCTGCCAGGACTCGGTGCTCAGCCTCTTGTTGTAGAGGCGGAACAGGTCACCGTCCCAGCTCGGCTCCGAACCGGTGGTCATCGCGAGCTCCCCTCAGCGTTCTCCTGCCCCAGTCACCGGCGCCCCATGCCCTGCAGCTGCGCGCGCAGTTCCGGTGTGAGCTGACGCCCGACCCGCTCGACGAGCAGGGTCATCTCGTAGGCGATCAGGCCGATGTCGGCGTTGGGCGCGGCCAGGACCGCGAGGCAGGAACCGTCGCTGATGGACATCAGGAACAGGTAGCCCTGCTCCATCTCCACGACGGTCTGGGTGACCTCACCGGCTTCGAAGCAGCGCGCTGCCCCCTGGGTGAGGCTGACCAGACCGGAGGCGACCGCGGAAAGCTGCTCGGCGCGGTCCCGCGGCAATCCCTGTGATCCGGCGAGCAGCAGGCCGTCCGCAGACACGACCACCGAGTGCGCCACGCCGGGGACCCGACGCACGAAGTCGGTGATCAGCCAACTGAAGCTGTTGCTGCTCATCGGTTGCTGCACGGACCCGTTCACTCCTGCTCCTCGGGACGGCTCGAATTCGAGCGAGGTTCGGTGGAAACCGGTTCGGCTCTGGAGTGCCTACCCCGTTTGACACCCTGCTGGAAGTTCGTCATCCGGCCGCGCACCGCATCGGCCGAACGCGAGGTGGCGGGCTTGCGGCGGGGAGCCTGCGACGAACGCGGGGTCGCCGAGCCCGGCACCAGGTTCGTCTTGGGCACCCGCTTGGGCAGCCCGGCCGCAGTGGTCTCGTGGACCTGCGGGGCTTGCAGCAGCGCTTCGGCCGCCTTCCAGCCGACGTCGGCACCACCCCACCCCGGGTCGGGGGTGGTGGTGCGCGGGACCTCGGCACTGGGTTCTGCCGCGGTCTCCGCCTGTCCCGCCGCCGACTGGGAGGTCGAGGTCTCGGCCGGCCCCGGCTCCGCACCCAGCGACGGTTCGTCCACATCGGACTCGCGGAACCACTGCGAGAGCACGGCTTCGTAGATCGGCAGGCGTTGCGTCGGCGCGTCGTCCATGTCCCAGGAGGCCCCTCTCGGCTCGTCGTCGGCGAACGCCGGCGGCTGGCCTTGGGCGCCCTGATCCGGGCTCCCCCCTGGGGTCGAGGCGTCCGAGACCGCGTCCTGCCGGGTTCCGTTGTCCGCGGCGCGCTCGGAATCGGTCCTGCTCTCGGTGCCGTACCCGGCCCCGTTCAACGCACTCCCGTTGTGCGCCGGCTCGTCCCGCTCGTCCGGGAACTCCGTCGGCGTGAACTGAGCGGTCTTCTCCGCTTCGAACGGGCTGTGGAACAGATCGGTCGTGGCGGCGGGGACCCCGCACCGGCCGTCGAAGCCGTTCGGGTCCTCGCCGCTCGGCCATTCCTCAGCGCGGACGTCGTCGTCCGCGGGCGCCGTCCGCTCATCCTCCCACCGAGGGACGTCAGTCGCCCCCAACGAATCGCCGGACGACAGCGTGACGGAGTACTCGGTCGGCAGCGCGGTGCCCTGCTCGTCCGGTTCCGGCTCCGGCTCGTCCTGCGGCTGCGGGGCGGGCGCAGCGGGCTGGTCGAGGTCGAGCTTCGGCAGCGGGGCGCGCTCGGTGGGCGGCTCGGCAGCCCGCTCGCTGCGCCCACCGCCGAAGGCGGCGGCCAGGCCGAGGTGCGAGCCGGTCTCGCTGACCGCGTCGCGCCGGTCGTCACCGCGGCCGGTGCGCGGCACGTCGGGCATCGGCATCGGGCCGTCCGGGGTGAGCTGGACGACGTGCTCGCCGGAGAGCCGGACGGTGGCGGTGGCACCGCCCTCCAGGCCGTCGTTGTTGTGCAGCTCGACGCGGATGTCGTGGCGCCGGGCCAGCTGGCCGACCACGAACAGACCCATCCGGCGGGACACCGAGACGTCGATCTCCGGCGGGCGGGTGAGCCGCTCGTTGATCTCGTCGATCTCCTCGGCGTCGATGCCCACGCCGCGGTCGCGGATCTCGATGACGAGCTCCTGCCTGCGGTAGGCGGCGCGGACGGTGACCTCGGTGTCCGGGTTGGAGAACACCGTGGCGTTCTCCAGCAGCTCGGCGACCAGGTGCACGAAGTCGTTGACCACGCGGCCCTGGATGGCCAGGTCCAGCGTGTCGACCACGTTGATCCGCGCGTACTGCTCGACCTCGGACACCGCGGCGCCGAGGACCTCGTTGAGCGGCACCGGGCGCATCATCCGGCGGGTGAGGTCGGTGCCACCGAGGATCAGCAGGTTCTCGTTGTTCCGCCGCATGCGGGTGGCCAGGTGGTCCAGCTCGAACAGGCTGCTCAGCTGGTCCGGGTCCTGCTCGTCCTGCTCCAGGCGGTCGATCAGGGACAGCTGGCGCTGCACCAGGGTCTGGCTGCGGCGGGCGAGGTTGACGAACAGGTCGTTGATGTTGGTGCGCAGCAGCGCCTGCTCGGAGGCCAGCCGCAGCGCCTGCTGGTTGACCGTGTCGAAGGTGCGGGCGACCTGGCCGATCTCCTCGCTGGTGTGCACCGGGACCGGCGGCACGGTGATCTGGCTCGCGGCGGTGGGGTTCTCGTTCACCCGCTTGATCGCGTCCGGCAGGCTCTGCTGCGCGATCTCCAGGGCGCCGTAGCGCAGGGTGCGCAGCGGGCGGAGCATCGAGCGGGCGATGAAGGCCGCCACGCCGAAGGCGACCACCAGCAGCAGCGCCAGCAACGCGGAGTCGCGGACCAGCGACCACCACGCGGAGTCGGACAGTTCGGCGGCGTCGTCGTGGAAGTCGGTGAGCACCGCGTCCTCGACGGAGCGCACCAGGTCGGTCCGCTCCCCGGCGACCTGGCCCCAGGTCTGGGCCGGGACGGACAGCGAGGCGGACTGGTCGCGCTCGGCGCGGATCAGCGCGGTCTGCCGGATCTGCTCGGAGGCGTCGACCGCGGCGCCGGCGACGCGGGCCGCGTAGAGGGACTGCTGCTCGGGGTTCGCCGCGTTCTGGAACTCGCTGTAGGCGGCGTCGAACCGCGCGTCGGCGGCGCGCATCTCCTCGGTCTGGCCGGTGAGGAACCGGTCGCGGAGCGCGGCGCTGAGCAGGATGGAGCGCTGCTGGGCGAGCTGCTCCTTGGCGCGGCCGAGCGCTTCGGACGCCCGCGCGGTCTCGCTGAGCTCCGTGTTCGTCGCGGAGGTCGCGACCGTGCGGTTGACCTGGAGCAGCGTGTCGATGACCGAGTTGTAGGCGACCAGCGTCTGGGGGCTGGTGAAGCTGCTGTTGACGGTGTCGCGCAGTGCGCCGAGGCTGCCGACGCGGTGCACCGCGCTCCGGTAGGCCTGGCGGACTTCTGGCGAGAAGTCGCCAATCCGGCTCTCGAAGTCGCGCAACTGCTGCACGGCGCTGTCGACCGTCCCGGACTGCGCCGCGTAGTCCTCAGCGGACTTGGAGCCGCGGACCGTGGTGTACACCACCGCGAAGTCGCGTTCGCGCTGCAGTTCGTGGGTGAGGCCGGCCGCCTGCTGGGCCAGCTCGACCTGCTCGACGATGGTGCTGAGCCGGCTCTGGGTGGTCACGCCGTCGTAGACGCGGATACCACCGACGGCCAGCGCGGCCAGCGTCGGGACGAGCAGGACGGCGGCCATCTTGTACCGGAGGCGCCAGTTGCGCAGCCACCACCGCTTGGTGCGGGTGGCTCCCAGCTGGTCGGGCCCGTCGGCTCCGGTCGCGGGGTCGTTGTTGAGCATCCCTGTTTCCTGCGCTGCGGCGGACATGTGCGTCACCGCCACGGCCGACTCGCTCTTCGCGCCACGGCGGTGTTGATCATGGTGCTGGGAGTGTGCCCGCGAACCGGCGTCGCCACGCCGAGGACCCACGAGCGGATCCACGAATCCTCGACTCCCGTCGAGCAGCCGCAGACCCAGACTCTGTCAGCCGGGCTTGCCATCACACTCCCTGGTCACAACGTGCATCCCCCGAAGCAAGAGGCCAGTCACCTCGACGGGCGAGACTATACTTAACTGGGCGTCACAAGTCAGGCCCCCGACGCTGGCGTTCGTCACACGGTTGAGTGGTATGGACAACATTTGGGCCAATAGTGTGACAACGAGCTAGTTACAGCTGGTTGTGGGCATTTCGGCGACGTCCTAGAGTTCGGGTGCCCCGCCACCGAACCGCACCGTCGGGGTGCACCGACTGACCGCGAACCCGCAGCCGCGCAGCCGGTGGTCGCCAGTGCCACGAACCGTCCACAGCGCATCCAACGGGCACGCATGCGCTCGGTCGTCGAGCATCGGGCACCGGTCCGTTCTCGACCAGTCCCACCCCGCATCCGAGGAGGAACACATGAGCCCCGTACCCCGCGCCCTCCCTCGCAGGAGCCTGCTGAAGATGGCGGGTGGAGCCGTCACCGCCGGTGCCCTGCTGGGGACGAGCGGCTGCGGACTCCTCGGCGGGTCGCAGGGTGACAGCGGCGGCAACGAGCTGGTGGAGAAGCAGAACCTGCGGGTCGGCGCGCTGCCGATCAACGACCTGGCCCCGCTGCACCTGGCCGTGAAGAACGGCTACTTCGAGGAAGTGGGGCTCAAGGTCGAGATCGTCAACGCCAGTGACGGCAGCGCGGCCCTGGCCAGCACCATCGGCGGGGACTACGACATCACCTACAGCAGCTACGTGCCGTTCTTCGCCGCCCAGGCCAGCGGCACCGCGCAGCTGAGGATCGTGGCGGACTGCGCCTCGGCCGCGCCGAACACCACGGTCATCATGACCTCGAGCAAGACCGACGTCCGGCAGCCGCAGGACCTGGCGGGCAAGAAGATCGCCATCAGCGGCCCGAACACCATCACCGAGCTGCTGGTCAAGGCCACGCTGGACGCGCACGGCGTGGACTACAGCGAGACCGAGCTCACCCCGGTGCCGTTCATCAACATGCCGGCCGCGCTGGACCAGGGCCGCGTGGACGCGGCGATCGTCACCGAGCCGTTCCTCACCATGGCCGCCCGCAACGGTGCGATCCCGGTCGTCGACACCGCCACCGGGCCGCTGGAGGACCTGCCGCTGACCGGCTACGGCGCGACGGCGAAGTTCTGCGAGGAGAACCCGAAGACCGTGGCCGCGTTCCAGAAGGCCATGGACCGCGCGGTCACCGAGGCCCAGGACCGCAGCAAGATCGAACCGCTGCTGCCCGAGTTCGCCAAGATCGACAAGGAAACGGCCGCCATCATCACGCTGCTGAAGTTCAACTCGCGCGCGGACGCCACGCGCCTGCAGCGGGTGCCGCGGCTGATGAAGCAGTACGGCTTCATCGACGCCGACATCAACGTCGAAGAGATGATCGTGGCCCCGAAGGCCTGACCCGGTGGGCGGTGAGCGCGGGACCACGGGTCGTGCGCTCACCGTCACCCGCGGTTCACCGCGGGTTCGGCGCGCGGTCACGCGCGCCGACCGCCAGCGGCCCCGCACGACCGTCCGCCCACCGCGGGTGGTGCAATCCGGTCACACCAACCACGAGCGCCGCGTCGCACCGTCACAGAGCTGGATCGGGTCATGACGAAAACTCTCCGGGGACTGCTCGGACTGCTGGTCTTCCTGGTCGCCTGGGAACTGTTCAGCTGGTCCGGGACCGTTCCCCAGCAGTACTTCCCCCCACCGTCCACGGTGTTCCAGCGCCTCTTCGAGCTGCTCGGCGACCAGGCGTTCTTGCTCGACGTCATCGCCAGCGTGCTGGCCTGGGCCATCTCGCTGGGCATCGCGATCGCCCTCGCGGTCCCGGCCGGACTGCTGCTCGGCAGCGTCCGCAGCATCCGGACCGCCACCCGCGCGATCATCGAGTTCCTGCGCCCGATCCCCTCGGTGGCGCTGATCCCGCTGGCGATCGTGCTGGTCGGGGCGGGCCCGGAGACCAAGATCTCGCTCGCGGTCTACGCCGCGGTCTGGCCGATCCTGTTCAACACCATCTACGCGCTGGACGAGATCGACCCGGTGATGGTCGACACCGCGCGCTCCTTCGGCCTCGGCCGCGGCCGCGTCATGTTCACCGTGGCGCTGCCGAACGCGGCGCCGTTCGTGCTCACCGGCGTCCGGATGTCCGCCGCGGTCGCGCTGATCCTGGTGGTCAGCACCGAGTTCCTGGCCGGCGGCAGCAGCGGGCTGGGCAGCTTCGTGCTGGACGCCAGCTCGGGTGCCGGGCGGATGGACCTGGTGCTGGCCGGGACGCTGGTCGCGGGCGTCATCGGCTACCTGATCAACGAGGCGCTGGAGCTGCTGCACCGGCGCGGTCTGCGCTGGAGCACGGTCGACCGGGAGGCAGCATGAGCAGCCCGCACCACCCCGAGTCCGGCGCCACCGCGGTCCAGGCGCGCCCGGACGACGAGACCACCGCTCATCGTGAGGAGGCGGGACGAGTGACGAGCCGGGTCCGCGAGTTCGTGCGCCGCTGGCTGGTGTTCGTCATCGCGGTCGTGCTGTGGGAGCTGGTCACCCGCCTGGTGCAGAACCCGTTCTTCCCGCCGCCGACGGAGATCGCGGCCGCCGCCGGGCGGAAGTGGTTCAGCGGCCCGGCTTCCTCGCTGTTCCTGACCGAGGAGGTCCACACCGACCTGCTGGTCAGCCTCGGGCGCGTGTTCGGCGGCTGGCTCATCGCGGTGGTCCTCGGCGTCGGCCTGGGCACGCTGCTCGGCCGGTCCCGGACCGGCATGGACTACGTCGGCCCGTTGATGGCGTTCGTGCGGGCCATCCCGCCGCCGGTGCTGGTCCCGGTGTTCCTGGTGCTGCTGGGCATCGGCTCGGAGATGCAGATCACCGTCATCGTCTTCGGCGTGGTGTGGCCGATCCTGCTGAACACGGTGGACGGCGTCCGGTCGGTCGACCAGGTCAAGGTCGACACCGCGCGGTCGTTCCGCATCCCCCGCGGGCAGTGGGTGTTCGGCGTGGTGCTGCCCGCCGCGACCCCGAAGATCTTCGCCGGGCTGCGGGTGAGCCTGTCGCTGGCGCTGGTGCTGATGGTCGTCTCGGAGCTCGTGGGCTCCACCAACGGCATCGGCTACCGGTTGATCTTCGACCAGCGCGCGTTCGACCTGCCCGGCATGTGGGCGGGCATCGTGCTGCTGGGCGTCCTCGGGTACCTGCTCAACACGCTGTTGCTCGCCGTGGAACGCCGCGCGCTGAGCTGGCAACCGTCGTCGGCGAACGCAGTCGGAGGCTGAACTGACATGAACCGAACCGAGACCATGCTGGACGTCTCCGGGCTCGGCCACCGCTACGGCGGACCGAGCGGCCACCAGGCCATCGCCGACCTGACGTTCCAGGTGCGCAGCGGTGAGCTGGCCTGCATCGTGGGCCCGTCCGGCTGCGGCAAGTCGACCCTGCTGCGCTCCATCTCCGGGCTGATCGAGCCGACCAGCGGCGAGGTGAAGCTCAAGGGATCGCCGGTGCAGGGCGTGCCGGAGGACCTGGCCGTGGTGTTCCAGGACTACAGCCGGTCGCTGTTCCCGTGGCTGTCGGTGCGCTCCAACGTCGAGTTCCCGCTGCGCTCGCGCGGGATCGGGAAGGCCGAGCGGCGCCGGCGCGCCGACGAGGTGCTCGAGTGGGTGGGGCTGTCGGAGGCGGCGAAGAAGTACCCGTGGCAGCTCTCCGGCGGCATGCAGCAGCGGGTGTCCATCGCCCGCGCGCTGGCCTGCCGGCCGGCCCTGCTGCTCATGGACGAGCCGTTCGCCTCGGTGGACGCCCAGACCCGGTTCGAGCTGGAGGACCTGCTGCTGCGCGTGCGCAAACAGTACGACAGCACGGTGCTGCTGGTCACCCACGACATCGACGAGAGCATCTACCTGGCGGACCGCGTGTTCGTGCTGTCGAAGTCGCCGGCGAACATCGTGGCCGACCTGGAGGTCCCGCTCGGCGACCAGCGCGACCAGATCACCACGCGCGAGTCGGAGACCTTCGTGCACCTGCGCAGCGAGGTCGCCCGCCTCCTCGACGTCCGCACCGCCGCCGCACCGGCAGCGGCGTCCGATGTGGACGGTTCTGGCGGCTCGACGGCCCAGCAGTGGGCCGAGGCCGAACGCGCCCTCCACAGCTGACGAGGCGAAGGGCGCCGCCCGCCGGCCCAGCTGGCGGGCGGCGCCCTTCACTCCTCCCCAGCTCGAGGGCTCACCGCTCGAAGCGACCAGCCTTGATCGCGGCGATGAACGCCGACCACTGCGCCTGATCAGCGACGAAGTACCCGGCGGCGCGGTCCTTGGAGTCCCGCACCGCGGCACCGTCGGCCACCGCGCCGACCTCGACGCAGGCGGTGTTCTGCCCTGACCGACTCGACTTCCGCCACGACTGGGGCTGCCCGTCGGCGCGGCAGGCGGAGCGAAGCGACAACTCGTGAGCATCGCGTGACGTCATGTGACTCAGCGTACTCACTGAGTGCGGTGTCAGCGCTCGAAACGACCAGCCTTGATCGCGGCGATGAACGCCGACCACTGCGCCTGATCAGCGACGAAGTACCCGGCGGCGCGGTCCTTGGAGTCCCGCACCGCAGCGCCGTCCGCCAACGCACCGACCTCGACACAAGTCTGCGTGGCCGTGGTGTAGCTACTCGTCCGCCACCTGCTGACGTCGTCGTTCTTCATCAGCTTTGCTCTCCCACTCGTCAGCGCTCCGTGACAACAGCGCCACGGACTCGTCGGCGCTGAGTGCTGTTGAGAGAACGGTATCCCGCAGCTGCATGTATGCGGAAACGTCTTCAGGTTCGTCGAGGAAGCCCGATGACCTGTGGTGTTCCAGGTGAACGACAGCGGGCGCCTTGGGGAACTCGAACAACGAGAAAGAGCCATCGATGCCGGGGTGGACGCCGAAAGGCAAGATGCGGATCTCCACGTTCGGCATGGCAGCTACCTTGATCAGGTGCTGCATCTGCTCGGCCATGACTCCGGCGTCGCCGACCGGACGCATCAACGCACCTTGGTCGATGATGGCCACGAACGTCGCCGGATTCCGTCGAACCAAGACGTCTTGCCTGCCACGCCTGATAGCTACGCGCGCTTCCACGTCGGGTTCCGGCACCCCACCACCGATCATGAGCGCACGTGCGTAGTCGTAGGTCTGGAGCAAACCTGGCACCAAGCTGATCGCCAGCTCCGTGATGCGACAGGCATCGCGTTCGAAACCCAGCACGGCAGTCAGCTGCGCAGGCAAGCCAGTCGGCGCAGGAGTCTCCCACCAGACCGACTGATCGAGCTCACGAGCAAGGGTGAGCAGCCTCTCGCGCTCGTCTCCGGTGACGCCGAGGACAGCGAGGATCGCTGAAACATCGGCTTCGTCGACACGCCTCGTGCCGCTCTCGATCCGACTCATGGTCGACTTCGACCAGCCGAGCTTCTTCCCCACCGCCTGAGCCTCAAGGCCTGCTCGCAAACGTGCGGCGCGCAGCTCGGCACCCAAACCACGCGCACGTGCACTCCTCGCCATGGGGCCAGCCTAGATCGAGGATCAGCTCGGTTGCGTGCACTCGATCGAGGAATTGTGCGGTTGCCGCAACTCTCTTAGTTTCTGAAATCGAAGAAACTGAGCGTAGGAGCGCAACTATGTACCCCTTCCACTGGGTTCCGGCTGCTGGGCGGCGGCATGCGAGCACGGATCGGCGGCCGGAGGGGGCGTTGGCCTATCCGAGCGGGACGTCCGTGACGACCCTGTGCCGGGAGCGGCTGACCGCCGACAACTCCGAGATCGGGTGGCTGTGGCCCACCTGCGCCGAGTGCAACGGCGAGGCGCACCGGATCGTCCGCGACCTGCCCGCGTCGTCGACCGGGTGGAGCGCCTGAGATGACCACCGCACTGCCCGGCATCATCATGATCAGCAGCGGCGTCCTCTGCTACCTCTTCGCGCTCTGCTGGAACACCCGCGGTCCGCAGCACGCCGGTGGCCGCGAGGGCGCGCTGCCCGTGTGGCAGCTCATCGCGCACGTCGAAGCCGAACGACAACGGGAACCCACCGGACGACACCGGCTCCGCGAACCCCGCACCGGACCACCGTCCACTCAGGACGACCCCGCGCCGCCGACCGCAGAGGCACCGACCTCAGCACCACCGATCACGGCGCCACCGGTCGAACTCCAGCGCCGGGTCCTCGACGCGCTCCGCCGCCTCTAGAGACGAAAAGCCCCACCAGGGCAGAGATTTCCCGACCTCGGCCCGGCCGCGACCGCGCCCCCGACGATGCGGGCGGGCCCTGCGGGCCGGTCGGTGCTGCGCCCCTCCCCACAGCGCCGACCGGCCACCCCCGGCACCGGCGTGCCGGTGCCCGACACACCGACACCCCGCAACTCCCACCGGAGTTGGACGTGCCACTTCCATGGGAATCGCACGCCCGGCCTCCCTTGACGTCGCGCCCAGAGCACTGGCGTGCGCCCCCAGGGTGCGTGCCCGGTCAGTACAGGTAGCGCTGGCCGGGGTCGACCTTGACGTGCAGCAGGGTGGGGCCCTGCTTGCCCTCGGCGAACTCCTCGGCCAGGGCGGCGTTGAGGTCCTCCGGGGTCTCCACCCGCTTCGCCGGGCAGCCCATGCTGGTCGCCAGGGCGGTGAAGTCGATGCCGCCGAGCTCCACGCCGGGGAGCTTGTCGCCGCCCGCCGCTTCGCCGAGCACCGCCACCGCCGCGTAGCGGGCGTTGTCCAGGATCACGAAGGTGACCGGGGCCTGCTCCTGCACCGCCGTCCAAACCGCCTGGATGCCGTACATGCTGGAGCCGTCGCCCAGCACCGCCACGGTGCGCCGGTCCGGGTCCGCCATCGCGACCCCGACCGCGGCGCAGATGCCGTAGCCCAGCGCACCCGACGAGCCGGTGAAGAACCCGCCGTCGGTGGAGCGGATCGGGAAGAACTCGTGCAGGTCGTTGCGGTGGCTCGGCGTCTCCTCCACCACCGCCGCGTCCGCGGGCAGCGCGTCGGCGATCCGGTCGAACACGTACGCCGCGGTCAGCGGCGTGCTCGGTTCCGGCTTCGGCGGCCGCTCGTAGGTCTTCGGCGCGGGACGCGGCACGTCCTCGACCTGCGCGTTGACCTGCCGCACCGCGTGCCCGAGGCTGCCCAGCACGCCGCGGCCCCGGCGGGCGCGGGCCAGCACCTCCGGGTCGTCGTGCACCAGGAACACCTCCGGCAGCTCGACGTCGCTCTCCCCGCGGTACACGTGGTAGGTGAACGCCGGAGCGCCCCACACCACGACCAGGTCGTGGTCGGCCAGCTCCGCGCTCAGCGACCGCTGCTCGGGCTGCAGGAAGCCGGCGAACTGCGGGTGGTCCTCCGGGAAGGAGCAGCGCGGCGACATCGGCGCCACCAGCACCGCCGCCTTCGTCTTCTCCGCCAGCTCCACCATCTCGTCGACGACGTTGTCGTGGTCCACGGCCGGGCCGACCACGAACGCCGGCCGCTGGCAGCTGCGCAGCGCCTCGACCAGCTCGAACACCGCCGTCGGGTCCGGCGCGAACGCCGGGGTGCGCGGCCGCGCGGGCACCGGGACGCCCGGCTGGTCCCAGTCGTCGGCCGGGACGGACAGGAAGACCGGCCCGTACGGCGGTGTGGTCGCCAGCTGGTAGGCGCGCACCAGCGCGGCCGGCACGTCCTCGGCGCGCGCGGGCTCGTAGCTCCACTTCACGTACGGCTGCGGGAAGGTCGGCGCGTCGGTGGCCCCGAGGAAGGGCTCGCCGAACATCAGCGTGCGGGTCTGCTGGCCCGCCGTGACGATCATCGGCGTGCGGTTGCGGTAGGCCGTGAAGATCGCGCCCAGCGCGTGCCCCACACCGCCCGCGGAGTGCAGGTTGACCAGCACCGGTTCGCGGCGCGCCTGCGCGAACCCGTCGGCCATCGCCACCACCGCGGACTCCTGCAGGCCGAGCACGTACCGGAAGTCGTCGGGCCAGTCCGTCAGGAAGGGCACCTCGGTCGTGCCCGGGTTGCCGAACACGGTGGTCAACCCGAGTTCCCGCATCAGCGTCCGGACGTTGTTGCGGACCGTGCGGTCCTCGCTGCGCATCGAAGCCTCCCTCATCGTGCCGACACCCCCGCTCACCAGCGAGGTTGCCCTGCAACGACACCACATCGAGCAGGTCTGGACCAGGTCGCGTCCATCACCCGCCAACAGCGGCGCACAGCGAGGTGACCGGGACCACCCGGCGAGCGGTCTCGCCGGGTGGCCCCGCGGGTCACACGGACTTCACGCACACGGTGAGCGGCGGCTCGTCCCAGGTCAGGTACTGCTCGGAGTCCTCGCGGCACGCGGCCTCACCGCTGCTGTTGTTCACCGCGGTGGTCACCTGCTGCGCGGCGTCCGGGTCCGAGCACGGCACCTTCGTGGAGATGTCCAGCGCCGGCGCGGTCAGGCAGTCGCCGACCGAGACGTCCGGCACCATGCACATGGTGTAGTCACCGGACTTGGTCAGCGAGTCGTAGTCGCTGCCGCAGCTCTTCATCCCGTCGAGCTGCTTGGCCACCTTGAAGTCGGACTGCGGCGACCCGCACGGGGCGGTTTCCCACTCCGGCGCGGTCGTGCTCGGGTTGGTGAGGTCGATGCACTCGCCCACGGCGATCCCGCCACCGTCGACGGTGCGCAGCAGGGCCACGACCACCACGACGATGATGCCGACGACCACGGTGCCGACCAGTCCCAGCACCTTCTGCACGACGCCGTTCCCCTTCGGCGCCTGCGGCGGCGGACCACCCGGGAAGCCCTGCGGCTGGCCGCCCGGGTAGCCGCCCTGCGGCGGCATCGGCGGCGCGCCGGCCGGGGCACCCTGCGGAGGCACCTGGGGCGGCGGGCCCCACTGCGGTTGCTGCTGCTGCGGGTACTGACCGAATTGCTGTGGATGAGTCACGGACTCCCCCAGTCGGTGGATCTTGGACCCGCGAGAAACTAGCGAACCCGGTGCCACCGCGTGATCAGGTCAACCGCTTCGCAACGCAGGTCACGTCGCGGTCTCACGCACCCCGGACGTTGTTGAAGCAGAACGTCTTCTCGGCGAAGGTGTAGTACCCGTCGCCCTCGCCGCACACCTGCGCCGGCTCACCGCGCGGCGCGACCCGGGTGATCTGGTCCTCCGCCACGGCGCAGTCCAGCTTGAGCGGGATCCGGTCGCTCGCCTCGCTGTAGGGCGTGATGCAGTCGCCCACCTCGACGTCGAGCACGATGCAGTAGGTCTTGCCGTCGATGACGTTGCTGTAGTCGTCCCCGCACACCGAGCGGTCGGTGCCGTTGGCGACCTTGACGACCTGGTAGTCGGAGTCGAGCGTCCCGCAGGTCTCCTCGGTCATCTCGCCGCCGCGCTCGTCCAGCAGCCCGATGCAGTCCCCCGCGGTGACGGAGCCGCTGCCGGACTCCGAGGTGCGGCTCGTCGTCTGCTCGGCGGGGACGGTCCGCTGCTGGTCGGCCTCGTCGCGGCTGTTGACGTTGATGATCATGACCACGACCAGCGTGATGACCGCGAGCACCGCGACCCCGCCACCGACCAGGCCGAGGACCATGCCGGTGGACTTCTTCTTCGGCGGCATCGGCGGCTGGCTCCCGGCGACCTGGCGCCAGAAGTCCTCCGAACCGCCCTGGGGGTAGCCGCCGGTCGGGTAGTTCCCGGTCGGGTACTGCCCACTGGGGTACTGCTGGCCCGAGTACGGCCCCGACTGCGAACCGTAGGGATCAGGCTGCGGTGGGTAGCTCACTGCTCCTCCGTCTCTCCGTTCACCGTGAGCAGGCTATCCGCCCGCCCGAGCCGCGGTGGCTGAACGGCGGATCTCGGACACGCCCCACACCGGCGGGCGGCCGCGAGCTCGGTCACCCGCACCGTCGGCCGTGGCCAGTACCCTCGTCGGTGGCGCGTGACCAGCGCACGCAGGCCGCCCGCTGCCGGCGACCTCACTGAACGCCTGCGGACCCGAGGGAGCTCGCACCCGTGACCGACGGACCCCTGATCGTCCAATCCGACAAGACGCTGCTGCTCGAGGTCGACCACGCCCTCGCCGAGGAAGCGCGCACCGCGATCGCGCCGTTCGCGGAGCTGGAGCGCGCCCCCGAGCACGTGCACACCTACCGCATCACGCCGCTGGCGCTGTGGAACGCGCGCGCCGCCGGGCACGACGCGGAGCAGGTGGTGGACGGCCTGGTGCGCTTCTCCCGCTACCCGGTGCCGCAGCCGCTGCTGGTCGACATCGTCGAGACGATGGGCCGCTTCGGCCGGTTGCAGCTGGTCAACCACCCCGCGCACGGGCTGGTGCTGAAGTCCCTCGACCGCGCGGTGCTCGAAGAGGTGCTGCGCAACAAGAAGATCAAGCCGATGCTGGGCCAGCGCATCGACGACGACACCGTCGTGGTGCACCCCAGCGAGCGCGGCCGGCTCAAGCAGATGCTGCTCAAGGTCAGCTGGCCCGCCGAGGACCTGGCCGGGTACGTCGACGGCGAGGCGCACCCGATCACGCTGGAGCAGAACGGCTGGCAGCTGCGCGACTACCAGGCGCAGGCGGTGCAGTCGTTCTGGGCCGGCGGCTCCGGCGTCGTGGTGCTGCCCTGCGGCGCGGGCAAGACGCTGGTCGGCGCGGCGGCCATGGCCGAGGCGCAGGCCACCACGCTCATCCTGGTCACCAACACCGTCGCCGGCCGGCAGTGGAAGCGGGAGCTGGTCGAGCGGACCTCGCTGACCGAGGACGAGATCGGCGAGTACTCCGGCGAGAAGAAGGAGATCCGCCCGGTCACCATCGCCACCTACCAGGTGATCACGCGCAAGTCCAAGGGCGAGTACAAGCACCTGGAGCTGTTCGACTCCCGCGACTGGGGCTTGGTCATCTACGACGAGGTGCACCTGCTGCCCGCCCCGGTGTTCCGGATGACCGCCGACCTGCAGTCCCGGCGGCGCCTGGGGCTCACCGCGACGCTGGTCCGCGAGGACGGCCGCGAGGGCGACGTGTTCTCGCTCATCGGCCCCAAGCGCTACGACGCGCCGTGGAAGGACATCGAGTCGCAGGGCTGGATCGCCCCGGCCGAGTGCGTCGAGGTCCGGGTGACGCTCACCGACGACGAGCGCCTGCAGTACGCCACCGCGGACGCCGAGGAGCGCTACAAGTTGTGCTCCACGGCGCGCACCAAGACCCCGGTGGTCAAGGCGATCCTGGACCGGCACCCCGGCGAGCCGGCCCTGGTCATCGGCGCCTACCTGGAGCAGCTGCACGAGCTCGGCGAGGCGCTGGACGCCCCCATCGTGGAGGGCTCGACGAAGAACAAGGAGCGCGAGGCGCTGTTCGACGCGTTCCGGCGCGGGGAGATCAACCGGCTGGTGGTGTCGAAGGTCGCGAACTTCTCCATCGACCTGCCGGAGGCGTCGGTGGCGGTGCAGGTGTCCGGCACCTTCGGCTCGCGCCAGGAGGAGGCGCAGCGGCTCGGCCGGCTGCTGCGGCCGAAGGCCGACGGCAAGCAGGCGCACTTCTACTCCGTGGTCTCGCGGGACACGCTCGACACCGACTACGCGGCGCACCGGCAGCGGTTCCTCGCCGAACAGGGCTACGCGTACCGGATCGTCGACGCCGACGACCTGCTCGGTCCCGCGGTCCCGGAGGTCGGGTGACGAAATTCCCCGACACACACGGTCACCTGTCACCCAAATGTGTCCACGGTGGGGCTGGCAGCCGCTACGGTTGCGGTGACGCACGCGAGCTGACCAGGCACGTCGGACCCCGGCCCCGGTCGCCGCGGCCGCGCGGCACCGCAGCCCCCACCGCACTGCGGTCCGCGCACACTGCGGGTGACCGGGCGATCGCGGGCGACGCCGGGAGCAGGACGAGTGCGCCGCGCGCACCGCAGGCAGGGACACTGGAGAGCGGATGACCACCGAGCAGGAACGCACCGCCATGGGCGGGGCGCACCGGTTCGTCGGACTCGCGGAGAACCTCGAACGCCACGCCGGCACCCCGACCGGCGCCGAACCGCCGAACGTGCGCGGCACCAACCGCGGCTACGGGCTCGTCTTCTTCTACCTCGAGCGCTACCACCTGACCACGGTGATCAGCAGCGGCCTGCGCTTCCAGCCGCTGGGCGCCGACCCGGCCCAGGAGCTGGCCTGCACCGTCTACAAGGAGCAGGCCGAGGCGGCGCGGCACCTGGTCGACCTCACCGCCGAGGTGCTGGTGCAGCAGCGCACCCACCTGGTGCCCGACCAGATCGTGCCGAACGAGCAGCCGCTGCTGCCGGGCACCGAGTTCCACGGCGTGCTGGCCAGCGGCCACCCGATGTTCCCGCCGGAGTTCACCCGGTTCACCGACCAGGACGGCGTCGAGCAGCTCCAGGTCTTCACGCTGCTGCCGGTGACCCTCGGCGAGCTCAACTACATCCTCGACCACGGCGTCACCGCGCTGCGCCAGCAGTGGGCGCGCTTCGAGGTCGACGTCTTCGACCTCGGCCGCCCGAGCGTCGCCTGACCGGCGTCCCCTCGGCCCGCCGGCCCGGGGGCGGGGTGACAGGATCGAGGGCATGGACCCTGCGGTGATCGACCTGGCGGACCTGGACGCGGTGCGGGTGTACGCGCTGCCGATGCGCAACGAGTTCCGCGGGGTCACGGTGCGGCGCGGGGTGCTGCTCAGCGGTCCGGCCGGGTGGGGCGAGTTCTGCCCGTTCGAGGACTACGACGACGCACAGGCGGTGCCGTGGCTCACCGCCGCGCTGGAGGCGTGCACCCAGGAGTGGCCGGAGCCGGTGCGCAGCAGCGTCCCGGTGAACTGCACGGTCCCGGCGGTGCCCGCGGAGAAGGCGCACGCCATCGTCGCCGCCTCCGGCTGCCGCACCGCGAAGGTCAAGGTCGCCGAGCCCGGGCAGAGCGCGGGCGAGGACGTCGAGCGCGTCGCCGCCGTGCGGGACGCGCTGGGGCCCGGCGGCGCGATCCGCGTGGACGCCAACGCCGCCTGGGACGTCGACACCGCGGTCGCCCGGATCCGCGAGCTGGACCGGGCCGCAGGCGGCCTGGAGTACGCCGAGCAGCCCTGCCCGTCGGTGGACGAGCTCGCCGCGGTCCGGCGCCAGGTGGACGTGCGCATCGCGGCCGACGAGAGCATCCGGCGTGCCGAGGACCCGCTGCGCGTCGCGGTGGCCGAGGCGGCGGACGTGGCGATCATCAAGGCCACGCCGCTGGGCGGGGTGCGCCGCGCGCTGCGCGTGGCCGAGGCGTGCGGGTTGCCGTGCGTGGTGTCGTCGGCGGTGGAGACGAGCATCGGCCTCTCCGCGCAGCTCGCCCTGGCCGGGGCGCTGCCGGAGCTGCCGTTCGCCTGCGGCCTGGGCACGGTGGCGCTGCTGGACGGCGACGTCGTCGCGGACTCCCTGCTCCCGGTCGACGGGCGGCTCCCGGTGCCGCGCCGCCCGCCGGAACCGGCCCCGGCGCTGGTCGCCGCGGCCACCCCCACGGCGGAGGTGCAGCAGTACTGGCTGGAACGCCTCCGCCGGGTCAACGCCCTGCGCCGCGCCTGACGGGCACGGTGGGGCGGGCCCACCGTGCCCGTGACGGTCTCAGCCGCGACGGCGGCGGCGACGGCGGACGAGCCGGAAGACCACGCCGAGCACGACGACCGCCACCGCGATCGGGGCGAACCGCTTGAGCACCGGGGCGCCCGCGGTGCCGAGCAGGTCGATCGCCTCGTCCGAGGAGGTCTCGCCACCGGTGACGATCGCGTCCGCGCGGCGCGACGGCTGCTCCTTCGCCGAGCTGGAGAAGTCGCTGCCCCCGGCCGCCGGCGTGACCCGCCAGCTCGGCTCCTCCTTCTTGCTCGCGGGACCCGACCCGTCGGTGGAGCCGGCCTCCGCGGCCGCGGGCTTCGCCGCGGCGGGCTCGGCTGCGGCGGCCTCGGCGGGCTTGCTGGCCGCCGGGGCGCCCTCCTCGGTGAGCTGCTTGGCGAGGTTCGCCGCGAACTGGTCGATGATCTTGCCGCCGACCTCGGAGATCAGGCCGCGGCCCAGCTGCGCGGGCTTGCCGGTGACCTTGAGGTCGGTGTCGACGGTGACCGCGGTGCCCTCGCCCTCCTCGGTGAGGACCGCGGTGACGGTCGCCGCGGCGGTCCCGCTGCCGCGGGAGTCCTTGCCGCTGGCGTCGATGACCACGCGCCGGGCCTTCTCGTCGACCTCCTTGAACGTGCCGGTCCCCTTGTACAGCAGGGTCACCGGTCCGAGCTTGACCTTCACCGAGCCGGAGAACTCGTTGCCCTCGGCCTTGGTGAGCTTGGCACCGGGCATGCACGGTGCGACCCGCTCCGGGTCGAGCAGCGCCTGCCACGCCACCTCGACCGGTGCCGGAACGCTGAACTGGTGCTGCATCTGCACGGGGATGTCCTCCTGGTTCGAACTCGGCCCGGCGGGCCGTCCTTGTGCTGAGGCGTCTCCCTCCAGCTTCCCAGCCCGAGCGCCCCACCGATACCCCGTTCGGATCATCGGGGAGTTCGCCTCCGCGGCGGCGTGCCCGGGTCCGACCGGCCGCCCCGGGGCCGGGCCGGCCGCGGCTCGCCCCGCGGCCGGCCCGGGGCTCGCGCCTACCCGCCCGCGGCGGTGAGCACCGCCCGGCCGGTGAGCACCTCGGCGAGGTGCTTGCGGTAGTCGACGTCGGCGCTGGCGTCGGCGGTCGGGCTGGTGCCCTCGGTGGCGTGCCGCGCCGCCTCGCGCACGGCCTCCGCCGTCGCGGGCCGGCCGACCAGGGCCTGCTCCACCCCGGTCGCGCGGACCGGCGTCGGCCCCATGTTGGTCAGCCCGATGCGGGCTTCGGCGATCTGCCCGTCCTCGACCCGCACCGCGGCCGCCACGCCGACGATGGACCACGCCTGCGCCACCCGGTTGAACTTCTCGTAGTGCGCGCGCCAGCCGGTCCACTTCGGCAACCGCACCTCGACCAGCAGTTCGCCCGGTTCCAGCACGGTGGTGAAGTAGTCGACGAAGAACTCCGACGCCGGCACGGTGCGCCGACCGGACGGCCCGGCCAGCACCATCTCCGCGTCCAGCGCGAGCGCCGGGGCGGGCAGGTCACCGGCCGGGTCGGCGTGCGCGAGCGACCCGCCGAAGGTGCCGCGGTGCCGCACCTGCGGGTCGGCGACGGTGCGGGTGGCCAGCGCGATGAGCTCGGCGTGCTGCTGCACCAGCGGGTCCCGCAGCACGTCGTGGTGGGTCGTCATCGCGCCGATGACCAGCGCGTCGCCGTCCTCGCGGACGCCGCGCAGCTCCTCGATGCGGTTGAGGTCGACCAGCAGCTGCGGGTCGGCCAGCCGCATCCGCAGCACCGGCAGCAGGCTCTGCCCGCCGGCCAGCACCTTGCCCTCGTCACCGACCTGGGCCAGCGCCGTGACCGCTTCCTCCACTGTGGAGGGTGCGACGTACTCGAACTGGGCGGGGATCACCGGGCACCTCCCTGGGGGTCGACCGAACCGAGTCCGCCACCGGCTTCCGGTGCGGTGGCACCGCTCGCGCGGGCGCCGGTGATGGCGCGCCACACCCGCTGCGGCGAGCACGGCATCTCCACGTCGGAGACGCCCATCGGCCGCAGCGCGTCCACGATCGCGTTCACCACGGCCGGGGTCGAGGCGATGGTGCCCGCCTCGCCGACGCCCTTGACGCCCAGGACGTTCGAGGTCGCCCGCGTCTCGGTGCGGTCGGTGGTGAACTCCGGCAGGTCGGCCGCCGACGGCACCAGGTAGTCGGCCAGCGTGCCGGTGGTGAGGGTGCCGCTCTCGTCGTACACGGCCTCCTCGAACAGCGCCTGCGCGATGCCCTGCGCGAGCCCGCCGTGCACCTGGCCCTCCACGATCAGCGGGTTGACCACGGTGCCGATGTCGTCCACGCAGACGTACTCGCGGATCTTCACCTGCCCGGTCTCGGTGTCCACCTCGGTCGCGCACAGGTGGGTGCCGTGCGGGAAGGAGAAGTTCTCCGGGTCGAAGGTGGCCTCGGCGTCCAGGTTCGGCTCGACCCCGTCGGGCAGGTCGTGCGCGGCGAACGCGGCGAGCGCCACCTCGCCGAGCGCGGTGCCCCGGTCGGTGCCGCGGACCCCGAAGCGCCCGGAGGTGAACTCCACGTCGTCCTCGCTGCACTCCAGCATGTGCGCGGCGATCTTCTTGGCCTTCTCGATCACCTTGTCGGCCGCCTGCACCACCGCCATGCCGCCGACGGCCAGCGACCGCGACCCGTAGGTGTCCAGGCCCTTCGGCGAGACCTGGGTGTCGCCGTGCAGCACCTCGACGTCCTCGAACGGCACGCCCAAGCGGTCGGCCACGATCTGGCTCCACGCCGTCTCGTGCCCCTGCCCGTGCGGCGAGGACCCGGTGACGACCTCCACCTTGCCGGTCGGCAGCACGCGGATCGAGGCGTGCTCCCACCCGCCCGCGCCGTAGGACAGCGAGCCCAGCACCCGCGACGGGGCCAGGCCGCACATCTCGGTGAACGTCGAGATGCCGATGCCCAGCTGCACCGTGTCACCCCGGCGGCGCCGCTCCTCCTGCTCCTCGCGCAAGCCCTGGTAGCCGAACAGCTCCAGCGCCTTGTCGGTGGCGGCCTCGTAGTTGCCGGAGTCGTAGGTCAGCCCGGCGACCGTGGTGTACGGGAACTCGTCGTGGTTGATCCAGTTCTTGCGCCGCAGCTCCACCGGGTCCATGCCGAGCTCGGCGGCGAGCTCGTCCACCATCCGCTCGATGGCGAAGGTCGCCTCCGGGCGTCCGGCGCCGCGGTAGGCGTCCGTCGGCGTCTTGTTGGTGAACACGTTGGTGCAGCTGAAGTGGTACGCCGGGATCTTGTAGATCGCGTTGAACATGAAGGCGCCCAGGATCGGCACGCCCGGCGTGACCAGCCGCAGGTAGGCGCCCATGTCGGCGAGCAGCTCGACCTTCAGCCCGGTGATCGTGCCGTCCCGGGTGGCCGCCATCGACAGCTTCTGGACCTGGTCTCTGCCGTGGTGGGCCGACACCATCGTCTCGGAGCGGGTCTCGGTCCACTTCACCGGCCGGCCGAGCTTGCGGGCCAGCACGAAGGCGATGAACTCCTCCGGCGTCACCTGCAGCTTGCCGCCGAAACCGCCGCCCACGTCCGGGGCGATGACCCGGATCTTCTGCTCCGGCACGCCCAGCGACATGGCCAGCATCAGCCGCAGGATGTGCGGCACCTGGGTGGCCGACCACACGGTGATCTGCTCGCCGGTCGGGTCGACGACCACCGAGCGCGGCTCCATGAACGCCGGGATCAGCCGCTGCTGCCGGAAGGTCCGGTCGATGCGCACCTCGGCGTTGCGCAGCGCTTCCTCGACGTCCCCACCGGTGCCGGCCTCCGCCGAGTCGAAGGTCCAGGTGGCGTTGCGGTTGGTGCCCAGGTCCTCGTGCACCAGCGGAGAACCCGGCTGCAGCGCGGACTCCATGTCGAGCACCACCGGCAGGTCGTCGTAGTCGACGTCGATGGCGTCCAGCGCGTCGCGCGCCTCGGCCGCGCTGCGGGCGGCGACGACCGCGACCGCCTCACCGGCGAAGCGCACCTCGTCGACCGCCATCGGCGGGGCCGCCGGGGCCTTCATGTCCTCGGTGATCGGCCAGGCGCACGGCAGGCTGCCCTGCTCGTCGGCCAGGTCGCGGCCGGTGAACACCGCGGTGACGCCGGACATCCGCCGCGCGGCCTCGGTGTCGATCGACCGGATGCGGGCGTGCGCGACCGGGCTGCGCAGGATCGCCAGGTGCAGGGTGCCCGCGGGGGTGATGTTGTCGGTCCAGCGGGTGCGGCCGGTGATCAGCCGCGCGTCCTCCTTGCGCTTGCGGGAACGTCCCAGTTCGGGTTCCACGACCGAGGTCATGCCTGCTGTCCTCCCGTCACCTTCGGCTGGGCGTGCTCGTCAGCGGGCGTGCGCGGTGCTGGGGCGTCTCCGGTCCGTTCCGCCTCCGGCCCGGCTCCCGGTTCCATGCGCTGGGCGGCGTCGGAGACCGCGCGGACGATGTTCTGGTAGCCGGTGCAGCGGCAGAGGTTGCCCTCCATGCCTTCCCGGATCTGCTGGTCGTCGGGGTCGCGCACCTCGGCGAGCAGGTCCAGCGCCTGCATGATCATCCCGGGGGTGCAGAACCCGCACTGCAGGGCGTGGTTGTCGTGGAAGGCCTGCTGCAGCGGGTGCAGCCGGCCGTCCTGGGCGAGACCTTCGATGGTGGTCACGTCATGTCCGTCGGCCTGCACAGCGAGGACGGAACAGGACTTCACGCTGCGGCCGTCCAGGTGGACGGTGCACGCGCCGCAGTTGCTGGTGTCGCAACCGACGACGGTGCCCACCTTGCCCAGTCGCTCGCGGAGGTACTGCACGAGCAACAGGCGCGGTTCCACCTCATCGGTGTAGTGCGTGCCGTCGACGTTGACGGTGATGCGCGGCATTTGGGCGGCCTCCTCGGAGGAACTGGCCCGCGGTGCGCGGACGATCGGGAACCTGGACTACTCCGCCTGGGTGACGGGCGTCACATCGGTAGAGCCTGCTACGCCACACAGGCGCGGGCAAGCGCGCAAACGGCTGGCTACCTGATCGCGTTCCGTAGCGACCGGGGCAGTGCCGGCGGAATGGAGTGGAGGAACGCGGAGATCAGCCCCACCGTCCGCAGTTGATGACGACGCCGCAGGAGTTCGCCCGCCATTCCCGCTTCACCGATCCGGGCGAGTACGCGCCGCTGCTCGAGGCGCTGCCCACGGACGTCCGGCAGCTGGTGGGCGTCACCGGCGGCCTGGTGGTGCACTACCGGGGTGCCAGGATCCCGTTCACCGGTGACCGGCTCGCCGAGATCGACTCGCGCTGGGCCGAGCGCCTGCTCGCCACCGACCAGAGCCGGTTCCCGGTGCCGCTGACCGAGCCGCGCCCGCTGGAGGAGCGGGTGGTCGGCTGCTGCCGGGACGTCACGCTGCTGACCGTCGCGGCGCTGCGCCAGCACGGGATCCCCGCCCGCAGCCGCGTGGGCTTCGCCGCCTACTTCCACGAGGGCTTCCACGCCGACCACGTGGTCGTCGAGCACTGGGACGGGCAGCGCTGGGTCCTCGCCGACGCCCAGCTGGACCAGGCGGACTGGCCGTTCGACACCTGTGACGTCCCGTGCGGCGCGACCTCGGCGCCGTTCGCCACCGCGGCGCAGGTGTGGACCGCGCACCGGCGCGGCGAGGTCGACGTGGACCGCTACGGGGTCGGCCCGGACCACCCGATGCGCGGCGGGTGGTTCGTGGCGAACTGCGTGCTGCGCGAGCTGGCGCACCGCCGTCGCGACGAGCTGCTGCTCTGGGACTTCTGGGGCGCGCTGGTGACCACCGACGACGCCGTCGACGTGGAGTTGGTGGACGAGGTCGCGGCGCTCCTGCTGGCCGCCGACGAGGGCGACGAGGCCGCCGAGCGCGAGCTGGCCCACCGCTACGCCACCGACCCGAGGCTGCCCCCGGGCGCGCGGGTGCGCTGCTCCTCCCCGTCCGGTGTGGACACCCTCGTCGACCTCACCTGACCCGGACCGTCGCCCCTGGCACGGCGGTCGCGACGGGTGCCGGTCCCCACCGACCGCACCACGGAACCCCCGACCTCACGGCCCCGGAAGAGGGCACCTCCCCGACCGGGGGAAAGTGCCCCTCACGCCTGCCGGGGGCGGGGTCCGTCGGGTCAGGAGTCGTCGGGGGTGTGGCGGGGGTGGTCGGTGTGGTGGTGGATGGGGCCGTCGAGTTCGGCGAGGC
Organism: Saccharopolyspora hordei; assembly: GCF_013410345.1. NCBI lineage: Bacteria > Bacillati > Actinomycetota > Actinomycetes > Pseudonocardiales > Pseudonocardiaceae > Saccharopolyspora > Saccharopolyspora hordei. The sequence continues at coordinate 252,134 of NZ_JACCFJ010000001.1, forward strand.
GGACGCCGCGACCGCCCCAGCGCAGGGCGATCAGCTCCGCCGCGATGGACACCGCCGTCTCCTCCGGGGTGCGGGCGCCCAGGTCGAGGCCGATCGGGGAGGACAGCTTGGCCAGCTCCTCCTCGGTGAGGCCCTCCTCGCGGAGCCGGCGGAGCCGGTCCTCGTGGGTCCGGCGCGACCCCATGGCGCCCACGTAGCCGAGGTCCAGCCGCAGCGCCTCCTTGAGCACCGGCACGTCGAACTTCGGGTCGTGGGTGAGCACCATGACCGCGGTGCGCTCGTCCACCCGCCCCGCCGCCGCCTCGGCCGCCAGGTAGCGGTGCGGCCAGTCCACGACCACGTCGTCGACACCGGGGAACCGGCTGTGCGTGGCGAACACCGGCCGCGCGTCGCACACCGTCACGCGGTAGCCGAGGAAGCCGCCCATCCGGGCCATCGCGGCGGCGAAGTCGATCGCGCCGAACACCAGCATCCGCGGCGGCGGCTCGAAGGAGTTCACGAACACCCGCAGGCCCTCGCCGCGCCGCTGCCCCTCGGGGCCGTACTCGATGGCCCCGCTGCGGCCGCTGGCCAGCATGCCGCGCGCGTCGTCGAGGACCGCGTCGTCGATCCGGTCCGACCCCAGGCTGCCGCTGCTGCGGTCGCGCCAGACCAGCAGGTGGGCGCCGACCCGCGCCGCGTCGGGGTGCTCCACGACGGTGACGACCGCGACCGGTTCCTCGGCGCGCACCGACGCGGCGACCTCGTCGAGGCCGGGGAAGGTCTCGCGGTCCACCCGCTCCACGAACACGTCCAGGATCCCGCCGCAGGTCAGTCCGACCGCGAACGCGTCGTCGTCGCTGACGCCGTAGCGGCGCACCACCGGCTCGGAGCCCGCGAGCACCGCGGTCGCCTCGTCGTAGACCGCGCCCTCGACGCAGCCGCCCGACACGCTGCCGAAGGCCTGGCCGTCGCTGGTCACCAGCATCGAGGCCCCCGGAGGGCGCGGCGCCGAGCGGAACGTCGCCACCACGGTGCCCAGCCCGACGGACTCGCCCGCCTCCCAGCGCTTGGTCAACTCATCCAGCACGTCGCGCACAGCGCACCTCCGCTCTCACCGCACCGCCCGACCGAGCACCACCGGCGCGGGACCTGACCCGAACCGGCTCCACGGTCCGTTCGCCGCGCCGGGGATCCGCGACTCCGAGGGGACTCCCGTGGGAGTCGCGTCCGGAGCCCCCGGGAACCGCTGCTAGTCCTCGCACTTCGCCCCTCCGACACCACGTCGGGACAACCGGCGGACCCATGACCACACGTCCTCGAGCGAACGCAGGCTGTGCCCGGCCACCATCCGGTCAACGTGCGGCATGGCCGCAACAATCCCGGACTGCACGGGTTGGTACCCGTCGTGCCCGGCGTGCGGGTTCGCCCAGATCACCGCACGGGCCAACCGCCGCAGCCGCCGCATCTGGTCGGCGAGCTCGGTGGCGTCACCGCGCTCCCAGCCGTCGGAGAACAGCACGACCACCGACCCGCGCGCGATGCCCCGCTGGCCCCACCGGTCCAGGAACACCCGCAGCGTCTCGCCGAGCCGGGTGCCCCCGGAGAAGTCCGGCACCGCGTGGGACGCGGCCAGCAGCGCGGCCTCCGGGTCCCGCTGCCGCAGCTGCCTGCTCACCCGCGTCAACCGCGTGCCGAGCGTGAAGACCTCGGTGCTGGCGGGCGACCTGCGCACCACCACGTGCGCGAACCGCAGCAGCGCGTCCGCGTACGGGCTCATCGACCCCGAGACGTCGACCAGCAGCACCACCCGCCGCGGCCGGTGGGAGCGCCGCTGCCGCCGCAGCCGCACCGGCTCACCGCCCGAGCGCAGCATCTCGCGCAGCGTGGCCCGGGAGCTCAACGTGCCGCGCTGGTTCGGGCGGCGGCGCAGCGCCGGGCGCGACGGCGGGTCGGGGCGCAGCACCGCGAGGAGTCGCCGCAGGTGCTCGCGCTCGGCGACGCCGAGCTCGGACAGGTCGCGGCGGCGCAGCACCTCGGCGTCGCTGGCCGCGGCCGCCAACGGGCGGTCCTCCCCCTCGGCCCCCGCGCCGGCGTCGGCCGGGGCCAGCGCCGCGATCTGCGAGGGCCGCGGCTGCGGCCGGCCCACCGGCTCCGCGGACACCCCGTCCCCGCCGAACCAGGCGGTGAACGCGGCGTCGTAGCGCGGCACGTCGTCGGGGTCGGAGCACAGCGTCAGGCGGCCCGCCCAGTAGAGCGCGTCGCGGTCGAGGCCGACCTCCTCGACGGCGGCGAGGAAGGCCTGCACCCGCGTCGGCCCGCAGGCCATGCCGGAGTGCCGCAGCGCACGGGCGAACCCGACGAGCCCGGTCACGGTGTGCATCGCGCCCCTCCAGCCGGCGTCAGCGCTCGGCGGCCAGCACGCCCGCCGCGCGGACCCGCTCCGCGTCCTCGCGGTACTTCAGCACCGCGCCCAGCGTGGTCGCCGCGACCTCGGTGTCCAGCTCGTCCTGCCCGAGCGCCTGCAGCGCCTGCGCCCAGTCCAGCGCCTCGGCCACCCCCGGCGGCTTGAGCAGCTCCATCTGCCGCATCCGCTGCAGGGTCGCGGCCACCTGCTGCGCCAGTCGCTCGTCCAGCCCCGGCAGCCGGCGCCGCAGGATCGCGACCTCGCGCTCCAGGTCCGGGTGCTCCAGCCAGTGGTACAGGCAGCGCCGCTTCAGGGCGTCGTGCACCTCGCGGGTCCGGTTGGAGGTGAGCACGACGATCGGCGGCTCGGGCGCCGACACCACCCCGAACTCCGGGATGGTGACCGCGTACTCCGACAGCACCTCCAGCAGGAACGCCTCGAACTCGTCGTCGGCGCGGTCGATCTCGTCGACCAGCAGCACGCACGGCGCTTCCTGCAGCGCCCGCAGCAGCGGCCGGGCCAGCAGGAACCGGCGGGTGTAGAGCGAGGACTCGGCGGCCTCGGCGTCCAGCTCGCCCCCGGAGGCCGCCTCCAGCGTGCGCAGGTGCAGCAGCTGCCGCGGGAAGTCCCAGTCGTAGAGCGCCTGGGCCGCGTCGATGCCCTCGTGGCACTGCAGCCGGATCAGGTCCACCCCGAGCGCGCTGGCCAGGGCCTGCGCGAGCGCGGTCTTGCCGGTGCCCGGCTCGCCCTCGCACAGCAGCGGGCGACGCATCCGCATCGCCAGGAACGCCGCAGTCGCGATGCCGTCGTCGGGCAGGTACCCGGTGCCGTCCAGCGCCTTGGCGACCTCGGCCGGGGACTTGAAGTCGAACGCGTCATCCACCGCCATACCGCGAGCGTAGGCGACCGAACGGCTCGGTGGCGATCATCGGATCACCCAGCAGGCACGTGCCTGCCCCCGTCGGTGCCTGTGCGGACCTCCAGGCCGGGCCAGGCGGCTGCTGCGTGTCAGGCCCGCCCGCGCGCGTCGATAGGATCGCGGCGACCTCGGAAGGGGGCGCTTTGAGCCGGTTCAGCGGGTTGCCCGCGCACATCGAGAAGCACGTCGGCCGGGTCCGCGGCGCCGACAGCAGCGTCACCAGCAGCGGCCGCGACCGCGGCTACCACCTGGTGTACTGCGACCACCCGGACGGCGCGCACGTCACCGTCCTGACCAGCGGCCTGCGCGACCGCACCGCGGGCGCGCCGCTGCCCCAGGAGCTGCTGTGCACGCTCAAGGCCGACCAGGAGCTGCACGCCCGCCACCTGACCGGTGTGGTCGCCGAACTGCTGACCGAGTCGAACAGCCGCGTCGGGTACGGCGCGTTGATCATGAACGACCGCGTGCTGCTGCCGGACACCGAGATCGCCGGGGCCCTGGCCGCGCCCCACCCGTACCTCGACGACGAGTTCGACGTCCTCCTCGACGACACCGGCGAGCCGGTCCTGCAGCTCATCACACTCGTCCCGATCACCCGGAACGAGGCCCAGCTGGTCGCCCGCTACGGCCGGGACGCGCTCTACGACCGCTGGGAGGAGAAGGGCACCGACCTGCTGGACGTGCACCGGCCCTGCAGCGCCTGACCCGCCGCGGCGTCGGGGGTGGGTCGGGGCCGGGTCAGGGACCGCCTCCGGGGCGTTCCGGACCCGCCGGGGCGCCTCTCGCGCCACGATCGAAGCATGACCGACGAGATCCCCCACACCACCAGCACCGAGACACCGGAGCGGAAGTTCCGGCGCAGCCGCGACGAGCGGATGATCGCCGGCCTGTGCGGCGGGGCCGCCGAGGCGCTCGGCGTGGACGCCACCCTGGTCCGGGTCGCGCTGATCGCCCTGACGCTGTTCGGCTTCGGCTCCGGGATCCTCTTCTACCTGGCCTGCTGGCTGGTCGTCCCGGAGGAGTGATCAGCGCAGCCCGGGCGCCTGCTCGATGAAGGTGTCCAGCACGCCGTCGCCGACGTAGACCGTCCCCTGCGGGAGGACCTTGTCGGGCTCGGTGCGGATCTCGGCCGCGCGCGCCGCGAGCCGCTGGGCCTCGCCGAAGCGGGCGGACGCCGCGGCCTCGTCGCCCTCGGCCCGCGCCTCCAGGCCGTCGACCGTGCGCACCAGCGCCTGTCCCCAGAGCTCGGTCGCGGCCAGCCACGGCTCCGTCTCCTCGACGAAGGCCGGTGGCGCTCCCGCACGGACCCGCCCCGGCGCCTCCGCGACCGCCTGCGCGTACCCGCGCAGCTCCCGCACCGCGCCCGCGCGGTCGCCGCTGTGCCAGTCGGACCGGAACTGGTCGAAGCGCCGCGCCAGCTCGGGTGCCTGCGGCAGCCACGGCGACCCGTTGGGCAGCGGCCCCATCGTCTCCAGGTCGAAGAACACCAGCAGCGCCTCCACGGTCGCCGGGTCGGCGACCAGGCCCGGCCGGTCCCCGGCGAAGCGCCTGCCCGCCAGGTGCTCGGCCGCCGCGCGCCAGGCCCGCCGCGCGTCGAAGTCCGAGTCGTTCCAGAAGAAGTCGGCCGCCCCCGTCTCCACCACCTGGCTCGCCGTGGCCATGTTCATCGGGTTGACCAGGCCACCGGTGAGCTGCTGGTCCAGCCCGGGCTCCCGCTCGGCGTACGGGCCGAGCAGCACCCGGCCGACCGAGCCCTTGAAGTCGTTGACCGGGTAGTTGTCCCACAGGAACAGCTTGCGTCCCCAGACCTGCTCGGCCTTCTCCGCGTCGGACACCGTGATCTGGCGCGGGATCACACCGTCCCCGGTCCACATCGTCAGCACCCGCGGGTCCAGCGTGGACCGGATCTCCGTCTTGTACGGCGAGTCCTCCACGTCGGAGTACTCGGTGGGCACGAACTGCAGCGGCGCCACCCCGGGGTGGGTGTCGACGAACTCGTGCTGCACGCGGTTGAGCAGCTCCGCCTGCGCCCGGCCCGCCGCGGCCTGCGACGGGGGCCCGTACTTCGCCTGGTCGCCCGGGCAGTTCCACTGGGTGTAGGAGATGTCGTCCAGCGGCACGGAGAAGTCGCGCACCCCGGCGTCGTAGACGGTCTGCAGCTTGGCCAGCAGCGCCTGGACGTCCGACTCGTCGCTGTAGCAGATGGAGGTGCCGGGCGAGAGCGCGAAGGTGAACTTGACGTGGTGCCTGGCCGCCTGCGCGATCAGTTCCCGCACCCGGGCGAACTCCTCCGCCGGGTACGGTTCACGCCACTTCTCCCGGTGGTACGGGTCGTCCTTGGGCGCGTAGACGTAGGTGTTGAGCTTGACGTCGCCGTAGAAGGCGAGCTGGTCCATGCGCTGCTCGTGCGTCCACGGGGGGCCGTAGAAGCCCTCGACGCTGCCGCGCAGCGGCATGTCCGGGTGGTCGAGGATGCCGACACCGGCGATGCGTCCCGGCGAGGCGAGCTGGCGCAGCGTCTGCACGCCGTAGTAGGCGCCCGCCGGGTCGGACGCCCCGATGACCACCGCGGGGTCGGTGCCCCCGCGCCCGGCCAGGACGTAGCCCTCGGGCGGCAGGTTCCCCGGGGCGGTGAAACCGAAGTCCCGCAGCCCCTGCGCCGCGGCCCGCGTGCCGCGGCGGCCGATCTCGATGCGCAGCGCCACGTCCTCGGCGGGCGGCTGCCCCTCCTCCCGCACCACGACGTCGCTCGCTCCGGCCATCCGCAGCACCTGCGCGGCCAGGTCACGGGTGGGCTGGTCGACCACCTGGTCGACCAGGAGCTCAGCCTTGCCCCGCACCGCGATGTCGTCGCCGAGCCGCCGCATCTGCTGCGGCTGCGGCGTCACCTGCGGCAGGCCCTCCCCGGGCAGCGACTGCGCGGGCGGCGGCCCTGCCGACTGCGGGTTCTCGGTGCACCCCGCCAGCACGGCGCACACGAGCGCCGCGACCGTGACGAACCGCCGCCGGGCACTTCGAACGGACATGACCCCTACCTCGCCTGGACTCCCGACGGGATCAAGGAGAGCACATCCCGGTCACGATCGCTGGCAGGCAGCGCCCGGTCAGGTCCGACGACCCGCGCGCACCCGCCTGACCCGGTCCTTCCCGGTCCGTCCCGACACGCCCCGGTGTGTCGGGAGGGTCAGGAGTCGAGCAGCTCCCGCCAGGCGCGGACGCGGTCGGCGTCCACCGCCCCGGACGTCCGGGCGCCGCTGCCGACGTGGAACGCGCGCACACCGGCCGCGCGCAGGTCGGGCACGTGCTCCTCGCGCAGGCCGCCGCCGACGAGCAGCCGCACCCCCTCCACGTCCTGCACCGCGGCGAGTTCCCGCAGGTGGGGAAGGCCCTCGTCGACCCCGTCCGGGTCGCCCGCGGTGAGCACGGTGTCCGGGCTCAGCGACACCGCGTGGTTCCACGCCATCCGGTACTGGGCGGCGTGGTCCACGGCGCGGTGGAAGGTCCAGGGGCAGCCACCCAGCTCGGTGACCACGGCGCGGGTGGAGCCCACGTCGACCTGCCCGTGCTCGTCCAGGAAGCCGAGCACGAACTCCTGGGCGCCGGCCTCCCGCAGCTCCCCGACCCGCCGCCGCAGCAGGTCGACGTCGGCGGTGAACCCGGCGTCCTCGCGCACCATCACCCGCACCGGGAGGTCGGTGGCGGCCAGCACGCTGCGCACGGTCGCCGGGTCCGGGGTCAGGCCGTCGGCGGCCAGGTCCCGGCACAGCTCGACCCGGTCCGCCCCGCCGGCCTGCGCGGCCTCCGCGTCGGCGGCGTCCAGCGCGATGACTTCCAGCAGGGAGCCGCTCATCCCGGCACCGCAACCGCAGCTCCCGGTCGTTGTCACACGGCGAGGAGCCCCGGGAACGGCGAAGGGCCGCCCCCGAACGGGGACGGCCCTCCGGTCGCCTAGGGGCAGGTCACATCATGCCGCCCATGCCGCCCATCGGGTCGGCACCGGCGCCAGCGCCCGCGGCCTCCTTCTCCGGCTTGTCCGCGACCACGGCCTCGGTGGTCAGGAACAGACCGGCGATGGAAGCGGCGTTCTGCAGCGCGGAACGGGTGACCTTGGCCGGGTCCAGGACGCCCGCCTGCACCAGGTCCTCGTACTCGCCGGTCGCGGCGTTCAGGCCGTGGCCCGGGGTCAGGCCCTTGACCTTCTCCGCGATGACGCCGCCCTCGAGGCCGGCGTTGACGGCGATCTGCTTCAGCGGGGCCTCGACAGCGATCTTCACGCTGTTGGCACCGGTGGCCTCGTCGCCCTCCAGCTTCAGGTCGCCGAAGGCAGCCTGCGCGGCCTGCAGCAGCGCGACGCCGCCACCCGCGACGATGCCCTCCTCGACCGCGGCCTTGGCGTTGCGGACCGCGTCCTCGATGCGGTGCTTGCGCTCCTTGAGCTCGACCTCGGTCGCCGCACCGGCCTTGATGACGGCCACGCCGCCGGCCAGCTTGGCCAGCCGCTCCTGCAGCTTCTCGCGGTCGTAGTCGGAGTCCGAGCGCTCGATCTCGGCGCGGATCTCGTTGACCCGGCCGGCGATCTGCTCGTCGTCACCGGCGCCCTCGACGATGGTGGTCTCGTCCTTGGTGACGACGACCTTGCGGGCACGGCCCAGCAGGTTCAGGTCGGCGTTCTCCAGCTTGAGGCCGACCTCCTCGCTGATGACCTGGCCGCCGGTCAGGATGGCCATGTCCTGCAGCATCGCCTTGCGGCGGTCACCGAAGCCCGGCGCCTTGACGGCGACCGACTTGAAGGTGCCGCGGATCTTGTTGACGACCAGGGTGGCCAGCGCCTCGCCCTCGACGTCCTCGGCGATGATCAGCAGCGGCTTGTTGGCCTGCATGACCTTCTCCAGCAGCGGGAGGAGGTCCTTGACGTTGGAGACCTTGGAGCTCAGCAGCAGGACGTACGGGTCCTCCAGGACCGCTTCCATCCGCTCCGAGTCGGTCACGAAGTAGGGCGAGATGTAGCCCTTGTCGAAGCGCATGCCCTCGGTGAGCTCCAGCTCCAGCCCGAAGGTGTTGCTCTCCTCGACGGTGATGACGCCTTCCTTGCCGACCTTGTCCATGGCCTCGGCGATCAGCTCGCCGATCTGGCGGTCGCCGGCCGAGATCGCGGCGGTGGCGGCGATCTGGTCCTTGGTCTCGACCTCCTTGGCGTTCTTGAGCAGCTGCTCGGAGATCGCCTCGGTGGCCTTCTCGATGCCCCGCTTCAGGGCGATCGGGTTGGCGCCGGCCGCGACGTTGCGCAGGCCCTCGCGCACCAGGGCCTGGGCCAGCACGGTGGCGGTGGTGGTGCCGTCACCGGCGACGTCGTCGGTCTTCTTCGCCACCTCCTTGACCAGCTCGGCCCCGATCTTCTCCCACGGGTCCTCGAGCTCGATCTCCTTGGCGATGGAGACGCCGTCGTTGGTGATGGTGGGTGCGCCCCACTTCTTCTCGAGCACAACGTTGCGGCCCTTCGGGCCGAGCGTCACCTTGACGGCGTCGGCGAGGGTGTTCATGCCGCGCTCAAGACCGCGGCGGGCGTCCTCGTCGAACGCGATCATCTTGGCCATTGCGGTGTGGTCCTCCACCTGTCTGGACGCCGCGGAGGTGAGTTCGCACCCCACGGCAAGACTCGTGCTCGGCCAGGCTCGGTGCCCGCGACGGACGACCGCGCGACGGTACCGTCAGGTGGTACCGCCGGAGACGGCCTCACCGTCCCGACCTGGCACTCAACCTTGCTGAGTGCCAATACCGTGTTTAGCACTCTCCCCTGGCGAGTGCAAGCGACGTGCCTGCGGGTCAGTCGCCCGTGGGGACCGTGGTGGGCAGCTCGTTGCTGCTGCGTGTCGAGGTCGTGGTGCTCGTCTCCGTCGAGCCGCCGGAGCTGCCCATGTTGGCCATCACGACGAAGACCACGACGATGAGCACCAGGGCGATGCCCACCAGACCCCCGACGATCCACTTCGCCGAGCTGCCGGAGCTGGTCGCGAACGACGCCGAGCCCGCGGGCATCGGGGGACGCAACCGCACCGGGTCGCTGGCCGGCGGTGGCAGCGGGCGCGGGGGCTGCTGCTGAGGGTAGTGCGGCGGGTAGCCCTGTGCAGGGAGAGGCTGGCTCGGCGGGTACTGCACGGGCTGCGGGCCGGACACCGGGCCCGGCACCGGCCCGGCCGGGCGCGGCTGCGGCGGGGCGTCCCCGGCGGCCTGCCCGAGGGCGGCGCGCGCCGCCGCGACCAGCTCCTGGCAGGTCCCGAACCGCTGCTCGGCCTTCTTGGCCATGCCCCGGCGCAGCACCTCGTCGATGCCGCCGGGCAGCACCACCAGCGAGGTCGCCGGCGGCGGTTCGGCGTTCAGGTGGCCCTGGATGACCTCCTGCACCTGCCCCTGGAACGGCGGGCGGCCGGTGAGGCAGGCGAAGAGCATGCAGGCCAGCGCGTACTGGTCGGTGCGACCGTCCACCGGTTCGCCGCGCAGGTGCTCCGGCGCGGCGTAGGTCGGCGAGCCGAGGAAGTCGCCGCTGGCGGTGCGGTGCCCGGTCGCCCCGCGCCGGGTGAGCCCGAAGTCGGCCAGGTAGACGTGCTCGTGCGCGGACTCGCGGGAGGTCACCAGGACGTTGGCCGGCTTGAGGTCGAGGTGCACCAGACCGCGCTCGTGCAGCATGTCCAGCGCCTCGGCGACCTGCGACAGCAGTTCCAGGGTCCGCTTCGGCGAGATCGGCCCGTCCTTGATCAGGCTCGCCAGGTCGGAGCCGTCGACCAGCCGCATCGCGATGTAGAGCATGCCGTCGACCTCGCCGAAGTCGTACAGCGGCACGATGTTGGCGTGGTCGATGGCCGAGGTGTTGCGCGCCTCGTCGACGAAGCGCTCGCGGAACTCGGCATCACCGGTGATGTGCTCGCCCATCACCTTGAGGGCGACCTTGCGGCCGAGCCGCACATCGGTGGCGCGGTACATCACGCTCATGCCACCGCGACCGAGCACTCCGTCGATCTTGTAGTGGCCGAGGCGCTTCCCGGTGAGGTCTTCCGACACGGCCAGCAGCCTAACCGGCCGAGATCACGCTCGTCTCACGGTTGCCCCAGCGGGGCGTGAACGCCCCCGGTGAGGCCCAGCACAACGGCCCGGCCCCGCGGTCGGGACCGGGCCGTGCGCGCGAAGCTCGTCAGACCTTGCGGACCCCGTCAGCCTGGGTGCGGCCGTCACGCCCCGCCTTCACCTCGAATTCGACCCGATCGCCTTCGGAAAGGGTGCGGAAACCCGACATGTTGATGGCGGAGTAGTGGACGAACACATCGGACCCACCATCCGTCGCGATGAATCCGTAGCCCTTCTCCGAGTTGAACCACTTGACCGTGCCGACCGCCACGGTGTCCTCCTCATGAAAAGTGATGCACGGCGCGAGCGCCGCTGGAGCACCGGCCACACTACCCCCGAATTCGGGCCTCGTCGCGGGTTGAGCAATGCAACTTTCCCGTTAAACGCTGAGCCGAACGGGTGCCTTTCCCGAGCACCGTCCGTCATCGCGCCGAGATGATCCCCCAACCGCACCAATCCGTTCCGCCTGCAGCGGAACGCCTGGCAGTCCGGTTGCGAGCCCGCGGGGGCGGTCCGGACGACGCGGGAGTCCGCAGCGTCCGCGCGGGGCCGACCACCCCCGTCTCACCCGCGAATCACTCGAACAGCCGCTTGCGCAGAATGCGTTCGCGTGCAATTCGGTCAGGACCGAGCGCCCAATCCATTCGCCTGCAACCAGGTGATGAGCCCTCGCGGATTCCGCGTCTGGGTCAAGATCTGTCCCGGACCGGCGAAATCGAACACCAGACCTTCCCCGCTCTTGAGGGACTGCACCGCGCCTTGGCTGATCTGGCGCAGGCGGCTCTGCACCGTGTCGGCGTAGGCCACCACGTGACCGGTGTCGATCGTCACGTACTCACCCGGCTGCAGCGTCACCACGTCCAGCGCGCCGTAGCAGGACAGCACCAGCGGACCCTGCCCGACGGCGTGGGTCATGAAGCCGCCCTCGCCGCCGAAGAGGCTCTTGAACCCGCCCCACTGGGTCTCCAGCTGCACCGTGCTCGCCGACGCCAGCCACGAGGACTTGGTGACGCACCAGCCGACCCGCCCGTCGAGCTCGAGCACGTTGAGGTCGCCGGGCAGGTTCGGCGCCACGTCCACCCAGCCGCCCTGCTGCGGCGCGGTGAAGGTGGACACGAAGAACGACTCTCCCCCCAGCGCGGCGCGGGCCAGCGACTTCAGGAAGCCGCCCTGGGCGCGCGCCTCCACCGTGACCCCGTAGCTGCTCGCCAGCATCGCGCCGCTCTCGACCTGCACCGGCTCGCCGGGCGCCAGCACCAGCCGGGCCACCCCGAACGACGGCGTGTGGCGGGTCCGAACCTGCACGAGTACCTCCCTGTCCCCTCGGACCGCTCGGCTCACCGGGCACCGCGCACACCTGCGGCCGTCGCGGACAGCGCCAGGCCCGAGGCCCGCGCAGCGGTCACCCGGGAGATCGTTCCGAGCGCTCGATCGAGTCTGCCACGGCGGGATCCGGTGTCGATCCGCACGCCGGTGGCGACAGCGGGGGTGGCCATGGCCGATGATCGGGGCGTGTCGCACGGAACACCGAACCCCGACCTGACCGCGGTCGCCGAGCACCAGGCGACGGTCGCCGCGCTGCTGCAGCCCACCGAGGTGGAGGTCACGCCGCTCGCGGACTGCCTCGGACGGGCGCTGGCCGAGGACCTGGTCGCGCCGATCCCGCTGCCGCCGTTCGACAACTCGGCGATGGACGGCTACGCGGTGCGCTCGGTCGACCTGGCCGACGCCGGACCGGAGCAGCCGGTGGAGCTGCCGGTGGTCGAGGACGTCCCGGCGGGCCGGGTCGACGTGCCGCCGCTCCAGCCCGGCACCGCGCACCGGATCATGACCGGCGCCCAGGTGCCGTCGGGCGCCGACGCGGTGGTCCCGGTGGAGCGCACCGACCGCGGCACCGAGCGCGTGCGGGTGTTCACCTCGGTGCAGCCGGGCGCGCACCTGCGCCGCGCGGGCGAGGACGTCGCAGTCGGCGCGACGGTGCTCACCGCGGGCACCACGCTGGGGCCCTCGCAGCTCGGCGTGGCCGCCGCGGTCGGCGCGGCGGAGCTGCCGGTGCACCGCCCGGTGCGGGTGCTCGTGCTGTCCACCGGCTCGGAGCTGGTCGCCCCCGGCACCCCGCTGCAGCCGGGCCAGATCTACGAGTCCAACGGCCTGATGCTGGCCGCGGCGGTCCGCGACGCCGGTGGCGAGGCGACGCTGCTGCGCTTCGTGCCCGACGACGTCGACGCCTTCCACGAGGCGCTGGCCCCGCACCTGGACGGCACCGACCTGCTCATCACCTCCGGCGGGGTGAGCGCGGGCGCCTACGAGGTGGTCAAGGACGCGCTCACCGGCAACGGGGTCGAGTTCACCAAGGTCGCGATGCAACCGGGCATGCCGCAGGGCTGCGGCCGCTACCGGGGCGGGACGGCGGTGGTGACGCTGCCGGGCAACCCGGTCAGCTCGATGGTGTCGTTCGAGGTCTTCGTGCGCCCCGCGCTGCGCGCCGCGGCCGGGCACCGGGTGACGCGACGACCGGTGCGGCAGGCCACGCTGACCGAACCGCTCACCGCCCCGCCCGAGCGGCGGCAGTACCGGCGCGGCCGGTACGACCCGGGAACCGGGACGGTGAGCCTGCAGGGCGCGCCCGGGTCGCACCTGCTCGCCGGGATGGCGAAGGCGAACTGCCTGCTCGAGGTCCCCGAGCACGTCACCGAGCTCGACGCCGGGTCCACAGTGGACGTGATGCTGCTGGATTGACTGCACCCGTCCCGTCACCAAGACTGCACCACCGTCCCCGTCCACCCCTCCGGAGCTCTGCACCGTGCGAGGCCCCTGGCGAGCCGCCCTGGCACTGGCGCTGCACATCGCCTTCTTCGTCGCCCCGATCGCGCTGGTCCTCGGCCTGCTCACGATCGCCGTCGTCACCTTCCGCTACGACCAGACCAGCGGGCTGAAGGCCGCTGCCGCCGCGCTGGTCGTCGGCGCCCTGTTCGCGGTCGGCCTGCGGGCCGTGCTGCGCTCGCGGGTGCGGCCGCGCGGGGTGCTGCTGAGCCGCAGCGAGCAGCCCCAGCTGTGGCGGATGACCGAGTCGATCGCCGCGGCGGCCGAGGCGCCGGCACCCGACGAGATCCGCATCACCTCCGAGCCGGTGGTGGTGGTCCGGGAGGACACCGCGCTGCTCGGGCTGCGCACCCGCACCCGCTACCTGGAGCTCGGGCTGCCGCTGCTGGCCGCGCTGACCGTCGGCGAGCTGCGGGCCGTGATGGCGCACGAGATCGGTCGGCTGACCGGGCGCAACCGGCTGACGGTGCTCGCCTACCGCACCTCGGCCAGCGTCGAGCGCACCGTGACGAGCCTGACCGGCGGGCCGACGAAGTGGCTGTTCGCCGGGTACGCGCGGGCGTTCACCGCGATCGCCGCCACCACCGCGCACGAGCTGGAGCTGTCCGCCGACGAGGTCGCCGTCCGGGAGGCCGGCACCCGCACCGCGGTGCTGGCGCTGCGCAAGACCGTGGCCGTCCGGATCGGCTGGCAGGAGTACGCCGACGAGTACCTGAGCATGGCCAAGGCGATCGGCCACACCCCGGACGTGCTGCTGGGCTTCCGCAAGTTCATGTCCCACCCGGCGCGCAAGCCGCAGCTGGCCGAGCGCGCCAAGCAGGCCATCGCCGAGGACCCCGAGGGCCGGGTGCGGCGCCGCATCGAGGCGATGAAGCGGGCCGGGAACCGGGAGCGCGAGGCCGACGAGCGTCCCGCGTTCGCGGTGCTGCGCAACCCGCGCAAGAGCGTGCCGGAGCTGGAGGACCGGCTGACGGTCGACACCCTCGGCCCCCGGCTGCCGTGGCCGGAGCTGGCCAAGCAGGCCGGTGCCGCGCACGTGGCCGAGCAGGCCGCGCTGCTCAGCGCCGCGGTGGAGCAGAGCGGACTGCCGGTGCAGCCGTCCATCGCCGGGGTGCTGGCCGCCATCCACCGCGGCCAGGGACGCGACCTGATCAACCCGGTGCTCAACCCCGGCCTGAGCCCGGAGCTCGTGGACGAGGCGGCCGTGGACATGCTGGTCGAGCTGCTCGGCTGCACCGTGGTCGACGCCCTGGTCTGCGCGCGCCGCGCGCACCACGAGCTGGACTGGGGCGGCCCGTCGCAGGTCCGGCTGGCCGGCGGCCAACCGCTGGACCCCGACCGGTTGGTGCGTCCCGCGGTGGTCGACCCGCGGCTTGTCCCCGGCCTGCACCGGGCGCTGGTCAACCTCGGCGTGCCGCTGAACCACGCGCGCAAGCCCGCGCCGGAGCCGGAGCCCGAGCTGGCCGGGATCGTCAGCCCGGTGCAGTGCGCGGGCAGCAGCTACGACCTGCTGGTCACCGACCGCGGGCTGGTGCTGCTGCCCAGCTCCGCGAGCACCACCAAGCGCCTGCTGGCGGGCACCCTGGCCCGGTTCCGCGAGGCGGAGCTGGAGCAGCTGGGCGAGCTCGCCGCGACGCCGGTCCGCCAGCTGCGGGAGCGGCCCGGCGCGCAGTGGGTGGACAGCCGCGACGTGGCCAGCGCCCGGCTCGACCAGGACCGCACCGGCTGGTCGCTGTCGCTGGAGCTCTACCTCGACGAGTACGCGGTGTCCGAACTGGACGACGAGCTGGTGCAGGACGTGGCCGACGGGGCGTCCGAGCTGGTGCTGCGCAGCACCGCCGACGGCGTGGAGCACGGCGACCCGTACCGGGGGCTCGGGGAGCTCATGGGTGCGCGGATGCAGGTCGAGGAACCGCTCGCCGCGAGCGGATGAAGAACGACAGCGCGGTGGTCACGCACGGTCACGTACACGCTCGCACGCATCCTCCGAAAGAGGCTACGGACTTGCTGTGACCTCAATTACACTGGGTGTCGCGTAACGAACTGTCGCTCAGCGACATCTCACAGACGTCCGCGGGAACGCCCTCGTCACCGGGCGGAGCGGACATCCGAAGGGCCGTGCGCCGTCGGGGGGCGCACGGACCCGCACGCCAGGGGCCGTTCGGCGGCCACGGGGAGCCGCCGATCGGCCCCTGGCTCATGACTTCACCTCGTCGAGTGACCGCGGTGGTCCTGCCGCTGTACCATCTCTGCGCGCCAAATGCGCAGGTCAGCTAGGCTGTTGTTGATCAACAGCGCCCCCTGGCGTCGGTTGGCCCGGGGCGTCCGAGATGCTGTACCGACCACGGCGCCGGCCACCGGTCCCGGACACCCGAGGGACTGGCGACCGCGCGCCGCACCAGAACCCGCCGACGCAGGGGCGAAGCACCTCGATGAGCACCGCGAGAGAACCGAAGACCAACCCGCTGGCCCACCTCGTCGGGCTGGCCCGCGACACCATCCCACCGATGCACCCGGCCGGACGTCCGTTCGTGCTCGGCGCCGCGGCCGCGACCCTCCTGCTGCGCCGCCTCTGGCGCCCGGCAGGCCTGCTCGGAGGCGTGCTGACCGCCTGGTGCGCGTGGTTCTTCCGCGAACCGGCGCGCACCACCCCGAGCCGCGAGGGCCTCGCGGTGGCGCCCGCCGACGGCACGGTCTCGCACGTCGAGCCCGCCGTGCCGCCCGCCGAACTCGGCCTCGGCGACGAGCCGATGGTGCGGATCAGCGCCTTCCTGACCATCTTCGACGTGCACGTCCAGCGCATCCCGCTCGCCGGGCGGGTCGAGCGCATCGCCTACCGGCCCGGCAAGTTCCTCTCCGCCGACCTGGACAAGGCCAGCGAGGACAACGAGCGCAACTCGATGGTCATCCGCGGCACCGACGGCACCCGGGTGGCCGTGGTGCAGATCGCCGGCCTGGTGGCCCGGCGCATCGTCTGCTCCGTCGCCGAAGGGGAGGAGGTGGCCGCGGGCAGCACCTACGGCCTGATCCGGTTCGGTTCCCGCGTCGACCTCTACGTGCCCGCCGGCAGCCGGGTCCTGGTGGAGCCCGGCCAGCGCACCATCGGCGGTGAGACGCCGCTCGCCGAACTCCCCCGGGACGACTCATGAGCGTGCGGACCAACCCCGGTGTCCGGCTGCTGCCCAACGCGATCACCGTGTTGGCCATGTGCGCCGGGCTGTCCGCGGTCCAGTTCGCGCTGACCGACAACCTGTACGGCGCCATCGCCGCCATCGCCGTCGCGGCGGTGCTGGACGGCCTCGACGGGCGGATAGCACGCCTGCTCGACGCCACGTCGAAGATGGGGGCCGAGCTGGACTCGCTGTCCGACGCGATGTCGTTCGGCGTCGCGCCGGCCCTGACCCTCTACGCCTGGCAGCTCCAGGACAACCGGCTCGGCTGGGTGGCCGCGCTGGTGTTCGCGGTGTGCATGGTGCTGCGCCTGGCGCGGTTCAACACCCTCCTGGAAGACGCCGACCAGCCCCCGTACGCCAAGGAGTTCTTCGTCGGGGTGCCCGCCCCGGCGGCCGGGCTGCTCGCGCTGCTGCCGCTCATCCTCACCGCGCACTTCGAGCACGCGGGCTGGTGGGCCGACCAGACGGTGGTCATCGTCTGGATGGTGCTCATCGCCGCGCTGGCCGTCAGCCGGGTCCCCACGCTGTCGCTGAAGACCGTGAAGGTGCCGCCGCGGCTGGTGGCACCGCTGCTGGTGCTGGTGGCGATCCTGGCCGCCGCGGTGATCGTGTTCCCGCTGATCTCGCTGGCCGTCGTCATGGTGGTGTACCTGGTGCACGTGCCGTACGCGGTGTACCGGCACAACTGGCTGGCCAAGCACCCGGAGGCGTGGGACGCGCCGCCCCGCGAGCGCCGCGCGATCCGGCGCCGCACCCAGCGGCGCATCGGCCTCCGCCCGCCGCTGCGCCGCAGCGTGGCCGGCGCGGCCCGCCGGGTCCGCCGCCGCTACAGCCACCCCGACGGCCCCCGCCGCAGCTGGCGCCGCCTGGAGCTCCGCCGCAACCGCAACGACACGACGAGCTGAGGGGTTGCCGGGCGCGTGCTGCGCGGCGGTGCCGGAACCGCAGCGCCCCCAGCCGCGGCCCGGGGCACCGTTCGCCGCCCCGGGCCGGTGGGAGGTGCCTTGCGCTCCTCTCCGCCGGGGGCGCACCCGCTCCCCGGGGTGCGCGCGTCTCGCCACTCGCCGCCCGGCCCCCCGCGCCTGCGGCCCGCGGGCGGTCGGGTGGCCGGTTCGCGTCTGCCCGGGCGGCGGCGGGAGCCGTGGGGCTGGCAGCCGGAAGATCGGGATCGCGCGAGGGCCGCACCGGGCGCGGTTAAGCTCGCGGCGTGTCGTCGACAACGCTGACCGCTCGGGTCTCGACCTCCGCCAAGGACGCTCGGCGCGGAGTCGTGCGCCTGCACCCCGAAGTGCTCGACGCGCTCGGGCTGCGGCCCTGGAACGCCGTCCAGCTCACCGGCGCACGGATGACCGTGGCGCTCGCCGCCGCGGCCGCGCCCGGCACGCCCACCGGCGTGGTGCTGCTGGACGACGTGGCGCTGATGAACCTCGGGCTCACCGAGGGCGCCGAGGTCGGCGTCGCCCCCGTGCAGGTCAGCGCGGCGAAGCGGGTCGTCGTCGCCGGTTCGCGGATCGCGCGCGCCACCGTCGCGCCGGAGACGCTGCGGCTGGCGCTCACCGGCAAGGTCTTCAGCACCGGCGACACCGTCTCGCTGCTGCCGCAGGACGTGGCCCCGGCGACCGCCGCGAACCCGGGCGAGGTGCGCCGCAAGCTGTCCACCGCCATCGGCTTGACCTGGACCAACGAACTCATCACCATCGCCGCCACCGACCCGGCCGGGGCGGTCGCCGTCCAGCCGTCCACGGTGGTCGAGTGGCGCGACGGCACCAGCCCGGCCCCCGTGCCGACCGCGCCCGCCGAGGCGCCCGCGGAACACCCGCCCGAGGCGGTGGTCCCGGTCGCCGACCTGGTCGGGTCCCGCGACGCCGCCAAGCGGCTCGGCGAGTGGCTGCGGCTGGCCTTCGACCAGCCCGAGCTGCTGCGCCGCCTCGGCGCCGAACCGCACCTCGGCGTGCTGCTCAGCGGGCCGTCCGGGGTCGGCAAGGCCACGCTGGCCCGTGCGGTCGCCGCCGACGTCGGCGCCGAGCTGGTCGAGCTCGCCGCACCGAGCGTCGCCGCGCTCGAAGCGGCCACCGCCGCGCAGCGCCTGCACGACGCGATCGGCCGGGCCACCCGCGCGCAGGGCAACCGCGTGCTGCTGCTGACCGACGTGGAGGCCCTGCTGCCCGCCGGCGACCCGCCCCCGCTGGCCACCGTGGCGCTGGACGCGATCCGCGGCGCGGTCGGCGCCGACGGGCTCGCCGTGGTCGTCACCAGCTCCCAGCCGCAGTCCGTCGACCCCAGGCTGCGCGAACCCGGCCTCGTCGACCGGGAGCTCACGCTCGGCCTCCCCGACGACACCACCCGCACCGACCTGCTGCGGGTGCTGCTGCGCGGCGCGCCGCTGGCCGACGACGTGCAGCTGTCCGAGGTCGCCGAGCGCACTCCCGGCTTCGTCGTCGCCGACCTGGTCGCGCTGTGCCGGGAGGCCGCCGTCGGCGCGGCGCTGCGCCACCAGGACGACACCACCGACCCGCGCATCCGCCAGCAGGACCTGCTGGACGCGCTGGCCTCGGTCCGGCCGATCTCGATGTCCACATCGGACAACCTGCAGACCGGCGGGCTGACCCTGGACGACGTCGGGGACATGGCCGAGGTGAAGCAGTCCCTCACCGAGACGGTGCTCTGGCCGCTGCAGTACCCGGACTCGTTCACCCGGCTCGGCGTGGAGCCCCCGCGCGGTGTGCTGCTCTACGGCCCACCGGGTTGCGGCAAGACGTTCCTGGTCCGGGCGCTGGCGGGCACCGGGCGGCTGAACGTGCTGGTCGTCAAGGGCGCGGAGCTGATGGACAAGTGGGTCGGCGAGTCCGAGCGCGCGGTCCGCGAGCTGTTCCTGCGCGCCGCCAACGCGGCCCCGGCGCTGGTGTTCCTGGACGAGGTGGACGCGCTGGCGCCCCGCCGCGGGCAGTCCTCGGACTCGGGGGTGGCCGACCGGGTGGTGGCCGCGCTGCTCACCGAGCTGGACGGCGTGGAACCGCTGCGCGACGTGGTGGTGCTGGGCGCGACGAACCGCCCGGAGCTGGTGGACCCGGCGCTGCTGCGCCCCGGCCGCCTGGAACGACTCGTCTACGTGCCCCCGCCGGACGCGGCCGCCCGCGAGGCGATCCTGCGCGCCGCGGCGAAGAACACCCCGCTGGCGTCCGACGTGGACATCGCGGCGCTGGCGGCCGAGCTGGACGGCTACTCGGCGGCGGACTGCGCCGCCCTGGTGCGCGAGGCGGCGCTCACCGCGATGCGCGAGTCGCTGTCCGCCGCGGAGGTCTCGGCCGCGCACCTGGCCACCGCGCGCGAGGCGGTCCGCCCCTCCCTCGACCCGGCGCAGCTCGCGGCCCTCGAGTCCTACGCCCAGTCGCACCGGCCCTGAGCGCCAGGGGTCACTTGGCCGAGACCGGGCCCGTGTAGTCGTTGGTGATGATGGCGATCAGGCCCGGCGTCGCGTCCTGGATGCCCTCGAAGCGGGGCTCGGCGCGGGCGCCGATGAAGACCGCGAGGTCCTCGGCCTGGCGCTCCTCGTCGGTGCCCGGGCGGAAGTAGACGGTCGTGGTGGGGATCCGCCCCGCCGAGTAGTTGCCCACCTCGGGCACCTCGTACCCGGCCCGGCGGAAGTCCTCCGCCGCGCGGTGCGCGAGCCCGCTGATGGTGCTGTTGTTGTAGACCCGCACCGTGACCAGCTCGACGCCGTGGCCGGTACCGCCCGGCACCTCGGGCTGCTGCTGGCCCGCCGGCGGGGCCGGCTGCTCCTGGCCCACGGGCGGCAGCGGCGCCTGCGACGGCTGCTGCGGGTCGGAGGCGGCGGGCAGCGAGGGGGTCGGCGACGGCGCCAGCGACGACCCCACCGGGTAGTTCCCGGGTTCGGGGGGCAGCGGCTGAGCGGAGTCCGGCGCGTCGCCGCCGGAGACCAGCGTGGCGACGCCGATGGCGCCCGCGATCACACCGGCCCCGATCAGCCCGTAGCCGACGAGCTTGGCCTTGGCGGGTCCGGCGGATTCCCCTGAAGTCATCAGTGCAACTCGATTCCCAGTCGTTGGGCGGCCCGCGCGCGCTGCCGGGCCGCCCGTGCCTTGCGCAGCCGTTTGATCAGCATAGGGTCCGCCCGGAGAGCGGCCGGACTGTCCAGCAGCGCGTTGAGCACCTGGTAGTAGCGCGACGGCGACATGTCGAACAGCTCGCGGATCGCCTGCTCCTTCGCGCCCGAGCGCTTCCACCACTGCGCCTCGAACGCGAGCACCCCGCGCTCCCGCTCGGTGAGCTCCCCGGACGCGGCGGGCTCGGGTTCCGGCTCGGGCTCGGGTGCGGGTTCCGGGGCCTGCTCCGCAGCGGGCTCGGCCACCGGTTCGACGAGCCGCAACCGCCGTCCGTCCGGCGATCGTTGCTGCTGCTCCTGGAGGCGCGCCAGCTGCTCGCACTGGCGAGCGATCTCCTGCGCGGTCAGCATCTGGGCGGCGTCCATCCGACTCCTCGCCTCCGCGGTCCGGGCCTTCGGCGCGTTCGGGAATCACACGGCTGTGATTCCGTTCTTGATTACACCACGACCGGCCGACGCAGCAGAACGGATCACACCGGCGGGTAGCGGACCGGCCGCCACCGGTCCGACGACCAGCGCGACCGATAGGGTCCCCTCCATGGCTGTTCACCCGATCCGCGTCTACGGCGACCCGGTGCTGCACAACCCCACGCGCCGGGTGGAGCACTTCGACGACGACCTGCGCACCCTCGTCGAGGACATGTTCGAGACGATGGCCGCCGCGAACGGGGTCGGGCTGGCGGCCAACCAGATCGGCGTGGACCTGCGGGTCTTCGTCTACGACTGCCCCGACGACGAGGGCGTGCAGCACCGCGGCCTGGTGGTGAACCCGGAGCTGACCACCTCCGAGGTCCCGCAGACGATGCCGGACCCGGACGACGACTGGGAGGGTTGCCTGTCGGTGCCCGGCGAGTCCTTCCCGACCGGCCGGGCGAGCTGGGCGAAGGTCACCGGGTCCGATGTGGACGGCAAGCCGATCGAGGTCGAGGGCACCGGGTTCTTCGCGCGCTGCCTGCAGCACGAGACCGACCACCTGGACGGCTACGTCTACCTGGACCGCCTGGTGGGGCGGCACAAGCGCGCCGCGAAGCGGATGGTCAAGCGCAACGGCTGGGGCGTGCCCGGCCTGTCCTGGGACCCCGCCGAGCACGGTGACCCGTTCTCTGAGGACTGAGGCCGACATCGGGGTGACCGGGCTTGGCACCGGGCCGGAGCGCGGCTAGCCTCGGCGCCGACTGGTGAAGACCGCGGGAGCTCGCACCTGGAGCGGGCTGAGAGGGCGGCTGGGGCCGCCGACCGCATGAACCTGACCGGGTAATGCCGGCGTAGGGAGTGGAGTGGCAGTGGCCGACGTGCGTCCGAACGCGTCCGAGAACGCCAGCGAGATCACCACCGGGCCGATCAGCGGGTCGCGGAAGGTGTTCCACAGCACGGGATCCGGTCTGCGAGTGCCGTTCCGCCGCATCGAGTTGACCAACGGCGAGCACCTCGACGTGTACGACACCTCCGGGCCGTACACCGACGAGACCGCCACCGTGGACGTCCACAGCGGACTCCACCGGGTGCGAGCGGGGTGGACCGACGGACGGGAGCACCGGACCCAGCTGGCCTGGGCCAGGGCCGGGGTGATCACGCGGGAGATGGAGTTCGTCGCCACCCGCGAGGGCCTGAGCCCCGAGTTCGTCCGCGAGGAGGTGGCCAGCGGCCGGGCGGTCATCCCCGCCAACCGCTGCCACCCGGAGAGCGAGCCGATGGTCATCGGCAAGAACTTCCTGGTGAAGGTCAACGCCAACATCGGCAGCTCCGCGGTGACCTCCTCGGTCGAGGAGGAGGTGGAGAAGATGGTGTGGGCCACCCGCTGGGGTGCCGACACCGTCATGGACCTGTCCACCGGCAAGCGCATCCACGAGACCCGCGAGCGGATCCTGCGCAACTCGCCGGTGCCGGTCGGCACCGTGCCGATCTACCAGGCCCTGGAGGAGGTCGGCGGCGACCCGGCCGAGCTGAGCTGGGAGGTCTACCGGGACACCGTCGTCGAGCAGTGCGAGCAGGGCGTGGACTACATGACCGTGCACGCCGGGGTGCTGCTGCGCTACGTGCCGCTGACCGCCCAGCGCGTCACCGGCATCGTCTCCCGGGGCGGGTCGATCATGGCCGCCTGGTGCCTGGCGCACCACCGGGAGAACTTCCTGTACACGCACTTCAGCGAGCTGTGCGAGATCCTGCGCGACTACGACGTCACGTTCTCCCTCGGCGACGGCCTGCGGCCCGGCTCCATCGCCGACGCCAACGACCGCGCGCAGTTCGCCGAGCTGGAGACCCTCGGCGAGCTCACCCGCATCGCCCGCGAGCACGACGTGCAGGTGATGGTCGAGGGGCCCGGCCACGTCCCGATGCACCTCATCGCCGAGAACGTGCGGCGCGAGGAGGAACTGTGCGGTGAGGCGCCGTTCTACACGCTGGGGCCGCTGACCACCGACATCGCGCCCGCGTACGACCACATCACCTCCGGCATCGGTGCGGCGGTGATCGCGCAGGCGGGCACCGCGATGCTCTGCTACGTCACGCCCAAGGAGCACCTGGGCCTGCCCGACCGGGACGACGTCAAGACCGGCGTGATCACCTACAAGATCGCCGCGCACGCCGCCGACCTGGCCAAGGGCCACCCGCGCGCGCAGGAGCGGGACGACGCGCTGTCCAGGGCGCGGTTCGAGTTCCGCTGGACCGACCAGTTCCGCCTGTCGCTCGACCCGGACACCGCGCGGGCGTTCCACGACGAGACGCTGCCCGCCGAACCGGCCAAGACGGCGCACTTCTGCTCCATGTGCGGCCCGAAGTTCTGCTCCATGAAGATCACCCAGGACATCCGGGAGCTCGCCGAGGAGCGCGGGCTCACCACCGTCGAGGCGATCGAGGCGGGCATGCGGGAGAAGTCCGAGGAGTTCGCCCGCACCGGCGGCGAGATCTACCTCCCCCTGGCCGACTGACACCCCGCAGGCGCCCCTCCGGCGTGCCGCACCCGCCGCGCGCCGGAGGGGCGCGGCCCCGGGGCTGCTTCCGCTCCTCGCACTGCCGCGCGAGAGGCGTGACCTCCGACGAAGGGAGCAGGTCGTAGCATGGGTCCGATGCACGAGACCTCGGCGGAGCACGCAGCACGGCCCGCGAACGACACCGCCCCACCGACCGCGCTGACCATCGCCGGCTCGGACTCCGGGGGCAGCGCCGGGATGCACGCCGACCTGCGCGCGTTCTTCGCCTGCGGGGTGCACGGGATGACCGCGGTCACCGCGGTGACCGTGCAGAACACCGTCGGCGTCACCGGGCTGGTGGAGATCCCGCCGGAGACCGTCGCCGCGCAGGTCGAGGCGGTGGCCTCGGACATCGGGGTGGACGCCGCCAAGACCGGGGTGCTCGCCTCCGCGGCGACCATCGAGGCGGTGCTGGAGGTCTGCGACGCCCACGGCATCGGCCGCGGCGGTCGCACGCCGTTCGTGGTGGACCCGGTCGCCGCCTCCCGCAGCGGTGAGCCGCTGCTGCGCCAGGACGCCCTGGACGCGCTGCGCCACGAGGCCTTCCCCCGCGCCTCCCTGGTGACCCCCAACCTCGACGAGGTGCGGCTGCTCACCGGCATCGACGCCCGCACCCGCGCCGACCTGCTGGACGCGGCCAAGGCGATCTACGACTTCGGCCCGGAGTGGGTGCTGATCAAGAGCGGGCACCTGCCCGACGACCCGGAGTGCGTCGACCTGCTCTACGACGGCTCGACCGCCACCCCGCTGGCCGGTCCCCGCTACGCCACGGTGCACACGCACGGCGCCGGCGACGTCTTCGCCTCGGCGATCACCGCGGCGCTGGCCAAGGGCGCCTCGATGCCGGACGCGGTGCGCGCCGGCAAGCGGTTCGTCACCCGCAGCGTGGAGCACGCCTACCCGCTCGGCGCCGGGGTGGGGCCGGTGTCGACGTTCTGGCGGGTCAGCCCGCGGTCCTACTGACACGCCGACACCCCCCATGAGCCCCCTAATAGAGTGATTTTCATCCCGGATCCGTAACCCGAATGGTGTGGCTCATCGACAACCTTGTCGAGAAGCGCGTATTTCCCAGGACCGCACGCCTCTGCCGCGCGCGGTCCGCTGCGCGCTGCGCGGACGATCATGAACAGGGGTTTTCGACAGCGTGGGCGACTCGGTCAGGACTGCTCAGTCGGCGGTGAGCACGTGGGCCCGGCAACTGCTGGCCACCGAGGCCGGGGCACCGGACCCGCACCAACGCCAGTACGCGGTGCTGGTGGTGGCGGCGGTGGTCGCGGGCACCGCGTTCGGCTGGTTGTTCGACCTGCAGACCCCCGCGCTGATGGCCGGGCTGACGGCGGTGCTCGCGCTGGTCGCCACCGGCGGCCAGTCGCTGCGCTCGGACCTGCGCCGGTTCGTCTGGTTCACCCCCGCGCTGGTGCTGGTGATGACCGTCGGCCCGCTGCTGGCGAACGTCCCGGTGCTGGCCTGGCTGGTGGTGGCGCTCGTCGTCTTCGGCGCCGGCATGCTGCCCGCGCTCGGCGAGCACTACCGGGTCGGCGGGCAGACCTTCGCCGCGGCGACCCTGGTGTCCACCACGACCGGCCTCGGCAGCGACCAGCCGGCGTGGGTGCTGCTGGCCGCCTCCGCGTCCGGTGCGGTGTTCGCCCTGCTGCTGCGGGTGCTCATCGGGCTGAGCGACCCCGGCCGGGCGACCCGGGTGGCCGTTGCGCGGACGTTGACCGAACCCGGCCCCGGTGTCGTCGAGTCGGCCGCCGCCGCGTGGCGGGCTGACGGCTCCAGCACCTGGCTCGGCGAGGTGCTGGCCGGTGCCACGCGCTTCCGCGCCGCTCGCGAGGTGCTGCTCGCGCAGGCCCAGCAGAGCGACCGCATCGAGGCCGAGCGGCTGCACCGGATCGTCGCGGAGGCCGACGAGGTCGCCGCCGAGCTGGCCAGGGCGGTGCGCGCCCGCGCCTGCACCGGGCTGCCCCACGCCGCGCGGCGCGACCCGGCGGAGGCGGTGCTGGCCCGGGGCGGTCGGCAGGACCTGCCGGACGCGGTGCGCGGGCTCAACGAGGGCCTGGACCGGATCCGCGCCACCGTGGTGCGCCGCGTCGAGACCCCGCTGCCCCCGCAGGCCCCCGGGGCACGCCGGGAACGGCTGAAGGGCGCGGTGCGGGCGCACCTGTCGCTGCGCTCGTCGCTGTTCCGGCACGCGATCCGCTGCACGCTCGCGGTGTCCCTCGGCATGGTGATCGTGCTGCTGCTGCGCGACCCCTCGGCGTCGAGCCTGCTGCTCGCGCTGTACGTGGTGCTCCAGCCCGCGGCCCGGGACAGCATGACCGGCGCGTTGGAGCGCACCGGTGGCGCGGTGCTCGGCGTGACCGCGCTGGCCCTGCTCATCACGCTGCTGCCCGGGGCGTTCCTGCTGGTGCCGCTGGTGATCGGCGGGATGCTGCTGAGCATGCCCCGGCTGCGCACCGAGTACCAGGCGCTGCTGAGCTGCCTCATCGTGATCACCGTGGTGGACCAGGCGATGCGGCTGGACCGGCCGCTGGTCAACGTCGGGATCAGCTTCGCCGCGAACACCGCGGTCGGCGCCGCCATCGCGCTGATCGTCGGCTACGTCGCGTACCTGGTGCTGCCCAGCAGCATCCTGCCGGACGTGCGGGGCGCGGTGCGCTCGACGGTGTGGGCGGTGTCCGAGCTGCTGCGCAGCGTCCGCGCGGCCGGCCAGGGCGTCGACCTGCCCGCGGCCCTGCAGGCGGCGAACGTGCTGGCGCTGCGGCGCACCCAGGACCTGATGGGCGTGCCCGCGCTGCTGGACGGCACCGGCGAGGAGACCGACGACGAGCGCGCCACGCGGGACGCGGCGATCGCCCTCGACGCGCTGCGCCAGGACGTGTCGACGCTGGCCTTCCGGCCGGAGGCCGAGCAGGCGGTGGCGGTGCCGGCGCTGCGCGCGGTGGACGACCTGCTGGGCGGCAAGCCGACGGCGAAGATCCCGGACGTGCCGGAGGGCAGCGCCCCGGCGACGGAGCTGCTGGCCAGCTCGCTGCTGGAGAACGCGCTGCACGCCCGGCACGCGATCGACCGCACCTTCGGCTACGACAACCCGTGGAAGAGCTACACGATCTCCTTCG
Source organism: Saccharopolyspora hordei (assembly GCF_013410345.1). Lineage (NCBI taxonomy): Bacteria > Bacillati > Actinomycetota > Actinomycetes > Pseudonocardiales > Pseudonocardiaceae > Saccharopolyspora > Saccharopolyspora hordei. Next base: position 278,768 of record NZ_JACCFJ010000001.1, read on the forward strand.
TCCGCCCCGAACGTCTCCACATCCGCTGACCCGCGGCGGGCCGGTTCCGAGCGCTGGGGCGGGACGCGGTCCCCAGCGACCGACCCGACCACGGCACCGTCCCCGCGCACCGTCGAGGCGAGAACGCGCGTGCCCTCGGCGAGCAGGAGGGAAGGGCACCTCCGCTCAACTGCGTTGGCGGAAGGTGCCCTTCACCTCGTGCAGCGCGGCCGGGGTTGAACGGTTCGTCAGCCCATGGGGCGGCCGGGGCTGGAGGCTTCGGCCCAGAAGCGCTTCGGGATGCGGCCCGCGAGGGACGCCAGGCGGCCCGCCTCGACCGCCGACCGCATGGCCGCCGCCATGCGCTCCGGGTCCTGGGCGCGGGTCACCGCCGTGGCCAGCAGCACCGCTGAGCAGCCCAGTTCCATCGCCAGGGCCGCGTCGGAGGCGGTGCCGATGCCCGCGTCGAGGATGATCGGCACCGAGGCCCGGGAGACGATCATCTCGATGTTGTGCGGGTTCCGGATGCCCAGGCCGGTGCCGATCGGCGAGCCCAGCGGCATCACCGCGGCGCAGCCGACCTCCTCCAGCTTCAGCGCCAGCACCGGGTCGTCGTTGGTGTAGGCCAGCACCACGAAGCCCTGGTCGACCAGCTGCTCGGCGGCGTCCAGCAGCTCCACCGGGTCAGGCAGCAGGGTGTCGTCGTCGGCGACGACCTCCAGCTTGACCCAGTTCGTCTCCAGCGCCTCGCGCGCGAGCTGGGCGGTCAGCACCGCCTCGGCCGCCGTCCGGCAGCCCGCGGTGTTGGGCAGCGCCTCGATGCCGAGCTTGGCCAGCAGGTCGAGCACACCGGTCCGGCCGCCGGCGTCCGCGCGGCGCATCGCCACGGTGGTCAGCTCGGTGCCGGAGGCGATCAGCGCGCGCTCCAGCACCGCGAGGTTCGTCGCCCCTCCGGTCCCGGTGATCAGCCGCGAACCGAACTCGCGGCCGGCGATCACCAACGGGTCGTCCATGTCACCCTCCTTGCACTGCGGTGAGGACCTCGATCGCGGCCCCGGGCCGCAGCTCGGTCCCCGGCCAGCTCGCGCGCGGCACCACGGCGCCGTCCACCGCCACCGCCACGCCCCGTTCGGGGACGCCGAACTCCGCCAGCACCGCAGCGAGGTCGGCGTCGTCGGCGACCTGCCGCGACTCCCCGTTGATCACGACGTCCACTGCTGTCCTCCCCATCGACTCGGATCGGCGGCCTTGACCAGCGCGTCCGGCTCCCCGCCGCGCAGCAGCGCGAGCACCGCGTCCGCGGTCACCGGGGCGAGCAGGAAGCCGCCGCGGTGGTGCGCGGTGGCGGCCAGCACGCCCGGCTCCAGCCAGCCGAGGACGGGCAGGTTGTCGTCGGTGCTGGGCCGCAGCCCCGCCCTGACCTCGACCAGCTCGTACTCCGCGATGCCCGGCAGCACCTGCTCGGCGTCGGCGATGAGGTCGCGCACGCCGCCCACGGTGACCGCGGTGTCGAACCCGACCTCGTGCTGGGTCGCGCCGAGCACCAGTCCCCCGTCGTCGCGCGGCACCAGGTAGACCGGCCGCCCGTGCACCGGTCCGCGGACGGTGCGGCTCGGCGGCGGCAGCGCCGTGGACCGCGCGCGCAGCCGCAGGATCTCGCCCTTGACCGGCCGGATCCGGCCCCGCAGCGCGGGGTGCAGCTCGCCGGAGTGCGCCCCGGCGGCGATCACCGCCACGTCGCAGTCCACAGTGGAGCCCTCGAGCTCCACCGCGCCCGCGCGCACCGCCTCCGCGCGCGCCGCGACGAACTCCACCCCGGCCGCCGTCGCCGCCGCGCGCAACGCGGCCAGCGCCTGGCGGTTGTCGACCGCGAGGTCACCGGGGACGTCGAGGCCGCCGCGCACCGCGGGCCCCAACGACGGCTCCCGCCGTCGCGCCTCGCGCCCGGACAACCGGGTCACGGTGCGGCCCCGGCGGGCCAGGTAGTCGGCCAGATCGTCCAGCAGGGCCCGGTCGGCGCTGTCCACCCCCACCACCAGGGTGCCCTCGCGGCGCAGACCGGACGGCAGACCGGACGCGCGGCTCAGCTCGTCGGCGAACGCGGGCCAGCGCTCCAGCGACGCGCTGCCCAGCTCCAGCAGCTCCTCCTCGCCGGGCCAGGCCTCGGCGATGGGCGCGAGCATGCCGCCCGCCACGAACGACGCCCCGGACGCCGGTTCCGGGTCGACCACCTGCACTCGGTGCCCGGCGGACGCTGCGCGCCAGGCGACGGACAACCCGATGACCCCGCCGCCGATGACGACGACGTGTTCGGTTCGCTTCCCAGACAACTCCACGCTCCCTGCGCCGGCATGACCCGGATCAGGTTCGACGGTCGGGGCCTGCGCCCCCTCTCAGCCCGGCTGCCGGGCTCCCGTGCTCACCGCCCCACACCGTACCCCTCGACGGCGCCGGTTCCGAGCCCGCTGCCGTGCGCACCGAAGACGGGTAGGGCTGCTCCGTCTGGAGCTACCCTGTGGGGCATGCCTGGACTGGACGGCTTCGGCATCCGCGCCCGCCTCGCCGAGGCGAAGCTCTACCTGTGCACCGACGCGCGCACCGAGCGCGGCGACCTCGCGGAGTTCGTGGACGCCGCGCTGGACGGCGGGGTGGACATCGTGCAGCTGCGCGACAAGCAGCCCAGCGGCGCACCGCTGGAGGCCCGGCACGAGCTGGCCGCCCTGGAGGTGCTGGCCGAGGCGTGCGTCCGGCACGGCGCCCTGCTGGCGGTCAACGACCGCGCGGACATCGCGCTGGCCGCCGAGGCCGACGTCCTGCACCTGGGGCAGGACGACCTGCCGGTGGAGGTCGCGCGGCGCATCGTCGGTGACCAGATCGTCATCGGCCGCTCCACGCACGACGTGGTGCAGGCCGACGCCGCGGCGGCCGAGCCGGGCGTGGACTACTTCTGCACCGGCCCGGTGTGGACGACGCCGACCAAGCCGGGGCGGCCGGCGGCCGGGCTGGACCTGGTGCAGCACGCGGCGGAGCACCGCGGGCACGGCCGGCCGTGGTTCGCCATCGGCGGCATCAGCCTGGACAACCTCGACGAGGTGGTGAAGGCCGGCGCGGAACGGGTCGTGGTGGTCCGCGCGATCACCGAGGCCGAGGACCCGGGCGCTGCCGCCCGCGAGATCCGCGCCCGCCTCCCCTGACCCCGCACAGGCCGACGCGCCGGGCTGCGTGCGCGCGTCCGGACACGAGAACGGCCCCCGGCACCGGTGCCGGGGGCCGTCTTCAGTGGGGACCGATCACTGCGTGAGCAGGGTCAGGCCGTAGGCCGACAGGATCGGGTTGACCGGCTGGAAGTAGGTCGTGCCGCCGGAGCTGCAGTTGCCCGAACCGCCCGAGGTCACGCCCTGCGCCTGGTCGCCGGAGATGAACGAGCCACCCGAGTCACCGGGCTCGGCGCAGACGTTGGTGCGGGTCAGACCGCTGACGGTGCCCTCCGGGTACTGCACGGTCTGGCTCTTCGCCTCGATCGAGCCGCAGTGCCAGCCCGTGGTCGAGCCGGAGCGGCAGACCGACGAGCCCTCCGAGGCCTCGGTGGAGCCACCGACCGCGACGGTGCTGCCGTCGTAGCGGTTCACCGCCGCGGTCGGGGTGTCGGAGGTGACGCTGACCCAGGCGTAGTCGTTGCCCGGGAACCGCGAGGCCTCGAACTGGCCGGTCGGCTGGGACGTGCTGTCACCGGCCGAGCCGCAGTGGCCGGCGGTCACGAAGCCGCCCTGCACCGAGAACCCGACCGAGCAGCGGGCGCCGCTGCCGATGTAGTAGGCGTTGCCGCCGACCACCGCGTAGGTGCGGGGGTTCTCCGTCGACTCGACGACGCGCACGGCCTCGGCGAGGACGCCCGCGGTCTGCACGAACTGGGCCGCCTCGGCCGCGGTGCCGGGCCGGGTGGTGACGATGACCGAGTTGTCCCGGGCCTTCGCGTACCAGCCCGTGACCGCCTTCGGCGCGGTGGCGGCGCGGGCGTTGAGCCCCTGGACCACGCCGTCGAGCTGCTCGGCGGTGAAGTCGGCCTTCTTCGGGTCCGCGCCCGCCGCGCGGATCTCGTCGAAGCGGGCCTCGTCGGTCGTCAGGACGACCAGCTGGCCCTTCCGGGAGTCGAAGTAGGAGCCGCCGTACACGCTGCCCAGCGACTGGCGCAGCACCTGCTCAGCGCGAGCGGCCTGTGCCTCCTGGTCGAGGCGCTGCAACGCCTGCTCCCGGGTCAGGCCGAGGTCGCGTTGCATCGCTTCGAGCTGGGTCACCGCCAGGGTCTCCGGCGGGGCGGTTTCGGTCGCGGTCGCCGGCATGGTGAGCGCGGCGACAGTCCCCGCTGCCAGGAGCACGGTCCCGGCCACCCGAGCCGCGAGTCTCCGCTTCATCTGGTGTCTCCCTCGTGTGAGATGGATCTCAGCGCCCCCGTCGCGAGATCCAGTATCAGAGGACGACACCAGTCCCACATCCACCATTTGCCACATCACGCACAAAAACGGCCTGATCGAGGGAGATGTGGCCCCGTTCGCAGCACCACGACGTGCGGACACCGGAGGAACAGCGCTGTGCCACCTGACGGCACGCGCGGGAAATGAGTGAAAAATTTGCGCGGAGCGCTCGGCCGTCGACCGGCGCTCCGCGCGAGGCGCTCCCGGCGGTTCAGCCCGGGAACGGCTCCGGGAACGGGCCCGTCGGCGGCACCGACTCGCTCGGTTCCTGGCTCTGCGTCGGCTGCCGGGTCGGGGTCCGCTCCGCCGAGGTCTCCTCCGTCGGCCGCTCGGTGGGCTGCGGCGCCTCCGACGTCGGCTCCGGCGCCGTCGGCCGGGTGGGCGGGGCCTCGGGGGTCGACTCCGGGGCGCGGCTGGTGGTCTCCACCGGCTCCTCGTCCTCCGTCGTCGTGGGCGGCGCCACCGGCTCGCGGGGCTCGCGGTGCAGCACCTGGCCGAGCGTGGTGCCGCCGCCCCCGCCGGACAGCGACCGGCCGGTGATCCCCTCGAAGCCGGTGACCACGACCATGCTCACCACGAACGCCAGCGCGCAGGTGGCCGCCGCGACCAGCCAGCGCCGCCGGACCCGGCGCCGGTCGACCGGTGGGGACTCCTCCCGGACGTCCTCCGCCACGGCGCTCGCGTCGATCCGCTTGGTGGCGTCGGGGTCGACGACCTGCTCACCGCCCGGCCAGTGCATGCCGGCCTCGATGCGCTTCGTCTCGGCGGACGACGCCCCCGGCGACCGCGTGGCCCCCTCCTCCGGCTCCTCGCCGGAGGACTCCCGCAGCTGCACGCGGGTGCGCGCCTGGGCGGCCTGCTTGGCCTTCTCGGCCGCGATCAGCGCCTTGTCCTTCGCCCGCTCGAACGACCGCTGGTACAGCGCACCACCGACGGTGATGATCACGCTGGTCATCCCGGCACCGATCACGGTGCCCGCGACCCCCAGCCGGGACCCCAGGAAGGCCGCCGTCACCGACGCCGTGGCCGCCCCCGCGACCTGCGCCGGCTTGATCTCCAGCTTCCCGGACCCGTCCTTCTCGCCGACCTCGTCCTCGTCGTCCCGCTCGTCCTGCCGATCCTCTTCCCGCCTGACCATGGGACTCCCACGCTCGTCGAACGCACTCCCTCCAGGACGGGGAACGGCCGACCGGGCGCCCTTTCTCCTGCCAGACGACTTTCGTGAGGACCCCCACTCGGCGTAACGCCGCTCAGCTGGACGGCGGGTTGAGGCGGGCGACGAACTTGTACCGGTCGCCGCGGTAGATCGACCGCACCCACTCCACCGGGCGGCCCTCGGTGTCGAAGGAGTGCCGGGACAGCAGCAGCATCGGCAGCCCCACCTCGGAGCCCAGCAGCTCCGCCTCCTCCGGGCTGGCCAGCGCGGTCTCGATGGTCTCCTCGGCGTGCCCGAGCTCGACGTCGAAGTTCTCCCGCAGCACCTGGTACAGCGAGCCCCCGGACTCCAGCCGCCCGGTGAGCCCGCGGAACCGGGTCAGCGGCAGGTGGGTGGTCTCGATGGCCATCGGCTCACCGTCGGCGAGGCGCAGTCGGCGCAGCCGGAGCACGGTGGAGCCGGCCTTGGTCTCCAGCAGCTCGGCCAGCTCGGCGTCGGCCGGTTCCTCGACGACCTCCAGCAGGCGCGAGGTGGGCTGCCTGCCCTGCGCCCGCATGTCCTCGGTGTAGCTGCTCAGCTGCAGCCGCTGAGCGACCTTCGGCTTGGCGGCGAAGGTGCCCTTGCCCTGCACCCGCAGCAGCCGGCCCTCCACCGTCAGCTCGGCCAGCGCCTGGCGCACGGTGGTGCGGGAGACGTCGAACTCGGCGGCCAGCGACCGTTCGGTGGGGATCGGCGATCCGGGCGGCAGCGAGCGGAGCATGTCCAGCAGGTGCTGCTTGAGCCCCCAGTACTTGGGTTCGCGCTGCGCGCGCCCCGTCGAGTCCGCTCCGCCGGACGCGGACGTTTCGAGCATCGTTCCTCCTACCACCACGACCTGCCTGGAGCGCCGCGGCCGCTGCGTCACCGAAGTCGTCCAGGCCTCCAGCATGCCGGAACCGCGCGGCGCCGCGTGCGCCACCGGACGGCGTCGGCCCTGGAGCCCGGACCAGCCTTGTGCGTGGGTGCACAGTAACCCCGCGCGGTCGTGACACCGGGTGTGTCGCACCACATTCCTCGCGCGCGCCGCGAGCGCTCACCGCGCGGGCCCGCGGCAGGGCGGGCGACGATTGAGGTGCGCGGCGACCGCCGAGTACGATTGGTCTAGACCTCAAGCGAAGGGATGGGCCCGATGACCGCCACCCGTGGCCAGCACATGGCCGACGAGATCCGCCAGCAGCCCGCGATCTTCGCCGACCTGCTGGCGGCCCGGGACGCGATCGCCGACGTCGCCGCCGTGGTCGCCCAGCGCCGTCCGCGCTTCGCGCTGCTGGCCGCGCGCGGGTCCAGCGACCACGCCGCGCTCTACGCGAAGTACCTGGTCGAGACCCTGCTGCAGCTGCCCGCGGGGCTGGCCTCGCCGTCCACCACCACGCTGTACGGCGCGCAGCCGGACCTCACCGACGTGCTGCTGGTGTCGGTGAGCCAGAGCGGCGGGTCGCCGGACCTGCTGGAGGTCACCGAGTCCGCCCGCAAGCAGGGCGCGCTGACCGTCGCCGTCACCAACACCGCCGACTCCCCGCTGGTCACGGCCGCCGAGCTGTCGGTCGACGTCCGCGCGGGCCGCGAGCAGGCGGTCGCGGCGACCAAGACCTACGGCGCCACCCTGCTGGCCCTGTACCTGCTGGTCGACGCCGTGCGCGGCGGCACCGGCGAGCAGGCGGCGGACCTGCCGGACCTGGCCGAGCAGACCCTGGCCTCCGGTCGGGAGGCGGTGGACGAGGCGGTCGGCCGCTACCGCTTCCTGGAGCGCATGGTGACCACCGCCCGCGGCTACTCGCTGGCCACCGCCCACGAGGCGGCGCTGAAGCTGGCCGAGACCAGCTACCTGTCCGCCCGCTCCTACAGCGGGGCGGACCTGCTGCACGGCCCGGTCGCGGCGGTCGACGCGGACACCGCGGTGCTCGCGGTGGCCAGCCGGGGTCGCGGCGGTGCGGCGATGCGCGAACCGCTGGAAGCGGTGGCGGAACGCGGCGCGGATGTCTGCGCGATCGGCTCGGCGGCCCAGGACGTGCCGGCCACCCACCGGATCCCGGTCCCGGCCTGCGCCGAAGAGCTGGCGCCGGTCCTGGAGATCCTGCCGGTCCAGCAGCTAGCGCTCGGCCTGGCCCAGGTGCGGGGCTTCGACCCGGACAACCCACGGGGCCTGAACAAGGTGACCCGGACCCGCTGACCGCGGGCTCGCCGCCGCGCGCGGGACGGGATGCACCCGAGAAGAGCCCGCCTCACCGAGGGGGCGGGGTAAGGCGGGCACCGCCAGGTTACGCCGATCGGAGCAGGCCGCAAACGTCGGGGCGCGGTTGCGCCAGAGGCGGAAGTCCTCAGATGTCGTAGACCGCGCGGGCGTTGGCGTCGAAGACCGCCGCGCGCTGCCGGTCGTCGAGGTCCGCCAGCAGCTGCTTGGTCAGCTCGATGACCTGGCGGTACTCGGCCGCCAGCAGGCACACCGGCCAGTCCGAGCCGAACAGGAGGCGGCGGGGCCCGAAGGCCTCCAGCACCACGTCCACGTAGGGGCGCAGCCTCACCGGATCGGGTTGCCGTGCCCACTCGTCCTCGGTGACCAGACCGGACAACTTGCACACCACGTTCGGGTGGGCGGCGAGGGCGCGGAGGCGGTCCGCCCACGGCTGCAGCTCACCGCTGGCCACCGGCGGCTTCGCGCAGTGGTCGAGCACGAACGTCAGCTGCGGGAACTGGGCGACCGCCTTGGTCGCGGCGGGCAGCTGGTCGACCCGCACCAGCAGCTCGTAGACCAGGCCCGCGTCCTCGACCGCGGCCAGCCCGTTGAGCACGGCGGGCCGCAGCAGCCAGTCCGGGTCGGGTTCGTCCTCGACCTGGTGGCGGAGGCCCTTCAGCCAGCGCCCGGAGGGGTGGGTCTGCAGGCGGCCGATCTGCTCGCGCACGTCGCGGGCAGTCAGGTCGACCCAGCCGACGACCGCCGCGATGCGGTCGACCGTGTCGGCCAGCACCAGCAGCTCGGGGGTCTCGTCCGGGTCGGAGACCGTCTGCACGAGCACCGTGGCGTCCACGCCGGTGCCGCGCAGCGCCTCCTGCAGGTCAGCGGGCCGGAAGTCGCGGCGCAGCGGCTCCATCTCGGGCCCGACGATCCACGGCTGGTCGCGGACGTCGAGGTCCCACAGGTGGTGGTGGGCGTCGACGGTCATCGGCCCTCCTCGTCCACATCGGACGGTGCGGGCCGGGCGTGGTCGACCATGGTGCTTCTCCCCGACTGATCACGAAACGCCTCGATGTATAGCCGGTCCCGGACGCGGGGTCCAGCGGTTGGCGAGATCGGTCATGTTCGGGGTTGTCGTCCTGCCCGCCACCCCGGACGCGTAGAAAGGGCGCATGCACTGCGACGCAGCACCGGCCGTCCTCGGCATGGACGTCGGCGGCACCAGCAGCCGCGCGCTGGTCAGCGACCTGTCCGGCCGCGTGCTGGGCCGCGGCGAGGCCGCCGGCGGCAACCCGAACTCGCACCCGGCCGACGAGGCCGTGCGGCAGATCGCCGCCGCCACCCGGACCGCCCTGCGCGAGGTCGACCCGGCGCGGGTGCGCGCCGCCGTCATCGGCATGGCCGGGGTGAGCAAGATGGCCGACCCGCAGTTCCGCGAGCTGTTCGAGCGGGAGTGGGCGCGGCTCGGCCTGAGCTGCGGGATGCGCGCGATCAGCGACTGCGAGGTGGCCTTCGCGGCGGGGACGCCGGAGCCGACCGGCACCGTGCTCATCGCGGGCACCGGGGCGATCGCGGCCCGCATCGACCGGCACGAGCTCACCCGGACCGCGGGCGGCTACGGCTGGCTGCTCGGCGACGAGGGCTCGGCCTACTGGCTCGGCCGCGAAGCCGTCCGGGCCACCCTCGCCGCGCTGGACCGGGGCGAGGAGCTGCGCGGGCTCACCGCGGCGGTCCGCGAGGCCCTGCTCCCGGACGTGCCGGAGGTGACCCGCAAGCAGCTGATCACCGCGGTGAACGCGGAGCCACCGATCCGGCTCGCGGAGCTCGCGCCGCTGGTCACCGGGGCCGCGGACGCGACGGCCGCGGACATCGTGGCGCGCGCTGCGCGGGTGCTCGCCGACACCGCGGAGCAGACCCGCGCTCCGGGCGACAGCACCCCGATCGTCCTGGCCGGTGGGCTGGTCGCCCCGGGCAACCCGGTCGGCGACGCGCTCCGCGCGGAGCTCGCCGACCGCGGCTTCCCGACGCCGAGCACGGCGGGTCCCGGCGCGGCGGGCGCGGCCTGGCTCGCGGCCCTCGACCTCGCCCCGGACCCCACCGCCCTGCACCGCCACCTGCTCCCGGCGACCACGCCCTGACCGCACCGCCACACGCGGCGCGCGGTCCCGGGCGGTGGGACGGTCGTCAGAGGAGGCCGACTTCGGTGAGGGCGTTGCGGATGACCGCGAGCTCGGAGTCGTCGGCCTCCACCAGGGGCAGCCGGACGCCGCCCACGCGGTGACCGAGCAGGTTCAGCGCCGCCTTGACCGGGATCGGGTTCGTGGTCACCGACAGGGCGGAGAACAGCGGCTTGAGCTCGGCGTCGATCTCCGCGCGGCGCTCCGGCTCGTCGACCATCCGGCGCATCCGCTCGCCGACCAGGTGGCTGGCCACCAGGATGCCGCCGCAGCCGCCGAGGTCGAGCGCCTGCGCGAAGCCGTCGTCGTTGCCCGCGTACAGCCCGAGGCCGTCGATCTGGGCGAGCGCGGCGTTGTCCGCCTGCTTGACGTAGTCGATGTGCTCGACCTGGGCCAGCTCGGCGAGCAGGTCGTTGTCCAGCGCCAGCCCGATCCGCGACGGCACGTTGTAGAGCACCACCGGCTTCTGGGCGGCCCGCGCGATCTCGGTGAAGTGGCGCACGAGGCCGCGCCGGTTCGGGCGGTTGTAGTACGGGGTCACCGAGAGCACCGCGTCGGCGCCCAGCTGCACGGCCCGCTCGGTCATCGCGCAGGCGTGCGCGGTGTCGTTCGACCCCGTCGAGGCGATCACGGTCGCCCCGGCCGGGCGCTCGGCGCAGGCGAGCTCGATCAGGCGCAGGTGCTCCTCAGCGGTGAGCGTGGGGGCTTCGCCCGTGGTCCCGCACACCACCACCCCGTCGGACCCGTGGTCGACGAGGTACCGGAACAGGGTCATGAAGGCTTCTTCGTCGACGCGCTGCTGCTCGTCGAACGGGGTGACGATCGCGGTGATCACGCTGCCGAGAGACATGTGCGCATTCTGCGCGCAGCGCCCCGCGCTGTCATTCCCGGGTGCGCTCCGCCGCGACCCGCGGGTGCCGCAGGCCCGGGTGCTCCGCGGGCAGCGACCGCCGCACGACCCACCAGCTGCCCGCCACGCACACCGCCACGAGCGGCCAGGTCAGCACCACCTGCGAGACGGTCAGCGGCGTGGTCGCGCCCAGCAGCCACAGCGGGACGAACACCGCCAGCCGCACCACGTACTGCCCGACCCACACCCAGCTGCCGCGGCTGTACGCGCGCAGCAGGTCCGGGTCCCGGCGCCACCGCCGCGCCTGGCCGAGCGCCGTGCCGACCACGACGCCCAGCAGCGGCCACCGGACGGCGATGCTGGTCATCCAGGCCAGCGCGCTGAGCGCGTTGGTCACCAGCCGCGGCAGGAAGAAGTCCACCGCGTCCCCGGTGTAGAGCGCGATGAGCGCGCCGAGCGCCACGGCCAGCAGGCTGATCAGCACGGCCAGCGGGCGGGCCTTCTGGGACAGCCGCCACGCCGCCAGCACGGCCCCGACCACCACCGCCACGAGGCCGCCGACCGCGATCGACTCGCCGCTGAGGTACCACCCGAGGCCGAACGCGACGGGCGGCAGCATCGCGTCGACCGCGCTCGCCCGACCGCCGAGCAAGCGCATGAACGAATCGCGGTCGTCCTGGTCCTCGACGAGCTCCGCCTGCCGGTTCTGCGTCACGCCACCCAGCCTGCACCAAGGCCCGCCTCACGCGCACCCACCCGTGGCACGGACCTCGGCCGACGACCCGCGCGGCCGCCGCAGGTCACATGCGGGCCGGGCGGGCGCGGTCGACGAGCGCGGCCAGCTGGCCGGCGATCGCCCGCTTGTCCGCCGGGTGGCAGGTCACCACGTCCTGCGTCTCGGTCCGCTCGCCCTGCACGACGTAGCGCCCCTGGTCGTTGTCGAACCAGATCAGGTTCGGCAGCCGGGGCCCGGCGCGGCGGTCGCCGCTGACCACGAAGTGCCCGAGCCGGAACTTCTGGCGCGAGGTGATCGCGCGCAGCTGCGGCAGGCCCTCGATGTCGGCGTCCGCCGGGTGCCCACCGCTGCGGTCGGCGACCGCGCGCACCGCTTCCGCGGTCCCGGGCGGGGCGTCGGGAAGCAGGTCGGCACCGGCCCGGGGCAGGGCGTCCGGTGCCAGGAAGCTCATCCGCAGCCCGCGGCCGTCGAGCACGCCGACCACGCCGACCTCACCGGTGGCCACCACCCGCGCGGCCAGCCGGTGCCCGGCCCGCACGTCGAGCAGCCCGGCCGCCGCGATGGACACCTCGGAGCTGCACAGCAGGTAGAGCGCGTCCTCCACCTCCGGCTCCGGGCGCCCGCCGCGGGCCAGGCCGGTGGACTCCAGCTCCTGCCAGACCTGCTGGGCCAGCCGGGTGCGGTCCTCGCCCAGCTCCCCGATCCGGGGCAGCTCGAACGGGTACTGCCGCACGGTGAGGTTCAGCTGCTCACCGAGCAGGTCGACCGCGGGGATCGACAGGGTGATCGTCTCGACCATCGCACGCTCATCTCGAGTCCGGGTGCACCCGCCGGTGCTGGACGGTTGTCTGCTCTTCGGGCCGCTGGCGCGCGGCGCGCCCCCGCCGCCACGGGGGCGCTGCGGGCCGCGGGGCGCTGCCGCCGGCGCGCGCGGGACCAGTCATCTAGAAGTCCCGGTAGCTCGCGGGCGATTCGCCCAGCACCGGCGGCGCCACCAACCGGTTCTCGCCTTCGTCCTCGTCGAAGAGGTCGTCGGCCTCGATGAGGAACTGCGGCACCACGTTCCGCCCGTCCTCGCCCGGCTTGTAGCCGGCACCGGCCTGCAGGTCGCCGTCGGCGCGGCGCTCCTCCTTGAAGTCGTCGGGCGACCACGTGGGGTTGCGGCCGTACCCGGGACGCGCGGACGACGACGCGGCCAGGGAGCCCGTCGACCCCATCGGACCGAACCCGCCGTCGGCACGCTGCGTGAACTTCGGTGCGCGGGCCGGCGGCACCGGGCGCGGCGGTTCCGGACGCTGCTGCTGCTCCGGGCGGGGCTGCTGCTCCGGGCGGGGCTGCTGCTCCGGCTGCCGCGGCGGTTCCGCGTGCGGCGGCGCGGGCTGCGGCGGGCGGGTGCCCTGCGGAGCCCTCTCCGGAGCCGGGGGCGGCGGCCCCGGCGCGACCGGCGGACGCGGCGGCGGACCGCCCAGGGCGGGACCGCCCGTGGGCGGCGACGGCGGCCCCTGCGGCGCAGGGGGCGGCGCCTCTCCCGGCGGCGGCCCCGCGAAGCGGGGACCGGTCTCCGGCGGCACCGGGCGCGGGACGTCCTGCGGGGCCTCCGGCGGCGGGCCCGCGTCGGGGCGTGGCGGAGCCGCGGGGTGCGGGTCGACCTCGTGCCGGGGACCGTCGGGCGCGCCCTGCGGCGGGAGGTCCAGCGGTCCCGAGGGCGGACCCTCGCGACGCGGCGGGGGCCCGGCCTGGGCGTGCGGCTCGGCCTCGTGCCGCGGCGGACCGTCCGGCACCGGCTGGGCGAACGGGCCGCTCGGCGGACCCACCTGCGGTGCCGGGCCGTCCGGTCGCGGCGGCGGGCCGTCCACCCCGACCTGGGCGAACGCACCGCTCGGCGGCCCCACCTGCGGCGGCGCGCTGTCGAGCTGCGGACCGGGCGCGTCGGCGCGCGGGCCCTCCAGCAGCGGCGCGCTCGGGGCCGGCGGCTCCGGCGCCACCTGGCCGAGGGGACCGCTCGGCGGCCCCACCTCGACCCCCTCCGGGCGCGGCGGCGCGTCCAGCGGCGTCGGCTCGCCCGGCTCCGGGCCGAGCTGGCCGAGCGGACCGCTCGGGGGGCCCAGAGGGCCGTCGGGGCCCTCCCGGCGCGGCGGTGGGCTGTCGATCAGCCCGCGGTCGAAGCGCGGCTCGTCCGGGCGCGGTGGAGCGGGCGGGGGACCGCTCGGCGGTCCGTCCCGGCGCGGCGGCGGACCGCCCAGCACCCCGGGTTCGGGACGCGGACCGTCCACGGGCCCCGGCTGCGGCGGAGCGCCGGGCGGCGGGGCGTCGACCGGTCCGGGCTGGACGAACGGACCGCTCGGCGGACCGGGCGGGGGCTCCAGCGGCAGCGAACCCGCCAGCTGGCCCTCCGCGGCCAGGGAGCCGCTCATGCCGCTGGGGCGCGGCGGCTCGGGCACGTCGACGTCGAGGGAGCCCGACAGCTCCGGCTCGGCCGGGGCGCCGAGGTCACCGGACAGCGCCGACACCCCGGCAGCCGGCGGCTTCGGCCGGTCCGGGGCCGGGCGGGCGGCCTGCAGCTGCCTGCGCTGCTCGTGCTCGAAGCGGTCCGGCAGCTGCTCCACGCGCTGCCAGAACGCGAACGGGTGCGGTTCACCGGTCAGGGCCGCGAACTCGGCGCGCAGGTCGAAGCGCATCGGGCGCGGCGCGGGCCGCGCACCCCCGGGACCGGGCCCGGGCGGCGGCGCATCACCGAGCGGGCCGCGCGCGGGCGCCTCCGGGTGGCGCCTGCCCCGGCCTGCCTGCTGCGCGTCGAAGCCCGCCGGCCCCGGCGCGGGCGCCGGATTCTGCGGTGACGTCACGATTCCCCCAGGTGCTTGGGACGGTCGAAACACCTCGCTCCGCCCGGACGGATCCGGGCGGCGGGCACACTGGAACCGACGTGGTGGAACATCTCCGCCGTTCCCCGATCAACCGACCGCGATGGCGCGGGCAGGCGTGCGGCCGTGCGCATCCCCGAGCGCACAGCGGGCTGTCACCTGCATCGATGCCGACATCGCGGGCCCCCTCGTTGCTTCTGCTACCGCCGAAGGACAGTAGCAGCTGCGCCTCACCCGTACTGGTGTTTCCGGGAACAGCCCCCGGTTGCCGCCGTGAACAGCCAAAAGCGCCGCGTGCCACCGAAATCCGGCGCACCGCGGTGGCGACGCGGCTCCCGGGTCCGCGCGCCGCCGGCCCCCGGGACGACCAGGCGCGCGCACCCCCGCGACCAACGAGGCTCGTCAGTGCCGTCGATCACTCAGCCGCTACCGACGGTGGCGTAGGTGGGGATCCGAGAGCCAATGTTGTTCAAGGACCGCGTGGGCGGGAGGAACCACCAGGAAGGAACGGGCATGGCAGCGCAGCGCAGCGTCGGGTCGGCGAGCTGGGACAGCTTCGTCGCACTGGGAGACAGCTTCACCGAAGGCCTGGCCGACGCCGGGCCGGACGGCAGCTTCCGGGGCTGGGCGGACCGGTTGGCCGAGCACCTCGCCGAGCAGAACCCGGACCTGCGCTACGCCAACCTCGCCGTGCGCGGCAAGCTCGTCCGCCAGATCGTCGACGACCAGGTGCCGAGGGCGATCGCGCTGCGCCCGGCGCTGGTCTCGCTCACCGCCGGCGGCAACGACATCATCCGGCCGGGCAGCGACCCGGACGTCGTGGCGGCGATCTTCGAGGGCGCGGTCGCGGAGCTGCGCGCGGCGGGCTGCGACGTGCTGATCGGCACCGGCTTCGACACCGTCGAGACACCCGTGCTGCGCCGCGTCCGCGGCAAGGTCGGCACCTACAACTCGCACCTGCGCGCCATCGCCGACCGGCACGGCTGCTTCGTGCTGGACCTGTGGTCGATGCGCGTGCTGCGGGACCCGCGGGCCTGGAGCGACGACCGGCTGCACCTGTCGTCCGAGGGCCACCGCCGGGTCGCGCTGCGCGCCTGCGAGGCGCTGGGCGTGCCGACGAGCGAGGACTGGCGGGAACCCTGGCCGGCGGCGCCGGGCCTGTCGTGGCGGGACCAGCGCGCCCAGGACATCCGGTGGGCGCGGGAGCACCTGGCGCCGTGGATCGGCCGCCGGTTGCGCGGGGTCTCCAGCGGGGACGGCCGCAGGCCCAAGCGCCCGCAGCTGGAGAAGCTGACCGTCGCGAAGTGAACTGCGGACAGGACGAAGTGCGGACCTCCGGCCTCGGTCACCCCAACCCGGCCGAGGGCCCGCACTCACCCCCATCGTCCATTCGGGAGGCGTCCCGAATGATCCGCCCCCCTTTGCGGTCGCCCCGATCGCCGCGCAGGACGACCGGGGCGACCGGGCGACATTCCCCCCTTGGAACTCCCCCCAGAGCCGCCCTAGTGCGGACCTCGCACGGCTGGCCCGCACTGCAGACAAGTTCCCAGCGATCACTACACAGCCGCTAAACGCGCGCTAAACGCCGCGCGCGGCACGAGGAGGACGCGCGCGTGCCGTCCGGCCACCCGGCGCGTGTTCGACCAGCCAAGCACGTTCAGGCCGTCTTGGCCAGCGCTTCCAGGCGTTCTCGCACTTCCGCGGCGCGCGGCGAGCCCTCCGCCTCGAAGATCGCCAGCGCGGTCTCCCACCGGGTGCGGGTCACCGCCAGGTCGCCGCGGCAGCGCGCCGCGTCGCCCAGTCCCAGGTAGGCGGCGGCCTGCCGCATCGCCGAGCCGCACTTGAGCGCGACGTCCAGCGCCTCGTGGTGGTAGCGCTCGCCGTCGTCGAGCCGCCCGAGCTCGATGCAGACCTCACCGCAGTTGTTCAGCACCATCGCCAGCGTGTCCAGGTCGTCGGCGGCCCGGTACAGCGCTTCGGCCTCGCGCAGGTGCGCCAGCGCCTCCTCCCGCTCGCCGTTGACCTGCTCGACCATGGCGAGGTTGTTCAGCGCCCCGGCCGCGAAGTAGCTGTCCCCGAGCGAGCGGTAGACCCGCAGCGCGTCCTGGCAGTGCGCCTTGGCCTCGTCGTAGCGCTGCAGCCGGAACAGCACGCTGGCCATGTTGATCTGCGTCATCGCCCGCCGCGACGCGTCGTCGTTGGCCTGCGCGACCCGGTAGGACGCCTCGTAGTGGGCCAGCGCCTCGTCCAGCCGGCCGGACCGCGAGTGCGCCACGCCGAGCCCGGCCCGCATGAGCACCTCGCCGGTCGGGTCGCCCACCGCCCGCGCGGAGGCGAGACCGTCGGTGTAGACGCGGATCCAGTCCTCCCACGGGCAGCGCACCGACAGGTAGTTGAACTGCAGCCGGGCCAGCTGCCAAGCCTCCTCGTGCATGCCCCGCGCGTTGGCCGCCCGCACCGCGGCGACCAGGTTCGGCCACTCCGCGTCGAACCAGTCCAGCGCCTGGGTCCGGTCGTGGATCCGCGGCGGCCGGGTGGCGCTGGGGAAGTGCAGCTCGTCGCGCGTCGGGCGCAGGAAGCGGCGCGCGTGGTCGGCGACGACCAGGTAGTGGTGCAGCAGCCGGCGCAGCGCGGCGGGTTCGTCGTGCCCGGACAGCAGGTCCCGCGCGTACACCCGCAGCAGGTCGTGCATGCCGAAGCGGTCCGGCTCCGGCTCGGTCACCAGGTGCGCCAGCGCCAGCGCCCGCAGCCGGCGCTGGGCGCCGGGCGGGTCGGTGTCGCACAGCGCGGCCACGGCGTCGGCGGTGAAGGTGTGGCCCGGCACCAGCCCGAGCAGCCGGAAGGTCTCGGCGTGCACCGGGTGCAGGCTCCGGTAGGAGATGTCGAAGGCGCGGCGCACGCTGGTGTCCGCGTCGTCGTCGATGTCCAGCGCGTGCAGCCGGTTGCGCTCGTCGGTGAGCTCGTGCACCAGGTCCGACACCCCGCGCGCCGGGTTCGCCGCCAGCCGCGCGGCGGCGATGCGCAGCGCCAGCGGCAGCCCGCCGCACAGGTCGGCCAGCTGGGCCGCGGCGACCGGTTCGGACGCCGACTTGCCGGGCACGCCCGCGCGGTCCAGCAGCTCGATCGCCGACTCGGTGGGCAGCGTCTCCAGCGGCAGCACCGTCGCCCCGCTGCGCACCGCCAGCGCGTCCAGCCGCCGCCGGCTGGTCACCAGCACCATCGACTCGGCGCTGCCGGGCAGCAGGGGCCGCACCTGGTCGGGGTCGCGCGCGTTGTCCAGCAGCACCAGCACCCGGCGCTTGGCCAGCATCGACCGGTACAGCGCGGCGCGGTCGTCCAGCTCCACCGGGATCGCCTCGGCGGCCACCCCGAGCGCCTTGAGCATGCTGCTCAGCGCCTCGCCCGGGCTCAGCGGCCCGCGCTCGGAGTCGTAGCCGCGCAGCGAGGCGTAGAGCTGGCCGTCGGGGAACTCGTGCTCCACGCGGTGCGCCCAGGTCAGCGCGAGCGCGCTCTTGCCGACACCGGCGATGCCGGTGAGCACCGCGAGCAGGCTGGAGCCGCGCTCCCGCTCGGCGAGCAGCCGGTCCAGCGCGGCGAGCTCGCGGTCGCGCCCGACGAAGCCCGCCGGCGCCGGGGGCAGCTCGGCGGGGATGGGCCGCTTGACGCCGAGCGCGGGTTCCGCGCGGCGGGGCGAGCTGCGCAGCGTCGGGTCGTCGCGGAGCACCTTCTCGTAGAGCTCGCGCAGGTCAGGGCCGGGGTCCAGGCCCAGCTCGTCGGAGAGCCGGCGGCGCAGCGCGTGGTACCTGGCCTGCGCCTCGGCCCGGTGCCCGGCGCGGTAGCTGGCCAGCATCAGCTGCCCGGTGAGCCGCTCGCGCAGCGGGTACCGGTTGACCAGCGTGGACAGCTCCAGCAGCAGCTGGTGGTGGCGACCGAGGTCGAGGTCGGCGTCGATGCGCTCCTCGAGCGCGAGCAGCCGCAGGTCCTCCAGGTTCGGCGCGACCGTCTGGTAGAGGCGGCTGTCGGCGATGTCGGCGAGCACCGCGCCGCGCCAGAGGGTCAGCGCCTCGGCCAGCACCCGCGATCGCTCGGCCGGGCCGAGGCCGTGCGCCCGGTCGATCAGCGCGCGGGCCCGGTGCGCGTCGATCCGCTCGGCGTCGACGCGCAGCAGGTAGCCCGGCGGGCGGGTGATGATCTCGGGGCCGTCCGCACCGCCTTCGGCGAAGAGCTTGCGCAGCCGGGAGACGTAGCCCTGGACGATGGTGCGCGCGCTGGCCGGCGGGTCGTGCTCCCAGATGGTGTCGATGAGCCGGTCCATCGACACGACCTGGTTCGGCTCCAGCAGCAGGCAGGTGAGCAGGGCGCGGACCTGGCTGCTGCCCACCGGGCGCGCGACGCCGTCCACGAGCACTTCCAGCGGACCGAGCACGCGGAACTCGAACCCCGCGGCCGGTGCTCCGCTCGATCGGTCGTGCGGCGCCATCATCCCCTAATCCGATTCTTGCTCATGTTTTGTTGAGCCTTCAGACAGTCTCGACCAAGGTCCACACCGAGTCCACACCCCCGGCAGGCCGCACCCCAGGGTCGACACACGGTAACGAGCAGGCAGCACACCCGACCGGAACGCCGAGCGCGACTCACCCCAATGGACGAATAGGACACGCGTACCGGATGCAGTGCGCGACATCCCACCGTCGCCGGTGAAGGTTTTCCCGCCCGCGAACACGCCGAGTAAAGTCGTGATCTGTCGATCACCCGTACGAGGACACTGTGGAAGGAGAGCTCCCGCCCGTGCCCACACCATCCACAGTGGTCGATCGCGCGATCGCCTGCCTGCTCGGCGGGGCTCTGGGCGACGCCCTCGGCAGCCCGGTCGAGTACGCGCAGCTGGAGGACATCCGCGCCGAGTTCGGGCCCGAGGGGGTGACCGAGCCGCCCCCGCAGGCGCTGCTCGGCGACGCCACGCAGATGGCGCTGTTCACCGGCGAGGGCTACCTGCACGCCTGGACCACCGGCAACAGCGGCGGTCCGTGGCGGCCCGTCGAGTCGATCGCGGCCGCTTACCGACGGTGGTTGATCACGCAGCAGGAGGAGAAGCCGCAACCCGGGGCCACCGGGCTGCTGGCCGAAGCCGAGCTGTACGCCAGCCGGGCCCCCGGCCTCACCAGCCTCCGCGCGCTCCAGGAACCCGAGCTCGGCACGCCCGACCGCCCGCGGAACAGCTCCAAGGGCTGCGGCGGGGTCGACCGCAGCGCCCCGCTCGGCCTGGCCCCGACCGCCGAGATGGCCTACCAGCTGGCCTGCCAGTGCGCCGCGCTCACCCACGGCGGCGTCGGCGGCTGGGCCTCGGCCGGGGCGATGGCGCTCATCGTGCACCTGCTCGCGGTCCAGCAGCGCAGGCTGCCGCAAGCGGTGGACCAGGCCGCCGGGCGGGTGCTGCGGGAGGACGTCGAGACCGCGACCGCGCTGGCCGAAGCCGCCACGCTGGCCCGGCTCGGCGTCAGCGTCAACCACATCGAGCGGCTCGGGCAGGGCTGGATCGGCCCGGAGGCGCTGGCCATCGGCGTCTACTGCGCGCTGGCGCTGCCCAAGCCGGACCAGTTCACCGACGCGCTGCGGCTCGCCGTGAACCACTCCGGGCACAGCGACTCCACCGCTGCGGTGACCGGCAGCATCCTCGGCGCCCGCCACGGCACCGCGGTGCTGCCGCGCCCCTGGCTGGCCCGGCTGGAACTGGCCGACGTGGTCGAGCGCATCGGTCACGACCTCGGTGCCTCGTGCTCGGGCGACCAGTTCAACGAACGCCGCTACCTCGGCATCGCCTGACGCGTCAGCCCCGGTCCCGGCGGGACGCCCTGGTGCGCAGCACCGCCACCGCCGCGCCGAGGAAGCCGATGTTGAAGGCCATCTGCACGATGGCCACGGCCCGCGCGAGCTGCGAGACCGCGTGCACGTCGCCGAAGCCGACGGTGCTGGTGATCGACAGCGAGAAGTACAGCGCGTCGGTCCGGGTGCGCAGCGAGTCGATGGCGCCCGGGGCGTGCTGGGCGATCGCGAAGTAGACGGCGGCGAAGAACAGCACGGCCAGGTACAGCGCCGCCACCACACCGGCGATCGAACTGCCGTGGTGGCGCGGGCCGCCGCCGAACCGGCGCACCTGCACCACGATCAGCGCCGAGAGCACGAGCAGGCCCGCGCCGAAGCCCGCGACGGCGCCGAGCGCGCCCTGGACCCCGAGCACGTCCAGCGGCAGCGCGTAGTAGACGCCGGTGCACGCCGCCACGGCCCCGACCGTGGCGAGGACGTCCACCAGCACCGCACGCCGCACACCCCCGACCACGCCTGCCAGGTTCGACCACCCAAGCCCCCACCGCGACCCAGGAGCTCCGCTCGTCCGGGGCTCCCCCGGTCGCCGCCGGCCGGCGCCGACGCGGCGGTGCCGGTCGTCCCGGCCCGGCGATGCCGGTGCGGCGTGCCGGCGCGGCGGTGCCGTCATCCAGCGCCGTTCCCAGCCGCGAGGGCGGAAGGAGGTGAAGGGCACCTTTCGCCAACTCAGCTCGGGTTCTAGCGGTGGTTGCAACGCCTGATTTGTTCAGGGGTTGCGGTGTTCGAGATCCGTCAGGACAGGTCGCCTCAGGGGTGTAAGAAGTTGCTTGCTGAGCGCGAGGTCTATTTTGATCTTGTGGCGCGGGGTGTGGGCACGGTTGAGGCATGCCGGATCGTGGGGGTCAGCCGCACGACCGGGTATCGGTGGCGATTCGGCCGACGGGCGGGGCGTGGGACCACGTGTTCTTGCGCCCCGCCGTCACCTCCGGCTCGTGCCCGGCCCGAGGTGTCGTCCCGGTTTTTGTCTCAGGACGAGCGGCTGGTGATCGCTGACCTGCGTCGGGCCGGCCTGGGTGTGCGGGCCATCGCAGGCGAGCTGGGGCGTGATCCTGGCACGATCAGCCGGGAGCTGCGGCGCAACAGTCATCCCGGTAGCGGTGACTACCGGCCCTATGCCGCTCAGGCTCGCGCCGAGGCGCGCCGCGCCCGGCCGAAGACCGGCAAGATCGCCGCCCATCCCGAATTGCGTGAACGGGTGCAGGGCATGCTCGACGACCGGTACAGCCCGGAGCAGATCAGCCATCGGCTGCGCCGGGACCATCCCGACCGCCCGGAGCTGCACGTGACCCACGAGACGATCTACCAGGCCCTTTATGTCCAAGGTCGCGGCGGACTGCGTCGTGAACTGGCCCGGGCGCTGCGCACCGGCCGTACGGTGCGCCGACCCCGCCGGACCACCGAGCAACGCCAGTCCCGCTTCACCGCACCGATGCTGATGATCAGCGACCGCCCGGCCGAGGTCGCGGACCGGGCCGTGCCCGGCCACTGGGAAGGTGACCTGATCCTCGGTGCCGGCGGGGCATCCGCGATCGGCACACTGGTCGAGCGCACCACCCGCTACGTGCTGCTGGTCCACCTGCCAGAACGACACGACGCCGAAACCGTCCGCGACGGCCTCATCACCACCATCCAGACACTGCCCACCCACCTGAAACGGTCCCTGACCTGGGACCAAGGCGCTGAGATGAGCCGCCACCACGAGTTCACCCTCGCCACCAACATCCCGGTCTACTTCTGCGACCCTCACTCGCCCTGGCAACGCGGCAGCAACGAAAACACCAACGGCCTGCTCCGCCAGTACTTCCCCAAAGGCAGCGACCTCTCTGTCCACACCCCCGACGACCTCGCCGCCGTCGCCGCCCAACTCAACCGCCGACCACGCAAAACGCTCGGCTGGGACACCCCAGCCGAGCGCCTGACTAAACTCCTGACCCAAACCAATTGATCAACCGCGTTGCAACGACCCCCCGAAACCGCCCAGTTGGTGAAAGGTGCCCTTCACCCCTCTCTGCCGTGGGCCCCGCGACCCCACCGCGCGGTACCGGTTCCCGTCTCAGCTGGTACCGGTCCCCCGGCTCAGCTGCGGTCCACGACCGGGTCCGGGGAGATGCGGTTTCAATGAGGTTTTTTCATCGTGTTTGGTGTTCGAGGGTGAGGATGGCTTGGGCGAGGGTGGTGACGTGGTGGGGGCTGCAGCGGACGCGGTCGAGGACGTGCCAGTTCTTGAGGGTGGCGAAGCCGCGTTCGCCGTGGCAGCGGATGCGGGCGTGGGCGGTGTTGGCGTCGGTGTAGGGCGTGGTCAGGGGCCCGTGCCAGCTCTTGTAGGGGGTGATCACGCCGGGCGCGAGTTTGTGGTAGCCGCGGTCGGCCAGCAGCCAGATCCCGGCTTTCTCGGCCAGCTCGGGGATGCGGTGGGCGCGGGCGGCGCTGGTGTCGTTGACCGACCCGGCGGGCAGGCCCGGTGAGATCCAGATCAACCTGCCGTAGGGGTCGGTGAGTCCTTGCAGGTTGATGGCGTGATGGCGGTGTTTGCCGGAGTAGAACGGGCGGTTGGCCGCCACACGGTTGATGCGGATCTCGGTGCCGTCGAGGATGGCGAAGTTGTTGTGCGTCCAGGCCAGCCGCCACAACGCCGCCTGCAGCGAGGGGGCACGCCCGGCCAGCAGCCGGGTGGTTTCGTGGATGTAGCGGTAGACGGTGGCCACCCCGATGCCGAACCCGGCGGCCAGCCGCGCGTAGGTGTCGCCATGCCGCAGAAACGCCAGCACCAGTCGTGCCTGCTCATGGGCAGCCAGCTTGCGCCACCGCGACCCCACAGCCCTGCGGTGCGCCCGCAGCAGGTCGGCGACATACCGCAGCGTGGTAGTGGACAGATCGATCGTCGACGGATACAACAACACCCGAAGCTCCTGGCGCGCTGGTTTGATCTTGGTCGACAACCCAGCTACCAGGAGCTTCACCACTTTCCCCGCACCGACACGCCACACCCACCCAACCAGACACCAAGTTGAAAAACCTCAATGGAAACCGGACGTCTGATTTCCACCGGGATTGCGGACGAACCCTCGGCGGAGCCTGGTCAGGGGGTGGCGGGGGTTCGGGTCATGCGGGTGAGGCGGTGCTTGCCGATCACGCGGCAGGCCAGGTAGATCACGAACGAGATGATCGTGACGAAGGCGCTCACCGGCGCCCCCGGGGCCAGCGACAGCACGATGCCGCCCAGGACCGCCACCTCGGCGAACACCACCGCCAGCACGGTCGCCCCCAGCGGGCTCGCGGTCACCCGCGCCGCCGCCGCGCCCGGGGTCACCATCAGCGCCAGCACCAGCAACGCCCCCACGGTGTGCACGCCGAGCGCCGTGGCCACCCCGACGAGCACCGCGAACAGCGGGGTCAGCACCCGCGCGGGCACCCCGCGCGCCGCCGCCACGTCGGGGTCGACGCTGGCGAACAGCAGCGGCCGGTACACGCAGGCGAACACCAGCAGCACCACCACCGCGCAGCCGGTCAGCAGCAGGACGTCGGCGGAGTCCACACCGACGATCTGCCCGACCAGCAGGCTGAACTTGTTCGCGGTGCGCTCCGGGTTCAGCCACAGCAGCAGCACGCCGACGCCCAGGCCGAACGACAGGATCGCGCCGATCACCGAGTCCCGCTCGGTGCCGCGCTGCCCCAGCAGACCCAGCAGCAGCGCCGCGACCACGGCCCCGGCCAGCGCACCGACGCCCACGCTGGCGCCGATGAGCAGCGCCGCCGCGGCCCCGGTGAAGGCGAGCTCGGCCGTGCCGTGCACCGCGAAGGACATCTTGCGCGCCACCACGAGCGGCGCCAGGCACCCGGACACCAGGCCGAGCGCGGCCGCGGCGAGCAGCGCCTGCTGGACGAACGGGTAGCCGAGCAGGTCCACCATCGTGGAGAAGTCGGTGAACTTGCCCAGCGCTTCGGAGATCGCGTTCACTCGTCGTCCGCCTCGTGCACGTGGTGGTCCTGGTCCTCCGCGCCCGCGACCACCAGCCGGCCGCCGACGCGGGCGACCTCGATGTCGGTGCGGTACAGCTCCGACAGGGTCGCCGAGTTCATCACCTCGTCCGGGGTGCCGATCCGGAACCGGCCGTCGACGAGGTAGAGCACCCGGTCGACCAGCGGCAGCACCGGGTTGATCTCGTGGGTGACGAACAGCACCGCGGCCCCGGTCTGCCGCGCCTGGTTCGCGATCAGCCGGCTCACCTTGCGCTGGTGCGCGATGTCCAGCGACAGCAGCGGCTCGTCGCACAGCAGCACCGACGGGTCGCTGACCAGCGCCTGCGCCACCCGCAGGCGCTGCTGCTCACCGCCGGAGAGCAGGCCCAGCGGCATCCGCGCGTACGCGGTCGCCTCGACGGCCTCCAGCGCCGCGGCGACCCGGCGCCGGCGCTCGCGGCGGTTGCGGAACCCCAGGCCCCAGCGGTGGCCGTCCAGGCCGAAGCCGACCAGGTCGCTGCCGCGCACCGTCACGGTCGCCTCCAGCGCCCGCTGCTGCGGGATGTAGCCGATCCGGTCGCTGCCGCGCCGGGCGGGCCCACCGGCGACCTCGACGGTGCCCGCGCTCAGCGGCTGCAGCCCGAGCAGCACCTTGAGCAGGCTGGTCTTGCCGGAGCCGTTCGGCCCGAGCACGGCCAGGAACTCGCCGGGGGCGACGTCGAGGTCCAGCCCGGACCACAGGGTCCGGCTGCCGTAGGAGAGGGCGGCGTCGCGCATCCGCACCGCCGGTGCGGTGGGCGGCGCGAAGGTCGTCCCGGTCTCAGAGGTGGCGGTCATGGCTCATCGTTCCTGGTCGAGGGCGTTGCGCAGTGCGGCGATCTGGCCGCCCATCCACTGCACGTAGGTCGCGCCCGGGGGCGGGGTCTCGGTCATCTCCACGACCGGGATCCCCTGCTGCTCGGCGGTGGAGCGCACGGTGCGGGTGACCGGGGACTCGGTCTGCGGGTTGTGGATGACGGCCGCCGCCTGCCCACTGCCGAGCGCGTTCTGCAGCTCCGCGACGGCGGCCGCCGACGGGTCGGTCTCGGCTTCGACGGCGTTGACGAAGGACGGCGGGGTGATGTCGCGCAGCCCGGCTGCTTCGACCAGGTAGTGCGCGATCGGCTCGGTGACGATCACCGGTCGGTCCCGGTGGGCGGCGGCGATCTCGTCGACCTGGGTCTGCAGCGCGCCGACCTCGCCGCGGAACCGCTCGGCGGCCTGGCGGAACTGCTCGGCCTGCGCGGGCCGGAGCCGGCCGAGCTCGGCGGCCACCCGGTCGGCGACCTCCTGCACCACGTGCAGGTCGTACCAGACGTGCTCGTTCTGCGCGTGGTCGTGGTCGTGCCCGGCGTGCTCGCCCTCGTGCTCGGACTCGACGGCCGACACCGTGGGCTTCCCACCACCGCTGCCGAGGATCTGCTCGATGAACTCGTCGTAGCCGCCGCCGTTGAACACCACCAGGTCGGCGTCGGTGACCTCGGCGGCGTCCCGCGGGGTGCTCTCGTAGGAGTGCGGGTCGGCGCTGGGGTCGTCGATGATCGACTCGACCTCGACCGCGTCCCCGGCGACGGCCTGCACGACGCTGCCCCAGACACTGGTGGACACGACGACCTTGACCTCGTCGCCGGGCGCGGCGCGCTCGCCGTTCCCGCAGGCGGCCAGGACCAGGGCGGCAGCGGTCAGCCCGGCCAGGGCAGTAGACGCAGAGCGACTGCGGGAGGTCATCGAGCGCACTCCTAGGTGATCACTGTGCGCAGCAGGCTGACGGCTTACTGCGAATGGTAACGGAAACCGTTGTCATCTGCAGTCTAGACCTGCCCTCCGCCCCACTCCACCGAGTGGGTCACCCAGACACGCGGACGCCCCCGCCGGGACCAGCGGGGGCGTCCGAGCGCGACTGGTGCGCGAACCGGCTGCGCGCGGGCGCTCGGCCCGCGTCCGGGACCTCAGGCGGCCAGCCGGTTCCCGGTCTCCGGGTGGAACAGGTGCACCTCGGAGGCGTCGCGCAGCGCGACCTTGACCTTCTGGCCGAGCGCAGGCGGGGTGCGGCCGTCAGCCCGGACCACGAAGCGCTCCTGCGAGCCGTTGACGGCGATCGCGCCGTGGATCAGCGCGTCCGCGCCCAGCTCCTCGACGAGCTCGACGGTCATGTCCATCCCGTCGTCCTCGGAGGAGACCAGCCGCAGCGCCTCCGGGCGCACGCCGAAGGTGACCTCCTTCAGGCCGTCCGCGGCGGACAGCGCCTGCCGCGGCAACGGGATCGTGGTGCCGTCGATCTCCGCCCCGTCGCTGGTGAGCGGCACCGTCTTGAGGTTCATCGCCGGCGACCCGATGAAGCCGGCCACGAACGCGTTCGCCGGGTTCTCGTAGAGCTCGCGCGGGCTCGCGCACTGCTGCAGCACACCGTCCTTGAGCACCGCGACCCGGTTGCCCATCGTCATCGCCTCGACCTGGTCGTGCGTGACGTAGATCGTGGTGGTGCCCAGCCGCTTCTGCAGCGCGGCGATGTTCGCGCGGGTCTCCACGCGCAGCTTGGCGTCGAGGTTCGACAGCGGCTCGTCCATGAGGAACACGCTGGGCTCGCGGACGATCGCACGGCCCATCGCCACGCGCTGCCGCTGACCACCGGAGAGCGCCTTGGGCTTGCGGTCCAGGTACTTCTCCAGGTCCAGCATCCGCGCGGCCTCGGTGACCTTCTGCTTGATGACGTCCTTGGGCGTCTTGCGGAGCTTGAGCGCGAAGCCCATGTTCTCGGCCACCGTCATGTGCGGGTACAGCGCGTAGGACTGGAAGACCATCGCGATGTCCCGGTTCTTCGGCGGCGTGTGCGTGACATCGGTGCCGCCGATCGTGATGCCACCCTCGTCGACGTCCTCCAGCCCGGCGAGCATCCGCAACGCCGTCGACTTGCCCGACCCGGAGGGGCCGACCAGCACCAGGAACTCACCGTCGGCGATGTCCAGGTCCAGCTGGTCGACAGCGCGGACCGGTGGGTTTCCCTGGTACACGCGCGACGCGTTGACGTATGCAACCTCAGCCATTGTGACGCACCTTTCACTGAACCGGTCCCGAAACGGTAACCGCTGCGCACGCAAAGGTCACCCCCTCTGATGACGTCTTTTCGTTGAGTGATCACGCGGCGTCGCTCCGTGTTCGGGACTCGAACAAGTGTGGGATATGCATCATGCGCACTTCACCGGCCGGTACTGAACCGTTACGGTTCCTGCATGGCGCGGTCAACGAATGCCCGGCGGCCTGCGACGCTCGCCTCGCTCGCAGCTGAGCTCGGGGTGTCCAGGACCACGGTGTCGAATGCGTACAACCGTCCTGACCAGCTCTCACCCGAGCTGCGCAAGCGAGTGCTGGAGAC
This sequence comes from Saccharopolyspora hordei, assembly GCF_013410345.1. Classification (NCBI taxonomy): domain Bacteria; kingdom Bacillati; phylum Actinomycetota; class Actinomycetes; order Pseudonocardiales; family Pseudonocardiaceae; genus Saccharopolyspora; species Saccharopolyspora hordei. The sequence continues at coordinate 306,466 of NZ_JACCFJ010000001.1, forward strand.
AGCTCGCCGGCTCGGCTACCCCGGTCCGGACCCGGTGGCGCGCTCGTTGCGCACCCGCAAGGCCGGCGCGGTCGGGCTGCTGCTCACCGAGAACCTCTCCTACGCCTTCCGCGACCCGGGCGCGATCAGCTTCCTCGAAGGGCTGGCGCTGGCCTGCGAGGACGCCGGCCAGGGCCTGACGCTCATCCCGGCGAGCCCGGAGCGCGAGGACGTCGCCGCGGTGCACCGCGCCGGCGTCGACGGCTTCGTCGTCTACTCCGTCCCCGAGGACGACCCGCACCTGGCCGCGGTGCTCGAACGGCCGGTGCCCGCGGTGATCTGCGACCAACCGCGGCTGGACGGCGTGGACTGGGTCGGCCCGGACGACCGCAAGGCCATCAAGGGCATCGCCGACCACCTGATCGGGTTGGGCCACCGCCGCATCGGCGTGCTGTGCATGCGCTTGGCGCGCGGCCGCAACGACGGCCCGGCGTCCGTGCAGCGGCAGGCCAACGCCAGCTTCCACGTGCAGAAGGCCCGGTTGACCGCGCTGGCCGAGGAGTTCAGCGAGGCCGGTGTGGACTGGACGACGGTGCCGGTCGTGGAGCGCTTCGACCACACCGAGGCCTCTGGCGCGTCGGCGGCGGCGCAGCTGCTGGAGATCGACCCGGACATCACCGCGATCGTGTGCACGTCGGACATCCTGGCGCTGGGCGCGATCAGCGAAGCGCGCAGCCGCGGCCTGCGGGTGCCGGAAGACCTGACGGTCACCGGGTTCGACGGCATCCCGGAAGCCGAGCGCGCGGGCCTGACGACGGTGCGGCAGCCGTGGCTGGAGAAGGGCCGCGCGGCGGGCCGCCTCCTGCTGGAGACCGCCGAGCCGGGCCGGCCCCGCCAGATCCAGCTGGAGACCGAGCTCATCACCGGCTCCACCTCGGCCCCGCCCCGGAGCACCGAGGAGCGCTGGTTCGGCCCGTGACGAGGGTCTGGACGCGGTCACTCCCGCCTGGAGCCGGCGAGGCGCCCCGCCGATTCCAGGTGGGACTGGCGCCTGCCCGCGTCCCGGGGTGCGGTCAGTAGTTCTCCCACTCGCCCTGGGCGTGCTGGAGGATCGTCGGGTGCATCAGCGTCGACGGCTCCATGCCGGGGATCCTGGTGCGGTCCGGGGGGAACGTCGCCGCGGCGCGCAGCGTCGCGGCGTCCAGGGAACGCAGCGGCGGGACGTCGCTCGGGAGGCGCAGTTCCGGTGCGCCCGGGGAGGCGAGCGGGCTCCGCACCGCAACGTCCGTCGGAGCTGCGCCCCCCTGCGGTGCGGGGTCGTCGCCGGGGGTGGTGGCGAGGTGGAAGCCCCACTCGCCGAAGCTGGGGACCGTCACCGCGTACGGGACGGTGCGCAGGTCCACCGCGCGCATGGTGGCCTCGACGCACCAGAACGCCTGGGGCGCGAAGTACGGCGAGCCCGCCTGCACCACCACTCGCGCGTCGCCGGCCATGGCGTGCCGGACCAGGCCGTAGAACTCCGTCGAGTACAGCTTCGCGGTGGCCGTGGAGTCGGGGTCGGGCATGTCCACCAGCACCACGTCGTAGCGGTCCCGGTTCTCCCGCAGCCAGGTGAAGGCGTCCTCGGCGACCATGCGCACCCGCGGGTCGTCGAAGGCGTGCCCGTTCAGGGAAGCCACCCGCGGGTCGTCGCGAGCGATCTGCAGCACCGCGGGGTCCAGCTCCACCAGCGTCACCTCGCGGACGTCCGGGTAGCGCAGCACCTCCCGCAGCGCCAGCCCGTCCCCGCCGCCGAGCACCAGGACGCGACCGCGGGGGCCCGCCATCGCCGGGTGCACCATCGCCTCGTGGTAGCGGTACTCGTCCAGCGAGCTGAACTGCAGGTCCCCGTTGAGGTACAGGCGGGTGTCGGTGTTGCCGCTCAACGACACCGACTCGGTGAGCACGACCTCCTGGTAGGGCGTGCGCTCGGCGTGCACCACGGGGTCGGCGTACAGCGCCTGCCGCGCGGTGACCTCGAAGTCCTCGGCGAACGCGTACGCGCCCACCAGGGCCCCGCCGACCAGCACGGACGCACCGGTCAGCAGCAGCACGGCGCGCTTGGACAGCTCGCGGCGGAACACCGACAGCACCAGCCCGAGCCCGGCCACGGCGTTCACCATGCCGACCGCCAGCGCCCCCTGCACCTGGCCGAACAGCGGCAGCAGCAGGAACGGGAACGCCAGGCCACCCACCAGGCCACCGACGTAGTCGGCGGCGAACAGGTCCGCGACCGCCGAGCCCGCGTCCTGCCGGCGGATCCGCTGCAGCAGCACCATGAGCAGCGGGATCTCCGCACCGATCAGCACGCCCAGGACCAGCGCGGTCGCGATCAGCGCCGGGGTGTAGAGGCTCAGCCAGGCGAAGGCCGCGTAGAGCAGCAGCACGCTGAGCCCGCCGAGCAGCGCCAGCAGCAGCTCGATCGCGGCGAACGCCTCGGCCGCCCGGCGCTGCAGGGGCTTCGCGGCCAGCGCGCCGACGCCCATCGCGAAGACCATCAGCGACACCACGATCGACGCCTGGCCGACGGTGTCGCCGATCAGGTAGCTGCCCAGCGCGACCAGCGCTAGCTCGTAGACCAGGCCGCAGGCGGCGCAGACGAACACCGCCACCAGCACGGCGGTCCGGGCGAGCCGGCCGCGCGGCGCGCGGGTGGCGGTGTCGGGTTCGGCGGCGGTCGCCGTCACCAGATCGCCGCGGCGATGATCACCGCGATCACCAGGTGGGCGCCCGCCGACACCCAGGTGGCCGGGTGCAGGTCCGGGGTGGCCAGCTCTTCCCCGAGCTTGCCCGGGGTGATCGCGTCGACCAGCAGGAACGACAGGCTCATCAGGATCAGCCCGAGGATGCCGTAGGCGAGGGTGCCGACCAGCCCGGCGACCAGGTCGTCGGAGCTGGCCGCGATCGCCGTGGTCAGGATGATCCCGACGCCGAGCAGGCCGGAGACCAGCAGCAGCGCCGCGTTGGGGTTGCGCTGCACCCAGATCAGGTCGCGGAGCCTGCCCGGGGTGGCCAGGTCGACGAGCACGTAGCCGAGCGCCATCATCGCCACGCCGACCACCCCGTAGGCGACCGCGGCGAGCAAACCGGCGAGGAGTTGCTGGAGCAAGGTGGTGTCCTTCTCGTGTCGTGTGCGGGGGTCAACGGCCAGGACCGGGCGGCCACGGCGGTGGCTGCGGCGGCCGACCGGGAGGTGGGGCCTGTCCGGGGAACGGGCCGGGCGGTCCGGCCGGTGGCGGCCCCGGCGGTCCGGCCGGTGGCGGCCCCGGCGGCCCCGGCGGAGGCGGACCGGGCGGCGGCCCCGGAGGCGGCGGTGCCGGGGTGTCCGATGCGGCCCCCTGCCGGGACCGCGCGCGGAAGCCGAGCACCAGCGCCACCACCGCGACGGCGCCCAGCCCGCCGAGGGACCCCCAGAGCATCCAGCTCGACGAGCCCGCCCCGCCCGCGGGCGGCAACGGCGGCACCGCGCCGCTGCCCGGCGCCTCGCCCGGCTCCGGCGGGGCGGTCAGCGCACCCCGCTCCACCAGCAGCAGCGGCAGTCCCAGCGCCGCCTGCCCGGTGACCGACACCGGCTCCTCGGCCAGGGCGTCCGCGGTGACGCCCAGCTCCACGAAGTCCGACTGCGTCGGCAGCGGCCGCAGGTCCGGCGAGCCCGACACCCGGACGGCGGCGGCGTCCGGGTCGTCCCCGGAGCCCAGGGCGACCACCACCTCGACCTCGGCCCAGCGCGGGCAGGTGTCGGCCGGGACGCCCGGGCCCCGGCTGGAGCCCTGGTCGGCCTGCTTCGTCGACCCGTCGACGAGCTTCCAGCCGAAGCACACCCCGTGCACCCGCTCGGAGGCGGCCAGGCCCTGCGCGAGCTGCTGGGAGTCGGCGGGCAGGAACCGCTGGACCGGCGGGCCGGTGTAGGTCCGTCCTTCGGAGTAGACGGCGGTGTCCTCGGAGGTGAACTGCGTCTGCTCCCCACCGCCGCCGAGCGCGCCCGTGAGGCCGCCGACGACGCCGACCCCCACGAAGGCGGCCAGCACGGCGCCCGGGACGCGCCACTGCCGAGCGGGCCTGGGCGTCATTTGCCGGCTCCCGGACCGCGTCCGCGGAAGCTCTCGCCGTGCGGGCTGGTCCAGCCCCAGACCCCGCCGAGGCGGGAGTGGTAGCGGCGGTAGGCGTGGTCGACGTCCAGCACGTGGACGACCGAGCCGCGCAGGTGCGGCTGGACCACCACGGCGTCGTCGGGGTACCGCAGGTAGATGCCGGTGGAGTCGTGGTACCGCGCCTGCGGCCGCCACTTCGAGCTGATCTGGAACGCCACCGCGCTCGGCGCCAGCGGGCTGGTGTAGGCGCGGTTGTCGGAGTCGCCCGGCAGGTCCAGGTGCGCGGCCCGGGTGAAGTGCTTGTCGACGTAGCCGCGCGGGCCGGTGCCGGTGGAGAAGATCGTGACCAGGCCGATGATCAGCGCGAGCACCGCAGCGGCGCCGGCGATCGCGAACCAGAACTTGGGTTTCACAGGTCAGCTCGCAGCGGGGTAGATGATCACGTCGTAGCGACTGAGCGCCTCGCCGGTGCTGGCTTCCCAGGCGGCACCGCCGTAGGACTCGAAGCCCAGCAGGGCGCCGTCCGACGACTGGTAGTCGTGGTAGCGCACGGTGCCGCGCTCGGCGAGGCCGGTGGTGGCCTCGCTGCGGAACTCGGCGCTGCCGGACTCCTCGGAGTGGTAGGTGCGGCCGCCGAAGCTGATGGTCTTCGGGCCCGGCTCACCAGCGTCGTCCACCGGTGTCCACAGCGAGAGGATCAGGTCGGGGTCCTCCTCGACGGCCAGCCACACCTGGGTGCCCTGGGCGTCGTCGAGCAGGTGCTCCGACCAGGTCCAGCCGCCTTCGGACAACCGCAGGGTGCCGCGCACGGTGTACGTGCGGCCGCGCACCTCGACGATGTCACCGGCCTTCAGCGCACGCGGGTCGCCGCGCAGCGAGTCCTGGTCGCCGGTGTGGAAGGGGTCGGTGGGGCGCGGCTGCTCCTGCGGCCGGGCCGCGGCCCGCTTGGCACGCAGCCCGAAGACGACGGCGACCACCGCGAGGACGACCAGCACGATGATGACGACGACCAGCGTCGCGATCAGACCGTTCACCCCTGAGCCCTTCCCTCGGCACGAGCGTGCGGCACAGAGGGTATTAGCGGGCGTCCGATCGGATGACCCGAATCGCCCAAATCGTGACCAGCGTCCCCGGCGGAGCGCACGCTCCGCCGGGGACCCGGTCAGCCGGTCACGCCGACAGCAGCTGGGCGCAGCGGATCAGGCCCAGGTGCGAGTAGGCCTGCGGGTGGTTGCCCAGGGAGCGCTCCGCGATCGGGTCGTACTCCTCGGACAGCAGGCCGGTCGGGCCCGCGGTGTCCACGATCTGCTGGAACAGCTCCTCGGCCTCGGTGCGGCGGCCGATCAGCAGGTACGCCTCGATCAGCCAGGCCGCGCAGAGGTGGAACCCGCCCTCGTCACCGGGCAGGCCGTCGTCGCGGCGGTAGCGGTACACGGTGGACCCGCTGCGCAGCTCGGCCTCGATGGCGGTGACGGTGGCCTGGAACCGCTCGTCGGCGGGGTCGATCAGCCCGGACAGGCCGACGTGCAGCGACGCGGCGTCCAGGTCCGAGCCCTCGTAGGCGGTGGTGAACGCCTGCACGTCCGGGTGCCAGCCGTTCTTCACCACGTCCTGGGCGATCTGGTCGCGCAGCGGCCGCCACGACGGGTCCTCGTCGCGGTCGTAGGCGGCGGCCAGCTTGATCGCGCGGTCCAGCGTCACCCAGCACATGACCTTGGAGTACACGTGGTGGCGCGGCACGTCGCGCTCTTCCCAGATGCCGTGGTCCGGCTCGAACCAGCGCTGCGACACGGCCTCGGCCATCGCCTTGACCAGCTCCCAGTCGACGTCGCGGATGCGGCCGGTGGCCTGCGCCAGGTGCGCGATCAGCTCCACGACCGGGCCGAACACGTCCAGCTGGACCTGCTGGTCGGCGAGGTTGCCGACGCGGACCGGGCGGGACCCGGCGTAGCCGGGCAGGCTGTCGATCACGGCCTCCGGGCCGAGACCGGTGCCCTGCAGCGTGTAGAGCGGGTGCAGCCGCTCCGGGCCGGGCAGCGTCTCCAGCACGCGGTGCAGCCAGTCCAGGAAGGCCTCGGCCTCCTGGGTGGAGCCGAGGGTGACCAGGGCCTGCGCGGTCATCGCGCCGTCGCGCAGCCAGCAGTACCGGTAGTCCCAGTTGCGGACGCCGCCGATCTCCTCGGGCAGCGAGGTGGTGGCGGCGGCCATGATGCCGCCCGTGTCGCTGTTGCACAGGCCGCGCAGCGTCAGCGCCGAGCGGGCCACCAGGTCGCGCTCCACCTCGGGCAGCGTCAGCGTCTTCATCCAGTCCGACCAGTACCGGTCGGCCAGGTCGCGGCGCTCCGGCTCCGGCTCTCCCGGGGACAGGTCGTCGGTGCCGCAGCGCAGCTCCAGCACGACCGGCGAGCCCTCGGTCAGCTCCAGCACCGCGCGCGCCGACTCGTGCATGCCGTCGGAGGTGATCTCCCACTGCACGCCCGGCGAGTACAGCACCATCGGCTCGGAGGTGCCCAGCACCCGCAGGCCGCCCGCTTCGGCGGTCAGCCGCACCGGCACCTGGCCGAACTCGGGGCGCGGGGCGAACTCCACGTCCGCGGTGGTGGAGCCGCTGATCACCCGCACCAGGTCGGTGCGGTGGCTGTCGGTGCCGTGCGCCAGGTAGTCGGTGACCAGCAGCCGCGACCAGCGGGTCTCCACGGTCATGGTGTTCGGCACGTAGCGCTGGCCCAGCGGCAGCGGGCTGCGCTGGGTGCCGCCGCCGCCGTGCGGGCGGACGCTGAAGTGGCCGGCGCCGGGGCCGCCGAGCAGGTCGGCGAACACCGCGGCCGAGTCCGGGCCGGGGTGGCACATCCAGGTCACCCGCGCGTCCGGGGTGAGCAGCGCGACCGTGCGCTCGTTGGACAGCATCGTCAGCCGCTCGATCGGCGGCGCCTGCTCGCCGTAGAGCCAGGTCCGCCGCTCCTCCATCAGGAAGGCCAGCACCGTGGCCACGTCGGAGGCGTCGTTGACCCGGTAGTGCGCCAGGGTGTCGCCCTCGCCGACCTTGATGCCCAGGTCGGGGCCGTGCAGCCGGGCGAACGCCTTCTCGTCGGTGACGTCGTCGCCGAGGAAGACCGCGGCGGTCGCACCGACCTGGTGGCGCAGGGTGTCCAGCGCGTTGCCCTTGTCGGTCTGCACGACCGACAGCTCGATGACCGCCTTGCCCTCGGTCACCGACACGCCGTCCCACTTGCCGGGCCCGTTGCGGACGGCCTCCAGCACCTCGTGGGCGACGTCGGGTTCGGCGCGGCGGACGTGCACCGCGATGCTGGCGGGCTTGGCCTCGAGCGTCACGCCGTCCTTGCCGCGCACGACGTCCTGCACGCCCCGCTGCAGCTCGGTGCGCAGCTGGGTGGCCTCGGGCTGGAGCTCGTGCACGAACCCGACGTCGAACTCCGACCCGTGGCTGCCGACCAGGTAGACCTCGGCGGGCAGGCGCGACAGGGTGGCGAGGTCGCGCAGGGCGCGCCCGGAGATCACCGCGGTGGTGGTGGCGGGCAGCGCGGCCAGCGAGCGCAGGGCGTGCACCGATTCCGGCAGCGGCTTCGCCTGGGTGGGGTCGGCCACGATGGGCGCCAGGGTGCCGTCGTAGTCGCAGGCGACCAGAAGTCGGGGTGTCCGCGCGAGCTGCACGATCTCGCGGCGCAGCTGCGCAGGCAGGGCTTCGGCGGTCAACGCCATACTCCTCATCAAGGGGGCGTGGTCTACGGGGTTCTCTCAGGATGCGGCAGGAGCCGCATGCGGTGCGGGATCCAGCCCGCGCGGCCGCAGGTCCTCAGGCGCCACCTGGAGCCCCGGCGCCGCGCTCCGGGCCCGCGCCGGGTGGGGTCGAGCCGGCTTCGGCGGCGTATGGGGTTCCGCCACCGGCAGAGCCAGGCAAACCATGCTGAACAACTCCAGGTCTGAGGTTGATCGATCCGGATGCGGCCATCGATGGCGACCGACCGGGGTCCGACCAGTATCGCTGACGCTTGGCGGTCCGTGTTGCGGACCAGTCCGCTCGCAGCTAGTCCGCGAGAGGCGTGCCCAGAGACTCGAGGAACGACCGCGCCCAGCGGTCGACGTCGTGCGTGAGCACTTGCCTTCGCAGTGCGCGCATCCTACGGCGTCCCTCGGCCTCGTCGATGTTGAGGGCGGCCAGCAGCGCGTCCTTGACGCCGTCGAGGTTGTGCGGGTTGACGAGGAAGGAGCTGGTCAGCTCGGCCGCGGCCCCGGCGAACTCGCTGAGCACCAGGGCCCCGCCCAGGTCGTACCGGCAGGCGACGTACTCCTTGCACACCAGGTTCATGCCGTCGCGGACCGGCGTGACCACCATGACGTCCGCGGCGCAGTAGAAGGCGACCAGGTCCTTGCGGTCCACCGAGGTGTGCAGGTAGTGCACCGCGGGGTGGCCGACGCGGCCGAACTCGCCGTTGATCCGCCCGACCTCGCGCTCGATGCCCTCCCGCATCTGCTTGTAGTGCTCGACGCGCTCCCGGCTTGGCGTGGCGATCTGGATCATCGTCACGTCCTCGGCCTTGATCTGCCCCTCGGCCAGCAGCTCGTGCATCGCGTGCAGCCGCACGTCGATGCCCTTGGTGTAGTCGAGGCGGTCGACGCCGAGCATGATCTTGCGCGGGTTGCCGAGCTCGGCGCGCAGCGCCTTGACCCGCTGCTGGATCTCCTTGGTGCGCGCCATCCGGTCCAGCTCGGCGGAGGCGATGGAGATCGGGAACGCACCGACCCGCACCGTCCGGTCGCCGACCTGCACCACGCCGGGACGCGAGCGCACGCCGACCTGGCCGCGGCTGGGCTCGAACCCGGCCAGCCGCCGGGCCAGCCACAGGAAGTTCTGCGCCCCGCCCGGGCGGTGGAAGCCGACCAGGTCGGCGCCGAGCAGCCCGCGCACGATCTCGGTCCGCCACGGCAGCTGCATGAACAGCTCGACCGGCGGGAACGGGATGTGCAGGAAGAACCCGATGCGCAGGTCGGGACGCAGTTCCCGCAGCATCGCGGGCACCAGCTGCAGCTGGTAGTCCTGCACCCACACGGTCGCGCCCTCGGCGCTGACCTCCGCGGCGGCCTCCGCGAACCGCTGGTTGACCCGCTGGTACGCGTACCACCAGCTGCGGTCGAACACCGGTGGCACGACCACGTCGTGGTAGAGCGGCCACAGCGTGGCGTTGGAGAAGCCCTCGTAGTACTCCGCGAACTCGGCGGACGACAGCCGCACGGGGTGCAGCTGCAGGTCGTCGTCGGAGAACGGCTCGACGTCGACGTCGGCCACGCCCGGCCACCCGACCCACGCTCCGTGCCGGGCGCGCAGGAACGGTTCGAGCGCGGTGACCAGGCCGCCTGGGCTGTGCTTCCAGCGCTGTGTGCCGTCGTCGAGGCGTTCCAGGTCGACCGGTAGCCGGTTGGCGACCACGACGAAGTCCGCTCGGTTGGGCGTGCGGCCCTTGTTCACCGGTAATTCCTCCCGCCGTGTCCACGACCTGTCGCGAGGCTAGCCAATGTCGCCGGGTGCGGCGTGCTGCGCGCGGGGCAACCCGGCCCAGCGCGCCCGGGTGGTGTACCCGGGGAGATCAGTCCAGCCTCCTCTTGCTGGGCCGCAGCGGACCGGACAGCCGGGGTCCGGAGATGCGGCGTTCCAGCCTGCCCAGCCGGGTGCGGACCGGCTGGGCGAGGTACTCACCGAGCACGACACCGGCGCCGAGCGCGAGCCCGATGGCCGCGGCGAGCATCAGCGTGGTCGCGCCGCTCGGGCTGCCGAGCACGGACAGCTCGTACAGGCCGCGGTAGGTCGCCAGACCGGGCAGCAGGGGCGCGACGCCGGACACCGCGATCACCAGCGTCGGGATGCGCAGGCGGCGCGCGATGATCCCGCCGGCGAAGCCGACCACGGTGGTCGCCACCGCACCGGCCAGCACGGTGTGCACGTCGGCCAGCGTCAGCAGCGCGTGCGTCCCGGCGGCGACGGCGCCGCCGATGCCGGCGATGAGCAGCGGTCGCGGCGGGGCGTAGCTGGCCAGCGCGAAGCACGCCGAGGTGGACGCGCCGGCGAGCACCTGCAGCGACAGCGACAGCGCCGGGGCGAGGACCTGGGCCCGGCCGATGGAGGTGGCGTCGAGCCCGGCCATGGTGTCGCCGCCGATGCGCACGCCGATGTAGAGCGCGAGCACCACCCCCGCGATCAGCCCGGCCGACATCAGCGCCAGTTCGGCCATCCGGCCGGCGGCGGTCACGTTGTAGCCGGTGATGGCGTCCTGCATCGAACCGACGACGGTCAGACCGGACAGCAGCACGATGATGCTCGCGGCCACCGCCAGCTGCGGGTTGCCGAGCCAGCCGAGGGCGTAGAAGGTCACCGCGACGCTGGTGGCCACGGCACCGCCGACGGCCTGCTGGAAGAAGAACGGCAGGGCCCGCCGGTTCAGCAGCCGCCCGATGCGGTCGACCACCGCGGTCGCGGCGGCCGCGGTCACCGGCAGCATGACGCCGCCCTGACCACCGCTGAGCAGCACGGCCAGCGAGGCGGCCATGCCCGCCCAGGCCACGGTGGCCACCCACCGCGGGAAGGGGTGCGGCGCGGTGGTGATCCGGTCGAGCTCGGCGTAGGCCTCGGGGGCGGACAGCTCGTTGTTGGTGATCCGGCGGAGCAGGTCTTCGACGTCGGCGAGGCGGGTGTAGTCGATGGAGCGGTTGCGGACCACCCGCAGCGAGGTGATCGGCGGGACTTCGGTCCCCCGGTAGCAGGAGACGGTGATCGACGTGTAGATCACGTCGACCTCGCAGTGCGGCAGACCGTAGGCGGTGACGACGGCGATGATCGTCGCGGTCACGTCCGAGGCGCCCGCCCCGCTGGCCATCTGCACCTCACCGATGCGCAGGCCGAGGTCGAGCACGAGGTGGACGGTGGACTCGTCGGGCAGGGCCGGCCCGAAGACGACGTTGCGCGACCCCGGCGGGATGGTGGCTTCCGGGTCGCGCCGCCGCAGCACACCCCGGGCGCGCTGCGTGATTCCCAATGCAGTCCTTCCCTCCTGCCGCCCTGTCCTGCGGGCGGACCGCCGTCGCTGATCTTCCCCTCGGGCATCGCCTGTCATGAGCCGACCGTTGCACTCAGATCACGTGGCGTCCATCACCACCGCACCCGTCCCTGCCAGCGGCGGAGCCATCGTCCGCCCGCACGGACGCGGCCGCTTACCGAACCCGGGGGATCGATGCTTACGATGTCCCCGCAGCCCACGCCGCTGTAGCTCAGCTGGTAGAGCGCCCGCCTTGTAAGCGGATGGTCAGGGGTTCGAGTCCCCTCAGCGGCTCCAAACGTACCTGACCAGGTGTTTCTTCCGGTCGCTGTCGACCTGTCAGGTGCAGCACAGCGCCGGGGCCGATCACGCCCGGCCGAGGCGGTCAGGCGCGCGCATGATGGACCGGTGCGCGAGCCGACCACGGTGACCGACCGGCTCTTCCTCGTCGCCGTCCTGCTCAAGGGGCTGGACGGCGCGGTGCAGCTGGTCAGCGGGGTCCTGCTGGCCTTCCTGCCACCCGAGGCCCTCACCCGCCTGGCGCACGCGGTGGTCACCCGCGACCTGGTCGGCCCGCCCACCGGGGCGCTGGCCGGGCACTTCGAGGAGGCGGTGCGGCACTTCGCCGCCGGGGACCGCACGTTCGTCCTCGGCTACCTGCTGCTGCACGGCGCGATCAAGCTGCTGCTGGCGGTCGCGCTGGTCCGCCGGGCGCTGCCGATGTACCCGGTGGCCGTCGGGGCGCTGGGCCTGTTCGTCGTCGCCGAGCTGGTCCGCGCGGCGCAGACCCGGTCGATCGTGCTCCCACTGCTGGCCGTGCTCGACGTGGTGATCATCGCCCTCGTCGTCGAGGAGTACCGGGAGTTGCGGCCGCGGCGGTGAGGCCCTCCCGCCGCGGGAACCGCCCACCGAGTCCTCAGTGGACGGACGGGGAGCGCCATTCCCACGCGTCCGGGCGATTCCCGGTTCCGCCGAACGGCACGGGCGGGAAATCCGGGAATTCCCAACGTTTCCACCGGTCACCACCTTGATCATTTTTCCGCGTGTTCCGCACGCGTGGCGAATTGTGCCCAGTGGATGGACATAATCACTCGAACGAGTGAAGAGTCTCCTTCGGTTGGAACCAGCTGCGTTCTCGCGGACCGAAGGAGATCAGCGTGTCGCTCGCCCGAAACCTCGCAGGCGTCGCCGGGGCCGTGCTGGCCGCCGCGGCGTTCGCCGCCCCCGCCCAGGCCACCGAGCCCCAGGCCCAGGACGTCCGGCCGAACATCATCGACGGCCGGGAGGTCGACAGCGCGCCGTGGGCCGCCCGCCTGTTCGTCGACGGCCAGGAGAACTGCACCGCCACCATCATCGCCCCGGAGTGGGTCCTCACCGCGCAGCACTGCGTGGCCGGCGGCGGCCAGCTGAGCTTCAACATCGGCGACGTCGACCAGACGCAGGGCGAGCACGCCGAGGCCAAGTCCGGCGGCGTGGTGGTGCACGACACCGCCGACCTGGCCCTGGTCAACATCGACCACGCGGTGCAGACCGAGTACGCGCCGCTGGGCTCGGTCGGCGACGTCGAGGTCGGGGACACCGTGCAGACCTACGGCTGGGGCGCGACCTGCACCGACAAGCCCGAGATCGAGTGCCAGGCGCAGATCCTCAAGGTCGCCGACGTGGACGTGACCGACATCGCGTGCAGCGACTACCGCGGCGGCACCGCGGTGTGCGCCACCCGCGGTGACGGCATCCCGGCCGGCGGCGACTCCGGCGGCCCGATGTTCTCCGGGGGCGTGCAGGTCGGCGTGGCCTCCACCAGCGACCGGCAGTCCACCACCGCCTACACCAACATCACCGAGTACCGCGACTGGATCCAGTCCGTGGCGGGCGTGTAAGCAACCACACGCGGTCGGCCGGCCGCCCGGGTGCGCACCGTCACCCGGGCGGCCGGTGCGCGTTTTTCGCACGCCCGCGCGGGCGCGAATCCACAATTCGTTCACCCACGCTGAACCGCGCGAAATCACAGTGTTTCAGCAGGTCAGAGCACGTGCGAGAGGGCATTCGCAATCTTGCGTGACACGCGGGTAACACCGCGCCGCAGCCAGGATCAACATTTCTGTAGTGCTCATCACGTGCGAAATCGCGTCTCGCCTGGTAGATGACTGGTTATCGCGTCGAGAGCCTGACGCGTTACCGATGTTCTGTTAAGTTGGCGAAGCATGACCGGCGACAAACCGAGCCATAGCATCGAAGAACGAAATGGCGGAAGCGGTTCAGCCGGACGGTTGGAGATCGACACTCCGGTCGTCGCGGACGGCCCCGCGCTCTACCGGATCACCTGCGATTCGGGAGTGCTCGACGTAAACTCGTCCTACGCATATCTGTTGTGGTGCCGGGACTTCGCGCAGACCTCCGCGGTGGCGCGCATCGACGACGAAGTCGTGGGATTCGTGACCGGCTACATCCGGCCCGACGCCCCCGACACGCTGGTGGTGTGGCAGATCGCCGTCGATGCCTCCCAGCGCGGTGGTGGCGTGGCCAGTCGGCTCCTGAACCACCTGGTGGACCGCGTGCTGCCACGAGGAGTCCGCTACCTGGAGACGACGATCACACCGGACAACGCCGCCTCGATCAAGCTGTTCACCGCGCTGGCGCGCACCCGTTCGGCCGAACTGCAGCGCAGCGAGCTGTTCACCGCCGACCTGTTCCCGGATGCGCACCTGGGGGAGGACCTGTACCGCATCGGGCCGTTCGCGGCGGCCCCTGCCGTCGCGGCTGCCACCGACCGCTGACGCACCTGCTCTTGCCTGCTGCCGAGGCGCGCTCACCGCGCTGCCCGGCACGAACGGAGGAACCCGTGAACGACATCTTCGCAACCCTGGAATCCGAGGTCCGCAGCTACTGCCGAACGTGGCCGACGGTGTTCGACCGCGCCTCGGGCAGCTACCTCTACGACCAGGACGGCACCGCCTACCTGGACTTCTTCGCCGGCGCGGGCGCCCTGAACTACGGGCACAACAACCCGCTGCTCAAACGCAAGCTCCTGGAGTACCTGGAGCGCGACGGCGTCACCCACGCGCTGGACCAGTCCACCGTCGCCAAGGGCGAGTTCCTGAAGACCTTCCAGCAGCGCGTCCTCGAACCGCGCGGGCTCAACTACAAGGTCCAGTTCCCCGGCCCGACGGGCACCAACTCGGTCGAGTCGGCGCTGAAGCTGGCCCGCAAGATCACCGGTCGCGAGTCGATCATCAGCTTCACCAACGCCTTCCACGGCATGACGCTCGGGTCGCTGTCGGTGACCGGCAACTCGATGAAGCGCGGCGGTGCGGGCATCCCGCTGGTGCACGCCACGCCGATGCCCTACGACGACTACTTCGACGGGCAGGTCCCGGACTTCCTGTACTTCGAGCGGATGCTCGAGGACAGCGGCAGCGGCCTCAACGAGCCGGCCGCGGTCATCGTCGAGACGCTGCAGGGCGAGGGCGGCATCAACTCGTCCCGCCCGGAGTGGCTGCGCGGCCTCTACGAGCTGTGCCAGAAGCACGGCATGCTCATGATCGTCGACGACGTGCAGATGGGCTGCGGCCGCACCGGCCCGTTCTTCAGCTTCGAAGAGGCCGGCATCCAGCCGGACATCGTCTGCCTGTCGAAGTCCATCGGCGGCTACGGCCTGCCCATGGCGATCACGCTCATCAAGCCGGAGCACGACGTGTGGGAGCCCGGCGAGCACAACGGCACCTTCCGCGGCAACAGCCCGGCGTTCGTCACCGCCACCGAGGCCCTGGAGCAGTACTGGGCCGACGACGCGCTGGAGAAGTCGACCATCGCCAAGGGCGAGCGGGTCGGCGCCGTGCTGGAGGAGATCGCCAACGAGCACGGCGGGGCCATCGCCAAGGGCCGCGGCCTGGCGCGCGGCCTCGGCTTCGAGGACTGCAACGTGGCGGGCAAGGTGTCCAAGGCCGCGTTCGACCGCAAGCTGCTGGTGGAGACCTCCGGCCCGTCCAGCGAGGTCCTCAAGATCATGCCGCCGCTGACCGTCTCGGACGACGAGCTGGAGCAGGGGCTGCACATCATCCGCGAGTCGGTCCGCTCGGTGCTGGCCTGACTCACCCCTGAGGCGTTCCACCGGACAGCCCCGCCCACCCGGTCACCCCGATCGGGTGCTGGGGGCTGTCCTCGTGCGGGCGGCTCTGGGACCCTGCGGCGTGCCGGTCGTGACATGTGCCCGCGACCGGCGCGGACCCGACCTGAGCACATCTCTTGGAGGAAACGTGATCGTCCGGCACCTGTCGGAAATCGAGGACACCGACGCCGACATCAAGACCGAGAACTGGCGGAGCAAGAGGATCGTCCTCGCCAAGGAGAAGGTCGGCTTCTCGGTCCACGAGACCACGCTCTACGCGGGGACCGTGAACGACTTCTGGTACGCCAACCACATCGAAGCCGTGTTCGTCACCGAAGGTGAGGGCGAGATCGAGGACAAGGCGACCGGCGAGGTGCACCAGCTCAAGCCGGGTTCGCTGTACCTGCTGAACAACCACGACAAGCACCAGGTCCGCCCCCGCACCACGATGAAGACCGTGTGCGTCTTCAACCCCCCGGTGACGGGCCGTGAGGTGCACGACGAGAACGGTGTGTACCCGCTGGTCGTCGAGGACGACGAAGAGGCAGCCGCCAGCTGACAGCTCCGTTCGCGCTTGTCCAGTCCGCGTGGCGGGTAACCCCCGGGTTGCCCGCCACGCGCACTACCGGTCTTCCCCGCGCGTGACGCGGGGATCTGCGGGCGCACCGCGTGCCGCTTCTAACCGAGGAACCGAGAACTGGCGGTCAGTGCCCCCCCGGGGCACCGACCGCTCCGGCGGGAATTCGCGAAGGAGGCGCATTCAATGACCGTCGCTGATCTCAGCACCCAGGACCGCTACCCGACTCGGGTGGACGGTTCGTCGGCCATGATCGACCGGGTCGACCCGACGGTGTGGCCCGGTGTTGACGCGGGGCCTGCGAGCGCGGAGGAGCTCCGCGCGCACGACGCCAAGGGTTTCCACATCGTCGAGGGGCTGCTCTCCCCCGCCGAGGTGCAGACCTACTGGCAGGAGCTGGAGCGGCTGACCGCCGACCCGGAGGTGCGCGCCGACGAGCGCACCATCATCGAGCGGTCGTCCGACGAGGTCCGGTCGATCTTCGAAGTGCACAAGATCAGTGATCTGATCGCGGAGCTGGCCCGCGACCCGCGGGTGCTGGACCGGGCCCGCCAGATCCTCGGCTCGGACGTGTACGTCCACCAGAGCCGGATCAACTACATGCCCGGCTACCGGGGCACCGGCTTCTACTGGCACTCCGACTTCGAGACCTGGCACGCCGAGGACGGCATGCCCGCCATGCGCGCGGTCAGCATCTCGATCGCGCTGACGGACAACTACCCGTACAACGGCGGCCTGATGATCATGCCGGGCTCGCACCGGACCTTCGTGTCCTGCGTGGGCGAGACCCCGGACGACAACTACAAGTCGTCGCTGAAGGAGCAGCGCATCGGCGTGCCGTCCGAGGACGACATCACCAAGCTCGCCTACGAGCACGGCATCGAGCAGTTCACCGGCCCGGCCGGCTCCGCGCTGTGGTTCGACTCGAACTGCATGCACGGCTCGGGCAACAACATCACGCCGTTCCCGCGCTCGAACATCTTCATCGTGTTCAACAGCGTGGAGAACGAGCTGACCAAGCCGTTCGCGGCCAAGCAGCCGCGTCCGGAGTTCATCGCGTCCCGCGACTTCACGCCGCTCACCCGCTGACCGGCCTCGCGGAGACCTCGAAGTGCCCCGCCCCCGGGCGGGGCACTTCGTCGTCAGCGGACGGGGTGGGCGGCGAGGACCGCGCCGACCTGGTCGGCGACCGCCGCGTCCAGCATCGGGTAGCGGCCGCCGGCGACGAAGCGCTCGGAGAGCTCGAAGGTCACCACCTCGCCCTCGGCGAGCAGCCGGCCGGCCGCCGCCGGGTCCACCGCGACCTGGTCGGGGTGCACGATCGTGACGTCGGTGAACGTCGCCGCCAGGTACGGGCTGGCGAACTGGGTGAACGAGTCGCCCACCATCCGCACCGGCCGGTCGACCATGCCCGGCTTCGCCGGTGACGCCAGGTGCAGCGGCTCGTGGAAGTCGCTGGGCTTGAACCGGGTGTTGTCGACGTCGCTGCCGTCCGGGGCCAGCGAGTACGCCTGGATCGGCACGGTGCGGTCCTGGCCCAGCAGGTCGGGGATGTCGGCGCTGTGCGGGTACTGCCGCGAGGGCCGGACCTTCCAGCCGCTGGTCACGCCCGGCTCCAGCCGTTCGGCCAGCTGGTAGACCATGGTGATGCCGCCCTCGTGCGTCCAGTGCGTGTCGATGTCGTGGTAGATCGGGCGCTGGTTGCGCTCCGCCACCGCGCGCAGCTGCGCGCGCATGTCCAGGGCGCCGGTCTCCCGCGGGACCCGCCGCCAGAACTCCGCGCGGGCCCGGCTGGAGCAGTCCTCCCCGGCGTAGTCGTCGGGCATGTTCTCCGGGTACACCGTCGACTTGTCCGGCGCGATGACCAGCTGGAACCGGCGCCCGGAGGCCTCCACCACCTGGCGCCAGCGGCGCAGCCCGGCGATCACCTGGTCCAGCGAGCGCTTCGGCACGCAGCGGTAGGACACGTCGTGGCCGAGGAACAGCCAGCCGCCCTTGCCCTCGATGACCGGCGGGAACACGGTCTCGTCGAGCTGCGGCTTCCCGTCGTCCTGCCCGGCGCCCACCGGCGGGGTGTGCGAGCCGCCGGACAGCCGGGCGGGCTCGCCGAAGAGGCCGCGGCTGATCGCGTCCACCGAGTGCACGGCCTGCTCCCGGAACGGCAGGTGGTCGGTGGCCCAGGCGCTCAGGCCGGTGAAGAAGCCCCAGCCGTCGGTGATGCTCGGGAACTCCGCCAGCGGCCGGTTCTCCAGCTGCGTGGGGCGCGCGCCGAGGACCAGGCTGACCAGGGGCGCGGTGCAGAACAGCACGGCGCACACCAGCGCGGTGAGCTGCCGCCTGCCGTGCCGCGGGCGGTGCAACGGGTGCTCCCGCGGCAACCACGCCTCGTGGACCGGGGGGAGGTTCGTCTGCCGCGACACGATCACACGGTATCCGGACACGCACCGCGACGAGCCCGGAACGGGCCTACTCGACGTTGACCACGACGGCGCTGACGTTGTCGTCGGCCTGCTGCTCGACCGCGGCCGCGACGAGCTGGTCCGCGGCGTCCTGCGGGTTCGGCTCCGAGGCCAGGACCTCCTCGATCTCCTCCGTGGTCAGCGTCTTGAACAGGCCGTCCGAGCAGAGCAGCAGCCGGTCGCCCGGCCGGCAGGCCAGCTCGAAGGTGTCGACCTCCAGGTCCGGTCTCACCCCGACCGCCCGGGTGAGCACGTTGCGGTGCGGGTGCTCCTCGGCCACGTCCTCGCTGACCGCGCCCGCGCGCACCAGCTCCGCGATGACGGTGTGGTCGCGGGTGAGGGCGTCCAGGTTCCCGTCCCGCAGCCGGTACAGCCGCGAGTCCCCCACGTGCGCGGCCACCACCCCGGCGTCCGTCGTCTCCGCCACGGCGACCAGCGTGGTGCCCATGGTCACGGACTCGCGGTCGGCGCGGCGGAGCACCGCCAGGTTGGCCTGCCGGCAGGCGTGCACGAGCCCTTCGGCGGTGCGGTCGGTGGCGAAGTCCGCCGTGAGCGCGTCCAGCGCGAGCCGGCTGGCCACCTCCCCGCTGGACAACCCGCCCACCCCGTCCGCGAGACCGAACACCCCGTCGCCGACCACCACGGCGTCCTGGTTGGTCTCCCGTCCGCCCGGGTGCGTTGCTGCGCCGGCGACAAGCGTGCTGGTCACTTCGGGTCCCTCCGTCAGGTCGACCGGTCGATCTGCTCCATCGGAAGACGGCCACCGGCCCGCCGAGGTTCGCACGATCCCGCGATCCCAGCGCGCAGATCACCGACCAGTCGAGCGTGGACCCTTCCCACAGGGGGAAGTCAAGCACCCCCGCACCGGGGGCACTGGGCGCGGGTCAGCGCGGCTGGGCGCCGTGCGCGGTGCCGACCTCGAGCATCGCCCGGAAGTCCTCCGCAGGCACCGCCGGGGAGAACAGGAAGCCCTGGTAGTAGTCCATCCCGATCGAGTTCAGCACGCGGAGCTGGTCGGTGGTCTCGACGCCCTCCGCGAGGCAGAGGTGGCCCATGGCGTGGGACATCGAGCACACGGCCCGCGCCACGGCGAGGTCGGTGTTGTTGCGGTCGATGTCGGAGACGAACCGGCCGTCGAGCTTGATGATCTGCACGGGCAGGTGCTTCAGGCGGGCCATCGAGGAGTAGCCGGTGCCGAAGTCGTCGATCGCGAAGCGCGCACCGCGCTCGACCAGCCGCTCCATGGCGTACCGGTTCTGCGGGCGCAGGTCCACCAGGTCGGTCTCCACCAGTTCGAGCGTGATGCGGTTCCAGTCGATGCCCGCGGTGGTCACGGCGTCGGCGACGAAGTCGACGAAGTTCGGCTCGCCGGGCAGCAGGCCCGCGAGGTTCACCGCCACCGTGACCGGCCGACCGTGGACCCACGGCCACCCGGCCGCCTCGCGGAGGGCGGTGCGCAGCACCCACTTGTCCAGGTCGTGCAGCTGCCCGGCGCGTTCGGCCACGGGCAGGAAGACCGCCGGGCTGATCGGCCCGCGCTCCGGGTGCGGCCAGCGCACCAGCGCCTCGGCGGCCGCGATGGAGCCGTCGGCGGACACCACCGGCTGGTAGTGCACGGTCAGCTCGTCGTGGTCCAGCGCGTCGCGCAGCTGCGCCTCCAGCGGCAGCTGGCGGTCCGCGGCGGCGATCAGGTCGGGATTGGCCAGCACGACCTGGTTGAAGCCCTTCCGCTGCGCTTCGGACGCCGCGATGGAGGCGTGGCGGAACAGGTCCTCGGCGGTGGTGCCGCCGCCGCGCGGGGTGGCCACGCCGATCGAGCCGGACAGCTGCACGAGGTGGTTGCCCACCGGCAGCGTGGTGCGCAGCAACCCGGACAGGAGCGTGATCAGCGCTTCCATCCCGCCCACGGCACGGGTGTCCGGGCAGACGACCATGAACTTCTCCCGCCGGGGAGTGCGGGCACCGAAGCAGCTGTCCGGGAGGCCTTCCGCCAGGCGCTCGGCCACGGACGCCTCGACGTCCGCCGCGGCCTCGGACCCCAGCGAGTGGTCGATCCGGTGCAGGTTGTCGATCACGCAGGCCAGCACGGCCACGTCCTCGGCCCCGGCACCGCGCAGCAGCCCTGCCAGCGCCTCGACGGCCGACGGCATGTCGACCAGGGCGCTGCTGCGGTCCGGGACCGCGTGCGGGCTGGCGCCGACGTCGTGGGCCGTCCCCACCACCAGCGGCGGGCGCCCGTCGCGACCGCCGCTGAACACGCCGTACACCCGCAGCCGCCGCAGCGCACCGTCCCCGCGGAAGAACCGGTGCTCGAACTCGACCGGCTCGGAGCGCTCGACCGAGGACAGCACCTTCTCCCGCACCATGTCCCGGTCCTCGGGGTGCACGAAGACCAGGAACTCCTCGAACGGCATCGCGCCCCGCTGCGGGATGCCGGTCAGCTCGTGCAGCACCTTCGACAGCCACAAGGTGTCGGTGGCCGGGTCCAGCTGCCAGGTGCCGATCTTGGCCGCCCGCTGCAGGTCCAGCAGCGGCGCGTTGCTGATCTGGTCGGCCCGCTCCCCCTCCAGCGAGTCGTCGGCCTTGCCGAAGGCCGGGCGGGCCGGGGGCGCGACGAGGTCCGACACGTCGCAGAGCACGGTGAACAGGAACCGCTCGTCGTGCCCGTACGGCCAGCTCACGGTGCGCACGGCACTGCCCGGGCGCCCGTGGGCGTGCTGCGGCCCGTCACCGATCCCCAGCTCGTCGAGCTGCCGCCCGACCAGGTCGTCCGGGTCTTCCGTCCCCAGCAGCGCGGCCGCCTGCGCGGTCGCGCGCACGACCACACCCCCACGGGTGCACAGCAGGACCGGGGCGTCGGGCAACGACTGCTCCCGCGCCACCCGCACCCAGTCCGCGAGCCCGGTCGATGCGGCATCGGATCGCTCACTCTGGGTACTCACCGACACCTCCCCCTGCCGCCGAACCGTGCCTGGCACAGGCGGTACCCACAGGCTTCCCCGATCGCCCCCGTCGAACACCGCACCCAGGCGTGGGCCGGACCACCGGAGGTGGGGTGGGCCGACGTAGTGCTGGAAAGGGTTCGGTGCTGGCCGATGGACAGATCACCGGAGGGCTCAGCTTGTCCGGCGCGGGCCTGACCGCGACCAACGGCCCAGCCCTGACCGCGGACCAACTCACCGTCAACGGCAGTGTGTTCCTCAACGATGGCTTTCAGGCCAGCTCCGACAGCGAAGACGGCACCCTCCGCCTGCTCAGTGCAACCATCACCGGCCAACTCAGCCTAACGGCCGCCAAGATCGAGAACGCTGGTCCAGCAGGACTGGTGGTGAACGTGACGGGCACGACGAAAGTACGGGGGAACCTCATCCTCCCCGTACATTCCTTCTCCGCAGACCAGGATCGTTCCTTCCGTCTCGATCTCGACGGCTTCTCCTACGCCTCCGTTCCGTGGGACGCCACCTTGTCGGAGTGGCTGCGCCTGCTGCGCGAGCACACCCCTGCCTACGCTCCGCAGCCTTACCAGCAGCTTGCTGCTGTGCACCGGGCCGCTGGACATGACCGGGAAGTTCGCAAGATCCTCATCGCTCAGCAGGTCGACCGCCGACGCCGTGGGGAGATCGGTGGCTGGTTGCGCAAGCTCCTCCACGCGGCCGGTGGCTTGTTCATCGGGTACGGGCACCGGCCATGGCGGGCTCTCGGGTTCCTCGCCGCCGTCTGCCTGCTCGCGGTCGTCGTCGCCATCGTCGCGAGCCAGCTCGGGGTGGCTGTGCATCCCACCAAGGCGCCGGGTGAGCCTGTGACCGCCTGTTCGACGGCCGAGGCCGTTGGGATGGCGCTGGACACCTCCGTGCCCGTGTTCAAGCTCGGGGGTGAGAAGCGGTGCGAGATCGCCGCTACCACCACCTGGGGGCAGGTGTTCTACCTCGCCAACTAGGTGCTCCAGGCGCTCGGGTGGGCGTTCGCGACCTTGTTCGTCGCCGGGTACACCGGGCTCGTCCGGAAGACCACCTAGGCGTCAGAACTGGTAGTACAGGAACGGGCTGAACGAGCCCGTGGCGACCAGCAGGCCGGAGTAGCCGAGGCCGAGGGTGAGCACGCCGAGGCGCAGGGCGTGGGCCTCGCGGGTGCGCACCGACTCCAGGAACGGGCCGGTGCCCGAGCTCGCCGGGAGGAACACCACGACCAGGGCGAGCAGCAGGAACACCACGCGCTGGTGGGTCACCGAGGCCGCCACGATGTCGGTCAGGCCCGAGAAGTCCGGGACCAGCATGTGCCCCAGCATCACGAACGCGCTGCCGAGGTCGGGGGCGCGGAAGAACACCCAGCCGACCACCACCAGCAGCATCGTCAGCGCGCGGCGGGCGAGGCGGGCGCGGAGGTCGGCCGGGGCGTGCGTCCAGCCGCAGGAACGCTCCACCACCAGCAACAACCCGTGGAACAGGCCCCACACCAGGTACGTCCAGGCCGCGCCGTGCCAGAAGCCGGTGAGCACGAAGATGATCGCCAGGTTGCGGTAGGTGCGGGCCCGGCCGCGGCGGTTGCCGCCGAGCGGGATGTAGACGTAGTCGCGGAACCAGCGCGACAGCGACATGTGCCAGCGCCGCCAGAACTCGGTCACGGTCACCGACGAGTACGGGCGCGCGAAGTTCTCCGGCAGCCGGAACCCGAGCATCCGGCCCAGCCCGATCGCCATGTCCGAGTACCCGGAGAAGTCGAAGTACAGCTGCACCGTGTACCCGATCGCGCCCAGCCAGGCGATCGCGAACGTCATCTCCTCGCCCGGGGTGGCGAAGCAGGTGTCCACCATCGGCGCCAGCGTGTCGGCGACGACCACCTTCTTGGTCAGGCCCCACGCGAACCGCGGGAAGCCGGCCGCGATGTCGTCCAGCCGGTGGGTGCGCTGCTGCGGCAGCTGGTCGGCGATCTCCCGGTAGCGCACGATCGGACCCGCCACCAGCTGCGGGAACATCGCGATGTAGGTGACGAACGAGACCGGGTTGCGCAGCGCCGGGCGCTCCCCGCGGTAGATGTCCACCACGTAGGAGACGTGGTGGAACGTGTAGAACGAGATGCCGATCGGCAGCGCCAGCTCCAGCACCGGGAAGTCCCCGCCGAACCAGCTGCTGAGCACCGCCAGCTGCTCGGTGGCGAACCCGGCGTACTTCCACACCGCCAGCACCGCCAGGTCGAACGACACGGTGCCGATGAGCAGCCACCGCCGCCGGGACCGCTCGAAGCCCCACTCCACCGGTTCCAGCCGCAGCCCGGCGAGGTAGTTGACCACGACGCACGCCAGCAGCAGCAGCGTGGTGCCGCCCGCGCCGCTGGCGTAGAACACCAGGCTCGCCACCGCGATCACGGCGTTGCGCCCGGCGCGCGGGGCGACGAGCACCGCCGCCAGCACGGCGGGCAGGAAGTACCACAGGAACAGGGGACTCGCGAACGACATCGGGGCCTCGGGGTGCGGGAGGCCCTGGCCTCCTCACGTCGGACTGCTGTTCGGACTCTAACCGAGCCCGGAACGTCACCGGGCCGGAACGGACCGGGTTCTGCGGCCGGGTGTGACGCGCGTGAAAGCGCGGACAGCGCCGAAGACGATCACCTAGCCTGGGCCCCATGAACGCTCCGCCGCCAGGCTGGTACCCGGACCAAGCAGACCCGCGCTACGTCCGCTGGTGGGACGGGCGGCAGTGGACCCCGCACGTCCAGCCCGCCCAGCAGCCGGCGCCGCCGCAGGCCGACGTCTCGGCCCTGGAGGTGTCGTTCGGCAGCACCGGGGACCCCGCCTCGGTCCAGCAGCAGGTCCAGCAGCGCGCCGGGGTCGGCGGCCCGGTCGCCGGCGGCGGGGGCACCCTGTTCACCGAGCCGATCCTGGTGATCAACCAGAAGGCCAAGCTGATCGAGATGAGCAACGAGTACGCCATCTACGACCAGCACGGACGCCAGCTCGGCTCGGTCGTGCAGGTCGGGCAGAGCGGGGCGCAGAAGGCCCTGCGGGCGTTCACCAAGCTCGACACGCTCATGTCGGTCAAGCTGGAGATCCGGGACATCACCGGCCGCCCGGTGCTGCTGCTGACCCGCCCGCCGCAGCTGATCAAGGGCACCGTCCACGTGCAGCGCCCGGACCAGACCCCCATCGGCGACGTCAAGCTGGCCAACTTCTGGGGCAAGGCCCGCTTCGACTTCGAGGTCGGCGGCCAGCGCATCGGCGGCCTGCAGGCGGAGAACCTCCGCGCGTGGGACATCAAGGTCCTCGACCACGCGGACCAGGAGATCGGCAAGATCACCAAGACCTGGCAGGGCTTCGCCAAGGCCGCCTTCACCACGGCGGACAACTACGTGCTCCAGCTCCACCGGCCGCTGCAGGACCCGCTGCTGAGCATGGTGCTGTCCTCGGCGCTGACCTTCGACACGGTCTTCAGCCAGCACCAGTGACGTCGCGGGTGGTCAGCGGGCGTCCGCTGACCACCCCGCCGTCAGCGGAGGCGGCGCCGGCGGGCCACCTCGGCGAGGACCACGCCCGCGGCCACCGAGGCGTTGAGCGACTCCACGCCGGTGGCCATCGGGATCGAGACCGTCTGGTCGCAGGTCTCCCGGACCAGCCGGGACAGGCCCCGGCCCTCCGAGCCCACGACCACCACCAGCGGCCCGGAGGCCAGCTCCAGGTCGTCGACGGTCACGTCGGCGTCCGCGTCGAGGCCGACCACCATCAGCCCCGCCTTCTTCAGGTCCTTGAGCGTGCGGGTCAGGTTCACCGCCTTGGCCACCGGCAGCTTGGCCGCGGTGCCCGCGCTGGTGCGCCACGCGACGGCCGTGAGCCCGGCGCTGCGGCGCTGCGGCACGACCACGCCGTGCGCGCCGAAGGCCGCCGCCGAGCGGATCACCGCGCCGAGGTTGCGCGGGTCGGTGACCCCGTCCAGCGCGACGATGAGCGGCGGGATGCCGGACTCGATCGCCGCGTCCAGCACCTCCTCCGGCTGCGCGTACTTGTACTGCGGCACCTGCAGCGCCAGTCCTTGGTGGACGGCGCCACCGGTCATCCGGTCCAGCTCGGTGCGCGGCACCTCGAGCACCGAGATGCCGCGGGTGTTCGCCTCCCGGACCGCTTCGGTGACCCGGTCGTCGACGTCGATGCCCTGCGCCACGAACAACCCGCTCGCGGGCACGTCCGCCCGGATGCACTCCACCACCGGGTTGCGCCCGCACACCAGCTCCGGCTGCGACTCCGCCGCCGCCTGGCGCTTCAAGCGCTGCTGCTCAGCCCTCGCGCGCGCGTCCGCGCGCCGCTTCGCGGGGTGGCTGACCCGGTGCTCGGCCTTCGGCGTCGGCCCCTTGCCGCGCAGTCCCTTGCGCCGCTGTCCGCCGGAACCGACGACCATGCCCTTCTTGTTGGACTTGCGCATGCCGCCGCGGCGCCTGTCGTTGCCAGCCACGTGATCAACCGTCCCTCAATGTCCACATCGGACCGTCGGGGGTGTCCTCGACGGCGATCCCGCTGGCCTGCAACCGGTCTCGCAACAGGTCAGCGGTGGCGAAGTCGCGCTCCGCCCGGGCCCGCTCGCGCTCCTCCAGCATGGCCTCCACCAGCTGCGCGAGCGCGCGGTGCGCGGCGTCGCCGCCGCCGGAGTCCTCGGCCCACTGCTCGGACAGCGGGTCGAGCCCGAGCACGTCCGTCATCGCCCGCACCGAGGCCGCGGCGCTGCGGGCCGCCGCGTCGTCACCGCGGTCCAGGGCCGCGTTGCCCTCGCGGGCGACGTTGTGCACCACCGCGATCGCCTGCGGCGTCGACAGGTCGTCGTCCATCGCCGCGGCGAACTCGGGGTGCACCTCGCCCAGCTCCACGGCACCGGTGCGCTGACCGACCCGCCGCACGAACGACTCGATGCGGCGGTAGGTGGCCACCGCCTCGGCCAGGCCCTCCTCGGAGAACTCGATGGTCGACCGGTAGTGCGGGGTGACCAGGTAGTACCGCAGCTCGGCCGCCCGGGCGCGCTTGAGCACCTCCGGGATGGACAGCACGTTGCCGAGCGACTTCGACATCTTCTCGCCGCTCATCGTCACCCAGGCGTTGTGCATCCAGTACTGGGCGAAGCCGTCCCCGGCCGCGTTGGACTGCGCCAGCTCGTTCTCGTGGTGCGGGAAGACCAGGTCGAGCCCGCCGCCGTGGATGTCGAACTCGCTGCCCAGGTAGAAGGTGGCCATCGCCGAGCACTCCAGGTGCCAGCCCGGCCGGCCGTGGCCCCACGGCGTCGGCCAGCTCGGCTCGCCCGGCTTGGCGCCCTTCCACAGCGTGAAGTCGCGCGGGTCCTTCTTGCCGCTGGCCAGCGACTCGCCCTGCTGGACCTCGTCCAGGCGCTGCCCGGACAGCGCGCCGTAGTGGTCGGCGTAGGAGGAGACCGAGAAGTAGACGTCCCCACCGGCGGCGTAGGCGTGCCCCTTGTCGATCAGGCGCTGGATGAGGTCGATCATCTGAGTGATGTGCCCGGTCGCGCGGGGCAGCACCGACGGCGGCAGGCAGCCGAGCTGGTCGTAGGCGCGCTCGAAGGCCCGCTCGTGCGTGGCCGCCCACTCCCACCAGGGCCGACCCGCCTCGGCGGCCTTGGTGAGGATCTTGTCGTCGATGTCGGTCACGTTGCGGACCAGGCGCGTGTCGTAGCCCTTGCGCTGCAGCCAGCGCCGGAGCACGTCGAAGTTCAGCCCGCTGCGGACGTGGCCGACGTGCGGAACGCCCTGCACGGTGGCACCACAGACGTAGATCGACGCCACTCCGCCGCAGCGCGGGTGGAACTCGCGCGTCGTTCGGGTCGCGGTGTCATGCAGGTGCAGGCTCACGACCTCGATGGTACGGGCACGGGTCGGAGCCCAATCACGACAGGGGCCGTCTCGTCAAGACCCCGCGGCGCTCAGCGCAGCACGTCGCCCACGGCGGTGAGCAGACCGTCGCGGCGCTCCGCGGTGGGCGCGGGGTCCACGATCGCCACCTGGCAGCCGACCGCGGCGGCCCCGCCGTCCGCCTCCTCGCTGTCGCCGACCATGAGCGCCTCCTGCGGCGCGACGCCCAACCGCTCGCAGGCGCGCAGGAAGATCTTCGGGTCCGGCTTGATCACGCCTTCGAGGTAGGAGAGCAGGAACTCGTCGACGTGCCCGGCGACCCCGATCCGCTCGAACGCGGGACGGATGTCGAAGGCGATGTTGCTGATCACGCCGACCTTGACCCCGGACTCGCTCAGCCGGC
The DNA here is from genome assembly GCF_013410345.1 of Saccharopolyspora hordei. Classification (NCBI taxonomy): domain Bacteria; kingdom Bacillati; phylum Actinomycetota; class Actinomycetes; order Pseudonocardiales; family Pseudonocardiaceae; genus Saccharopolyspora; species Saccharopolyspora hordei. The sequence continues at coordinate 334,003 of NZ_JACCFJ010000001.1, forward strand.
GCAGCACCTCGGCGGTGTCCGGGTACGCGGTCCAGCAGTCCGGGTCGATCAGCTTCTCGTAGAGGCCCTCGGCCTGCCCGTCGCGCACCCCGGAGCTGCGCAGCACCTCCAGGTAGACCTTGCGGTGCAGCGCGGGGTCGAGGTCGCGGTTCTCCCACGCGTGCTCGTACTCGGCACCGAGCTCGACGACCCGCCCGCTCGGCGCGGTCATCCGGCGCATGATCTCCGCCTGTGCGGACAGGTCGAACGGGGCGCCGTCGGCGTCGGTCAGCTCGGCGTACCAGGAGGGGTCTTCCTCGAGCCGGAACAGCGTGCCGGAGAAGTCGAAGAGCACCGCGCGCAGAGTCACGTCGCCCACGGTAAGGGCAGCGGATCTTCCCGGCACCGGGTTGCGGCCAAGCTCACCCGCTCGCCGACGCCGGTCAGCAGCGGGAGGTCCGCCGCATCGGCACGACGATGCCCGCGACGCTGACCGCCGCGCTCCCCCACAGCAGCACCACCGCCAGCGCCAGGCCCAGCCCGTCACCGCCGGACCACAGCACGAACGACACTGGCCACACCAGCACCGGCTGCACCACGAGCAGCCGACGCACCCACCGGTTCCGCTCGACGCCCATGATCCGAGCATGGCGCGCTGCGACCCCGGTGTTCCAGGCCTCGGACCCTGAGTTCTCCCCGACTCCGACCGGCGGTCACCCCGAGCTCTCCCGCAGGTCAGGAGGCGGGGAAGACCAGGGCGGTGGCGATCGCGGCGATCCCCTCGCCGCGGCCGGTCAGGCCGAGCCCGTCCGAGGTGGTGCCGGAGACCGACACCGGCGCCCCGACGGCGTCCGAGAGCACCCGCTGCGCCTCGTCGCGGCGCTTGCCGATGCGGGGCGCGTTGCCGATGACCTGCACCGTCGCGTTGCCGACGCGCAGCCCTGCGGCGGCGACGCGGTCGCGCACCTCGGCCAGGAAGTCGACGCCGTGCGCACCGGCCCAGCGGTCGTCGGAGGTGCCGAACACCGCTCCGAGGTCGCCCAGGCCCGCCGCCGACAGCAGCGCGTCGCACAGCGCGTGCGCGGCGACGTCACCGTCGGAGTGGCCCGCGCACCCGTCCACCCCGGGCCAGTGCAGGCCCGCGATCCAGCAGTCGCGGCCGGGCTCGACGGGGTGCACGTCGACCCCTTGGCCGACGCGGGGGAGCAGCTCGGTCACGCGCGTTCTCCAGCGTCCTGCGGGATGTCCACCGCCAGCACCGACTCGGCGATGGCCAGGTCGAACGCGGTGGTGATCTTCAAGGCGTGCGGGTGCCCGGCCACGGTGTGCACCGTGCCGCCGATGCGCTCCACGAGACCGGCGTCGTCGGTGGCGACGCCGTCGGCGGCCGCGTACGCCTCGCGCAGCACGTCGAGGGTGAATCCTTGGGGGGTCTGCACCGCCCGGAGCTCGGCGCGGTCCACGGTGGCGACGACGTTCCCGGCCTCGTCGACCTTCTTGACCGTGTCAGACACCGGCAGCACCGGCACCACCGCCGGGGCGCCCTGCTCGACCGCCCGCACGACGTCCTGGACCACCGACGCCGGGGTGAAGGCGCGCGCCGCGTCGTGCACCAGCACCACCCGGGCGTCCGGCGCGACCCGCTCGACCGAATCGAGCGCGAGGCGCACCGAGTCGGTCCGCTCCGCTCCCCCGGGCACCACGTGGGCGTCCGGGACCTCGGCCAGCTCAGCGGCCACCACGTCGACCTGGTCGGGCGGGGCGGCCACGACGACGTGCTGCACGCAGCCCGCCGCCAGCAGACCGCGGACCGCACGCAACAACAACGACTGACCGTTCACCGGAACCAGCGCCTTGGGCCTGCCCAGCCCCAAGCGCACCCCGCGGCCAGCCGCGGGGACCAGCGCGACCACGCTCACGCTCGTCCGATCCCGATGCCTCAGACCGCGGTGGCGAGAACTTCGTCCAGCAGGGTCTCCGCCTTGCCCTCGTCCGTCCCCTCGGCCAGCGCCAGCTCGCTGACCAGGATCTGGCGGGCTTTCGCCAGCATGCGCTTCTCGCCCGCGGACAGACCACGATCCTTCTCGCGTCGCCAGAGGTCGCGCACCACTTCGGCCACCTTGTTCACATCGCCGGAGGCGAGCTTCTCCAGGTTGGCCTTGTACCGTCGAGACCAGTTGGTGGGCTCTTCGGTGTGCGGGGCCCGCAGCACGTCGAAGACCCGGTCGAGACCCTCTTGGCCGACCACGTCCCGGACGCCGACGATCTCGGCGTTGTCCGCAGGGACGCGGACGGTCAGGTCACCCTGTGCGACCTTGAGCACGAGGTACTGCTTCTCCTCGCCTTTGATCACACGAGTCTCGATGGCTTCGATCAGCGCGGCACCGTGATGCGGGTAGACGACGGTCTCTCCGACCTTGAAAACCATGTGTCCTCTGCCCCTTTCGCTATGCCCACTTTACCACGCCAAGCAACTCCACCTCGACGCCCCACCATCCGTAATCGCAGGTCAGGCCATGGACAGGGGTTGACAAAGGGCACCCGAACGTGCAAGGCGCAACCTTTCGGCCCGCTGAAATCGTCCACTGTGGACATCCATTTCGCGCGCCTGTTCAGCTGGTCGGCGGCCGCCCATGCGTAGGTCGGCAAGACCCTGGAGCACCCCTCGCGCGGGCGGGGGATTAAGCTCCACCTGGTTGTCCGGCAATCAGGAAGGACGCTGCAACCGTGAGCCGCCCTCAGCACCACAAGGCCGCCCGCCTGCGGCTGATCTCGGCCGCACTCGGGCTCGGCGCCGTCGTCGCCCTCGGTGGGTGCAGCGCCGGTCAGGTGACCGAGACCGACACCCAGGTCGCCGCCGTGAACGGCGGAGCAGGCGACGTCCAGGAGATCGCCGTCCGCAACGCCACGTTCAGCTTCCCGGCTTCCGGCACGCTCTACCCGGCCGGTTCCTCCGCCCCGCTGCAGGCGGTGCTGACCAACGAGGGCGCGGACGACAAGCTCGTCGAGGTCACCAGCCCCTACACCACCGCGCCGGCGACCGTGAGCGGGACCACCGACCTGCCCAGCCGCACCGCGCTGCACGCCACCGGCACCAACGCCGAGCTGAAGGCGCAGGCCGAGGCCACCGGCGCCCGCACCGTGCAGATCACGCTGAACGGGTTCAAGCAGGACATCACCCCCGGCGTGACCATCCCGGTGACCTTCGTCTTCCAGAACGCCGGCCCGGTCACCGTCCAGGTGCCGATCGGCGAGGACGAGAAGCCGCGCCCCGAGCTGCACGACAGCGAGGCCGGCGGTCACTGACCCACGACCTGCCGTGATCGGGCCGTCCGCACCCGCGGGCGGCCCGATCCGCGTCTGCGGCGACGTGCCGCGGGCGTGCCACCGCTCCGTCGCCGCGGGTCGATAGCCTCGCCCCGTGCCTCCGAAGAACGTCCGAGCCGCCCGCCCCGCCTACCGCTGCGCCGACTGCGGCCACGAGGTCGCCAAGTGGGTCGGACGCTGCCCGAGCTGCCAGGCGTGGGGCACGATCGACGAGGCCGCCCCCGCCCGCCCCGCACTGGCCAAGGTCAGCGCCGGCGCCCCGGCCACCCCGGCGCGGCCGATCGCCGAAGTCGACCTGGACTCGGCCCGCGCGGTGTCCACCGGCATCGGCGAGCTGGACCGGGTGCTCGGCGGCGGCATCGTGCCCGGCGCGGTGGTGCTGCTGGCCGGCGAGCCCGGTGTGGGCAAGTCCACACTCCTGCTCGAGGTCGCCCACCGCTGGGCCTGCGCCCCCTCCCGCGGCCCGTCGCTGTACGTGACGGGCGAGGAGTCCGCGGGCCAGGTGCGGTTGCGCGCCGAGCGCACCGACTCGGTGCACCCGCAGCTCTACCTCGGCGCGGAGAGCGACCTGTCCGCGGTGCTCGGGCACGTCGACGCCGTCAACCCCGGCCTGCTCATCGTCGACTCGGTGCAGACCGTCCAGTCCCCCGAGGCCGAGGGCAGCCCCGGCGGCGTCACCCAGGTCCGGGCGGTCACCACCGCACTGGTGGCGCTGGCCAAGGAGCGCGGGCTGCCGGTGGTGCTGGTCGGGCACGTCACCAAGGACGGCGCGGTCGCCGGTCCGCGGGTGCTGGAACACCTGGTCGACGTGGTGCTGCACTTCGAGGGCGACCGGCACTCGGCGCTGCGGATGCTGCGCGGGGTGAAGAACCGGTTCGGCCCGGCCGACGAGGTCGGCTGCTTCGAGCAGCGCGACGACGGCATCGCCGAGGTCCCCGACCCGTCCGGGCTGTTCGTCAACCGGCAGGAGACCGTGGTCGACGGCACCGCGGTGACCGTGGTGGTGGAGGGCAAGCGGCCGCTGCTGGTCGAGGTCCAGGCGCTGCTCATGCACACCCAGATGGCGATGCCGCGCCGGTCGGTGAGCGGGCTGGACTCGGCGCGGGTGTCGATGGCGCTGGCCGTGCTCGGCAAGCACGGCAAGATCCCCACCGGGGAGTACGACGTGTTCGCCGCGACGGTCGGCGGCCAGCGGGTGACCGAACCGGCCGCGGACCTCGCGGTGGCGCTGGCCATCGCCTCCTCGCGCAGGAGCACGCCGCTCCCGCCGAACCTGGTCGTGGTCGGCGAGGTGGGCCTGGCGGGCGAGATCCGCCGGGTCAACGGGGTCGGCCGCCGGTTGGCGGAGGCCGCGCGGCTGGGCTTCGACCGCGCGCTGGTGCCGCCGGACTCCGGCCCGCTGCCGGAGGGCGTGCGAGCCACGGTCGTGTCGAACATCGGCGACGCGCTCAAGATCGTGAGGTGACGATGAGCCACGAGGCGCTGCGCGCCACGCTGGCCCGGCTGGCACCCGGGACCGCCCTGCGCGACGGCCTCGAACGCGTCCTGCGCGGCCGCACCGGTGGCCTCGTCGTGCTCGGCTACGACCCGACCGTGGAAGCGCTCTGCGACGGCGGGTTCCACCTGGACATCGAGTTCAGCGCCACCCGGCTGCGCGAGCTGTCCAAGATGGACGGAGCGGTGGTGCTGTCCACCGACGCCAAGCGCATCATGCGGGCGAACGTGCACCTGGTGCCGGACGCGAGCACGCCCACCGAGGAGTCCGGCACCCGGCACCGCACCGCGGAGCGCACCGCCAACCAGACCGGCTACCCGGTGGTGTCGGTCAGCCAGTCGATGAGCATCATCAGCGTCTACACGCAGGGCCACCGGCACGTGCTCATCGGCTCCCCGGCCATCCTCTCCCGCGCCAACCAGGCGCTGGCCACCCTGGAGCGCTACGTCGCCCGGCTGGACGAGGTGGCGCAGGCGCTGTCGGCGCTGGAGGTGCAGGACTACGTGACGCTGCGGGACGCGATGACCGTCGTGCAGCGGATGGAGATGGTGCGCCGGATCGCCGACGAGATCGAGGGCGACGTGGTCGAGCTCGGCGAGGACGGGCGGCTGATCGAGCTGCAGCTCGACGAGCTGGTCGGCCCGCTGCGCGACACCCGCGCCCGGCGCGGCCGCGACGGCATCGACCTGGACCGCGAGCTCATCGTGCAGGAGTACCTGCCCACCAGCGGCGCGATGCCGACGTCGGAGCAGGTGGAGGCGGCCCTGCGCAAGCTCGACGCCACCGAGCTGCTGGACCTGACCGCGATCGCCGGCGCCTTCGGCTACCCGACCACCCCGGAGGCGCTGGACCAGCACCTCGAGCCGCGCGGGTACCGCCTGCTGGCGCGGGTCCCGCGGCTGCCCGCGGGCGTCCGGCGGCGGGTGGTGGAGCACTTCGGCTCGCTGCAGCGCCTGCTCCGGGCGACCGAGGACGAACTGCGCGCAGTGGACTCGATCGGGGAGGTGCAGGCCCGCCGGATCCACGAGGGCCTGTCCCGGCTGGCGGAATCGTCCACGATGGACCCGTTCGCCTGACCGCTCACGGGGTCAGGCGGAACTCCACCGGCTCGCTGTTGAGCGAGGCCAGCCGGGCCACCACCTGGTACTGGCCCGCCGCGGCCCGGGGCTGGCCGGGGTCGCAGTCCGGGGTGGACGTCACGCCGGACCACTGCACGTCGTTGCGGACCGGCTGCCCCGGTTCCAGCAGCGGCTGCTCGTTGGTCGACTCCGAGTAGCAGTCGTTGCTGGACCACACGTGCTTGCCGCTCTGGGAGGTCACGGTCAGCTCGCGCAGCATCCGGTTGGTGTCGCGCACGCACGGGCGGTCGCCGGCGTTGGTGACCACGATGCTCATCGGCACCGGGTCACCGACCCGGAACTCGGGGCGGGGCACCTCGGCGGCCACCCGGATCACCTCGTCCGGGCACTGCGGCGGTGGTTCGTCCGCCGCGATCGCGACCGGCGCGCCCTGCGGCGGAGCGGCCTGCGGTTCCCGCGCCGATCCACCCAGCAGCGCCACCGCGCCCCAGCCGACGAGGCCGACCGCGGCCAGGACCGCGACGATCGCCACCGCGCGGCGGCGCCAGTACACCGCGGCGGGCAACGGCCCGTTCGGATCAAGCACGCGTCGACAGTAACCCGGCGGATACTCCGAACAGCGCCGTCGATGATCACCCGATCGGGTGCAAATCCCGGAAAACCGCCCCGCGCCGCACCGAGACCACGCCGTCGAGTGAGCGAGGGCGGTTCCCTTCCGCCCGGTGCGACCGGCCGGGTCGTCCCGGGGCCCGGAGGTGACGGTGCGTGCTGGACGTGGGCGTGGCTCATCGCCGGATCCGGGGGCCTGGCACCATCAGCGGTGCCATGAAGACCTCCGCCGCGAACACCACCGCCCCGCCGCTGGACCCGGTCGAGCTGATCGACTGGTTCACCGCCTCCGCCCGCCCGCTGCCGTGGCGCGCCCCCGGCACCACGGGGTGGGGCGTGCTGGTCAGCGAGACGATGCTGCAGCAGACGCCGGTCAACCGGGTCCGGCCGATCTGGGAGGAGTGGATGCGCCGCTGGCCGCGCCCCTCCGACCTGGCCGCCGCGTCGCAGGGCGAGGTGCTGCGCGCCTGGGGCAAGCTCGGCTACCCGCGGCGAGCGCTGCGCCTGCACGAGGCCGCCGGGATCATCGCGGCCGAGCACGGCGACGTCGTGCCGTCGGACGTCGACACGCTGCTCGCCCTGCCGGGCGTGGGCGCCTACACCGCGCGCGCCGTGGCCGCGTTCGCCTACGGCAAGCGGGCCCCGGTGGTCGACACGAACGTGCGGCGCGTGGTGGCCCGCGCGGTGCACGGCGCCGGGGACGCCGGGCCGCCGTCGACCAAGCGCGACCTCGCCGACGTCGAGGCGCTGCTGCCCGCCGACGACGCCACCGCGGCCAGGCTCTCCGCCGCGCTCATGGAGCTCGGGCAGGTGGTGTGCACGGTGCGCTCGCCGCAGTGCGAGGCCTGCCCCATCGCGCAGGACTGCGCCTGGCAGCGCGCCGGGCGACCGGCCTACGCGGGGCCGCCGAAGAAGGTGCAGAAGTTCGCCGGCACCGACCGCCAGGTGCGCGGCAAGCTGCTCGACGTGCTGCGCGGCTCCGACGGACCGGTGGAGCGCGCGCAGCTGGACGCGGTGTGGTCCGACGCCGGGCAGCGCGACCGCTGCCTGGACTCGCTGCTGGTGGACGGGCTCATCGAGCAGACCGACGACGGTCGCTTCGCGCTGCCCGGGGAGCACTGAATGGCGCACGCGCTGGTCTTCCTCTTCGACGAGAGCACGGAGTCGCGGCTGCGCGACCTGTGCCGGCGGCTGGACGAGGCGGGCGTGCCGAGCACGGCAGGCAAGCACCGGCCGCACGTGACGCTGGCGTCCGCGGGGAGCATCCCGGCCGCCGCCCGGAAGGCCGTGCGCGCCGAGCTGGAGCTGCTGGCGGTCCCGGACCTGTGGCTGCACACCCTCGGCACGGTCCCCGGCGAGGACCGGACGCTGCTGCTGGGCGCGGTGGTGGACGCCGAGCTGCTCGCGGTGCACTCCGCGGTGCACGACGCGCTGGCGGGCCGGGTGCAGAACCCGTCGGCCTACCACTTCCCGGGCGCGTGGATCCCGCACTGCACCCTCGCCCAGGGCCTCTCCGACGACCAGCTCGCCGCGGGTTTCCGCGCCCTGCAACCGCCGGACGCGGTGCGCGCGGCGATCAGCGAGGTGGCCGTCCTCGACACCCGCAGCGGAGGCCTCGAGACCGTCCTCGCCCGCTGACGTCACCGGGTGGTGCGTCCCGCTGCGCTGGGCGCGTTCTCGTCAGTCCACCGTGGAGGGTCGGCGCCGACCACGACTTGCCGAGCGCCGGGCGAGCCGCCACTTTTGGATCGGCACCCCGCGCACGGCAGGAGGAGGCATGGACGTCGACGGCGTGAGCATCCTCGCCCGCGGGATCGCGGCCAAGGGGCCGGAAGGCGTCGTGTTCAGCAACCTCGACCTGCAGGTCTCCGCCGGGGCGCTGGCCGTGGTGGCCGGTCCCGGCGGGTCCGGGCGGACCTCGCTGCTGCTCGCGCTGTCCGGCCGCCTCCCGCTCATCACCGGCTACCTGGACGTCTCCGGGTACGTGCTGCCGGAGAGCGCCCGGGTGGTGCGCAAGCTCATCCGCCCGGCCCGGGTGCGACCGGGCTGCGAGCTGGAGCCCAAGCACCGCGTCAAGGAGGCGATCTTCGAGCGGCGCCTGATCAGCCGCGTCTCCGCCGGCGCCGTCGAGGACGCGCTCGACCTGGTCGGCCTCGACCCCGACCGGTCCGCGCTGGTCGGCGACCTGCACCCGGCGGACCAGCTGCTGCTCGCGGTGGCGCTGACGATCGCCGGCGGGCCCGCCGGGATCCTCGTCGACGACGTCGACGTCGGCCTGCCGCTGGCCGCGCAGTCGCGGGTGTGGTCGGCGCTGCACGAGGTGGCCCGGACCGGGACGACGGTGCTGGCCAGCGCCGCGGAGGCCCCCGCCGGTGACGTCGAGATCATCCCCCTCCCCCCGCGCGAGCGGGACTGGTCCACCGACGTGTTCGACCTGCTGGAGGAGGACGCGCCGTGAAAGCCCTCGCGCTGGCCTGGCTGGAGCTGCGGCGCTTCCGCGGCCCCCTGCGCCGCTACGTGCCCCTGGTGCTGGTGCTGGTGCCCCTGCTGTACGGCGCGCTGTACCTGTGGTCGAACTGGGACCCCTACGGCAGGCTGCGCCAGGTCCCGGTGGCGGTGGTCAACGCCGACGTGCCGGTGGACGCCCGCGGCGAGCACCTCGACGCCGGCGAGCAGTTCGTGCAGCAGCTCAAGGCCACCGACACCTTCGACTGGCACTTCGTGGACGCCGGGGAGGCCCGGCGGGGCCTGGAGTCGGGCCGCTACTACTTCACCGTGGAGGTGCCGCCGGACTTCAGCGCCCGGCTGGCCAGCGCGGCCGAACGCACCCCGGAACGCGCGGCGCTGCGCATCGTCAAGGACGACGCCAACGGCTACATCGTCGGCGTCATGGCCGACACGGTGAAGACCGAGCTGCAGAACCAGGTCAACGCCGCCGCGCACGCGACCTACGCCCGCGCGCTCTACGGCGAGCTGGGCCAGGCGCGGGAGAAGCTGCAGACGGCGTCGGAGGCGTCGAAGAAGCTGGTCGACGGCACCGAGCTGCACAAGCAGGGCACCGACGCGCTCACCCGCGGGCTCGGCGGGGTGCGGGACGGCGCCGGCCAGGTCGCGCGCGGCGTGCAGACCGTCTCGGACGCCAGCGCCCAGCTTGACCAGCAGCTGGGCGGCATCACCGACTTCACCGCCGAGCGGCTGCCCGGCGCGGTCAACGCGCTGGTCGACGCCAGCGGCGTCGCGGTCGAGCAGCTGAGCGCGATCGCGGCCACCACCGGGTCGCTCAACCAGCGGGCCGCGGAGGGCCGCACGGCCGTCGAGGAGCTCGGCGCGGCGCGCCCGGAGCTCGCCGAGGACCCCGCCTACCAGCGCGCGGTGGACCTCGCCCGGCAGCTCGCCGAAGCCGCGACGAGCGCGGACGGGTCCGCCCAGGGGGCGTTGACCGCCGCGCAGGACGCCCAGCAGCGGGCGCTGGGGCTGCAGGACGAGGTCGGCCCGCTGCAGGAGCAGGTCCGCGCGATCAGCGGCCCGGCCGACACGCTGCGCGCGGGCGCGGCGGAGCTGTCCGGCGGCAGCGACGGCATCACCCACGGGCTGAGCACGCTGGTCACCAGCAGCGGCGTGCTGCACACCGGGGCCGGGCAGCTCAACGACGGCGCCAAGTCCCTCCAGCAGCTGGTGGACGACACGCTGGGCAAGATCCCGCCGACCAACCCGACCGAGGTCGCCCGCGCCGCCGAGGTGCTGGGCTCGCCGACCGAGATCCACACCGAGAACGTCCACCCCGCCCACGTCTACGGGCGCGGGCTGGCGCCGTTCTTCTTCGCCATCGCGCTGTGGGTGTTCGGGCTGTTCGCCTACCTGCTGCTCAAGCCGGTGAACCAGCGGGCGGTGGCGGACCGGGTCAACGCGTGGACGATCGCGCTGGCCGGGTTCCTGCCCGCGGCCGCGCTGGGCGTGCTCGGCGGGTTGGTGCTGCTCGCGGTGGTCACCTTCGGGCTGGGCCTGGACCCGGTGCACCCGTGGTGGACCGCTGGGCTGGTGTCGCTGGCCGCGCTCGCGTTCGTGGCGGTCGTGCACTTCCTGCGCACCGCGCTGGGCGCGGTCGGTGACCTGCTGTCGCTGGTGCTGCTCATCGTCCAGCTCACCGCCTCCGGCGGGCTGTACCCGATGGAGACCACGCCGGTGCCGTTCCAGGCGGTGCACCCGTTCCTGCCGATGAGCTACCTGGTGCACGGGCTGCGGGTGACGATCTCCGGCGGCGACGTGCAGCGGCTGCTGCAGGACGTCACGGTGCTGTCCGGGACGCTGGTGGTCGTCCTGCTGCTGACCACCCTGGTCGTCCAGCGCCAGCGCACCTGGACGGTGGCCCGCCTGCACCCCCAGGTGGAGCTGTAGCGGCGACCACGCTCCCCCGCGGCCCGGCGCGAGTAGCCTGGCCACATGGCTGTTGTGAAGATCAACGCGATCGAGGTCCCGGAAGGCGCCGGCCCGGAGCTGGAGAAGCGGTTCGCCTCGCGGCACGGCTCGGTGGACGACGCGCCCGGCTTCCTCGGGTTCGAGCTGCTGCGCCCGGTGAAGGGCGACAACCGCTACTTCGTGTACACCAAGTGGGAGTCCGAGGAGGCCTTCCAGGCCTGGGCGAACGGCCCGGCCAAGGCCGCGCACGCCGGTGAGGCGAAGAACCCGGTGGCCACCGGCTCCAGCTTGCTGGAGTTCGAGCTGGTCCAGGAGTCCAAGCCGGAGCGGTGAGCAGGCAGCGGGCGCTCCGCCGGTGCGCGGGGCACCCGCTCAACCGACCACCAGCGTCGCCAGCACCGCGCGGTGGTCGGCGCCCGGCACCGGGAAGACCTCGAAGGCCTGGGGGGTGATCCCCGCCGTGGTGAGGACGTGGTCGAGCACCACCGGCGGCGGGAACCAGCCCGCGGGCCACGTGGCGTCCAGCCCCGCGCCGGTGGCCGCGGCGGCGTCGGTGTAGCCGCGCCCGAGCAGGTCACCGAGGCCGGTGTGGTCGAGCGTCGCGTTGAAGTCGCCCGCCAGCACGCGCGGCGTGCCGGTCAGCGGCACCTGGCCGAGGTCGCCCAGCTCGCGCCGCCACACGTCGTGCGTGTCGCTGCCCATCGGGTACAGCGTGTGCACCGCGACGACCTCGACGGGACGGCTGCCCGGTCGTTCCAGCAGCGCCGACGGCTGGGCCAGCGTCGAGTCCGGCACCAGGTCGAGCTCGCGCAGCGGGTAGCGCGCCGCGATGCCGGAGCCCTCGGCTTTCGGGCCCGCGTGGAACACCCGGTGCGGCAGCTCCGCGGCCAGCCCCGCGGCGTCCAACCGCGCGACCAGCTCCGGGGTGAGCTCCTGCAGGCTGAGCACGTCGACGTCGTGGCGCCGCACCAGGTCCACGACCCGCGCCGCGTCCGCCTGGCCGAAGTAGGCGTTGACCGACAGCACCCGCAGCTCGCCGCCCCGCGCCGGGGGCGCGCTGGACACCGCCCGCGGCGCGACGCCGACCGCGAGCAGCACCGTCACCAGCCCCACCAGCAGGGCCGTCGGCCACTGGCGCAGCAGCAGACCGGCGAGCGCGAGGACCGCCCCCACCAGCACCCCGTACGGCGTCAGCGCCACCAGCGCCACGGTGTAGCGGTCGACGTCCCACCCGAGCAGCGGCAGCGCCGCCCACGCCGCGAACCCGACGCCCACCACGGCCAGCACGACGGAGAGCACCCGTCGACCCCGCCCGCGGGCCCCGGTCTGCTGCTCCGGCTCCTCGACCAACGTCCGAACCACTGCGACCCCCTGTCCGTCCGGTCTCACCCAGCGTGGCAGCGCGCGGTGCGCGGCCTGTCAGCACCCCTGCGGAGCGCGGCTGTGCGAGGCGGCGGAGGAGATCCGGGGCCGAGGGGCCGGTCGCGGTCAGCGCCCGTTCCGCCGCAGCACGGAGACGGCCCGGACCGTGGTGTACCCGCGCCACTCCAGGGCGGCGGCGGGCGAGTGGCTGGTGAAGTCGACCGCCCACCCGCCGTCGGCGAGCTGGCCCTGCTCCAGCCGGTCGAGGTCCGCGGCCACCGCCTCGGGGGCGAGCAGGGCGCGGACCGGGCGGTCCGGTTCGGGCGCGTGGTCGAGGGGGCGGAGCGCCTCGCCCTCCGCACCACCGACGACCGCGAGCACCCCGTCCGGTGGGACGAACTGCGCGAGGTGGTCGAGCAGCTCGCGCGCCTCCGGGTGGGTGTCGGCGGTGGCGTCGAGGAGCTGGAGGGCGAAGGACAGGACGTGCGCGGAGGGGGCGCGGTCGGTCCGGCGGACGGCGTCGAAGCAGTACCAGGTGGCCTTCTCCAGCCACGGGTGCTCGCGGACGGACTCGTCCCAGCGCGCCAGGCGGTGCGCCTGCGCGGCCACGGCGGCGGTGATCTGTAGCGACGACTCCGTCGGGTCCGCCTGGACCCAGAACGGCGCGCACGCCGTGGGGTCGCTGACCGGCAGCGCGAACGGGAGGCCCCCGTCGGGGAGCGTCTCCGCCGCCAGCCAGTCGAGCAGTGCCTCGGTGTGCGGGGCGTGGCGCGCCCGGGCGTCGGCGAGGGCTTCGAAGGCGTGCAGCGCGGCGGCCGGCTGGCTCTCCGGCGCGCGGAGGTCCGGTTCGAGCCCCCACCCGTAGCCGCCGTCGGGGTTGCGGTAGGCGTCGAGCGCGGTGACGACCGCGTGCCGCGCGGCGTCGTCACCGGTGGTGGCGGCCTCGAAGCGCCGCCGGTCGAGGGTGCGCGCGTGCGAGGTCAGGAAGGCCCTCGCCCGTTCCACGTCGATGCTCATGCCCGCACCTCACCACGCGCGGGGGCGGCCTGGCTTGGACGAATCGGCCACGACCCGGTGAGCTCGGCCGGGGTCCGCCCCGCGAGCCGCGTGGTCTCGCGGGTGAAGTGCGCCTGGTCCACGTAGCCCGCGGTCGCGGCGGCCTCGGCCAGCGACAGCCCGGACCGCGCCAGGTGCAGCGCGCGCTGGAAGCGGTGGATCCGCGCGAGCGTCTTCAGGCCGTAGCCGAAGACCCGCGTGCTGACCCTGCGCAACGAGCGTTCCGAGAGGCCGTGGCGCTGCGCCGTCTCGCGCACGCCCAGGCCGTCGCGGGCCGCGCGGTCGAGGGAGGCCGCCAGGCGCAGGGCCGCCCGGTCGGGGTCGGCTCGCGTCCACAGGTCGAGGAAGACCTGCTCCAGGGCACCGGCCGGGTCGTCGTCGAACGAGCGCGCGGGGAGGGCGACGAGCTCGGACAGCGCGACCCGCCGGTCGGTCAGCTCATCGGCGGGCACGCCCAGCAGCGCGTGGGCCACGCCCGGGGGCATGCGCAGGCCCCAGGTCACCTCCTCAGGAGCGGTGTGCACCGCCATCGCCCGGGTGTCGGGTCCCGCGACGACCAAGCGGTGCTGGAACCACATCAGGTCCAGCACCCCGTCCGGGACGACGTGGTGGTGACCGCTGGACCGCACGCGCCACAGCGTCACGCCGGTCCTGGGACCGCGTCGCGCCGCGTAGCTCACCTGCCCCACCTCCCTCCGGTCAGCGTAGGAGCGCCGACGACGGCGTGCGCTAGATCACCGACCGGGTGAAGGGAGTCGCCCGAACGGCTGGAATCATGGAGGAAACGGACGCAACCGTCCCGCTCGTGCTGCGGCAGAGCCACCCCGAGCCCCCGACCCCGGAGCCCGCTCGCATGACCTCGTTGACCTCGGCCGCCACCGCCCCCGAACCGACCGGCTTCACCGGCTGGGCCATCTCGGTGATGGAAGCGCTCGGCGGCCCCGGTGCCGGCACCATCATCGCGCTGGAGAACCTGTTCCCGCCGATCCCCTCGGAGGTCATCCTCCCGCTGGCCGGGTTCACCGCCAGCCAGGGCAGCATGTCGGTGGTCGGCGCGGTGCTGTGGACCACGCTCGGGTCGCTGGTCGGTGCCCTGGCGCTCTACGGCATCGGCGCCACCCTGGGCCGCGAGCGCACCCGCGCCATCGCGGCGAAGCTGCCGCTGGTCAAGCTCTCCGACATCGACCGGACCGAGGCGTGGTTCGCCCAGCACGGCGTCAAGGCGGTCTTCTTCGGCCGCATGATCCCGCTGTTCCGCAGCTTCATCTCGCTGCCCGCCGGGGTCGAGCGGATGCCCCTGGGCACGTTCGCGCTGTTCACCGCCCTGGGCAGCCTGGTCTGGAACACGATCTTCGTGGTGGCGGGCTACCTGCTGGGGGAGAGCTGGTACCTCGTCGAGCAGTACGCGGGCATGTTCTCCAAGGCGGTCCTGGTCGTGGCGGTGGTGGCCGTGGTGGCGTTCGTCGTGGTGCGCCTCCGCGCCCGGGACCGCGAACCCGCGCCCGACGACGTGCCGACGGTGCAGTTCGCGCGCGTCCCCGCCGAGACCCCCACGGTCCAGTTCACCCGCGTCCCCGCCGAGGCCCCCACCGAAGAGATCCGCCGCGTCCGCTGACCTCCACCGTCGTTCCCCCGGCCGGGGCACGCGACTGCCCCCGGAGGTGCAGGTCCGATGCCAACGGAGGCCGCGGACCACCGCGCCGCGGGTGACCGGGAGCGGTGCGACTGTGCCCGGACACGCGGAAGGCCCCGCTCCCGGAGGAGCGGGGCCTTCGCGCGGATCGGGTCAGGACTCGGAGTCCCCGCCCTCCTGCTTGTCGTCGGAGCTCGCCGAGACACCGACCGGCGGGGCGTCCGGGACCAGCGACGGCTTGGTCTCGCCGCGGAACGTGAAGTGCGCCTTGTCGTCCGGGCCTTCGCCGTCCCAGCCCTCGACGTCCACGATCACGATCTGGCCCGGCTGGAGCTCGCCGAACAGGATCTTCTCGGACAGCTTGTCTTCGATCTCCCGCTGGATCGTCCGGCGCAGCGGCCGCGCACCCAGCACCGGGTCGAACCCGCGCTTGGCCAGCAGCTTCTTCGCCTTGTCGGTGAGCTCCAGGGCCATGTCCTTGCCCTTGAGGGCCTTCTCCACCCGGGTCGACAGCAGGTCGACCATCTGGATGATCTCGGCCTCGGTGAGCTGGTGGAAGACGATGACGTCGTCGATCCGGTTGAGGAACTCGGGTCGGAAGTGCTTCTTCATCTCCTCGTGGACCTTGGACTTCATCCGCTCGTAGTTGGACTCAGCCCCCTGGCCACTGGAGAAGCCCAGCCCCACGGCCTTGGAGATGTCCTGCGTGCCGAGGTTCGAGGTGAAGATCAGCACCGTGTTCTTGAAGTCCACCGTGCGGCCCTGGCCGTCGGTGAGACGACCGTCCTCCAACACCTGCAGCAGCGTGTTGTAGATCTCCTGGTGGGCCTTCTCGATCTCGTCGAACAGGACCACGGAGAACGGCTTCCGGCGGACCTTCTCGGTGAGCTGGCCGCCCTCCTCGTAGCCGACGTACCCGGGCGGGGCACCGAACAGCCGCGAGGCGGTGTAGCGGTCGTGGAACTCACCCATGTCGATCTGCACGAGCGCGTCGTCGTCGCCGAACAGGAACTCCGCCAGCGCCTTGGACAGCTCGGTCTTCCCGACACCGGACGGGCCGGCGAAGATGAACGAACCGGACGGGCGCTTCGGGTCCTTCAGGCCCGCACGCGTGCGGCGGATCGCCTGGGAGACGGCCTTGACCGCGTCCTCCTGGCCGATGATCCGCTTGTGCAGCTCCTCCTCCATGCGGAGCAGCCGGGTGGTCTCCTCCTCGGTGAGCTTGAAGACCGGGATGCCGGTCCAGTTCGCCAGCACCTCGGCGATCTGCTCGTCGTCGACCTCGGCGACCACGTCGAGGTCACCGGCCTTCCACTGCTTCTCCCGCTCCTCCTTCTGGCCGAGGAGCTGCTTCTCCTCGTCCCGCAGGCGGGCGGCCCGCTCGAAGTCCTGCGCGTCGATCGCGGACTCCTTCTCGCGGCGGACCTCGGCGATCTTCTCGTCGAACTCGCGCAGGTCCGGCGGCGCGGTCATGCGGCGGATGCGCATCCGGGCCCCGGCCTCGTCGATGAGGTCGATCGCCTTGTCCGGCAGGAAGCGGTCGTTGATGTAGCGGTCGGCCAGGCTCGCCGCGGCCACCAGCGCGGAGTCGGTGATGGACACGCGGTGGTGCGCCTCGTAGCGGTCCCGCAGGCCCTTGAGGATCTCGACGGTGTGCTCCAGCGACGGCTCACCGACCTGGATCGGCTGGAACCGGCGCTCCAGGGCCGGGTCCTTCTCGACGTACTTGCGGTACTCCTCGAGCGTCGTGGCGCCGATGGTCTGCAGCTCGCCGCGGGCCAGCATCGGCTTGAGGATGCTCGCCGCGTCGATCGCGCCCTCGGCGGCACCCGCACCGACCAGGGTGTGGATCTCGTCGATGAACAGGATGATGTCGCCGCGGGTCTTGATCTCCTTGAGGACCTTCTTCAGGCGTTCCTCGAAGTCACCGCGGTAGCGGGAGCCCGCGACCAGCGAGCCCAGGTCCAGGGTGTAGAGCTGCTTGTCCTTCAGCGTCTCGGGCACCTCGCCCTTGACGACCTTCTGGGCCAGGCCCTCCACCACGGCCGTCTTGCCGACGCCCGCCTCGCCGATGAGCACCGGGTTGTTCTTGGTGCGCCGCGAGAGGACCTGCATGATCCGCTCGATCTCCTTCTCCCGGCCGATGACCGGGTCGAGCTTGCCCTCGCGCGCGCTCTGCGTCAGGTTGCGGCCGAACTGGTCCAGCACCAGCGACGACGACGGGGTGCCCTCGCCGCGGCCACCGGCCTCCGCCGGCTCCTTGCCCTGGTAGCCGGACAGCAGCTGCAGGACCTGCTGGCGCACCCGGTTGAGGTCCGCGCCGAGCTTGACCAGCACCTGGGCGGCCACACCCTCGCCCTCGCGGATCAAGCCGAGCAGGATGTGCTCGGTGCCGATGTAGTTGTGGCCGAGCTGCAGCGCCTCCCGCAGCGACAGCTCCAGCACCTTCTTGGCCCGCGGGGTGAACGGGATGTGCCCGCTCGGAGCCTGCTGCCCCTGGCCGATGATCTCCTCGACCTGTTGGCGCACGCCCTCAAGCGCGATACCCAGCGACTCCAGCGCCTTGGCGGCGACACCCTCACCCTCGTGGATCAAGCCCAGGAGAATGTGCTCGGTGCCGATGTAGTTGTGGTTGAGCATCCGGGCCTCTTCCTGGGCCAGGACGACCACCCGCCTCGCGCGGTCGGTGAACCTCTCGAACATTCGCACTCCCTGACTGCTGCGCCGGCGGTCTCGTTGGCGGGACACGGCTCCTGCTTCGCCGATGCCCACGACGGGTTCAGCACTCTTGGGGACCACTGTAGTAGCCCCACCCGGTCGCGGTCCGTGCCCGCTACGGCCTGCTGCCCACATTCTTGTCCGGCTACCCAGACCAACGGGCCGCTGGCCTGCGGGATTCCGGACCCGCACCGATCGGTTGGCCCTTTCCGCTGAGCGCGAACACGACCGCTAGCTGCGCTGATCGTCCTTCTTGACCGCACGTCCACCGATCGGCACCACCATCGGGGTACCCGCCACGGGATCAGCAATCACCCGCGCTTCCAGCCCGAACACACCGGCCAGCAGGGGCTCGGTGAGCACCTCGGCGGGTTCACCCTCGGCGACCACGGCCCCGTCCTTCATCGCCACCAGGCGGTCGGCGTAGCGGGCCGCGAGGTTGAGGTCGTGGAGCACCATCACCACCGTACGACCGCTCTCGTCGTGCAGTCGCCCGATGAGCTCCAGGACGTCCACCTGGTGGGACAGGTCGAGATAGGTGGTCGGCTCGTCCAGCAGCAGCAGGTTCGTGCCCTGGGCCAACGCCATGGACAGCCAGGCGCGCTGCCGCTGGCCGCCGGAGAGCTCGTCCAGGGTGCGGTCGGCCAGGTCGGCGATGCCGGTCATCGCCAGCGCCTCGGCGACCGCGGCCTCGTCGTCGGAGGACCACTGCCGGTACCAGGCCTGGTGCGGGTGCCTGCCGCGCGCGACCAGGTCGGCCACGGTGAGGCCCTCGGGCGCCACCGGCGACTGCGGCAGCAGGCCGAGCACCTTGGCGACCTCCCGGGTGGGCATCTTGTGGATCTGCTTGCCGTCCAGCAGCACGCTGC
Organism: Saccharopolyspora hordei; assembly: GCF_013410345.1. Classification (NCBI taxonomy): domain Bacteria; kingdom Bacillati; phylum Actinomycetota; class Actinomycetes; order Pseudonocardiales; family Pseudonocardiaceae; genus Saccharopolyspora; species Saccharopolyspora hordei. The sequence continues at coordinate 352,546 of NZ_JACCFJ010000001.1, forward strand.
CGCGCTGCGGCTGCAGCAGGCGCCCGAGGGCGCGCAGCAGGGTGGACTTGCCGCAGCCGTTCGGGCCGATCACCGCGGTGATCGTGCCGTCGACGACGTCGAAGTCCAGGCCGTCGGCGATCACGCGGTCGCCGTAGGCCAGCGTGAGGTCGCTGGCGTGCAGCCGCTGCCGGGAGGCGGTGGCCCCGGCCTTCTCGCTGGACGTGGCGGACGCGGTCATGCGCGGACCTCCCGGTACCGACGGACGAGCAGGTAGATCAGGTACGGGGCGCCGAGCACCGCGGTGACGATGCCGACGGGCAGCTCCAGGCCGCCGAACGCGGTGCGCGAGATGACGTCCGCGCCGACCACCAACGCGGCCCCGAACACCATGGACGCGACCAGCGGCGGGCGCCAGGCGCGCGCCAGCCGCAGCGCGATCTGCGGGGTGGCCAGCGCGACGAACTGGATCGGTCCAGCCGCCGCGGTCGCGATGGACGCCAGCACCACCGCGGCCAGCAGCAGCAGGGCACGGGACAGGTCGACGCGCACGCCGAGCCCGCGCACCGTGTCGTCGTCGAACTGGAGCGCCCCGAGCACGTGCGAGCCCACGAGGGTCAGCGGCACCAGCACGCAGAGCGCGACGGCGGTGGGGACCACGTGCTCCCAGCCGCGCGCGTTGAGGCTGCCGGTCAACCACACCAGCGCCCGGCCCGCCTCGTTGACGTCGCCGACGGTGAGCAGCCAGTAGGTGGCGTTGCCGGCCAGGGCGCTGACCCCGACGCCGACCAGCACCAACCGGTAGGAGTCCACCCCGCCCTGGTGGGCCAGGGCGTAGACCGCGACCCCGGTGAGCAGCCCGCCCAGCAGCGCGACGATCGGCAGGCCCACGTCGGCCAGGGCACCGGCCAGGCTGCCCGCGGTGCCGCCGAGCACGATCACCGTGGTCGCCGCGGTGCCCGCGCCCCAGGTGATGCCGAGCATGTCCGGGCTGGCCAACGGGTTGCGCGCGAGGGTCTGCGTGATCGCGCCGGACAGGCCGAGCGCGGCGCCGACCAGCAGCGCGGTCAGCGACCGGGGCATCCGCAGCTCCCAGACGATGACCTGCTGCGCCCGGTCACCGGCGCCGACGAGCGTCTGCAGCACCTCCTCCGGGCTGATCGGGTACTCGCCGAGGCCGACGTCGGCCACGAAGACGGCCAGCAGCAGCGCCAGGCCGCCGAGCAGCGCCAGCAGTGGGCGCAGGCGCAGCACCCCGGAGAACGGGCCGAGCCGCGCCGGTCGCCGCCCGGCGACCTCCCCTCGCAGCACCTGGGTCACAACCGCACCAACTTCCTGCGGCGCACGAGCGCGATGAAGAACGGGGCGCCGACCATCGCCAGCATCACCCCGACCTGCACCTCGGACGGCCGCGCCACGAGGCGCCCGAGCACGTCGGCCAGCAGCACCAGCGACGCGCCGAGCAGCCCGGAGAACGGCAGCAGCCACCGGTGGTCGGCGCCGGTGAAGAACCGCGCCACGTGCGGCACCACCAGCCCCACGAAGCCGATCGGCCCGCAGATCGCGACCGCGCTGCCCACCAGGACCGCGATCGCGGCGATGCCGGCCCGCCGCGACCACTCCACCCGGTGGCCCAGCGAGCGGGCCACGTCCTCGCCCAGCGACAGCGCGTTGAGCCCGCTGGCGTTGGTCAGCGCCAGCACGATCCCGACCAGCACGAACGGCAGCACCTGCGGGATCACCGCGGGGTCGGTGACCGCGACCGAGCCGACCTTCCAGAACCGGTAGGCGTCCATCGTCTGCTGGTCGGTGAGCACGAGCGCCGAGGTGATGGCCTGCAGCAGGAAGCTGATCGCGGTGCCGGCCAGCGCCAGGGTCACCGGGGTCGGGCCGCCGCGGCCGAGGGACCCGATGGCGAACACCGCGAGCGCGCCCAGCACCGCCCCGGCGAAGCCGAACCAGATGTAGCCGAGCAGCGTCGTGACGCCGAAGGTGTAGATGGCCAGGACGACGGCCAGCGCCGCGCCCTGGGTGATGCCGAGGATGCCGGGGTCGGCGATGGGGTTGCGGGTGTGGCCCTGCATCAGCGCCCCGGCCAGGCCGAGCCCCGCCCCGGCCAGCACGCCGACGACGGTGCGCGGCAGCCGCAGCTCGCGGACGATCAGGTCGTTCTCGCTGCCGCTCGGGGCGACAAGCCCGTGCCACACCTCGGCCAGCGGGATGGTCTTGGCGCCCACCACGACGCTGAGCACGCAGCTGACCAGCAGCACGACCAGCAGGACGGCGATGCCGACGAGCCGTCGGCGGCGGCGCGCGCGCAGCCGGGACCCCCCGGTGGCGGCCTGGTCGGGTGCGCGTGGACCGTCGACGGCCAGGCTGCCACTCACGTCCCACTCCCTCTGCCGGTTCACCCGATCGAAACCGTACTTAGGTTAGGACGACCTAAGCAGACAGCCCAGAGCGGGGCGCGATGGTCAGCATCACACTCCGGACAGCACCGGAGACGACGAGGGGCGTCCGCCCGGCACCCAGCCGGGCGGACGCCCCCGCGCAGCCGACCGGCGCGTCCGTCAGGGACGCTCCGCCGACGTCGAACGAGACGCCTCGTTCAGTTCTTCGCCTTGTGGTACTGCTCCACGATGTCGGCCGGGATCCGCCCGCGGTCCGACACCTTCAGGCCGCGCTTGCGCGCCCATTCCCGAATGGCCTGGTTCTGTTCCCGATCGGCGCTCGTGGAGCCGCCGCCGGAACGGCCACCACCCGAGCCCGGACGCGGCCCCGGCTTCTTCCGCCCGCCCGCCCGGCGGGCGTGGGAGACGTAGTTGGCCAGCGCTTCCCGCAACTCGTTCGCATTCTCGGCGGAGAGGTCGATCTGGTACGAGACGCCGTCCAATCCGAACTCGACGGTTTCGTCCGCCTGGCCGCCGTCCAGATCGTCGACAAGGGTGACAGTGACCTTCTGCGCCATCTTCGAAGTCCTCCCCGGAGAGCAAGAATCTGCCAGAACGGGACAGCACCGAAACCCTGGGAGCGGAACCCCCCGCGAGTACTCCAACAGCCGTCACCGAAACATTCTGCGCTCAGGTTAGCGCAGCAACTCCGGCAATGCACTCACCACGGCCGGAAAATTCGGCGGCGCCGCCCTGATCGGGTCATTCGGGCCGGACCAGCGGGAACAGGATCGTCTCCCGGATACCGAGACCGGTCAACGCCATCAACAACCGGTCGATACCCATTCCGACCCCGCCGGTGGGCGGCATTCCGTACTCGAGCGCACGCAGGAAGTCCTCGTCGATGGGCATGGCCTCGTCGTCCCCGGCCGCCCCGAGCGCCGCCTGCTGCTCCAGCCGGGCGCGCTCCACCACCGGGTCCACCAGCTCCGAGTAGCCGGTGGCCAGCTCGAAGCCGCGGATGTAGAGGTCCCACTTCTCCGCCAGGCCCGGCTGCTCGCGGTGCTGCCGGGTCAGCGGCGAGGTCTCCACCGGGAAATCGCGCACGAAGGTCGGCTCGGTCAAATGGTCCCCGACCAAGTGCTCCCACAGCTCCTCGACGAGCTTTCCGTGCCCGTGCGCCGGATCCACCTGCAATCCGCGCGAGTCGGCGTGCTTGCGCAGCACGTCCACCGGCGTTTCCGGGGTGATCTCCGAATCGAGCGCTTCGGACAGCGACTCGTACATCCGGATGGTCGTCCACTCGCCGGACAGGTCGTACTCGGTTCCGTCGAACCAGGTCACGACCTGCGAGCCGGTGACGTTCTCGGCCGCCTCCTGGATCAACGTCCTGGTCAGCTCGGCCATGTCGTTGTAATCGGCGTAGGCCTGGTAGAACTCCAACATGGCGAACTCCGGGGAGTGGGAAGAATCACTCCCCTCGTTGCGGAAGTTCCTGTTGATCTCGAAAACCTTCTCGATCCCGCCGACCACGCAGCGCTTGAGGTACAACTCCGGCGCGATGCGCAGGAACAGATCGATGTCGAAGGCGTTCGAATGCGTCACGAACGGTCGCGCCGCGGCCCCGCCCTGCAGCGTCTGCAGCATCGGGGTCTCCACCTCGATGAAGCCGCGCCGCTCGAACGAACCCCGCAGCGACCGCTGCACCGCGGCCCGGGTGCGCACCGTCTGCGCGGCCTGCTTGCGCACGATGAGGTCGACGTAGCGCTGCCGGACGCGCATCTCCTCGCCGAGCTCCTTGTGCATGACCGGCAGCGGGCGCAGCGCCTTGGCCGCCATCCGCCACTCGTCGGCCATCACGGACAGCTCGCCGCGGCGGGAGGTGATCACCTCACCGTGCACGAAGACGTGGTCACCGAGGTCGACGTCGCTCTTCCAACTGGCCAGCGCGTCCTCGCCGACCTGCTTGAGGCTGAGCATCGCCTGGAGCTCGGTGCCGTCGCCCGCGCGCAGCGTGGCGAAGCAGAGCTTGCCGGTGTTGCGCAGGAACATCACGCGTCCGGCCACGCCGACGTGCTCACCGGTGGCGGTGTCCGGCTCCAGCCCCTCGTGGGCGGCGCGGACCTCGGCGAGGCTGTGGGTGATCGGCAGGGTCACCGGGTACGGGTCGACTCCGGCCTCGAGCAGGCGCTCCCGCTTCTCCCGCCGGACCCGCATCTGCTCCGGCAGGTCGTCGACGCCGTCATCGCTGGTTGCCGGGGGATTGGAACGGTCCTCAGTCACGGGAACCAAGGGTACGGTTCGGCTCCGGTCACGGGATGAGCAGGGCTCTCCCCGCGCGGCGGTCCGCTCCCGGTCGGCTCAGGCGGCCTTGAAGTTGCGGTCGTAGACCAGGCGGAGGCCCAGCAGGGTGAGGTCGGGGACGTGGTGGGTGATCGTCGTCGACTCCGTCACCACCAGGGGAGCCAGGCCGCCGGTGGCCAGCACCGTGGTGGGGCCGCCGTGGGTGGCCTCCAGCTCCGACACGATGCGGCGGACCAACCCGTCCACCTGCCCGGCGAAGCCGAACAGGATGCCGGACTGCAGGCACTCCACGGTGTTCTTGCCGATCACCGAGCGCGGGCGGACCAGCTCCACCTTGCGCAGCTGCGCGGCGCGAGCGGCCAGCGCGTCCAGCGAGATCTCGATGCCGGGCGCGAACGCCCCGCCCAGGAACTCGCCCTTCGCCGAGATCACGTCGATGTTGGTGGAGGTGCCGAAGTCGACCACCACGCAGTTCGTGACGTGCAGGTGGTGGGCGGCGAGCGTGTTGATCACCCGGTCCGCCCCGACCTCCTTCGGGTTGTCCACCAGCAGCGGGACCCCGGTCCGCACGCCCGGCTCGACCACCACGCGCGGCACGTCGGCCCAGTACCGGCCGAGCATGACGCGCAGCTCGCGCAGCAGCGCCGGCACCGTGGACAGCGCCGAGATGCCGGTGATCCGGTCGGCGTGCTCGCCGAGCAGCCCGCGCATGGTCAGCGCCATCTCGTCGGCGGTCATCCGCGGCTCGGTCCGCATCCGCCAGTCGTGCAGCAGGGTCGCGGCGACGTCGGGGCTGTCCGACTCGTCGTCGTAGAGGCCCAGCACGATGTTGGTGTTCCCGACGTCGATGGCCAGCAGCACCGTTCCAGTCCGTCCTTCCGCTCAGTGCTCGGGCTGCTGCAGCAGGGCGTCGAGCTTCGCCGCGTCGTCGGTCTCGGCGGGCGTGCCCGCGATGACCGCGGCGCTGGTCAGCCCCGACCCCTCCGGCGCGACGCCCGGCTGGTCACCGGCCTCCACGACCTTGTTCTCGGCGTCCACGAAGACCACCTTCGGGCGCACCGACCGCGCCTCCAGCTCGTCCATCACGCCGTAGGACAGCAGGATCACGGTGTCACCGGGCTGGACGAGGTGCGCCGCGGCGCCGTTGACGCCGATCACGCCGGAGCCGCGCTCGCCGGTGATCACGTAGGTCTCCAGGCGGGCGCCGTTGGTGACGTCCACGATCGCCACCTGTTCGCCCTCGAGCAGGTCCGCTGCGTCCATCAGGTCGGCGTCCACCGTCACCGACCCGACGTAGTGCAGGTCCGCCTGGGTCACCGTGGCGCGGTGGATCTTGGACTTCAGCATGGTGCGGAACATCGCAGACCTCCTCCTGCTGGTACCGCAGCTCCTCCGACGTATCTTCCGCGATGCCGCGGCGGCTCCCCGCAGCACCCGCGCGGTTGGCCCGATCAGCGCTGCTCAGGGCCGGCGAGCAGCACCTTGGCGTTGTCGATCAGCCGGGTCGTGCCCACCCGCGCCGCCACCAGCAGCCGCGCCTCGCCCGCGGCCGGTGCCGGCCCGAGCTCGGGGTCCCGCAGCTCCAGGTAGTCGACCTCCACCGACGGTTCGGTGGCCAGCACCTCGCGCGCCGCCGCCAGCACCGCGTCGGCGCCGCCCGCCCCGGCGTGCGTCCCGGCGGCCAGGGCCGCCGAGAGCGCCAGCGCGGCGCGGCGCTGCTCGTCGCTGAGGTAGGCGTTGCGCGAGGACAGCGCCAGCCCGTCGGCCTCCCGGATGGTGGGGATGCCCTGGATGCGCGCGTCCAGGTCGAGGTCGCGGGCCATGCGCCGGATCAGCACCAGCTGCTGGTAGTCCTTCTCGCCGAAGAACGCCAGGTCCGGGCGCACGATGTTGAGCAGCTTGAGCACCACGGTGAGCACGCCGTCGAAGTGGCCCGGCCGGGCGGCGCCCTCGAGCTCGTCGCCGAGCGGTCCGGCGTGGACGGTGACCTGCGGGTCGTCGCCGTACATCTGCTCGACCGACGGCGCGAAGACCAGCTCCACCCCGGCCTCCCGGCACAGCTCGAGGTCCGACTCGAAGCTGCGCGGGTAGCGGTCGAAGTCCTCGTCCGGCCCGAACTGCAGCGGGTTGACGAAGATCGACACGACCACCACGGCGTTGACGTCGCGGCGGGCGCGCTTGATCAGCTCCAGGTGACCGCGGTGCAGCGCGCCCATGGTGGGCACCAGGTGGACCGTGCGCCCGGTGGCCCGCAGCGCGCGGGTCACCCGCGCCAGCTCGGCGGGCTCGCGGTGCACGGTCAGGGCACCGCGCTGGAAGGGTCGGTTCATCACGACTCCCGTGTCCTGCGCCGTGGTCACGACGGCTCTTCCTCCAGTGCTCGGCGGACCTCCGCGGCGCCGTCGGCGCGCAGGACGCCCGTGCGCTCGGCCCGGTCGGCCGTGCGCCTGGCCAGTTCCCGGTACCCGGGGACGACGCCCGGTCCGGCCTCGCGCAGGGCGGCGAGGTGCGCGCGGACCGTGCCGGCGTCGCCGCGCATCACCGGGCCGGTGATCGCGCGGTCGCCGAAGCGCAGCGCGTTGTCCAGCGAGGCGGACAGGATCGGTGCCATCACCCGGTCGGCGTTGGCGACGCCGGCGTCGCGCAGCAGCTCCGCGCACTCGTTGACCAGGGTGATCAGGTGGTTCGCGCCGTGGGTGAGCGCGGCGTGGTAGAGTCGGCGGGACTCCTCGGGCACGCGCACCGGCTCCATCCCGAGCTCCAGCGCCAGCGCTTCCGCCACGCTCCAGCCGGTCTCGTCCTCGGTGGCCGCGGTGACGGCCATGCACGCGTTGCCGAGCCGCTCGACGTCCTCGGCGCGCCCGGTGAAGGTCATCGCCGGGTGCAGCGCCAGTCGGAGCACCCCGCTCTCGGCCGCCGGGCTCAGCGCGGACACGCCGTGCGCGCCCGAGGTGTGCACCAGGATCTGCCCGGGCCGCAACGACCCGGTGGCGACCAGGCCGCGGACCAGCCCGGTGATCGCGTCGTCCGGGACCGCCAGCAGCACCAGGTCGGCCTGCACGGCGACCTCGTCCGGCGGCAGCACCGCGACCCCGGGGAGCAGCTCCTCCGCGCGCCGCAGCGAGGCCTCGGACACCGCGGAGACCGCGACCACCTGGTGCCCAGCCCGCTGCAACGCCGCGCCCAGCACAGCACCCACCCGGCCCGCGGAGACCACTCCCACGCGCAGCCGAGGGCCCGTGCGACCAGCAGACATCGCCACGTCGTCCTCCACACCGGTCCAGTCCCGACCACCGGGTACCGGCCAGCGACGCGAGAGTAGCCCCACCGACCGCCCGGCGACGCCCCCAGGTGGCGAGCGCCACGCGAGCGTCCCACGCCGGGGCGCGCGCGGTCAGTCGCGGGTGCGCTGGCCCTTCGGCAGCGGCCGCTTCATGTTGTGCCGGGTCAGCTCGTTGATCTTGATGCGGGCGGTCTGGATCGCCTGCTGGGTGCCCGCGGCCGAGCGCCGGGCCTGCTTGAGCTCCTCGATCAGCTTCTCCCGGCGGGCCCGGCGGGCCGCGCTCGTGGTGCGCCCCTCGGCCGCCCGGTGCTGCAGGAACGCCAGCTCGGTGACCGCGATCTGGTAGTCCCGCACCGCCTTGGCCGCCTCGGACCCGGCGCTGCGGCGGACCTTGCGCAACCAGCCCTTGCGGCCGGCGAGGGTGGCCAGCATCTCCATCTCGCTGCGCACGATCAGCCCGGCCCGCTCCAGCACCGGCAGCTGCTGGATGACGATCCGCTGCTCGCGCTTGCGCTGCCACACCACCAGCCAGAAGGTGCCCAGGAAGACCGGCACCATGATCAGGAAGTAGACGTTGAGGAACTCCGCCCCGCCCAGCAGCGTCGCCGCGTTCCACACCGCGTGCAGCAGGAACGCCGCCGCGAAGCCGCCGAGCAGGTAGCCCAGCCGCCGCTGCTTGTGGTCGGTGCGCGCGGCCATCCCGATGCCGATGCCGAACATCGCGCTGAACAGCGGGTGCGAGAACGGCGCCAGCACGCCGCGCATGATGAACACCGCCAGCACGCCGCCGGCCGGGCCGCCGAAGCCGTCCACCGAGAACGCCTTGCCGAAGTACAGGATGTTCTCGGTGAACGCGAAGCCCGCCGCGGTCAGCGCCGCGTAGACGATGCCGTCCACCATGCCGTTGAACTCCGACCGGCGCTTGAACCACAGCGCGACCACGAACAGGGCCTTCGCCGCCTCCTCCACCAGCGGGCCCATCACCGCGGTCAGGAAGAACTTCTGGTCGCCCGCGCCGGCCACGGCGTCGGCGAGCTGGAGGACGGTGTCGTTGAGCAGCAGCGAGCAGGCGGTCGCCCCGCCCGCACCCCACAGGAACGCGCCGAGCAGCAGCATCGGCGGTTCCGGCTCCCACCGGTCGATCCAGACGATCGCGGCGAACACCACGCCGACCGGCAGCAGCGCGGCGAGCGCACCGACGAAGGCGGGCAGCGCGCCGACCCGCGACGTGGTGACACCGACCATCACCAGTCCGCAGATCCCGAGCACGATGAGGCCGGCGACCGGCCAACCGACGGCGTGGTGCTTCCGGGTCTGGAGCCTCCGCGCGCCGGACAGGTCGGCGGCGGGCCCCTGGAGATCAGGACTCGACACGGGGAAAACCCTATTGAAGTGCGGACAGCGACGCCCGGACAGTCACCTCGTCAGGCGCGTCGCCGCCGTCGGCGGGGCGTGTCCGGGGCAGCGCCGTAGGCCGCGATCAGGTCGTTGACCGAGGTCCCCTCGCTGTGCGCTCCCGCCGGGTCGGGTGCGGGCGGGTGCTCCGGCGTCGCCTTCGGGGGTTCCGGGGCGCGCTGCGGCGGTTCGTGGTGCACCGCCTCCGGGCGGCGCACGGGGGCCGGACGCGGCGGGTGCGCCTGGGCCGCCCGCGGTGCGAGGCGCGGGTGCGCCTTCGGGCGGTGCTCCGGCTGCTCACCGGACAACCGGCTCATCAGGTCGGTGTTCTGCGCGGCGGGCGGGGACAGCTCCCGGCCCCGCGCGGGCTGGGCGAACGCGTTCGCCACGTTCTGCACCTTCTGGCCGCCCTCGTTCAGCGACCGCACCCGGGTGGACTCCGCGCGCAGCGCGACCCGCTCGAACAGCACGTCGCCGCCGACCACCTGCTCCAGGCTCGACCGCAGCTTCTGCAGTTCCTCCTGCAGGTGCTTCAGCTCGCCGGTGGTCTCCGCAGCCGCCTTCCGACGCGCCTCGGCCTCGGCCTCCAGCTCGAACTCGCGGCGGGCCGCGATCTCCCGCTCCAGCTCCAGCTCGTAGATCCGCTTCCGGTCCTCGACGGCCTTCTCGCCCTGCGCGACCCGGTGGCGCAACCGGGCCACCCCGAAGGCCCCGATCAGCGCCGACCACAGCGCGGCGACCAGGCCCAGCCGCAACAGGCGGGCGTCGTCACTGACCACCAGCACTGCGGTGGCGGCCGCGGCGAGCACGAGCGCGCCGACCCACAGGGCGGTCGAGCCACCAGCGCGGGTTCCGGTCTCGGTACTCCCACGGTCGGACATGCCACCACGGTACCGGGCGTTTATCAGTTCGAGACCTGAAGGCGAGCAACGCGACCCCAGTTTGCCCCTGGTGGCCCACACCGCGCACACCCGAACGGCCGCTCCCCGCCTGCTCTCCGGCGCGGCCGACGCCGAAAACGCTTGCCGCGCAAGGAGGTCCAGCGAGCCCTCACGCGATCGGGCGGTCAGCTCTCGTCTTCGTCGCGGGGCTCGTCCGGCTCGTCCGGGTTGCGCAGGCAGTGCTCCAGCCAGAGGCCCGCCGCGATGAGCGCCGCCGCGCTGACCAACCCGATCACCGACGCGGTGATGTCGGACTGCGCCGCGAGCACGGTCCCCGCGATCGGCAGCAGGTAGGCGCCGAGGCCGATCCACACCCCGGCCATGATCGCGCCCGCCATCGACGAGGCCTTGGCCAGCGCGACCGCGCGCGCCGCCGTCGGCCCGTCCAGCGGCTCGGTGCCCGGCTTGCGCTTCACCCGCGGGCGCACGAGGAGCGCGAGGACCAGGTCCACGACCGCGATGAGCAGCAGCGTCGCCCCGGCCAGCAGCGGCAGCTGCGGCAGGTCACCGTAGCTGACCCGGACCAGCAGGAAGACCACGACCGCCGCGGCCACGCCACCGGTGATCAGCTGGCGGGGCTTGGTGAAGGAGAGGTGCTCTGCTTGTCGCGGTGCCACAGGTCCAGGATCGCACCCGGGTTCGCGGCGGCGAGTTCCGGGCGCGCCGCACGCGGGTCTTGAGTCTCCCCCGACGGGAAGGTCGAAGGTGGTCGACGTGGACGACACCCGCTACACGATCGGCGAACTGGCCCGCCGCACGGGCCTGAGCGTGAAGACGATCCGGTTCTACTCCGACACCGGCGTGGTGCCGCCCACCGACCGCACCGCGGCCGGGTACCGCTTGTACGACGTCACGGCGGTCAGCCGCCTGGAACTGGTGCGCACGCTCCGGGAGCTGGGGGCCGGGCTGGACGAGGTCAAGCGGGTGCTGGCCCGCGAGATGACGCTCGCGCAGCTGGCCGGCACCCACCTGGAGCTGCTGGAGCAGCAGATGCGCGTGCTGCGCACCCGGCGAGCCGTGCTGCGGGCGGTCGTGAAGGCCGACCGTTCGACCGAAGAGGTGAGACTGATGCAGGAACTGGCGACGATGTCCGACGAGGAGCGCAACCGGCTCATCGACGAGTTCTGGGACGAGGTCAGCGCGGACCTGGCGGTGACCCCGGGCTTCACCGAGTGGATGCGCTCGGCGAAGCCGAACCTGCCCGACGACCCGAGCACCGAGCAGCTGCAGGCCTGGATCGAGCTCGCCGAACTGGTGCAGGACCAGGACTTCCGCCGCGCGGTGCGGGCGCTGTACGAGGAGCACGCGCGGCGCCGCGAGGCCGGTGAGCAGATGGTCGGCCCGGAGACCGCGCCGAAGTGGTGGGCGATCACCGACGAGGCGAAGAGCGCTGCCGAGTCGGGTCTGGCGCCGGACGGCCCCGAGGGCGCCGCCCTGGCGGACCGGGTGATGGCGCTGGCCGGCGAGGAGTGGGGGCGGCCGGACTCGCCGGAGTTCCGCCGCGAGATGGCCGACCACTACGCCGAGGGGACCGACGAGCGGATGTCCCGCTACTGGGAACTGCTGGCGATCATGAACGACTGGCCGCGGCACCCGGTCACCACCGAGTCGGCCCGCTGGCTCGCCGAAGCCCTCCGCGCCTCCACCCACTCGTGAGCGCAGAAACCGCCCACAACCGGCTCCTCCACGCACGACCCCACTGAACGGCCCGGGGACCGGTCGTGAGTGCGAAAACCGGCTGGAACCGGCCTCCCCACTCACGACCCCGGTGACCAGGTCAGGGACCGGTCGTGAGTGCAGAAACCGCCCAGAACCGGCATTCGCACTCACAACCACGCTGAGCGGGTCCGATCCGGTCGTGAGTGCAGAAACCGGCTGGAACCGGCCTCCCCACTCACGACTGCGGTGAGCGGGTCGGGGGTGGTCGTGAGTGCGGAGGCCGGTTGGGACCGGTTTTCGCGCTCACGACCGCGGGGTCAGGTGAGGGTGAGGTCGGGGCGGAGGTGGACGTCGGCGATGTCGGCCGGGGGCAGGGCCTCCAGGAGGTCGGCCACCCGGCCGTGGCCGGGGAGCTCGGCGTCGGGGTCGATGGCCAGCCACGGGACGAGCACCGTCGCCCGGCTCGGCGTGCCCGGGTGCGGGAGCAGCAGCTCCGGGTCCTCGCTGCGGACGTCGTCCACGGTGACCACGTCGACGTCCAGGGTGCGCGGGCCCCAGCGCTGCTCGCGCACCCGCTCCGCCTGCTGCTCCAGCCGCTGCCCGCGGCGCAGCCAGCCCCACGCGTCCACGTCCGGGGACTCGACGACGATCACCGCGTTGAGGAAGTCCGGCTGGTCGGTGACGCCCCACGGTGCGGTCTCGTACACCGGCGACGCCGCGACCAGCACGTCGGCGAACCCGGACACGGCGAGCCGGAGGTGGCCGAGCCGGTCCCCGAGGTTGGACCCCAGCGACAGCACCGCCCTGCTCATCTCGCCTCCTCAGCCCGGCCCCACGACGGGGGCTGCCACTTGCGACCTACGCCGGGACCGCCTTGCCGCGGCCACCGCGGCGGGACCGGCGGATGGTCACCGCCACGTCCGCGAACTCCAGCGGGATCGGCGCGTTCGGCTTGTGGATGGTGACCTCGGCGGCGTGCACCCGCTCGTCGGTCATCACGTCGTCGGCGATCTCGCCCGCCACGGCCTCGATGAGGTCCTTCGGCGGCCCGGCCACGATCGCCGCCGCGCGCTCGGCCAGCTCCCCGTAGTGCAGGGTCTTGGCCAGGTCGTCGCTGGTCGCGGCCTCGCCGAGGTCGATCCAGACGGTGATGTCGACGAGGAAGTCCTGGCCGTCGCGCTTCTCGTGGTCGAAGACGCCGTGGTGGCCGCGCACCTTCAGGCCGGTCAGCGTGATCCGGTCAGCCACCGAACTCCCCTCCGCTGCGCCACGCCGCGGTGACCGCGACGGCGTCCAACGACCGCCGCACGTCGTGCACCCGGACTCCCCACGCCCCGCGGTCGGCGGCCAGCGCCGAGACCACCGCGGTGGCCGTCTCGCGCCCGGCGGGCGGGCGCGGGTCGCCCTCGCCGTCGGCCAGCAGCCGGCCGAGGAAGCGCTTGCGCGAGGCGCCGACCAGCACCGGGAAGCCCAGGTCGACGAAGACGTCCAGCCGTTGCAGCAGCTGCCAGTCGTGCCGCCCGGTCTTGGCGAAGCCCAGCCCCGGGTCCAGCACGACGGCGTCCTCCGCGACCCCGGCCCGCAGCGCCACGTCGACCTGCCGCAGCAGCTCGTCGCGCACCTCCGCCACCACGTCGGAGTACGTGGCGAGGCTGTTCATGTCCTTGCTGTGACCGCGCCAGTGCATCAGCACCCACGGCAGCCCGGTGTCGGCGGCCACGTGCACCATGTCCGGGTCGGCCAGCCCGCCGGACACGTCGTTGATCACCGCCGCCCCGGCCTCCGCGGTGGCCGCGGCGACCTTCGCGCGGGTGGTGTCCACGCTGACCGGCACGCCCGCCGCGACGAGCTCGCGGACCACGGGCAGCACCCGGGCGATCTCGGTGCCGGCGTCGACGCGGTCCGCGCCCGGCCGGGTCGACTCCCCGCCGACGTCGATGATGTCCGCGCCCATCCGGTGCATCTCCACGCCGTGCGCGATGGCCGCGTCGCGGTCCAGGTAGCGCCCGCCGTCGGAGAACGAGTCCGGCGTCACGTTCAGCACGCCCATCACCGCGCAGCGCGGCGGGTTCGGCAACCGCGGGTGCATCAGCGTCCCCTGATCAGCGACAACGCCTCGGCGCGCGAGGACGCCGAGCTGCGGAACAGGCCGCGCACGGCCGACGTCGTGGTGGTGGACCCGGCCTTGCGCACCCCGCGCATGCCCATGCACAGGTGCTCGGCCTCGATCACCACGATCACCCCGCGCGGCTCCAGCCGGCGCACCAGGGCGTCGGCGACCTGCGAGGTCAGCCGCTCCTGCACCTGCGGCCGCCGGGCGTACAGGTCGACCAGCCGCGCGAGCTTGGACAGGCCGGTCACCCGGCCCTGCTCGTTCGGGATGTAGCCGACGTGCGCGATGCCGTGGAACGGCAGCAGGTGGTGCTCGCACTGCGAGTACACCGGGATGTCGCGGACCAGGACGAGCTCCTCGTGGGCCTCGTCGAAGGTCTTGTCCAGGACCTCGTCCGGGTTGGTGTAGAGCCCGGCGAACAGCTCGCGGTAGGCGCGGGCGACGCGCGCCGGGGTGTCCCGCAGGCCTTCGCGCTCCGGGTCCTCACCGGCGGCGAGCAGGAGCTCCCGCACCGCGTTCTCGGCGCGCTCCTGGTCGAACTGGGGCACGTGGGGAGAGCCGTCGGGGCGGGCGTCGACTCCCGCCCCGATCGGCTCGTCGACCGGACTGGTCAATTCGTCGTTCCTCCACTGGCTGGGTCGCCCTGCGGCGAACCAGCATCAGCGGCTCTGGTTGCCGCTGCCGTTGTCCTGCGCGGAGTCCGGGCCCTCCGGCCGGTCCTCGGACTGCTGCTCGCCGTGCTCCGGCGTCGTCGGGTGCTCGGCCTGCTGCGGGCCGCGCTCCCAGGACGGCGTCCAGTTGTACTGGCCGCCGGAGTACTGCGAGGAGCCCGACGGCGTGGTCGCCGGGGTCCAGCCGGGCGGGGCGCCGTAGTTCGGCGGCACCGCCTGCGGCGCCTGGCTGGACTGGCCGTACTGGCCGGGCTGCTGCTGCGGCTGCTGGATCTGCACCGTGCCCTGGCCGGCACCGGCGCCGGCCGGCTCCTGCTGGCCGTAGCCCGGCGCAGCGCCGTTCTGGTTGGCCACCGGGGTCGGCGTCGGGGTCGGCTCCTCCTTGACCGGGGGCCACGGCTCGCCGCGCTCCTTGGCCAGCTCACCGGGGGTCTTGATCGGCGGCTTGTCCGACGGCGTGCGCCCACCGAAGTCGTTGAACGCGGTGATCCTGGGCCGCTTCTCCACGCGGGCGAAGATCCGCTCCAGGTCCTTGCGGTTCAGCGTCTCCTTCTCGATGAGCTCCAGCACGAGGTCGTCGAGCACGTCGCGGTAGGTGTTGAGCACCTCCCACGCCTCGGTGTGCGCGGCCTCGATGAGGCGCCGCACCTCCTCGTCGATCTCGTGCGCGACCTCCAGCGAGTAGTTCGGCTGCTGGCCGGCGGTGCGACCGAGGAACGGGTCGCCCTCCTCCTTGCCGTACTTGACCGCGCCGAGGCGGGCGGTCATGCCGTACTCGGTGACCATCGCGCGGGCGATCTTGGTGGCCTGCTCGATGTCGCTGGAGGCGCCGGTGGTCGGCTCGTGGAAGACCAGCTCCTCGGCGGAGCGACCGCCCAGCGCGAACACCAGCCGGGCGATCATCTCCGAGCGGGTCATCATGTCCTTGTCGTCCTCGGGGACGACGAGCGCGTGCCCGCCGGTGCGGCCGCGCGGCAGGATCGTGAGCTTGTAGACCGGCTCCAGGTCGGGCATCGCCCACGCGGCGAGGGCGTGGCCGCCCTCGTGGTAGGCGGTGATCTTCTTGTCCCGCTCCGAGATGATCTTGCTCTTCCGGCGCGGGCCGCCGACCACCCGGTCGACCGCCTCCTCCAGCGCCGCGGCGGTGATCAGCTGGCCGTTCTCGCGCGCGGTGAGCAGCGCGGCCTCGTTGATCACGTTCTCCAGGTCGGCGCCGGAGAAGCCGACGGTGCGCTTGGCCAGGCTCTCCAGGTCGACGTCCTGGGCCAGCGGCTTGCCCTTGGAGTGCACGCCCAGGATCGCGCGGCGGCCGCGCAGGTCGGGCGCGGACACCGGGATCTGCCGGTCGAAGCGGCCCGGGCGCAGCAGCGCCGGGTCGAGGATGTCCGGGCGGTTGGTGGCGGCGATGAGGATGATGCCGCCGCGGGAGTCGAAGCCGTCCATCTCGACCAGCAGCTGGTTGAGGGTCTGCTCCCGCTCGTCGTGCCCGCCGCCGAGGCCGGCGCCGCGCTGGCGGCCGACCGCGTCGATCTCGTCGACGAAGATGATGCACGGCGCGTTCTGCTTGGCCTGCTCGAACAGATCGCGCACGCGGGAGGCGCCGACACCGACGAACATCTCGACGAAGTCGGAACCGGAGATCGAGTAGAACGGCACCCCGGCCTCACCGGCGACCGCGCGCGCCAGCAGCGTCTTGCCGGTGCCGGGTGGGCCGTAGAGCAGCACGCCCTTGGGGATCTTCGCCCCGAGCGCCTGGTAGCGGCCGGGGTTCTGCAGGAAGTCCTTGATCTCGTGCAGCTCCTCGACGGCCTCGTCGGCGCCCGCGACGTCGGCGAACAACGTCTTGGGCATGTCCTTGGTCAGCTGCTTGGCCTTGGACTTGCCGAAGTTCAGGACGCGGTTGCCGCCGCCCTGGACGTTGTTCATCATCCACATCAGCAGCAGCACGAGCAGACCGATGGGCACCAGGTAGAACAGCATCTGCACCCAGAACGAGTCCTGGGAGACCTTGGTGTTCCAGGTCGGCACGTGGGCGTTGCGGATCTCGTCGACCACCTGGTCGGTGGCCCCCGCCGGGTACTGCGCGATCAGCTGGTTGCTGCCGTCGAAGCTCTGGCCGTCGTTCAGGGTCAGGCGGACCCGCTGCTCCTTGTCCTCGATGGTCGCTTCTTTGACCTTGCCCTGAGCGATCTGCTCGAGTGCCTGCGACGTGGAGACCTCGCGGTACGCGCGCGTCTCGTCGAAGAGCACGTTGAAGGACATGATCAGCAGAAATGCGACGAGGATCCACAGCAGCGGATTCCGGAGCAGGCGCTTTCGGTCCATTCACTTGCGGCCGACGGGCGGCCTCGACCCTCCCTGACTGTCACTTCGGGCGACGGCTGTTCGGCAGACACACTTCATCGTCGCCGTCAACCCCTTCAGACCAGCGTACCGGCCGACGTGCGGGCCCGACCACGCCGAGCCCGGCACAGGGCGACCAGCGTATCCGGTCGGCCCGCCGCCATGGGGCTGGAGGGTCGAACCGGACACCGCCCGGGGCACCTCAGACGCCCGAGGTGTAGACCTTGGGGTCCAGCGTGCCGATGTAGGGCAGATCACGGTACCGCTCGGCGTAGTCCAGGCCGTAGCCGACCACGAACTCGTTCGGGATGTCGAAGCCGACGTACTTCACCGGCACCTCGACCTGCACCGCGTCCGGCTTGCGCAGCAGCGTGCACACCTCCAGCGAGGCCGGGTTGCGCGAGCTGAGGTTCTTCAGCAGCCAGGACAGCGTCAGGCCCGAGTCGATGATGTCCTCGACGATGAGCACGTGCCGGTCGGCGATGTCGCGGTCCAGGTCCTTGAGGATGCGCACCACACCGGAGGAGGAGGTCGACGAGCCGTACGAGCTGACCGCCATGAACTCCAGCTGCGCGGGCTGCGGCAAGGCCCGCGCGAAATCGGTCATGAACATGACCGCACCCTTGAGCACACCCACCAGCAAGAGGTCCCCGGCAGCCTGCTGGTAGTCCTCGTCGACCTGCTTGGCCAGCTCGGTGACCTTGTCCTTGATCTGCTGCTCGCTGATGAGCACGGATGCGATGTCGCCGTCGTACACGGCCCGGATTCCCCTCTTCGTCGGATCGGTTTCCCCCCGGGTGCTGCGCGCGCCCCAGCCTCGACAAGTCAGCCGTTCGGCGGCTTGCGACCCGCCGCTTCGACTTGCAGCGTGCCATGCGCGCGGCGGAGCACAAAGTCACCCGGCAACGCCGGGCCGCCCTGCCCGCGCCAGTCCGACAGCAGCGCATCGGCCGCGCGCAGGTGCGCGTCGGTGAGCTCCGGAACGCCCCGCTCGAGCAGCCAGTCCTTCACCACCCGCCGCCGCAGCGCCGCCGGTTTTTCCCGCAGTGCCAAGGCATCCAGCCCTTCCCCGACCTCGACCCGGCGACGTTCCGCCGCAGCCAGCTCGTCCAGCGCGTCGGCGTCCTCCCGCAGCTGCTGGGCAGTCCGGGCCAACGCCTCGTGAACGCCACCTTGCAGCACGTCTTCCATCAGCGGAAGAACTTGTGTGCGCAACCGCACACGGGTGAAGCGCTCGTCGGCGTTGTGCGGGTCCCGCCAGGGTTCGAGGCCGAGCTCGCGGCACGCCGCCTCGGTGGTCGCCCGGCGCACGTCCAGGAACGGCCGGGCCCACGGCGGGTCCAGCGGCCGCATGCCCGCGATCGACCGCGCGCCGGAGCCGCGGCCGAGCCCGAGCAGCACGGTCTCGGCCTGGTCGTCGAGGGTGTGGCCGAGCAGGACCAGGGAGCCGGGCGGCCGGCGTTCGCGCAGCGCCCGGTAGCGCGCGCGACGCGCGGCGGCCTCCAGACCACCGGAGCCCTCGACCCGGACCCGGACCACCTCGGCGTCGGCCCCGAGCGCGGCGAGCTGGTCCGCGGCGCGCGCGGCGACCTCGGCGGAGGTGTCCTGCAGCCCGTGGTCCACCACCAGTCCGCGCAGCTCGACGCCGGTGCGGCGGGCGACGTGCGCGGCGGCCGCGGCGAGCGCCAGGGAGTCGGCGCCGCCGGAGCACGCGACGACCAGCGGAGCGCCCCGGAACGGCGCGGCCTCCGGGGAGCTGAGCAGGCGCCGGACGGCGCTGCGCACAGCACTGACGGCGGGAGGCGGCGGCACCCCGCCATTCTCCCCGCACGCGCACGCGCGGAGGACGGCACCTCGGTCAGCCGTGGACGCGGCGGATCCAGCGGGCGGGGTCGGAGATCTCGGCGCGGGTCGGCAGGTTCTCGGGGGCGGCCCAGACGGCGTTGAAGCCGGTCATGCCCACCTCGTCCACCACGCGGCGGGTGAACGCCGCGCCCTGCGCGTACTGCCGGATCTTGGCGTCCACGCCCAGCAGGCTGCGGAGCAGGCGGTCGAGCAGGCCGCCGCCCTTGCGGCGCTCGGTGAAGCGGCTGCGGATCGTCGCCACGCTCGGCACCACCTGCGGGCCCACCGCGTCCATCACGTGGTCGGCGTGGCCCTCCAGCAGGGTGGAGATCGCGATGATCCGGTCCAGCGCGTGCCGTTGCTCGGGCGTCTGCAGCAGCTCGATCACGCCGAGCACGCCGGGGCTGGAGTCCTCGGAGCGGGACCGGGCCTCGCGCAGCACGGCGGGGAACCGGCCCAGCAGCTCACCGGTGGTGCCCTCCATCTCCGACAGGAGGACGCCGAGGCTCTCGGTGAAGTGCTCGCGCAGCCACGGCACCGCGTTGAACTGCAGGCGGTGGGTGGACTCGTGCAGGCACACCCACATCGCGAAGTCCTCGGCGGGCACGCCCAGGGAGCGCTGCGCCGCGACGATGTTCGGCGCCACCAGCAGCAGGCGACCGCGCTGGCCGGCGACCCCGGAGTCGCCGTACGGGTCGAACTGGCCCAGCACCTTGCCCCCGAGGTAGGCGAGCACGAGCCCGGCCTGCACCCCGGCGCCGCGCGCGGTGAGCCCGCCGAAGAGGTCGTCGACGCGCTGCGTCCGGGCGTCCGCCGAGGTCAGCGCGGCCTCGGTCAGGGCAGCGAGGCCGTCGGCCGCGCCGCGCACCCAGGACGGCCGGTCCACGACGTCGCCCGCGATGATCGGCAGGTCCTGGCCGAGGCCGGTGAGCTCTCGGACGTGGGTCTCGGCTTCGACGCTGAACTGCCGCAGGGCGCGGACCGCCTGCTCGGCCTCGGCGCGTGGCACGTCGGGACCCGGCTTCATCAGCCGGACGGCGGTGGCGACGGCGATGTTCCAGTCCAGCGCCCGATGCTCCCCGGCCGTGCCCCGGACCGGGGCCGGCAGGGTGGAAGGTCGGGCGTTCACACGAACGACCGTACCCGCTGCCCCCCGCCCTGTCTCTGCGCTCGTCCCGCTGGACCGGTCAGCGGCAGCCGCAGCCGCGCAGGGCTTCGGTGACCGCGTCCAGCGCCTTGCGGCCCTCCTCCGCCGAGCTCGGGCCGTTCGACATCAGCGCGAACACCAGCAACCGGCCGTCCTTCGTCACGACCGTGCCCGCGAGGCTGTTGACGCCGTCCAGGGTGCCGGTCTTGGCCCGGACCCAGCCGCGGCCCGCGTTGTCGTCGTAGCGGTCCTGCAGGCTGCCGGTCCCGCCGGCCACCGGCAGGCCGGTGAGCAGCCCGCGCAGCTTGGCCGCGTCCGGCTCCAGCCCGCCCTCCGGGCTGGCCGGGGTGGAGCCCTTGCTCAGCAGCTGGGCGAGCAGCTTCGGGGTGGCCCGGTCGTCCACGGACAACCCGCTGCCGTCGGACATGGTGGTCCCGGTGAGGTCGAAGCCGTGCTTGGCCAGCACGCCGCGGACCGCCTTCCACGACCCCGCGAAGGACGGGTCCCCGCCGGTGGCGATGGCGACCTCGCGCGCGAGGACCTCGGCGAGCATGTTGTCCGAGTGCAGCATCGCGGTGTCCACCATCTGCTGCACCGTCGGCCCCTGGACCTGGCCCAGCACCTGCGCGCCCGGCGGCGCGGTGCCCTTCGAGACGTGCGTGGCGCCGAGCCCGGCGGCGAGCCGCTGCGCGGCCTGCAGCGCCGGTTCGGTGGTCCGCGGGCTGTAGTCGACCTTCGGGTCGTTCCGGCCGCCGTTGAGCATGACCGGCTCCATCGGCGCCATCATCCCGGCGCCGACGTCCGACGGCAGCCAGCCCGGCGCGAGGGTCGGCCCGGTGTACCGGCTGGTGTCGACCTGCACCGAGGTGACGGTCCCGCCGGTCGCGGCCCGCACCTGGGCGACCAGGTCGTCGAACCGGGCGGCCCCCGGGTACACCGACTCCTCGCCGGGCGGCAGCGTGGACAGCGTCACGTCGCCGCCACCGACCAGGACCACGCTGCCCGGCTCGCGACCGCGCACCACCTTGGTGGTCAGCCGGTGGTCGTGGTCGAGCACCAGCAGCGCGGCGCTCATCGCGAGCAGCTTGCCGGTCGAGGCCGGGACCAGCGGTTGCGTGGCGCCCTGCTCCCACAGCACCTCGCCGGTCCGCGGGTCCTGCACGATCCCGGCGAGGGTGCCCAGCGCGGGGTTGCTGAGCGGCCCGGCGAGGGCCGCGTCGAGCCCGGCCCGGGTGGGTTGCGGCGCGTTCGGGGCCAGCGGCTTGATCGCCGGGGTGAGCCGGACGGGCGGCGGCGGGTCGGCGACCTGCGCCTGCACGATCGCGTCGACCAGCTTCGGCCCGAGGCCGATGCCCGCGCCGAGCAGCACCACGACCACCGCCGCGAGCGCGACGAGCGACGTGCGGCTGCGCTTCGGCGGCGCGGGCCGGTCGGTGCCCGGCGGGATGTGCTGCGGCTCCGCCCGCTCCGGGGCGGCGAACCGCCCCGGTGGGGCGCCGGCCGGCTCGATGCGCTGGGGCTGCGCCCGCGTCGTGGTGAGCCCGGCGAAGTCCTCCGGGGAGGCGGTGGGCGGGCCGGAGCGCCGCGGCGGCGCGCCCTGGTCCGCCGGAGTGCCCAGCCCGGCGAAGTCGGCCGGGGACGCGGCGGGCGGGGGCGCGTCCTGGCCCGTCGGGGACGCCGGCGGAGCGCCCAGCCCCGCGAAGTCCGCCGGAGCGGCCGGGGCGGTCATCCCCACGAAGTCGGCGGCGGTCGCCGGGCGCGGGCCGTCGAAGTCCGGGCGCGCGAACTGCTGGGTCTCCTCGGCGGGCTCGGTCGGCGGCACCACCGGGATCTGCTGCGTCGCCGGCCCCGAGTCGGTGTCCGGTCCGGAGCCGGTGGCGGCCCGGAGCTCGGAGAGGTCGATCCGGGTGGTCTTCTCGACCTCCTCCTCAGCAGGCACCTCCTGCCGGGTGGCCTCGACCGCCTGCTCCGCGGGGTCCGCCGGGATCCGCGGGATCTGCTGGGTGGCGTCGATCCGCTGCTCCGGCAGCACGGCACCGTCGCCCGCCGGCGGCACGTCGGTGATCGGCCGGAACTGCTGCGTCTGCTCCACCGCGGTCGGCGGCGGAGCCACCTGCCCCTCGGGCGCGGACGGCTGCGCACCGGCGGTCTCCGGCGCGTCCTCGGCTGCCGGGGCACCACCGTCGTCCGCGCGCTCGGCGGCGGGCTCCTCAGCCGCGGTCGGCTCGGCGGCGGTCGGCTCGGTCGAGGTGGGCTCGGCAGCGGGCGCCGGCTCCGCCGAGGTGGGCTTCTCAGCCGGGGTCGACTCCGCTGCGGTTCGCTCCGGGGTGGGCTCCCCCGCGGCCCGCTCGGCCGGAGTCGGCGCGGCCGGTGCTGGCTCCCCCTCGGCGGTCGGCTCCGCCTCGGCCGCCTCAGTGGGGGTCGGCTCAGCGGGGGCCGACTCGACCGAGCTGGACTCGGCCGAGGCCTGCTCCTCCGCGGCGGGAGCCGTCTCGCCCTCGGCCGGCGTCGGCTCGGTCCTGATGGGCTTGGTCGGTGCTGCCTCACCCTTGGCCGGCTCGGCTGGGGTCGGCCGCGCCTCGACCGGCTCGGTCGCCGCCGACTCAGCCGCAGTCCGCTCGGCCGGAGCGGACTCGGGCTGGGTGGGTCCAGCCTGCGCCGACTCAGCCGGAGCCGGCCCGGCCTGGCTCGGCTCGACCTGGGGCGGCTCGGTCGGTGCCTCACCCGGTCCGGCTGGAGCCTCGGCCTGGGCCGCTCCGGCCGGAGCTGACCGCCCCTCGACCGAGGACGGATCCTCCTCGACCTGGGGCGACTCGGCCGAGGCTCGCTCGACCTGGGGCGACTCAGCCGGGCTCGGCTCGGCGGACGGCTGCGGCGCGGGCTGCTCGCCGCTCGGCGCCGCCTGCTCCTCCGGCGCGGCCGCTCCGGCCGGGGTCTCCTGCTCAGCGGCGTCGGCAGCGCTCGACTCCGGCGCAGCCTGCTGCTCCTCGGAAGCGCTGGGAGCAGGGGCCTGCTCAGCGGGTCCCGCTTCCGCCGACCGATCCGCCTCGTCGGCGGCCTGCGCAGCTGCACTGGCAGGCGCGGCGGAGGGCTCGTCCTCGCCCTCCGAGCTGTCGGAGGCCCGCTCGGCTCCGACCTGTCCGTCGCCGTGGTCGTCGCCCTGCGCCGGAGCCTGGTCGCGGTCCTGCTCCGCACCGGCGGCCTGGTCCTGCGCTGCTCCGGAGGCCCGGTCCTCGGCGGCCCCCTCCTCGTCGGCCCGGGTCAGGCGCTGCTGCGCAGCAGGGTCGCGGTCGACGGTGCCCCGTGCGGACGCCCCGGTCTCCGCAGCCTCCGCGGGCGCGCTGGGCGTCCCGCCTCCGGAGCTCTCCGCCCCGTCCCGCTCGACCGAGCCTCCCGAGGCCGCAGACCCGTCGGCTCGCGCACCAGCGGCGTCACCGTCCTGCGCGGCGGCAGCCGCACCGCCGCCACCAGCGACGGCAGCACCTCCGCCCTGGTCACCCGGGGCTTCCCCAGCCCCGGCCTGCGGCTGCGCGCCAGGGCCACCGCTGGTGCCAGCCGCGCGCTCCCCGACAGGCTCGCTCGACGGGGCCTCCGTCCCGGAGCGAGCCGGGGCCTGGTCTCCAGAGCCGGAGCCGCTGCCCGCCCCAGCCTCGCGCTCGTCGGCCTGGCTGCTCGACGCAGCCTCGGCCCCGGAGGCAGCCTGCGCCTGCGCGCCGGAACCGGCGTCACCGCTGGTGCCAGTCGGGCGCTCCTCGGCCTGGCCGCTCGACGCAGCCTCGGCTCCGGCCCGTGCCTGCGCGCCGGAGCGGGAGTCGCCGCCGGCCCCAGCCGCGCGCTCTCCTCCCTGACCAGCGGCGGTCTCGGGCTCGGACGCGGCCTGCGCCTGCCCGTCGGAACGGGAGTCGCTGCCGGCCGCAGCCGCGCGCTCCGCTCCCTGGTCGTCCGATCCGGCTTCGCTGCTCGACCCGGCCGCGTGACCTCCGGCCTGACCTTCGTCCGCCGACGCGGTGTCGGGCTCGTTCGCGGCGGCCGCCTGCTCGGTGTCCGAGGTCGTCCGCTGGTCCTCCTGGCTGCCGCTGCTCGCGGACGTCGAGGGTTCGCCCTGGTCGGCAGCACTGTCGGCGGCCTCGCCTGCCGCCGCGCCACCGTCCTGCGCGGACTCCGGCGCAGCGCTCTCCGCCGGGTCGGCAGTGCCGTCTGCGGTCCCGCTCCCAGCAGCCGCCGGAGCGCTGCCGCCCTCCGCTGCTGAGCCGCCGTCGTTGGTGCCCGCCGCAGCCGAGGCCTCGGCTGCGCGTGCGTCCACCTCGGCCGCGCCGGCCTCCGTCGACGCGGAGTCCCGGGCCGCAGTGCCCGCACCGGAAGCCGGGCCCCCAGCGGCCTTCTTGGCCGGGGCCGAGCTCCCCTCGGCCGCGACCGCACCTCCAGCGGAGCTCTCGGCCGGGTCCTCCCCAGCACTCCCGGCCGGGGGTGTCTCCGCGGCACCGTCCTCGGCCGGGGCCGAGCCGGCGGCCTCGCCGACTTCGGACGACACGGCGTCGGCCCCCGCCTGACCGTCCCCGGCCGGGGCCGAGTCCTGCACCAGGCTGCCCGCGACGCGCTTCGAGGCGCTGGCGCCGCTGCCCTGCTCCGCGCGGTCGGCGGTCTGCGACCGGGCCGTCTCCGCGTCCCCGGCGCCGTCGCTGTGCGCCTCCGGGTCGCGCAGCGCGCCCGACACGCGCTTCGTCACCGAGCCCGTGCGCGCGGTCCCCGCGCCGTCGACCGCACCGGGCTGCGCAGCGCTGTCCTCCGTCGCTGCGTCGGCGTCCGCGGTGCGGTCGGTCTCGGGTGGGGTGGCGTCCGATGCCTCCGGGGCGGGGGCGTCCGCAGGCCGGTTCGGTGCCGACGCAGCGGTCCGGCTGGCGCTCTCGCTGTCCGGCGACACCGCCCGAGCGCCGGTTTCGACCACCTCACCCCGGTTGTTCTGGGGTTCGGGCACGTGCTCCTCCTCGACAGATCGCCAGCCTGCCAGATTGCGAGCTCCCGCACTGCGGTGGGGCTCGGTGCGCTGCCGTGGTCCACACTAGACGTGGCCGCGCGCCGGAGCGGGCGGCTGCATCCGACGCAAGACGAGTGAGGAACCGCGTGGACTTCGACGTCACGATCGAGATCCCCAAGGGGAACCGGAACAAGTACGAGGTGGACCACGAGACGGGGCGCATCCGTCTCGACCGGACGCTGTTCACCGCCACCCAGTACCCGGCCGACTACGGGTTCATCGAGGACACCCTCGGCGAGGACGGCGACCCGTTGGACGCGCTGGTGCTGGTCCAGGAGCCGACCTTCCCCGGCTGCCTGATCAAGTCGCGGGCCATCGGCATGTTCCGGATGCGGGACGAGAAGGGCGGCGACGACAAGGTCATCTGCGTGCCCTCGGACGACCCGCGGCAGGAGCACCTGCGCGACATCCACCACCTCGCCGAGTTCTACAAGCTCGAGATCCAGCACTTCTTCGAGGTGTACAAGGACTTGGAGCCCGGCAAGAGCGTGGAGGGTGCGACGTGGGTCGGCCGCACCGAGGCCGAAGCGGAGATCGAGCGCTCGTACCAGCGGGCCAAGGAGCAGGGCCACTGACGCCCAGCACCGAGAGCGAGCCCTCCCCGCGACCGCGCGAGGGAGGGCTTTGTCTTCCCCCAGCGCCCAGTTGTCCACAGACTTGGGGACAACTGGGCGTTCCTGTGGACAACCCTGTGGACAGCACCACGGGCCGGTGGGTGCGCGGCAGCGGCTGGACCACCGCCGCGCCCCACCCACGCCCGGCCGGCGGACGACAGCTCCTGGACCGCCGCTGGTGCCGAGAGTCCTGCCTGCGACCGGGTGCGCCCCGGGTGACGCGCCTGCCCCGGGTCAGTCGAGGCGGACGTTGCGGAGCAGCCAGGTCAGCGCGAAGGCGACCACCATCACGCAGCCCCCGGTGATGAACACGGTGCTCATCGAGTCCGCGAAGCCCTCCAGGACCGGGTGGGCCAGGCGCGGGTCCAGGTGGTGCAGGAACGACGTGTCGTTGAGGTCCATCGGCTGCCCGTCGCGCACCGCCTCCAGGTAGGGCCGGGTCACCGGGTCGTTGCGCACCGCCGGGTCCTTGAGCGCCGCGAGGAACTCCGGCGAGGACGCCGCCGCGCGCATCGCGGTCCCGATGTTGTCGCCGACCGTGCTGAACAGGATGGACAGCAGGGTCGCCGCGCCCACCGTGCCGCCGGTCTGCCGGAACAGGTTCACCGACCCGGTCGCCACGCCCAGGTCGCCCTGGGAGGCGTCGGTCTGCACCACCAGGGTCAGGGTCTGCATGAGCATGCCGAGGCCGGCGCCCATCACGAACGTGATCAGCCCCAGCGTGACCAGCGAGCTGTCCACCCCGATCCGGCTCAGCAGGAACAGCGAGACCGCCATCAGCGCCGTGCCGATGATGGGGAACGGCTTCAGCCGACCGGTGCGGGCGACCACCTTGCCCACCATGCCGCTGGTCGAGCCGATCCCGAGGGACATCGGCAGCAGCATCAGGCCCGCCTGCGTCGGGTCCAGGCCCTTGACGATCTGCAGGTACAGCGGCACGGTCGTCAGCCCGCCGAACATGCCGATGCCGACCAGGAAGTTGAGCGTGTTGCCCAGCCGGAACGACGGCAGGCGGAACAGCCGCAGCGGCAGCAGCGCCTCCGCCCCCATCCGGCGCTCGGCGAGCAGGAACAGCACCAGGCCCAGTGCCCCGATGCCGTACATGGTCAGCGACAGCGTCGAGCCCCAGCCCCACTCGCGGCCCTGCTCGGCCACGGTCAGCAGCGGCACGAGCGTCACGACCAGCGCCGCCGCGCCCAGGTAGTCGACGCGGTGCTGCACCCGCTCGCTGACGACGTTGAGCACCTTCGCCACGACGGCGACCGCGACCAGCCCGAACGGCAGGTTCACCAGGAACACCCAGCGCCAGCCGTCGACGCCCAGGAAGGTGTCCATGCCCGCGAACAGCCCGCCGATCACCGGGCCGATCACGCTGGCGATGCCGAACACCGCCATGAAGTAGCCCTGGTAGCGGCCGCGCTCCCGGGGCGGGACCATGTCCGAGACGATCGTCAGGCCCAGCGACATCAGACCGCCGGCGCCGAGGCCCTGCACCGCGCGGAAGGCGGCGAGCTGGTAGATCGAGCCGGCCAGGCCGCACAGCAGCGACCCGGCCAGGAACAGCGAGATGGCGGTCAGGTACAGCGGTTTCCGGCCGTAGATGTCCGAGAGCTTGCCGTACAGCGGCGTCGAGATGGTCGACGTGATCAGGTACGCGGTGGTGATCCACGCCTGCGCGGTCTGCCCGTGCAGCTCGTCGGCGATGACCCGGATCGCGGAGCTGACGATGGTCTGGTCGAGGGCGCCCAGGAACAGCCCCATCAGGAGACCGACCAGCACGGTCATGATCTGGCGCTGGCTGAGCGCGGGCTCGTCTGCCCGCGTCGTCTGCACAGCCTCTTCCGACATTGCTTCTCCTCGCGTGGAGCTGGTGCACGAGCCCGGTGGTGCGCCGTTCTCCCCAGGAACCGTTGCAGCGGCGCAACTACTGCACGGGGACAACATCCATCCCTCGATCGGGCGGGGCAACGCGAGGGTGCTGTGCGCTGGGACACGTCATCGGCGCCGGTCAGGCCGCGGGCGCTGCTGGGCGAACCAGGCGAGCTCGGCCCGCGCGCGGGACACCGCCCGGCGCCGGAGCGCGTACCGCCGCACGCCGGGAGCGGCGAGCGCCGCACCGGTCACAGCGATGAGGACCGACCACAGCATCACGTCTCCTCCCTCCGCGAGAGGGAGAGCACACGGCTACCCGGCCGATGATGTCCACCGGGAGCACTGCACCCGTTCGGCCCAGTGCGATCACCCGTCCAGCGCAGCAGTGGTGCACGCGTCCGACCCCCGGACACGAGGATGGCCCCCGCGGTGTCACGGGGGCCATCGAGCCTGTCGTTCGGGGGCGCTGCCGGCGAGCGCTGCGGGGCACCCTCGGGCGGGGTGCGGCGGAGGCGGACGGCGTGCGGTCCGCCGCGGGGATCACCCGCCGAGCGGGCTGTGGGTGAGCAGGTCGTTGGCGGTGTCCAGCACGTCGGTCGGGGTCGCGGCCTCGCCGACAGGCAGGCCCTGGGTCAGGCCACCGGCCACGTCGGTGCTGCCGCCGGAGATGCCCAGCGGGCCATCGGTGCGGCCCAGCGTGGTGCTGTCGACGACGCCGTTGACCGTCTCGCCGACCAGGTCGACGTCGTGCGCGGGCAGGGTCGTGGGCTGGGGCTGCAGGTCGTCCAGGACCGGCGCGACACCGGTGGGCACCAGCTCCTCGGCGGCGTCCCCGGCGGCGGGCAGGACCTGCCCGACCGGGGCCACCTCGCGGACCACGCCGGTGGTGTCGACGTGCGTGCCGCCGACGGTGTCGAGCGCGTCGGTGGCGAGGCCGCTGACGCGGTCGCCGCTGCGACCGGTGAGGTGCTCCTCCAGCAGGACCACGTCGCCCACGGTCCGCTTCGCGGACTCCAGCGCGCCCGCTGCGTGGTACGCGGCCTGCGCGAGGGCGCTGTCCGCGGGCACATCGGTGGGCAGCTGCGGGGTCTCAGCGGCGTTCGCGGTGGCGGCGAAGCCGGCGGCACCGGCGCCGCCGACCAGCACAGCGGCCGCAGCCGTCAGGGTGCGCTTCATCGCAATGCTCCTCTCTGCACAGGCGGACTTCCTGTGCCGCGGCGGAGATTACGGAAGGATCACTCACCACTGTTCAGCGATCACCATGGTGGGAAATGTCGACGTTCAGTGACCGAATTCCGCGCCACGCCAATCACTTCCGGGCGACACGTCCCTCGCGCGACTACTGGCCGAGGGTGTCGATCACTGCCGTCGGCAACCGCCGCGCCTGCTCGGCCCGCAGCGCGTCCACCGCGTCGGCGAACTCCGCGTACGCCTCGCGCTCGTCGTCGAACCGCCGGTAGCGCCCGACCCGCAGCTCCACGGACTCGTACTCCCGCTCCAGGGCGTCCGCGGTGCGCTGCAGCTCGTGCGCGCGGTCCCGGTACTTCGCGTACCCCGCGAACGCCGCGGCCACCGCGACCAGCAGGCTCAGCACCACCGCGGGCCAGCGGGCGTCCACGACGGACACCGCGATCGCGGTGACCACCGCGGTCACCGCCGAGCCGCCGATGACCACCGTCTGCAGGGCGTTGTCCTTCCACCGGTCGCGGCGGGCCTCGTCGCGGTAGCGCTCGACGAGGTCCGGCAGCTGCGCCCGGTAGCGCTTGCGCGCCCCCAGCAGGTCCCCGTTCCCCAGTTCGTCCAGCAGGTGCTCGCGATACCCGTGCTCCAGCGCACGCAGTTCTGACTCCACCGCGCGGACCTTAAAGTGCTGGCCGTACAACAGCTTCGCCGACACGGCGGTGGAAGCGACCGCCAGCACGAAGATCACTCCGACAGGTATCGCGAGCCCCCATAACGCCAGCGAGAGCGCTCCCAGCCCGAGCAGCAGCAGGTTGCCCGGGACCGCCCACAGCAACCGCAACCGCTGGACCAGGCGGGCTCGGTAGAGCTGTTCAGAGCGTTCCGCGATCCGTCGTTCGCAGGTCTCCGGCCGGTTGCTCCCGGCCAGCACTCCGCCGCCGACGATCCCAGCCGTGTCCACTCGCTCCATCACTATCCTTCCAGCGCGTCGAGTGCGATCGAAGTAGCTCCCGGAGCACGACGACAATCGGCCAGGAGGGTGATGGCCCGCTCGGCTGCGCGACCCACGTCCTGCTGCGCCGAGTGATCGCCGCTGGTTCACCAGGTCGATCGCCGCGTGGTACTCCGCAGTGACAACAGCGGGTGGCGCGATCGCCGGCGGCGCGACCAGCTCCGGGCCTGACACTGTGGCAGCGCTGGGCGCGGGACGGTTCACCGGGTCCGGGGAGTCAGTCGACGAGTTCCGCGGACCGTTCGGCGTAGAACTGCACCGGGTCGACCGCTTCTCCGGAGACCTCGATCTGGAAGTGCAAGTGGGGGCCGGTGGATTCGCCGCGATCGCCCATCGTCGCGATCAGCTGTCCCGCGCGCACGTACTGGCCGACGCTGACGAACCCGTCGTCGATGTGGCCGTAGGTGGAAATGACGTCGCGCGGGTGCCGGATCCGGATCCACAGGCCGTACCCGCTGGCCGGTCCGAAATCGATGACGACTCCGTGCGACGCGGCTCGGATCGGGGTGCCCACGTCGTTGGCCACGTCGACGCCGCGGTGCACGGTCCCCCACCGCACGCCGAAACCGCTGCTGATCTCGCCCTCGGTCGGCGCGACCCACTCCGCGGCCCGCGCCGGGGCCGGCTCCGGGGTCGGCGTGGGGACCGGCGGCGGGGCCGGCGCGGCCCGCGGAGCAGCGACGTCGACGACGGAGCGGGCTGCGGGGGCGGGGTGCTCGGGACGCGCCGTGGTGGCGGCGGACAGATCGGCGCCCGCCCAGGCGAGGCTGGTCGCGACGAGGACGGCGAGACCGCCCAGCGCGGTCTTGCATCGAATTGCCATCAGATTTCCACTCCTCCCGCCTCCCGCCGCGGTGGACGGGTGGCCGGGCTGAATTCCGCAGGAGCGCCGCATTCCATTCGGCACGGCGCGTGCGCGGCTCGAAGCGATTCCAACCGAGCCCTTTCGCCGGTGCATTCCGGAATTGGTCCGATGGAATGAGCGGAACGGAATTCACGAAACCCCGCCGGAGTACTCGCGAAATCCGCCACACGGAATCGCGACGATCACGGAGAGTCCACAGTGGTCACGATTCTCGGTGAACCGAGACGGCGGGCGACGTGAATCCCCCTCCGTTCCTCACGGAGGGTGCTGCCCCTCCGATGCGCCGCCGATTCACCCCTCCGCTCCGCCGAAACTCACCCGTTCGAGCGATCTCTCGGGCGTCCCCGGGCGAGGCGAGAGCATCCCCCGGCCAACATCACTCGGACGAGGGGCCCGTCCGGGGCACGGCTACCGCGCGCGACCACCTGCTGCCCACCCCGCGCCCTGGGGCACGACCTCGCAGGTCGCGCCCCAGGGCCGTGCTCGTGCGCGGGTGGTCGCCGACTTAGGGTGGCGGCGGAATCGGTGACGCGGACGGGAGGTCGCGGTGGGCGGATCGCGGATCGAGACGGTGGCGGTGCACGGCGGTGAACGGCGACCGGGCCCGGAGGGCTCCGTGGTCTACCCCATCTACCAGAGCACCGTCTACTCGGTGCCGCCCGGGACCGAGTACCACGACCTCAGCTACATCCGGCTGAACTCCACGCCGTCGCAGACCTACCTGTACGACAAGCTCGCCGCGCTGGAGGGGACCGACGCGGCGCTGGCGACCACGTCCGGCATGGCCGCGATCTCCACGGCCCTGCACAGCGTGCTGCGTTCCGGCGACCACCTGCTCGCCGGCCACTGCCTCTACGGCGGCACGCACGACTTCCTCACCGAGCACGCCGCCGACTTCGGGTGGGAGGTCACCTTCATCGACCCGCAGCGCCCGGACACCTGGGAGGCCCGGCCGAACACGAAGGCGGTCCTGGTGGAGAGCATCGCCAACCCGCTCATGCGGGTCACCAGGCTCCGCGAGGTCGTCGAGTTCGCCCGGCGCCACGGCCTGGTCAGCCTGATCGACAACACCTTCGCCACGCCGGTGAACTTCCGCCCCGCCGAGGCCGGCTTCGACCTGGTGCTGCACAGCGCGACGAAGTACCTCAACGGGCACTCCGACATCGTCGCGGGCGTCATCGCGGGCCGCGCTGAGCTGGTGGAACGCGCCCGGACCACGGCCAACCACTTCGGCGGCAGCCTCGACCCGCACGCCGGCTTCCTGCTGGCGCGCGGGCTGAAGACGCTGGCGCTGCGCGTCCGCGCGCAGAACGCCAACGCCCAGGCCCTGGCCGAGTTCCTCGCCGCCCACCCGGGGGTCGTGGAGGTGAACTACCCGGGGCTGGCCTCGCACCCGGACCACGCGCACGCCGCCGAGCTGTTCACCGGGTTCGGCGGGATGCTCAGCATCCGGCTCGCGGGCGGCGAGGCCGCGGCCCGGGCGCTCATCGACGCGGTCCGGCTCCCCTTCAGCGCACCGAGCCTCGGCGGGGTGGAGTCGCTCATCACCCGCCCGGCCGCGACCTCGCACGCGGGCATGAGCAGGGCGGACCGCGAGGCCCTCGGCATCACCGACGACCTGGTGCGCATCAGCGTCGGCGTGGAGAACCCCGAGGACCTCGTCGAGGACTTCGCCCAGGCCCTGGCCACGCTCTGACCGGCTTCGGCCTCAGGCGGACGGGGGCGCTCGGCCGGCGGCGAGCGCGGCCAGCACCAGCACGGCCCCCAGCACGGCCGCCGCGGGCGGGGCGAGTGCGCCCGCCGAGCGAGATCGCGGTGCCGAACACCGTGACGAACAGCGCGGACACCGCCTCACGCGGGGCGCTGCCCTGGTCTGCGCCGCGCTCGTGGCTCACGTGCCGGCGGTGGGCGCCGTCGCCGCGACGGTCTGCGGGTCCTGAGGCCGCACACCCCGACGGTGCCGTCGATGGCTTCGCGGAGGAAGTCGGCGTGCCCGTTGTGGCGGGCGTACTCGATGATCACGTGGAGCACCACCGCGCGCAGCGAGGTGTCCTGCCCCCACCGGGCACTGTGGACGGTCATGTCCAGCGAGTCCGCTGCGCGGTCGATCCGCCGCGCGTGCTCGACCTCGGCCTGCCAGGCCGCGAACGCCTCCGCGCGGCCCTCGGGTCGTGGGCCCGGTGGAAGTCGCCGTCGTCCGACCAGACCAGCGGGAGGTCCTCGCCGGCGATGGTGCACCGGAACCACGCCCGCTCCACCTCGGCCATGTGCCGGACCAGGCCGAGCAGCGACAACGTCGACGGCGGGCAGGACCGCCGGCGCAACGCGTCGTCGTCCAGGACCGCGCACGTCATCGCCAGCGTGGCGCGGCGGAACTCCAGGTGGCCCCGCAGCACCTCCCGCTCGGTGCCGACGGTCGGCGGCGCGATCCGCTCCCCGACGATCCCCTGCCGTTCCACCGGGTGCACCCGGTGCTCGTCGTCGTGGTCGAGCGGCGGCGCGAGCGGTTCCCGGGCCGCGCACGGTGGAACGCCGGGGTCCTCCACCGTCCGGGGCCGGTTCAGCGAGGACGCAGTGCTGCGTCGCTC
Source organism: Saccharopolyspora hordei (assembly GCF_013410345.1). NCBI lineage: Bacteria > Bacillati > Actinomycetota > Actinomycetes > Pseudonocardiales > Pseudonocardiaceae > Saccharopolyspora > Saccharopolyspora hordei. Next base: position 385,784 of record NZ_JACCFJ010000001.1, read on the forward strand.
AGGCGGCCCGGCGGGCCGGCGCGGTCGCGCAGGGCTCCCGCCGGGGGTCGCGGTGCTTCGTGGTGGAGCGGATCGGGCGGGTCCCGGCGCGGCGCGAGATGCGGACGCCGGCTGTCGGAGCGGGTCGTCGAGCGATGCCGTCGTGGTGCATGGGTGCCTCGCTGGGTTGTGGGCGGGCGCCCCCGACAGTCGCCCGCCGCCGCGTGTCCCGGTGGCCGTGTAACCCACCTGGACGAGTACGAAGATCTTAACTGGGAAATCTGTGAGCGCCAGTGCTTTCTGCGACGACCGGGGCCGATCGGACGCGCGGGCGCCCAGGACGGTTCGCCGAGTCGGCCGATTCCCCGCAGCGCCCGCCCTTCGTAGACTGCGACGTCGGTCCTCCACCGACCCGCGACGTGGGGACGGCGGCCTGCCGGAGCCCGGCAGGCCCCTCCCCGAGCGCGCTCCCGGGGACACGAGCAGTCCTGGACCCCGAACGCCGGCAGTCCGCAGGTGCCGGCCCGGCAGGCCGAGGCCGCGGGTCCCTTCTGCGCACTGCCCCCGGTGCTCTCCTGGTCGCGTGAACCGGAGAACGCCGTGAGCCGCGCCGCGCCACCTCGCGCGAGCACGGTCTCGGGGCGCACCCGCTTCGCCACCTCCATCATCATCGGCCGTCTTGTTGTCGATCCCTCAGCACGGACGGCCTCGCCGTGCCCGCAGCGCGGGTGATGGTCAGGGGCCCAGGCGCACCGCGCGGCACAGCTGACGAGGGTCTCGACCGGAACTCGGTCACACTGCCCACGCGTGGCTGCCCGCGGGTGTGCCTCGGTGCGGTCGCAGTCGTGGGGGAACGACGGGGGACCCGAGCACCTGGAGACGACGAAGGCCCCGGTCCACGCGAGGGGGACCGGGGCCTTCCGGCGGAGCCGCCTGAGGGAATCGAACCCTCGACCTACGCATTACGAGTGCGTCGCTCTGGCCGACTGAGCTAAGGCGGCAGTGCGCGGTCAAGTGTAGCGGGCCCGCCCCGGGCGCTTCGCACGACCCCCGGGTGCCGCGGGCTCGGGCGTCACCCCCGAGCCCGGCGTGTCGTTGAGACGGCAGTGATGCTCGCCACAGGAGGTCCGATGCGCGCTGTTCGCCGGGTCGGGGTGTGCACCACCGTGTCGTTGGTCGTGGCCGGCCTCTCGCTGCCCGGGGCCGTCGCGCAGGGCTCACCGCGACCACCCCGATCCCCGCACCGGTCGACCCGAGCCAGCCTCCCGCGTCGGTGCCGATCCCGACGCCCGGGCCGGTCGTGGCCGGCGCCGGGACCATGGTCGGCATCGTGCGGGTCCTGCCGGGCACCGTCCCCGCCGACTCGATCTACGAGGACCCGGAGTTCGAGGACCAGCTGCCGAAGCAGTCCGTGGCCGAGGCCGGGTTGGGCCGGGCCGTCGCGCAGGCCAACTCCACCGCCTTCTTCGCGCACGAGCGGGCGATCGCCGAGGCCTCGCCCGCCGGGGTGGCGCTGTTCGGGAAGCTGCCACAGCTGCCGGTCGGGGTGGCGCAGGCCGCGCTGCCGGACCGGCCCGAGCCGGTGAGCACCCGCATCCAGCCGCCCAGTTCCCCGGCCGACCAGCTGGTCCGGCTCAGCGGGCTGGAGGGCACCGCCCACGCGCGCTGGGACCGGTACGCCGGACCGTGCGTGTCACCGATCGCCGACGCCCGGTACTCGCTCGGCAGCGCCTCCGCCGGCACCGCGCTCCCGGGCCGGCCGCTCGACGGCGGCCCGCTGCTGCAGGTGCCGGGCACCGCGCAGGCGCACTCCAGCGTGCGGCTCGTCGACGTGCCGGGCCAGGCCACCGAGGCCGTGCGGTCCACGTCGGACCTCTCGCTGGCCGGCGTCCGGCTCTTCGCCGGGACCCCGCACGAGGTCGCGGTCGACGTGGTCGGCACACCGCGGCTGACCGCGACCGCCACCGGCGACCCCGCGACGTCCACAGTGGAGCACGAGGCGCCGGTGCTGCGGGTCTCGCGCGGCGGTCAGGAGATCGGCGTGCTCGACCCGGCGCACCCGCGCCTGGACGTCCCGCTGCCCGCGCTCGACGCCGGGGTGCTGCGGCTGGCGCTCGGCGAGCTGGAGCAGCACGTGGCCGGCACCGAGGTCCGCGCCCAGGCGCGGCTGTTCGACCTCCAGGTCCTGCGGGGGCACGCGGTCGGCCTGCCGACCTCGCTGGTGCAGGCGTCCTTCGGCGAGCAAGCCGTCCAGGCCAGCGCACCCGAGGGCGGCGTGGACTGCACGACCGCACCCGCACCGGCGGCGCTGGCCGCCGCACCGCCGACGACGCCCCTGCCGCCCAGCAGCTCCGGCGTGGATCCGGCGCTCTGGACCAGCGCCGCGCTGCTGCTCCTGGGCGGCACCCTCGCCGTGCTGAGCAGGCGTCAGCCGGTGTAGAGGGTGGCCAGCATCGCCTCCACCGCGATGATCGGCTTCACGTTCTGGGTCAGCGCGACCCGGCACTCCAGCACCGCCTCGAGCCGGCGCAGCGCCGACTCCGAGGTCCACTCCTCCGCGGCCTTCCGGATCGACCGCTCGAAGTCCGGGTGGTTCAGCGGCGCGGACGAGCCCGCCCGGGTGACCAGGACGTCCCGGTAGAAGCCCGCCAGGTCGACCAGCGCCAGGTCGAGCGCGTCGCGCTGGGAGCGGGTGGCGCGCGACTTCTGCCGCTTCTCCAGCTCCTTCAGCGCCGCGTTGGCACCCCGGGTGGCCGCGGCCGTGCCCTTGCCGGTGCCGCCCGCGCCCATCGCGGTCTTGAGCTCTTCCTTCTCCGCCTCGTTGCGCTCCTCGTTCGCCGTGACCGCCTCGGTCTCGGCCAGCTTCACCAGGCCCGTCGCCGCGGTGAAGACGTCCGAGAACCGGCGCAGGCCCAGCGGGATGCGCAGCACCGACTCGCGCCGCTCGCGCGCCTCCTCGTCGGTGGCCAGCCGCCGCGCGCGGCCGATGTGCCCGCCGCACACCGAGGCCGCCCACCGCGCCAGCTCGGGCTCCACGCCGTCGCGCTCCTGCAGGACCTCGGCGATGGCGTCCGCCAGCGGGGTGCGCAGCTGCACCACGCGGCAGCGGGAACGGATGGTGACCGACACGTCCTCCGGGTGGTCCGACGGCGCGCAGAGCAGGAACACCGTGCGCGGCGGCGGCTCCTCCACCGCCTTGAGCAGCGCGTTCGACGCGCCCTCGGTGAGGCGGTCGGAGTCCTCGACGAGCACGATGCGCCAGTCGCCGGTGGTCGGCCGGCGGGCCGCCGCCTGCACCAGCGACCGCATCTCCGCGACCGAGATCGACAGGCCCTCCGGCACCACCAGGCGCACGTCGGCGTGGGTGCCGTGCAGGACGGTGCGGCAGGCCGTGCAGGTCCCGCAGCCCGCCACCTCGGGGTCGGTGCACTGCAGGGCCGCGGCGAAGGCGCGCGCCGCGATCGAGCGCCCGGAGCCGGGCGGGCCGGTGAACAGCCAGGCGTGCGTCATGGCCCCCGGCGGGACCGGTTCGCCCCGCACCTGGCTCCGGGCCGCGCGCACCGCCGCGTGCAGCGTGCGCACCGCCTCGGGCTGTCCGACGACCTCCGCCCACACCCCGGTGTGCGGCTGCTCCGGAGCGTCGGTCCGCATCGCGTGGCCTCCCGTGGGTCGTGAGTGCGTGAGCCGGTTGGAGGCGGCTTCCGCGCTCACGACTCTACGGGGCCGCCACGACGCCGGACGGGGGCCTCAGCGCGGCGCTCACGACGACTTCGACGAGGAACTGGCCTTCTTCTTGGTCGTCGTGCTCGTGGACTTCTTGGCCGCCGCGGTCTTCGTGCTGGTGGACTTCTTCGCGGTGCTGGTCGACTTCTTCGTCGAGGCCTTCTTCTTGGCCGGGGCCTTGGCCCGGCGCTCCGCGAGCAGCTCCACCGCGCGGTCCATGGTCAGCGACTCCACGTCGTCGCCCTTGCGCAGCGACGCGTTGGTCTCGCCGTCGGTGACGTACGGACCGAACCGCCCGTCCTTGATCACCACCGGCTTGCCGGTGTCCGGTGCCTCCCCGAGCTCCCGCAGCGGTGCCGCGGCCGCCCGCCGCCCGCGCTGCTTGGGCTGCTCGTAGATCTTCAGCGCTTCCTCGAGGGTGATCGAGAAGATCTGCTCCTCGGTCTCCAGCGACCGCGAGTCCGTGCCCTTCTTCAGGTACGGGCCGTAGCGGCCGTTCTGCGCGGTGATCTCGGTGCCGGTCTCCGGGTCGGTGCCCACCACGCGCGGCAGCGACAGCAGCTTCAGCGCGTCCTCGAGGGTGACGGTGTCCAGCGACATCGACTTGAACAGGCTGCCGGTGCGCGGCTTGCCCTTGCTGCCCTCGGGCAGGACCTCGGTGACGTACGGGCCGAACCGGCCCTCCTTGGCGACGATCTCGTGCCCCGTCTCCGGGTCGGTCCCCAGGCTGCGGCCCTCCATCGGAGTGGCGAAGAGCTTCTCCGCGATCTCCATGGTCAGCTCGTCCGGCGGCAGGTCGTCGGGCAGGTTCGCCCGCTGCGACGAGCCGTCCTCCAGGGTCCGCTCCAGGTAGGGCCCGTAGCGGCCGACGCGCACGTAGACGGTGCGGCCCTGGTCGTCGGTGAACATCGGGATCGAGTTGATCTCGCGCGGGTCGATCTCCTCGACGCCCGAGCCGACCAGCTTCTTGAGCCCGCCGGCGCGGCCGATCGAGTGGTCCGGGCCCACGTCACCGCCGAAGTAGAAGCCGTTCAGCCAGCTGGTGCGCTGCTCGCGCCCCTCGGCGATCCGGTCGAGCTCGTCCTCCAGCGTCGCGGTGAAGTCGTAGTCCACCAGCCGCTCGAAGTGCTTCTCCAGCAGCCCGACCACGGCGAAGGCGATCCACGACGGGACCAGGGCCGAGCCCTTCTTCCACACGTAGCCGCGCTCCTGCACGGTGCTGATGATCGAGGCGTAGGTCGACGGGCGGCCGATGCCCAGCTCCTCCATCGTCTTGACCAGGCTCGCCTCGGTGAAGCGCGGCGGCGGGTTGGTGCGGTGCCCGTCGGGCTGCAGCTCCGGCGCAGTGACCGGCTGGTCCTCCACCAGCTGCGGCAGCCGGGACTCGGCGTCGTCGGCGACCCCACCGGCCTCCGAGTCGACCGCCTCGACGTAGGCCTTGAGGAAGCCGGGGAAGGTGATGGTGCGACCGGACGCGGCGAACGTGCACTCCTCGCCGCTGGCCGCGGTGCCGGTGATGCGCACCGACAGCGTGGTGCCCTTGGCGTCGGCCATCTGCGAGGCGATGGTGCGCTGCCAGATCAGCTCGTACAGCTTGAACCCGTCGACGTCGTTGCCGAGCTCGGCCGCGACCGCGCCCGGGGTGCGGAAGCTCTCGCCCGCCGGGCGGATCGCCTCGTGCGCCTCCTGCGCGTTCTTGACCTTGCGGGTGTACTGGCGCGGCTGCGGCGACAGGTACTGCTCGCCGTAGAGGTCGCGGGCCTGGTTGCGGGCCGCCGCGATCGCCGTCTCGGACAGCGTCGTGGAGTCGGTCCGCATGTAGGTGATGTAGCCGTTCTCGTACAGCCGCTGCGCCGTGCGCATCGTGCGGTCCGCCGAGAAGCGCAGCTTGCGGCTGGCCTCCTGCTGCAGCGTGGAGGTCATGAACGGCGCGTAGGGCTTGCGCGTGTACGGCTTCTCCTCGGCGCTGGTGACGCGCAGCTGCACGTCGGTCAGCGCGGAGGCCAGCGCGCGGGCCTCGTCCTCGGACAGCACCCGCGCGTCGGCGTTCTTCAGCTGCCCGTCCGGGCCGAAGTCGCGCCCGGTGGCCAGCTTCGCGCCGTCCACCGCGACCAGGCGGGCGCCGAAGCGGCGCGGCGAGGCGTCCGGGCCGGCGTCCATCGTCGCCGAGATGTCCCAGTAGTCGGCAGGCACGAACTTGATCCGCTCGCGCTCGCGCTCGACCACGATCCGGGTCGCCACGGACTGCACGCGGCCCGCCGAGAGCTTCGGCATGACCTTCTTCCACAGCACCGGGCTGACCTCGTAGCCGTACAACCGGTCCAGGATGCGGCGGGTCTCCTGCGCGTCGACCAGGGCGTGGTCCAGGTCGCGCGGGTTGGCGGCGGCCGCCTGGATGGCCGACTCGGTGATCTCGTGGAACACCATCCGGCGCACCGGCACCTTCGGCTTGAGCGTCTCCAGCAGGTGCCAGGCGATCGCTTCGCCCTCGCGGTCACCGTCGGTGGCGAGGTAGAGCTCGTCGGCCTGCTTGAGCGCGTCCTTCAGCTCGGTGACGGTCGCCTTCTTGTCGGCGGAGACCAGGTAGAGCGGCTCGAAGTCGTTCTCGACGTCCACGCCCAGACGTGCCCAGGCCTGCCCCTTGTACTTCTCCGGCACGTCCTTGGCGTTCTTGGGCAGGTCGCGGATGTGGCCACGGGAGGACTCGACGATGAAGCCCGAGCCCAGGAACGAGGCGATCTTCTTGGCCTTCGCAGGCGACTCGACGATCACCAGGCGCCGACCCGCGGAGCCAGCCCCGTTGGAGGACCCCGAAGCCCGGCTGGCCCCGCCAGCCTTCTTCGTCCGTGTCGACCCAGCCACGCTTACCTGCTCTCTTCTCCCGGAAGCATCCTTCGCTACCCGACAAGTTCCTCAGTGTGCCCCGTGCGCAGTTCTGTGCGCCGCCCGGGAATGCACAGGGTTGCACACAACACGCCCAAGCACGTCGACGTCTCGCCCTGGGAACGTATCGGGTGACCGCGGTGTTCCGTTGCGTGACCTGGCGTGATGTGCATCAAAGCGGTCACGACACGAGCGGCCACGTTCGCTCGATCGCACCATCGGGCGTGGGGCCGACCAGCTCCGCGAGCCGGGCCAGACGGCGGCGCCCGGTGACGCGCAGCGCCGGGCCACCGGCGCGCGGTCCGACCGCCTTGGTCGGCAGTCCGCAGCCGAGCAGCGCCGCGGCCAGCGGCGCGTGCGTGCCGGGGGCGTGCGGGTCGAGCCCGAGGCGGTAGCCGCCGGGCTCGGCGGAGCCCGCGGTCAGCGCCCAGATCCGCAGGGCGGCGCCGTCCGGGACGTACCCGGGCGGGACGGACTTGACCGCACCCCGCAGCCACGTCGCGGCGAGGCCGGTGAGGTCGGCGCGGAACGCCGTGCGGACCAGCGGGTGCCCTTCGTCGGAGCGGCCGAGCTGGGCGTCCACCCCGCGCTCGGCGCAGGCCTCGACCAGCGCGCGGGCGCGCCACTCGGCGTCGACCACGACCGACAGCCGGGCAGCGGTGCCGCGACCGAAGCCGACCGCCTGTCCCGGCCCGCACAGCATGCCCGCCAGGTCGGCGATGGCGGGTTCCCGCGCCTCGGCCGAGTAGAAGGACAGCTGGTCCACGGCCCGCATGCTAGAACAGCCGTTCGAGCTCCGCCAAGCTTTCCACTCGTTCGAGCGAGCAGCGCCCACGGTGAGGAGGCGTGACGGGCACCTGTCGCCAGCGGGGTCGGCGCAAGGTGCCCGTCACGCGCTCAGGTCCCGGTACCCGCCCGCACGGGGGCGGGGCGCACCCCGGATCAGCGGGGTGGTTGTTGCTGCGGGGGCTGCGGGGGCTCGAAGAACGACGCGCACTCGGGGGCCTGGTGGACCGCCGCGTTCAGCTCCTGGTTCTGCTCCAACTGCGCGAGCTCGTCCTGCAGCTCGAGCTGACCGCCCTTGTCCAGCTCCTGCTGGACCGCGGTCATGCCGTCCTGGAAGCGCTGCTTGTCGGTCGGGTCGACCTGCTCGGCCTTCTCCCGCGCCCCGCGCAGCACGTCGCCGATCTGCGTGAAGCTCTGCTGGAACCCGGCGCCGAGCTGCTCAGCGCCCTCGACCGGCGGGGCGCCCAGGTCCTGCAGGCCGCGCGCCGTGTCGTCGGCGGAGCGCGCGGCGGCGTCGATGCGCTCGATCACCGACTCCTTCATCGCCGCGGTGTTGCTCCGGTCGACCGCCGGCAGGTTCTCCTGGCTCTCGCTGAACCCGGTGACCAGGTCGCACATCCCGCCGGCCCAGGCGACCGCCTCGGCGCTCGGCGCGGGCGGCTTCGGGGCGGGTTGCGGCGCGGCACCCTGGCCACCGCCCCCGGCACACCCGGCCAGCACGAGCGGGACGGCAGCCAGCGCCGCGAGGGACGTCGGACGGAAGTTCATGCGCACTCCTCGCACGGTTGCCTTCGGCGTGCGCCCCGACTCTCCCGCACGGCTCCCGCCGTCCCACAACCCGGGGTCCACCCCGCGCCGAAGCCCCAGCGCACGACGGAGGGCGCCTCCCCCGAGGGGGAAGACGCCCTCCGTGCGGACCGGCGCGCGCGTCAGGACGGAGCGCCGTTGATCGCCTTGTCGTCGGACGGGGACGACTCCGCGATCGCCGTCGAGCGGCGCTTGGAGATCACCACCGCGGCGACGATGACCGCGACCGCCACCACCGCGATGCCGATGCGCACCGCGGGGTTCGTGCCCGTCCCGACGGTGAAGGCCACCACGGCCGGCGCGATCAGCACCGACACCAGGTTCATCACCTTCAGCAGCGGGTTGATGGCCGGGCCCGCGGTGTCCTTGAACGGGTCACCGACGGTGTCACCGATGACCGTGGCGGCGTGCGCCTCGGAGCCCTTGCCGCCGTGGTGGCCGTCCTCGACCAGCTTCTTCGAGTTGTCCCACGCGCCACCCGAGTTGGCCAGGAAGATGGCCATCAGGGTGCCGGTGGCGATGGCACCGGCGAGGTAGCCGGCCAGCGGGCCGACGCCGAGGCCGAAGCCGACCGCGATCGGCGCCATCACCGCGAGCAGACCGGGGGTGGCCAGCTCGCGCAGCGAGTCGCGGGTGCAGATGTCGACCACCCGGCCGTACTCGGGGCGCTCCGAGCCGTCCATGATCCCGGGCTTGTCCTTGAACTGCCGGCGCACCTCGTAGACCACGGCGCCCGCGGCGCGGGAGACCGCGTTGATCGCCAGCCCGGAGAACAGGAACACCACGGAACCGCCGATGATCACGCCGACCAGCACGTCCGGCGCGTAGACGAAGAACTCCGTGGAGCTGAGCTCGCCCGCCACGTCCGCCAGCGCCGCGCCGATCGCGTCGGTGTAGGAGCCGAACAGCGCGGTCGCGGCCAGCACCGCGGTGGCGATCGCGATGCCCTTGGTGATCGCCTTGGTGGTGTTGCCGACCGCGTCGAGCTCGGTGAGGATCTGCGCGCCCTCGCCCTCGACGTCGCCGGACATCTCCGCGATGCCCTGGGCGTTGTCGCTGACCGGGCCGAAGGTGTCCATCGCGACGATCACGCCGACGGTGGTGAGCAGACCGCACCCGGCCAGGGCGATGGCGAACAGCGCCACCGGCAGCGACCCGGACAGCAGGAACGCGCCGAACACCGCCGCGCCGATGATCAGCGCGGTGAAGACGGCGGACTCGAAGCCGACCGACATGCCGGAGAGGATCACCGTCGCCGCACCGGTCAGCGACGACTTGCCGACGTCGCGCACCGGGCGGTGCTCGGTGCCGGTGAAGTACCCGGTCAGCTTGAGGATGACCACCGCCAGCAGGATGCCGATGACCACCGCGACCAGCGCGATGACCGCCGGGTTGCCGCTGGTGCCCTGCAGGGCGGGCGGCACCCCGGTGAGGTCGGAGAACGAGCTCGGCAGGTACAGCAGCGCGGCGACCGCGCACAGCACCGCCGAGATGCCCGCCGAGATGTAGAACGACCGGTTGATCGCCACGAGCGCGTTCTCCCCGGCGCGGGCCTTGGTGATGTAGACGCCGATCACCGCGGTGAGCACGCCGATGGCGGGCACGATCAGCGGGAACAGCAGGCCGTGCAGGCCGAACGCGGCGGTGCCGAGGATCAGCGAGGCCACCAGGGTCACCGCGTAGGACTCGAACAGGTCGGCCGCCATGCCGGCGCAGTCGCCGACGTTGTCACCCACGTTGTCGGCGATGGTGGCGGCGTTGCGCGGGTCGTCCTCGGGGATGTTCTGCTCGACCTTGCCGACCAGGTCGGCACCCACGTCGGCGGCCTTGGTGAAGATGCCGCCACCGACACGCATGAACATGGCCAGCAGGGCGGCGCCGAAGCCGAAGCCCTCCAGCACGCGCGGCGCGCCCCCGGCGTAGACCAGCACCACCAGCGCGGCGCCGAACAGGCCGAGGCCGACCGTGGTCATGCCGACCACGCCACCGGTGCGGAACGCGACGCGCATCGCCTTCTCGCGCCCCGAACCGGCTTCGCGGGCGGCCGCCGCGACGCGCACGTTGGCGCGGGTGGACAGCCACATGCCGAGGTAGCCGATGGCGGCGGAGAACGCGGCGCCGAACAGGAAGAAGATCGAGCGCCCGATCTGTTCGCCGACGGTCTCGGCGGGCAGCGCGAACAGCAGCAGGAACACGATGACCGCGAAGATCGCCAGGGTGCGGAACTGCCGGTTCAGGTAGGCCGAGGCGCCCTCCTGCACGCCCTTGGCGATGTCCTGCATCGCGGTGGTGCCCTGGCCTGCGGACAGCACCTCCCTGATCAGGACGTATCCGAAGGCCAACGCGGCCAGGGCGATCACCATGACCACGCCGACGACTGCGTAGTCGGCGCCGCCGAGTTCGATCCCGGTGACTTGTTGGGCGAGGTCCATCCGGGTGTGCGAGCTCGGTGGTGCAGCGCCCTGGGCCCAGCCGTGCTGGACCGGGGTGAGCAGGGACATCCGTCCTCCTGGGTTGTGCTCGGTTCAGCACCGGAGGCGGGCTCTCCGACCGGCTCCGGTGCGCGGTATGCGGCCCCGCCCGGTACGGCCCGTGATCGTGCGCTGGCCGTCCGTGGCGACGTCGTGGCTCGGGAGTCTATTCAGGCCTCAAGTGGCTTACCTCACGGTGTGATACGCACCTCTCTCCGACGTGGGAATTCGTTACGGGTTGATCGATTCACCACGGTGCTTGATCACCCGAACGGGCCGATCTTGATTTGGACCGATCGGGTGACATGAGGTATAGGCGCGTGCCCGCAGGATCCACTCGGCTCCGCCAGTCGTCAGCGGACCACCGGCCCCGCCGCCGGAGAACCATCCGATCGTGGGATACCGACACAGCTGCGCGGAACCGGAACTCGTGCGCAGCGATCGAATCGCCCTGTGCGAGGCTCGCGATGTGGGCGCAGCGGAACAGGACAAGGGCACGCGGCTGCTGGACCGCGTGCTGGCCGGGGTCCCGGCCGGTGAATCACCCGTCCGCCACGTCGCGCAGCTGCCGAACCGCCCGGCCCGCACCGCCGACTGGCCCGAGTGGGTGCCCGAGCGCCTGGTGGACGCCCTCCGGGAGCGCGGCGCCGAGCGGCCGTGGGTGCACCAGGTCGACGGAGCGGAAGCCGTGCGGGCCGGCGAGCACGTGGTCGTCGCGACCGGCACGGCGTCGGGCAAGTCGCTGGTCTACCAGCTGCCGGTGCTGACCCGGCTGCTGGAGCACCCCCGCGCGACCGCCCTCTACCTGGCGCCCACCAAGGCGCTGGGCGCCGACCAGCTGCGCACCGTCGAGGAGCTCGGCCTCAAGGAGGTCCGCGCGGCCGCCTTCGACGGCGACACCCCGCAGGTGGAGCGGGACTGGGTCCGCGCGCACGGGCGGTGGGTGTTCACCAACCCGGACATGCTGCACTACGGGATCCTGCCCGGGCACAGCCGGTGGGCCCGGTTCTTCCGGCAGCTCACGCACGTCGTGGTGGACGAGTGCCACACCTACCGCGGGGTGTTCGGCTCGCACGTCGCGCTGCTGCTGCGCCGGCTGCGCCGGGTCGCGCAGCACTACGGCGCGGACCCGGTGTTCGTGCTCGCCTCCGCCACCGTGTCCGCCCCCGAGGCGCTGGCCGAACGCCTCACCGGCACGCCCTGCCGCGCCATCACCGACGACGGCTCGCCGCGCGGGGCGCGGACCATCGCGCTCTGGGAACCTCCGCTGCTGGAGGAGGTCAGCGGCGAGAACGGCGCGCCGGTGCGCCGGGCGGCGGGCACCGAGGCCGCGCGGATCATGACGGACCTGGTCATCGAGGACGCCCGGACGCTGGCGTTCATCCAGTCCCGGCGCGGCGTCGAGCTGGCCGCGCTCACCGCGCAGCGCGCTCTGTCCGACGTGGACGGATCGCTGTCCGGCAAGGTCGCCCCCTACCGCGGCGGGTACCTGCCCGAGGAGCGGCGCGAGCTGGAGCGCTCGCTGCTCACCGGCGAACTGCGCGCGGTGGCCACCACCAACGCGCTGGAGCTGGGCGTGGACATCTCCGGGCTGGACGCCGTCGTGGTCGCCGGCTACCCGGGCACGCTGGCCTCGTTCTGGCAGCAGGCCGGCCGCGCCGGGCGGGACGGCGAGGGGGCGCTGGTGGTGTTCGTGGCCCGGGACGACCCGCTGGACACCTACCTGGTGCACCACCCGCCCGCGATGCTCGACCGGCCGGTCGAGGCGACCGTGCTCGACCCGACCAACCCGTACGTGCTCGAACCGCACCTGGCCTGCGCCGCCGCGGAGCTGCCGCTCGACGAGGAGTCGTTCGAGGTCTTCGGCGGTGACGCGGCGCGGCAGGCGGTGCAGGCGCTCACCGCGGAGGGAGTGCTGCGCAAGCGACCGCACGGCTGGTTCTGGACCTCCCGCGAACGCCCGCACCGCACCGTCGAGCTGCGCGGCGCCGGTGGTCACCCGGTCGCCGTGGTGGAGGGCGACTCCGGTCGGATGCTGGGCACCGTGGACCCGGACTCCGCCTGCGCCACCGTGCACCCGGGGGCGGTGTACCTGCACCGCGGCGAGTCCTTCGTGGTGGACGAACTGGACCTGGAGACCGGGATCGCGCTGGTGCACGAGGAGAGCCCGGACTGGACGACCTCGCCGCGCTCCGTCGTGGACATCTCGGTGCTGCGGACGATCGAGCGGTGGGACACCGGGCGAGGGGTGACGGTCTGCCTCGGCGAGGTGGAGGTGACCTCGCAGGTCGTCGGCTACCTCCGGAAGCGCCCGTCCGGCCAGGTGCTCAACCAGGTGGCGCTGGACCTGCCGGCGCAGACCCTGCTGACCCGCGCGGTCTGGTACACGGTCAGCGACGAACTGCTGGTGGGCAGCGCACCGGGGGGCGCCGGGCTGGAACCGGCGCGCATCCCCGGTGCGCTGCATGCCGCCGAGCACGCGGCGATCGGCCTGCTACCGCTGTTCGCGACCTGCGATCGTTGGGACATCGGCGGGGTGTCCACCGCGATGCACGCCGACACCGGGGAGGCAACGGTGTTCGTGCACGACGGGCATCCGGGAGGGGCCGGATTCGCCGATCGCGGTCATGCCGCATTGGTCCCGTGGTTGGCCGCAACGCGGGAAGCCATCGCTTCCTGCGAGTGCCCGGCTGGGTGCCCGTCCTGCGTTCAGTCGCCCAAGTGCGGGAACGGCAACGAACCGCTGGACAAGGCGGGGGCGGTGGCTGTGCTCGACGCGGTGTCGACCGTGCTCGGGGGAAGCACCGGTGGACCGGCTGGGCTCCACGACCGGTCACGGCAGGCCTGAGCACCGGAGGGGACGGGGTGTGCTCGGCCGGGTCCGGTCGTGTCGGGGGAGCCTGGTGCGCGGGCCGATCCACCCGGCGCCAGCACGGTCGACAGGTTCACTTGCCTGCCGCGACGAGTTCCGCCACGTCTGCGTTGTTGTCAAGCTCCTCGCGACCCGCGCGGATCGCGTCCTGCACGAAGTCCGGGGTGGGCAGCTGCCAGGCGCAGACCTCCGGCTTGACCCGCCAGTGCACCGCACCGCCCGGGTAGGCCGAGGGCGGCATGGGCACCCAGCTCCCCTGACCGTGCACGCGGATCCCCGGCACGTCGGCCAGGTCCGCGGCGAGCTCGCCGCCACTGGCCATGAGGAAGTACCAGCGACCCGCCGGGGTCGCCACGATCGGCACCGGGAAGCCCAGGGCGCGCAGCACCGAGGCAGCGGCGCGGCCGAGGACCGCGTCGACCTCGAGCGCGTCGACGGTGTGCCCGGTGGCGATCAGCAAGCTGTACGGGTGTTCGGCCCACCAGGCCGTGACCTCGTCCGGGTTGGTCCCCAGCCGCGTCTGCCAGTCGCGGTGCACCGGCATCGGGCCGCGCTCCTGGCGACCGTGCCGACCGATCCACCTGTCACCGTCGGGATGGGTTCCGGGAAGCACCGGCCAACCACGCGACGCGAATCCGATCGCCTGCACGCGCAGTTCGATCCGGCTGCTCGTCAACCCGGCCGGGTGGGCCGGGACGCCGCGGAAGGCGCCTTGCCACCTCTCCGCAGACCATTGCATCTGTTCCGCCTCCTTGCTCCACAGTGGGCGGTGGACCGGCGGTCTCGGGGGAACCACCTGTTCTCGACCTCGTTGTCGAAGAACCTTCGGTCTTCCGCTCACACCACCAATCAACGGCATGCCACCCCGATGAGTACAGCCCCCGTCGGCGACCGGTCGCTCAGCCGCGACGAACGTCCCTCGGCGCAACACCACCGCTGAAAGATCACCCGGCTGAGCGGCTCTCGGAGCGCGGTCGCCACGGAGGTCGCCGACCGTTCGTCGACCGTTCGTCGCCGCGGGACCGATCAGTCGCCGACCGGTCCCGCGTGCGCTCGTGCGCTGGCCTTCTGTCCCGGCAGCAGGCTGATCGGGAGATCAGCTTCCACGGTCACGCGGGCGTTCCACCCCTCGAGCCTGCAGTCGGTGACCGCCGTCCGCATGCCGTCGGCCACCTCCGTCGCGCGTGCGCACGCCGGCCCGGTCCCGCGCACGGCGTGCGCGGCCGCGGCCAGCGCCGCGAGGTCGGCCGCGCCTTCCGCGCGGTGCCGGGCGACGGTGGCCGCGCCGAGCTGGAGGACGAGCACGAGCAGCGCGAGCAGTGCCAGCGCCACGACCGCGGACGCCGCCGTGGCCGCGCCCCGGTCCCCGTTCACCGCACCTCCTGCCCGTCGACGCCCGGCTCCAGCACCGCGACCGCCCGCGCGTGCAACCAGCGCCCGGGCAGCTGCGCGGGGAGCGGCACGCTGACCTCGGTGCGGACGACGTCGCCGTCCACCTGCACCGCCAGTGCCGCGCCGGACGGCGCGAGCCGGCCGACCACCTCGTCGACGCGGGCCCGCTCGCCGCGCGCCACCAGCCGCGCGGCCGCCACCGCCGCGTCCGTGCAGCGGAGGTGGTCGACCAGCGCCCCGGTACCGGCGAGAGCGAGCGCGAACACGGCGATCACCGAGCAGATGCCCAGCGCGGCTTCGACCGTCACCGCCCCGCGGTCGGGTTCCTCCGCGGGGCGCGGCGCCGTTCGCGTCACGGGCATCAGAGACCACCGCTGTCCAGGCTGCGTTCGATGAGCCCGGCGAGCGCCTCCTTGATGGTGCCGCCAGTGACGATCTCGAACAGCAGCGAGGCGAACGCGACCGCCGCGACCGTGCCCATGGCGTACTCCGCGGTCGTCATCCCGCCATCACCGCGCAACAACGCGCGGAGCCGCTGGACCGTGAGCACCCACGTGTTCCGTTCCGCCATCTCTCTTCCCTCCACAGTGGATCGTTCGTGATTCCTGTTCGGACACCCGGGGTCCGTCCGCGTGTCTTCAGAGAACGGTCAGCCGCTGCAGCGCACCCAGGACCACGGGCGCCACCCCGAGGCACAGGAACGCGGGCAGGAAGCACAGGCCCAGCGGGCCGGCCATCCACACCGCGATCCGTTGCGCCCGCGCCTCGGCCTGCTCGGCGACCGTGCTGCGGGCGCGCTCGGCGAGCTCCGAGGCGACCTCGGCCAGGCCTTGACCGGTGCGCGCGGTCCGCCGCGCGGCGCGGGCCAGCTCGGCGGTGTCCGGATTGGACAGTGCCGGTTCCCAGCTGGTCACCGCGTCCGAACCGAGCGCGAGGTGGTCGGCGACCTCGCGCAGGGTCCGCCGCGCGGCTCCGGCCAGTTCCTCGGCCACCGCCTGCACGACGACCGGGACCGGCAGTCCCGCCCGCATGCCGGCGGCGAGCAGGTCCCACCCGGCGGCCAGCACCAGCGGATCGGTGCGCTCGCGCCGCCGTGCCGCCAGCACCGACCACCGACGCGCGGCGATCGCGGCTGCCACGCCGACCAGCACGCCGGCCACCGGCCCGAACAGCTGCACGGCGACCGATCCGGCGGCCAACGGCAGTGCCCAGGCGGTGACGGGAGGTCGCCGCCGCCGGGGCGGCGGGCGCAGCGACCGCAACCGCGCCCGCCCGGAAGCGACGGGGAAGACGAGCACCGCCACGGCCGCGAGCACCGGCGCGACCGCGCTCACGACTGCACCGCCTCGGTCAGCCGCAGCGTCCAGCTCGCCCCGGCCGCCAGCAGGCCCGCTCCGACCAGCACCAGCAGCTGCCCGACCAGCCCGTCGTCGAGCACCGCGAGCGGTGCCGACCCGATGGCCTCCCCGAACAGCAGGCCGCAGACCGGCAGTCCGGTGAGCACCGCCGCCGTCGAGCGCGGACCGGCCAGCTTCGCCTCGACACCGCGGCGGAAGGCGGTGCGCCGCTCGACGTCGCGGCGCACCGCGTCGAGCAGGTCGGCCAGCGCGACGCCGTGCCGCTCCGCCAGCGCCCACGCCCTGGACATCCGCTCCAGGGGTGCGCGCAGCTCGACGAGGTCGTGGCCGCGCAGGACGGCCGCCACGTCACCGCCGAGCCGGACGGTGGCCGCCATGTCCCGGAAGACCCCGGCGACCGCGGCACCGGCTTCGGCCGCCGCGCCCTCCGCCGCCGCGGCCGGGTGCGCCCCGGCGCGCAGCTGGGCCACCAGCAGCCGCAGGCCGGCGGTGAGTTCGTCGGCCCGCGCGAGCCGGGCCCGCCGCTCCCGCGCAGCCCGCCAGTGGTGGCCACCGAGCGCCGCCAACCCGGCCCCGGCGAGCGAGCCCGCCGGACCGGCGACGAGGAACCCGACCACCGCCGCCACCGGCACCACGAGCAGCCGCGCGCGGCGCACCGGCCCGAACGCGGGTCGCGCGGGCCGCGGGCGGAGGCGGTCGCGGGCACGGACCTCCGGCCAGCACAGCGCCGCGGCGGCCGCGGACACCAGCGCGGGGATCAGCACGGCAACGCACCTCCCCGAGCGGCCAGCAGCGCGGCCAGGTCGTCCCGGCCCGCCGCCCACCCGTCGTCGCACTGCCACGCCGGGACGACCTCGACCCGCTCGCCGACGCGCCGCAGCACGCCGATCCCGGCCAGGTGCCGTCCCCGCTGGGCGCTGCGCCGGACGTGCAGCACGACCTGCACCGCGGCGGCGAGCTGGCTGTGCAGCGCGCTGCGCGACAGGCCGCCCACCGCCGCCAGCGCTTCCAACCGGGCGGGCACTTCCCGCGGCGAGTTGGCGTGCAGCGTCCCGCCACCCCCGTCGTGGCCGGTGTTCAACGCCGCCAGCAGCTCCCGGACCTCTGCCCCGCGCACCTCGCCGACGACCAGCCGGTCCGGGCGCATCCGCAGGGCCTGCCGCACCAGGTCGCGGACCTGGATCTCGCCCACTCCCTCGACGTTCGGCGGCCGGGTGAGCAGCCGGACCACGTGCGGGTGCCTCGGGTGCAGCTCGGCCGCCTCCTCGACGCAGACGATCCGCTCCGACTCGGCGACCTCGCCGAGCATCGCCGCCAGCAGCGTGGTCTTGCCGCTGGCCGTGCCCCCGACCACCAGGAACGCCAGCCGCGCGGCGACGATCGCGCGCAGCACCGCGGCGGTCGGCCCGTCGAAGGCCCCCGAGGCCTGCAGGGCGGCGAGGTCGTGCGCGGCGGGGCGGAGGACGCGCAGCGAGATGCAGGTCCCGCCGCCCGCCACCGGCGGCAGCACGGCGTGCAACCGCACCGCGCCGGAGGCGCTGCCCTGCGGCAGCCAGGCGTCCACCCACGGTTGGGCGTCGTCGAGCCGCCGGCCGGTGGACATCGCGAGGCGCTGCGCCAGCCGCCGCACCGCGTCCTCGTCGGGGAAGCGCACCGCCGCCCGCCGCAGGCCGTCACCGCGGTCCACCCAGACCTCGTCCGGCGCGTTCACCAGCACGTCGCAGACCTCCGGGTCGCGCAGCAGCGGTTCGAGCACCCCGGCGCCGCGGAACTCCTGCTGCACCAAGCGGAGCGCGGCCAGCACGTCGGCGTCGGCGACCAGGCCGCCGGACTCCTCGCGGACCGCGGAGGCGACGGCGTCGGAGGTCAGCGCGGCACCGCTACCGACCAAGCGGTTGCGGACCCGCGCCAGCAGCTCGCGGTCCACCGCGTCGCACCCCGGGGCTCCGCTCGCAGGCATCGGGCTCACCTCTCCTCCTCAGACGACGACTCAGCGAGCAGCGGGGACAGCGGGGTCGATCCGGGCCAGCTCGGCCAGCACGCGCTGCGCCGCCTTCGCCACCGGGCCGCGGCGCCGCAGCCGGGCCGCCAGCCCGCCGCGGTCGAGGAGGGCCGGGAGCTGCGGCTCGGCCCGCACCGCGGCCAGCACCTCGGCACCGACCGCCCGCGCCACGTCGGCGGTGCGGAGCCCGCCGGGCGCGGGACCGCGCACCACCAGGCGGACCGGTCCCGCCGCGTGGTCGGCGACCGTGGCCACCACCCGCTCGGCCGCGGCGACCGCGCGGACCTCCGCGGGGACGACGACCACCGCGAGGTCGGCCTCCCGCAGCGCCGCGGTGGCCGGGTCGGGCAGCGCTCGCGGCACGTCGCACACCACGACGTCACCGGCGCGCCGACCGGCCGCCAGCACCGCGCGCACGCCTTCCGGCGTCAGCCCGCTGGACGGACCGTCGCGGTCGCAGGACAGCACCGCGACGGCACCGGAGCCGACCCGGCGTTCGGGCAGCGCCTCGTGCAGCGCGCTCGCACCGAGCCGACCGGCGCCGACGGCCAGTCCTGACCAGCGCAGCCCCTCGTCGGCCTCGGTGCCCACCGCGAGGTCGACACCGCCGCCCAACGGGTCGCAGTCGACCAGCAGCGCCCGCGCACCACCGCGGGCCGCCAGCACCGCGGCGGCGGTGGCGAGCACGGAGGCCCCGGCGCCGCCGCAGCCGCCGAGCACCGCGAGGACCCGCCCGTCCCGCGCCGGAGCGTCCGCGACGTCGGCCAGCAGCTCGATCAGCGCGGTCTCGTCGGCGGGCAGCGCGATCACCTGCTCCGCACCGACCTCGAACGCGGTCCGCCACAGCTCCGGGGTCGGGTCGCGGCAGAGCACGACGACCCCGGGTCTTCGCGGCAACCCCTCGGCCGCGCCCTCGGCGGCGGCCGCAGCGTCGAGCAGCACCACCGGCGCCGCGCGCCAGGCGGGTGCGGACACCGCGTGGGCTCGCGCGAGGTCTCCCCCGGCCGCGGCGGCCAGCCGAGCGGCCTCGTCGGCCAGGTCGGCGTCTCGGGCGACGAGGAGCGGACGTGCAGCAGCCATGACGGGACCGTCCTTCCAGCGGGTTCGGAATCGAGAGCGGAGCACCGAACGGCTCGCTCGACGAGACCACCGTGGACCGGGAGCCGAACGCCGCCAAGGAGGTTTCCGGAATCTGTGGACAAACCACGTCACTGTGGACGACTACGCCCACACGAAAGAGTTGGAGCGAATTCGAGTCCGCCCGCACACATCAGGGGAATTCGGTTCGGCAGACGGGGAGGAACACCCGGCGCGCGATCGGACCTCCGCGGCCGGGCGGCGGCACCGAGGAACGCCGGACCACCGGTCGTGGGAAGGGGACGACCCCCGCCAGGGGGGAGGGACGGGGGTCGTCGTCAGTTCAGCTCCGGGGGGTCGAGCTGAACCTGTCCGGCCGCGCCGGACTGCACCACTGTATCCCGGAGATCGCCCGCAATGCCCCCCGTCCATTTGAGGGAACGTTATTGCGCTCAGTGCGCGCTACGAGGTAGTGGCATTCTTTCGAGTCAAGCAAGTTTTCCCACTAGTCGGAAATTCCCAGGCAGAATTGCACGCAGCGTGAACGAACACTGGTCTGATCCAGTGCACACGCACAGCCGCCGCGGCCCACGACGGCTCGTATGCTGTGCGGCGTGACAGAGCCCGCGAACCCCGCGCCCCGCACCGGACACCGGGTGGCGGCGTTCTTCGACCTGGACAAGACGATCATCGCCAAGTCGAGCACGCTCGCCTTCAGCCGGCCGTTCTTCCAGGAGGGGCTGATCAACCGGCGGGCCGTGCTGAAGAGCGCGTACGCCCAGTTCGTGTTCATGCTGGCCGGCGCCGACAGCGACCAGATGGACCGGATGCGCGCGCACATCACCTCGCTGTGCACCGGGTGGGACGTCGAGCAGGTCAACGCGATCGTCGAGGAGACCCTGCACGACATCGTCGACCCGCTGGTCTACAAGGAAGCCACCCAGCTCATCGCCGAGCACAAGGAGCAGGGCCACGACATCGTCGTGCTGTCCGCCTCCGGCCAGGAGGTCGTCGCCCCGATCGCGAAGCTGCTCGGCGCCGACCACTGGTCGGGCACCCGGATGGTGGTGGCCGACGGCCGCTACACCGGCGAGGTCGAGTTCTACTGCTCGGCGGAGAACAAGGCGGTCGCCGCCCGCGACCTGGCCGAGGAGCACGGCTACGACCTGTCCCAGTGCCACGCCTACTCGGACTCGATCTCCGACCTGCCGCTGCTGGAAGCCGTCGGGCACCCCACCGTGATCAACCCGGACCGCGCGCTGCGCAAGGAGGCGGTGCAGCGCGGCTGGCCGTCGCTGGCCTTCGACCACCCGGTGTCGCTGCGCGCCCGGATCCCCACCCCCTCCCGCGCGGCGGTCACCGCGGCCGGGGTCGGGACGGCCGCGGTCGCCGCGGCCGGTGCCGCGTGGTGGGGGCTGCGCGCCTGGCGGCGCCGACGCTGAGCCGACGTGGCGTTTCCGCTGGTCGGACAGCACGGCCGGGGCGTCCGGGCCCACCGGCCAGAACCCTTGCAGTGACGGGCGTCACCGTCTACAAATGGAGGTGCGGACCCTGGTCGGCCAGGGACGTTACGGAGGAGAAGTAGCGTCCACCCTGATCAGGCTCCGCGCGCGAGGCCCGGAGCACCCACGCGTTGCCGCACACAAGGCTGGTCGTTCCACGGGGTTGCGTACCGGGACGCCGGACGCCTAGCCCAGACGTTACGACATGAGTGCACGCTTGGTAACCCGAGCGCTCGCGCGAGGGCGGCGCCCGCCGATCCGTTCGGCGGGCGCCGCCGTACGTCCGCACCCGCGCGCGGACCGCCTCCGCGGTGGCATCTTCCGCCCACGCCGGTCAACAGCGTTGACCCGCCGTAGTGATGTGAGTAACTTCCGAGATCGTCCGATTTCGTGGTGAACTTCTACCGCTTGGCGAAGATCCGCCCCGCAGGGAGGCGACCGTGTCCCCGAAGACCCGCACGCGCCGCGCCGCGACCGCGCTCAGCGCCCTCGCCGTCGGGGCGGTGGCGATCACCGCGACCGGTGGCGCCTCCGGACCGCAGCGGCCCGCCGACATCCTCCAGGACATGACGCTGGAGGAGAAGGTGGGGCAGCTCTTCGTCACCTACGCCTACGGTCGCACCGCCGACACCGCGCACCCGAAGAACCAGGAGGAGTTCGGGGTCGACACGCCCGCGCAGGTGGTGCAGAAGTACCACCTCGGCGGCATCATCCACTTCACCTGGACCGACAGCCTCCACGACCCGGTGCAGATCGCCGAGCTGTCCAACGGCCTGCAGGAGGCCGCGGTCGACTCCGGCGCCGGGGTGCCGCTGCTGATCTCCACCGACCAGGAGCAGGGCCAGGTCACCCGCATCGGCGAGCCCGCGACCCAGTTCCCCGGCAACATGGCGCTCGGCGCCGGCCGCAGCCCCGAGGACGCCGAGCGCGCCGCCGCGATCACCGGCCAGGAGCTGCGCGCGATGGGGCTGAACCTGGACTTCGCGCCCAGCGGCGACGTCAACGTCAACCCGTCGAACCCGGTGATCGGGGTCCGCTCCTTCTCCTCCGACCCGGCGCTGGCCGCGCAGCTCACCGCCGCGCAGGTCCGCGGCTACGAGGACTCCGCCGGGCCCGGCGAGACGGTGTCGGGCTCGGTCAAGCACTTCCCCGGGCACGGCGACACCAACCAGGACAGCCACACCTCGCTGCCGGTGATCGAGCACGACCGGCAGCAGTGGGAGCAGCTGGACGCCCCGCCGTTCCGGGAGGCCATCGGCGCCGGGACCGACGCGGTGATGAGCGCGCACATCGTGGTGCCGAAGCTGGACGACTCCGGTGAGCCCTCGACGCTGTCGCCGAACGTGCTCACCGGGATGCTCCGCGACGAGCTCGGCTTCCAGGGCGTCATCATCACCGACTCGCTGCAGATGGAAGGCGTGCGGCAGGAGCACCCGGACGCCGAGATCCCGGTGCTGGCGCTCAAGGCCGGGGCGGACCTGCTGCTCATGCCGAAGGACCTGCAGACCGCCATCGACGGGGTGATCGGGGCGGTGCGCAGCGGTGAGCTCAGCGAGCAGCGCATCGACGAGAGCGTGCAGCGGGTCCTGGCGCTGAAGGCCGCGCGGGGCGTGCTGGACGACCCGTTCGTCGACGTCTCCCGGGTGGACCAGGTCGTCGGCTCGCAGGAGCACCGCGACGCCGCGCAGGCGATCACCGACCGCACCACGACGCTGCTGCGCAACGACGGCGTGCTGCCGCTGCAGCCACCGGCCCGGATGTTCGTCACCGGGGCCGGGGACGAGGCCACCGCCGCGCTGGCCGAGCGGATCGGCGCGCGCGGGCCGCAGACCTCGGCGCTGGACACCGGCCTGCAGCCCACACCGGAGCAGATCGCCCAGGCCGTCGAGCAGGCGCAGCAGCACGACGTCACCGTGGTGCTCACCAACGCCGCGTGGAACGAGGACAACGCCGCGCAGCGAGACCTGGTCCGCGCCCTGCAGGAGACCGGCAAGCCGGTCGTCGCGGTCGCCGTCCGCGACCCCTACGACGCGGCCCACGTCGACGTGCCCGCCTGGATCGCCACCTACTCGGACAAGCCGGTGGCGATGGAGTCGCTGGCCAAGGTGCTCTTCGGCGAGACCACCCCGGTGGGCAAGCTGCCGGTCCCGGTGCCGGACCCGAACCGCCCGGGCACCGACGCCTACCCCTTCGGCCACGGCCTGGGCTGGTGAGGCCGCGTGGCTGAGTTCCGGCTCAACCGGCGCAGCCTGCTCACCGCGGCCGCGCTGGGGGCCCCTGCCGCCGCGGTGGCCTCCGCCTGCTCCGCGCCGCAGCAGGCGGACCTCGGCTTCGAGGTCCGCACCGGCGCGGACGTGCTCGCCGGGCGGGACTTCGACGACGTCCGGGGCCGGCGCATCGGGGTGGTGACCAACCCGACCGGCGTGCTGTCGTCGCTGGAGCACGTCGTCGACGCCATGCAGGCCAGCGGGGCGGTCGACGTCGTCGCAGTCTTCGGGCCCGAGCACGGGTTCCGCGGCACCTCGCAGGCGGGCGGGTCGGAGGGCGACCACCGCGACCCGCGCACCGGGCTGCCGGTGTACGACGCGTACGGGGCGGACGCGGCGAAGCTGGCGGAGATGTTCCGCAAGGCGCGCGTCGAGCAGGTGGTCTTCGACATCGCCGACGTGGGCGCCCGCTTCTACACCTACATCTGGACGATGTACACCGCGATGCAGGCCGCGCAGCAGGTCGGGGCCGGTTTCCTGGTGCTGGACCGGCCGAACCCGATCGGCGGGCTGGTCGCCGGGCCGCGGCTGGACCCGCGGTTCGCCTCCGGCGTCGGGGTGCTGCCGATCGTGCAGCAGCACGGGATGACCGTCGGCGAGCTGGCGCGGATGTTCGACCGCGTGTACTTGCCGGAACCGCTGCCGCAGCTCAACGTGGTGCGGGTGGAGGGCTGGAAGGGGCGTGCGGCGGACACCGGACTGCCTTGGGTGCCGCCCAGCCCGAACATGCCGACCCAGGACACCGCCAAGCTGTACCCCGGGACCGGCCTGTTCGAGGGCACGGTGCTCTCCGAGGGCCGCGGCACCACCCGGCCGTTCGAGATCATCGGGGCGCCGGGCATCGACTGGCGGTGGGCCGAGGACCTCAACGCGGCCGAGCTGCCCGGGGTGCGCTTCCGCGAGACCGCCTTCGTGCCGACCTTCTCCAAGCACGCGAACACCCTCTGCGGCGGGGTGCAGGTGCACCGGACCGGCGACGACGTCGACCCGATCCGCACCGCGGTCACCATGATCGTCACCGCGCGGCGCCGCTACCCGCAGGTGTTCGGCTGGCGACCCGACGACATGATCGACAAGCTGTCCGGCTCCGACCGGTTGCGCACGATGGTCGACCGCGGTGCCGACGCGGCCGAGATCGTCGATTCGTGGCAGGACGACGTCACCGACTTCCGACGACAACGCGAACCGCACCTGCTGTACCGCTGAGGGGGAAGCAGAATGGGCAGGACGATCTTGGCGGCCGTGGCGCTGCTGTCGGTCACCGCGCTGACCGGTTCCGCGACCGCGTCTCCCGAGGAGGCCGGCGGGCGCTTCGACCGCCCGCAGCAGGACTTCGCCCCCGCCTGGACCGTGCTGCGCGACGGCACCCCCGAAGAGGTGGGGCTCGACCCGGCCCCGATCGACGCGGCGCTGGAGCAGGTCGCGGCGTGGGTGGAGCGGACGCCGGACCTGGAGCACCCGATGTACGCGGGTGCGGTGAGCCTGCTGGTGCACGACGGCGTGGTGGTGCGGCGCGAGGCGGTCGGCGACGAGGTCCGCTACACCGACCGCGAGGGCACCGAACTGCCCGTCGAGCAGCGGGAGCCGGTGCGCACCGACACGATCTTCGACGTCGCCTCCGTCAGCAAGCTGTTCACCTCGATCGCGGCGCTGCAGCTGGTCGACGACGGCGAGCTGGACCTGGACGCCCCGGTGGCCCAGTACCTGCCCGAGTTCGGCGTCAACGGCAAGCAGGACATCACCGTCGAGCAGCTGCTCACGCACACCTCCGGCCTGCAGGCCCAGGCGCAGCTGTGGGAGCTGCCGCCGGAGCAGCGGATCCCGTGGATCATGCAGCTGACCCCGGAGCACGCGCCCGGCACGCACTACACCTACTCCGACCCGAACATGATCACGCTCGGCCTGGTGGTCGAGCGCCTCGCCGGGGAGCCGCTGGACCGGGTGGTGGCCGAGCGGATCACCGGGCCGCTGGGCATGCGCGACACCGGCTACAACCCGCCCGCCGACGAGCTGCACCGCATCGCGGCCACGGAGTTCCAGGTCGACCCGCCGCGCGGCATGGTGCGCGGCCAGGTGCACGACGAGAACGCCTGGTCGCTGGGCGGTGTCGCGGGGCAGGCCGGCGTCTTCTCCACCGCCGACGACCTGGCGACGCTGGGCCAGGCGCTGCTCAACGGCGGCACCTACGCGGGCAACCGCATCCTGTCCGAGGACAGCGTGCGGCGGATGCTGACCGACTACAACGACGCCTTCCCCGGCCACGCGCACGGCCTCGGCTTCGAGCTCGACCAGCGCTGGTACATGGCCGGGCTCAGCGCCCCGCACACCGCCGGGCACACCGGGTTCACCGGGACGTCGCTGGTGATCGACCCGCTGTCGCGGTCGGTCGCGGTGCTGCTGACCAACCGGGTGCACCCGTCGCGCGAGTGGGGGTCGAACAACCGGGCCCGGCAGGCGCTGGCCCAGGGCTTGGCGCAGGCGCTCGCGGTGCGGCCGGAGTTCGGCTCGCAGTCCTGGTACACCGACCGCGCGGGCACGTTGACCACCGACCCGCTGGGACCGGTCGCCGGACCGGTGCAGGTCTCGTTCAGCGCGTTCGTGGACACCCAGCGGGACAGCGACGGGACCGACCCGCTGCTGCTGGAGTCCAGCGTGGACGGCGGGGACTGGCGTCCGGTCCCGGTCTCGGCCGAGGGGCCCGGGGCGCCGGAGGACGACCAGCAGGAGCTGGCCGGGGCCGGGCACCGCAGTTGGTGGGAGGTCAGCGGGTCCGTCGAGGCGGAGCCGGGCCAGCGAGTGCAGCTGCGGTGGCGGTACGCGCCGGACGAGCAGTACGCCGGGCGCGGGGTGAACGTGGACGGCATCCTGGCCGCCGACCGGGACGCGACCCTGCTGGACGGCGAGCTCCAGGCCGACCGCCTGCACGCCGAGGGCTGGACCCAGACCGACCGCTGACCGTCACGGCAGCGGCTGCCAGCGGGTGGTCCCGGAGCCGGTGACCGCGCGCCCGAACTGGACGTCGGCGAAGTGCACGCCGAACCCGGTCGTGGCCGGTCGCTGGAGCTCGCGCACGAGGTCCCGACGGGTGCGGACCGCCTCCTCCCGGTCGACGTCGGCCCACACCGGCCAGCCGGGTTCGGCGATCTGCACCGCGCTGTGCAGCGCGTCGCCGAAGGCGATGAGCCGCTGCCCGCCCGAGGTGATCACGTAGCTCGCGTGGCCCGGGGTGTGGCCGGCGGAGTACCGCACCCGCACGCCCGGGAAGACCTCCTGGCCGTCGCGGACGGTGTCGAGCTGGGCCTCCAGCCCGGCGAGCACCGCGTCGGTGACGTCCGCGGCGCGCTGGTCGCGGCGCTGCCACTCCGGCTCCGCCACCAGCACCCGCGCGGTGGTGAAGACGCCCTCGTGCACCCAGCCGATGTGGTCGGTGTGCAGGTGGGTGATCGCGACCGCTTCGACGTCCTCCGGGGAGCGGCCCAGCGCCGCCAGGTCCTCCAGCAGCGCACCGCCACGGGTGGCGCCCACGGCCGGGTTCGCCGGGTCGTCGGGCCGGCTGCTCGGCCCGAACCCGGCGTCGACCAGCAGCGCGCGCGAGCCGCGCTCGACGAGCAGTCCCCCGATGCTGGCGACCAGCTGCCCCGTGCCGTCGAGGTGCTGGGCGCGGTCGCGCCAGTCGTCGTCCGTCGTCCCCGGGAACCAGCCGCGGGGCTTGAGCCCCACGACGCCGTCCGGGACGTAGCTGACCCGCAGGTCGCCCAGCTCGATCGACCGGAGACCGGCCACCGCGTTCCACCGCTGCTGCTCGTCCACGCCGAAGAACTTACAACTAGAAATGTTCGAATTGCAACAGCTCCAACTTGGTACTCTCGTCGCGTGGAACAGGCGGCCGACACCCGCGAGCTCTGCAGCCTGATCAGCGAACTCGCGCACACCATCGAGGACCACGTGCGCCGCTGCGTTGCGGACAGCGACCTCACCGCGTCCCAGGCGATCGCCCTGCGCGAGCTGACCGAACCGCTGAGCATGCGCGCGCTCGCCGAGCGCATGCACTGCGCGACCTCGAACGTCACCTTCGTCGTGGACCGCCTGGAGGGGCAGGGGCTGGTCACCCGCCGACCGCACCCGACCGACCGCCGCGCGAAGCTGATCGCGCTGACCGGCGAGGGCGAGCGGCAACGGGCGCAGCTCATCGAGCGGTTCGCGGTGGACACCCCGCTGGGCGGGCTCACCCCGGACGAGCAGCAAGCCCTGCACCGGCTCCTGCGGCGCGCCCTGGCCCGGCGCTGATCGGGGGTCGCCGAGTCGCGGCGACGACGGCCGACGGGCAGTGTCGAAGAGCCACCGCACCCGTCGGAAGGAGTCGAGATGTCGGTGATCCCGCAGGACCGCGAGGAGATCCTGCGCAAGCGGGCGTTCGGGCACGTGGCCACCATCGGCCCGAAGGGCGAGCCGCAGTGCAACCCGGTGTGGATCGACTGGGACGGCCGGTACCTGAAGTTCAGCCAGACCAAGACGCGGCAGAAGTACCGCAACCTGCAGCGTGAGCCGCGGCTGTCCGTCTCGGTGCACGACCCGGACGAGCCGCACCGCTACCTCGAGGTGCGCGGTCGGGTCGCCAAGATCGAGGAGGACCAGGACAACCGGTTCATCAACCAGATGTCCCAGAAGTACCTCGGGGAGGCCGAGTACCCGTGGCCGCAGCCCGGGGAGGAGCGGGTGGTCGTCTTCGTCGAGCCGGAGCACGTCACCCAGCAGTGACCGCGGGACCGACCGCCACCCGGACCGCCGCGCCGGGTGGCGGTCACGTGCGGACGTCACCACAGGGGTGAGCACGTGAGCCGCTCACGAACAGCTGTGCCCCGCGGGCCGCTCGGAGCGGATGTGGAGACCACGCTCCGCAGCGAGTAAACCTGACTATGGCCCCTTCCGGGCGGTCGGCGACGCGTGCAACCTGGGGGTGGACCCGGCCCGTCCTCACGTCGGAAACCCAGAAGAGGGCCATTGACCCCTACGAGCAACGGTTAGTAAGTTTCCCACATGGCCACTGACGACAGGTCCCACGAATCGGGCGAGGCGAGCCCCCTCGTCAAGATTCGTTCGTTGTTGCCCGGACTCGCCCGAGCCGAGCAACGGGTGGCCAACATCGTCCTCGCCGACCCGGCCTCGATCTCGCGGCGCAGCATCACCGAGGTCGCCGAGGCCGCCGGCACCAGCGAGACCACGGTGACCCGGTTCTGCAAGGCCATCGGCGTGGGCGGCTACCCGGACCTGCGCATCGCCCTGGCCGCCGACACCGCGCGCACCTCCACCCGCGACCGCGAGCTGGGCAGCGACATCGCGCCCGACGACGGCCTCGCGGAGATCATCGAGAAGGTCGGCTACGCCGACGCCAAGGCGGTCGAGGAGACCGCCGAGCAGCTCGACGCCGCGGTCCTGCAGCCCCTCGTCGAGGACGTGGCGCAGGCCCGCCGCATCGACGTCTACGGGGTCGGGGCCAGCGCGTTCGTCGCCCTCGACCTCCAGCAGAAGCTGCACCGCATCGGCCTGACCTGCTTCGCCTGGTCCGACACGCACAACGCGCTGACCTCGGCCGCGGTGCTGCGCGAGGGCGACGTCGCGATCGGCATCTCGCACACCGGCGCCACCGCCGAGACCGTCGAAGCGCTGCGCGAGGCGCGGCGGCGCGGGGCGACGACGGCCGCGCTGACCAACTTCGCCCGCTCGCCGATCACCGAGGTCGCCGACCACGTGCTGACCACCGCGGTCCGCGAGACCACCTACCGGTCCGGGGCCATGGCCAGCCGCATCGGCCAGCTCACCGTGATCGACTGCTTGTTCATCGGCGTCGCACAGCGCCACCTGGAGCAGACCCGGGCCGCGCTGGAAGCCACCTACGAAGCGGTGGGCGGCCATCGCCTCGAGAGCCGACCGGACCGCCGGCGGCAGAGGGAGGCGTGATGAGCCAGGACCGCGCTGTGCGGGTGGATGCTCCGACCGAGCGCAACAACCCGCGGACGCGGGACATCGACCTGCTGCCGACGCTGGACATCCTGCACGTGCTCAACGGCGAGGACCGGACGGTCCCGGTCGCGGTCGGCCGGGTGCTGCCGGAGCTGGCGCGCGCGGTGGACATGGCGGTGGACGCGCTGCGCGCGGGCGGCCGGGTGCACTACGTGGGCGCGGGGACGTCCGGCCGGCTCGCCGTGCTCGACGCGGCCGAGCTGATCCCGACCTTCAACGTGCCGCCGGACTGGATCGTCGCGCACCAGGCGGGCGGGGCCGCGGCGTTCCAGCGCGCCGTGGAGAACGCCGAGGACGACGTCGACGCCGGGGCCGCCGAGATCCGCGAGAGCGCCTCGTCCGACGACCTGGTGCTGGGCCTGGCGGCCTCCGGCCGCACCCCGTACGTGCTGGGCGCGCTGGCCGCGGCCCAGGAGCTCGGCGCCAGGACCGCGCTGGTCACCTCGAACCCGGACGTCGGGCAGGTGCCCGCGGACGTGGTGATCGCGGTGGACACCGGCCCGGAGCCGATCAGCGGGTCCACCCGGATGAAGGCGGGCACCGCGCAGAAGCTGGTGCTCACCTCGTTCTCCACCGCGGTGATGATCCGGATGGGCCGCACCTACTCGAACCTGATGGTCAGCATGCTGGCCACCAACGCGAAGCTGCGCGGCCGCACGATCAGCATCCTGCAGGAGGCCACCGACGCCTCCGAGGAGGAGTGCGAGGCGGCGCTGACGGCCGCCG
This sequence comes from Saccharopolyspora hordei, assembly GCF_013410345.1. NCBI lineage: Bacteria > Bacillati > Actinomycetota > Actinomycetes > Pseudonocardiales > Pseudonocardiaceae > Saccharopolyspora > Saccharopolyspora hordei. The sequence continues at coordinate 415,650 of NZ_JACCFJ010000001.1, forward strand.
ACGGCGACCTGAAGACGGCGCTGGTGCACCTGCTGACCGGCGCCGACGTGGAGAGCTCGGCGGCCGCGCTGGCCGTCGCCGACGGCCACGTCCGGGAAGCCCTCCGCGCCCTCGGCGGGTGAGTCAGCCCGGCAGGCCCGCGGCGACGGCGCGGAAGGCGTCGCCGACCAGGCGCCAGAAGCCGTCGGTGTCCAGCCGGGTCGGGACGAGCGCGTTCTGCCTCTCGGCCGGGGCGCGGAAGTCGGTGACCGTCATGCCGGACGTGAAGCGGCCCTGCGTCTCCACCTCGACGCGGGCCGGGACCGCCTCGAACAGGCCGGGGTCGATCACGTAGGCCACCGCGCACGCGTCGTGGATCGCCGGGCCCTCGTCCTGGTAGTTGGCGTGGCCCCCGTAGAAGTCCAGGCAGGGCGTGAGCAGCTCCGCCTCCAGCCGGCCGAGACCGCGGAACCCGGCCCGCACCTCGGCGGTCGCGCGGGCCTGGTGGGTGAGGTCGAGGCCGACCATGACCGTCCGCCAGGGCGCGCCGAACACCACCGCGGCGGCCTCGGGGTCGGCGGAGACGTTGAACTCGGCGGCCGGGGTCGTGTTGCCCCGCGTGTAGGACCCGCCCATGACCACGAACTCGCGCGCCCACTCGGCGACGCGCGGTTCCTTGCGCAGGGCCAGCGCGATGTTGGTCAGCGGCCCGACCGCGGTCAGGCTGACCTCGCCGGGCGAGGCGGCCAGGGTGTCGATGATGAAGTCGACCGCGTGCCGCCCGCTGAGCTCCGACTTCGGCTCCGGCAGCACCACGCCGCCGAGGCCGGAGCTGCCGTGCACGTCCCGGGCGGTCCGCGGCTCGCGCACCAGCGGCCGCCCGGCACCCCGCGCGACCGGCGCGTCCATGCCGTAGTAGTCCCGCAGGCACAGGGCGTTGCGCGTGGTGTGCTCGAGATCGACGTTGCCGCCGACGGTGGTCACCCCCACGACGTCGAGCTCCGGGCTGCCGTGCGCCAGGGCCAGCGCCAGCGCGTCGTCGATGCCCGGGTCGCAGTCGATCAGGATCTTCTTCACCACGTCCTCGTCCTCCGCTCGACCGCAGTCCGCTCCCCCGGCTGCGGTCCGTCTCGGGTGTGCGGCGGTCAGCCTTCCTGGACCGCGTCGGCGATGGACCGGGCCTCGCGGGCGCCCGCCTCCAGCGCCCGGCAGCAGTGCACGATCCACTCCGCGACCTTCTCCGGGTCCCCGGTGGCGAACCCGAGCGCCCGCTCCGCGTACTCCTCCTGCCGCCGGAAGTACGCCACCTCCGGCACCACCAGGCCCTTCGGGTCCAGCCCGCTGCCGATCACGCTCAGCCGCGCGGCCGCGCGCGCGATCACGCCGTCGACCTGGCCGAACGGGCTCAGCGCGAGCAGCTCGCCGTGCACGACGGCGGCCAGCACCGGCCCCGGGCCCTGCGCCTGCGGGTCGGTGACGATCTCGGCGAGCAGGTCCAGCCGCTCGGCGATCTCCGGGTCCGCCTGCGGGCGGCCGAGCTGCTCCGGGTCGTCGACCAGGTCCGCGGCGGCGAGCACGTGCATCCGGGCCAGCGCCTGCCGCGGCGCGCGCTGCCAGGTCGGCAGCAGCGCGCCCATCGCCTCGGCGATCCGCAGCGACCCGGCCAGCAGCGGGTCGGTGACCTCGCCGGACTCGGGGATCTCCGTGGCGCCCCCGGCGATGGCCGCGGACGCGCGGGCGGCGCGCACCGACGCCTCCGCAGCGGTGGTCGGCCAGCCGCGGCGGTTGGCGGGGTGCCGGTGGACCTCGTCGATGGCCGCACGGGCGGCGGCCACGGCGTCGGCCACCCCCTCCAGCTCGGCCAGCGGGGCCAGCGATGGCGTGTCACTCACGCCCGGAGACGCTACCGGGCGGGTGTGCCCCCACCAGCGCCGCCGGATGCGAGGTGTGCCACAGTGGACATGCCACACGCCCTGAGTAGCGCTTCGGTTTCGGACCGTATGCCGGATTGGTCTGAACCATTTGCGCCATCCCTCTGTTGCAGTGAGTCCGATCGCATTACGGTGCGACCTAGCACTGCTACCCACGACCACGGAGGTTCTCGGCGATGAGCCAGCCCGAAGGGCAGCACAACGAGCTCAGCAACCTGCTGAACGAGAGCAGGACGTTCCCGCCTTCGGAGGAGTTCGCCGCGCAGGCGAACGCGTCTGCCGAGCTGTACGAGAAGGCGGATGCCGATCGGGAGGCGTTCTGGGCCGAGCAGGCCTCCCAGTTGCACTGGGAGACCGAGTGGGACCAGGTCCTGGACTGGTCCGGGGCGCCGTTCGCGAAGTGGTTCGTGGGCGGCCGGTTGAACGTGGCCTACAACTGCGTGGACCGGCACGTCGAAGCCGGCAACGGCGACCGGGTGGCGATCCACTGGGAGGGCGAGCCGGGGGACTCGCGGCGCATCACCTACGCCGAGCTGCAGCGGGAGGTGTGCCGGACCGCCAACGCGCTCGCTTCGCTGGGTGTGGGTGCGGGTGACCGGGTGGCGATCTACCTGCCGATGCTGCCGGAGGCGGTGTTCGCGATGCTGGCGTGCGCCCGGTTGGGTGCGATGCACAGCGTCGTCTTCGGCGGGTTCTCCGCGGAGGCGCTGCGCTCCCGGGTCAACGACGCCCAGGCCAAGGTGGTCATCACCTCCGACGGGCAGTACCGGCGCGGCAAGGCGCTGCCGCTGAAGGCCAACGTGGACGAGGCGGTCAAGGAGACCCCGAGCGTGGAGCACGTGATCGTGGTCCGCCGCACCGGCGGTGAGGTCTCCTGGGACGACTCCCGCGACAAGTGGTGGCACGACGTGGTGGAGGGCAAGCCGGAGACGCACACGCCGGAGGCCTTCGACTCCGAGCACCCGCTGTTCATCCTCTACACCTCGGGCACCACCGGCAAGCCCAAGGGCATCCTGCACACCTCCGGCGGGTACCTGACCCAGGCCGCCTACACCCACCGCACCGTGTTCGACCTCAAGCCCGAGAGCGACGTCTACTGGTGCACCGCTGACATCGGCTGGGTGACCGGCCACACCTACATCGTCTACGGGCCGCTGGCCAACGGCGCCACGCAGGTGATCTACGAGGGCACGCCGAACACCCCGCACGAGGGCCGCCACTGGGAGGTCGTGGCCAAGTACGGCGTCACGATCTACTACACCGCGCCGACCACGATCCGCACCTTCATGAAGTGGGGTGCGGAGATCCCCGCCCGCTACGACCTGTCCAGCCTGCGGGTGCTGGGCAGCGTGGGTGAGCCGATCAACCCCGAGGCCTGGATCTGGTACCGCAAGCACATCGGTGGCGACCGCACGCCGATCGTCGACACCTGGTGGCAGACCGAGACCGGCGCGATCATGATCTCGCCGCTGCCCGGTGTCACCTCCACCAAGCCGGGCTCGGCGCAGCGGCCGCTGCCGGGCATCTCGGCGAAGGTCGTCAACGAGGCCGGCGAGCAGGTGCCCCACGGCAGCGGCGGGCTGCTGGTGCTGGACAAGCCCTGGCCGTCGATGCTGCGCGGTATCTGGGGCGACGACGACCGCTACCGCGAGACCTACTGGTCGAAGTTCGCCGACCTCGGCTACTACTTCGCCGGTGACGGCGCCAAGTACGACGACGACGGCGACATCTGGCTGCTGGGCCGGGTCGACGACGTCATGAACGTCTCCGGGCACCGCATCTCCACCACCGAGGTCGAGTCCGCCCTGGTGTCGCACCCCAACGTCGCCGAGGCCGCGGTGGTCGGCGCCTCCGACCCCACCACCGGGCAGGGCATCGTCGCGTTCGTGATCCTGCGCGGCGGCGTCGACGACGCCGCTTCCGGCGAGGCCGCCCTCAAGGAGCTGCGCGAGCACGTCTCCCGCGAGATCGGCCCGATCGCCAAACCCCGCCAGATCATGGTCGTGCCCGAACTGCCCAAGACCCGATCCGGCAAGATCATGCGGCGCCTGCTCCGCGACGTCGCCGAGAACCGCGAGATCGGCGACGTCACCACGCTGGCCGACTCCAGCGTCATGGACCTCATCTCCAAAGGCCTGAAGAGCAGCAGCGACGACTGATCGCACCGTGTCCGCACAGGGGCGTCCTCCCGCGCGGGGGGCGCCCCTGCCGCTGTCAAGGCGAACGTGAAAAACCCAGCACGGATCGGCGCGAACAGCCTCCCTGACCTGCGACGACGCTCCGCGCGGGCGGTTCGCGCACGATGGCGGTGCGCCGATCGGGTGTTAGGGTCATCGCCAGGTGTGCCGGGAAGTCTGGTCGGCGATGCAAGTCCGTGCTGTCCGCGATCGGAGCCCACGTGTCCTCAGCCGACCACCACGACTCGCCCGCCAAGCCGTTCGACTTCGGCGCCTACCTGCGCACCGAGACCGTCGGCGGACTGGTGCTGCTGGCCGCCACCGCGCTCGCGCTGCTGCTGGCCAACTCCCCGCTGTCGGAGTTCTACCGGGCGGTCCGCGACTTCGAGCTGGGGCCGGAAGCGCTGCACCTGCACCTGAGCGTCGGCGAGTGGGCCAAGGACGGCCTGCTGGCGATCTTCTTCTTCGTCGCCGGGCTGGAGCTCAAGCGCGAGCTCGTCCTCGGTGAGCTGTCCGACCGCAAGCGCGCGGTGCTGCCCGTGATCGCCGCGCTCGGCGGCATGGTGGTCCCCGCCGTGCTCGCCTTCGCCATCGGCCACGGCACGCCCGGCGCGCACGCGGCCTGGGCCATCCCCATGGCCACCGACATCGCCTTCGCGCTGGGCGTGCTGGCGGTGACCGGGTCCTGGATGCCCACCGCCGCCCGGATCTTCCTGCTCAGCCTCGCCGTGGTCGACGACCTGGGCGCGATCGTGGTGATCGCGGTGGTGTTCACCGGTGGCCTGGACGTGCTCGCACTGCTCGCCGCCGTCCTGCTGTGCGCGGCGTACTGGTACCTGCAGCACAAGCGGGTCACCAGCCCGCTGCTGTACCTGCCGCTGGCGGTGGCGCTGTGGGTCGCGGTGCACACCAGCGGCATCCACGCCACCATCGCCGGGGTGGCGCTCGGCCTGCTCACCCGCGTCCACCGCGACCCCAACGAGGAGGCCTCGCCCTCGGAGCGCCTGGAGCACCGCCTGCAGCCCTGGTCGGCCGGGCTGGTCGTACCGGTGTTCGCGTTCTTCGCGGCCGGGGTGCCGGTGGACGGCGAGGCGCTGGCGGCCATCGGCGGGGACCGGATCGCGATCGGAGTCATCGTCGGTCTCGTGGCCGGCAAGCTGATCGGCATCTTCGGCAGCTCGTTCCTCGCGGTGAAGCTGGGGGTCGGGGCGAAGCCGACCGCGGTGCGCTGGAGCGACATGGCGTCGCTGGCGGTGCTCGGCGGCGTCGGGTTCACGGTGAGCCTGCTCATCGCCGACCTGTCGCTGGACGGGGCCGCGGCCGAGCGGGCCAAGGCCGCGGTGCTGATCGCCTCCGCGATCGCCTCGCTGGTCGCCTCCGCGACCCTGTACTGGCAGGGCCGCAAGAACCGGAACGCCACCGCGGACGCCGACTCCTGACCGAGACCCCGCCGCCGTGCGCTGGGCCACCCGCCCGGGCGAGGCGCCTCGCGAAGTCACTCACGGGTAACGCATCGCGAGTCGGCGGGTGGGCCCCTGATCGCGCGTGGCACGATGGGGCACGTGAACAGCGCCCAGAAGAGCACCAACGGCAGCCGTGACGGTGCGGGGTGGACCGCGGTCACGTCCATCCCGCTGTCCGAAGAGGGCACTGCTCCGGACGGGCAGTCCATCGGTTCCTTGGTCCGCGACGCCACGACGCACCTGTCCACTCTGGTCAGGTCCGAGGTGGAACTGGCCAAGACCGAGCTCGCCGGCGAGGTGAAGAAGGCTGTCAAGGGCAGCGTCTACTTCGTCCTCGCGCTGACCGTGCTCGCCTTCAGCATGTTCTTCCTGTTCTTCACGCTGGCCGAGGGCCTGGCCCAGCTCGGCCTGTGGCGGTGGGCCTCGTTCGGCATCGTGTTCCTGCTGATGCTGGTGGTCGCCGGTCTGTTCGCTCTCCTCGGCTACCGCCGGGTGCGCAAGATCCGCGCCCCGAAGCGGACCATCGACTCCCTCAAGGAGACCTCCCAGCTCACCAAGCGCCACAAGGACGAGACCGCCTCGGCGTGAGGTGACGCGCCCCCACCGGGGCGCAGGCCCCGGTCAGCTGGTGCAGCTGCCGGTGGAGACCGGGGTCGTCAGGCGGGGCGCCGCCGCCACCTCGTCGGCCACCTCGGCCGCGGTCAGCGCGAAGCCCGTCTCCGGGTCGTCGACCGCCGCGCCGAACACCACGCCGACCACCTTGCCGCTGGGGTCGATGAGCGGCCCCCCGGAGTTGCCGCTCTGCACCTTGCCGCGCACCGTGTACACGTCGCGGACCACGGTCTGCGCCTCGTAGATGTCCGGCCCGCGCAGCCGGATCCGCTCCCGGACGCGTCCCTCCGAGGCCGTGTAGGGCCCGTCCAGCGGGTAGCCCAGGGCGATCACGTCGCTGCCCGGCCCCACCTCGCCGTCCACGAACGTCATCGCGTCGGCGTCCAGGTCCGGCACCGCCAGGATCGCGATGTCCGTGTCCGGCTCGTACAGCACCACGTCGGCGTCGAACTGGCCGCGCCCGATCTCGATCGCCACCCGCTCGGTGCCCGCGACGACGTGCGCGTTGGTCATCACCCGGTGTGGCGCGACCACGAACCCGGTGCCCTCCAGGGCCCGCGCGCAGGAGGTCGCGCGGCCGCGGACCTTGACCACGCTCGTCCGGGCTTCGCGCACCGCCGGGCTGCCCGCCAGCGACGGGTCCGGGGGCGCGATCTCGGCGACCGGCGTCTGCGAGAACGGCTCCAGGGCCTGCGGGAAGCCGGAGACGCCGAGCATCTCGCGCAGGTCGTTCGGCAGCTGCCGCGCCGAGTCGGGCATCACCGAGTTCACCGTGCTGAGCACCTGCGACCGGCTGATCGCAGCCGCCAGCCCGGGCAGCGCGGACGCCGAGGTGAACGGCAACGCCACCAGCCACGCCACCACCAGCACCGCCGCGAACTGCAGCACCGAGCCGAGCGCGTTGTCGACGCCGGTCAGCCGGCGGGAGGTGATGCGGTCCCGCAGCTCGCGCCCGGCCCACATGCCGAAGGTCTCGCCGAAGGCGACCAGCAGCACCACGATCCCGACCCCGAAGCCGAGCCGGGCGACCGGGCTGTCCAGCCGGTCCAGCACCAGCGGCGCCACCTTGAGGCCGACCACGGCCCCGACGAACACGCCGAGGAACGAGAAGAACGCGGTGACCAGGCCGCTCCGCGCGCCCGACACTGCGGCGAGCAGTGCCAACAGCACCACCAGCAGGTCGACCCAGTTCACCCGCTCACCCTTCCACCCCGGCGATCAGACCGCACCACGGTCTCAGATGGTCAACTCCGCCCGAAACCGATGTCCTCGGCTTCCTCCGCAGCCCGCCACGCCTCGTCCAGTTCCCGCACGTCAGCGCGGTTCCAGCGGCGTGACCACCCAGCCAGGTCGAGCAGGCCGGACAGCAGCCCGGCGGTGAAGCCCCACACCAGCATCCCGGGCACCAGGAAGGCCGGGCCGGCGTGCCGCCCGGTCAGCTGCACCCGCAGCCGGTTGGCCGGGTCGGTCAGCCAGGAGATCGGCACCCGGGCCACCGCGGCGGTCTCCCCGGGGTCGACCGGTGCCACCGGCGAGGGCTCGACCCAGTGCGCGAGCACCGGGGTCACCCGGAAGCCGGAGTGCGGGACGTGCAGCTCGGGCAGGGTCACCAGCGGACGGACGCCCTCCGGCCGCAGCCCCACCTCCTCGACGGCCTCGCGGAGCGCGGCGTCGACCGGTCCACGATCGACATCGTCGAGGGAGCCGCCGGGGAAGGCAACCTGGCCCGGGTGCGAGTTCAGCCCGTCCGCGCGGCGCAGGAGCAGCACGTCCGGGCCGCTCTCGCCCTCGCCGAAGAGGACGAGCACGGCGGCGGGCCGGGCGTCGGCCGGCGGGTCGGCCCGCGGCCAGCCGAAGTGTCCCGGGTCGAGCTCGGCGGCGCGCTCGACCAGCGGCCGCAGCCATCCGGGCAGGTCAGCGGGGTCGACGAGCAGCTTCGAGCTCATGGCGCCCCCAAGGTGCGCTCGACGGCGGCCCGGACCTCGTCCGGCGTCTCGAACGCGACCGGCGGGTCGACGCGACGGAGCTCACCGGACCCGGTCACCACGTAGCTGATGGGGAGCACCGCGGGAGCGCCCAGCGCGGCGCGGACGCGGTTGTCGCCGTCGTGCACGGTGGGGAAGTGAACGCCGAGTTCGGTGAGCAGGTCAAGGCCGTCGGCGGGATCGCTGTCCACCTGCAACCCGATCACCCGGATCGCGCCCGGCTGCTGGGCGTAGGCCTGCAGCGCCGGCAGCTCGGTGCGGCACGGCCCGCACCAGGTGGCCCACACGTTGACCAGCGTCGGCCGGCCGGCCACGGCCGCGCCCACGTCGACCGGCCTGCCGTCGGCCTGGCAGGTGCCGGTGACCCCGGCGAGCTGTGGCACGGTCCCGGGCCCCACCGGGCAGGGTTCGAGCGCCGCGGCGGCCCGCACGGCCGGGTCCACGGGCGCGGCCGCGGGCTGCGGCTCCGGCGCGGGCGCGGTCCGCTGCTCGGCGTCGCGCGGCCAGAGCGCGACCACGCCCAGCACCGCGAGCACGAGGACGACGAGGGTCCAGCGGATCTCGGTCCGGTAGGCGCGCAGGTTCACGCCAGCGGCTCCTTGGCCGCGGCCTGCTCGACGGTGCGCTCCGGGACCTCCTCGACCACCCCGGCCAGCTCCAGCAGCCGCGGCGCCTCCGGGCCGCGGACCAGCTTCGCCGCGGCGGCGGGTTCGGTCGGGCCCAGCCCGTACGACGGGCAGTCCTTGGCCAGCAGGCAGGCACCGCAGGCGGGCTTGCGGGAGTGGCACACGCGGCGACCGTGGAAGATCACCCGGTGCGAGAGCATGGTCCACTCCTTGCGCGGGATGAGCTCGCCGACCGCGCGTTCGACCTTGACCGGGTCCTGCTCCTCGGTCCAGCCCCAGCGGCGGACCAGGCGCCCGAAGTGGGTGTCCACCGTGATGCCCGGCACACCGAAGGCGTTGCCCAAGATCACGTTGGCCGTCTTGCGGCCGATGCCGGGCAGCTCGACCAGCTCCTCGAGCGTCCGCGGCACCTCACCGCCGTGCTTGTCCACGAGCGCCGCGCCCAGGCCCATCAGCGACGCCGCCTTGTTCCGGTAGAAGCCGGTGGAGCGGATCATCTCCTCCAGCTCGGTGCGGTCGGCGCCCGCGTAGTCGGCGGCCGTCGGGTACTTCGCGAACAGCGCCGGGGTGACCTCGTTGACCCGCTTGTCGGTGCACTGCGCGGACAGGATGGTCGCGACGGCGAGCTCGAGCGGGGTGCCGAAGTCCAGCTCGCAGTGCGCGTCCGGGTAGGCTTCGGTCAGGGCTCGCACCATCCGGCGAGCTCGCCTCACCAGGCCGAGCCGGGTTTCACCACCCGCGCGAGGCCTGGGCTTCTTGGTTCGAGCCAGATCCGACACCCCACCAGACTACGGATCGGGCTGACGCGGACGGTGCCCGTACCGGCTCGCCACCGTCAACCGGACCCCGGTTGCACCCTGCTCGACGGCATGCGTGAGGATGGGAATCATGGTGGCTGCCTGGTTCGTCATCGTCGTGCCGCTGGTGATCATGTTCTTCACGCTCTTCATGGAGCGCGTGGAGGCCCGCCTGCGGCACGTGGCGGTGCAGGAGAACGAGGTGGAAGAGCTGCTGGAGAACGCTCGCCCCGACGAGGTGCGGGCGCTGTTCCGGCAAGGTATTGGACGAGCGCTGGAGTTGTTCCAGCTTCGCAGGGTGGGACGCGCCGGTAGGCTGCGTACTCGCCGTTCGCGTGACCAGATTTAGAATTGCTGGTAGTGATCGGCGGCACACCGCCAGACGCGCGCACGCCGCGGGTCCGGCACCACAGCAAGCCGCCGCGTCTCAACATGGAGGGACGAGGTGGACGAGACCCTGGCCCGGGCCGGCATCTTCCAAGGAGTGGAGCCGGCCGCGGCGGAGGCCCTGGCACAGTCGTTGGAACCCGTGGAGTTCCCGCGCGGTCACGTGATCTTCGCCGAGGGCGAGCCGGGTGACCGGCTCTACATCATCCAGTCCGGCAAGGTGAAGCTCGGACGCAAGTCCCCAGACGGCAGGGAGAACCTGCTGGCGATCATGGGGCCGTCGGACATGTTCGGCGAGCTGTCCATCTTCGACCCCGGGCCGCGGACGTCGACGGCGACCACGGTCACCGAGGTCCGCGCGTTGAGCATGGACCGCTCGGCGCTGCGGCAGTGGATCAGCACCCGACCGGAGATCGCCGAGCAGCTGCTCCGCGTGGTGGCCCGTCGCTTGCGGCGCACCAACGGCATGCTGGCGGACTTGATCTTCACCGACGTTCCGGGCCGCGTCGCCAAGGCGCTGCTGCAGCTCGCGCAGCGCTTCGGCAGCCAGGAGGCGGGCCTGCTGCGGGTCACCCACGACCTGACGCAGGAGGAGATCGCGCAGTACGTCGGCGCGTCGCGGGAGACCGTGAACAAGGCGCTGGCGGACTTCGCGCACCGCGGCTGGCTGCGGCTCGAGGGCAAGAGCGTGCTCATCCTCGACCCGGAGCGGCTCGCTCGACGCGCCCGCTGAACAGCGCTGCTACGCGCGTGAACTGACGCGCGTCGGCCGACGGGTCCGGGAACGGTTCCCGGGTTCGTCAGTCGACGCGCGTTCTTTCGCGTCTGGGCGGCGGCGCTCCTCGCCACCGCTCGCGCCTGGTGGACGTGGGTCACCTGGGGCTGGCGGGGCGAGGTGGACGCGCGTCGGCCGGGTCATCGCTCCGGTGACGACAGCGGCCGACTGCCACAGATGTGTGGAGAGGCTGGGCGCCGCCCCCGACGCGGCGCGCCAGCCCCTCCACAGTGTGCGTGGTTGATCCCCCGACGACCAACCACGCTCCCCCGATCCTCCGGTGCGTCGGCCCCGAATCCTCAACACCGGAGGAATGCCTCTTCTCGACGATGCTGCACGACGGGCGTCGCCAGCAAGACCCTCTCACCTACCAGGACGCAGCCCCCCAGGGCTGGGTTGCAGAGTTCACCCGTACCGGGTAACTCGCCCTCCAGTGTGCCTCGGGGAACGGGGCTGTGGGCAAGGCCGAAAGTCCCCATTCTTCGCTGGTGAGCGGGATTACCCACCGGGTGTTTGGTACTGGAGTACCACTATCGGGATACTGGATCGCGTGTCGTCCTCCGCGTCGCTCTCCGACTACCGAACGGCCCTGACCGCGCCCGGCGCCCGAGGACCGGTCATCACCTCGCTGCTCGGCCGCCTGCCGATCGCCATGATCGGTCTCGCCCTCATGCTCTACGTGCAGCGCGAGACCGGGTCGTTCGCGGCCGCCGGGCTGGTCTCGGCGGGTGCGCTGGTCGGCGTCGCGTGCGGTTCGGTCGTGCAGGGCCGGGTCATGGACCGGGTCGGGCCGACGAAGCCGCTGCTGGTCATGTCCGCGGTGTTCGCGGCGCTGGTGGCCGCCGGGGTCGTGGTCATCGAGCTGCACGCCCCGGTGGCGCTGATGACCGCGCTCGCGGTCCTGGTGGGCGCCAGCCAGCCGATGGTGGGGCCGGCCTCCCGGGCCCTGTGGGCGCAGCTGCTGCCGCCCGGCCCGGCGCGGGACGCCGCGTACTCGTACGAGGCCATCAGCATGGAGACCTTCTTCATCCTCGGTCCGGGCCTGGCCGGCCTGCTGGTGGCCATGCCGTGGCCGGGCACCGGGCTCGTGGCCGGCGCGGCGTGCATGGTGCTCGGCAGCGTCGGTTTCGCCTCGACCCGCGCCGCCCGCGCCCAGCGGCCGGAACCGGCGCGCGGCGGCGGCAGCCTGCTCGGCGCGCTCGCCAGCCCGGGCATGCGCACGGTGGCGCTGGCCGCGCTGGGCTTCGGCGCCCTGATCGGCTTCATCGAGGTCGGCGTGCCCGCCGCCGCGGTCGGCGCCGGCCACCCCACCGCCGGTGGCCTGCTGCTGAGCGTGCTGTCGGTGAGCTCGGTGGTCGTGGGCATCGCCTACGGCGTGCGCCCCTGGCCGCGCCCGATGCACCTGCGCCTGCCCGCGCTGCTGTTCGGGTTCGCCGCGCTGATCACCCTGCTGGCCCTGCCGGGCACGCTGTGGGGCCTGTGCCTCGCGCTGCTGGTGGTGGGCAGCCTGATCACCCCGCAGTCCACGGCGCACTCGATGGCCATCGAGATCGCCGCCCCCGAGGGCACCGCGACGGAGGCGTTCGGCTGGGTGGTCACCTCGGTGACGCTCGGCGCGGCCCTCGGCCAGTCGGTCAGCGGCCAGCTGGTCGAGCTCAGCGGCCCGCCGGCGTCCTTCCTCACCGCGAGCGCGGTGGGCGTCGTCCTCGCCGCCGTCCTCTGGCTGCGCCGCAGCACCCTCCTCCCCCGCACCCGCGAGGACCTCTCCCTCGCCGGCAGGTGACGCGCGTCAGGCGGTCTCGCGGAGGTAGGTGAGCTGGGCCTGGACCGTGAGGTCGGCGGCGGGCCAGACCGAGCGGTCCACGTCGGCGTAGACCACCTCCACCACCTGGCGCGGGGTGGCGTCGGGGCCGAGGTCGGCCAGGGCCGCGCGGACCTGGTCGAGGCGCTGGTGGCGGTGCTGGAGGTAGTGCTCGGCGACCGTGCGGGCGTCCGGGAGGTCGGGGCCGTGGCCGGGGAGCACCCGCAGGCCCTCGGGGAGGTCGGCCAGGCGGCGCAGCGACTCCAGGTAGGAGCCCAGGTGGCCGTCCGGGTGGGCGACCACCGTCGTCCCGCGGCCCAGGACGCTGTCGCCGGTGAACACCGCCGGCTCGTCGCCGTCGACGACGAAGCAGACCGAGTCCGCGGTGTGGCCGGGCGTGGCCAGCACCCGCAGCTCGACGCCGCCCGCCTCGACGACCTCACCGTCCCGGAGCGGTTCCCCGTCCCGGCACAGGGCCGGGTCCAGCGCGCGCACCGGGGCGCCGGTGAGCTCCACGAACCGCGCGACGCCGTCGGTGTGGTCGGGGTGGTGGTGGGTCAGCAGCACCAGCGACACCGGGCCGTGGTCGGCCACCCGCCGCAGGTGGTCGGCGTCCTCCGGGCCCGGGTCGATCACCACGCGGCCCGCCGCGCCGGGCTCACCCACCACCCAGGTGTTGGTGCCCTCCAGGGTCATCGGCGACGGGTTGTGCGCCAGCAGCACCGACGCGTACCGGGTCACCGGGCGCAGCGTCCCGTGGGCGGGGTGCTCGGTCATCTCGCCTCCTCGAAACCGGGTTCTCCGGGGAGCAGCACGTGCCAGCGCTCGCCGCGCCGCACCAGCTTCGGGATGATCTTCTGCAGCGTCCGCTCGGCCGCGACCGCGCTCGCCGCGCTGTCGTGCTCGGCGAGCTCCTCCAGCGTCACGCGGGTCGGCGGGAGCAGGTGGGTGCGGCCCTCCGCGAAGTCCTCCAGCGCCCGCTGCGGCGTCGACCAGTACGCGTGGGACGCCTCGGACGTGCTGCCGTCGGCCTGCTGACCGGTGGGCATCGCGGCGAGGAAGAAGCGCGTGTCGTAGCGGCGCGGCTCCTGCTCCGGGGTCACCCAGTGCGCCCACGGGCGCAGCAGGTCCGCGCGCAGCACCAGGTCCGCACCGGCCAGGAACTCCGCCAGCGACAGGTCGCGGGCGACGAGCCCCGCGCGGGCCTCCGTGTAGCGGCTGGTGTCGCCGACGACGGTCGTCGGGTCCGGTCCGGCGAGCAGCACACCGGACTCCTCGAAGGTCTCGCGCACGGCCGCGCACACCAGCGCCCGCGCCACCTCCGGGGAACAGCCGAACCGCTCGGCCCACCACTCCGGCCCGGGCCCGTGCCAGGCCACCGAGTGGTCCGCGTCGCGCGGGTCGACCCCGCCGCCCGGGAAGACGGTCATGCCCCCGGCGAAGGCCATCCCCTTCACCCGGCGTTGCAGGAACACCTCGGGGCCCGCGGAACCGTCCCGGACGAGCACCACGGTCGCCGCGTCCTTGGGGACGACCGGGCCGCCCTCGGGCGTCCTGGGCTCGAACCCCGCCGGCAGGGAACGCCCTCCAGGGTTGACCACCATGCCGGACACCCTATGCCGGAAAGCCGCGATGTCCACCAGATCGTGTTGTGCAGCTCGCGCCGCACCCCCCGACTGCCGTAGCGGGCCCGGGTCATCGGCACCATGGGCGGCATGGACGGAGCACTGCGGGTCGGCCTGGTCGGAGCGGGGCCGTGGGCGCACCGGGTGCACGCCCCCGGGCTGCGGGAGCACCCGGGCACCCGGTTGGCGGCGGTGTGGGCGCGGCGGCCCGAGGCGGCCGAGGCCCTCGCCGCGGAGCACGGCGCGGACGCCGCGGGCAGCGTCGACGAGCTGCTCGACGCCGTCGACGCGGTGGCGTTCGCGGTGCCGCCGTCAGTGCAGGCCGAGCTGGCTCCGCGCGCGGCCCGCGCGGGCAAGCACCTGGTCCTGGAGAAGCCGCTGGCGGCCGACCCGGCGGGCGCCGAGGGGATCGTCCAGGCGGTGAGCGAGTCTGGGGTCGCGGCGCTGGTGGTGCTCACCCGGCGCTTCGCGCCGGAGGTGCGGCACTGGCTGGCCGAGCTGCGGGAGCTCGGCGGCTGGCAGGGCGGCACCGGGCGCTGGCTGGCCGGTGGGCTGCTGGCGGGCGACTACGCGGCCTCGCCGTGGCGGCAGGAGGACGACGGCGCGCTCGTCGACGCGGGCCCGCACGCGATCGACCTGCTCGACGCCGCGCTCGGCGAGATCGAGCAGGTGCTCTTCGCGCGCCGCGACGCCCACGGGCTGTGGCAGCTGGTGTTCGGCCACCGGGGCGGCGCGACCAGCACGCTCACCCTCTCGCTGCGGGTGCCGGTGCAGCCGTCGCTGGTGGACTTCGCGGTGTACGGCGAGCACGGCTGCGCGCCGCTGGGCAGCCGCCGCACCGCGGCGCGCGAGTGCTACGCGAACCTGCTCGACGACCTGCTGGCGATGGTGCGCGACGGGCGGACCGGCCACCCGTGCGACGTGCGCCGGGGCCTGCACCTGCAGCGGGTGCTCGCCGACGTGCTCAAGGCCCGCTGAGCGCGGGGTCAGGAGCGCTGCTGCTGCGGGGCGTAGGCCTGGTTGGTGGCCGGGGTCGCGCCGATCGGCGGGAAGCCGCCCGTGCCGCCCGGCATGGTCGAGGTCCAGCTCTCCTCGCCGCCCTTCGCCCCGTTCTGGCGGCGCGGCGGGCCGGACCGGTCCTGCTCGCGCTGGGCCAGCTCCTCGTGCAGCTTCCGCAGCAGGTTGCGCTCCCGGTCGGTCAGCTTCGCGTCGACCGCCGCGGGCACGCGCATGCCCGCGCCCTCGGTGGTGGTGGCCTCGGCGCGCGGGGCGAGCGCGGGTTCGGCCGCCGGGGCCTCCTCGCGCTGCGGCTCCGCGCCGTGCCGCCGCTCCTCCTCCTCGACGCGCGGCTCCGCGGCGGGCGCCGGCGGCGCGGCGGCGGTTTGCGGTTCGCGCTGCTCCGCCGCGGGGCTCGGGGCGGGACGCTGCTCGGCGGCCGCGCGCGGCTCCTCCTCGGGCCGCTCCCGCTCCTGCTCGGCCTGGTCCAGGTGCACGCGGTGGGCCGCGGCGAGGGCGTCACGGTGGTACTCGGGCAGCTCGGCGCCGCTGTCGAAGACCTCCACCGAGCAGTGCAGGCCCGCACGGCGCAGGGCCTCGATGAGCTGGTAGGCGATCGCCGAGGTGGAGCCGTCGGCGCCGACCTCGGCGAGCAGGACGCGGTGCGGCACCGCGCCGTAGCTCGCGCCCGCCGGGGTGGCCCGGGCCGCGCACCACAGGCCGCGCAGGCCGTGGAGCCGGCCGGTGATCGGGGCCAGCGCCTCGACCAGGTCGGTGTCGAGCTGCTCGGGCTCGCCGAAGCGGTGCTCCTCGACGGGCACCGCGTCCACCACCTGCAGCCGGTCGGCGAGGGCCTGCGCGGAGCGGGTCTCGTCGAGCACCCGGCGCAGGTGGTACTGCTCGGTCGAGTTCACCGGGATGCGACCGGCGATCAGGCAGCCGGTGAGGTACTCCGCCGCGGCGGCCGGGAGCCCCTCGCCCAGCAGTTCGCGGGCCGCGTTGATCCCGTCGTCGTCCACCCGCCCGGCCATGGCCAGCAGGAGGTTGTGCAGCCGGTCCTCCGGTCCGGCTCCCTCAGCCACGTGCACCACGTTGCCTCCTTCGGATGTCGGCCGTTCAGCCACGACGACCGGCGAGTTCTTCGGCCCCCGCGCACACCAGCACCGATTCGTCGAGCGCAGCGCGGTGGTAGTCGGTCGGTTCCAGCTCGGGCGGCAGCACTTCCACGCAGGGTTCGAGCTCACCGAGCGCGCGCAGCACGCGCTGGACCTCCCCGGTGAGGCCGATGACGTCGGCGGAGGCGGTCACCAGCACCACCAGCTTCGACCCGGAACCCCCGGTGCTCCGCCAGCTGTGCCGGACCTCGCGGACGCCCGGGCGGCCGCGCAGCGTGGCGCCGAGCACGAGCAGCGCGGAGTCGGCGACGCCGTCGCGGACGCCTTCCGCGCTGAACGAGTGCCGCGGGACCGCGGCGGGGTCGGCGGGCAGGACCGAGCCGACCACCGCGGGGTCGGCGCCCAGCGGGGACAGGGCTTCGGACAGCAGCCGGTGCTCGGCGTCGTCGAGGCCGATCCGCTCGCGCACGAGGATCCCCGGGAGCACCTGCGCGACCACCTCCGCCGCGTCCCCGGCGAGCCAGTCGCGGAAGCGCCACAGGTGCCGGTCGGGCAACCGGTCGGCGAGTCGCAGCAGCAACTCGTGACACCGCAGCTCGTTCTCACGCACCGCCAACGTGGGCCCCTCCCAGCCTCGTCCCGTCGATGCGGGTGTCGTCTGCCGCCCCCGGCTCCAGTTACACCCGTCCAGGTGAACCTTGGTCGCACTGGCTCGATCAATCAAGCCCCCGCACGACCGTTTCGCAACACACTGGAATTGATTGCCCCCCAATTGGGCTAACCGGTTCCGACTAGCTCAATCATGGGGGTGATCGCAGCGTACTGGTCATCCCGGTGCGTTCGCGTCCCAGCTGCCGAAAAGAAGGCACAGATCACGCGACGTGGTCCGACGGAAACGCGGCGTCACCCGGGAACGGGCGACGCCGCGTCGTTCTTGGGAACACCGCCGGGGTCCGATCCCGGCGACTCGCCCTATTCGACCTCGACGACCAATTCGACCTCGACCGGCACGCCCAGCGGCAGCTCGGCCACGCCCACCGCCGACCGCGCGTGCTTGCCGGCCTCGCCGAAGATCTCGCCGAGCACCTCCGAGGCACCGTTGACCACCGCGGGCTGGCCGGTGAAGCCCTCGGCCGAGGCCACGAACCCGACGACCTTGACGACGCGGACCACCGAGTCGATCCCGACCAGGGCGTCCACCGCCGCCAGCGCGTTCAGCGCGCAGATCCGGGCGTACTGCTTGGCCTCCTCGCCGCTGATCTCGGCGCCGACCTTGCCGGTGGCGGCGACCTCTCCGGCCACCATCGGCACCTGACCCGCGGTGAAGACCAACGAACCGCTGCGCACCGCGGGCACGTAGTCCGCGACGGGCGTCACCACCTCCGGCAGCGGGATGCCCAGCTCCGCCAGGCGGTCCGTCCAGCGCCCCACGTCAGGCCTCCTTCGGACGCTTCATGTAAGCGACCATCTGCTCACCGGTCGGACCGGGCAGCACGGCCACCAGCTCCCAGCCGTCCTCGCCCCACTGGTCGAGGATCTGCTTGGTCGCGTGGCTCAACAGCGGCACGGTCGCGTACTCCCACTTCTGCATGCGGGCAGCTTAAGACGTGTCCCCACGTCCGCGTGCGGGCGACTCACGCCGCCCACCCACTCCCGCACGCGGGCAGCTCAAGCCGTGTCCCCACGCCCGCGCGCGGGCGACCGGCGCCCCCCCGACCTGCTTCAGGGTGCGACCCGGAGACACCGCGCCGCCCCGCGACCTAGGCTGATCGTGTGACCGACTGGAACGGGGAACTGAACCAGGCCCGATTGCACGTGGTCAGCGGCAAGGGCGGTACGGGGAAGACCACCGTGGCCGCCGCGCTCGCGCTCGCCCTCGCGACCGGCGGTCACAAGGTGCTGCTGATCGAGGTCGAGGGGCGCCAGGGCATCGCGCAGCTCTTCGACACCGCACCGCTGCCCTACTCCGAGGAGTGGATCGCCGCGGCGCCCGGCGGCGGCGAGCTCCGCGCGCTGGCCATCGACGCCGAGGCGGCGCTCATGGAGTACCTGTCGATGTTCTACAACCTCGGCTTCGCCGGGCGCACGCTGCGCAAGATGGGCGCCATCGAGTTCGCCACCACCCTCGCGCCGGGCCTGCGCGACGTGCTGTTCACCGGCAAGATCAAGGAGTGCGTCGGCCGCACCGACGAGCGCGGCCGCTACGTCTACGACGCGGTGGTGGTCGACGCCCCGCCGACCGGGCGCGTGGTCAAGTTCCTCGACGTCACCCGGGCCATGGCCGACCTGGCCAAGGTCGGCCCCATCCGCGAGCACAGCGAAGGCGTGGTGCGGCTGCTGCACTCCAGCGACACCGTGGTGCACCTGGTGACGCTGCTGGAGGAGCTGCCGGTGCGGGAGACGCTGGAAGCGGTCGCCGAGCTCGACGCCGCCGACCTGCGCCCGGGCTGCGTGATCTGCAACCGGGTGCGCCCCGCCCGCCTGCCCGCCGACGTCGTCGCGGCCGCCGCCGAGGGCCGCGTCGACGCCGAGGAGGTGCGCACCGGGCTGCACGCCGCGGGGCTGCCCCTGGACGACGACGAGCTGGACGGGCTGGTGCACGAGACCATCGAGCACGCGGTCCAGGTCCGCGCCGAGGAGAACGCCCGCCGCCGGCTCGCCGAGACCGACCTGCCCACCGTCGGGCTGCCCGAACTGACCGCGGGGATCGACGTCGCCGAGCTCTACGAGCTGGCCGAGGTCCTCACCGAACACGGCATCCGGAGCCCCCGATGAGCGAACCGCACCGCCCCGCCCAGGTCGACGTCGACGCCCTGCTGGACGACCCGGGCACCCGCGTCATCGTCTGCTGCGGGTCCGGGGGCGTGGGCAAGACGACGACCGCCGCGGCGCTGGCCGTGCGCGCCGCCGAGCGCGGCCGCAAGACCGCCGTGCTCACCATCGACCCGGCGCGGCGGCTCGCCCAGGCGCTCGGCCTGCGCGAGCTCGGCAACCAACCGAAGCAGGTGGTGGTGGAGGGCTTCGAACCGGCCGGCGACCTCAACGCGATGATGCTGGACATGCGCCGCACCTTCGACGACATGGTGCTCGCGCACGCCGGCCGGGAACGCGCCGAGCAGATCCTGAACAACCCCTTCTACCAGACGATCTCCACATCCTTCTCCGGCACGCAGGAGTACATGGCGATGGAGAAGCTGGGGCAGCTGTCCGCCTCCGGGCAGTGGGACCTCATCGTGGTGGACACCCCGCCGAGCCGGTCGGCGCTGGACTTCCTGGACGCCCCGCAGCGGCTGTCCACCGTGCTGGACGGGCGGCTGATCAAGATGCTGTCCAGCCCGGCGCGGGCCGGCGGCAAGGGCCTGCGCAAGATCGTGGGCGCCGGGTTCGGCATCTTCGCCAAGGCCGTCTCGACGATCATCGGCGGCCAGCTGCTGGCCGACGCGGCCCGGTTCGTGCAGGCCTTCGACTCGACCTTCGGCGGGTTCCGGGAGCGCGCCGAGCACACCTACCAGCTGCTGCGCTCCCCCGGCACGGCGTTCTTGGTGGTCGCCGCGCCCGAGCCGGACGCGCTGCGGGAGGCCACCTACTTCGTGGAGCGGCTGGCCGGCGAGCGGATGCCGCTGGCCGGTCTGGTGGCCAACCGGACCCACCCGGTGTTCACCGGGCTGGCCGGGGCGCGCGCCACCGCGGTGGCCGAGGAGATCGAGGCCACGGGCGAGGCGCCGATGGCCGCCGCCGCGCTGCGGGTGCACGCCGACCGCGTCGCGGTGGCCGAGCGGGAGAAGCGGTTGCTGGCCCGGTTCACCCGCGCGCACCCGGAAGTGGCGATGGTCGGTGTTCCCGCGCTGCCGACCGACGTGCACGACCTGGCGGGCCTGCAGGAGATCGGTCGGCGACTGGCAGGTGAATGACAGGGAAAGGGCCGGGCGATCCGCGGTGGCGAATTGCCCGGCCCCAACCCGAATGGACTAGCTCACCTGGTACTCGTCGAAATCGACGTATTCGCGCCGGGCCGCTTCCAGCAATTCCCGCCAGCTGCGGACATCGGGACGACGGCGCAGCAACGCACGCCGCTCCCGCTCCGTCATTCCGCCCCACACGCCGAATTCGATCTTGTTGTCGAGCGCCTCGGAGAGGCACTCGGTGCGCACCGGGCAGCCGAAGCAGATCATTCGCGCCTTGCGCTGCTCGGCTCCCCGGACGAACAATTGGTCCGGGTTCTGGTCACGGCAAGCCGCGTTGACCCGCCAGTCCCCCTGCTCGAACATAGAGTTCCCCCAGCTCCTCACTGGATCGTCGGCGACCTGTTTCGTCCGGAGCCCCCCGGCACCGGATGCCGCGGCAGTGGATCGGCCGCAGCAGTGCTGTCGCTGGACGTAGACGGACTGTAGAGGCAGTCGGTTCCACAACCAAACAAGGGTTGTCGCTCCGTTATCTTTCGAACTCATCACATCGGGCGGATCTCGCCCGTGACAGACCGTCACGAAGCCGTTCCGACTTAGGCTGGCGAAGTGCGTGCTCGGGACGGCTTCTTGAAGCTCTTCGGCCTGTGTGTGCTGGCTGGCGTCCTGGTCGCCGGTCTGCTGTTCCCGGTGGTGGGGTCACTCGGCGTGGTCTCCAACCGCGCCAGCGACGCGGTGAACAGCATCTCGGCCGACCTGATGACCAAGGAACCTCCCCTTGTGACGACCGTCACAGACAAGGACGGCCGGCCGATCGCGTACCTGTTCGAGCAGAACCGCACCCCGGCCGCCCCGGACCAGATCGCCGACACCATGAAGGCCGCCATCGTGGCCATCGAGGACCGGCGCTTCTTCGACCACCAGGGCGTCGACTGGGCGGGCACCGTGCGGGCCGCGGTCACCAACCAGGTCTCCGGCTCGATCGCCCAGGGCGGCTCCACCCTCACCCAGCAGTACGTGAAGAACTACCTGGTGCACGTCGTCGCCGCCGGGGACCCGGTCAAGCAGCACAAGGCCATCGAGCAGACCCCGGCGCGCAAGCTCCGCGAGATCCGCATCGCCCTCCAGCTGGAGAAGCAGCTCAGCAAGGAGGAGATCCTCACCCGCTACCTCAACGTGGTGCCCTACGGCAACCAGGCCTACGGCATCGCGGCCGCCGCGCGCACCTACTTCGACACCACCCCGGACCAGCTGACCATCGCGCAGGCCGCGCTGCTGGCGGGCATGGTGAACAGCCCCAGCGCGCTGGACCCGGAGGACAGCCCCGAGGAGGCGCTGAAGCGCCGCAACCTGGTGATCCAGGCGATGGAGGACCAGCACCGGATCACCCCGGAAGCCGCGGAGGAGGCGCGCAACTCGCCGCTCGGCCTCAAGCTCCCCCTGCGGGGCATCCCCAACGGCTGCGTCGGCGCCGGGCCGTCCGACGGGTTCTTCTGCAAGTACGTCGTCGACTACCTGGAGCGAGCCGGGTTCACCGAGGAGCAGCTCCGCACCGGCGGCTACACGATCCGCACCACGCTGGACAAGCACGCCACGGACGCCGCGAAGGCCGCCGCCGAGAAGGGCGTGCCGAAGACCACCAAGGGCATCGCCAACGTGATGAGCGTGGTGGAACCCGGCAAGGAGAAGCACCGGGTGCGGGCGCTGGTGGCCAACCGGGACTTCGGCCTGGACGCCGCGAAGGGCCAGACCGCCTACGCGCTGCCCAGCGGGGTGGTCAAGTTCGGCGCCGGGTCGGTCTACAAGGTGTTCACCGCGGCCGCCGCGCTGGAGAAGGGGATGGGCATCTACAACACCATCCAGTCCCCGGCCAGCTACACCTCGTCGGTCTACAAGAACGGCACCCGGCCCTACACCGTGGGCAACGCCGAAGGCGTCGCAGCGGGGCCGCGGACCCTGCAGATGGCCCTGGCGACCTCGCCGAACACCGCGTTCGTCGCGCTGCAGGAGCGCGTCGGGCTGGACCAGACGGTGGACATGGCGGTGCGGCTCGGCATGCGGCAGACCCTGCTGAACCACACCGCGTCCGGCGACCCGCTGGCCCCCGGCGGCGCCAACGGCCGCTCGCAGGCCGACGAGGTCAAGCAGCGCAACATCGGCGCGTTCACCCTCGGGTACGCGCCGACCAGCCCGCTGGAGCTGAGCAACGTCGCCGCCACGATCATGAGCGGCGGCACGTGGTGCCCGCCCACGCCGATCGAGCAGGTCCTGGACCGCAACGGCAACCCGGTGTCGATCACCGAGGACCCGTGCGAGCAGGCCGTCGACGAGGGCCTGGCGAACGCGCTGGCGGTCGGCATGAGCAGGGACGACCAGCCCGGCGGCACCGCCGCCGCGGCCGCGGCCGGGGCCGGCTGGACCCGACCGCTGGCGGCCAAGACCGGGACCACCGAGGCGCACCAGTCCGCCGGGTTCATCGGCGCCACCCCGCAGTACGCCGGGGCGGTGCTGACCTTCAGCGACGGCCCCTCGCCGCAGGGCATCTGCGACAGCGACCCGCCGCGGCTGTGCGGGGTCAACGGCGGCAACATCTACGGCGGCAAGGTCCCCGCGCGGACCTTCTTCGACGCGATGGGGCCCATCCACGAGGGCCTGCCGGTCCTGCCGCTGCCGCCCACCACCGATCGGTACGAGAACGGCGGCGACGAGTTCCAGGTGCCCAACGTGGTCGGCATGACCTCGAAGCGGGCCACCGAGACGCTGGAGAAGGCGGGGTACCAGGTCCAGGAGCGCTCGGTGAACAGCCAGCGCAAGCGGGGCTTGGTGGTCAGCCAGACACCGCGCGGCTTCGCCCTGCCGGGCGAGACGGTGACGATCTCGGTGAGCACCGGCTACGTGCCGCCGCCCTCACCGGAGCGGCCGCCGCCCCCGCCGCCACCGAAGCCGGGGCCGCCGCCCGACCGCCCGGTGGAACGGCCGGACGTGCCGGGCCTGCCGCCGGACGTCTTCCCACCGTGACCGACCAGTGCGGGCGCTCCGCCGAGCGGGGCGCCCGCACTGCTGTCCCGGGCGGTGCCGGGGACGGGCGCGCGACCGGGGGTTCTTAGACTCGGTTGCGTGACGAAGACGCAGGTGAGCACCCGACGTGCGCGATCCCGGTACCGGCAGCTGGAGGTGCGCGCGGCAGAACGGATCACGCCGCGCATGGTGCGGATCACCCTCGGCGGCGAGGAGCTCGCCGACTTCGTCAGCAACGGCAGCGACCAGCGGATCAAGCTGTGCCTGCCGCAGCCCGGCCAGCCGGTGCCGCTCGGCCGGACCCGCGCCGAGGTGTTCGCGCTGCCCCGCGAGCAGCAGCCCCGGCAGCGCACCTACACCGTCCGCTGGTTCGACGCCGAACGGCGGGAGCTGGCCATCGACTTCGTGGTGCACGACCACGACGGCCCGGGCAGCACCTGGGCGGCGCAGGCGGCACCGGGCGACCAGATCGTGACGGTGGGCCCGAGCCCCGCCTACCAGCCGCAGCCCGACGCCGACCCGCTGGTGCTGGTCGGCGACGAGACCGCGCTGCCCGCCATGTCGGCGATCGTCGAGGAGCTGCCCGCCGAGGCGGTGGTGCGGGTGTTCGCCGAGGTCGCCGACGCCGCGGAGGAGCAGCCGATCAGCTCGGCCGCCCAGGTGGACTGGCAGTGGCTGCACCGCGACGGCGTCCCCGCCGAGCAGAGCAGGCTGCTCGTCGACGCGGTGCGCTCCGCGGACCTCGGCCCG
The DNA here is from genome assembly GCF_013410345.1 of Saccharopolyspora hordei. Classification (NCBI taxonomy): domain Bacteria; kingdom Bacillati; phylum Actinomycetota; class Actinomycetes; order Pseudonocardiales; family Pseudonocardiaceae; genus Saccharopolyspora; species Saccharopolyspora hordei. The sequence goes on from NZ_JACCFJ010000001.1 coordinate 439,589, forward strand.
AACCCGCACGTGTGGATCGGCGCGGAGGCCGACGTGGTGCACGAGCTCCGCGAGCACTGCCAGCGCGAGCTCGGGCTGGAGCGCCGCCGCCTCTACGCGCTCGCCTACTGGCGGCACAACAGCGCCGGCGACTGACGGCCGGGGAGCTCAGCCGGCGAGCTCGGCCTTGACCAGCGCGGCGACCTTGCCGCCCTCCGCGCGGCCCGCGACCTTGGCGTTGGCCGTCTTCATGACCTGGCCCATCTGCTTCATGCCGGGGCGCTCGCCGAGCTCCGCCTCGACCTCGCCGACGGCCTCCTTGACCAGCTGCGCCAGTTCGTCGTCGCCCAGCGGCTTCGGCAGGTAGCGGCGCAGCACCTCCGCCTCGGCCTCCTCAGCCTGGGCCTGCTCCTCGCGCCCGGCCCCGCGGAACGCCTCGGCAGCCTCGTCGCGCTTCTTGGCCTCCTTGCTCAACACGCGCTGCACCTCGTCGTCGGTGAGTTCGCGCGCCTGCTTGCCGGCCACCTCCTCCTTGCCGATCGCGGCCAGCGCCATGCGCAGCACGCCGGTGACGACGGTGTCGCGGTCCTTCATCGCGGCGGAGAGGTCCGCCCGCAGCTTGTCCTTGAGCTCGGCCATGCCAGTGATTGTCCCCGGCGGCCGCTGGGGCGGGGCACGCGGTCCGTCGCGGGGAGCGTGGTCGACGTAGGGTTGGTGGGGTGAACAAGTTCGGGCGAATTTTGCTCAGCGCGGGCGCTCTGGGCGCCGCGACGGTCACCTACTCGGCCGCGATCGAACGGCGGCACTGGACGCTGCGCCAGGTCTCGTTGCCGGTGCTCGACGCGGGCGCCGCCCCGCTGCGGGTGCTGCACGTCTCCGACCTGCACATGACGCCGAACCAGCGGTCCAAGCAGCGATGGGTGTCCGAGCTGGTCGACCTGGACCCGGACCTGGTGGTCAACACCGGCGACAACCTCGCGCACCCGCAGGCGGTGCCGGCGGCGCTGCGCGCGATGGGGCCGCTGCTGGACCGGCCGGGCGTGTTCGTCTTCGGCAGCAACGACTACTACGGACCGACCGCGAAGAACCCGGCCCGCTACCTCCTGCCGTCGTCGAAGACCAAGCGCATCCACGGCGACCCGCTGCCGTGGCGGGACCTGCGCGCCGCCCTCACCGAGCGCGGCTGGCTGGACGCGACGCACCGCCGCCACCTGCTCGAGGTCGCCGGGGTGCGCATCCACGTCGCCGGGGTGGACGACCCGCACCTGCACCTGGACCGCTACGACCAGATCGCCGGCCCGCTGCCGGAGGACGTGCAGCTGCGCCTCGGCGTGACGCACTCCCCGGAGCCGCGGGTGCTGGACAGCTTCGCCGAGGACGGCTACGACCTGGTGCTGGCGGGGCACACGCACGGCGGCCAGCTGCGGCTGCCGGGCTACGGCGCCCTGGTGACCAACTGCGAGCTGGACCGGGGCCGGGCGCGCGGCGCCTCCACCTGGGGTGAGCGGATGCACCTGCACGTCTCGGCCGGGCTGGGCACCTCGCCGTACGCCCCGGTGCGGTTCGCCTGCCCGCCGGAGGCGACCTTGCTGACACTGCTGCCCCGCTCCGAGGACGAGGCCCTGACCAGCGAGAACGCCGAAAGGGAGACCCCGTTCGGAAGCGGCGGAGGCGTCCGGTAGAGTATTCGCCAGCGGACGGGGCGAGAACCCGAGAGGTCCCGCCGCTGGAGATCGGGGTGTGGCGCAGCTTGGGAGCGCGCTTCGTTCGGGTCGAAGAGGTCGTGGGTTCAAATCCCGCCACCCCGACAGGCGAGAGGGCCTGGTCAGGACTTCACACGAGGTTCTGACCAGGCCCTTTCTTCATGCCCTGGACTGCGGCTTGGGAGAGATCCGGGAGAAGATCGTGCACCCGCCCTCTCACCGGCCGCGTCCGCGGGCCTGCAGCAGCCGACGTCTACCGGGCGAGCTGGGCGACACGGTGGCCAGTCGGGCATCCAGGGCCGCTTCCCAGCAGCGGTCAAGTCGCGCATGAGGCGGGCACGCATCTCTCTCGAGGTTGACCTCGATTGACTCCTGGAGCCTCTGCAGTGCGCCGGCTGTGGCTGGCTCTGCCTGTGGCTGGGGGTCGTGAGTGCGTGAACCGGCTGGAGCCGGTCCTGGCACTCACGACCGTTGTGCGGCCTGGTTGAGGAGGTCGACCACTTCGGTGCCTGGGACCGGGTGGGTTCCGCGTAGCGCTCGGCGGCACTTCGGAGGTCCGTGTTGGTCGACGCGGAAAGCTCGCGGACGACGAGCACGCCGAGCGGCGCGTCCCGCGCCCGAGCCACCTCGAAGGAGACCGGAACACCGCCCGCGGCAGTCCCAGCACCACCGGGGCTTCGTCGCGCAGGTACGGCAGCTGCTCAGCCAGCCGCCGCCCCTCCCTACGACCACCGAACGGCATGCCCCCACTCCCAGCTCCCCGTCTGGAACCCGGGCACCGCAGCCGCAGCCGCGGAAGACCGACGCGAGCACCCCGATACGACACCCCTCAAGCACACACCGCTCGCACCCCGAAACCGCAGGTCACCGGCCTATCACGTGGATGTGAGATCAGAACGAGCCGTGCGGGCGATCACCAACCGGATCCGCTCGCGACGATCTTTGAAACCGCAGGCCAGCACACCTGGAAATCTTGTGCACCGTCACCGGCCATCAGCGCCGGTCCCCATTGAGGCCCGTGCAGCACGAGCGTCGCCACGCCCTCGTCGGTGCCGCTGCCACCGGCCTTCGGCGCCGGTCCCCATTGAGGCGTTCGCAGCGCCTGCTCATGCTCCGCGGACAAGTCGACTGTCACCGGCCATCAGCGCCGGTCCCCATTGAGGCTCGGACAGGTGCGCTACCACGGGACCCCCTGGAGGTTGCGGCTGTCACCGGCCATCAGCGCGGTCCCCATTGAGGCTGTAGTCGTTGGGGGCGAGCCAAGCTTCCTGCTCCTGCCCCTGTCACCGGCCATCAGCGCCGGTCTCCATTGCGGCTCGCCCAACGGTTGTCGAAGCCGATGGACGTTGCCTTCGACTCTCGCCGACCACCAGCTCCGGTCCTCGCCCTCGAGGGCGTCACCCGACCAGGGCGCTGGCGGTGGCCGAGGAAGGCTGAGCGAGGGTGGTGAGGACGCTGGTCGTGACGTTGAGGGCGGCGTGGGCGTCAACGGCCGAGAGCCTCTCTCCATGCTCGGGTTCCCGGGGCGGGCTTACGCTGGACGTGCACCTCGCAGGAGGTGCGACCTGGGTGACCGACACGTCCACGCCGTCGTGTCCGGTGACGAGTGGGAGCAGCGGCACTCCCACGACGGCGAGCCGCCCGGTCCCCGCGGGTGCCGGGGGTCGCGCGCTCGGACCGCCCCTCCTCGTGAGGACCTGCCATGCGAGCCATCACCGTGCGGGACCGTGACGCCGGTGTCGCCGGGCTGTCCCTGACGGACCTGCCCCACCCCCACGCAGCGGAGAACGACGTCGTCGCGCGCGTGCACGCCGCGGGCTTCACCCGCGGGGAACTCACCCCACCACCGCGACCTCGGGATCCCGCGGGCCGCCGACGAACCGGAGGAACCATGACGAACGCGCAGCGCGTCAACGTCGGCAAGCAGCACCCGGCCGCCTACAAGGCACTCATCGCGCTGTCCAGGGAGGCGGAGGAGGCCGCCACCAGGGCCGGCCTCGACCCGCTCCTGGTCGAGCTGGTGAAGATCCGCACGTCCCAGATCAACGGCTGTGCGTTCTGCCTGCGCATGCACACCCGCGACGCCCTGCAGAAGGGGGAGAGCCCGGACCGCATCGCGGTGCTGCCGGGCTGGGAGGAGGCAGGCTGCTTCTCGGAGACCGATCGCGCCGCCCTCCGCCTGGCCGAGGCGATCACGCGGGTGTCGGACGGGCACGTCAGCGACGCGGACCACGGCGCAGCCGCAGCAGCGCTCACCGCGGACCAGCTCTCGGCAGTCACCTGGCTGGCCACGGTGATGAACGCCTTCAACCGCATCGCGATCACCAGCCGCTTCCCCGTCGGCGACTGACTCCGCGGTGGCCTCGGCTCCAGCGGCCGTTCTCGGGCTGCTGGTGCCGGGCTGCTGCGACGTCGGTTTCCCGCCAGCTCCGGGGCCGCCGCCGGCCGACGATCGGGACATGACCTTCCGCGTGTCACCGATTGGCCCCGGCGTGCTGGACGAGCTGCGCGTGTCGGACGACGCCGGGCGGGAACCCCAGGTCCGCACCGAGGAGGACGGGCGTGGCGCACCGTTGCGCTGCTGCCTGCGGCGGAGCCGCCCTGGGTGAGCGGATCGCGCTGGTCTCCTACGCGCCGCTGCGCCGCTGGGCCCGGGACCCCGGCGCCCACGACGAGGTGGGGCCGGTCTTCGTCCACGCCGCGCCGTGCGCGGGGCCGGCGTCCTCGGACTGGCCGGAGGAGGTGCGCGGGACCCGGCGGGTGCTGCGTGCCCACGACCGCGACGGCCGCGCCCTCGGCGGCTGCCTGCTCGACGGCCGGACGGACCTCTCCGAGCGCACCGCCGGCGACCTCCTGCTCGACCCCGCGGTCGCCCTGGCGCACGTCCGGGCCGTCGAGCACGGCTGCTTCCTGTTCGAGGTCCGGCGCTGAGCCACCCGCCGTGGTCGACCGGCCTCCGAGCTTCTTGCCGACAGGGTGTCGGGAACGACACAGTTCGCTTTGACCGATTTCGTGATTAGCTGGGGGCGAGTTTTCCCGACAGGCCGTCGGCATGATGCCGACACGATGACGGCATCATGCGGCGGCACAACGACCCAAGGACGTACATGTTCCTCGCCCTACGCGAACTCGTGTTCGCCCGCGGCAGATTCCTGCTCATGGGGATCGTCGTGGGCTTGATCGCAGTGCTCACGGTGATCCTGTCCGGACTGTCCTCCGGGCTCGTCAACGACGGCGTGTCCGGCCTGAAGAACCTCCCGGTGACCGCCTTCGCCTTCGACGAGGGCACCAAGACCGACAACGCGTTCTCGCGGTCGGTGGTCGACGAGCGACAGCTCGAGCAGTGGAAGCAGCAGGACGGCGTCCAGGACGCCGCCCTCCTCGGCTCCACCATCGTCAACGGCGTCGTCGGGGGTGACAAGCAGGTCGACCTGACCCTGTTCGGCGTGGAGCCGGACTCGTTCCTCGCGCCGGCCACCAGCCAAGGACAGGGGCTCGGCGCCCTCGACGGGATCGTGGTCTCGGAAACCGCCCGCGACGAAGGGGGCGAACTCGGCGACACGGTCGTGCTCGACCGGGTCGACACCGAGCTGCGCGTCGTCGGGTTCACCGAGGGCCAGGCCACCTTCGGTCACGTCGACATCGCCTACCTGCCGCTGGACACCTGGCGCCTGATCGCCTCGGGGCAGGCGCTCCCCGGCGCTCCCACCCAGGAGCAGGTCGACGCGGTGGAGAGCACCACCGCCAGCGCGATCGCGCTGCAGTCCGCCGGCGGTGCCCCGCTCGAGGAGTCGGGCATCGACGTCGCGAAGGGCGACGCCGCGGCGGGCACCGTCACCAGCTCCCTGACCGAGTCGTTCAACGCCTCGCCGGGCTACGCGGCCGAGACGATGACCTTGGACATGATCCAGGTCTTCCTGTACCTCATCTGCGCCATGGTCATCGGTGCCTTCTTCACCGTGTGGACCGTGCAGCGCCAGCACGAACTGGCGGTGCTCCGGGCCCTCGGCGCACCGACGGGCTTCGTGCTGCGGGACGCGCTCCTCCAGGCGCTGATCCTGCTGGTCACCACGACGCTCGTCGGCGTGGGCGCCGGCGTCGGGCTGGGCGCCCTCATGCCCGCCGGGATGCCGTTCGAACTCGAAGCGGCGCCGATCGCCGTCGCGTCCGCCCTGACGATCCTGCTCGGCCTCGTCGGAGCCACGCTGGCCGTTCTGCGCATCACGTCGATCGACCCGCTGAAAGCCCTGGGAAGCCAACGATGAAGTCGAGCACCCGCCACGACGCTCCTGCCGCGCGGACCGGGACCACCTCCACGGGCTTGACGCTGCGGAACGTCAGCCTGCGCCTGGGCGACGGCGACCGCGAGGTGACCGCCCTGGACGACGTCTCCTTGCAGGTCGACCGCGGTGAGTTCGTGGCCGTCGTCGGCCCCTCGGGCGCCGGCAAGTCGAGCCTGCTCGCCGTCGCCGGCGCACTGTCCACCCCGGACACCGGATCGGTGCTCGTGGACGGCGTCGACCTCGGTTCGCTGTCGCCGCGGCGCCGCACGCGCTTCCGGCTCCAGCAGCTGGGTTTCGTCTTCCAGTCCGGCAACCTCGTCCCGGCGTTGACGGCCGCCGACCAGCTCCGCCTGGTGCGCAAGCTCAGCGGCGCCCGCGGCCCCTTCGACCCGACCGAACTGCTGCGAGCGGTGGGCATGGACCACCGCGCCGACCGCCGCCCCCACCAGCTCTCGGGTGGTGAGCGCCAACGTGTCGGGATCGCGCGGGCCCTGGTCAACCGGCCCTCACTGCTGCTGGTCGACGAACCGACCTCCGCGCTCGACCGCCAGCGCAGCCAGGAGATCGTCGCGCTGCTCCGACAGGAGACGGTCGATTCGAACGTTGCTACAGTGATGGTGACCCACGACCACTCCGTCCTGCACCACTGCGACCGTGTCCTGGAGATGGAGGACGGACGCCTGTCTTCACACTGACGCGGACACTCCCCCGGCCTGCCGGCCGGGGGAGTTCCCATCGAGAGCACTGGACATGCCCAAGATCAGCGCCGCCACCGTGGCCCAGCACCGAGACGAACAGATCCGTGCCATCTTGGACGCGTCCATCGAGCTGATGCGGGAGGACGGGGCCCTCCCCGGCATGGGGCGGATCGCGTCCCGCGCGGGCTTGGCCCGGTCCAGCATCTACCAGTACTTCCCCTCCCGCCGCGAGCTGCTGATCGCCATCACCGAGGACATGACCCCGCGTTGGCTGGCGCGGGTGACCGGGTCCATGGACCGGCACACGGCTCCGGCGGAGCGGATCCTCGCCTACCTGGAGGCCAACGTCGAGCTCGTGGCCTCCGGGGACCACGCCGCGGGCGACGCGCTCGCCGCCGAGCCGGGGATCCAGGAGTTCGTGCAGAACCACGCCCAGGCGCTGCACGAGCGGTTGCTCGAACCGCTGGTCCACGAGCTCGAACGACTCGGCGTGGACGACGCCGAGCACTACGCCGTCTTCCTCAACGCGCAGCTGCACACCGCGACGGGCCTGCTGGCCCAGGGCCTCCCCGCGGCGCGCGTGTGGGAACTCCTCCGCTCCATCACCGAACCCTTCCTGCGCAGCCACGAGGAGCGCGACTGACGCCGCGACCGGCCGGCCCCGGCCCCCTCCGGCGCCGAGCGCGCCGGTTCCGCAGGTGACGGGGGCATCGGGCAGTATCGGGGAGGTGAGCACCTACCCCGAGGCGAAGATCCCCGAGAAGCTGTTCGACGACCCCGAGCGGGAGGCCCGGTGGCGGGCCCGCTTCAGCGCGCCGCGCGTGTCGCTGCCGGACTGGGCGCGGGACGCGCCGCAGCGCAGCCTGTACGTGTCGAACTCCAGCGGCACCTGGGAGCTCTACGCGTGGGACCGCGACACCGGAGAGCACCGCCAGGTCACCGACCGCCCGAACGGCACGTTCCACGGCACGCTGTCCCCGGACGGCGAGCGGATCTGGTGGTTCGACGACACCGACGGCGACGAGTTCGGCAGCTGGCGGGTGGAGCCGTTCCGCGGCGGTGGTGAGGCGCGGACCGCGCTGCCGGGCACGCACCCCGGCTACCCGGCCGGCCTCGAGCTCGGCCGGTCGGTGATCGGCATGGGGATGTCCACCGACGACGGCGTGACGGTCTGGGTGGTGCGCGACGGCGGCGAGCCGGAGGTGCTCTACCAGCACGAGCAGGACGGCGGCCTGGCCGCGATGTCCTGGGACGAGTCGATGCTGGCCATCTCGCACTCCGAGCACGGCGACAGCCGCCACCCGGCGCTGCGGGTGCTGCGCGTCGACGGCTCCGTGGTCGCGGAGAAGTGGGACGGCCCGGGCAAGGGGCTGGACGCGCTGGAGTTCGCGCCGGTCACCGGTGACCCCCGGCTGCTGGTGCTGCACGAGCGCCGCGGCAAGGAGGAGCTGCTGGTCTGGGACGTCGTGGCGGACACCGAGACCGAGATCGAGCTCGACCTGCCCGGCGAGGTCTCCGCGGAGTGGTACCCGGACGGCACGGCGCTGCTGATCGCGCACACCCACCACGCGCGGACCACGATGCACCGCTACGACCTGGCCTCCGGGACGCTCACCGCGCTGGACACGCCCCCGGGCACCGTGGTGGGCACCTCCGTGCGGCCGGACCACTCCGTGGAGTACGTGTGGTCGTCGTCGGCGACGCCGTCGCTGGTGCGCACGGTGTCCGCCGACGGCGAGGACCGGGTCCTGCTGACCCCGCCCGGTGAGCGGGCGCCGGGCTCGGAGGCCGTCACCGACGTGTTCGTCGACGTGCCGTACGGGCCGAACGACGCGGTGCACGCCCTGGTGGCCCGCCCGGCGGGCGCCGGGGACGAGCCGCTGCCCACGGTGTTCCACCTGCACGGTGGCCCGCACGCGGCGGACGAGGACCGGTTCTCGGCCTACCGCGCGGCCTGGCTGGACGCCGGGTTCGCCGTGGTGGAGATCAACTACCGCGGGTCCACCGGGTACGGCTCGGCCTGGCGCGACGCCATCCAGGGGCGCCCCGGGCTGACCGAGCTGGAGGACGTCGCGCGGGTGCACGACTGGGCCGTCGAGACCGGCCTGACCACCCCGGCGCGGAGCGTCGTCGCGGGCGCCTCCTGGGGCGGGTACCTGACGCTGCTGGCGCTGGGCACGCAGCCGGAGCGCTGGGCGGGCGGTGTCGCCGGGGTCCCGGTGGCCGACTACGTCACCGCCTACGCCGACGAGATGGAGCCGCTGCGGGCCTTCGACCGGGCGCTGTTCGGCGGGTCCCCGGAGGACGTGCCCGACGTGTACGAGAAGTCCTCCCCGCTGACCTACGTGGACCAGGTGCGGGCACCGGTGCTGGTGCTGGCCGGGGACAACGACCCGCGCTGCCCGATCCAGCAGATCCTCAACTACCTGGACCGGCTGGCGCAGCGGGACGTGCCGTTCGAGTTCTACCGCTACGACGCCGGCCACGGGTCGCTGGTGGTGGCCGAGACGCTGCGCCAGGTCGCCGCGGAGATCCACTTCGCGCGGCGCGCCGTCGGGCTGGGCTGAGACCGGGGCGAGCGGCGGTGCCCACCGCCGCTCACCCGCCGCCCACCCAACGCGTGGCGGCGCGCAGCCACCCCGGCTCCCGCTGGTGCGGCTGGTCGGCGTGGGTGGCGATGCCCAGCACCAGCGGGACGCGGACGTGCTCGGCGGGCCAGAACCAGTCGGCCAGGCGCACCACCAGCCCGGCCAGCTGCACCTGGAGCAGCACCTCGACGTTGAGCCGGCAGCGCCGGGTCCCCCGCAGGATCTCCTGCGCCCCGTCCTGGGCCCGCCCGACCACGCCGGGCGCCCGGGTGTGCTCGAGGAACAGCAGCTGGCCGGCGGGGCGCAGGACCCGGCCGACCTCCAGCAGCACCGCGCGCGGGTCCGCCGCGCAGCACAGCGAGAAGCGCTGGACGACCACGTCGAAGACGTCGTCCGGGAAGGGCAGCCGCGCCGGGTCCGCCTCGACCGGGCCCAGGTCGGTGCGCGCGCAGCGCACGTCGCGCGGCGCGCCGACCAGCGCCAGGGACCGGACGTGGCGGTAGCCGAGCACGTCGTCCGCTGCGCACGCGCCGATGTCGAGCACCTGGCCGGCCGCGCGCGTGCCGGTCAGGGCCCGGAACCGGTGGAGCATCTCGATCGGCGTGGACACGCCGGCCCGCTGGTAGTGGCAGCGGACGCGCACCGCGTGGGCCTGCTGCGCCATGCCCGCAGCGTGCGCGGCGCAGCCGGCGCCCACCAGGGGATTCCGGCCCGGCGCCGTCAGCGCAGGTCGAGCCGGTACTGGAGCTCCTCGAGCTGCTGCCCCCACTGCCGGACCGGCCGCCGCTCGACGCAGCGGAACCCGGCGTCGAGGTACAGGTGGGCCGCCGCCTCCAGCTGGCCGACCGTCCAGAGCCGGACCTGCTGGAAGCCGCGCTCGCGGGCGTGGTCCAGCAGCTCCCGCACCAGCCGGCGGCCGACGCCGCGGCCGCGCACCCCGGGGTCGACCAGGAACCACCGCAGCTGGGCGACCCCCGAGCCCTCGTCGGTGAGCGCGACGGTGCCCACCACCTCGCCGTCGCGTTCGGCGAGCCAGAGCCGCCCCGGGTCGGTGCCCGGCTCGTCGCGGGCCGCCCCCAGCGCGGCGGCGAAGTCGGCCAGGCCGCGCGCCACGTGGGCCTCGAAGCGCTCGTCGAAGCGGTGCTCGCGGGCGTAGGACCGGCCGTGCATGGCCAGCACGGTGCCCAGGTCGCCCGGCCTCGGACCCGTCCGGACGGTGATCTCGGGAGCCATCGCGCTCTCCAGGGGGGGGGTGAAACAGTCGTTTCACCCGTAGGCTAGCAGCCCGGAGCGGGAGAGAGCGACGATGACCGAGGACGGACGCCGGGCGGAACTGCTCGCGAAGCTGCTGGAGTACTCCGCCGCGCACGGCCTGTCGGAGGTGTCGCTGCGCCCGCTGGCCGCCGCGGTCGGCTCCAGCCCGCGCATGCTGCTGTACTTCTTCGGCTCCAAGGAAGGCCTGGTGCGCGAGGTGCACCGGTACGCGCGCTCCGAGCAGCTCCGGCTGCTGGCCGACACGCTCGAGCACTGCCGGGACCGCACCGAGGCGCTGCGCGCCCTGTGGCGCTGGCTCAGCGACCCGGCGCACCACGACGTGATCCGGTTCTTCTTCGAGAGCTACGCGCGCTCGCTGCAGGGCGGCGCGTGGGAGGGCTTCGGCGAGGCCAGCGTCCGCGAGTGGCTGCCGCCCCTGCAGCGCGTCCTCGGGTCCGAGACCGAGGCCACCCTCCTGCTCGCCGCGCTGCGCGGACTGGTCCTCGACCTGCTGGCCACCGGGGACGCCGAGCGGGTGGACCGCGCGTTCGAGGCGCTGCTCGCCAGCGTGTGAGATGGCAGGCACCGCGGAATATCCCGTTCCGCGCGGTTGTCGGTGCTGGGCGTGAGCCATCTCTTCGAACCGATCAAGCTTCGTGACCTCGTCATCCGCAACCGCGCCTGGGTCTCGCCGATGTGCCAGTACTCGGCGACCGACGGCGTGCCCAACGACTGGCACTTCGTGCACCTCGGCCAGTTCGCCACCGGCGGCGCCGGGCTGATCATCGCCGAGGCGACCGCCGTGGTCCCGGAGGGCCGGATCAGCCCCGGCGACACCGGCCTGTGGAACGACGAGCAGGTCGCGGCCTGGCAGCGGATCAACGACTTCGCGCACCAGCAGGGCGCGGCGACCGGTGTGCAGCTCGCGCACGCCGGCCGCAAGGCCTCCACCTCCGCGCCGTGGGAGGGCGGGCACTCGCTGTCCCCGTCCGAGGGCGGCTGGCAGACGGTCAGCTCGACCAACGAGGCCTTCGGCGACCTCGCCGCGCCGCGCGCCTTGACCGAGGCCGAGGTGGCCGAGCTGCCCGGCCGGTTCGCGGCCGCCGCCCGGCGCGCGGAGCAGGCCGGCTTCGACGTGGTCGAGCTGCACTTCGCGCACGGCTACCTGGCGCACCAGTTCTACTCGCCGCTGGTCAACGACCGCACCGACCGCTACGGCGGCGACTTCGACAACCGGGTCCGGGTGCTGCTGGAGATCACCGAGGCGGTGCGCGAGGCGTGGCCCGCGGACCGGCCGCTGTTCGTGCGGATCTCGGCGACCGACTGGGTCGAGGGCGGCTGGACCGGCGAGGACTCGGTGCGGCTGTCCCGGCTGCTCGCCGAGCGCGGCGTGGACCTGGTGGACGTGTCGACCGGCGGCGCGGTGCCGAAGGCGGACATCCCGGTCCGCGCCGGGTACCAGGTGCGCTTCGCCCGCCAGGTGCGCACCGAGGCGGACGTGCCGACCGGCGCGGTCGGCCTGATCACCTCGCCCGAGCAGGCCGAGGAGATCGTCGCCTCGGGGTCGGCGGACGCGGTCCTGCTCGGCCGCGAGCTGCTGCGCGACCCGCACTGGCCGCTGCACGCCGCCGACCGCCTGCACGCGGACAACATCTGGCCCAAGCAGTACGAGCGCGCCCGCCGCGGGTGAGCCGCGGGCGGCAGGGACGCCCGAGCGCGGAGTCCCTGCCGCCCGTCCGGTGGAACCGGCCCCACCGGGAGGAGACGCGCCGGGCGTTCCGCGCCGCAGATCGCCCCGACCCGGCCGCAGCTCGCGTAACCTCGCCGCAGGACCTCCTCCGACCTGAAGATGGGCATGCGTACAACACCAGTCACAGCGGCCGCGGCGTTGACCATCACCGGCCTGCTGCTCGCCGGGTGCGGCACCTCGAGCAGCGACGCGTCCCAGGCGTTGGACGGACCGCTCGTCGGCCCGTCGTTGGCCGGGTTCGACCCCTGCTCAGCGTTGTCCCAGAGCGACCTGCAGCACGTCGGCGTCACCGAGCCCGGCGAGCCGGTCGACGAGGACGGCGAGGTCGGCTGCGAGTTCCGCGGTGACGACGACTTCCTGCTGCGGATCACCAAGGCGGAGACGACCGACCTGGACGCCTGGAGCCAGCGGCGCGGCGAGTTCAGCGGCTTCGAGTCGAACCAGGTCGGCAGCCGCCCCGGGCTCCGCGCGGTGCCCGTCGGGTCCCCGGAGTCCACCTGGTGCCGGCAGATCGTGGCGGCGGGTACCGGCACGGTGTCGGTGGAGATCAAGTACAACGCCGAGACCGGCCCGGCCGGCGCGGAGACCTGCGCCAAGGCCATCGAGATCGCCCAGGTCCTGGAGCCCACCCTCCCCTGACGGCTGCGGGCGCCGCGCGGGCGCGCCACGGCGACCGCCCGTGGCACGGGCGGTCGTCGAGCGCTGTCACCAGCCCTGGACGGCTAGGACGCCAGCTTGGCCTCCCACATCCAGTGCTGCTTCTCCAGCTCCCTGGCGATGTCGATGAACAGGTCCTGGGTGACCTGGTCGGTCTTGTCGGACTCGTCGATGCGGACGCGCAGGCGGCGCACCACCTCGAGCAGCGCCTGGGTGATCGCCTCGGTGACCTCCCGGTCACTCCGCCAGTCGCCCTCGAACTTGGACAGGCCGGAGTTCTCCGCCACGGTCCGCGCGCGGCCGTCCGGCGACACGCCGAGGGCCGAGGCGCGTTCGGCGACGTCGTCGGCGAAGCCGCGGGCGACGGTGACCAGTTCGTCGAGGTGCAGGTGCACGTCGCGGAAGAAGCGGCCGACGACGTTCCAGTGCGCCTGCTTGGCCACCAGGTGCAGGTCGATCAGGTCGACCAGGGTCGCCTGCAGCATCTTGCCGGTGGTGTCCTGGTCCTGGTCGTTGAGCGGGCTGGTGATCGGAGCCTTGTGGGCCATGGGACGTGCAACCTCCTCGGACGCGCGAGTTGCCTCCACCCGAGGGTGCTGCCTCGCGGGACTCGGCGCACGTCGAGCGGTTGCGCAGCGTGAGGGAACCGGCGACCCCGCGCGATCACGCCCGGTGTCAGGACCGGCTGGCGAACTCCACGACCTGGCGGCCGATGGTGCGCAGCACGGTGGCGACCTTGTCGTCGCCGCACTCCCCGCCGGGCTCGAAGTGCGTCTCGGCGGAGTTCACCGCACCGCCGAGCGGGGTCGGCCAGCCGCGCAGCGCGTGCACCACGGAGCGCAGCGCCTGCAGCGTGGTGACGGTGGCCTGCCAGCCGTGGGCGATGCCGATGCACCCGACCGCCCGGCCGTCCAGGTAGGGACGGGCGTCGCCGCGCAGGTCCTCCACGTAGTCCAGGGCGTTCTTGACCAGCCCCGAGACCGTGCCGTGGTAGCCGGGCGAGGCGATGATGACGCCGTCCGCGCTGCGCAGCGCGTCCACCAGCTCCAGCGCGGAGTCGGTGCGCTCGGCCACCTGCGGGTCGTAGAACGGCAGGGCCAGGCTGGCGCCGGTGACCGCGTGGACCTTGGCGCCGGCTTCCCGAGCGCCGGCCAGCGCGGCGTGCAGCGCGCGCTCGGACTGCGAGTCCGGCCGCACCGACCCGCCGATCCCCACCACGGTCACCGTCATGCGTCGATCCTTCCACCTGGGTGTCGTGCCTGTCCCGCCCGCGACGCTACGACCTCCAGTCCGGTCGAGGTCAACGAGCGGCGGCCCGAGGAGCTGCTACCTGCGGGTAACCTCTATCACGCCCTGCTAGCTCCCCTGGAAGGTCCATGCCCATGCCCAAGGTCCTCGAACTGGTGCAGCCGACGCTGGAGGCCGCGGCGGTCCGCGGCATCTTCGCACTCCCCCGGTCCGTGCGGCGGCTCATCGCCGGCGCACCGATCCGCCTGGACGGCCAGGAACTCGCGCTCGACGCCCAACTGCTGCTCAAGCTGCAGCAGCTGCGCGGGCAGGACGGGCTCGCGGCGGCCACGCCGGAGCTGGCCCGCGCGGGCATGCGCCAAGCCACCCACCTCACCTCGGGCGACCCGGTCCGCGGCGTGGTGGTCGCCGACCGGCAGGTCCCGACCGCCCACGGCGAGCTGGCCGCCCGCCTGTACCGGCCGCGCGAGCTCACCGGCAGCAGCCCGCTGCTGGTGTACTACCACGGCGGCGGCTGGGTCATCGGCGACCTGGACACCCACGACGACCTGTGCCGCTTCCTGGCCAAGCACGCCGGCGTCCGGGTGCTGTCGGTCGACTACCGGCTCGCCCCGGAGCACCCGTTCCCGGCCGCGTTCGACGACAGCCTCGACGCCTACCGGTGGGCCGTCGACAACGCCGACGAGCTGGGCACCAGCCGCGACGCGGTCGCGGTCGGCGGGGACAGCGCGGGCGGCAACCTGGCCGCCTCGGTGGCGATCGCCGCGACCCGCTCCGACGACCTGACCGCCCCGGTGTTCCAGCTGCTGGTCTACCCCGCGGTGGACGCCACGACGCGCCGCCGCTCGCGGGAGCTGTTCGGCAACGGCTTCCTGCTCACCGACCAGGACATGACCTGGTTCATGGACCACTACCAGCCCGACGAGTCCCTGCGCTCCGACCCGCGGCTGTCGGTGCTGCTGACCGAGGACCTCAGCGGGCTGCCCGCGGCCTGCGTGGTCACGGCCGGGTTCGACCCGCTGCGCGACGAGGGCGAGGCGTACGCCGCGCGCCTGGCCGAGGCCGGGGTATCGGTGGTCAGCCGCCGGTTCTCCGACCTGATCCACGGCTTCGCCAACATGCGCAGCGTCGGCGACCGCTTCGAGGAGGCGCTGTTCGAGATCGTCGGCGCGCTCCGGGCGGGCCTGTCCCTGCAGAAGGTGTGACCCGGCGGCGGGGGCGTGGCCGGCCCGCGCCCCCGCCGTCAGCGGTCGGAGCCGAGGAGCTCGCGCAGGCGGTCGAGCAGGTCCTGCCTGGTCGTGGCGCCGAGGCGCTGCTTGATGCGGCTGATGTGGTGCTCCACCGTCTTCGCCGAGATGAACAGGCGCTTGCCGACCTGCTTGTAGGTCAGGCCCGCCAGCACCAGCTCGGCGACCTCCTTCTCCCGCTCGCTGAGCACGCCGCCGTCGCCGCCGCCCACCGCGCGCGGCCGCGGCGGCTTGCCCTGCAGCGCCCGCGCGCACTCCAGCAGCCCCAGCATCGCGCGCCGGTCGGCGGTGCGGATGGCCGCCTGCCCGGCCAGCCGCGCCCCGTCCCAGGCGAGCCCGGCCGCGTGCAGGGCGCGGGCGGTCTTCTCCACCTCGTCCTGGTCCACCTGCCCGCCGAGGATCCCCAGCCACACGCGCGCCGCGTCGGCCATCGCCGCCGCCAGCGGGTTGTGGTGGGCCATGGCGCCCAGCTCCGCCGCCCGCTGCTGCGCGGTGCCCAGCTCGTCCAGCACGATCGAGGCCTGCAGCCGCTTCCAGGTCAGCATCGAGGTCCACAGCGGCGGGTTGCCCAGGCCCTCGAGCAACGCCAGCGCCTCGGTGAGGTACGGGTCGATCCAGTCCAGGTCGCGCAGGCGCGCGGCCATGACCACCAGCTCACCGAGCGGCAGCAGCGCGAACAGGTCCACCGAGTGCTCGGCGATGACCTGGCGGGCCTGCCCGCGCGCGGCGGCGAGCGCGGCCATGTCGTTGTCCCGGCTGGCGATGCCGGCCTCGAGCGCGGTCGCCAGCAGCCGGTCCCGGGCCGTCAGCGCCCCCGTCGGCAGCTTCGCCCGCGCGGCCACCGTGTCGCCCCGCACCAGCGGCAACCACGCCGACAGCAGGCGGTGCCGGTTGCGCAGCAGCGGGCCCCCGGTGCCGGTGGCCACCGCGCGCTCCAGCGTGGACGCGGCCACGTCGAGCTCGCCGCAGTGCAGGGCGACCAGCGCCGCCAGCGACGCCGGCGAGTCCGGCAGCACCACGCCGCGCCCCACCGGTTCCGACAGCGACGCCGCCCGCACCAGCGTGGACAGCGCGTTGGAGGCCGACCCGGTGACCGACTCCCGCACCCCGCTGGCCAGCTGCGCGGCGGCGCCGGTCATGGACGTCGGCGGGCCGGCGTCGTCGGAGGAGTCCAGCAGCGCGTCGGCGTCGGCCAGCCGCCCGACCCCGATCAGGCCGACCGCCGCGAACGCCCGGTCGCCGGGCCAGCGCAGCCGCCCGACCGACCAGCGGCACATCTCCGCGGAGCGCTCCAGCAGCCCGCGCTGCGCCAGCACGCTCGCCGCGACCTGCACGCCGAGCTCCCGGTCCGGCACCGCGGAGTCCACCACCACCTGGTCGGCCAGCCGCAGCGCCTCGTCCAGCTGCCCCGCCACGGCGGCGGCCCGCGCGCGCCGGGCGGCCACGGACGCGGGCGGCGCCCCGGCCGACACCGCGGCGTCGAACAGGCGCGGCGCCAGTTCCGGCGCGTCCAGCAGGGCTTCCTCGCCGGCCTGCTCGAACGCCTTGGCCAGCGTCGCCTCCGGCAGCCGCGCGATCTCGGCGCCGAGCAGCGGGGCCACCAGCGGCAGCACCGGCCCGCCGCGGGACAGCTGGGTCTCGACCAGGCGGCGGGTCACCTGCAGCCGCCGCTCCCACGGCGTCAGCCGCAGCACGGCCGCGCGCACGATCGGCAGCAGCACGTCGTCGGCCGCCACCAGGCCGCTGGCGCGCACCGCCAGCAGCGCGGCGCCGATCTCGGCGGTGTCCAGGTCGAGCAGCGACGCCAGCAGGTCCGGGTGCGGGGTCGCGCCGACCGCCATCGCCGTCACGCACGCCCGCCCGGCGTCGCCGAGCTGGTCGAAGTCGTGCTGGAACTGGTCGAGCGCACGCTCCGGCAGCTGCGTGACGTCCGGCTCGGCGGTGGCCAGCACCCGGCTCACGTAGCGGGGGACGCCCCCGGTCTGCGCGTGCAGCCAGCGGATCCACTCGGCGGAGGCGTCCCGGACCTGCATCGCGAGCTCTTCCTGGCTGAGCGCGGAGAGCAGCACCGGGGCACCCAGCTCGCCGATCAGCTCGCCGAGCGCGTCGGGCCGCGGACCCGGCCGGTAGGTGACCACCAGCCGGGCCTCCGGTGCCCGGGCGAGCTCGACGAGCCGACCGAGCACGGACTCGTCGAGCCGGTGCGCGTCGTCGACCAGCACCGCGCCCTCGTCCGCCCGGTCCAGGTCCGCCGTGCCGAGCACCGGAACTCCCGCGGCGCGGTAGGCGTCGGCCAGCTCGGCCAGCAGCGCGCTCTTGCCGTACCCGCCGGGGCCCTGGACACCTGCGGTGATCGGCGCGGCAGGCGCGGTGGCGACCGCCGACCGCAGCCCGGCCGCGTGCCCGTCCAGCAAGGAGATCGTCGATTGGTTCACGCCTGGAGTCCCTGTTCGTCCCGTCAGTGGCGCATCAGCTGCAGAAGTCCCAGCAACCCGCCGTTCGGCGGGGAGGTCGGCCAGAGGAAGGTGAGCACGAGGCCGCCGAGGACCAGCACGGCGGCCACGGACAGCTTGATGATCTTCATCCGCCGCGCGCGGTCCTCGTCCGGGGGCTCCAGCGGCATCGGCTCGACCTCGACCGGTGGCCGCGGGGCCTCCGGGACCTCGACCTCCTCCTCGTCCAGGTCCGAGCCCTCGATGCGCACCAGCACGCTGGTCTCGTCGACCGAGCCCTCGTCGCCGGTGGTCGACAGCACCTGCGCGGCGGCCGACGCGGCCCCGCTGGCGGCGGCCAGCTCCGGCGCGACGTCGACCTGCGGCGGCACCGTGAGCCGGTCGGCCACCAGCTGCTTGAGCAGCGGGACCCGGGCGGTGCCGCCGGCCAGCACCACCGCGTCGAGGTCCTCCGGGGCCAGCGTGGCCGACTGCACCGCCTGCAGGACGAGCTCCGGCACCCGCTCCAGGTGGGGCCGGACGAGCTGCTCGTAGCGGCCGCGGGAGACGGCGAACTCGGTGCGCACCCCCGGCAGTTCCACCCGCACCTGCACCCCGGCCTGGTGCGACAGGGCCTCCTTGGCCCGGACGCACTCGGCGCGCAGGTGGAACAGCGCGGCACGCTGGTTCAGGTCGTCCAGGTCCAGGGCGTCGAGCCGCTCACCGAACTGCTCGCGGACCGCGGCGAAGATCTCGTCGTCGAGGTCCTGCCCGCTGGGGTGGTCCGCGGTCAGCGGGGACCCCACCACCTCGAAGCCGCGCTGCCTGCGGCGCAGCACGGTGGCGTCCATGCCGCTGCCGCCGATGTTGGCGACCGCGATCGGCTCGTGCTCCGGGACGCGCTGCTTGGCGGCGTAGTCCAGGGCCACCGCCATCGGCTCCGGGACCATCGTGACGTCGCCCAGCCCGAGCTGGGCCAGGGCCTGCTGCACGAGCCGGACGCGGTGCGGCCCCCAGGTGGCGCTGTGCGCGAGCGCGATGTGCTCGGCCGGGTGCCCCTGCCGGGCGGCCACCGTGTCGGCGACCCACTCGACGAGGGTCGCCACCAGGCTCTGGGCGGGGACGAACTCGTTGCCCACCAGCAGCGGCAGGTCCTCACCGAGGCGGTGGGTGAACCCGCGCACCACCCACTCGTGGTGGGCGATCTCCTGCCGCTGGGCGGCTTCGCCGGCCACGTACGACCCGTCCTGCACCTTGCACAGCACGGTCGGCACCACCGGACCGGACGGGGACAGCGGGACCGGCGTCGCCGCGCCCCACCGGGTCCCATCGCGGCGCGCGATGGCCGCCGTCGTCACCGTCGCGCCCAGATGAACGCCCAGGACGTAAGGCATGCAATCCCTTCGTGTTACCGATCGGCCACCATCGGGCGATACCCGATGGCGGCGCAGGGTGGACACAATCTAGCGCGCTGCGGTTACGCAGAGGTATATGACTCCCCAACGCCGCCCCTAACGGACCACCTAGTGGATCCCCTAATAGAGGTTCAAGTAACTAGGAGTCGTACCCGATGGCGGGGGGGCTCCCGCCCAATAGCGTGATCGACACAGGAGTGAGGGACCGCGCGACCTCACTCGGACATCCCCAGTCGAGAACGCTGAGCATCGGAGGCCCAACGATGGCGAACTCTCAGCACGAGACCGGTCGGGCCGAGTCCTCCACTCCAGACCCCGGGACGCACTCTGCCGGCCTTCCGGACCAGCCGACGCTGCACGAGTTCCTCACGCGCCTCGTCAGCGACCCGGCGGCCCGGTCGGCCTTCGACGCCGATCCGCGAGCCACGTTGGATGCGGCCGGACTCGGGGACATGAGCGCGACGGACGTGCTGCAGGCGACGTCACTCGCTCTCGACTACGCGCCGGTCGAGGTGGTGGCGGAGTACGGGCGCTCACTCCAGAGCAGCGTCGAGAAGTTCGCTGCGAGCTCCCAAGCCGTCGCGTTCAACGAACTGCATCCCGCACATCCACTAGAGCAGGAAGAACAGAGCATGCTGCAGAACACCCCCGCACAGCCCGGCGACTTCGACAAGGACAACGACGTCGACGCGAACCTGCCGGCTCCGGCTCCGCAGGAGAACACCAACGTCGACGTCGACATCGAGCAGAACGACTCGCACAACCTGATCAGCGTCCACCACGTGCTGAGCGGCAACGACATCGCCAACGGCAACGTCATCGGCTCGGTCCTGGGCGACACCGTCGGCCAGGTCGGTGACACCATCGGTGGCGTGGTCTCCGAGGTCAACTCGACCGTCAACAACGTCTTCGACACCACCGTCGACGTCGCGGTCGGCGCCACCTCCACCGTCTACGGCGACGTGACCAACGTGGTCGGCGACATCGCCAGCGGCAACGCCACCGGCATCGTCGGCGACGTGACCAACGTGGTCGGCGACGTCACCGGTGTCGCGGGCGACGTGACCGGTGTGGTCGGCGACGTGACCGGCAACGTCGCGGGCGGCGACGTGACCGAGATCGTGGCCAACGTCCCGGTCGTCGGCGACGTGGCCGGCGAGGTCACCAACGTCGTGGGCAACGTCCCGGTCGTGGGCGACGTGGTCGGCGACGTCGCCAGCGGTGACGTGACCGGTGTGGTCGGCGACGTCACCGGCGCGGTCGGCGGCGTGACCGGCGTGGTCGGCGACGTGGCGGGCAACGTCCCGGTCGTCGGCGAGGTGACCGACGTGGTCGGCGGCGTCGCGAGCAACGTCCCGGTCGTGGGCGACGTCGTGGGCGGCATCACCGGCGGCGACGTGAACACCCTGCCGGTCGAGGACGCCACCTCCGCGGCGGCCGAGCCGGTCGAGGCCGTGACCGACACCGTCAGCAGCCTGCCGGTCGTCGGCGACGTGGTCGACACCGCCACCGACGCCCTGCCGCTGGACGTGGACGGCCTGCTCTGAACCACGCAGTGAGCGCCTGAGTGCCGGGATCCGCCGGACGGTGGATCCCGGCATTCCGCGCATTCCGCGCATTCCGCGACGATTCCCCGTCCCTCGGCGGCCCGGGGCGGTGTGAGTTCAGCCGATCGGGTTTCTTCCGCCGCGACGGCACGCCACAATCGACGCCGTGATCGAGACGGCGTTGGTGGATCTCATCGATCGCGCGACTGCGGAGTGCGCCGAGCAGCAGCGTGCCGATCTGCACAACCGCCTGCGCCAGATCCGCACCAGAGTCCTCGACCCGACCCAGCTCGTGCTGGTCGTCGGTGAATCGGGACAGGGCAAGAGCGCCCTGGTCAACGCCCTGGTCAACGCGCCGGTGTGCGCCTCCGGGGACGACGTCACCACCGTCGTGCCCACGCTCGTCCGCTACGCCGACGAACCCACCGCCCTGCTCCTCGAGCACGAACCCACGCACGGCCCGGCCGCGCTGGACCGCACGCCGGTGCCCGTCGAGCAGGTCCGCGAGCACCTCGACCGCGCCCTCGCGAACGGCCGCCCCGTCACCCGCGGCGAGGTCGGCATCCCGCGCGCCGTGCTCAAGAACGGGCTCGCCCTGATGGACACCCCCGGCGTCGGCAGCGTGTCCTCGTCGCTGACCGCCACCACGCTCGCCGTGGTCGCCGAGGCCGACGCGCTGCTCATGGTCTCCGACGCCACCCAGGAGCTGACCACCAACGAGCTGGCGTTCCTCAAGCAGGCCACCGCGCTGTGCCCGAACGTCGCCCTGGTGCAGCCCAAGATCGACCGCACCCCGCACTGGCGCAAGGTCGTCGAGGTCAACCGCAAGCACCTGCACAACGCCGGCATCGCGGCCAAGATCTTCCCGGTCTCGGCCGCCATCCGGATGCGCGCGATGCAGGCCAAGGACAGCAACCTCAACGCCGAGTCCGGCTTCCCGCCGCTGCTGGAGTACCTGCAGACCGAGCTGGCCGGCAAGCACGAGCAGTTCACCCGCCGCCTCGTCGCGCACAACGTCTCCGAAGCGCTGTCCCAGGTCAACGACGCGCTGAAGACCGAGCTCGCCGCCCAGAACCCGCGCACCGCCGCGCAGACCCTGGTCGAGCTGGAGACCGCGCAGCGCCGGGCCGAAGACCTCCGCCGGGTCTCCAACCGGTGGCAGAAGGCGCTCAACGACGGCATCGCCGAGCTCTACACCGACATCGAGTTCGACTTCCGCGAGCGCAGCTGGGCGATCCTGCACGAGGTCAACGAGATCTTCGAGACCGCCGACCCGCTGGAGGTCTGGGACGACTTCCGCGACTGGCTCACCGACCGGCTCCTCGACGCGATCTCCGAGACCTTCCAGTGGCTGGAGGCCCGGCAGGCGCAGCTCGCCGAGGTCGTCGCCGAGGAGATGCGCGCCGAGCACGACGCGATCGTCCCGCAGCTGGTGGACATCCAGCCGCCCAACCCGCTGGACGAGGTGCCGGAGCCGAAGCTGCCGAGCCGCAGCGAGTACAAGCGGTTCGACCAGTTCCTCACCGGGCTGCGCGGCTCCTACGGCGGCGTGCTGATGTTCGGCATGATCACCTCGTTCGGCCTGGGCCTCGGCCTGCTCAACGTGGTGTCCATCTCGGCCGGTGTGCTGCTGGGCCTCAAGAGCCTCGACGAGGAGAAGGACTCCCGGCTGCGCCGCCGCCAGACCGAGGTGAAGACGGCCGTGCAGCGCCACGTCGAGCAGGTGATCTTCCACGTCAACCGGGAGGCCAAGACCGCCATCCGCACGGTGCACCGCACCCTGCACACGCACTTCATGCAGATCACCGAGAACGCCCAGGCGGAGATCAGCCGGGTCATCCAGGAGATCAAGCGCAACGCCGAGCGCAGCGCGGTGGACCGCGACCAGCGGGCCCGGGAGATCCGGCAGAAGCTGGAGGAGCTCACCGCACTGCGCCGCAAGGCCACCATGCTCACCCAGAACCGGATCACCGCCGCATGACCGGGGAAGCCCTGCTGGACCGCGCCCGTGCGCTGCTGATCCGCACGATGACCTTCTACCGGGACGACCCGCGCACCTCCACCTGGCTGCGCGGCCGGCTGGAACGGCTCGACCAACCGCTGCGCATCGCGGTCAGCGGCCGGGTCAAGGCGGGCAAGTCGACGCTGATCAACGCGCTGGTCGGCGCCGAGCTCGCCCCCACCGACGCCGAGGAGCGCACCCAGGTCAGCACCTTCTACCAGTACGGTCCCGAGCCGAGGATCCTGGTGCACACCCCGCACGGCACGGTGCAGAACGTGCCGGTGACCACGCTGGACGCCGGGACCATCCGCGACCTGCAGCACTGGCGGCCCGACGAGGTGGCGCGGCTGGTCATCGAGTCGCCCACCCCCGGTCTGCAGTCCATCACGCTCATCGAGACGCCGGGCGTGGCCTCGGCGGCGGTGCAGGAGACCGGGCGGTCGGCGCTGGCGCAGATCCTGTCCGAGGCCGACGCCGTGCTGTACCTGACGCGCTACCCGCGGCAGACGGACCTGCAGTTCCTGCAGTCGGTCAACGAGCTGGAGACCGCGCGGCGCGTCCCGATCAGCACGATCGTCGCCTTCTCCCGCGCCGACGAGACCGGCGACGGCGGGCCGGACGGGCTGCAGGCGGCCGAGCGGATCGCGGAGACCTACCGCAACGACCCGACGCTGCGGTCGTTCACGCAGCACCTGATCCCGGTGGTCGGGCTGCTCGGGCAGGCGGTCGCGACCATGACCGACGAGGACTTCACCGCGCTGGGCAACCTCTCCCGGCTGTCGGAGAACGACCTGGACGCGCTGCTGCTGTCCGCGGACCGGTTCATCAACAGCAAGATCGAGTCGACGCCCGGGCCGGTCCGGCAGCGGCTCTTCGAGCGGTTCGGCCAGTACGGCCTGCGGCGCGCGCTGACCCTGCTGCGCAGCGGCGTGGAGCGGAAGGACCTGCGGGCGGCACTGCTCGAGGAGAGCGGGCTGAACACGCTGCACGAGACCCTGCACCAGCAGTTCGTGGAGCGCCAGGACGCGCTGCGCGCCCGGTCCGCGCTGCTGGCCGTGGACATGGTGCTGCGCGCCAACCCGCGTCCCGGCGTGCAGCAGCTGCGCGGCGAGTTCGAGCGGCTGCTGCTCAACTCGCACGAGTGGGACGAGCTGCGGCTGCTGTCCGCCCTGGACTCCGGTCAGGTGC
Source organism: Saccharopolyspora hordei (assembly GCF_013410345.1). NCBI lineage: Bacteria > Bacillati > Actinomycetota > Actinomycetes > Pseudonocardiales > Pseudonocardiaceae > Saccharopolyspora > Saccharopolyspora hordei. The sequence continues at coordinate 463,580 of NZ_JACCFJ010000001.1, forward strand.
GCTTCCCCCGTCCGCTGCAGGCGGAGGCGAAGCGCCTGCTGGGTGCGAACGGCACCAGCGCGTACGCGCGCCTGGGGCGGGACGAGACGACGCTGGCGGTGGACCTGGCCGACGAGGCGGCGGCCGCGCTCGCCCGCTGGCGCCAGCAGTCGGTGAACCCGATGCACGACCGCGTCCACCGCGACGCGGTCCGCACGGTCCTGCGCAGCTGCGAACGCCTGGTCGCCCACCAGATCCACAGCCCCCACCGTTCCCAGCAGTCGGCGGCGCAGCAGGCCGCTCAGCAGCAGGCGGCTCACCAGGCCGCCCAGCAGCAGGCCGCCACCCAACAAGCAGCTCAGCAGTCGGCGGCGCAGCAGCAGGCTGCGGCTCACCCGGCCCGAGCCGCTCGACCACCGGGCCACCAGACCGGCCGACACCAGGTCGCGGAGGTCACGCAGGGCGCGCAACCACCGCGGAGCCGAGCCCAGTCCGCCCACGCGCACGAGGCCCAACCCGAGCAGCCGAGCCAGTCCGGCCGCCGCCACGCCGCGCGGCACCAGGCGCAGCAGGCACAGCACCAGACCCGCCCACCGGCCCACTCCGGCCCGCAACCCCCGGGCGCCCACACCCGCCAGTGACCCAAGGCGCCCCGACGCCACCGCACCGCCCAGCGGCCGCCCGGAACTGCGGCCTCCCCACGGGCAGGCCGCGTCGAGGGGCTGGTGCTGGGCGGTCGGTGCGGGCGACGACCCCAGGAACGAGCGGAGGTCCCGGGAGCCGGGCGCTCCCAGGACCTCCGCGCGTGGTGGTCGCCGCAGTCAGCAGCGGGGGGCCGACGTCGTCGGCCCAGCTCCGGGCCTAGCTCAGCCCTGGACCTTCTCGGCGATCTTGTCGCCGGTGTCCTTGTCGACGTTGCGCCAGTACTCCAGCGCCTTCTCCAGGACCGGCTTGCTCACGCCCTTGGACAGGTGACCGGCCACGTTGTCCACGAACCGGGCCCGCTCCTCGTCGCTGAAGACCTTGCGGACCAGGGTGCCCGGCTGGCCGAAGTCGTCGTCCTCGGCGTGCAGGCGGTACGCCGAGCGGATGACCTCCTGCTCGATGCCGTACGCCGAGTCGTCGGTGCCGTAGGAGGCGTCGGCGTGCGGGCCGCCGTAGGAGTTCGGCGCGTACACCGGGTCGTGGTCGATGCTGAAGCGCATCGCACCGTCCTTGGAGTAGCTGTTCACCGGCGCGATCGGGCGGTTGACCGGCAGGTCCATGTAGTTGGTGCCGATCCGGTACCGGTGCGCGTCCGGGTAGGAGAACAACCGGCCCTGCAGCATCTTGTCCGGCGAGGCGCCGATGCCCGGGACCATGTTGGCCGGCTCGAACGCGGCCTGCTCGATCTGGGCGAAGTAGTTCTCCGGGTTGCGGTTCAGCACGAACCGGCCGACCTTGATCAGCGGGTAGTCGCCGTGCGGCCACACCTTGGTCAGGTCGAACGGGTTGAACCGGTAGTCCGCGGCCTCCTCGAACGGCATGACCTGGACGTACAGCGTCCAGCTCGGGTGCTCGCCCGACTTGATCGCGGTCCACAGGTCGCGGATGTGGTGGTCGGCGTCCTCACCGGCCATCCGGTCCGCCTCGGCCTGGGTCAGGAAGTCGTGGCCCTGGTCGGTCTTGAAGTGGTACTTGACCCAGAACTTCTCGCCGGCCGCGTTGATCCACATGAAGGTGTGCGAGCCGTACATGTTCATGTGGCGCCAGGTGCGCGGGATGCCGCGGTCACCCATCAGCCAGGTCACCTGGTGCGCCGACTCCGGGCACTGGGTCCAGAAGTCCCACTGCATGTCGTGGTCGCGCAGGTGGTTGTCGGCGCGGCGCTTCTGCGAGCGGATGAAGTCCGGGAACTTGATCGCGTCGCGGATGAAGAACACCGGCGTGTTGTTGCCGACGAGGTCGTAGTTGCCCTCGCTGGTGTAGAACTTGATCGCCGTCCCGCGCGGGTCGCGCCAGGTGTCGGGCGAACCCAGCTCACCGGCGACCGACGAGAACCGGACCAGCGTCTCGGTCCGGGTGCCCGGCTGGAACACGGCGGCCTTGGTGTACTGGCTGACGTCCTCGGTGACCTCGAAGAAGCCGAACGCGCCACCGCCCTTGGCGTGCACCACGCGCTCGGGCACCCGCTCGCGGTTGAACTGCGCGTTCTTCTCGATCAGGTAGTGGTCCTGCAGCAGCACCGGGCCGTTCGGGCCCGCGGTCAGCGAGTGGTCGTCGCTGGCAACCGGGATGCCGGCGTTGGTCGTCGTGGGTCGCACCGAACTCACGATCGTCCCTCCTCGTGGTGGTCGTTGTGGTGATCCCCCGGCCGGGCCGCCTGGGACAGGCAGTCGGGGCAGTACCCCCAGAACACGACTTCCGCCTCGTCCACCGCGTAGCCCGCGGTGGTCGAGGGCGTCAGGCACGGCGCCGCGCCCAGGACGCAGTCGACGTCCTCGGTGCGGCCGCACCTCCGGCACACCAGGTGGTGGTGGTTGTCGGCGATGCGCGCCTCGAACCGGGCCGGGTGGCCGGCCGGTTCGATCCGCCGCAGCAGGCCCGCGCTGCTGCACGCGTTGAGCACGTCGTAGACGGCCTGCGTGGACACCGAACCGAGTTCCCGCCGCACCGCGGTCGCCACCTGGTCCGCGGTGGCGTGCGGGTGGTCCGCGAGCCACCGCAGCACGGCGAGCCGCGGCTTGGTGACGCGGAGTCCGGCGGCGCGCAGCCGCTCCTGCGGGTCTCGTGCGCCCGCCGAGCCGGTGCCGGTGGATGCTCTGAGGGTCATGACGGCACCCAGTCTGCCACAAATAAACTGGAATGAGTCAAGAAAACACTCGGAAGTGTCGTTCCCCTCATCGCCCCCCGCCTGCCCGGCGGGTCAGGATCAGAGCGGCAGGTCACGCAGGGTCTCGTAGATCCGCTCCAGCGCCACCCGGCGCCGCGCCATGAGCCGCGCGGCCTCCTCGTCCGGCGTCGCCCGGCCCCCCACCACGACCAGCTCCGCGGCGCGCTCCAGCGAGTCGAACTCGCCGAGCGCCCGCCACCCGAGCAGCACCGCGCCGAGCCCGGAACCGCCGCTGCCCTCGGCCAGGCCGAGCTCCATGCCCAGCGCCGTCGCGATGGCGTCCGCCCACAGCGCGCTCCGGAACCCACCGCCGGTGGCCCGCACCGAGTGCACCTGGGCACCGGAGTCGCGCACCGCGTCGAGCACGAGCGCCAGCTGCTGCGCCACGCCCTCGACGACCGCGCGGGTCATCTCGGCGCGCCCGTGCGAGCGCCGCAGCCCCAGGAACGAGCCGGTCAGGCCGGGCTCCCACCACGGCGCGCGCTCGCCGAGCAGGTACGGCAGCGCGATGAGCCCGTCCGCCCCGGGCGGCACGGCGGCCGCCTCGTCGAGCAGGTCGGCCACGTCCACGCCGAAGGCCTCGGACGCCCACTGGGCGACGACCGCGCCGTTGCTCACCGCACCGCCGACCACCCACAGCCCGTCGGCCAGCGCGTAGCTGAACGTCCGGCACCGCTCGTCGACGCCCGGCTTGTCCCGGGTCACCCGGAGCGCCCCGCTGGTGCCCAGGGACAGCGCCGCCACCCCCGGCTGGACCGCACCGACGCCGAGGTTGGCCAGCGGCCCGTCCCCGCCGCCGAGCACGACCGGCAGGCCCGTCGGCAGCCCCACGGCCGCGGCGACCCGCGGCGCCAGCGGCATGGTCGTGGTCGGCGAGTGCAGCTCCGGCAGCTGGTCGGCGCGGACGCCCGCCACCTCCAGCGCCGGTTCGTGCCACTGCAGCGTCGACATGCCCTGCAGGCCGCTGCCGGAGCTCAGCGAGTGCTCGGTGACCAGCTCGCCGACGAAGTCCGCGACGACGAAGTCCTTCAGCGCGCACCACCGCACCACGTCGCGGGTCAGGTCGGGGCGGCTGCCGGTGAGCCAGGCCAGCTTCACCATGACCGACTGCGTGTGGACCGGGGTCCCGGTCGCCCGGTGCAGCGCGGCGGCGGTGTCGCGGTCGGACCGGATCCGCGCCGCGACCTCGGCCGCCCGGGTGTCCGCCCAGGTGAACGCCCGGGTGGCGGGAGCGCCGGAGCGGTCGAGCCCGACCAGCGTGTGCATGGCGGTGCTGAACGACAGCCCGGCCACCTCGTGCCCGTGCTCGGCCGCCCAGGCCGCGCACTCGGCCAGCGCCTCGACCGCGGCGTCGCGCACCTGCACGGCGTCCTGCGTCGCCTCCCCCGGCTCCTCGGTGCGCAGCGGGTACCCCCGCTCGGTCTGGTGCAGGACGTGCGCATCGACGCCCGCCGCGACGACCTTCGTCGCCGTGGTGCCGAGATCGATGCCGAGGACAACCGGGGCAGAGCTCATGGGCCCAACCTATCCGCCGGTCGCAGCCGATCCGGCCACGCCTCCACAGCGGACACCGCCCGGCGGTCGCGCTTGTCGTCGAACGCCGGTCGAGCGGCCACCCGCCCTCCGCTCACCCGCGACGACGAGGGCGCCTCCCTCCTGCGACCGGGGAGGAGGGAGGCGCCCTGTCGAGCCGGATGTGCTCAGGCCACGAGGGTCTCGGCGATCTCGTAGGTGTTGAGCGCCGCGCCCTTGCGGAGGTTGTCCCCGCAGACGAAGAAGTCCAGCGTGTTCGGGAAGTCCAGCGCCTGGCGGACGCGACCCACGTAGGTCGGGTCCTCGCCGACCACGGCGGCCGGCGTCGGGAACACGCCGTTGTCGTGGTCGTCCTGCAGCACGATCGTCGGCTGGGCCTCGAACACCCGGTGCGCCTGCGCCACGGACACCTCGCGCTCGAAGGTGGCGTGCACCGCCAGCGAGTGCGTGGTGACCACCGGCACCCGGACGCAGGTCGCGGAGACCTTGAGGTCCGGGATGCCCAGGATCTTGCGGGACTCGTTGCGGACCTTGAGCTCCTCGGAGGTCCAGCCGTCGTCCTTGCGCGACCCGGCCCACGGCACCACGTTGAGCGCCAGCGGGGCCTTGAACGGCGTCTCCGCGGGCAGCCCGGCCGCGGCCAGCGCCTCGGCGACGTCACCGGACCGCGCCCCGACGCCCTTGCCCGCCACCGCCGCGATCTCCGCGTGCAGCCGGTCGATGCCCTCCTGACCAGCACCGGAGGCGGCCTGGTAGGAGGAGACGACCAGCTCGCGCAGGCCGAACTCGCGGTGCAGCGCGCCCAGCGCCGCCATCATCGACAGCGTGGTGCAGTTCGGGTTGGCGATGATGCCCTTCGGGCGCTCGTGCACCTTCTCGGCGTTGACCTCGGGCACCACCAGCGGCACGTCCGGGTCCATCCGGAACGCGCCGGAGTTGTCCACCGCGATGGCGCCGCGCTCGGCGGCCACCGGGGCCCACTGCGCCGAGACCTCGTCCGGCACGTCGAACAGCGCGATGTCCACGCCGTCGAAGGCCTCCGGCGCGAGCTCCACGACGGTGCGCTCCTCACCGCGCACGGTGATCTTCTTGCCCGCCGAGCGCGCGGACGCGATGAGCCGGACCTCGCCCCACGGCACCGACTCGCGCTTGTTGATGATGTCGATCATCACGGTGCCGACCGCGCCGGTCGCACCCACGATCGCCAGCGTCGGCGCCATCAACGACCACTCCCCGCGTACACGACGGCTTCCTCGTCACCACCGAGCTCGAACGCCTCGTGCAGGGCACGCACCGCGTCGTCGAGCTGGGTGTCGCGGATCAGCACCGAGATCCGGATCTCCGAGGTGTTGATGATGTCGATGTTCACCCCGGCGTTGGACAGCGCCTCGCAGAAGGTCGCGGTGACGCCCGGGTGCGAGCGCATCCCGGCGCCGACCAGCGAGACCTTGCCCACCTGGTCGTCGTAGACGACCTCCTCGAAGCCGACCTCGTCCTTGATCTTCTCCAGCTCGGCGACGGCCACCGCGCCGTTGCTGCGGGCCACCGTGAAGGTGATGTCGGTGCGCCCGGACGAGGTGCTGGAGACGTTCTGCAGCACCATGTCGATGTCGATCTCGGCGTCGGCGACCACGCGGAAGATCCGCCCCGCGACGCCTCGGTTGTCGGGCACACCGCGCACGGTGACCTTCGCCTCCGACCGGTCGTGCGAGACGCCGGTGATCATGGCCTGTTCCACGGAAAGATCCTCCACTGAGCCGGACACGGTCGTACCGGGCTTGGGCGAGTAGGACGAGCGGACGTGCAGCGGCACGCCGTAGCGGCGGGCGTACTCCACCGCGCGCAGGTGCAGCACCTTCGCGCCGGTGGCCGCCATCTCCAGCATCTCCTCGTAGGTGATGCGCTCGAGGTGCTTGGCGTTGGGCACGATGCGCGGGTCCGCGGTGTAGACACCGTCGACGTCGGTGTAGATCTCGCACACGTCGGCGTTCATGGCCGCCGCCACCGCGACCGCGGTGGTGTCCGACCCGCCGCGGCCGAGCGTGGTGATGTCCTTGGTGTCCTGCGAGACGCCTTGGAAGCCCGCGACCAGCACCACCTGGCCCTGGTCCAGCGCCTCCTGCACGCGTCCCGGCGTGACGTCGATGATCCGGGCGTTCTGGTGCGCCGAGGTGGTGATCACCCCGGCCTGCGACCCGGAGAACGAGCGGGCTTCCGCGCCGAGCGACTCGATGGCCATCGCGACCAGCGCGTTGGAGATGCGCTCCCCGGCGGTCAGCAGCATGTCGAGTTCGCGCTCCGGCGGAGCCGGGTTGACCTGTTTGGCGAGGTCGAGCAGCTCGTCAGTGGTGTCTCCCATCGCGGAGCACACGACCACGACGTCGTTGCCCGCTTTGCGGGTCTCGACGATGCGTTCGGCGACGCGTTTGATGCGATCAGCACTCTCGAGCGAGGAACCGCCGTACTTCTGGACGACGAGCGCCACGTGAAACAAACCTCCTCGGCCGTCGCGGTCGTCCCGGGCACGGGTTGTACCCGCACTGACACCGGTGACGAAGAGCGCCGACGCCCCGTTGGTGCGCCGGGCCGCCCCATCGACCGAGCAGTCGGCAGCGTCGGCCGTGTACCGGCCGAAACGGCCTCTACCAGGTCGCTCCGCTGCCGGAACAGCCTACCGAACCGATCCCGCTCGACCCCAGTCCAGGCGACCGCCACTACGCTGTGGACCTCGATTGTCGACAAGCGCGGAGGACTGGGTTGCCCGCCACTCCAGGTGCGATCGAGCCGCCCCGGGGCAGTTCTGGACACAGCCCCGCTACGCAGCGGAAACACACCGAGCCTCGAACCCCGGGTCGATCGCTGGACGACTCGCCGCAGCAGCGCCGGCTCGTCACCGCGGCCGCACCGGCTGTGGTTTACCTCGCAATCCGGGCGGTCGGCCTGTTGGTGCTGGTCTGGCTGTCGGCGGCCAACGACGAGTCGATCGTGGACAACCTGACCGCGTGGGACGGGCAGTGGTACCTCGAGATCGCCCAGCACGGTTACGGCGGCGTGGACCCGAACATGGTCGACGGGTTCGGCAACCGCTACCCGGAGACGCCGCTGGCGTTCTTCCCCGGTTACCCGTTCCTGGTGGTGGCGTTCTCGCTCCTCCCGGGGTTCAGCCCCACGGGTGGCGCGATCACCGCGAGCCTGGCGTGCGGGGTGGCCGCCGCCTACGGGCTGGCGCGGCTGGGGCGCCGGATCGGCGGGTCCGAGGGGGTCGGGCTGCTGCTGGTGGCGCTGTTCGCGGCGGCGCCGATGTCGGTGGTGCTGTCCATGGCCTACTCGGAGGCGCTGTTCTGCGCGCTGGCGATCTGGGCGCTGATCGGGATCCTCGAGCGGAACTGGCTGCTCGCCGGGCTGTGCTGCGCCGCCGCGGGCCTGGTGCGGCCGACCGCCGCTGCCCTGGTCGGGGTGGTCGGGCTCGCCGCGGTGGTGGCCGTCGTGCAGCGCAAGGACACCTGGCGGCCGTGGCTGGCGCTGCTGCTCGCGCCGAGCGGGATGCTGCTCTACATCGGGTGGGTCGGGGTGCAGACCGGCAGCCCGACCGGGTACTTCGCGCTGCAGCAGCGCGGGTGGTCCTCGCACTTCGACGGCGGGGTCGCCACCGGGCAGTTCGTGCTGGAGTCGCTGACCACCGAGGCGTCGGTGTTCGAGACCTTCACCACGTGGGTCGTGGTGGCCGCGGTGGTGCTGTTCGTCATCAGCCTGTGGCACCGGCTGCCGTGGCCGCTGCTGGTGTTCGCCGCCGCGGTGCTGGTGCTCGACCTGGGGTCGGACGGGCTGATGTACTCCAAGGTGCGCCTGATGCTCCCGGCGTTCCCGGTGGCCATCGGGCTGGCCCGGCGCCGGACGACCACCGCGGTGGCGACGGCGGTGCTGCTGGTGTTCTTCGGCTCGTGGTTCGGCGCCTACTCGCTCACCGCGTGGCAGTACGCGATCTGACCGTTGGACAGCGGCGGGTGAGCGGGACAGACTCGCGGACGACGACCTGGGAGGTGCCCCGTGACCGCTGAGGACCGCACGCTCGAGGTCCCCCCGAGCAAGCCCGCGCAGACGTCCGTGCCGGTGCACCCGCTGCTGGCCGAGCGGTGGAGCCCGCGCGCCCTCGACCCGGAGACGACGGTGACCGACGAGCAGTTCACCGCGTTGTTCGAGGCCGCCCGGTGGGCTCCGTCGTGGGGCAACACCCAACCGGCGCGCTACATCGCCGCACGGCGCGGGGAGCCGACCTTCGACCGCATCCACGGCACGCTCTCGCGCGGCAACAAGGGCTGGACCAGCAGCGCCGCCGCGCTGGCGATCGGTGTGACACGCGTGGTCGACGAGGACGGTGAGCCGATGCCCTACGGCGAGTACGGCCTGGCGCTGGCGACGGAGAACCTGGTGCTGCAGGCCGTGGCCGAGGGGCTGTGCGCGCACCAGATGGCCGGCTTCGACCGGGACGCGGCGCGCGCCGAGTTCGGCATCCCGGCCGAGTTCGAGCCGATGGTCGCGATCGCGGTCGGCGGCCTGGGCTCGTTGGCGGGCATGCCCGAGCGGCTGCAGGAGAAGGAGCTCCGGCCGCGCACCCGCCTCCCCCTGTCCGAGCTGGTCTTCACCGACTCCTGGGGCACGCCGCGCTTCTGATCGCGCCCCAGCCGGCGGTCGCGGGCCGCGGCGAGGCTGCCGGTGCGCCGCGCTGGACCGGCCGGAGCGCCTCGCCACTTCACCGTCCACTTCGGACTGAACGGGTGGTCCGCCGCAGCGCGAGGAAGCCGCCGACCCCGGGGACCACGGCGAGCCACCGGGCGCTCGGCGGGGCCGGGACGAGGAACGTCGCCGCGATGACGACCAGGTAGGCGGTGCCGTGCACCGGCCCCAGCAGGGCCGAGACCTCGTCCACGTGCACCGTGACCAGGTTGAGCAGCAGGAGCGCGAGGGTCGCGGTCTCGGCCGCGGCGGAGATCTGGAGCGTGCGCACTCAGGCCCCCGTGGTCGAGCCGGGGCGGACGACCATCAGGACCACGACCACGGCCCAGAGGACGTTGAACAGCCCGGTGGTCATGGCCAGTCGCCCCACCAGGCCGGCCGCCTCGCGCGGCGCGTCGAGCAGGCGGCGTTGCGCGGGCAGGACCACCAGCGCGAGCACGGCCGCCGCGGCGGCGGTGAGCACGATCGAGGCGAGCAGCCAGGCGTCGGCCAGCACCCCGAGCTGCGCACCGGTGGCGACCCCGAAGACCGGGACCGCGAGCCCGAACACGGCGTAACCGCGGCAGATCCGGTGCAGCAGCGCGGCGACCGCGGCCGAGCGGTCGTCGGTCCGCCCGCCGAAGCGGGGGAACACCGAGGCGGCGACGGCGATCGGCCCGACCGCCAGGATCGCCGCGAGGACGTGCAACGACAGCAGCACCTTGGTCACGGACGGCTCCTCTCCCAATGCGTTGGCAGACAACATATACGGCCGAGCCGCCGATGTGTAGGCTGTCGACTCATGAGGGATGGTGCGGTGCGCGGGCACCTGGACGGGCTGCTGCTCTCGGTGCTCGAACCCGGACCGCTGCACGGGTACGCGATCATCACCGCCGTCCAGCGCCGCAGCGGCGGTGCGCTGACGCTGCGCACGGGCACGATCTACCCGGCGCTGAACCGGTTGGAGCGCCTCGGTCTCCTGCGCAGCAGCTGGGAGTCCACCGGCGAGCGGCGGCGGCGCTGCTACGAGCTCACCGACCCCGGTCGCCGCTTCCTGGCCTCCGAGCGCAGCGCGTGGCGCGAGTTCGCCACCGTGATCGGCTCGGTGCTCGACCCCGGGGGCGCCACGTGAGCGATCCCGTCGAGCACTACGTGGCCGAGCTGGCGGCAGCGCTGCGCGGACCGGCGCGGGCCAAGTCGCGGATGCTCGACGAGATCCGCGACGGGCTCACCGAGACCATCGCGGCCCACTCCGACCACGGCGTGCCGCACGACCACGCCGTCGCGCGCGCGCTGCGCGAGTTCGGCACCGTCGACGAGCTCGTGCCGAGCTGCCAGCAGGAACTGACCGTCGCCCAGACCCGGCACGCCGCGGCCACGCTCGTCGGCGTGGTCGGTTCCCTCCTCGCCTGCGGGCACGTGGCCTGGACGGTCGGCGGCTGGCAGCTCCCGGCCGCGGCGCAGCTCCTGGTGGGCATCGCGGCGCTGGCGGCCACGCTCGCCGCGGCGGCGCTCGCCGCCACCGGGGTGCTCACCCGCTGGGTCCCGGCTCCGCCCGGCCTGCCGACCCTGGTCGGCTGGGCGAGCAGCACGGCCAGCGTGGCGATGCCGTGCACCGCGATCGCGCTGTCGACGACCTCGCCGCTGGACACCACGTGGCCGTCGACCGGGCTCACCGCCGCGGTCGCGGTGGCGGCGCACGTGGTCCTGGCGGCCTCGGCCCGCACCTGCCGGGAGTGCGCCCGGCTCGGCTGACCCCGCGTTGTCGTACCGGGGGGCCACACTGCGCTCGCCTCGTCAACCGCACCGTGCAGGTGCCCGACCCGGCGGGAGATCCGACCGCATGACCGTCCTGGACGCCCGGACGCTGAACCGCGCGACGCTGGCCCGGCAACTGCTGCTCGACCGCTCCGACACGACGGTGCCCGACGCCGTCGCGCACCTGTGCGGTGTGCAGGCGCAGGAACCGCAGGAACCGTTCGTCGGGCTCTGGTCGCGGTTGCGCGCGTTCGACCCGGCGTCGCTGTCGGACCTGCTGGTGCAGCGGCGCGTGGTGCGCACGCACCTGATGCGCCGCACCGTGCACCTCGTCACCGCGGACGACGCCCTGGCCTGGCGGTCGCGCCACGACGCCATGCTGCTGCAACGGGTCCTCGGGGTGTACCGCGACGAGCTCGCCGGGGTGGACCTGGAGGAGCTCGCCGCTGCGGGGCGCGCCGCCCTGGCCGACGGCGAGCCCCGGCCCCTGGCCGAGATCGCGCGGGAGTGCGCCGACCGCTGGCCGGGACCGAGGCCGCGGGCACTGGGCGAGGCCCTGCTCGCGCTCGTCCCGCTGGTGCAGGTGCCGCCGCGCGGCCTGTGGCGGAGGAAGGCGGGCGTGCGCACCGCCCTGCTCTCGACCTGGCTGGGACGCGACGTCGACCCGCTGCCCGAGGACGGCACCGACCCGGTCGGGCGAGCGCTGGTGCGGCGCTACCTCGCCGCGTTCGGACCCGCGACGTCGACCGACCTGCGCACCTGGTGCGGCCTGGCCGGGCTGCCGCGCGCGGTGGCGGCCGTCCGCGAGGAGCTGGTCTCGTTCCGCGACGAGCGGGGGCGCGAGCTGCTGGACCTCCCCGACGCACCGCGCCCCGACCCCGACGTCACCGCACCGGTGCGCTTCCTGCCCGCGTTCGACAACGCGCTCCTCGGCTACCACGACCGCAGCCGGATCGTCGACGACGACCACCGCGGCCTGTCCGTGGCCGGCGAGCGCGTCGTCCTGGTCGACGGCCGCGTCGCCGCCACCTGGACCGTCGCGGACGGCACCGTGCAGGTGACACCGCTGCGGCGCTTCTCCCGCGATGAGCGCGACGAGGTCGCGGAGGAGGGCCGACAGCTCGCGAAGTTCCTGTCCGACGGCGACAGCGACCGCGTCAGCACCACCGCGGAGTGAGACCCCGGCGGTCTCGCGGCCCGGGGGGGTGCCGTTCCGCCTAGCTCGCGGCCCAGGGGGTTGCCGTTCCGCCTGGAACGGCAGCACCGGACACGCGGCAGCCTCGCCCCACTTGTGCGGGGCCACCGCCGAACGATCTGTCCGAACAGGACTCCCGCGTTCGCGAACCCCACCACGGGCACCGTCCGGCCCCACCACGCCACAGTGGACTGCCCCCGCGGAACGGGAAGCCGCCCCGTCGGCGTCCACCCCGGTCCACCGCCCACGCACCACTCCACCCACCTCGATCCGCACGAACCCCCACGAAGACCGCGCGGCCTCCCACCGAAAACCGCGCGACCTCCCACCGAAAACCGCGCGACCTCCCGACTGAACTCGCGCGGTCCTCTGTCCGCGAGCGCGCGACGCGTGAGCCCGGCACCACACAGGTCGTGAGTGCTCAAACCGGCCAGAGACGGCCTACCCACTCACGACCCCCAGCACCACCGAAGCGCGCACACGTAAGCCCGGTGCCACACAGGTCGTGAGCGCTGAAACCGGCCAGAGACGGCCTACCCACTCACGCCCCCAACACCACCGAAGCGCGCACACGTAAGCCCGATGCCACGCGGGTCGTGAGCGCTGAAACCGGCCAGAGACGGCCTACCCACTCACGACCCTCAGCACCACCGAAGCGCGCACACGTAAGCCCGATGCCACGCGGGTCGTGAGCGCTGAAACCGGCCAGAGACGGCCTACCCACTCACGACCCTCAGCACCACCGAAGCGCGCACACGTAAGCCCGATGCCACGCGGGTCGTGAGCGCTCAAGCCGGTCAGAGGCGGCCTACCCACTCACGACCCTCAGCACCACCGAAGCGCGCACACGTAAGCCCGATGCCACGTGGGTCGTGAGTGCTCAAGCCGGTTGGAGGCGGCCTACGCACTCACGACCTCGGGAATCGCGGCTGCCACTTGTCCTCGATCGCCCGCTCGACGTCGGCGTCGGGGGACCGGGCGAGGAGCAGCGCGTGGCAGACCACGTCAGCTGGCTCGGTGCGGAAGTCCTCCTCCAGGTCCTCGGCGCTCGTGCCCTCGTCCCGGGCCCGCCCCGTCCGCACCAGGAACGCCTGCGTCAGCTCACCGACCTCTTCGTGCCGCTCCACCAGGAACCACGCGCCTCCACCGGGCAACCACGCGCCGTCCCGCCCGAACCCGAGCCTGGGCGTGCAGCGCGCCGACACCACCTCGAGCTCCTCGGCCAACTCCCCCAGACGCACGCCGGCACGCCGACCACGTCCCCCCGACACCGGATCAGGGAAAGCGTGGAGGGCACCTCGTCACCATCACACGAACGGAGCGGCCGTGGAGGGCTCGGGGTCGTCCGGATCCCCTTCTGTGCGCGTGAGGTTCGGGGTTCCGCGGTCGACCTGTTCGTCGGGTCTGGCCGGGTGCGGGATCACCCGGCACCCCGGGTTCCCTCACCGCCGTGGTCACACCGCGTGCGGCGATGCGGTAAGAATTCACACGTGTGGACCAAGACCAGATCCGTCGCCGAAGCGCTCGACCATGCCGATGCGCTCGCCGATCTGCGCGTCCGCTACGACCTGCCACCCGGCCTGATCCGCCTCGACGGCGACAGCGGCGGTCCGCTGCGCACCACCCCCGCGCGACTGCGGCGGTTCGTCATGCACCACCACGGGCCGCACACCGGGCGCCCGCGCGGTGAGTCCGAGTGGCGGCGCGAGGCCCGCCTCGCCGCGATCGCGCTCGCCCCGCTGATCGGTGCCGCGCCCAAGGAGATCACCGTCGGCGAATCGACGTCGATCAACCTGTTCAAGGCGCTGCTCGCGGCCTCCCGGCTGCGCCCCGGCCGGCCGATCCTCGCGGTGGGCCGGGACTGCTTCGCCGCGGACCGCTTCCTCGCCCAGTCCGCCGCCGACTTCATCGGCGGACGCCTGCACCTGTTCAGCGACCTCTCCGAGCTCGCCGAGCTGCCGAGCGACCAGGTGGCGGTGGTGGCGCTCTCGCACACCGACCTGCGCACCGGCGCGGTGCGGGACTCCGCGGCCATCACCGCCGAGATCCACCGCCGCGGCGCGCTGGCGCTGTGGGACCTGAGCCACTCGGCGGGCGCGCTGGACGTGGACCTGCACGGGTGGCAGGCGGACTTCGCCATCGGCTGCGGCCACAAGTACCTGGGCGGCGGCGCCGGGGCACCGGCCTACTCGTTCGTCGCCGACCGGCACCGCGACGCCTTCCCGGTGTGCACCACCGCCGGGGTGCTGCACCCGCTGGCGGCCGGCTTCACCGGCTCCGCGTCCACGCTGTCGGTCTCCGAGCTGCGCACCGGGTTGTCGATCCTCACCGGCATCGCCGTGGAGGACCTGGCGGCCAAGACCGCGTCCCTGGTTGAGCTGTTCCTGGACCGCCTGGACGACTACTGCGCGGACACCGGGCTCGAGGTCGTCCGGCCGTCGGGGCCGACCGGCGCGCAGGTGATCCTGCGGCACGAGCGCGCCCAGCACCTCGCGGACGCGCTGTTCGACCGGGACGTCCTCGTCGAGCTCCCGCGCCCGGACGTGCTGCGGATGAACTTCGCCCCGTCCTGGATCCGCTACGTCGACGTGTGGGAAGCCGCCGAACGGCTCCACGCCGCCCTCCACGACGTGGGCTGAGCTCGTGAGTGCGCAGACCGGCTGGAACCGGCTTCCGCACTCACGACCCCCGGTGAGCGGCTAGCGGGGGTGCCCGCCGAGGGCGGCCAGGATCTTGGTCGCGATCGAGGTGATGAGCAGCCAGAACAGCGACGCCACGCCGTAGTTGACGACGACGGCGACCTGCGGGTCCGCGGGCGTGAACAGGTCCTGGAACCCGAGCGCCAGGCGTTCCGCCCACGACGCGACGAACTGCGTGATGCCGTTGTCGGGGTTGGCACCGCCGACCGTCAGGACCACGTGCACCGCCAGCAGCCCGGCGCACACCGTGCCGAACCACCGGACGACCGTGATGAGCACACCGAGGGTGCGGTGCCACGCCCGGCGCACGTCAGCCCGCCGCACACCGCCCCGGTGCATCCCGGAACCCACGTCTTCGGCCACGACGACCAGTGTGGCACGGGGCACTCGATCAGCCGAAGACCCGACCGAGCACCCCGCCCAGCAGCACCCAGAAGCACGCAGCCAGGCCGTAGTCGAGCAGCACCTGCAACGCCGGGACGTCGACCGTCAGCAGGCCGGGGAAGAACAGGGCCAGCGGTTCGGCCGCCTGCGCCACGGAGCTCGCCAGCTGCCCCTCACCGGCGAACCCGGTCAGCAGGAACAGCAGGTGCAGCACCAGCAGCGCGGCGAACAGGAAGCCCACTCCCTGGAACAGCACCGCCACCCCGCTCTGGCCCTTCTTCGCCGCCATCAACCCGCTCCCTTCGCGTGAATCCGCTCTCACTCTGCCAGCTCCGGACCACCTCACGGCCCCACGCGCTCCCAGCATGTGGAAAGGGCGGTTGCATGGTGGACCGCTGCTGGGTTTAGCCTGTGTCCGTGGCTCGCGTTCTCCTGCTTCGCCGCCGCGACGGGGTCTGATCAGACCGGCCCCTCGTCGCGGGGTTCGAACGCGCCGGTCGCCTGACCCGAGATCCCCGATGACCGAGCAGGAGAACTTTCCTCATGAGCAGCATTTCCCCGGAACCGCAGGCTTCGTTCGCTGAGCGGGTGCGCAAGCCGTCCCGGCCGGCCCCCGCCGACCAGAAGCCGTGGAACCCGCAGCAGGGCAGCTCCATGCCCTACCACCGCTACCGCCCGTTCCACGAGCTGGTCGAGAACGTCTCCCTGCCGGACCGGACCTGGCCGGACAAGCGGATCACCCGGGCCCCGCTGTGGTGCGCGGTCGACCTGCGCGACGGCAACCAGGCGCTGATCGACCCGATGTCGCCGGCCCGCAAGCGCCGCATGTTCGACCTGCTGGTGCAGATGGGCTTCAAGGAGATCGAGGTCGGGTTCCCGGCGGCCAGCCAGACCGACTACGACTTCGTGCGGGAGATCATCGAGGACGGCGCGATCCCGGACGACGTACGCATCCAGGTGCTGACCCAGTGCCGCCCGGAGCTCATCCAGCGCACCTTCCAGGCGCTGGAGGGCGCGCCGCGGGCGATCGTGCACATCTACAACTCCACGTCGATCCTGCAGCGCCGCGTGGTGTTCCGGGAGGAGCGCGAGGGCATCAAGAAGATCGCCACCTCGGGCGCGGAGATGGTGCAGGAGCTCGCCGCCAAGTACCCCGACACCGACTTCCGCTTCCAGTACTCCCCGGAGTCCTACACCGGCACCGAGCTGTCCTACGCGGCCGAGGTGTGCAACGCGGTCACCGAGATCTGGCAGCCCACCCCGGAGCGGCCGGTGATCCTCAACCTGCCCGCCACCGTGGAGATGGCCACCCCCAACGTCTACGCCGACTCCATCGAGTGGATGCACCGCAACCTGGAGCGGCGCGACTCGGTGATCCTGTCGCTGCACCCGCACAACGACCGCGGGACCGGCATCGCCGCCGCTGAGCTCGGCTACCAGGCCGGCGCGGACCGCATCGAGGGCTGCCTGTTCGGCAACGGCGAGCGCACCGGCAACGTCGACCTGGTGGCGCTGGGCATGAACCTGTTCAGCCAGGGCATCGACCCGCAGATCGACTTCTCCGACATCGACTTCATCAAGCGCACCGTCGAGCACTGCAACCAGCTGCCGGTGCACGAGCGGCACCCGTGGGGCGGCGAGCTCGTCTACACCGCCTTCTCCGGCAGCCACCAGGACGCCATCAACAAGGGCCTGGACGCGCTGCGCGACGCGGCGGACAAGGCCGGGACGCCGGTCGACGAGTACCCGTGGGAGGTGCCGTACCTGCCGATCGACCCGAAGGACGTGGGCCGCACCTACGAGGCGGTCATCCGGGTCAACTCGCAGTCCGGCAAGGGCGGCGTCGCCTACGTCATGAAGACCGAGCACCAGCTGGAGCTGCCGCGCAAGCTGCAGATCGAGTTCTCCAAGGTGGTGCAGGCCCGCACCGACTCCCAGGGCGGCGAGGTCAACCCCACCGAGATGTGGGAGGTCTTCTCCGCCGAGTACCTGGAGGCCACCACACCGGTGCGGCTGGTCCGGCACCAGGTGACCGGGGACAACGGCAACGAGTCGATCACCGCGACCGTGGTCCTGGACGGCGAGGAGCAGGAGATCACCGGTTCCGGCAACGGCCCGGTTTCGGCGTTCGTGGACGCGCTGAGCAGCGTCGGCTACGACGTGCGCGTCATGGACTACCACGAGCACGCGCTGACCGCCGGTGACGACGCCCGCGCGGCCGCGTACCTGGAGTGCGCGGTGGGCGACACGATCTTCTGGGGCGTCGGCGTGGACACCTCGACGATCACCGCGATGCTGCGCGCGGTGGTCTCCGCGGTCAACCGCGCCCACCGCTGACCGACGGCGAACTCGGGGACGGCCTGTGCACCGCGCGTGCGCAGGCCGTTTCCTTGTCCACAGGCCTGTGGACAACTGGGCACAGGGCTGTGGACAGCTCGGACGGGACTGTGGCGGGACCGCCCGGCGCGCTCAGACCTTCGCGCCGGTGTCGGCTGGTTCGGCCTCTTCGGTGTCGTCGGCCTGCGCCGCCCGGCGGTGGACGGTGCGCACGATCACCGAGCCCAGCAGCACCGTGACCACCAGGGCGATCCACGAGAACCGGTGGAACCACTGGCCGGCCACCAGTCCGAACACGTACGCCAGGGTCGTCACCGTGCCCGCCCAGGCGATGCCGCCGGTGGCGTTGGCGAGGAGGAACTTGCGGTACCGCATGCCGAGGATGCCCGCCAGCGGCCCGGCCAGGATGCGCAGCAGCGCGACGAACCGGCCGCCGAACACCGCCCACGCGCCCCAGCGGTCGAACATCCGTTCGGCCTGGCGCACCGGGCCCGGCCCGAAGTGCTTCGGCATCTTGCGCCCCAGCCAGCCCAGCAGCGTCCGGCCGTAGCGCTTGCCGACCGCGTAGCCGATGGAGTCGCCGACGATCGCCCCGCCCGCCGCGACGGCGCCCAGCGCGATCGGCTCGACCACCCCCTGCGAGGCCGCCACCCCGGCGCTGACCAGCACGATCTCCCCGGGCAACGGGATTCCCACGCTCTCCAGCCCGATGATCAGCGCCACCACCAGGTAGATCACCCCGGGCGGGATCGCGTCCAGCAGTTCGATCATGGAGGTCCGTTCTGGTCGGTTCCGCGCGGTCGACGGCTGCGACAGAGCCTCCGGCCAGGGTACGGACCCGTGCTCGAGGTCGCCCGGGACCCACGTGGCCGCGCGTGCGAGGTCGCGCATCCGGTGTGACTGTATCCACCAGACGGACGTGAGCGCTGCTCACATGCCCGAGGGGGAGGGGCGTCGTGCGCATCATCGGCATCCGGCACATCCCGGTCGCCGTGCCGTTCCACGACGGCGACCAGTGGCCGCCCGGACAGCGGCGCGGCGTGGTCAGCGTGCTCATCGAGATCGACACCGACGAGGGCATCACCGGGCTCGGCGAAGCTCCGGCGCACCCGTCGGCGGAGATCGTGCTCGCCGTGCTGCGGGCGGTCGAGCGGTTCGCCATCGGCGAGGACCCGTTCCACGTCGAGCGGCTCACCCGCGTCGGCGAGGCCATCAGCACCCGGCACCCGGCGGGCGCGACCAGCCCGGCGCTGGCCGCGATCGACATGGCTTGCTGGGACATCATCGGCAAGGCCTGCGGCCAACCGCTGGTCAACCTCTTCGGCGGCGCCCTGCGCGAGGACGTCGAGTACCTGCACCAGGTCCCCGCCGACACGCCCGAGCGGATGCGCGAGCGGGCCGCGCTGGGCGCCGCCGCCGGGTCCCGGAGCTTCCAGGTGCAGGTCGGGTCCGGTGACCTCGCCACCGACGTGGCCCGGGTCGCGGCGGTCCGGGACGGCATCGGCACCGGCCGGTCGCTCCGGGTCGACGCCGGCGGGGCCTGGTCCACGTCGACGGCGCCGCGGGCGTTGCGCGCCCTCGCGCCGTACGACATCGAGTTCGTCGCGCACCCGGTGCCCGCCTGCACCGTGGCCGAGCTGGCCCGGCTGCGCGCGCACACCGGGGTGCCGCTGCTCGCCGACCAGCCGTGCCGCGCCCGCCAGCTCGAGGTGGTCCAGCAGGGGGCGGCCGACGCGATCGCGGTGGACAACGCGCTGGACGGCGGGCTGCTGAACCTGAAGCGCTCGGCGGGCCTGTGCGACGCGGCGGGCATCCCGGTCGTCAAGCACAGCCTCGGCGAGCTCGGCGTGGCCACCTGCGCGGCGGCGCACCTCATCGCGGCCACGCCCGGGTTCGACCACGCCAACCAGTCCTACCGCGCCCTGCTGTCCGACGACGTGGTCGACGGCGGTCCGCTGCCGCACCCCGGCGGCCGGCTGCGGCTCCCGGACGCGCCGGGCATCGGGGTGCAGCTCGACCGCGACCGGCTCGCCCGGTACGCGGAGCTGTACCAGGTGGCGGGCGAGGAGTTCGAGACCGCGCCGAGCTGAGCGCGTACTCCCGGAGTCGTACTCGAGACGCAGCAAGGTCAGCGTCCGGTCCGCTCAACACACTCGACCAAAGACGGTACTGCGCGCGCGGTCCGCTCGGCAGGATGGAGCCACGTCGCGGGATGCTTCAGCGACGCCCCTGGGGAGAAACGGGGTCAGGGGGACGGGCCGGAGGGGACGGGGGTTTCGAAGTCGGGGACCGGCCCTCCCTCTGCCTCCCGCTGGGTCGCCACTGCTCGGTGCGTGTGAACCTGCGGCGATCTCCACCGCCCGCGCCACTCGATCGGGGTATCGAACTTGATGCGGGGTTGCGCACGGGGTTCAGTCAGGCACCGGAAGACAGCCGTGCCGAGGTGAACATGTGGCCGACCGAAGACCCGTGCGAGCAGTTGCGGTGGCGCATCCCGTGCCGACCGCCCACGACCGGGACCATGTCCGTGCTCGTGGTGGGTGACCGGGTCGCGGTCGTGCTGCCCCCGGGCGGAACGCTCGTCTTCACCGCCGACGAGGCCGACGGGCTCGCCACACTGCTGGACCAGGCCGTCGGGTTCGCCACCAGCGGCGGACCGAGCCGATAGGAGGGCGCCGCGTGGGACTGATCGACACCGACCTCAGCTTCGATCCGCGCGACCCCTACTTCCCGGTCCCCGGCGCCCCCGGTGTCGAATGGGCCCTGCAGGTGTTCACCACCACCAACGGCTACGGCCTCACCAGCGCCCGGCTCAGCGAGGACGGGCGGCGGCTGCACGCCGACCGGTACGCCCGGCTCGGCCAGCAGGTGCCGGTGGAGGCCGGCTCGGTCGACGTCGAGATCAGCGACGACGGCGGTGCCCTGCAGTGGTCCATCGCGGCGCGGCACACCGAGCCGATCAAGTCCGTCAAGCTGCTGCTGCGCGGCCTGCCCGCCGAGCAGCTGCGCGCCGGGTGGTGGGCGCCGAACACCGCGCGCGGGTGGGCGCACGGCGTCGACGGCCAGCGCTTCCAGCTCGAGTACCCGGGCCCGGACTGGGCCACCCCGTGGGTGGCCGCGGGCACCGAGCAGAGCGGGCTGACGCTGAGCGTCCGGGACCCGCTGGTGCGGCGGCAGGTCCTGCACGTGCACCACCCGCCCTACGCGCCGGGCCCGATCGCCGAGCTGGTGCACCTGCCGATGGCCAGCGCTCGCGCCACCAGGTACCAGGTGCCGCCGATCCGGCTCCGGCTGGGCACCGACGGGTACGCCGCGGACGCCGACCTGGACGCGCACCTGGCGTTCGTGGAGAGCGCGCAGGGCCTGCAGCCGTGGAGCACCCGACCGGACGTGCCGGAGTGGGTGCGCCACATCGCGCTGGTGGTGACGCTGCACGGCCAGCACTGGACGGGGTACGTGTTCAACACGTTCGCGCAGATGGCCGAGGCCCTGCGGTTCGTGGCGCAGCACATCGAGCCGCACCGCGTGCTCGCCTACCTGCCGGGGTGGGAGGGCCGCTACTACTACGCCTACCCGCAGTACCGCCCCGGTGAGGACCTGGGCGGCGTCGAGGGCTTCGCCGCGCTCACCCGCACCGCGCGGGAGCTGGGCGTGCGGCTGATGCCGATGTACGGCGGCCACGGCGCGAACGTCGTCCAGTACCCGGGATGGGAGCGCGCGGTGCTGCGCAACGACACCGACCGCTACGTGGAGCTGCTGAACCGGCCGGACTGGGACGCCGACCGGGTCGGCGAGGGCGACCAGGTGTTCCTCAACCCCGGTGAACCCGCGTTCCGCGCGCACCTGGTGGAGTCGATCTCCGCGACCGTGCGCGACTTCGGGGTCGACGCGGCGTTCCTGGACACCCTCGGCTTCTGGTTCAACGACCCGCGCTACGACGTGGTGGACGGCTGCCGCCGGCTGGTCGCCGAGCTGCACGAGCGGCACCCCGAGCTGCTGCTGGCGGTGGAGGGGTGGTGGGACGCGCTGTCGGCGGTCTTCCCGCTGAGCCAGCAGTGGTACGGCGTGGACCGCGACCTGCGCAAGCCCCGCGTGCTCACCCGCTACGCCCGCACCACCGGCCACCTGGCGGAAGGCACTCCCGGGCCGGGCAGCACGGGGGTGCACGAGAAGGGCTTCCTGCCGCGCCCGGACGACGTCTTCCACGACGGGCACATCCCGGTGGTCGGCATCGCGGACACCACCCTGCCGGACCAGGCCGAGGAGGTCGCCGCGATCTGCCGCTGGGCCGCCGACCACGGCCCGGCGTAGCCGGCACCAGGCCGCCCACCGGAGCGGGGGAAGCGCGAAGGGCACCGTGCGAGAGGCGCCCTTCACCCCACGATGCGGCCGGCTTCGGCGGTGAGCTCGTCGAGGACGAGCCGGACGGCGGGGCGTTCGGCGGTGCCGCGGCGGGAGACGACCTCGATGTTGCGGCCGGCGCGGACGCCGCCCAGCGGGCGCAGCGCCACCGCGCGGCGGTTCGCCGAGTAGCGCGGCAGCAGGGCGACGCCGTGGCCGTCGGCGACCAGCGCCTCGGTGACCCGGAAGTCGTTGATGCGCTGCACGACCCGCGGCCGCACGCCGGTGCGGACGGCCAGCGAGCGCAGCACGTCGTCCACCGGGAACCCCACGTCGACGCTCAGCCACGGCTCCTCGACCAGCTCGGCCGGTTCGACGCGCTCCTGCGCCGCCAGCGGGTGGTCGAGCGGGAGGGCGACGTCCAGCGGCTCGCGCAGCAGCGGGGTGATCGCCACCCGCTCGCCGTCGAGCGGCGGGGCCTGGTCGTCCCGGTGCGTGACCACCAGGTCGAAGTCCGCGGTCAGGCCGGGGACCTCCGCCGGGGTCATGTCGACGTCCCGGCACTCCAGCCGCACCTCCGGGTGCGCGGCCATCCGCCGCAGCAGGCCGGGGAGCAGCAGGAACGCCCCGGACGGGAAGATCGCCAGCCGCACCACCCCGCGCGGCGTGGACCGGTAGCTGTCCAGTTCGGCTTCGGCCCGGTCGAGCGCGGCCAGCACCTCGTCGGCCCGCGCGGCCAGCGCCCGCCCGGCGTCGGTGAGGCGCAGGCCGCGACCGGCGGGCTCGGTGAGCTGCACGCCGACCTCGGCCTGCAGGGCCCGGAGCTGCTGCGACACGGCGGACGGCGTGTAGGACAACGCCGCGGCGACGGCGGTGACGGTCCCCCGGTCGGCCAGCTCCCGCAGCAACCGCAACCTGCGCACGTCCATGAAGGAACCCTACACAGATGTTGCAGACACTGTTGCTTGTCCTTCACGGTTCGGCGGCTCAGGGTGGAGGACGTGCATGCCCGGGACCGTTCGCTGGCCTTGTTCGTCGCCGTGCTGTGGGGCGCCAACTTCATCGCCCTCGACGTCGGGCTCGGGCACTTCCCCCCGCTCTTCTTCGCCGGGCTGCGGTTCGCCGTGCTGCTGCCGCTGCTGCTGTTCGTGCCGCGACCGCGGGTCCCGTGGACGTGGCTGGTCGGCTACGGGCTGTTCTTCGGCGCCCTGCAGTTCGCGTTCCTGTTCGTGGCGATGCGCATCGGCATGCCGACCGGACTGGCGTCGCTGGTGCAGCAGGCGTCCGCGCCGTTCACCGTGGCGCTCGCGGCGCTGCTGCTGCGGGAGCGGATCTCGCCGCTGCAGGTCGTGGGCATCCTCACCGCCGTGGCCGGCATGGTGCTCATCGGCTGGCACCGCGCGCAGAACGCCGCCCTGCTGCCGGTGCTGGTGACCGTCTGCGGCGCGCTGTCCTGGGCGGTGGGCAACCTGTGCGCGCGGAAGGCCAACGCGCCGAACCCGCTGCACCTGACGCTGTGGATCGCCGTCGTCCCGCCGCTGCCGATGTTCGCGCTGTCGGCGCTCTTCGAAGGCCCCACCGCGGGTTGGGAGGCGCTGGCGAGCGTCGCCGAGTCCCCCACCGGCTGGTCCGCGCTCGGCGGCCTCGCCTACACCTCGCTGCTCGCGACGATCGTGGGCTCCGGGCTGTGGACGACGTTGCTGGGCCGCTACCCGGCGAGCCGGGTGGCACCGTTCTCGCTGCTGGTGCCGGTCGTCGGGTTCACGCTGGCGTGGCTGGTGCTGGGCGAGCGCCCGCACCCGGTGGAGCTCGCGGCGGGCGCCGTGGTGGTCACCGGGGTGTTCCTCGGCAGCCTGCAGCGCTCCCGGCGACCCGCCCCGGTCCCCGCGGGAGCGCCGGGTGCCCCGGGGCCGGTTCCCCGCTGAGCGTGCCGGGGAGGCGGGCGCTGGGCTCGGCACCCGCGAGTCCGCCGGGCAGGCATCGCCCACGTCGTCACGGCCTCCTTCGGCGGCGTGGGCGGCCGCGCCGTGATCGGCCCGACCACGATCGACGTCCGGCGCCCGCACGCGGCGGTCGCCCTTCCCCGCCGCCGGAGCGGGTGTCGGTGATGTCGTCGACGAGCCAGGCGGCCACCGGCGGACTCCCGCTCACCGCGGCGTCCGGCCCGCTGGGTCGGCCTCCGTCAGGACCGGCGGCTCCCGATCCGCTCGAAGTCCGGGTTGCAGACGTGGACGCCGTTGCCCTCCGGGCACTCGTAGGCCACCAGGGTGCGGCCCGACTCGGCGACCAGCCGCTCGGCCGTCGCCGCCGCGAGGATCGCCCGCTGGTCGCACGCGCTGCACCGCTGGGCGCTGCTGTACCTCACTCGCCACCTCCGTTCACGCCTGCGGTCCACTGGGACGACGCCGGGTGGTGCCGGGTTCCCGCGGGCTGCGGGGGCCTCATCCGGCCGAGGTGAGGTCCCGGTCGCCGAAGTCCGTCGGGTCGACCGCCTGCGCGACCACCTCGTGCGGCTGGATGCGGCCGTCGCGGATCTCCTCGGCGTAGTGGCAGGCCACCCGGTGCCCGGGCTTGAGCTCGCGCAGCGCGGGACGCTCGGTGTCGCAGCGGCTCGGCTGCCGCCACGGGCAGCGGGTGTGGAAGCGGCAGCCCGACGGCGGGTCGGCCGGGGACGGCAGGTCGCCGGAGAGCAGGATCTGCTCGCGGGTGTCCTCCACCACCGGGTCCGGCACCGGGACCGCGGACAGCAGCGCCTTCGAGTACGGGTGCAGCGGCTCCGCGTAGAGGTCGTCCGATGTGGACTCCTCCACGATGCCGCCGAGGTACATCACGCCGACCCGGTCCGCGATGTGCCGCACCACCGCGAGGTCGTGCGCGATCACCAGGTAGGTCAGGCCGAACTCCTCCTGCAGGTCCTCCAGCAGGTTCAGCACCTGCGCCTGCACCGAGACGTCCAGCGCCGACACCGGCTCGTCGGCCACAACCAGCTCCGGGCCCACCGACAGCGCGCGGGCGATGCCGATGCGCTGCCGCTGGCCGCCGGAGAACTCGTGCGGGTACTTGCGCAGCGACGTCGAGGGCAGGCCCACCGCCGAGAGCAGCTCGCGCAGCTTCCTGTCGGTGGCCGCGGGGTCGGTGGCCAGGCCGTGCGCGCGCATGCCCTCGACCAGCAGCGACTGCACCGACTGCCGGGGGTCGAGGGAGGACAGCGGGTCCTGGAAGACCATCTGCATCCGGCGGCGCATCCGGCGCAGCGGCTCGCCCTTCATGCCGGACAGGTCGACGCCGTCGAACACCACCCGGCCGGCGGTCGGCTTCTCCAGCCGCAGCACCGCGCGGCCCAGCGTGGACTTGCCGCAGCCGGACTCCCCGACCAGGCCGTAGGTCTCGCCGCGTTCGATGCGCAGCGACACCCCGTCCACCGCGTAGACGTGGCCGACGGTGCGGTCCAGCACCACGCCGCGCTTGATCGGGAAGTGCACCGCGACGTCCTCGACGTCGACCAGCACGTTCCCGTCGGTCTCCGGCTTCTCCGGCGCTGCCGTCATGACGCCTCCGTGGTGTTCGACCGAACTCCGCCCGCGGGCTCGGGGGAGGTCGGTGACCCCACCGGAGCCGCAGCGGCTCGTCCCCGGACACCGGTCCGAGACCGGCGCCCCGCGCGTTCCCTTGACGTTGGACGTGAGCTCCCCACGGGAGCCGCGGAGAGTCCCCCGCAGCCACCCACCCGGGACCGGGAGTCCGCAACTCCCGTGGGGACCGGACCCGCGATCCCCGTTGCAGTCGCGAGGAGTCCACAGGGGACACCCGACCTGGACGAGCGGTCCGCAACTCCCGCGGGGATCGAAACCCCAGAACCCGTCGAAGACGTCGGACGTCCACAGAGGACACCCGACCGGGGTCCGTGCTCCGTGAGGTCCACTGACGTTGGACGTGCGATGTCCACCGGGGCTGCGGGAGGACGCGGGGTCACGGGGCCTCCACCGGGGTGCGGGCCTCGCGGACCGGGTTGTGGCAGCGCAGCAGGCGCGCCCCCACGTCGACGCTCACGTCCGGGGTCTGCTGCTCGCACACCTCCAGCGCGTTCGGGCAGCGCGGGCAGAACGCGCACCCCGCGTCCCACGGGATGTTGTCGCTGATCGAGCCATCGATCGGCGACAACCGCTGGCCCCGCGGCGCGTCCAGGCGCGGGATCGAGGCCAGCAGCCCCGCGGTGTACGGGTGCCGCGGCCGGGCGAACAGCTCGTGCCGCGCAGCGCGCTCCACCACCCGCCCCGCGTAGAGCACGTTCACCTCGTCGCAGAGCCCGGCCACCACGCCCAGGTCGTGCGTGATCATGATCAGCGCGGTCTCGGTCTCGGCGACCAGCTCCGCCAGCAGCCGCAGGATCTGCGCCTGGATCGTCACGTCCAGCGCGGTGGTCGGCTCGTCGGCGATGAGCAACCGCGGCTTGCACGCCAGCGCCATCGCGATCAGCGCGCGCTGCCGCATGCCGCCGGAGAGCTGGTGCGGGTACTCCTTGAGCCGGCGCCGCGGGTCCGGGATGCCCACCCGGCGCAGCAGGTCCTCGGCCTCCGGCAGCGCCTCCCTGCGCCGCAGGCCGCGGTGCCGCTCGATGACCTCCGACACCTGCAGGCCGATCGACACCACCGGGTTCAGCGAGGTCAGCGGGTCCTGGAACACCATGCTCAGGTCGCTCCCGCGGCGCTGGTCGAGCTCCCGCTTCGGCAGCGCGAGCAGGTCGGTGCCGTCGAAGCGCACCGAACCGGAGACCTCCGCGCCGCGCTCCGGCAACAAGCCCATGATCGCCAGCGAGGTGACCGACTTGCCGCACCCGGACTCGCCGACCAGGCCGACGGTGCGGCCGGGTTCGACGTCGAAGGAGATGCCGTCCACGGCGGTCACCGGCGGCTCGCCCTTGCGGGCGAAGACCACCGAGAGGTCGCGGACTTCCAGCAGTGCCATGTGTTCCCTCCGTCAACGCCGGCGCTTCGGGTCCAGCGCGTCCCGGAGGGACTCGCCGACCAGGGTGAAGCCGAGGGCGACCAGGATGATGCAGCTCGCCGGCCAGAACGCCAGCTGCGGGTGGGAGTCGATGATGTTCTGCGCGCCGCCGAGCATCTGCCCCCACTCCGGGATCGAGTCGTCGGCCGCGCCGAGGCCGAGGAACGACAGCGCCGCCGCGTCGATGATCGCCACCGCCAGCACCAGGGTGGCCTGCACGATCACCGGGCCGAGCGCGTTCGGCAGCATGTGCCGGAACACGATCGAGCTCTCCTTCACGCCCAGCGCCCGCGCCGCGAGCACGTGGTCGCTGGAGCGCTGCGCGAGCATCGTGCCGCGCAGCAGCCGCCCGAAGATCGGCACCTGCACGATCGCCACCGCCAGGATCACCGTGAACTGGGTCTGCTGCGCGAACAGCGCGCCGATGGACACCGCCAGCAGCAGCGACGGCACCGACAGCATCACGTCCACCACGCGCATGACCAACGCGTCCACCCAGCCGCCGAACGCGCCGGCCAGGACGCCCAGCACCAGCCCGCCACCGAGCCCGATCACCGTGGCCAGCACGGCGACCAGCAGCGTCTGCTGGGACCCCAGCAGCAGCCGGGAGAACAGGTCGCGGCCGTACTGGTCACCGCCGAGCGGGAAGCCCTCCTGCGGCGGCGGGATCGTGTTGTCCGCGCGCGACACCTGGTCCACCAGCAGCCGGAGCGCCGGGTCGTGCGGGGCCAGCAGCGGTGACAGCAGCGCCACCAGCACGAACACCGCGATGATCACCGCCCCGACGATGAACACCGGGTTGCGCTTGAGCCGCCGCCACGCCGACGCGGCCAGGCTCACCCCGGCGTCCGTCGACGCTTCGGCCAGCGCGTCGATGCGTTCCTTGCGCTGCGTCTTCAGAGCCATGACCTCACCGTGTCCGCAGTCGTGGGTCGATCAACGCGTACGAGAGGTCGACCAGCAGGTTGACCAGCACGTACACCATCGCCGAAGCCAGGATCACCACTTGCAGCACCGGGAAGTCCTTGCGCTCGAACCCGAGCGCGACCGCCTGCCCGATGCCGGCGATGTTGAACACCCGCTCGGTGAGCACCGCCCCGGCCAGCAGCGCACCGGTCTGCAGGCCGATCGTGGTGACCACCGGCAGCATCGCGTTGTGCAGGATGTGCCTGCGGCGGATGACCATCGAGGTCAGGCCCTTCGCCCGCGCGGTGCGCACGTAGTCCTCGTCCATCACGTCCAGCACCGCCGCCCGGGTGATCCGGAAGATCACCGCGAACGGGATGGTGGACAGCGCGATGGCCGGGAGGACGAGGTGCACGAAGGAGTTCCACGCGGCGTCCCACTCGCGGGTCATCAACCCGTCGAGGATGTAGAAGCCGGTGATCCGCGTGGCGTCCAGCCCCGCGTCCTGCCGGCCGGACGCGGGCAGCACGCCCAGCTGCACGGCGAAGACGAACTTCAGCAGGAACGCCAGGAAGAACACCGGCACCGCGACGCCCACCAGCGACCACGTGATGCTCAGGTTGTCCAGCCAGCTGCCGCGCTTGCGGGCGGCCAGGTAGCCCAGCGGGATGCCGACCGCGACCGCCAGCAGCAGCGCGAGGACCGACAGCTCCAGCGTCGCCGGGAAGCGGGTCAGGAACACCTCGAGCGCGGGCGTGCCGCGCTGGACCCCGGTCGAGACACCGAAGTCGCCGGTGACGGCGCGTTCGAGGAAGCGCCAGTACTGCACGAAGATCGGTTGGTCGAGGCCGAGGTCGGCTTCGAGCTGGGCCCGCGCCTCCGGCGTGGCGCGGTCTCCCAGCAGCGCCGACACCGGTCCGCCGGGCAACGACCGCAGCCAGGCGAACAGCAGCAGCGACAGGACGAAGACGACCAGCACCATCTGCGCCAGTCGCCGGACGGTGTAGCGGAGCACGCGAACCCCCGTTGCTCAGATCGGCAGCGAACGTGGTTCCGCGCGGAAGCCGGCGACCCCGGTGCGGGACGCCGGTTCCGCGCGGACCATCAGCTCACTGACCCGAGACGCTCACCGAAGCGAACCCTTCGGCCGTCAGGGGCGAGGTCTGCAGACCCTCCACTTCGGAACTGGTGACGATCGCCGGCGGCGAGTGCGACAGCGGGATGGCCGGCAGGTACTCGGACATCAGCTTGCGGTTGATGTCCTGGTACATCTGGTTCCGCTTGGCCTCGTCCGGCTCGCTGTCCGCCGCCTTCAGCTGGTCGGCCAGCTCCTGGCCCCACGGGGACGCCCCGGTGAAGAACCGGTTGTCGGTGGAGCCGAAGAAGGTCCCGATGAAGTTGTCCGGCGTGTTGTAGTCACCGGTCCAGCCGAGCAGGAACAGGTCGGCCCGGGCGTTGTCGACGTCGTCGATGTAGCCGCCGTTCCACGGCTTGCTGACCGGGTTCACGGTGATGCCGACCTCGCGCAGGTCCTCGGCCAGGGCGTTGTAGATGCCCTGCGGGTCCGGCATGTAGGGCCGGGTGACCTCGGTCGGCCAGTAGAAGGTCACCGTCAGGTCCGGCACGCCCGCCTCGGCGAGCAGCTGCCGGGCCTTGGCCGGGTCGTGCGGGTACTGCTGCACGTCCGGCGCGTAGCCGTCCACGGTGTCCGGGTAGAACTGGGTGGCGACCGAGGCGCCCTCCGGGAGGTTGGCCTTGACCAGGGTCTCCCGGTCGAGCGCGTAGGCCAGCGCCTGGCGCACCCGCAGGTCCCGCAGCGCCGGGTTGTTCTTCTGCGTGATGCCCAGGTACATGATGTTGAACGGGTCGCGGACCTGGACGTTGTGCCCGGCGTCGCGCAGGGCCTTGAGGTCCGCGGCGTTCGGGAAGTCGTAGCCGTCGATGGCGCCGGACTCCAGCTCCTGCTTGCGCACCGTCTCGTCCGGGATGATCCGGAAGATCAGCTCCTTGACCTTGGCCTTCTCACCCCAGTACTCCTCGTTGCGCTCCAGCTTGATGGTGCCGTTGCCCTCGTCGTAGGAGACGAACTTGAACGGCCCGGTGCCCGTCGGGTGGGAGCGGGAGTACTCCGGGTAGATGAAGCTGTCGCCCTGGGCCTGCACGTTGTTGGCCTGGTACTTCTCCATCGCCGTCGGCGACTGCATGCTGAACGACGGCAGCCCCAGGATGTCCGGGAACTTCGAGCTGGCCCGGGTCAGGTGCAGCACCGCGGTCGTCGGGTCGGGCGCCTCGCAGGACTCGTACAGCGACGGGTTCTTCCCGTCGGAGAAGCCGCCGAAGTTCTCGATCCAGTAGTAGGACAGCGCGTAGTTCTGCCCGGCACCGGTCTGCTCGTACATGCGCTGGAAGTTCTTGCACACGGCCTCGGCGTTGAAGTCGGTGCCGTCGTGGAACTTCACCCCGGTGCGCAGCTTGAACGTCCACGTCTTGCCGTCCGGGCTGTGCTCCCAGGACTCCGCGAGCTCCGGCTGGACGTCGGCAGAGCCCGGCTTGAACCCGACCAACCCCTCGGTGATCTGGCGGGTGACCCGGAAGGTCTCGCCGTCGGAGGCGTAGAACGGGTCGAAGCCGTCCGGTGCGCCGGCCGCGCCGAAGGTGAACGTGCCGCCTTCACCGCCGCCCGCACCGCGCTGCGACTCCGCGCACGCGGCCAGCGAGGCGGCTGCGACGAGGGCGACGCCGACGGTGGCGACACGGCGCCTCGTGGTCGCGCGACGCTGTCCCGATGGAGCTCTGCTCATGGAAGTACCTCGGGTGTGTCTCAGGTCTCAGAGTTCCGTGAGACTAACTCGCATCACGCTTTCGGTGGAGTCCCCGAAGTTACGATCCGGCTACTCGCAGCCTGCCGCGGAATCGGTGCACACCGGACACGAACCCATTCGGACCAGCGACTTCGACCCCTCCGCGAGGTCTCCTCGCCCACCGGGGCATCCGGTAAATACGGGAAAAACTGCCACCGCCCCGACCGCGAGCCGCCGCGCCCGCGGGGCCCCCTGACCGCACGCGCGCACAGCGCCCCGGCACTCGGACGCGGCACCCGCGAGCCGGCGTTCCCAGGAGCGCCCGGCGCGCCCGCGGGACACCGCCTGGGCGCGGGCTTCAGAGGGCGCGGCGGCCGGAGAGGGCCCGGCCGAGGGTGAGCTCGTCGGCGAACTCCAGGTCGCCGCCCATCGGCAGGCCCGAGGCGAGGCGGGTCACCGTCAGGCCCGGGAAGTCCCGCAGCAAGCGCACCAGGTACGTCGCGGTCGCCTCGCCCTCGGTGTTCGGGTCCGTCGCGATGATCACCTCGGTGATCTCGTCCGTGCCGATGCGGGCCAGCAGCTCCCGCACCCGCAGCTGGTCCGGGCCCACGCCGGACAGCGGGTCCAGCGCACCGCCGAGGACGTGGTAGCGCCCCTTGAACTCGCGGGTGCGCTCGATGGCCAGCACGTCCTTGGGTTCCTCGACGACGCACACCAGCGTCTTGTCGCGGCGGGTGTCCCGGCAGATGCGGCAGGTCGCCTCCTCCGAGACGTTGCCGCAGACGTCGCAGAACACCACGCCTTCCTTGACCTTCTGCAGCACCTCCTGCAGCCGGGTCACGTCCGCGGGCTCGGCCGCGAGCAGGTGGAAGGCGATGCGCTGCGCGCTCTTGGGACCGATGCCCGGCAGCCTGCCGAGCTCGTCGATCAAATCCTGTACCGGACCTTCGTACACTTCTCGCTCGTTTCCAGGGCTCACGCAGTTCGCGCGGCGACTGCGGTCACTGCCGGGCGGCCGCTCCGCCCGGCACTGCGGGGACTCACATGCCCGGGAGGCTCAGCCCGCCGAGCCCGCCACCACCGAGGCCGCTGGTCAGCGGGCCCATCTTCTCGGCCTGCAGCTCCTGCGCCGCGCGGTTGGCGTCGCGCACCGCCGCGACCACCAGGTCGGACAGGGTCTCGGTGTCCTCCGGGTCGACCGCCTTCGGGTCGATCGTGAGCCCCTTGAGCTCACCGGCGCCGCTCACCGTCGCGGTGACCAGACCACCGCCGGCGCTGCCCGTGACCTCCGCCTCGGCGAGCTCCTGCTGCGCAGTCATCAGCTGCTGCTGCATCTTCTGCGCCTGTTCCATGATCTGCTGCATGTTCGGCTGGCCACCTGGCTGCACCGTGGTTCCTCCTCGTCTCGCGGGACCCGCGCCCGGTCGGGCGGCACGAGGCTCACCCCGCACGGGGTACACCACCAGCCTAGAGCCTGCCGGTGTCCGCACCGTCCCCGGAGCGGTCCTCGCCCCCTGGGCTCCGCGGGCGCCGCATGCCAGGGTGTCGGCATGGGGCTGGACATCGTGCGGTTGCTGGAGCTCACCAGCTGGCGGGCGTTCGACGTGGCCGGCAGCGGCCGGGTGCTGGCCGGCACCGACGAGTCCGGTTCGACGCAGCTGGTCGAGCTCGCCGACGGCGCGCGCACCCGGCTGACCGCGCTGCCCGGCGCGGTGACCGGCCGCTACCTGCCCGGCGAGCGCGCGGTGGTGGTGCAGCACGACGCCGACGGGGACGAGCGCGCCCAGCTGTCGCTGCTGCGCCTGGACCAGCCGCGGCCGGGGCCGGCGCGGCTGCCCGAGCTGTGCCCGCTGGTCCGCGACCCCGAGCACGTGCACCGGCTGCTGGACGTGCTGCCCGGCCGGGTGGTCTACAGCACCAACCGCCGCAACGGCGTCGACTTCGACGTGGTGGTCCGCGACGTGGCCACCGGCGCGGAGCACGTCCTCTACGACCGGGGCGGGATGGTGCTGGAGGTCGCGGCGGCACCGGACGGCCGCAGCGCGGCGCTCACCGTGCCCGGCGGGCCGCCCCTGTCCGACCAGCTGCTGGTGGTCGGCCCGGACGGGGTGCGGGAGCTCACCGGCCGCGACGTCGCCGCCCGGCACACCACGGTCCGCTGGCTGCGCGACGGGCTGGTCACCACCACCGACGTCGAGCGCGACCGCACCGGCGTGGCCCGCGTCGACCCGCGCACCGGGGCCCGGACCTGGCTGGTGACCTCCGAGGAGCACGACCTGACCGGCTGGGCCTCGCCGGACGGGTCGCTGCTGCTGGTGCAGGCCAACGACGACGGCGCGAGCCGCCTGGCGCTGCACGACGCCGCGACCGGCGAGCGGGTGCGCGAGGTGCGGTTGCCCGCGGACGGCTGGTGCGCGCACCCGCTGCCGCCCCCGGTGTGGTCCCCGGACTCGCGGTACGTCGTGCTCACGTTCAGCGGGCCGGCCGTGCCCGGTGACGTGCTGCTGGTGGACGCGGCCACCGGCGAGTGCCGCGCGCTGACCGACTCCGCGGCGCAGCTCGACGACCAGGCGGTGGCCCCCACCGTCCACCGGGTGCCGACCCGCGACGGCGAGCGGGTGCCGTGCTTCCGCTACTCGCCGCCCGACCCGGACCCGCGGCTGGCCGGGTCCGCGGTGCTGGTCCTGCACGGCGGACCGGAGAGCCAGTCGGTGCGGGCGTTCACCCCGATCGTCCAGGCGCTCGTCGCGCAGGGCCACGAGGTGCTGGTGCCGAACGTGCGCGGCTCCACCGGCTACGGCAAGCGCTGGTACTCCGCCGACGACGGCCGGAACCGGCTGGAGGCGGTGGCCGACCTCGGGGACCTGCACGACTGGCTGCCGGAGATCGGCCTGGACCCGCGCCGGGCCGCGCTGTGGGGCGGGTCGTACGGCGGCTACCTGGTGCTGGCGGGGCTGGCCTTCCAGCCGGACCGCTGGGCGGCCGGGGTCGACGTCGTCGGCATCTCGTCACTGGTCACGTTCCTGCAGAACACCGCGCCCTACCGGCGGGCGCACCGCGAGCGCGAGTACGGCTCGCTGGAGGCCGACGCCGACTTCCTGCACCGGGCGTCACCGCTGACCGCGGCCGGGGCGATCGCGGCCCCGCTGTTCGTCCTGCACGGCGCCAACGACCCGCGGGTCCCGCTGTCGGAGGCGGAGCAGATCGCCGAGGCGGTCCGGGCGAAGGGCCTGGAGTGCGCGCTGCTGGTCTACCCGGACGAGGGGCACGGCCTGGCCAAGCGCGCCAACCGGCTCGACGCCTACCCGAAGGCCTTGGAGTTCCTGGCCCGCCACCTGGCGGCGTGACCGGGTCAGTCGATGCGGCGGGCGCCGAGCTCGCGCTCGAGGAGCTCGACCGCGGCGGTCTCCGGGTCCGGGCCGACCGGGGCGTCGGCGTCGTACGGGGAGGACTCGGCGAGCATGGTCTCCGGGTCGTCCTCGTCGTCGGCCGGTGGTTCCGGGGCGCGCTGCGGCGCGGACGGCTCCGGCGGGGGCGGGACCTCGTCCGGTGGGGGTTCCTCGTCCGGCGGCTCGGGCGGCGGTGGGATGTCGTCGGGCTCCGGCGTGCGCGGCACCGACCCCTGGCGGGGCGCCTGGGGCGGACGTGACTGCTGGGCCGGGCTGTTCGCCGACCTCGGCGGCTCGGCGGACGGCCGCTGCGGGGGCTGCTTGGGCGCGGCGGGGCGCGCCGGAGCCTGCGGCGGTGCCGCACCGGCCTCGACGCACTGGATCTCCCAGTCGCCGGGGCTGATGACCTGGCTCAGCGCCTGCCGCACGAAGTCCAGCCGCCGCTGCTGGGCGAACTGCTTGACCAGACCGGACGTCGGCATCGACAGCACGAGCACGCCGTCGCGGATGTCCTGCACGGTGGCGTTGAGCAGCAGCGCCTGCGTCGGCCGGTTCAGCTTCGCGACGGCCTGCAGCACGTCGTTCCACACCTGCCGCACCTTCGCCGCGTCGTGCCCGGGGGCCGCGCTGGGCTGCTCGGCCTGCGGCGCAGGGCTCGGCGGTGGCTCGGCGGGCCGCGGCGGCGCGGCGCTCTGCGGTCGGGCGGGCTCGGCGGGCCGCTGCGGCGGCTGCTGAGCGGCGGACCCGTCGCCCCGCTCCGCGGTGGCCTCCTCCGCGGCGCGCGCTTCCGCGGCCGCGCGCTCGTGCGGGCGCTGGAACACCCGGCGCGGCTTGCCGTCCTCCGCCGCCTCGGGCTGGGGCGCGGGCGCGCCGCCGTCGCTCGGGGCGACGGTCGCCCGGCGTTCCAAGCGCTCGATCCGCTGCAGCAGCGCGGTCCCCGAGTCCGA
The DNA here is from genome assembly GCF_013410345.1 of Saccharopolyspora hordei. NCBI lineage: Bacteria > Bacillati > Actinomycetota > Actinomycetes > Pseudonocardiales > Pseudonocardiaceae > Saccharopolyspora > Saccharopolyspora hordei. Next base: position 498,438 of record NZ_JACCFJ010000001.1, read on the forward strand.
GACCGCGGGGAGCAGCATCCGCGCGCAGAGCAGTTCCAGCTGCAGGCGGGGGGCGGTGGCGCCGCGCATCTCGGCCAGTCCGGTGTGGACGATGTCGGCGAACCGGGACAGCGTGGCCTGTCCGAACTGCGCGGCCTGGGCGCGCATCCGCTCCAGCTCCTCACCGGACGCCTGCACCAGACCGCGGTCGGCGGCGTCCGGGACGGAGTTGAGCAGCACCAGGTCGCGCAGCCGGTCGAGCAGGTCGGAGCCGAAGCGGCGCGGGTCGTGCCCGGCTTCCACGAGCCGGTCGATGGTGGTGTAGGCGGCCGCGGAGTCGCCGGCGGCGAGCGCCTCGACCATGTCGTCGATGAGGGCGACGTCGGTGACGCCGAGCAGCGCGACCGCCCGCTCGTAGGTGACGCCCCTGTCGGTCGCCCCGGCCAGCAACTGGTCGAGCACGCTCAGCGTGTCGCGCGCGGAGCCGCCCCCGGCCCGGATGACCAGCGGGTACACCGCGGGGTCCACCTGCACGCCCTCGTCGTGGCAGATGCGCTCCAGCAGGTCGCGCATCACGCCGGGCGGCAGCAGCCGGAACGGGTAGTGGTGGGTCCGGGACCGGATGGTGGTGAGCACCTTGTCCGGTTCCGTGGTGGCGAAGACGAAGATCAGGTGTTCGGGCGGCTCTTCGACGATCTTCAGCAGGGCGTTGAAGCCCTGCGTGGTGACCATGTGGGCCTCGTCGATGATGAAGATCCGGTACCGCGACTGGGCGGGCGCGTAGAAGGCCCGGTCCCGCAGTTCGCGGGTGTCGTCCACACCACCGTGGCTGGCCGCGTCGAGCTCCACGACGTCGACGCTGCCGCTGCCCTCGGGAGCCAGCGCGATGCAGGACTCGCACTCCCCGCACGGGTCGGCGGTCGGGCCCTGCGCGCAGTTCAGCGACCGCGCGAGGATGCGCGCGCTGGAGGTCTTGCCGCACCCGCGCGGACCGGAGAAGAGGTACGCGTGGTTGATCCGGCCGGACGACAGCGCGGTCCGCAGCGGCTCGGTGACGTGCTCCTGCCCGACGACCTCAGCGAAGGTCGCCGGCCGGTACTTGCGGTAGAGGGCGAGCGCCACGACCAGAACCCTACGCGGTACGCCTGACAGGCAGGACACGGGGAAAGAAAGGGGACCCCGTGCACCCGCCAGAGCCCGCTTACCCTTGCTGCCTTCCGGCCCTGGGGGAGTTCACAGGATGGACGCCGCACGAGGTCCGCACACAGCATAACAAAACCCCCACCCACCCCCGCGACGAGACCTCCCCCACCCCGAGTCGCCCAGGTCAGCCCACCTCGGGCGTCAGCGGGCGCTCCAGCGCAGCAGGCCCCAGCCGCCGAGGGTCAGCACCGCGGCGGCGCCGAGGCACGTGCCCCCGATGACCAGGCCGTCCTCCCGGGAGCTCTCCTTGCGCCGCACCATCTCCTCGTAGCCGGCCTGGGAGCGCTCGTCCCCGACGACGACCAAGCACTGGTCGCCGGGGTGCATGGCCGCACCGTCACACGTCGGCGGTCCGTCACTGGTGCTGGTCAGCCCGGCGACCAGTGCGACCGCTCCACCGAACGCCGCACCGAACGCCGCGACCCACATCAGCGCGCCGACGACCATGGCGAGGAGCTTCCCGGCGGTCATCGTGAGTCCCTTCCCCAGCGGGCGCCCACGCGCCGCGCGGGCGGTGCGCACCCGGACGGCTGTGGTCCAGCACCGGCAGACGCTACCCCGATCACGAGCCCTGGCCCCCGGTTTCGCGAGGAACCAGCCGTTCGACCCGCAGCGACCCGAGCCGACCCCGCCCGGCCGACCGCCGCCACCCCGTCGGCCCAGGTCACGACCCATAGCCGCTGTTCACCGGGGCACCTGCTAGGCTTCCGCACGGAGGATTGGCCGAGCGGCCTAAGGCGCACGATTGGAAATCGTGTTGGGTTAACAGCCCTCACGGGTTCGAATCCCGTATCCTCCGCTCTGCGTGGCGGACGCCCCGCGAGACCCGGTCTCGCGGGGCGTTCGTCGTCTCGGGCCGGTCAGCGGACGGTGAAGCGGGCGACCTGGGGGTCGTGGTCGCTGACCTGGTCGGCGAACTCCGCGTTGACGTGCACCACGTCGTAGTCCGCCCGGAGCGACGGCGTCGCCAGGACGTGGTCGAGCTGCTGCGCGTTCCCCTCGTACACGTAGCTGTAGCGCTCGAGCGGGGGCAGGGAGTCGGCCAGCGGGACGAGCGCACCGCCCGCGGTGAGGCGCTGCACCGCCGGGGAGAAGCCGTGGTCGTTGAGGTCGCCGAGGACCACCACGCGGGCCCGCTCGTCGATGGCCAGGGCCTCGTCGACGAAGGCGCGCACCGCCTGCGCCTGCTGCTCGCGCTGCACCTCGGACCCGCGCTCCGGCGGCTGGAAGCGACCGTGCAGCGGCTGGTCACCGCCCTTGGAGCCGAAGTGGTTGGCCACCACCAGGACCGTCCGGCCGCGGAACAGGAACTCGCCGACGAGCGGCTTGCGGCTGTCCCGCCACGCCTCGTTCCCCGGGTCGATGCGGCCCGGGGACGCGCTCAGCCCGACCCCGCCGAGGCGCTCGACCGGGTGCACCGGGGTGGTCGCGTCGCCACCCGGCCGGTCCACGAACGACACCCGCGCCGGGTTGTAGAGGAAGGCCACGCGGATGTTGCCGCCGGGCTGGCCGCCGTCGGCACCGTCCTGCGGGTCGATCTGGCGCCACAGGTAGCGCGGGCCGCCGGCCGCCGCGATCGCGTCGGTGAGCTCGCCGAGCGTCTCGTCGGCGGCCACCACGCCGTCGTCGACCGGACCGCTGTTGTCCTGGACCTCCTCCAGCGCCACGACGTCCGGCGACGCCAGGTGCTCGACGACGCCCTCGGCGAGCCGGTCGAGCTTCGCCGGGTCGTCGCCCGGCGCGAGGTTCTCCACGTTGTAGGTGGCGATCGCCAGCTCGTCCTCCCCCTGCGGGCGGCTCGACTCCGGCTGCAGGCCGCCGGGCTGGTGCTCGCCGAGCCGCGTCGCCTCCAGCACGTACCCGCCGTAGCTGGTGTAGTCCAGCGGCCCCTCGGTGCTGCCGCGCAGCAGGTCGCCGACGTCGGCCGCGGGGAACGGGCCGTCGGCCAGCGACTCGACCTTGAGCCGACCGGAGTTCGGGTCGGCGTAGCCGGTGTAGGTGGTGCCGCCGCGGCTGTTGGCGTGCTGCCCGGGCTTGCTGGTGACCCACAGCGCCCGGTAGGCGTCGGTCGGCCCGACCACCCGCGCGTCGTCGACCCGCAGCAGCATGCCCTCGCGCGACTCGTAGTGGTCGAGCGCGAAGCGCTGCGGCTCCAGCTCGCGCTTGTCGATGTTGCCGTCCAGCGGCGCGTGCTCCTCGGGCACCGAGTCCGGGCCGACGACCTCGGCGGGCACCGCTCCCCTGCCGGTGACCTGCCAGGTCGCGTCGACGAGCTGGGTCACCGACTGGTTCGCCGTGGTCTCCGGGGTCTCCTCGGGCGCGGTCGGGTAGTGCTCGGTGACCGTGCCGTCGACCGCCACGACGTCCCCGACCGCCACCGCCGGCGTCTGCTCACCGGTGAAGACGAACAAGCCCTCGCTGGTGCGGGGATCACCGTCGGGTTCCGGGTCTTGGAACCAGAACCCGCGCGCCGAGCCGAACCCGCGGACCCCGGTGACGACCCCGGGAACCCCGGTCACCCGCTGCCCGACGAGCGGGGACACCCGCGTGGTGCCCTGGACGTCGTGGATGCGGACGGCCGGTCCGGCCACGGCGGCGGGAGCCGAGCACAGCAGCACCCCGGTAGCGACGAGCAGTGACGTGACGCGCACTTCGGTTCCCCTCGCCGAGCGACATGATCGAAGCGACGCTACTCGCCCGACACGCCCAACGACACACGATCTTGTGAACGAGGCGAGTTCTGACCACCGCGGGGTTGAGCAGTTCCACGCTTGTCGCCCGGGCGCTGATCACCTGCACTGGACGGCGTGATCGAGACGAGGAGCCCCCACGCGCCACCGGTCGGTGCGCGGATCGTGGTCGCCGTCGCCACGTGCGTGGCGCTGGCGCCCTGGGCGATGTTCTGCCTGCTCATGCTCGGGTTCTCGGCGATGTGCACCGACGACGGCGACGACTCCGACTGCGCCCGGGCAGTGGCCGTCCCGATCCTGCTGGGCGTCCTCGGCCTGGGGCTGGCCGTGCTCCAGCTGGTCGCGGCACTCCGCGGGCGGACGACCAGGTCGGTCCTGCTGCGCGGTCTCCCCGTCCTGGTGCTCGCACCCCTCGGGGTCATCGCCTGGTCCGCGTTCCTGGCGTCGGCATGACGGACGCGCGACTTCTCGCCGGATCTACGGACACCAGTTGCGCACACTGCGATCATTGACCGGGTGACGAAGGGGATGTGGACGGCGCTCGCCGTGGGATGTTCGGCGGCGACGGGTCTGGGCATCGTCATGGTCCTGATCGGGCTCGGCAACGCGGACAAGGTCGGGAGTTCGGTTGGCGGCGTCTTCGGACTGCTGTCCGCGGCCCTCGCGGCCGTGTCGATCCTCCAGACTCGGAGAGCCACAGCGTCGTCGTCAGATCCCGCCGGTTCGGCCGAGATCACGAACACCGTGGGCTCTGGCACGACGGTCCGGTCGGCGGTGCAGAGCGGAACGGTCGGGGACGTCGCGATCGACCAGGGCGTCATCGCCAAGGGCAACGCACGGGTCTACCTCACGCCGCCGCGGGAGGATCCTGCCCCGCTGCCACCGCCGCACGTCGAGCTGTGCCTGGGCCGGGATCGAGAGGTCGCCGAGGTCGTGGCCGCCTGGATGGTCGGCCGGGCTGTCGCTGCGGTCGGTGGTCCGGGGATGGGCAAGTCGACGGTGCTCGGGCACGCGCTCACCCGCGAGGAGGTCGAGGACCGGTACGGGGCGCGCCGCTACGTCGTCTCGTGCGACGGTGCGCCGTCGGCCGGTGCCGTCATCGACAAGCTCGCGCAGACGCTCGGCATCACCTCGACCGGCGCTGACCTGCGCGGTCGAACGCTGAAGTTCTTGCACGCGGAGCCGTGCGTGCTCGTGCTGGACAATTTCGAGACCGTGCTCGACGGCGACTACTCCGGAGCGGTCGAGCTGCTTCGCCAGTTGCGGTCGGCTCCGGACCGGGTCGCGCTCGGGCTCGGCTACCGGGGCAGCCGGCTCCCGCATGGCATCGCGAACATCCCGTCGGTCGTGATCGGCCGGCTGCCTGAGGAGAGCGCGGCGGAGCTGTTCCAGACCACGGCCGGGAGGACGTTCGAGGAGAGCGAGCTGACGCCGCTGCTGCGGGAGCTGGACGGTGTTCCGCTGGCCATCGTGCTGCTGGCCTCGCTGGCCGGGTTCGAGGACGACCTCGGCACGCTTCGGGCAGCGTGGCAGGCCAAGCGCACGGACCTGCTGCAGCACGGCACGGACCGCGCGTCGAGCCTGCCGGTCTCGCTGGAGCTGTCCTGGGACACGCTCAGCACCGACGCGCGGGCCACGCTGTCGCTGGCTGCGGAGCTGCCGGACGGCTGGCCGACGGGTGGCTCGAGCCTGTACCTCTCCGACGAGCTGGTGGCCGGGGTTCCTGAACTGAGCCGTCGAGCGCTCCTGCACACCGACGACGACCGGCAGCGCTGCCTGGCGCCCGTACGACAGCACGTACGCACCCACCACCCAGCACACGAACGGCACCTCCAGCACCTCTACGGGCGGGTTTGCGCGCTTGCATCGCGAGCCCGGGACGTTGGTGGGAATGACGGCGCCGCTGCCGTCAGCGAGGTGCTGCCGGAATTCGCCAACGTGGTCGAGGTCACTCGAAATCACCTTGATCAGGACATGGGACTGCTCAGCGCGGTTCCCGACCTGTTGGAATACCAGCGATTCAGTGGACTGGGGAATGACGAACTCGCGCACGCCGCGCTCGCTCTCGAACACGACACAACCCTGAAGGCAAGAATCACATCACAACTCGCGGAACTTTACTCCGCGCGATCCGACAACCAGCGCGCGCGACATCTCTACGGACAGGCTCAACAACTCTACCAAAAAACCGGCGACCTGCTCGGCCAAGCCGACTGCCTTCTCAACCTCGGCGAGATCGCGTTCATCGAGTCAGACAACAATCAAGCACGAAACCTCTTCCAACAAGCCCAACCACTCTACCAACAAACCGGCGACCTGCTCGGCCAAGCCGACTGCCTTCTCAACCTCGGTAAGATCGCGTTCATCGAGTCAGACAACAATCAAGCACGAAACCTCTTCCAACAAGCCCAACCACTCTACCAACAAACCGGCGACCTGCTCGGCCAAGCCAACTGCCTTCTCAACCTCGGCGAGATCGCATTCATCGAGTCAGACAACAACCAAGCACGAAACCTCTTCCAACAAGCCCAACCACTCTACCAACAAACCGGCGACCTGCTCGGCCAAGCCAACTGCCTTCTCAACCTCGGTAAGATCGCGTTCATCGAGTCAGACAACAATCAAGCACGAAACCTCTTCCAACAAGCCCAACCACTCTACCAACAAACCGGCGACCTGCTCGGCCAAGCCAACTGCCTTCTCAACCTCGGCGAGATCGCGTTCATCGAGTCAGACAACAATCAAGCACGAAACCTCTTCCAACAAGCCCAACCACTCTACCAACAAACCGGCGACCTGCTCGGCCAAGCCAACTGCCTTCTCAACCTCGGCAAGATAGCGTTTCGCGAGTCAGACAACAACCAAGCACGAAACCTCTTCCAACAAGCCCAACCACTCTACCAACGCATCAATGCTAGGTATTCACAAGCGTTTACCCATGCGTGGTTGGCACGAGTAACCACGGGAGAGGAACGAACTGAGCACCGCTTGAGAATGGACAAGCTAGCCGAAGACCTTGGACATGACTGGCTGAAGCAGCAACTTCACGACATTGCAGACGACTGAACCCTCGTCTAGTGACCAGACCGGGCGATCAGCGAACACCGATTGGAGGTACAGCTGAAGTATTGCTGCTCGATCCGCCGTTACTCGGCTCTCGCAGGACCCTATGCCGGGAGCCGTGACTCCGACCGGTGCCCTGTCCGCGCTGCGCCCGGTTCTCCGGAACGCCAGCTGGGTTCGAGTGCCCTTCCGGCGCCACCGGAAGTCCGCTGTCAGAGCGCACAGGGTGCTGACACGGTTTGGGTGGCGCTGATGCCAGCGGACGGAGGTGCACTTCAGAAGGGCAGCAGCAAGCGCTGTCCAGATGAGGTGGGGACGTCAGTCGCCGCCGAGCCTCACCCTCTCTCGCGACACCCGCTCGAGCGGAGCCGACGCCCCACCTCGAGACTCGCACCAAGAGGGCCGGCCCCCGGTGGGGACCGGCCCTCGTCGAGCGGTAGCGGTGGGATTCGAACCCACGGTGGCTGTTGACCACACGCGCTTTCGAGGCGCGCTCCTTAGGCCGCTCGGACACGCTACCGCCGACTAGGCTACATGTCCGGTGCGCGCGCCTCGGACCGGGGGTCAGCGCCAGGCGCGGAGGGCGCCCGCCAGGGCGGCCCGGGCGCGGAACAGGCGGCCGCGCACCGCCTCCTCGCCTGCGCCGACGCGCTCGCCGATCTCCTGGTAGGACAGGCCGTCGATCTCGGCGAGCAGCCACACCTCGCGCTGCGGGGGCGGCAGGGCGGCCAGGGCGCGCATCAGCTCCAGCACCCCGGCACCGGCCTCGGCCGCGCGCTGCGGGTCGGCCAGCGGCGCGCCGCCGGCGACCGACCGCTGCTCCGGCACCGACCACACCAGGTCGGTGCGGCGGGTGCGACGGGTGCGCAGCAGGACCAGGCACTTCCGGCGGGCGATCTGGAACAGCCAGGCGCGCAGCGCGGCCGGTTCGACCAGCTCCCCGGCCTGCGCCCACACGGTGATGAACGCGTCCTGCACCACGTCCTCGGCGTCGCCGCGGTCGCCCAGCATCCGCAGCGCCATGCCCAGCAGCGGCGCGGAGCAGCGGCGCACCAGCTCCTCGAAGGCCGCGTCATCACCGGCGGCGATGCGCTCCGCCAGCACCGCATCGGTCGGCTCCACGTCCCTCCCCCCCCCCGGCAACGCGATGGGTCCGCCCCGGCGAAGCGGAGCGGACCCATCGTCACAGCTCGGCGCGGCACCGGCTCGGACAACTCGCCCGAAACGGTGCGAAGTTCACTTGTTGTCGTCGTCGTTCAGACGGTCTTTCACGTCGTCCACCGCACCGGCCGCGCGGTCCTTGACGTCGTGGCCGGCCTCCTTGGCCTTGCCCTCGACCTCGTCCCGCTGACCAGCGCGCTTCACCTCGTCATTCCCGGTGGCCTTGCCGAGGGCTTCCTTGGCCTGCCCAGCCAGCTGCTCCGCCTGCTGCTTGGCCTTGTCGAACACACCCATCGGTCACTCCGTTCCTCGGGGAACTCGTCCACCCAGACCGCCTACCCAGGAGCGCGCACCGAACACCAGGTCAGTGGTCCACGTCACCCCGATGGGTCGCGAAGAACTCCTCCAGCACGGCTGCGCACTCCTCGGCGAGCACCCCGCCGACGACCTCCGGCCGGTGGTTCTGCCTGCGGTCGCGCACCACGTCCCACAGCGAGCCGACGGCCCCGGTGCGCGGCTCCCACACCCCGAAGACCACTCTGGCCACTCTGGCCAGCACGAGCGCACCCGCGCACATCGTGCAGGGCTCCACCGTGACCGCGAGCGTGCAGCCCTCCAACCGCCAGCCGTCGCCGTGCGCGGCGGCCGCGGCGCGCAGCGCGAGGACCTCGGCGTGCGCGGTGGGGTCCTGGAGGGCCTCCCGCTGGTTGTGGGCGCGCGCCAGCACCCGCCCGTCCGGGGCGACCACCACCGCGCCGATCGGAACATCCCCTGTGGACGGTGCTTCGGCGGCGACCCGCAGCGCGGCCCGCACCAGCTCGACGTCACCGGCGCGAGGACCGGAACCGCTCACTGCGTCAACTTCTCCAACAGCTTCTCGAAGTCCTCCCCGAACCCGCAGCGCTGCGCGATCATCGTCAGCTGCTCGTCCGGGTAGAGGTCGACCTCTTCGATGATCACCAGCAGCTCGCCCTCGGGCAGACCGAGGTCGGACAGGATGGCGAGGTTGCCCTCCGGCCAGACCTCCTCGTCGTCCTCGTCGGGCGGGTCCACGCGGAGCAGGTCGAGGACGTCGGCCGCGATGTCGTAGTCCAGCGCCGCGGCCGCGTCCGACAGCAGCAGGTCGACCCCACCGGGCACCGGGCGGACCAGCACGAAGAACTCGTCGTCCACATTGCACATGCCGAACACCGCGCCGGTGGAACGCAGCTCGCGCAACGCCGTGATCGAGGCGTCGAGGCCGGTCAGCACGGAATTGTCCATCGCGCTGCACCGCCACCGCCCGTCTTCGCGCACCACGGCGACGGCGAAGCCCGCGACCGGCTCCTGCACCGTCATGTGGACACCGTAGAGCGTACGAACGCCACCCGAAAGCACTACCGCGGGCTCGTCACCTTCCGGGCTTCGAACACCGCTCGACCGGGTGCGCCACGACCCGCCGAGTCGGGCAGTATGGGTGGATGCGTGCCGTGTGCGTGATCGGACTGGGACTCATCGGCGGTTCGGTGCTGCGGGCCGCCTCCGCCGCCGGACGCCCCGCCTGGGGCACCACCACCTCCGCGGACGACGCCGAGGCGGCGCGGGCGGACGGCTTCGACGTCGTCGAGGTCGACGCCGCGCTGCGCCGGGCCGCCGCCGAGGACGCGCAGGTCGTGGTGGCGACGCCGCTGACCGCCGTCCGCGGGGTGCTGCGGGAGGTCGCCGAGCACGCGCCCCAGGCCTGGCTGACCGACGTGGTGAGCGTCAAGGACCCGGTCGCCGCCGAGGTCCGCAGCCTGCTCCCGCAGGCCCGCTACGCGGGCGGCCACCCGATGGCCGGGTCGTCGAGCTCCGGGTGGGGCGCGAGCTCCGGGCACCTGTTCTCCGGCGCGGCCTGGGCGGTGACCCTCGAGGACGGCACCGCGCTCGACGCGTGGCGGGAGGCCGCGCAGCTGGCGCTGGACTGCGGCGCGCAGGTCGTGCCCACCACGGCCGGGGCGCACGACTCGGCCGTCGCCCGCATCTCGCACCTGCCGCACGTGTTCGCCGCGATCCTCGCGGCCGTCGGCGCGGACGGCGGACCGCTCGCGCTGTCGCTGGCGGCCGGGTCGTTCCGGGACGGCACGCGGGTGGCGGGCAGCCCGCCGGACCTGGTGCGGGCCATGACGGAAGGCAACCGGAACGCCTTGCTGGACGCGGTCGACGACGCCCTCGGCCGGCTGGGCGCGGCCCGCGGTTCGCTGGCCTCCACCGGCGGCCTGAAGTCCACAGTGGATGAGGGCTACGACGCCCGCCGCTACCTCGAGGACCTGGCGACCTGCGACCGGACGACCGAGACGGTCCGGCTCGACGCCGCCGCCCCGCAGCGCTTGCGCGAGCTCGGCGAGCTCGGCGGCCGGGTGGTGGCGCTGACCGACGACACCGCCACGGTGGAGGTCCCGACCGCCGCCTGACACGCAGAGAGGCCGCCCAGTGCGTGGGGCGGCCTCTCCATGATCCGCTCCGACCACTGCGCCGGGACACCCTCACCTGGTCCCGTTCCGCAGCCTGGGCCGGGCGGCGATGCCCAGTCGCCTACTGACCCGGCTCCTGCTCCGAGTCGTCGCCGACGAACTCCTTGCCCTTCTGCGCGGCCTGGTCGACCTGTTCGTCGTGGCCGAACTTCTCCTTGGCGCCGCTCGCGGCCGCGTCCACGCCCTTGTCGACCTGGTCGCTGTGCTCCCTCCCCAGGTCCTGCACGCGGTCCTTGAAGTCTCCGAGCCCCATGGCGCTCCCTTCCCGGTCGCGAGGTGGGTCCTCGGGCCGTTGCACGCCGAACGTAAGCCCGATGTGCGCAGCGTGCACGCCGTCACCACCTTCCGTGGCCCGGTCGAGGGGGCTTGTGGTCGCGGCCGGACAGGTCTACCTTGAGCGGTGACCAGATGACCAGATTTCGAATCTGGTCACGAAGTCAAGGAGGTGCCCGTGCCGAAGACCGCCGACCGAGCCGACCGCATCCTCGACGCGGCCGGTGAGCTCATGCTCCGGCTGGGCTACCGCAAGGTGACCATCGAGGACGTCGCCCGCCGGGCCCACGTCGGCAAGGGCACCGTCTACCTGCACTGGCGCACCAAGGGCGAGCTGTTCGAGGCGCTCATGCTGCGCGCGTCGACGGGCATGCTCACCGAGATGGCCGCGCGCCTGCGGCAGGACCCGCGCGAGATCCAGCCGCACCGCTACCTGCGCAGCGCGTTCCTGGTCATCCAGCGCGACCCGCTGCTGCGCGCGGCGGTCACCGCGGACACGGAACTGCTCGGCAGCCTCACGCAGTCGCCCGTGCGGGCCCAGGAGCAGAAGATCCACGAGCGGTACTGCGCGCTGGTCACCGAGCACGGCCTGGTGCGCGACGACGTCCCGCACCTGGAGTACGCGCTCAACGCGGCCAGCCTCGGCTTCTTCACCCTCGACTCGCTCGACGCCGGCACACCGCACCTGGACGCCGAGACCACGGCGGACGTCCTGGCCCACACCGTCAAGCACGCCTTCGAACCCGAGGGCGAACCCGACCCGAGCTCGCTCACCTCGGCGGCGAACGAGATCGCGGACCTGTTCGACGCCCTCAACACGACCTTTCGGGAGCGGATCTACGGCCCGGAGGACGAGCGGGGCTGATCCCACGCTCGGACCCACCACGAGGAAGGGACGGCAACATGACCACCCTCGCCGACACCTGGGGCATCAACGAGGCGCAGTTCTGGCTGCGCGGCGTGCGCCCGGACGAGCCCGTGCAGTACGACGACAAGACCGGGCTCTGGAACGTCTACGGCTACCCGGAGATCGTGCAGGTGCTCAGCGACCACGCCACGTTCTCCTCCGCCACCCAGCGCCTGGTCCCGGACGTGGCTCCGAAGCTCACCACCGAGGGCAACCTGGTGCAGATGGACCCGCCGGAGCACAACAAGCTCCGCAAGCTGGTCAGCCACGCCTTCACGCCCAAGGTCGTCGCGGACCTCGAACCGCGCATCGCCGAGCTGACCCACGAGCTGCTCGACGCGGTCACCGACCGGACCGAGCTGGTCGCGGACCTGGCCTACCCGCTGCCGGTCATCGTGATCGCCGAGCTGCTGGGCGTGCCGAGCAGCGACCGGGGGCTGTTCAAGCAGTGGGTCGAGGCGATGTTCGACACCACCAACGGCTTCACGCTGAAGGAGCGGTCGCAGGAGCAGGAGGCCTACCTCGCGCGGGCGATGGAGCAGGTCGAGCACCTGCGCGACTACCTGCTCGAACACGTCCAGCAGCGACGGCAGCAGCCGCGCGAGGACCTGCTCACCAAACTGGTCCAGGCCGAGGTGGACGGGGCGCGGCTCACCGACGGCGAAGCGGTCAACTTCGCGATGGTGCTGCTCATCGCCGGGCACATCACCACCACGATGCTGCTGGGCAACACGGTGCTGTGCCTGGACGCGCACCCCGAGCAGTTCGCGGCGGTGCGGGCGGACCGGTCGCTGGTGCCGCGGGCCATCGAGGAGTCGCTGCGGTTCCTCAGCCCCTTCGCCACCGTGTCCCGGGCGACCTGGAAGGAGTCCGAGGTGGGCGGCCAGGTCATCCCCGCCGACCAGCTGCTGATGGTGTGGGTGGCGGCCGGCAACCGCGACCCGCGGCAGTTCGAGGACCCGGACACCTTCGACGTCACCCGCGACCCGAACCCGCAGATCGCCTTCGGCCGGGGCATCCACTTCTGCCTCGGCGCACCGCTGGCGCGGCTGGAGGGCCGCGTGGCGCTGAACATCCTGCTGGACCGGTTCCCGGACCTGCGGACCGATCCGGACGCGCCGCCGGAGTTCATGCCCACGCCGACCATGACCGGGGTGCGCCGGCTCCCGCTGCTGCTCTGACGCTCACGCGGGCGCGGCCTCGCGCTCGGCGGCGGTGACCGGGGCGGCGGCCGGGGCGGTGGGCGTCCGCCAGAACAGCCCGAGGGCCAGCACGGACACGACGGCCGACGCCGGCCCCAGCGCCCACCAGCCCCACTGCGCCACGACCGCACCGCCGGTGATCCCGCCGAGGCCCATGCCCAGGTAGAGCGCGGAGGAGTTGAACGCGATCACCACCGCCGCGCCCGCCGGGGCCAGCGAGATGAGCCGGTGCTGCACCGCGGGCATGATCCCCCAGCCGCCGAGGCCCCACAGCACCAGCAGTGCCGCGGTGGCCACCAGCGACCCGCCCGCGAGCGGCAGGAACGCGAGCCCGGCGGCGAGCAGCAGCAGCGACCCGGCGATGCCGACGCCCGAGCCGAAGCGGTCGGTGATCCGGCCGACCACCGCGTTGCCCATCGCACCCGCGACGCCGTAGACGAACAGCAGCACGCCGAGCGTGCCCGCGCCCGCGCCGGTCAGCGCGGACAGCATCGGCGAGGCGTAGGTGTAGGCGGCGAAGTCCGCGAGGGAGGCGAGCATCGACACCGCCAGGACCCACACCACGGCGCGGTCGCGCAGCACCCGCACCCGCTCGCGGAGCCGCAGCGCCGCCGGCGCCGGGACCGGCGGCAGGGCCAGCAGCGCGGTCGAGGCGAGCACGCCGAGCCCGGCGACCACCCAGAACAACCCCTGGTGGCCGACGGACGACTCCAGCAGCACGCCCAGCGGCACACCGATCACCGTCGCCAGCGTCAGCCCGGCCAGCACCAGCGACACCGCGCGCCCGCGCCGGTCCAGCGGCACCAGGTCGGTGGCGATCACCACCGCGGTCGGGGTGAACAGGCTCGCGCCCAGCGCGCCCAGCACGCGCGCGGCGGTGAGGGTGCCGAAGTCCGGCGCGACCGCGGTGGCGGTGCTGCCCACCACGAACAGCCCCAGCGACAGCCACAGCAGCCGCCGCCGCTCCCAGCGACCGACCACAGTGGACAAGATCGGGGCGCTGATCGCGTAGGTCAGGGCGTGCACGGTGACCAGCTGGCCGGCGGTCGTCACCGGCACCCCGACGTGCGCGGCGATCGCCGGGAGCACCCCGGCGACCAGGTACGACCCGGTGTTGATGACGAAGGTGCCGACGGCGAGCACCAGGAGCCGGACGTGCATGGGCATCCCTCGGGACGGTGGGGCGGGCAGCGCGAACCGCACGACGACCCGCGGGGCGGTCGCGTGAGGTTCCGGGGACCGCGACCTCGCCAGGGCGTGGCGGACCGCGGGAGGACTGTTCGGTTGGACACCGACCCTGCAACTGCGGACGGCCGGGAAGGCCAGACCCGTTCTCGGTGTCAGGTGGGAACGACGACCGCGGAGCGCGGCCGCACCCCGCATGTCGACCGGGTGCCGACCTGCGTTAACAGCAGTGGGTCGGATCACTCGTCACGCGGGGTGACGGGCGGGGGTTCTCGATGCGCGGCAGCGGTTCTCGGCGGGCTCGCGCTGCTCCGTCCGGAGGGATCGCCTTGCCGTTCCCGCAACGGGCTTTGCCGGTGCCGCGCCGGCGTGCGCACCGTGGTGGCGACACGCAGCACGACAGAGGTGAGGGATCGTGGACCAGCAGTTCTGGGACGCGCGGTACAGCACGCGCGACCGGCTCTTCAGCGGCAACCCCAACGGCGTGCTCGTCGCCGAGGCCGGCGACCTGCCGCCCGGGCAGGCGCTGGACGTGGGGTGCGGCGAGGGAGCCGACGCGCTCTGGCTGGCCCGGCGCGGGTGGCAGGTCACCGCGGTGGACATCTCCCGGGTCGCCCTGGCGCGGGCCGCCGAGGCCGGCGCGGACCTCGGTGACCGCATCTCCTGGCAGCACGGCGACCCGACGACCACACCGCCCCCGGCCGGTGCGTTCGACCTGGTCTCCCTGCAGTACTTCCCGCTCCCGCACGAACCGGGGCACACCGCGCTGCGCGGCCTGCTGGCCGCCGTCGCCCCCGGCGGCACCCTGCTCGTCGCGAGCCACGACATCGCCGAGGTGCCACCGGACTCCGGGTTCGACCCGGCCGGCTACTACCAGCCCGCCGACATCGCCGCGCTGCTCGGCGAGGACTGGGAGGTCCTGGTCGACGAGACCCGGCCGCGGACCGCTCCCCCACCGCCGGGCACGCAGCACACGCGCGACACCGTGCTGCGGGCCCGGCGGTTGCGGTGACCGGGGCTGGTCGCGGCGATCCTGCGGGCGGCGCCTGTCGTGGCGGCGGGCGCCAGCCCGGGGCGGGGTGCCTGCGGTGATCGCCGATCCGCGCGGCCAGGCCGTGCCGCGTCGGCGGTCCGCGAGGGCCGGCCCGACGCCGAGCCGTCCTGCCCGGACCGCACGGTCCGGTGATCCTGCGCCCAGCCCCGCGGCGACCGCGGGGAAACCGGCTTGCCCGGGCCGCGCGGCGTCGACGATGCTGCGCGGCATGAACAGTGCCACCGCCACCTTCGCCGCCTGCCTGCGCGAGCTGGACGTGCCCGGTCAGGTCGTCGAGTTCAGCACCGAGGTGCCCACCGCCGCCGCGGCTGCCGAGCAGCTCGGCTGCCCGGTCGGCGCGATCGCCAACAGCCTCGTGTTCACCGTCGACGACGAGCCGCTGCTGGTCGTGGCCAGCGGCGCGCACCGGGTGGACACCCGGCACGTCGCGCGGGTCCTCGGGGTGGGCAGGATCCGGCGCGCCAGCCCGGAGTTCGTGCAGGAGGCGACCGGCCAGCCGGTCGGCGGGGTCGGGCCGGTGGGACACCCGGAACCGATCCGGACGGTGGTGGACCGGACGCTGGCCGACCACCCGGTGGTCTGGGCAGGAGCGGGCTCCAAGCACGCCATGTTCCCCACGACCTTCGACGAACTGGTCCGCATCACCAACGGCCTCCCCATGGAGGTCGTGAAGCCCTGACCCCGGTCCGGCGGCTGCGAGGGGGCGTGACCGTTCCGCCGGGAACCGGCACGCCCCTTTCGCGCCGGACTGGGGGAACCGGGTGCTGGTCGGGGTCAGACGTTGGGGTCGTAGCGGCCGTCGACGGCGGTCCAGCCGCCCTCGACGAGCTGGAGGCTGCCGGTCACGTAGGACGAGGCGTCCGAGGCCAGGTACACGACGGCACCGGCGATCTCGTCGGCCTTCGCCCACCGCTGCAACGCCGTCTTGCGCGCGTACGCGCCGTACCAGTCCCCGTCGGCCTTGATCTGCTCGGTCAGCGGCGTCTCGAACGGGCCGGGCGCGACGGCGTTGACCCGCACGCCCTTCGGCCCGAGCTCCGCGGCCAGCGCGCGGGACAGCTGCACCACGCCGGCCTTCGTCGCGGCGTAGATGCCCTGGCCGGGTTCGACGATCTCCGCGCGGAAGCTGGCGAAGGTGATGATGCTGCCGCGCCCGCGCTCGGCCATCCGCGCGCCGAACTCGCGCAGCAGCCGGTAGGTGCCCTTGAGGTTGAGGTCGACGACCCGGTCGAACTCCTCGTCGACGGTGTCCAGCAGGCGCTTGCGGACGTTGATGCCGGGCGTCACGACCAGCACCTCGGTGTCCGGCTCGGACTCGGCGAGCTGCCGGACCTGGTCCGCGTCGCGCACGTCGAGCTCGCGGGTGGTGGCCTCGTGGCCCAGCTCCCGGATCTCCTCCGCGGTGCCCGCCGCACCGGCGGTGTCCACGTCCGCGATCACCACCTGCGCGCCGAAGTCGGCCAGGCCGACCGCGCTGGCGCGGCCCAGTCCGCTGCCGCCGCCGACGACCACGGCCTTGCGTCCGTCGAGCTGGAAGAGGTCGGCCGGTCGGTCCGCCATGAGCTGCCTCCGATCGTCCACATGGGACACTGTGGTCCTCTGGTCGGCGCATCATGACCTCCCGGACGCACCGGGGCAAGGGTCCGTCCGCGTGCCCCGCCACCGGAGCGGGGACGCGTGAAGGCGCCCTCCACCGCGACGCCGATCACCCGGTCAGCTGGCGAGGGGTGTGCCGCGGAAGGTGTTGCGGTAGGCGCTCGGGGAGACACCGAGGGCGGCGTTGAGGTGCTGGCGCAGCGACGCCGCGGTGCCGAACCCGGCGTCGGCCGCGATCCGCTCCACCGGCAGGTCGGTCTCCTCCAACAGCTGGCGCGCCCGCTCGATGCGCTGCTGGGTGAGCCACTGCAGCGGCGAGATCCCCACCTCGTCGCGGAACCGCCGGGTGAAGGTGCGCACGCTCATCCCCTCCTGGGCGGCCAGCTCGCGCAGCGTCAGCGGCCGGTCCAGGTGCTCCAGCGCCCACGCGCGCGCCCGCCGCGTCGACGAGACCTGCGGCTCCGGCACCGGCCGCCGGACGTACTGGGCCTGGCCACCGTCGCGGTGCGGCGGCACGACGGTCGCCCGCGCGACCTCGTTGGCGACCGCCGCCCCGTGGTCGCAGCGGATCATGTGCAGGCACAGGTCGATCCCGGAGGCCTCGCCCGCCGAGGTCAGCACGTCGCCCTCGTCGACGTAGAGCACGTCGGGTTCGAGCTGCACCTCGGGGAAGAACTCGCGGAAGCGGTCGCTGGACATCCAGTGCGTCGTCGCGCGGCGCCCGTCCAGCAGGCCGGCGGCGGCCAGCACGAAGGCCCCGGTGCAGATCGAGGCGATGCGCGTCCCCCGCCGGATCTTCGCGAGCGCGGCGGCCAGCTCGGGCCCGAGCCGCCCCTCGGTCTCGGTCTCGTCGTGCTCGTGGGTGGCCAGCACGATGACGGTGTCGGCGTCGGCCAGCGCCTCCGGGCCGTGCGCGACGTGGATCGGGAAGTCCGCGTCGGTGCGCACCTCGCCGGGGGTCAGCGCGCAGGTCCTGACCTCGTACAGCGGTTCCCCGGTGGGCGCGAGCGCCCGGCCGAACAGCTGGTGCACCAGCCCCAGCTCCATCGGCATGACGCCGTGCCGCACGAGGACGGCGATCCTGGACATGGCCCGATTCTTGCACAGGTTGGCCATCAGGCCACTCGTTCTGGGACGCCGGACGGCGCAGGGTCGGGGGCATGGGAGTCGAAGTGCACCGCGCCTGGTGGGTCGCCGCCGTCACCGCCCTGGTCGTCGTGGCCGCGGGGGCCTGCGCCACCACGGCGGGCCTGCTGGTCACCCCGCTGCACCACGAGTTCGGCTGGTCGCGCGCCACCATCGGGGTGGCGGTGTCGGTGAACATGGCGCTCTACGGCCTCACCGCGCCGTTCTCCGCCGCGCTGGTGGACCGCTCCGGCATCCGGCGGGTGGCGGCGGGCGCCCTGCTGCTCATCGCCGCCGGGGCCGCGACCACCACCGCCGTCGCCCACCCCTGGCAGCTGGTCGTCGAGTGGGGCGTGCTCGTCGGCGTCGGGTGCGGGGCGCTGGCGATGACGTTCGCGGCGACCGTGACGCACCGCTGGTTCACGACCCGGCGCGGGCTGGTGACCGGGTTCCTGACCGCCGCGAGCGTCTTCGGCCAGTTCGCGTTCCTGCCGGTGATGTCCTGGGTGATCGACCGGTTCGCGTGGCGGACGGCCACCGTCGCGCTCGCGCTGCTCGCGCTGGCGGTGGCGCCGCTGGTCTGGGCGGTGCTGCGCGACCACCCCGCCGACCTCGGCCTCCGGCCGTACGGCGCGACGAGCCCCGTGCCGAAGCCGCTGCCCGAGCCGGGCGCGGCCCGCCGCGCGGTCCGGCTGCTGCTCGGCTCGGCGCGGACCGGCCCGTTCTGGCTGCTGGCAGGCACTTTCGCGGTCTGCGGCGCGTCCACGAACGGGATCATGTGGACCCACTTCGCCTCCGCCGCGCACGACCACGGCATGCCGACCACCCTCGCCGCCTCCGTGCTGGCGGTCATCGGCGTGGTCAACGTGGTCGGCACCATCGCGTCCGGCTGGCTCACCGACCGGTTCAGCCCCCGCCTGCTGCTGGCCTCCTGCTACGGCCTGCGCGGCGCGTCCCTGCTGTCCCTGCCGTCCCTGCTGGGGCCGACGGTGCAGCCCGGGATGGTGGCGTTCGCGGTGCTGTTCGGCCTGCTGGACGTCGCCACGGTCCCGCCGACGATCGCGCTGTGCCGGGAGGCGTTCGGCGCGGGCGGCGCGGTCGTCTTCGGCTGGGTGAACGCGGCCCACCAGGTCGGTGCGGGGCTGGTGGCGATCGGCGGCGGCGTGGTGCGCGACGTGCTCGGCTCCTACGACGCGGTGTGGATCATCGCGGCCGGCCTGTGCGGGCTGGCGGCCCTGCTGGCCACGGCCATCCGGACGCCCGCCACCCAGCCGGTGTGACCGCGCCCTACTGCATCGCCCGCACGACGGCGGCGGCGACGGCCTGCGCGCCGTCGCGGACCCGCTGCCACGCCGCCGAGGGCTCGTCCGGCCACTCCAGCTGCTGGTGCTTCTCCAGCAGCGCGGCCAGCTTCGGCGAGTGCTCCTGCGGCACCGCCGTGCCCTCGCGCAGCGCCTCGACGATGCGCTTGAGGTCGTCCGGTGCCGCGCTGCGGCCGTCGAGCACGGCCCGGGCCAGGTCCAGCGCGGCCATGTCGGCGATCAACCAGCCCCCGGGCGGGGCGGCGCCGATCTCGGCGGTGACGTGGGCCTCGATGAGGTCGGCGAGCAGCCCGGAGTCCTCCGCGGGCAGCACCGCACCCGTGCGCAGCGCGCGGATCGCGCGGTCCATGTCGTCGCCCTTGGCCATCGAGAACCTCCCCATCGCGGTCGACCGACAGGCATTCTGCCCCTGCCGCTCACGACCACCCGGAACCGGGAGCCCGGATCTCGACCCTGTGGGCTTCACCACGTCGACCCGCGCCGGTGCTGACGGTCCAGCCGGAGTGGACACCGGCGTGACGCGGCTCACTCGACACCGAACCGTCCCGGAACAGCAAGAAGCCCCCTGCGTGAGGGGGCTTCTCGCTGTCTCGACCAGACGCGCGCCCGTAGGGATTCGAACCCCAAACCTTCTGATCCGTAGTCAGATGCTCTATCCGTTGAGCTACGGGCGCTTGTTCAATTGTGGGCCCCCACCTCGCGGGGGGAACCTCTGCGGAGGCTCCGGGATTTGAACCCGGGAGGGGGCGTAACCCCCAACCGCATTAGCAGTGCGGCGCCATAGACCAGACTAGGCGAAGCCTCCCGGCGTCCTTCGCGGCCACCGGAGAAAAGAGTACACGCCCCGTTCAAGCCCTCCGCAAGGGGGGGTCACTTCCGCGTCGATCACCCCCGCTTCCCCGCGCTGAACTGCACGAACGTCTCCAGGGCGGCCGGGTTCTGCAGGGCGTCGCGGCTGACCGCCCGCTCCGGCGGGGTGCCGGCGAGGATCTTCTTCACCGGCACCTCCAGCTTCTTGCCGTTGAGGGTGCGCGGCACCTCGTCCACGACGATGAAGCGGTTCGGCACGTGGCGGGGCGAGAGCTCGCGGCGCAGCGCGTCCCGCAGGGCCGGTTCCACGTCGTCCAGTGCGGCGCCTTCGGCGAGCACCAGGAAGCACAGCAGCTCGCCGTCGGTCTCGCCGGCGCCCGAGGTGTCGATCACCAGCGAGTCGACGATCTGCTCGAAGCCCTCCACGACGCGGTAGAACTCCGCGGTGCCCATCCGGACGCCGCCGCGGTTGAGCGTCGAGTCGCTGCGGCCGTAGATCACCAGGGACCCGCGGTCGGTGATCCGCACCCAGTCGCCGTGCCGCCAGACACCGGGGTAGGTGTCGAAGTAGGCCTCGCGCAGCCGCGTGCCGTCCGGGTCGTTCCAGAAGAACACCGGCATGGTCGGCATCGGCTTGGTCAGCACCAGCTCGCCGACCTCCTCGTGCAGCTCCTCGCCCTTCTCGTCGTAGGAGGCCACCGCGGCGCCGAGCATCGGGCAGGAGATCTCGCCCAGCCACACCGGGACGTCCGGGGACGCCCCGACGAACGCGGTGCACACGTCGGTGCCGCCGGAGACGCTGGCGATCTGCACGTCCGCGCCGATCGCGTCGGCCACCCAGCGGAAGCCGTCGGTGGTCAGCGGCGCACCGGTGGAGCCGACGGTGCGCAGCGCCGACAGGTCGACCTCGTCCTTCGGGCGCAGGCCCTGCTTGAGGCAGCTCTGGATGAACGGCGCCGAGGTGCCGAAGAAGGCCACGCGGTGGCGGGCCGCCAGCTCCCAGAGCACCGACAGCGACGGGTAGCCGGGGCTGCCGTCGAACAGCACCAGCGTGGTGCCGCTCAGCAGGCCGCCGACCAGGAAGTTCCACATCATCCAGCCGGTCGTGGTGAACCAGAAGAACCGGTCGCCCGGGCCGAGGTCGCAGTGCAGCCCGAGGACCTTGAGGTGCTCCAGGACCATGCCCCCGTGCCCGTGCACGATCCCCTTGGGCAGGCCGGTGGTGCCCGAGGAGTACAGCACCCACAGCGGGTGGTCGAACGGCACCGCGTCGAACTCCAGCGGGGCGCCGCGGTGCTTGGCCAGCAGGCCGTCCCAGTCGAGGGCGCCCGGCAGCGACGCGCCCTGGCCGAGGTAGTCGACGAGCACCGTGGCGGCCAGGCCCGGCATCGCCTCGCGCAGCTGGTCCACCGTGGGGCGCACGTCGAAGGGGCGGCCGCCGTAGTGGTAGCCGTCGACGGCGATGAGCACCTTCGGCTCGATCTGCACGAACCGGTCCGCGACCGCCCGCGCACCGAAGTCCGGCGAGCAGGACGACCACGTGGCGCCGAGGCTGGCCGCGGCGAGGAAGGCCACCAGCGTCTCGGGGCAGTTCGGCGCGAGCGCGGCCACCCGGTCACCGGTGCGCACTCCCAGCTCGACCAGCGCGGCGCGCGCGGCCGCCACGCGGGCCCGCAGCTCGCCGTAGGTGATCTCCTCGGTGCGGCCGTCCTCCCGGGCGAACACGACCGCGAGGTCGTCGTCACCCTTGCCGTCGCCCTCACGCAGGGCGTGCTCGGCGTAGTTCAGCGTCGCGCCGGGAAACCACTCCGTGCCCGGCATCGTCTCGTCGGTCAGCACCCGGTCGGCGCGGTCGTGGAAGCGGACGTCGAAGAAGTCCGCGACGGCCGCCCAGAACCCGCTCAGGTCCGACACCGACCACTCCCACAGGGCGCGGTAGTCGGGCAGGTCGAGGTCGCGTTCGGTGCGCAGCCACTCGCGGAACGCGGCCATCCGGCTGGCGGCCGCGCGCTCCTCGCTCGGCTGCCACAGCACTTCGGGGGTCGAGGCGGGCTCGGTGCGCGAAGTCATGCGCCATTCCTAACCCACCGCACCCCCACCCGACCACCCCTGAGAAGGGGTTTCCGCAGCGCACCCCGCCCCTGGCTGGGAGGGCGCGACTCCGGTGGACATCACCTGAGGTGGAGGTCGAGCCAGTTGCGGGCTCGGCGCCAGGCCTCGGCGGCGGCGTCCTGGTCGCGGTCGAAGCGGTGGCCCGCGCCCGGGAAGCGGACCACGTCGGTCACCACCGACGCCGTCTCGGCGACCTCCCGGAGCTTGTCCACCTCCTCGGCCTCGACGCCCTCGTCGTCGCCGTACAGGCCCAGCCACGGGCAGGACAGCTCGCCGGCGATCTCCACCAGCGGCGGCAGCGCCGCCGACAGCGGTTCGAGGACGCCCCGGCCCCCGACGCTCACCGCCGCGCCCAGCGTGCGGCTGGCGGCCACCACCAGCGCCGCGGTGCCGCCGACGTCGAAGCCCATGATCCCCTGCCGGTCGGCGGGCACGCCCTGGTCGGACAGCCACACGAACGCCGCGTCGGTGTCGGTGAGGATCGACTCGCCGGACAGCTTCCGCACGTCGTCGGGCCCGTCCTCGCGGTGGTAGAGGTGCGGTGCGACGGTGAGCCAGCCCTCCTCCGCGAGGGCGCTGCACACCGCCCGCACCCGGTCGGTGACCCCACGGGCCTCGTGCAGGAAGACGAGCCCCCCACGCACCACGTTGTCCGGTTCGGCGACGGTGAGGCGCAGCTCGGTGCCGTCGGTGAGGGGGAGGGTCTCGGTCCGGGTTTCGGTCATGCCGTGCAGGTAATCACGCCCTGGTGAACACGAGTCAACACCGTCATCCGGTCGGACCAGCGAGTTCCCCCGCACGGTCACCCGAACGCGCCGACGGGCGCACCCACCGGAGGCACCGGGGATCGGGCTGCTGCTCGGGGCCGCGGCGCGTTAACGTCACCGTGACCGAGTGAAGGAGTCCGCAAGATGAGCGTGCGCACCCGTGCCGACCTCGACCAGCTGCCCGCCTACGTGGCGGGACGGACCGTGCCCGGTTCGATCAAACTGGCCAGCAACGAGGTCTCCGAGGGCCCGCTGCCGAGCGCGGTGGCGGCCATCAACCAAGCGGCCGCGGAGGTGCACCGGTACCCGGACATGGGTGTCGGCAAGCTGACCGAGGCGCTGGCCGCGCACTACCGGGTGGAGCCGGAGCGGATCGCCGTCGGGTGCGGCTCCGTGGCGCTGTGCGAGCAGCTGGTGCAGGCCACCTGCACCCCCGCGGACGAGGTCGTCTTCCCGTGGCGGTCGTTCGAGGCCTACCCGATCATCACGCAGGTCGTGGGCGCCAAGCAGGTGCGGGTGCCGCTGACCGGGGAGCACGCGCTGGACCTGGAGGCCATGCTCGCCGCGATCACCCCGGCCACCCGGATGGTGTTCGTGTGCACCCCGAACAACCCGACCGGCACGCTGCTGCGCACGGCCGAGCTGGAGTCGTTCCTGGACCGGGTGCCGGAGGACGTGCTGGTGGTCCTGGACGAGGCGTACTTCGAGTTCGTCACCGACCCGGACGCCCCGGACGGCGTGGAGATCACCCGCCGGCGCCCCAACGTGGCGTCGATGCGCACCTTCTCCAAGGCCTACGGCATGGCGGGCCTGCGCGCCGGCTACGCGATCGCGCCGCCGCAGGTGGCGGAAGCGCTGCGCAAGGTGTGCATCCCGTTCAGCGTCAACGCCCTTGCCCAGGTGGCCGCGGTCGCCTCCCTGGCGGCGCAGGACGAACTGCGGAAGCGCTGCGCCGCCGTCGCCTCGGAGCGCGAGCGGGTGCACCGGGAGCTGGTCGCGCTGGGCTACGAGGTGCCGGAGACGCAGGCGAACTTCGTCTGGCTGCCCCTGCGGGAGCGCACCGAGGAGTTCAACGAGCACTGCCTGCAGAACCGCGTGGTGGTCCGCGCGTTCGCGGGCGAGGGGGCGCGCGTGACCATCGGGCAGCCGGAGGAGAACGACGCCTTCCTCGCCGCCGCGAAGTCCTTCGCCTGAGGCGGTCCTACCCGGGGCTGCTGACCACTGGTCGACGCGCGGCTGGTCGAGCGGGGACCAGACCAGGGCGATCCGGTCTCGGGAGACCACGAACGCCATGACCGAGACCGGCCGGCCGTGGGAGCACGACGCCCGGGCTGCCGTTCACCGTGATCGGCTCGACCCGGGCGTGCGGGACCGCGAACGCCGCCGCGCGCTTCGCCACGTCCTGCGGACCGCGGGCCGTGGCGGTCGCGTCCGGTCTCGTGGCCCCACCGTCGGCCCGGAACGTGACCTCGGGGTGCAGCAGCGCGACGAGCGCCTCGAGGTCACCGCGGCGGGACGCCGCGAAGAAGGCGTCGACCCGGTGCGCCGGCGGGCGGGGTCGGTCTCGACCTCGGCCGGTCGCACGGCGTGCACGCGTCCACGGGCGCGGCTGGCGAGCTCGCGGGTCACCTCGGGCGTCCGGCCGAGGATCTCGGCGATCTCGCGGAACGGCATCCCGAACGAGTCGTGGAGCACGAAGGCGAGGCGCTCGGGTGGGGCCAGGCTCTCCAGGACGACGTGGAGCGCGAGACCGACCTGCTCGGCGAGCACCGCCTCCTCCGCGGGGTGCGGGTCCTGGTCCGCTCGGACGTGGAGGTCGGGTCCGGACGGGGTGAGGCAGGTCCGCGAGACGGTCCTGGTCATCCACCCGTCGAGGTTGTCGACGGCCGTGACGTCCGTGGCGCCCGGCCGGCTGAGGCGCACCCAGGCGTCCTGGACGGCGTCCTCCGCGTCCGCGCTGCTGCCGAGGACCCTCTGGGCCAGTGCGGTCAGCCGGGGCCGGTCCTCCTCGAAGCGCCGGTCGAGTTCTGCTGCGGGTCCCACCGGTCACGTCCTCGTGTCGCGGGGTGTCAGTCCGTCTGGCACGCCTGCCGACGAGACCGTGCCAGGAGGACGACGTGGCGACCCCGTCCACACCCCTCCCCCAGACCCGGCGACGGCGGGTGGCGCTGCTGGCGCTGTGCCTGGCGGGGTTCGTGGTCCAGCTCGACGTCACCATCGTCACCGTCGGCCTCCCGACGGTCCAGCAGGCGTTCCGGGCGGATCCCGGTGCGCTGGAGTGGGTCGGCAGCGGGTACGCCCTCGGGCTGGCTGCGCTGGTCCCGGGGGTGGGCGCGCTCGGTGACCGGCTCGGCCACCGCCCGTCCTGCTGGGTGGTCTCGTCGTCGTCGGCGGCTGCTCCGCGGCAGCGGCGCTGGCGCCCGACCCGGCCGCGCTGGTGGGCGCGCGTCGGCGAGGGCGCGGGTGGCGCAGCCGTCGTGGCGCTCACCCTCGCGGTGCTGACGGACACCTACCCGCCGGACCAGCGCGGCCGGGCGATCGGCTGGTGGGCCGCGATCGGCGGCCTCGGCTCCGGCGGGGGCCCGGTCGCGGGAGGCCTGCTGCTGTCGTCCGCCGGGTGGTCGAGCATCTTCTGGACCACCGTCCCGATCGTCGCCGTCACGGCCGCTCTGGTCGTCCTGGCGGTCCCGGGGACCACCGCGGCCCCCGAGCCGCGGCCGCTCGACGTGCCGGGTGTCGCGCTCGCCTCGGTGGGGCCGGTGTCGGTGACGTTCGGGCTCATCACCGCGACCGCGGTCCCCGGGGACCCGGCGCGGACCGTGGTGTCCCTCGTCCTCGGCGGACTCGCTCTCGCCGCGTTCGTCCAGTGGCAGCGCCGCGCCCGCGAGCCGCTCGTGCCGAGGGCGGTGCCTGGCCTCCAGCGGCACGCTCCACCACGTCACGCTGCTGTTCCAGGACCTCCTCGGCTGGTCCGCGCTCCGCACCGGCCTGTCGTGGCTGCTGATGAACGCCCCGTTCCTGGTCGCGGCGCAGGCGGCCGGGCCCCTCGGCCGGCGCTGGAGCCCGCGGGTCCTCGTGACGACGGGCTGCGCGGCGGGAGCGCTCGGTGTGGCAGCCCTGAGCACCGTCACCCCCACCACGCCGTTCCCGGTCGCGGGCGTGGGACACGTGCTCGCCGGGGTCGGTTTCGGGCTGCTGGTCCCCGGCACCACCCGCGTGGCCCTGCGCGATGTGCCCCGTCACCGGTGCGGCGTCCGCGGTGCTGAACTCCGCCCGCCAGCTCGGGCGCTGCTGCGGGACCCGCGGTCGCCGGGGCGGTCGGTGCGGCAGACCCGCCGCGCGTCGTCGCGGTTCGAGTTCGCCGGCGCCATCGCCACCGGAGACCTCCGCGGAGTCCCCGCGGACCTGGTGGTCCCGGCTCGCGAGGCGTTCGAGGCGGGTGACCACGTCGCGCTCGCGGTCTGCGTCGGGTGCCTGGCGGTCGCCGTGGGGTTCGGACGGTCCCGGGCGGGAACCTGGAAGTACGGTGGTGCCCAGCGAAGAGAGGGGGAGTACTTCGCCGGGCACCACCGCAGGGGGTGTGGCCGTCCGAGCCGGGACGACCACGTGGAGCGCGTAGCGATCTACGCAGCTCCGGAATGTAGTGAGGACGCACCGCGCCCGCCAGCCCGAACCAGGTGTTGTACCCGTTCAGGTGGCGGGCGGTCGCGATCAGCCCGTGACGGCGTGGTGGCCGCGCACCGGAGCCGGGGACGGCGCCGTGGGCAGCGTGGGGTCCGTCCCCTCGGACGGCGGGGTTTCGGCCTCCACCGGCGGCACCCACGGGTCGCCGGGCGGCGTCTTGCCGTCGGACGGGGGCGTCGACCCGTCGACCGGCGGCTCCGAGGCCACCGGAGGGACGTCCGGGTGGTCCACGACGGGGGCGTTGACGCAGTGGCTGGACTGCGGCGACACCAAGGAGACGATCGCTCCGACGACCGTGATGTCGTTGCCGCACAGCTGGACCGGCAGCACGCTCAGGTTGTTGTCGTTGCCCACGTTGATGCCGTCGTTGTCCGCGCTGTCCGCGAACGCCGGAGCGGCTCCAGCGATGAGTCCTGCGCCAGCGACGAGTGCGCCTGCGAGGCAAGCACTTCTACGCATAGCTCCCTCCCATTTCCTGTTCATTCGGGGTGTTTCCATCCGCAGCGATCACCGCAGGTGGACCAAGGTGCCCAGCGGCAGAGTGGTGAGCAGCTGGAGCGCGTCGCTGGGCACCCGGACGCATCCGTCGCTGCTGGCCTGGCCGAACACCGACGGGTCGGGCCAGCCGTGCAGTGCCACGGTGCCGGGGCCGCCGCCGTAGGTGCTGAAGGTGTTGGAGTGCGTGCCCAGCGGCAGGATGATCGGGCTGAACGTGGTCACCGTCTCCTCGATCGCGGCCATGATGTAGGTCCGGCCGCGCGGCGTGGGCGATTCCGGCGCACCGACGCCGACCACCCACTCGCCGATGGGCGCCCCGTCCTCGCGCACCACGAGGCGACGCGCGTCGATGTCGACGTCGACCACGTAGGGCGTGCGGGCGCGCTCCACGGGCCCGTCGGTGCGGACCCAGCCGGTGCTGCCGTTCGGGCGGGACGGGAGCAGCACCTGCGCCCACCGCCCGCGCTCGGCGATGACCGGCACCCAGGTGGGGTTCTCCAACTGCTTGGCGGGCAGCTTCGCGAACACCGCCCCGCCGGGGGCGTGGTGCACCGCGATGTCCTGCTTGACGTGCAGGACGACGCCACCGGTCTCCCCGTGCGGTGCGGGGTCCCGCGGCGCGGTGGGGAACTCGGTGAAGGTGGTGGCGGGCGCCTGCATGCCCAGGTCCGCCTGGGCCATCACCTGGGCGGGCTGGGAGGCCGGAGCGCTGCCGCATCCCGCGAGCACGACGCACAGCGCACCGAGTGCAGCACCCAGCTGGATCCTGCGCCTGGTGAAGGACGTTCGTGGACTCATGATCGGCTCCTGGCCCTGTGAGGTACTCGGCAGCATCCGGCGGCGGCCGGGAAGCACCGGCGCGAGCGGCGTTTCGATCCGGGGAGATCAAAAGCCGAACGGACGCTAACCGGTGCGCCTCCGGGGCCGGTGCGGGCCGATCTGGAGCGCGATCACCACGATCTGCCGCCTGATCAGGACAAACGGGTCTGCTCGATCGGGAGGATGCGATCGTTACTCGTTTCCGATCACCCGAATGTGTGGCTTTTTTAGCTCTGTCGAGCGACAAAAAGCCGGGTCGTTCCGGCCCTTCCGAGGGCTTGAACGACCCGGCCAGGACGCCGGACGCGTCACTTCCAGGTGCCGAGGACCCCCATCGGCTGCTCGTTGGAGTCGGTCGGCGCGTACTCGACGGTGAACCCGGTCGCGTCCACCGGGACGTCGTAGACGATCGTCCCGGACACCGGCTCTCCCTCGGTCAGCAGGTGCAGGAACATGTTGTCCAGCGACACCGTGGCGGGTTCGTAGCGGTTGCCCTGCGCGTCGACGAGCGTGAACTCGTCGTCGCTGATGTTGTCGATGGCGCCGGCCAGCAGCTCGGCCCGGGCGTCGACGGCGACGTACTTGCCCACCTCCGGCGGGAAGCTCGCCTGCGCGGGGTCGAGGTCGGCGGGCGCCCCGATGGTCACCGTCAGGCGCGCCCCGGCGTCCTTGGCGACCTCGACGGACTCGCCGAAGGCCACCGGTCCACCGGTGCTCTTCTCCTCGGCCTGCTGCTCGGGCGTGGAGTCCTCCACGGCGCTGCCGGGCTGGGTCTCCGACGACGTGGGAGCACTGCAGCCCGCCAGTCCGACCACCAACGCCACGGACAGGGATGCGATCAGCTTCTTCAACGTTCCTCACACAGGGGATGTTCGGTTGTCAGCAGGACCCCAACGTGTCACGTCGCGGCGCGATGTTTCCCCGGAACGCCCGATGTTCTGGAGAAATCTTGAGCTGAACTCGAGATGGCAGAAGCACGTTCCCCGCGAGCGCAGTCGATCCGTCGCAGTCGCCGGGCCCCTGAGCCGGACCGCGTGGTGGCTGCCCCGGGGTGGCCGGTCGGCACGCGGGGAGGGACGACGTGCCGACCGGCCGACCGGCTCGACGCAGGTCGGGGGCATCAGCGACGAGCCGGCATCCAGGTGGTCAGAGGCGGCGCAGCCCGTCCAGGACGCGCCGCTGCAGCTCCAGCGGCGGCCACGGACCGTCCGGTGTGGACACTGTGGGCCCACGGAGTCGGTGACGGCCGGCGCGTTCCCGCTCCTGCCGCTCGGCTTCCACGTGTGCCACGAGCTGCCAGACGGTCACCGTGCCCTCGCCACCCCTGGCGTGCTGCGCGCGGCGCGGTCGCCAGGTCAGGACGAGGTAGCAGGCGAGGACGGCCGCGACGCAGCCGATCTGCGGCACGAGGTCCACCATGTCGAGTCCTCCCGGGTTCAGTCAGCGTTGTCGGCGATCCGCCGCGCGGCGGCGTTGCAGTCTGCGCAGGTGCTCCAGAGCCAGGCGACCTCGGAGTTGTCGGCGACGAGGTCGGCCCCGCACAACGTCCGGACCCCGGTCCCGCTCGGGTAGGCCAGCGCCCCGTCCGGCCGCGCATCGGTACTCGCATGCCGCGCCCCACCAGCAGGGACCCAATGGAACGGATACACGGCCATCACCCCAGACCTTCGTTTCGCAGTACGGCGAGATCAGCGATGCTGCGAAGCCTATGGGTGCAATTACAACTTTGGTATCGCTTGATCAGGTGCAACTACACCTCTCTACGGAGAGCTAGGCTCCTGCCATGCCAGCCACTCCGACGCGCCGCAAGAAGCGACTGGGGCAGTTGCTCGCCCGACTTCGCAGCGACGCCAGCAAGTCGCTCGGCGACGCGAGCGCTTTGCTCCGCGTCAGTGAGCCGACGATCAGCCGCTACGAAACGGGGCACGTCCGCCCGGGTTGGGCTGCCCTGCAAGCACTGCTGGCGCTCTACAACGCGACCGATGAGGAACGCCTCGAAGCTGGTGCGTTGTGGGATGACGCAGGTGAACGCGCCACTCAGGTCATCACCCCGTCTGGTTCCCCGAAGGCGTTCCGGGCTTTCCTGCGTGCTGAAGCGGAAGCCCACAGCGCCCGGACGCTGGAGCCGCACGTAGTCCCTGGACTGCTGCAGACCCACGCCTACGCTCGGGCTGTCAACGAGAGCGGGCAGCAGTTCCACACCGCCGAACCCGCGCGCTACGTAACGGCTCGGCTGAGTCGTCAAGCGCGGTTGGCCCCTCCGTCACCACTCCGCTTCCACGCGTTGATCGACGAGGCAGTGCTCCACCGAGCTGTGGGCGGACCCGAGGTGATGGCCGAGCAGCTCCACTACCTGGACGACTGCGCTGCTCGCGAGAACGTGACGATCCAGATCCTCCCGTTCAGCATGGGCGCGTACGGCACCATGTCCGGCGGCTTCACGATCATCGACTACGCCGACCCCGAAGACCCGCCCGCGGTCTACCTGGACTACGTCGCCGGCGGCGTCTGGGTGGAGAATGTGAATGACGTACATCATTTCGCGGAGATGTTCTCGGAGATCGCTTCATCGGCGCTCCGCACCGATGAGTCCGTTGAGCTGATCCGCGAACGAGCGAAGGCATTGGGATGAAGGACTTGAACTGGCGCAAGAGCAGCCGCAGTGGCAGCGGTGCCAGCAACTGCGTGGAGCTGGCGATCACCGAGTCCGCGACCTACGTCCGGGACACGAAGGACCGGGACGGTGGCACGCTGCGCGTCGACCAGCCAGCGTGGGCCTCGTTCCTCGCCAGCCTCAAGGCGGGCCGCCTGGACCGCTGAGCTCTGGCCGGTCCTCCGCGCAGCACCGGAGGGGCACCTCGCCGGGCGGCGAGGTGCCCCTCCGGGCTGTGATCAGGTGGCGAGGCGGGTGAGGTGGATCGGCAGGCCGTCGGTGGGCATCGGGCCGGTGCCGTAGCGCATCGGCGGCTCGTAGTCGGGACTGACCGTCCAGCGGTACCGCAGCAGCAGCTGGTGCAGGATCGCCTTGACCTCCATGGTCCCGAAGTGCATGCCGATGCACTTGTGCGCGCCGCCGCCGAACGGGGCCCACGCGTAGCGGTGGACCTTGTCCTCGCGGCGGTGCTCGGCGAAGCGCTCCGGGT
The DNA here is from genome assembly GCF_013410345.1 of Saccharopolyspora hordei. NCBI lineage: Bacteria > Bacillati > Actinomycetota > Actinomycetes > Pseudonocardiales > Pseudonocardiaceae > Saccharopolyspora > Saccharopolyspora hordei. Next base: position 529,523 of record NZ_JACCFJ010000001.1, read on the forward strand.
CGAACACGTCCGGGTTCGGCCACCACTCCGACATCCGCTGCGTCGCGTAGACCTGGGCGACGAGCTTGGTGCCCGCCGGGATGTGGTGGCCGAGGACCTCGGTGTCCTTCACCGTCTCCCGGAACAGCCCGCCGACCGGCGCGTTCATCCGCAGCGACTCCTTGACCACCATGTCCAGCAGCGGCAACCGGTCCAGGTCGCCGTACTCCAGCGCGGGCTTGCCGAGCGCGCGGGCCTCCTCGCGGACGCGGTCCTGCCACTCCGGGTGCTGGCCGAGGTAGAGCGCCGTCATGGCGAGCGTGATGGTGCTCGTGTCGTGCGCGGCCATCAGCGCGAAGATCATGTGGTTGACGATGTCCTCGTCGGTGAAGCGGTCACCGTCCTCGGACTCGGCCCGGCAGAGCACGCTGAACAGGTCCTGCCCGTCACCGGCGCGCTTGGCCGGGAGCCGCCTGCGGAAGTAGTCCTCCAACCACCGGCGTCCGCGCAGCCCCTTCGCCCAGGTCCCGCCGGGCACGTCGGCGCGCACGATCGCGTGGCCACCGTGCACCGCGGCCACGAACGCCTCGCTGAGCCGGTCCGCTTCCGCCCCGGGCTCCTCGCCGACGAACACCTCGGTCGCGATGTCCAGGGTGAGCCGCTTCGCCGCGGTGTAGATCGGGAAGCGCTCGCTCGGCCGCCACTGCGCCAGCTCGCGCTCGATGGCCGGCGACATCACGTCGAGGTAGCCGACCAGGCGCTGGCGGGTGAAGGCCTGTTGCATGATCCGCCGGTGGTGCAGGTGCTCGTCGAAGTCCATCAGCAGGATGCCGCGGCGGAAGAACGCACCGATCAAGTAGTCGTAGAAGCCCTCGTTGGCGAAGGCCTTGTCGCGGTTGGTGACCACCGTCTCGATCGCGTCCGGGCCCATCACGGTGACCGCCTTGGTCCCCAGCGTCACGCCCCACGACACCGGCCCGAACTCCGCGTACCGGCGGCGCGAGGCCGCGAGCAGGTCGGTCAGCACGCTGACGGTGTGGCCGAGGACGGGCAGGCCGCTGTTGCCGAACACCGGCTTCAGGCCCGATCCGGGCGGTGGCATGGCCAGCGGGCGGACCGTGGACAGCTGCTCGGCCCGGTAGATGGTGTCCCGCAAGTGCCTGACGAGCGCCTGAGTCACCGGTGACCTCCCTGGAGCGGGCGAACCTCCCCTCCACGGAAGCACGACGACCACCCCGGGATCATCCGCCGCTAGGAGGAACATGTTCCACCACGCGACCACGCTCCGCTGCGAACCGGAGGCGCAAGCGCTTTCCGTTGTCACGACGGCGAAAGCGCTCGACGACCGTCAGTCCAGGGCGCGGCGGAGGAAGAACGTGATCCCGAGCGCTCCGAAGACCGCGCAGGACACCAGCAGGGCCAGCACGCAGATCCACGGGGCCATGTGCGGCACGTCCGGCAGCAGCGCGCCGCGCATCCCCTCGCTGACGTAGGTCAGCGGGTTGATCGCGCACAGCACCTGGAACCAGCGCAGGTGCCCCAGCTGCGCCCACGGGAACTGGGTCGCCCCGGTGAACATCAGCGGCGCCAGGATCACCGCGAACATGATGTTGATGCGGCGCGGCGGCACCGCGGCGCCCACGGTCAGGCCGACCGCGGCCCCCGCCAGCGAGCCCAGCAGCACGCAGAGCAGCGCGAACCCGAGGCCGCGGTGGTTCCAGTCGATCTCGCCGAGCACCACCATGCCGATCGGCACCATCAGCACCGCCGCGAGCAGTCCGCGCAGCGCGCCGAAGAGCATCTTCTCCACCGCCACCCAGCTGATCGGCAGCGGCGCCAGCAGGCGGTCCTCGATCTCCCGCGAGTACGAGAAGTCCAGCACCAGCGGGAAGGAGGTGTTCTGCAGCGACACCAGGAACGCGTTGAGCGCGATCATGCCCGGCAGCAGGATCTGCGCGTAGCCGGGCTGGGCGTAGCCGAGCTCGCTGAGCACCTTGCCGAAGATGAACAGCAGCGCCACCGGCTGGACCAGCACCTGCGCCAGGAAGCTCGGCAGCTCCCGGCCCGTCACGAACACGTCGCGGCCCAGCACCGCGGCGAAGGCGCGCACCGGACTCATCGCAGTTCCCTCCCGGTGAGGTCGATGAAGACGTCCTCGAGCGTCGCCGTGCCCAGCGACAGGTCGCTGACCGGGACCCGCTGCTCGTGCAGGACCTGGGCGACCGGGCCGAGCAGCGCGGCCGGCTCACCGCCGACGTAGAGCCGCAGCCGCAGCTCGGGCTCGCCGTCGGCCGCGGTGCCATCGCCGACCTTCTCCACCCGGTGCACACCGTCCACCGCGGACAGCAGTCCGGTGAGGCGGTCCGGCTCGTGGCCGTTCGGCCGCACCGTGGCGTCCACCGTGCCGCTGCCCGGCAGCGACTTGATCAGCGCCTCCGGGGTGTCCAGGGTCAGCAGCCGGCCGTGGTCGACCACGCCGACCCGGTCGGAGAGCTTCTCCGCCTCGTCCATGTCGTGCGTGGTGAGCACGACGGTGACGCCCTCGGCGCGGAGGTCCCTGATGCGGTCGTGCACGAACAGCCGGGCCTGCGGGTCGAGCCCGGTGGACGGCTCGTCGAGGAACAGCACCTCGGGCTCGTGGGTGAGGGCGCGGGCGATCATCAGCCGCTGCGCCTGCCCGCCGGACAGGTCGTCGACGCGCGCCTTCGCCTTGTCCGCCAGCCCCATCCGCTCCAGCAGCTCGTCGGCGAGGCGGTGCCGCTCGGCCCGCGGCACCCCGTGGTAGGCGGCGTGCCAGACGAGGTTCTGCCGCGCGTTGAGCGAGCGGTCCAGGTTCACCCGCTGCGGGACCACGGCGACCTTGCTGCGCGCGGCCACCGGGTCGGCGGCCACGTCGACCCCGGCGACGCGGGCGGTGCCGCTGGTCAGCAGCACGCGGGTGGTCAGGATGCCGACCGTGGTGGTCTTGCCCGCGCCGTTGGGGCCGAGCAGCCCGAAGACCTCGCCCGCCTCCACCTGGAAGCTGAGCCCGTCCACCGCGTTGGTGCGGCTCTTCGGGTACCGCTTGACCAGGCCGATCACTTCAACCGCAGTGGTCACGTCCGCCTTCTCCCTCGGCCAGCCCGCTGAGCACGGCCCGCGACGGCGTCGGTGCTCCCCTGGTGATCGCGGAACCGGCTCGACGCGGTGCTGCGCGCCACGAGCGCGACGGGCGCCCCTCGGTCAGCGGCGTTCGCCGCAGACCGTGCTCCGCGGAGCCGGGCACGCCCCGATGGTATCGGCGCCGAGCGGTCCGGCGGCGAACGATTTTCGCGGGCGCCGGTCCGCCTAGTAACCTGATCAAGTGACAGAGGGCACTCGATGGCTGAACGATCGTGAGATGGGGGCGTGGCGCGCCTACATCGTCGGCAGCGCGCTGCTGGAGCATCGTCTCAACCGGGACCTGCAGCTCTCCCACGACCTGTCGATCGCGGACTACGAGATCTTGGTCCGGCTCTCCGAGAGCCCGGACCAGCGGATGCGCATGAGCGAGCTGGCCAACGACGTGGCGCACTCCAAGAGCCGCACCTCGCACCAGGTCCGCCGCCTGGAAGCGGCCGGCCTGGTCCGCCGCGTCGAGTGCCCGGACGACGGCCGCGGTGTCCTCGCGGTGCTCACCGAGGCGGGCGCGGCGAAGCTCCGCGAGGCGGCCCCCGTCCACGTGGCGAGCGTCCGCGAGAACCTGATCGACCTCCTCGACGAGCACGAGCAGGAGGTCCTGGGCCGGATCTTCGACCGGCTGACGGCTCACCTGGGCGGCATCAAGTAGCGGCCCGCCTGCGCGCCGACGCGGGCTCGTTGGCTACGCTGCGGCCTGGAAGCGTGGCAGAGCGGCCGAATGCACTCGCCTTGAAAGCGAGCGTCCCGAGAGGGACCGCGGGTTCGAATCCCGCCGCTTCCGCTCCAATGACCAGCGCAAACAGAGCCCGGCGGGGACCTCCCCGACCGGGCTCTGTCGCGCTTCGTCTCAAATTTCGTCTCAGTCCTGGTCTCGATCGACTCTTCCTGGTGCGTCCTCGTCGGGGCTGGTGACGAGCTCAGCGCGGCGGTCGCTGCCTCGGCGCGGCCAGGAAGAGGATGCTCACGGCACCGAGCATGCCGCCGACGGCCATGGCGGCTCCGGCCCAGATCCGGGTGGTGCCCGACACCGCCTGGTCACCGTAGGGCCGCTCCGCAGGCGGGACCTCGGCGGCGATGCTGTCCACGAGCCGCTGGACCTCGTCCTGGTCCTCGGCCGACAGCCCGTCGTCCCCGAGCTGCTCGACCAGGTCCTGCACCTGATCTTCCTGGTCGTCGGTGAAACCCGTCAGGTGGACCCGCCCCGATCCGAGGCCCCCTTCCGGAACGCAGTCCAACACCTCCCCGTCCTCGATCCTGAGGTACAGGTCGTGCGCGTCACCGCACCCGGAACCAGGGACGAACCCGACCACGTAGGCCCGGTCGACGTAGCGCTGCTCCCCGAAGCCGACCAGCACGGACGTCGCACCGTACGCGGCCAGCGCCACACCGGCCAGGGCGCCGAGGAACGCCAGCACGAACCGCATCCACACCGCAGTCTCCCGCCCTCGGCCCACTCCGTCGCACGGAAGTGAAGCACGCGCACGACCGGTTCCGGGACGAGTCGGAGGAAGAACCCGCTGGCTCGACCTGGTCGTCTTGCTGGACGCCCGTGCTCGCAGCGCTGGGTCCAGGGGCTGGACCCGCTGGTCACGGCAGGCGCCAGCGGTGCTCGCCGTGCGGGTCGTCGATCCACACCTGCTGGTCGTCCGGAGTGACGGTCATGCCGAGGCGGGGCCAGTCCGGCTCGCCCGCCTCTCGCCACAGGTGGTGTGCTCGCTCGACCGCCCGCCACAGCGGGGTGGGGCCGCTCTCGGTCACCGACCACGTGCCCTCGCGCGTCGGTTCGAGCGCCACGAGAGCGTGCGACCCGTCGGGCGCGGTGACCGTCCCGGCCGTGGGCCGACGGGTGTCCGGGTCGAACCGCACCCCGGGGCGGACGCCGCTCGGCAGTCCGGTGAGGTGGGCCAGGAACCACACCACCCGGTCGCGCTCCCAGGGGTTCGGCGGCGCGGTCGTGGTGCGCGTCCGCCCGTCCTGACCGGCTGGCGCGCACTGTGCGCGCAGCCGCTCGTGGGGGTGGCGCATCGTCATGAATGCCGCCCACCGGTCCGTGAACCGCCCCGAGAGCCGGTCGCCGTCGCGGCGCAGCAGCACCAGGTTTCCCGCGCCGGTACCGACCTTGACGTCGACGAGCAACAGGCCGCCGTCGGCGAGCTGGTCCCGCCAGGCCACCGGCACGGCCGGCACCGAGCACGTCGCGATGATGCGGTCGTAGGGCGCGTGCTCGGGCAGTCCCCCGGCGCCGTCACGGGTGACGAGCGTCGGGTGGCGCCCGATCGAGGCGAGCCGGTCGCGTGCCGGGTCGACGAGCTCGGCGTCCAGGTCGACGGAGAACACCCGCTCGTCACCGAGCCGGTGCGCCAGAAGCGCCGCGTTGTAGCCGGTGCCGGTCCCGATCTCCAACACCCGGTGCCCGTCGTGGACGTCGAGGGATTCCAGCATCCGCACCATGAGGTCGGGTTTGGTGCTGCTGGAGATCCCCTCGCGGTGCGTGCCCCGGTCGGCGAGGGCGGTCACCAGCGTGGTCGCCGAGTAGACCCGATCGAGCCCGCTCGGCGAGGTCAGGTCGAGCGGGTGCCACTCGCCGGTCGCGTCCTGCTCGTGGGCCTCCGGGACGAGCACGTGCCGCGGGGTCGCGGCGATCGCGGCCTTCCACGCCGGATCGGTGAGGTCCCCGCGGGCTTCGAGCTCGTCGGCGAGCGCCTGCGCACGGCTTTCCCACGCGACGTCGAGCGTGGTCATGGTCGCCCCTCCGTCAACAGGTCGGCGAGAGTCCCCGTCAGCGGCGCACCGGTGCAGGACTCGATCCACCCATACTGCCCACCCGGATTGACCTCCAGGAAGACCCACTCGCCCTCGGGGGTCACCACGAAGTCCAGCGCCCCGTACACCAGCCCGAGGCTCCGCATGAGTGCGTGGATCCCCTCGGTGACGCCGCTGGGCGGCTCGATCAGGTCGTACGACAGGGCGTCGTAGTCCGAGCGCCAGTCGACGCGGGAGGCGGCGTTGCCTGCGTAGATCGCGGCCGCGGTGAGGTGGTGGCCCAGGACGATGACGCGCACCTCGAACGCCTTCGGCACCCATCGCTGCACCAGGTGCGTGGTGACCTCGATCCCCCGCAGGTCGGCGAGGTCGTCCTCGACGAGCACACGCGTCCACGACAGCTTGCGCATGCCCTCTTCCGAGATCGTGTTCGCGCCCAGCAGCTTGGTGACCGTGCGTCCCTCGGCTGCGAACCGGCGCACGGTGTCGGCTTCGTTGGTGATGGCCGTGTCCGGGACCGTGAGCCCGCACTCGTACGCCCGGACGAGCTGCACAGGCTTGTACGCCGCGTCGGCCATGCGAGCAGGGTGGTTCACCCAGAACACGGGCAGGCTGGACAGCACCCCGCCGAGGCCGTACTTGGCTTCCACGGAGGCGTGCTGGCGTTCCGGCGCCGACAGCTCGTCGGGCATCCGGTACGCCTCAGGACTGCGGTACCACACCGCGTGGACTTCTTCCAGCTCCACGCAGTGCGCCGGTGTCCGCAGGTACCCGGACCAGCGTCCGCCGCGCAGCCCAGCGGAAACACTGAGCTGCGCGGGGAACCACGCGGTGTTCACCCTGACCACCGGTGTGCCGCGTTCTCGTAGTGCGAGCACCACGGCGTCGGCAGACGGGTCGAGATCCCTCGCGAGGACCAGGACCGTCATGCAGGTGTTCCCGGTGCGTCTCCGATGAAGTCGTGCACCCAATCCTCGTTCGGCCCCTCGTCACCGTCGAGGCTCGACACCGAGTCCGCGGACGGGTCCGTGCGCAGTTCGTTGAGCGCAGTCCCGTCGAGGTCCACCGCGATCTGCCTCTCGTGGTCATAGCGCCACGCAGGCAACGGCTCCACCGTCTTGTTCGACAGCGCTGACATGCCCCGCAACCCCCACGGGCGGACTCCCTCCCCGGAGGCAGGGGCGGTGTTGTTCGACGCCCCCAGCGGGCGGCCGAGCGGGAACTGCGCGCTGTCGGGTGCGATCGGGTCGTGCGCGAAACGCGTCGTCATCACAGCAGAGTTCATGATCGAACTCTCGCGCACCCGAAGCGCGAAGGCGGGTATGTCGTGCACGCCTACCCGATCAGCGGACCGCCCCTACCCGATCAGTGGACGGCGGCGAACGCGGGCAGGTGGGGCTGCGGTGATCTGGTCGGCGGGCTCGGTGCCTCCGCTCGACCGGTGCGCTGGTGGGGTTCGGGGGGCTACCGTGGCGGCATGATCCGTGGTGCGCGGCTGGTCTCGGCGGTGGCGTTCGTGTTCGTGGCGGCGGCGTGCGGGACGGCTGCGCCGCCTGCTCCGGCGCCGCCCAGTCCGCCCGCGGAGAGCCCGGCTCCGCCGAGCCCCGCGCCGTCGAGCCCGGCGGCCGAGGTGGAGCACGCGCCGGCCGGGTTCGTGCGGTTGCGGGACGTCGATCCCTCGATCATCGAGGAGATGCGCTACGCGACGCCGCACAACTTCACCGGGGACCCGGTGCCCGGCTACGACGAGCCGATGTGCGTGGTGACGCAGCCGCTCGCCGACGCGCTGCACCAGGCGCAGCAGCGGCTCACCAGCCAGGGCTACAGCCTCAAGGTCTACGACTGCTACCGGCCGCAGCGCGCCGTGTCGCACTTCGTCGAGTGGTCGAAGGACGTCGACGACCACCGCATGAAGGAGGAGTTTTACCCGGGCCTGGACAAGTCGCGGCTGTTCGCCGAGGGCTACATCGCCGAGCACTCCGGGCACAGCCGGGGCAGCTCCGTCGACCTGACCATCGTCACGCTGCCCGCCGCGCCGCAGCGCCCCTACCAGCCCGGCGAGCCGCTGACCCCGTGCACCGCCCCGGCCGGGGAGCGGTTCCCGGACAACAGCGTCGACATGGCCACCGGCTACGACTGCTTCGACAGCCTCGCGCACACCGACGACCCGCGGGTGACCGGCGAGGCCAGGGCCAACCGGGACCTGCTGCGCGACGTGCTCACCGCGGCCGGGCTGGAGAACTACGAGTACGAGTGGTGGCACTTCAACCTGCCGGAGGAGCCGTTCCCGGACCAGTACTTCGACTTCCCGGTGAACAGCGCCGCCTTCCGGTGAGCCCCGCTAGTCGAGGGTCGGGTACCAGTCGCCGCGACCCCGGGTGGTCAGGTCGAGGACGTGCCAGACCGGGCTCAGCAGGTCGATGCCGCGCTCGGCGATCCCGTCCGACATGCGCGGGTGCGCCGAGTAGACGTGGCGCAGCACGCCGTCCTCGTCGCGGGTGAACACCGACACCTCCGAGTCCTGGCGGCCCTGCTCGTCCTCGCTGCCCAGGTCGCGCTTGAAGGTGTTCTTCGCGGCGCTGAGCAGGCGCAGCTGCGTCCAGCCGCGCTTGCGGGCGTGCTCGCGCAGCTCGGGCAGGCCGGCCGCGGCCACCACCGCGAAGTCGACGGTGCGGCGCAAGTGCTGGGCGACCCCGTTGAAGCCGTCGACCCACATCGTGCACATCGGGCACGGCTCGGTCTGCGCCTTGCCGTACATGAGGTGGTAGAGGACGAGGTCGCGGTCGGGCCCGGTGAACAGCTCCCTCAGGTGCACCTCCCGCACCGGCTCGTCGCCGGCGTCCAGGTCCGCCGGCCCCTCCTCGAACGCGTAGTCGTCGACCACCGGTCCCATGGGGAGCTGACGGCGCTGCTCGGCGACCCGCTCGCGGTGGTGCATCAGCTCGACCTCGGCCTTGCGCAGCTCCTCGCGGGCGCGGACGTACTCGGCTGTCTCCCTGACGAGGTTGGTCTGGCGCATCGCTGCCTCCCCTCGCACGCTGCCGCCATCGTCTGCCCCGGAGCCGGGTACCGCCAGGTGGGCGGAGCCGGACGACGGCCGCGGTGTGCCCGGGGGTGGGCGACAGGGCCCGCCGCGGGGGTCAGTGGTCGTAGGCGATCTGGACGGCTTCGACGGCTGTGGTGCGGCCCTCGGTGACCAGGTCGAGGTTGGCCAGGGAGGCCTCGTGCACCGCCTCGTCGGCCGCGGCCACGCAGTCGCTGACGACCCGGACGCGGAAGCCGAGGTCGGTGGCGTGGCGGGCCGTCTGCTCCACCGTCAGGTTCGTCGCGACCCCGGTCAGGAACAGCAGGTCCACGTCCCGCTCGCGCAGCCAGGTCGCCAGGTCGTTGCCCGCGAGGCCGGAGAGCTTCTGGTTGTCCACCACGTGGTTCGTCGGGTGCTGCATCTCGGGGATCAGCGCCGAGCCCGGCGCGTCCGGGCGGAAGGCCTCCTGCGCGTCGGCCACGGCCCGCATGAACGCGGTGTTGCGGACCAGCTGCCCCTCGCCCTCCGGGACGGTGAAGCGGGTGTGCACGACGTCCGCGCCCGCTTCCTCGATGGCGCCGTGGAACCGCGCCGCGCGTTCCACCACCCCGCTGCGGGCCACGGGCTCGGCGAACATCCCACCGAAGAAGCCCTCGGGCTTGATCACGTTGACCTGCCAGTGCAGTGCCAGCACGGCACACCTGCGCTCACTCACCCCGACGATTCTGCCGCAGTCCGCGGTGAGCAATTCCCGACAAACCGCACCTTCTTCGTCAACTCCTGCCATCCTGCGGGCCCTGGTCGTCGATCCGGATGGGAGTTGCTCATGTCCACAGGTCCGTGGCGGCTCGTCGCCGCACTGGCGATGGCCGTGCTCGTGTTCTCCGGCGTCTCCGCCACCTCCGCGCCGGAAGCCGCCGCCTACGAGTGGAGCCGTGAGCTCCGCGAGGGCGACAGCGGCGACGACGTCACCGAACTGCAGATCAGGGTCGCCGGCTGGGCCGCCGACAGTGCGGAGCAGACCTCCGTCGCCGTGGACGGCCAGTTCGGGCCCGGGACCAAGGCCGCCGTCATGCGCTTCCAGAAGGCCTACGGGCTCGAGGCCACCGGCGTGGTCGACAGCACCACGCAGGAGGCGCTCAACGCCCTGGAGGACTCCGACGGCTCGACCGCGCACTTCGACTTCTCCGAGTTCCACTCCAAGGACGGGGCCGGGTTCAACAGCGGGAACGTCGGCGCCAGCACCGTCAAGGAGAACGTCCGGCGGCTGATGTACAAGCTGGAGGCCGTCCGCAAGAAGGCCGGCGACGCGCCGATCACCATCAACTCCGGGTTCCGCAGCACGGCGCACAACGACAGCGTCGGCGGCGCGCCCAACAGCCAGCACACCTACGGCATCGCCGCGGACATCGTGATCAGCGGCAAGAGCGTCAGCCAGACCATCGCGCTGGCCCAGACCTCCGGCCTGTCCGGCATCATCCGCTACGACACGTTCACCCACGTCGACAGCCGGGTGGAGTACCCCTACGGGGCCCAGAGCTGGTACTGGAACGTCTGATCACGAGCCGGGGGCGCAGCCCGTACCGGCTGCGCCCCGGAAACGCACTCGAGTGCACTCGGAACAAATGCAAGAACTGTTCCGGGAAAAGGGGTCCGAAGCCGATCTCCGTTGCCATCGTTTCCGGGTCCCTGACCCGTGAACTGATGAGGAGGAGTGAAGAAGTTCATCGCGCCTGTGGTCGGAGTGGTCCTGGTGGGTCTGGCCGGATGCGGCGCTGCCAGTGAGCCCACCACCCCCGCGCCGGAGCCGCAGTCCCAGTCCGAGCAGAGCGAAGCCGGCACCCCGCAGGTCGGCGGCAAGGACGTCGCGTGCGGCGAGACCGCAGGCATCGAGGAGGAAGGCGGCCAGTACGCCGTCACCGCCACTCCGCTGCAGGACGTCACCGAGTGCACCACCCCGCCGGAGGGGGCGAGCACGTCTCCACCGACGTCTGGCGGGACCGGGGGCGTCGTCGCCTCGGTCGACTTCGTGCTGGTCGACGCGGCGGGCAACCAGTACCCGAGCGCGGCGCCCAACGGGACCGACATGACGGGCGTGCTCTTCACGACGCTGCTGACCGTGGGCGATCCCGACAGCGGGAAGGTCTCCTTCGACGTCCCCGCCGACGCCACCGGCCTGCGGCTGCTCTACCAGCCGCTCACCGCGCCCGAACTCATCGGCAGCTGGAGCTGAGCCGCGAGCTCACACCCTCACGTCCACCCACACCAGGTGGTGGTCGGAGGCGTCGTTGAGGCGGGACAGCTCCTCGGCCGCGGTCGGCCAGAACACCCCGGAGCGCAGCGGGACCAGCGGAGCCGACGGCAGGACGTAGTCGACGCGGATGTTGCCCGGTGACTCGTCGTCGAAGTCGCCCGTGTCGAACCACGGGTTCCCGCGGTGGTCCGCGTTCGCGCCGCCCTGGGTCACGCTCGCCTCGACCGCGCCGGCGCTGCCGGGCCGCGGGTCGATCACCCGCGGGGCCCGCAGCAGCTGGCGGGCACCGTTGCTGTCCCCGTCCAGCGGGTCGGAGTTCTGGTCACCGGCGATGACGAACCGGGCACCGGGCTCCAGCCCACCGCGCACGCCCTGGTCGTCGTAGACGTGGTCGCCGCGCCCCGGCGTCACGTAGTCGGCCCAGAACCGGATCTCGTCCTGGTTGCGCAGCACGTTGCGCTTCTCCGGGCCGTCGAAGGCCGGCGGGGTCGGGTGCGAGACGAGGAAGTGCACCGTGCGGCCGCCGACGTCGATGGGCAGGTCCCAGTGCGACTTCGACGACAGCCGGACCTGCGCCAGCTCCTCCGGGGTGAACCAGTCCGCGGGCTCCGGCGTCGCCGGGTCGTCCGGGAGCCGCGCGCCCGGCAGGTCCGCCCAGCGGAACTGCTGGAACGTGCGGGCCGGGCCGATCGGGTACTGCGACAGCACCACCATGCCGTACTGGCCGGGGAACTCGCCGAAGCCGTGCGCGTCGCCCGGACCGCCGACCTGGCCGTCGTTGTCGAGGTCCATCCCCGACGGCACGCCCGTGTTCACCGGCGCGGTGTAGGCGTAGGGGTAGTCGATGGGGTCGGCACCGTGCTGGCTGCGGGCCAGGTAGTTGGTGCGGAAGGCGTCGACCGCGCCCTCGGCGTGGTCGAACTCGTTGAGCAGCACCACGTCCGGGCGGACCCGCTGCAGCACCTCGGCCACCTGCTGGGCCTGCTCGTCGTCCGGTGTGGACAGGTCGGCGAGCAGCTCGCCCTCGGTGGCCCGGTTGAGCGAGGCGTTGAACGTCGCGAACCGCACGGTCGCGTCGGCGCTCGCGGTCGGGGTCACCAGCGCGGCGGCCACCGCGGCCGCCACCACCAACACCGCGCGTCGCACGGCACCCTCCTTCTGCGGGCAGGGACGTGCGGGGCGCGCGGCGGCGCCCCGCACGCCATCGGTCAGGACAGGTCGTGGCCGTGGCCGACCTTCGGGGCCTGGGCGGTGCTCTGGGCCATCAGCGTCGCCTGCGCGGCGCGCAGCTCGGCGCGCTCCTCGCGGGACTGCATGCCGTTGACCGCCTCGGTGCTCTGCGCGTAGGCCTGCACCACCTCGGCGATGCCCTTGGTCATCCGCTCCAGCGCGACCCGGTCCACGTTGGACAGGTCGTCCCCGGCCGCGTGGTAGTTCGGGTCGAAGGCGATGCCCGCGGTGCCGCCCCACTTGGCGGCCTGCTCCTCGGTCTTCAGGTCCTCGACACCGGTGTGCATGCCACCGGACGGGATGCCCACGGCGATGAACTCACCGTAGTCGGAGCGGCCGTTGAACTCGCTGGGCTCGGCCTCGATGCCCTGCTCGGCCATCGCGGCGAGGAAGTCCTCCTTGATCTGGCCCGAGCCCTGCGGGCCCTCCGGGCCACCGGTGGACCCGTCGCCGTCGTAGACGAAGTAGCCGGCGTTCGGCGAGCCGATCATGTCGAAGTTCACGTACAGCGCGATGTCGAGCTGCTGCTCGAAGGTCAGGCTCTGCACGTACTTCGTCGAGCCGACCAGGCCCGACTCCTCCGCGCCCCACCAGGCGAAGCGCACCGCGTTCTCGACGTCCGGGCTGCCGCCCATCTTCAGCGCGGTCTCCAGCAGCCCGGCGCTGCCGGTGGCGTTGTCGTTGATGCCCGGGCCGTCCGGCACGCCGTCCAGGTGCGCCCCGGCCATCACCACGTTGTCGGTGCGCCCGGTCTTGGTCTGCGCGATGACGTTGCGGGTGGTCACCGTCTCCAGCCGGGCCTGGATGTCGAGCTGCACCTCGGCACCGGCCTGGCCGGCCAGCGCCTCGCCGACCTCCTTGGTGACCCCGACGGTGGGGACACGCCCGGCGTCGGCGTCACCGAGGGTGCCGTTGAGCGCGCCCTCGACGTTGTTGTAGATGATCGCGCCGACCGCGCCGGCGTCGGCCGCGATCTGCTGCTTCACCGCGAAGTCGCAGGCACCGCGCTGGATGAGCACGACCGTGCCGGTGACGTCGGTGCCGTCGTAGTCGGTGGCCTCGCAGCCCGGGGTGTCGTCGACCGGCAGCACCGACAGCGGCGCGGTCAAGCCACCCTCCGGAGTGGACGGGGAGTACTCCATGACGTCGCCCTCGGTCGGCTGCCCCCCGACCGACAGGCTGGAGGAGTCCTCGAAGTACGCCTCGTAGGTGAACTCCGGGGTGGTCACGTCGAAGCCCGCGCGCCGCAGCTTGTCCACGACGTAGTCCACGCTGGCCTCGTAGCCCGGTTGCCCGGACGCGCGGTTGCCGCCGTTCTGGTCGGCGATCCGCTGGAAGGCGATGAGGTGCCGGTTCACGGCGTCGCCGTCGATCGTCGCGGCGAGGTCGGCCGGGGCCGCACCGGCCGGGGTGACAGCGAGCGCAGCCGCCGCGCAGCTCGCGGCGAGAGCGGTGATCGCACGCCTGGATGTGATGGTTCGCAAACTCATCATGCTCCCCGTTTCGGGTGGATTTCGTGACGCAAGCCTTGGGAGGATCACATTGCGAAGTCAAGGACTTACCGGCAAGAGTTGAGAACCAGGGACCAATTCCCGTTTTTCCCGTATTGTGCGTCCTGCCCGGTCCCCGCGCACCGCGCGAACCGTCCGGTTCGGACTACCGTCGCGGACATGCATGCGATCGCGATCCGTGAACCCGGTGAACCGGACGTCCTGGAGTGGACCGAACACCCCGACCCGCGGCCAGGTCCGGGCGAGGTGGTCATCGACGTGGCCGCCAGCGCGGTCAACCGCGCGGACCTCAGCCAGCGCGAGGGGAACTACCCGCCGCCGAAGGGCGCCAGCGAGGTCGTCGGGCTGGAGTGCTCCGGCACCATCGCCGAGCTGGGCGAGGGCGTCGAGGAGTGGCAGGTCGGCGACGAGGTCTGCGCGCTGCTCGCCGGTGGCGGTTACGCCGAACGTGTTGCGGTGCCCGCCGAACAGGTGCTGCCCAAGCCCGCCGGGGTGGACCTCGTCGAGGCCGCCGGGCTGCCCGAGGTGTGCTGCACCGTCTGGTCCAACGTGATCATGGAGGCGGGGCTCCGAAGTGGACAGCTGCTGCTGGTGCACGGCGGTTCGGGCGGCATCGGCACCTGCGCGATCCAGGTCGGGCGGGCGCTCGGCGCGCGCGTCGCGGCGACCGCGGGCTCCGAGGCGAGCCGCCGGCTGTGCGCCGAGCTCGGCGCGGACCCGGTGATCAGCTACCGCGACGAGGACTTCGTCCCGATCGTCAAGGAGCTCGGCGGCGCCGACGTCATCCTGGACAACATGGGGGCGTCCTACCTGGACCGGAACCTGTCCGCGCTGGCCCCCGACGGGCACCTGGCGGTCATCGGCATGCAGGGCGGCCGCAAGGCCGAGCTGGACCTGGGGAAGATGCTGGTCAAGCGGCTGCACCTGTCGGTGCTGGGCCTGCGCGGGCGGCCGCTGTCGGGCCCGCACGGCAAGGCCGCGATCGTCACCGACGTGCGGGAGCGCCTGTGGCCGCTGGTCGAGGCCGGCCGGGTGCGGATGCCGGTGCACGCCCGGGTCCCGCTGCCCGAGGCGGCCCGCGCGCACGCGATGCTCGAAGCCGGCGACGTCCGGGGCAAGATCCTCCTGGTCCGCTGACCCCGGGGGCAGCCAGCTCCAGTGCGCCCGGCCGGTGGCGGGTGTCGGTTCCGCCCACGACCGGCACCCGCCCCGGGGTCTGCGCGCAGTCGGCCGCGAGGGGCGGGTTCGTCGGTCAGGCGAGGTCGGCGACTGCGCGGACGAGCTGGTCGACCTCGGCTGCGTTGGTGTAGTGGGCCAGGCCGACGCGGACCGCGCCGCCCACCTCGCCGACGCCGAGGACCGCGAAGACCCCGTGGGTGCCCGGGTCGGCGAAGGCGCAGATGCCGCGCTCGGCGAGGTGGTCGACGGCGTCGACCGCCTTCACCCCGTTCACCGTGAACGCCATCGACGGCACCCGGCGCATGGCGTCGCCGATGACCATGACGTGGTTCATCTTGCGGAGCCCGTTGGTCAGGTTCGCCAGCAGGCCCGCCTGGTACGACTTCACCGAGCCCAGCGAGGTCAGCAGCCGCTCCCGGCGCGGCCCGACCGCGGCGTCGTCCAGCGCGGCCAGGTAGTCCACCGAAGCCACCAACCCGGCCAGCAGCGGGTACGCGTGCGGGCCGAGCTCCAGGCGCTCCGCACCGCGCGCACCGGGCTCCAGCGCCACCGACGGCAGCTGGTCGAGCATCGCCGCGTCCCGGAACACCAGCGCGCCCACCGGCGGCCCGCCCCAGGCCGAGGCGTTCACCGCCATCACGTCGGCGCCCATCGTGGTCATGTCCAGCGGGACGAACGGCGCGGCCGCCGAGGCGTCCACCACCACCAGCGCGCCGTGCTCGGCCGCCGCCTCCGCGGCCTGCCGCACGTCCGGGCGGGTGCCGACCGCGCCGGAGGCCGCGGTGAGGGCCACCACCTTCGTGCGCGGGGTCACCAGCTCCTGGTACTGCCAGGTGGGCAGCTCGCAGGTCTCGATGTCGACCTCGGCCCAGCGCACCGTGCTGCCGGAGCGCTGCGCCGCGCGCACCCAGGGCGCCACGTTGGCCGGGTGGTCCAGCCGGGAGACGACCACGTCGTCACCGATCATCCAGCCGTCGCCCAGCGCGTCGGCCAGTCGTTGCAGCAGGACGGCGGAGTTCGGGCCGAGCACCACCCCGGCCGGGTTCGCCCCGACCAGGTCAGCGATCGCGCGACGGGCGGCCTCCACGATCGCCTCGGCGCGCTGCGAAGCGGGGAAGATCCCGCCCGGACCGGAGACCGGGGCCCGCAGCGCGGTCGACGCCGCGGTCGCCACTTGTTCAGGGACCTGCATGCCTGCCGGGGCGTCCAGGTGCACCCACCCGTCGCCGAGCGCGGGGAACAGCCCGCGAACCGCCGCGACGTCGAACGCCATGGAGGACACGTTACGGACGGGGCGGTCGGCGCTGGCTGCGGGGTGGGTGCCCGCGTCGCGCCGCGCACGTCACGCCCGTCACCCCCGCGCGCGACGTCCGTCCGTGGTGTATTGGAGCTGTGAGGGCCGGGCGGATCGGCTCCGGCACCGCCCGTGCACAGCGTCCGACCAACCCGCCAGGATGGAGACATGACCCGCGAAGACAGTGAGGGCAGAGCGCAGGTGTTCGTGGTCGGCGAGGACGGCAAGCCCCTGGGCGCGATCGCCGAGGGCGAGCAGACCGAGCGCGGCGAGGACATCAACGACCTGGTCGAGCAGCCCGCCAAGGTGATGCGCATCGGCACCATGATCAAGCAGCTGCTGGAGGAGGTCCGCGCGGCGCCGCTCGACGAGGCCAGCCGCACCCGGCTGAAGGAGATCCACCAGTCCTCCATCCGCGAGCTGGAGCAGGGCCTGGCGCCGGAGCTCATCGAGGAGCTGGAGCGGCTGTCGCTGCCGTTCGCCCAGGAGCAGACGCCGTCCGAGGCGGAGCTGCGGATCGCGCAGGCCCAGCTCGTCGGCTGGCTGGAGGGCCTGTTCCACGGCCTGCAGACCGCGCTGTTCGCCCAGCAGATGGCGGCCCGGGCCCAGCTGGAGCAGATGCGCCGCGGCCTGCCGTCGGCCGGCGGCGGCGGGGACGACCACGGTCACCACCGCGGCACCGGCCAGTACCTGTGAGCCACGGGTGACCGCGGTCCCACCGGCCACCGCGGTCACCCACAAGGGTTGCCTACGCGCGATTCACCCGGGGATCTCCGTGCCCGGTTCCCACGGGGACCGCGGTCCTCGCGAGGTCCGTGCACGGGGCGTGGAGCAGCTGCTCCGGGGGCTCGCGCCGTGGAGTGATGCCCTGGCCTGGAGGGCACTCCACCGATCGGTACTCTGACGCACTGTGCAGTCCACGAGCACGGTAGAGACCCCCCCTCCTCCAGCGGCCGAGTCGTCCCGGTCCTGGAGCAAGGCGTTCAGGGACATCCGCGACGGCCTCAAGCAGCGACAGCTGTGGGCACACCTCGGCTGGCAGGACATCAAGCAGCGCTACCGGCGCTCGGTCATCGGCCCGCTGTGGATCACCATCGGCATGGGCATGACCGCCACGGCGCTCGGCCTGCTCTACTCGCAGCTGTTCAGCCAGGACCTCAAGACGTTCCTGCCGTACCTCACGGTCGGTTTCATCGTGTGGAACTTCATCCTCGGCTGCCTGACCGAGGGCACCGAGGTCTTCATCGCCAACGAAGGGCTGATGAAGCAGCTGCCGTCGCCGATCAGCGTGCACATCCTGCGGCTGGTGTGGCGGCAGTCGCTGTTCTTCGTGCACAACATGGTCGTCTACCTGGTCGTGCTGGCGATCTTCCAGATGCCGATCAGCTGGACCATCATCACCGCGATCCCGGCGTTCGGCCTGCTCATGCTCAACGGCGCGTGGGTCGCCCTGCTGTTCGGCATCATCGCGACCCGCTTCCGCGACATCCCGCCGGTGATCAACAGCCTCTCGACCCTGATGTTCTTCATGACGCCGATCGTGTGGAACGCCGAGATCCTGCAGAGCAAGGCGCCCGAGCTCGGCTGGCGGTCGAACCTCGCGGACCTGAACCCGCTGTACCACTACATCGAGATCATCCGCGATCCGCTGATCGGGCAGGACCAGATGCTGTACCACTGGGTCATCGTCCTGTGCTGCACCATTGTCGGATGGGCGGTTGCGCTGGTCGTGATGCGCAACTACCGCGCCCGCGTCACGTACTGGGTCTGATCGGGGGCTGAGGAACTGTGGTCAGCATCGACGTCTGGAACGCAGCGGTCGACTTCCCGATCTTCGACGCGAAGTCCCGCTCGCTGAAGAAGGCCGTGCTCGGCAAGGCCGGCGGCAAGATCGGCACCGACAGCCGGGTCCCGATCATCGAGGCGCTGCACGACATCACCCTGTCGCTGCGGCACGGCGACCGGGTGGCCCTGGTCGGCCACAACGGCGCGGGCAAGTCGACCCTGCTGCGGCTGCTCAGCGGCATCTACGAGCCGACCCGGGGCAGCGCGCGGGTGGTCGGCAAGGTCGCACCGGTGTTCGACCTCGGCGTCGGCATGGACCCGGAGATCTCCGGCTACGAGAACATCATCATCCGCGGGCTCTTCCTGGGCATGACCCGCAAGGAGATGGAGAAGCGGGTCGACGACATCGCCGAGTTCACCGAGCTCGGCGACTACCTCGCGATGCCGCTGCGCACCTACTCCACCGGCATGCGGGTGCGCCTGGCGCTGGGCGTGGTGACCTCGATCGACCCGGAGATCCTGATCCTGGACGAGGGCATCGGCGCGGTCGACGCGGAGTTCCTGGAGAAGGCCCGCGACCGGCTGCACGACCTGGTCCGGCGCTCCGGCATCCTGGTGTTCGCCTCGCACTCCGACGAGTTCCTGATCGAGCTGTGCAGCACGGCGATCTGGATGGACAAGGGCGGCATCCGCGAGCAGGGCTCGCTGCGCGAGGTCCTGACGCACTACAAGGGGTACGACCCCTTCGAGCACCTCAGTGAGGAAACCCTGGCGCGGATCGGTGAGTCCGCGGCCACGATCGGGAGCAACGAAGGCGCATGAGCACCGACTCCGCACAGCAGCTGCCGGCCGGGTCCGTCGTCGCGGTGATCGTCACGAGGCACCGCCGGGAGCTGCTGGCCGAGTCCTTGAAGGTCATCGCGAGCCAGACCCGGTTGCCCGACCACCTGGTGGTGGTCGACAACGGTCCGGACCAGCCCGCCGAGGACGTGGTGGCGGACTGCCCCGTCCCGTCGACCTACATCCCCTCGCACCGCAACCTGGGCGGCGCGGGCGGCTTCGCGCTCGGCATGCTCACCGCGCTGTCGCTGGGCGCCGAGTGGGTGTGGCTGGGCGACGACGACGGCCGCCCGGCCGACGAGCACGCGCTGGAGACGCTGCTGGACGTCGCCACCAAGCGGCGGCTGGCCGCGGTGTCGCCGGTGGTGGTCAACATCGACACCCCGGACACCCTGGCGTTCCCGCTGCGCCGCGGGCTGACCTGGAAGCGGCGGGTCAGCGAGCTCGGCGACAGCGACTTCCTGCCCGGCATCGCGTCGCTGTTCAACGGCGCGCTGTTCCGCGCCTCGACCCTGGACGTGGTGGGCGTGCCGGACTACCGGCTGTTCTTCCGCGGCGACGAGGTGGAGATCCACCGCCGCGTGCTGCGCTCCGGGCTGCCGTTCGGCACCACGCTGAAGACGACGTTCCTGCACCCGGACGGCTCGGCGGAGTTCAAGCCGATGCTGGGCGGCCGGTTCCACGCGCAGGACCCGTCGGACGCGAACAAGCGCTACTACACCTACCGCAACCGCGGGTACCTGCTGTCGCAGCCGGGGATGCGCAAGATCGGGGCGCTGGAGGTGCTCCGGTTCGGCCTGTACTTCGTGGGGCAGAAGCGCGACCCGAAGGCGTTCAAGGAGTGGCTGCGGCTGGTGCGGCAGGGCCAGCGGGAGCACTTCTTCCGCCGCTGAGCGGACGACCGCGGTGGGTGGCCGGACTGGTCACCGAGCGCTCACGGGACGCTGAGAGCCACCTGAGAGCAACCTGAGACCGCAGCTCACGAGGTCGGCCCGGGTGTTCTCGTGCACACCCGCGGAATGCCGCGAAAGCCCTCGTACCAGCAACTACTATTCTCCACCCGTGCTCAGTGGCCAGGAGGAAAGCCGCCGAACGGACGACACTTCGGCGCACACCGAGACGAACCGGCAACCGTCCGCGAAGCGGCTCAAGCTGTTCGCGACGGTCTTCGGCTTGCTCGGCACCGTGCTCGCCCTGGCGGTGCCCTTCCTCCCGGTCAACTACGACATCACCACGCTGAAGTGGCCGACGGCCGAAGGCACCAAGTCCGTGTCGGCCCCGCTGCTGAGCTACTCGCCGGTGTGGCTCAACGCCGACATCGCCTGCGCCTCGGCGCGCGACCTGGACGCGCGCACCAACGGCCCGGGCATCCTGCTGAGCACCAACCCGCCGTCGTCGGACTACGGCAACCTGACCGGCCTGGTGCTGCAGGTCGACGACGGCCACCTGACGCTGCTCAACAAGGGCCAGCAGGTGGGCACGGTGCCGCTGCCCGACGGCGACTGCTCGATCCAGCTGCGCTCCGACGCCTCGGCCACCACCGCCACCGTGGGCAGTGAGTCGCTGGCCAACCTGCGCGGGGACCAGCGCCCGCAGCTGACCGGCATCTACTCCGGCCTCAACGACGCCATCGACGACGTGCGCGGCCTGTCCTTCGAGGCCCGCGTCGACAACCGCTACGAGAGCCAGCCGACCGCGGTGAAGCTCGCCGCGATGGCGGGAGCGGTCCTCGCGTTCATCGCCTCCGCGGTCTGCCTGCGGCGACTGGACGTGCGCGCGGGGCGGCGACCGCCGAAGTGGGCCCCGGCCGGCTGGTGGAAGCCGACCTTCCGCGACGTCTCGGTCATCGGCGCGCTCGTCGTCTGGTGGGTCATGGGCGCCATGACCTCGGACGACGGCTACATCCTGAACATCGCGCGGGCGCGCGAGAGCTTCGGGTACGTCAGCAACTACTACCGCTGGTTCGGCGGTCCGGAAGCGCCGTTCGGCTGGTTCTACGAGCTGTACGCGCTGTGGGTGCAGATCTCCACGGCCACGCCGTGGGTGCGGCTGCCCGCGCTGCTCATGGGCATCGTGTCCTGGCTGCTCATCAGCCGCGAGGTGCTGCCCCGGCTCGGCCAGCAGGTGCGGCGCTCCAACGCCGCCGGCTGGGCCGCCGCCGCGGTGTTCCTGGCCTTCTGGCTGCCGTACAACAACGGCCTGCGGCCCGAGCCGGTCGTGGTGCTGTTCTCGCTGCTGGCGCTGTGCGCCGTGGAGCGCGCGGTGGCCACTGGCCGGCTCATGCCCGCCGCGCTGGGCCTGGTCGTGGCCGCGCTGTCGGTCGGCGCGAACCCGCACGGCCTGGTGTCCGTGCTGCCGTTCATCGCGGCGCTGAAGCCGCTGTTCCGGCTGGTGCGCAAGCGCGCCCAGGAGTTCGGCTGGCTGCCGGTGCTGGCGCCCATCGCCGCGTCCGGGTTCGTGATCCTGGCGCTGGTGTTCTCCGACCAGACGTTCCGGTCGGTCATGGACGCCACCGAGCTGCGCACCGACCTCGGCCCGAGCCAGAGCTGGTACGAGGAGCTCAGCCGCTACAACCTGCTGTTCAGCCCGACGCCGGACGGCTCGATGACCCGGCGGTTCCCGGTGCTGCTGGTGATCCTGTGCCTGGTGACCTGCGCCGTGGTGCTGCTGCGCCGCGGCCAGGTCCGCGGCGCGGCGCTGGGGCCGAGCCGGCGGCTGCTGGCCGTCGTCGCGATGGCCTTCGGCGTGCTGGTGCTCACCCCGACCAAGTGGTCGCACCACTTCGGCATCTTCGCCGCCTTCGGCGGTGCGCTGGCCGCGCTGACCGCGCTCGCCACCAGCACCACGGTGCTGCGGTCCAAGCGCAACCGGGCGGCGTTCGTCGCGATGCTCATGGTGATCCTGGCGTTCGCGGCCACCGGCCCCAACGCCTGGTGGTACGTCTCCGGCTGGGGCGTGCCCTGGTTCAACATGCCGCCGGTGCTGGCCGGGTACCGGCTGAGCACGATCTTCCTGGTCATCGCGGCCATCGCGCTGGTCGTGGCGTTCATCGAGCACCTGCGCATCGACGAGAACAACCCGAAGGTCGTCGACGAGAGCTCCACCGGCGAGGAGAAGCGCAGCCGCGCGCTGCGGCTGGGCACCGCGCCGCTGTCGATCGTGTGCGCGCTGCTGGTGCTGTTCGAGCTGGCCAACTTCGGCAAGGTCATCCAGAAGCAGTGGGGCAGCTACAGCATGGGCGCCGACAACGTGAAGCAGATCGTCGGCTCCAGCTGCGGCCTGTCGGACTACGTCTACGTGGAGACCAACCCGCAGTCCGGCATGCTGCGGGTCTCGCCCGAGCAGCCCGAGAAGGGCGCGCCGTCGCAGGACGTCCGCATCCCCATCCCGCCGAAGCGGCTGGAGGGCAAGGAGGACATCGACCAGTACATGCGGGCCAAGATGGTCGGCTTCAACCGGCCCGGCCTGCCCGCCACCGACGACGACAGCGGCGACCCGCAGGAGCCCGACTGGAAGCCGCCGCACCAGTTCGGCAACGACCGGGCGCCGGTGTGGGGCAGCTACGACCAGGCCGGCACCGGCACCGGCGAGCTGCGCACCCAGTGGTACGACCTGCCCGAGCGCGCCCGGACCGGCGAGGTGCCGGTGGTGATCTCGCTGGCCGGCAACGAGTTCGGCGCGAACTCGATCTCGCTGGAGTTCGGCCACGACACCCCGGAGGGCTTCCTCATCACCGCCCGCAAGTACGTGGTGCAGCCGGGCGGCCCGGGCTGGCGGGACTTCCGCTACACCGTCGGCGGGCTGTCCGAGGGCGCCACCAAGATGCGCGTGGTGGCCACGGACAACTCGGTCGGGCCCAACGGCTGGATCGCGGTCAGCGCGCCGCGCGCCCCGCAGCTGGTGAACATGACCGACTTCGTCGGCGACCAGCCGACGTTCGTGGAGTGGACCGCGGCGCTGGTGCACCCGTGCCTGCAGCTGCCCGGCGTGCACAACGGGGTTGCGGAGATCCCGAAGTTCCGCGTGTCGGCCGGCGCCGAGGTCCGCGAGATCGGCCAGGGCTGGTCGTCGCCGGACGCGGGCGGCCCGTTCGGCTGGCTCAACGTGGCCACCAGCATGCGCGAGCTGCCGACCTACCTGCGGAACAACATCCACCGGGACTGGGGCTCGCTGTACGCGGTGGACCCGTACGAACCGGACGCCCTGCCCGCCCAGGCGGCGATGGACGTGCACCGCGAAACGCACTGGGGCACCTGGACCCCGGGCCCGCTGTCGAAGACGGTGTACCTGCCGGGCGACGTCCCGAGCAGTGACGACCGCAACGACGTCAAGGCGTTCGAGGCGCCCGAGGAGGACGAACCCGAGCAGTGAGCGGGGCCTCCGGTACGCCCTGGGCGAAAACCGCTGGTGAGCGGGCTCGGCGACCTCTGCCGACGGCGAAACCGGCTGTCCCGGCCGGGCTCGCCGTGGTGCGCTGGGATCCCCGGTCCTCGACCGAGGAGGACCGCTGCGACCGGAGGTTCCCATGCCCGAGAAGCGACCCGGCCTGGTGCTGCACCTCGCGGGCGTCAGCCAGCCGCTGCACATCGCGCTCGCCCAGGAGGAGGCCGACGCGCTGCGCGACGTGCTCGCGGACCTGATGGCCAACGGCGAGACCAAGGCGCTGGCCACCGCGGACGGCGGCAGCTTCGCGGTGAACTTCGCGCACGTGGCCACCGCGCACGTCGAGACGACGCGCTCCCACGCGCACGCCTACGGCGCCCCGGCCAGGGGCACCGGGTTCCGCAACGGCTGAGCGCCCCGGGGGCGGCGGGCGCGCGGCCGCCACCTGCGGCCGCGCACCGACCCTCGCCGGGGCGCTCGAACACGGGTTCAGGTCCGGGCGCCGGGGCACCCGGTGCTCCGCGTCACTCGCGGAAGACGACCCACTTGAGCATCACGAAGTTGATCAGCGTGCCCAGGCCCTGCGCGACGACCCAGCAGACCGCGTAGCGCAGCTGCTCGTGGAACTCGGGCAGCGTCAGGTACAGCAGCTGGTTGGTGCCAACGTTGACGAAGAACGTCGCGGTGTAGACGATCGCGAACCCGACCGCCTTCGCCCGGGTGTTGCCGGTGCTCGCGCCGCTGAAGGTGAACTTCCGGTTGATCAGGTACGAGGCCGTGGTGCCGAGGATGAACGACACGGCCTTGGACACCCAGTTCGGCAGGCCGAACGAGAGCAGGAGCGCGTAGGTCCCGGCGTCGATGATGGCGCAGAAGCCGCCGATCACGACGAAGCGGACGAGCTGGTTCAGCACGCCCAGCCGCTTCGGTTCCGCTTGGTCCGTCTGGGCTTCAGCCACGGCCACTGGTCCACCTCGGGATTTCGACGGCAGGTCGTTCGGCGCCCGGGCTCCGTCACGCTCTGGAACACCCGCACGGGCACCCGGGGCGCGGGAGACCGAGCTCCACACGCGCCCCGGGCGAGTGTAGCGATGACGCATCGCACACCGCCGAAGACGGCGCGCACCCGCGGCGGTGGCCCCAGCCAGCGCGGATAGACTCGGCTGGGTGGGATCGGCAAAGGACGAACTTCAGACGCTGACGGGCTGGGGGCGCACTGCGCCGACCAGGGCGCGCGTCGTGCGCACCCCGGACGTCGAGGCCATCGCCGAGGCCGTCCGCACCGCCGGTGACCGGGGCGTCATCGCTCGCGGCCTGGGCCGCAGCTACGGCGACCCGGCGCAGAACGCCGGCGGCACCGTCATCGACATGACCGCCCTCGACCGCGTGCACCAGATCGACGTGGACGAGGCGACGGTGGTCGTGGACGCCGGGGTGTCGCTGGACACCCTGATGCGTGTGCTGCTGCCGCACGGGCTGTGGGTCCCGGTGCTGCCGGGCACCCGGCAGGTCACCGTGGGCGGCGCGATCGGCTCCGACATCCACGGCAAGAACCACCACTCGCAGGGCTCGTTCGGCAGCCACGTGCTGTCGATGGACCTGCTCACCGCCGACGGCCAGATCCGCACGCTCACGCCGGAGGGCGAGACCGCGGAGCTGTTCTGGGCCACCGTCGGCGGGATGGGCCTGACCGGCATCGTGCTGAGGGCCACGATCCAGCTCAAGCGTGTGGAGACCGCCTACTTCCTGGTCGACAACGTGCGGACCACGAACCTGGACGAGCTGCTCGAGCACTTCACCGACGGTTCGGACGACAACTACGTCTACTCGGTCGCCTGGTTCGACTCGCTGGCCCGCGGCGAGCAGCTGGGGCGCGCGCTGCTGACCCGCGGCAACTCGGCCAAGCTCGAGGACCTGCCGAAGAAGCTGCGCAAGGACCCGCTGGCGTTCCACGCCCCGCAGCTGATGACCGCCCCGCCGATCTTCCCCAACGGTCTGGTCAACAAGTTCACCATCACCGCGTTCAACGAGGTCTGGTACCGCAAGGCGCCGACCGAGTTCGGACTGGTGCAGAACATCACCCAGTTCTTCCACCCGCTCGACCTGGTCGGCGAGTGGAACCGGGTGTACGGCCCGAACGGTTTCCTGCAGTACCAGTTCATGGTGCCGTTCGGCCAGGAGGCGATGTTCCGCCGTTCCATCGACAAGATCAGCGCATCGGGCCACGTGTCGTTCCTGAACGTGCTCAAGACGTTCGGCGAGGGCAACCCGGCGCCGATGTCGTTCCCCCGAGAGGGCTGGACGCTCACCGTCGACATCCCCATCACGCCGGGCTTGGACCGGCTGTGCAACGAGCTGGACGACATGGTCCTGGAGGCGGGCGGACGCCTGTACCTGGCCAAGGAGTCCCGCACCACGGCGGAGATGATCGAGCGGATGTACCCGCGCATCGACGAGTGGCGCACGACCCGCGCTTCCGTCGACCCGGAGGGCGTTTTCCGCTCCGACCTGTCCCGGAGGCTTGGCCTGTGACGACCACGTTCGAAACCAAGAAGCTGATGGGCTGGGCGCGCACGGCCCCCACGCAGGCGCGCGTGCTCAGCACCACTGACCTCGACGCCATCGCCGAGGCCGTCCGCACCGCCGGTGAGCGCGGCGTCATCGCCCGCGGCCTGGGCCGCAGCTACGGCGACGTCGCGCAGAACGCCGGCGGCGTGGTCATCGACATGACCCGGCTGAACCGGATCCACGAGATCGACCCGGACACCGCGACCGTCGACGTCGACGCCGGGGTCAGCCTGGACCAGCTGATGAAGGCCGCGCTGCCGTACGGCCTGTGGGTCCCGGTGCTGCCGGGCACCCGCCAGGTCACCATCGGCGGCGCGATCGCCAACGACATCCACGGCAAGAACCACCACAGCGCGGGCAGCTTCGGCAACCACGTGCTGTCGATGGACCTGCTCACCGCCGACGGCCAGGTCCGCACCCTGACGCCGGAGGGCCCGGAGTCGGAGCTGTTCTGGGCCACCGTCGCGGGCATCGGCCTGACCGGCATCATCCTCCGGGCCAAGATCCGCATGACCCGGACGGAGACGGCCTACTTCATCGCCGACGTCGACCGGACCAACAACCTCGACGAGACGATCGAGCTGTTCGACGACGGCTCCGACGACAAGTACACCTACTCCTCGGCGTGGTTCGACTCGATCTCCACCGGGCCGAAGCTGGGCCGCGCCGCGTTCGGCCGCGGCTCGCTGGCCACGGTCGACCAGCTCCCGGCGAAGCTGCGCTCGAACCCGCTGAAGTTCGACGCCCCGCAGCTGCTGACGCTGCCGGACGTCTTCCCGCCGCGGCTGGGCAACAAGCTGACGTTCAGCATGATCGGCGAGCTGTACTACCGGAAGACGCCGAAGCGCGGACGGGGCCTGGTCCAGAACCTCACCGCCTTCTACCACCCGCTCGACCTGATCGGCGAGTGGAACCGGGCGTACGGCTCGCAGGGCTTCCTGCAGTACCAGTTCTCCGTGCCGTACGGCAAGGAGGACGAGCTCAAGCGGATCATCCACAAGATCGCGCACTCCGGCCACGTCTCGTTCCTCAACGTCATCAAGAAGATGGGCGAGGGCAACCGGGCACCGCTGTCCTACCCGCACCCGGGCTGGCTGGTGTGCCTGGACTTCCCGATCGTGGACGGGCTGGGCCGGTTCTGCACCGAACTGGACGAGGACGTCCTGGCGTTCGGTGGTCGGCTGTACACCGCGAAGGACTCCCGGACCACGGCGGAGAACTTCCACAAGATGTACCCGCGGGCGGAGGAGTTCACGAAGATCCGCCAGACCGTAGACCCCGAAGGCGTTTTCGCCTCAGACATGAGCCGGAGGCTTGAGCTGTGATCGACGCAGTTGGAAACCCGCAGTCGCTGCTGCTGCTCGGTGGCACGTCCGACATCGCCCTGGCGACGGCGAAGCGGTACGCCGAGGCCCGTCCGCTGCGGATCATCCTGGCGGACCGCCCGGAGGAGCAGGAACGTCTGGACGCCGCGGCCGAGCAGCTGCGCGCCACCGGCAGCACCGTGACCGTCCTGCACTTCGACGCCCGCAAGCCGGAGACCCACGCCGAGGTCATCGACAAGGCCTTCGCCGACGGCGACATCGACGTCACGCTCATCGCGTTCGGCATCCAGGGCGACAACGAGAAGGGCTGGACCGACGTCGAGGCGGCCCGCGCGGTGGCCGACGTCAACTACGTCGCGCCGGTGTCGCTGGGCGTGCTGCTGGCCGAGCGGCTGCGCAAGCAGGGCCACGGGCACCTCGCGGTGATGTCCTCCCCGGCCGGCGAGCGCGCGCGGCGGTCGAACTTCGTCTACGGCTCGTCGAAGGCGGGTCTGGACGTGTTCTTCTCGGGCCTGGCGTACGCGCTGGAGGAGTACGGCGTCAAGGTGACCGTCGTGCGGCCGAACTTCACGCACACCAAGCTGACCGAGGGCATGAAGCCGGCGCCGATGTCGAACACCCCGGACAGCGTCGCCAAGGCGATCGTGGACGGCGTCCGCAAGGGCAGCCCGGTGGTCTACGCCCCGGCGCAGTTCCGGTGGGTGATGACGGTGCTGCGGCACGTGCCGCGCGCCCTCTTCCGCCGTCTGCCCATCTGATCGGCTCTGACGAACGGGGCCCTCGGGAGCATCCCGGGTGGCCCCGTTCGTCGCATCCACGGCCGATCCATAACATTTCGGTCGTTTCGGCAACGTTTCGCCGTCGTGGAGCGATCTCTTCCGGTGACGGCGCTGTTCTTCCGCCGCCCGACACGCTTCCCACCCGCGGCGCGCTGGGGGAAGCGCGGGCACCTGGAGAAGTGGGGTTCACCGGGTGCTCGCGTCCGTGGGCCCTCCCACCTGCCCGTTCGACCGGAGGGCCCACGGAACGTCGCGTCTCCCCTGCTGCGTCCGCGGCCGTCCACGTCGGTCGGACGGACGCGGGATTCCACGAACAGGACAACCTGGACGCTCCGTCGCGCGATCACAGGGTGACCGAGTGAAAGGGGATGCACGTGATCGCACGACGCATCGCTGCGGCGACCGCCGCGGCAGCAGTCCTCGCCCTGATCGCCCCGGCCGGCGCGACGGTGGCCGAACCGACCAGCACGGCGCCGCCGAGCGCGTCCACGACCGCCGATCCGGGCGACGGCGCGATCCAGCAGCGCTACGAGTCGATGACCGACGAGGAGAAGGCCCAGGTCGGTGAGCCCGTCGCCGAGGAGGTCGTGGTCGACGAGGGCCTGCGCTACCAGGACTTCACGCACGCCCGCTTCTACTGGACCCCGGACTCCGGCGTCACCGTCGTCCGCGGCCTGATCTACCAGCGCTTCCTCGAACTGGGCGGGCACGACGAGGTGGGCGTGCCGATCACCGACGAGCTGGCCAGCAGCGGCGGTGGCCGCTACAGCGACTTCCGCACCCGCGACGGTGCCGTCCACTCCGCGATCTACTTCTCCACGGAGACCGGCGCGCACCTGGTCACCGGCCCGATCCTGGAGCACTTCCGGGAGCTGGGCGAGGACGCGCACTTCGGCTCCCCGGCGACCGACACCCAGCTCACCCCGGACGCCTTCGGCGCCTACAACCACTTCGTGATGCCGGGGTCCGACCGCGAGGACGCCTCCATCTACTGGACCCAGCCGACCGGCGCGAACGCGGTGCAGGGCGCGATCCGGGACGCGTGGGCGGCCAGCGGCTGGGAGGCCGGGCCGCTGGGCTACCCGGTGACCGACGAGCTGACCGCGCCGGACGGCACCGGCCGCTACAACCGGTTCAACGGCGACGGCCGGTTCCCCGCCGGGATCGTGTGGAGCCCGGACACCGGGGCGCACTCGGTGCAGGGCGTGATCGCCCAGCGCTACCTCGAGCTCAGCGGGCCCGGCGGGGTGCTCGGCTACCCCACCACCGACGAGCTCGGCACGCCGGACGGACGGGGTCGCTACAACCACTTCACCGGCACCGGTGGGGCGTCGGTCTACTGGACGCCGGAGACCGGGGCGCACGAGGTGTACGGCGGGATCCGCGTCCGCTGGGCGGAGCTGGGGTGGGAGCGCTCCTACCTGGGCTACCCGGTGAGCGGTGAGCACGACGTGCCGGTGGGCCGGGCCACCGACTTCGAGCACGGCGTCATCGAGTGGCACCGCGACACCGGCGAGGTCACCGACCGCCCGAACCCGTGATCCCGGGTCGTGGGCGGCGCCCTCCCACCGCCGCCCACGACCACGCTCCTGGCCCCACCCGCGCGGGCGACGACCGCGCAGTCCCGCCGAGAGGCGGCGGGTCACCCGCCGGGGACGGCCTCCGTCGCGCGGACGTGGGACGCGACTCCCCGCGCGCTGGTCGGTGAAGGGCACCTTCCCACCGACCCCGTTGGCGGGAGGTTCCCGTCACCTCTCCACCAACGGGGGACGACGACACGCCCGGGAGCTTCGACCTGCGTGGCCACGAGGTCGTCGTCCACGGCTGGGGGGAAGCGCTGACGCACCCGCCGGACCGTCAGCGCACGGGCTCGAGGACCAGGTGGGACTCGCCCGCCCAGGTCGAGCGGATCGTCCACTCCCCGGGCCCCGGTTCGCGGCGCAGCACGTGCGTGACCGGCCGCGGCGGTTCCGGCCGGAAGTGGCGGTAGTTCAGCCGCAGCAGCGCGCGCACCGGCGGGCTCGCCGCCGCCACGCGCTGCTGCAGCTGCTCGGGCAGGTAGCCGCGGTCGGAGAAGCCGTCCACCACCGCGCACTCGCAGAAGTACGCGAGAGTGCCGATCTCCCCGGGACTGGTCACCGTGCCCGAACCGACCAGGCGGCCCACCTCGGTCCCGATGCGGGCGTACTCCGCCGCGCTGCCCCAGTTCGTCGCGATCGCCGCCTCGCGCCACGGCGTCCCGTGGTCGACCGCGAACCCGGCCTGCACCGCCAGCAGGGCGCAGCCGATCAGCAGCGACAGCTCCCACCACACCGCACCCAGGACACCGGCCAGCAGCAACGACAGACCGATCAGGCCCGGCGCGTAGTACCAGTGGTACGGCGGCACGCCGAGCAGCGTGTAGACGTGGTGGTGCGCCACCCCGCCGGCGCCGAGCAGCGCCCACGGCCACAACCGCACCGCGCGGCGGAACGCGCGCAGCGCGCCCAGCACCGGCAGGCAGACCAGCCCGAGCAGCGGCGGCAGCAGCGACACCACCACCGCGGTGGGGAACGCGCCGTGGTAGAGCCACAGCCCGTTGCTGAAGTCCCAGTCGCCCCACGACCTCTGCAGCTGCTTGATGACCAGCGTGTCGGGCACCGCGGAACCGAAGGCGAACCAGCTCCAGGTGAACCAGGGCAGCGCGACCGCGCTCGCGGTCAGCAGCCAGCGCCACCACCCGCGCCACAACCCCGGTCGGCCGAGGAGCACCAGCAGCGCGAAGACGACCAGGTCCAGCCGGGTCAGCGCGAGCAGTCCCGCCGCGACCCCGAACAGGACCGGCCGGACCCGCACCGCCGCCAGCAGCAGCACCCCCAGCAGCGCCGCGGCCAGCGTCATCTCCAGGCCGACCGTGGAGAGCACCAGCGGGTTGCCCACCACCAGCAGCGCGCCCAGCGGCCCCACCCAGCCGGGCAGGCCCGAGCTGCGGGCGGCGGCGCGCAGCAGCAGCGCCAGCGCGACGCCGGCCAGCACGAACACCACGCCCAGGGCGAGGACGGCGTCCCGCAGCACGACCGTGAACGCCGCGAGGACCAGCACGTTCAGCGGCGCGGTCGCCGAGTTCGACACCTCGGCCTCGATCAGCCCCCAGTGGCCGTGGAACGCCAGGTTGCGGGCGTAGCTGAGGGTGATGTAGGCGTCGTCGACCAGCGCCGCGTGCACCAGCCAGAACGCGCCCGCGGCAACGGCTCCCACCACCACCGTCCACACCGGCCACCCGCGCCGTTCCGGCCGCGGGGTGGTGACCGCGGGCTCCAGGGGGCGGGGGACCGTGACTCCGTCTGCAACACGCACGTCGGGCCTCCTGTCTCTCGACAGGTCCACGCCGGTGCGAGGCGGGCCGTTGCCCCGATCGGGCAACCTGCTGGGTCGTGCCGGTCGTCCATCAGCAGGACGGGTTCGGCGCGCCGACACCGTGATCGCACACCGCGTTCGACAAGATTGCCCGCGGCGCACCCTGCGAGCCGGGAGGACAGTTGGAGCACCCGAGCAGCTCCGCGCAACTCGAGCGACCCATCGAGCCCCAGCCTGCCGGGCCGCTGCGGCGGTCCCGCCGGCTCGGGCGGTGGCTGGCGCACCTGCTCGCCCTCTGCGTGGGCGCCGCCGGTCTGCTCTGCGCGGTGTCCCTGCCGTTCGCGCCCGTGTCGGTGGAGCGCACCGAGGTCCACTGGCCCGGCCCGGAGGCCGAGACCACGACGGCGTTCTTCGCCCCCTACCGACCGGCGACGTTCGAGGCGACCGTGCCGTGCCCGGTGCTGCGCAGCGCCCTGGACCGGCCGGGCCGGACCACGGTGCTCACCACGCTGCCGCCCGGCAGCGACCGGGAAGGGCTGGTGCTCACCACCGAGGACCGCCGACCGCACCTGGTCCTCGGCCAGCGCGATGTCCCGCTCCCGCCGGGCGCCTGCGGGCTGCGGATCAGCGCCGACGCGCAGCGCTCGCTGGTGGCCGTCGACGGCCGCGACCCGATCGCGCTGCCGGGCACCGCCGCGCCGGAGATCTTCACCTTCGCCACCGACCTCGACCCCGAGCAGCTGACCGGCACCTCGGTCACGGCCCGCACCTTCTCCTGGTTCGACACCTCGCCCACCGAGCTCAAGACCGCGCTGGTCGGCGCGGCGCTGGCGCTGGCGCTGGTCTCGCTGGTGCTGCTCCTGGTGCACGCCCCGCCGGCGTTCGGCGCGGTGCGGGTCGCGCTCACCCCGCTGCCGGTGGACGCCGGGGTCGCGGCCGTGCTGGCGGCGTGGCTGGTCATCGGGCCGCTGACCGACGACGACGGCTTCGCGATGATGACCGTCCGCAACTACGACGCGGCCGGGGACATCGGCAACTACTACCGCTGGTTCAACGCCTCGGAGACCCCGTTCACGCTGGTCCAGCACGTGATGCGGTGGTGGTCGGCGGACGACCTCTCCCCCGTCTGGCTCCGGGTGCCCAGCGCGGTGGCCGGGTTGCTGACCTGGCTCGTGGTCAGCCGCGGCATCGTGGCCCCGGTGTGCCGGGGCGTCCGCCGGTTCCCGCTGCACCTGGTGACCGCGGTGTTCTTCCTGGCCTGCTGGCTGCCGTTCGGCCTGGGCGTCCGCCCCGAGGCGTTCCTCGCGCTCGGCACGTCCGCCCTGGTCGCCGCGCTGCTGAAGCTGGAGCGGACGCAGGCCCGGCAGCTGTGGCTGGGCGTCGCGGCCCTGGTCGCCGGGCTGACCGTGGCCGTCACGCCCACCGGCGTCAGCGCGCTGCTCGTCGTGCTGGTGTTCGCCCCGCGGATCGGGCGGGTGCTGATCCAGCCCGGTCCGCTGCCGCGCTGGGTGCTGGTGCCGACCCGGGCGGCGCTGGTCGCCTGCCTGGCGTCGACCGGCCTGGTGGCGATGTTCGCGGACTCGACGCTGCGCGGGGTGCTGGCGGCGACCGAGATCCACCACGAGTTCGGCCCGAGCCTCGGCTGGTACCAGGAGGTCGAGCGGTACTCGGCGCTGCTGGGCACCGGGATCTGGGGCACCGCGACGAAGCGGCTCGTGGTGCTCCTGGTGGTCACCGCCGTGCTGCTGGCCGGGGCCTGCGCGGTGCGGCAGGTCCACCGCTGGACCTCGGTGGGCGACCTGCCGGTGCTGCTGGGCTCCGTGCTCGCGGTGCTGGCCGGGCTGTGGCTGACGCCGTCGAAGTGGACCCACCACTTCGGCGCGCTGGCCGGCCTCGGCGCGGCGCTGCTCGCGGTGGTCGTGGTGGTGCTGGTGCGGCTCGGCGGGCTCGGCCACGCCAAGCGGGAGTCGCGGCTGCTCGGCGCGGTCGGCGCGGTCGCCGCGGCGCCGGCGGCGGCCCTGGCGTTCACGGGCCCGAACACCTGGCCGATGCACTCGGACTTCGCGGTGCCGTGGTCGGACACCCCGGTGCGGCCCCGCGTGCCGCTGGACAGCCCGGTGTTCTGGCTGGCCGGGGCCGTCCTCGTCGGACTGCTCGTGCTCGGGGTCGTGCACCTCCGGGCCGCGGTGTGGTCCCGCCCCCGGAACCGTCTCATGTGGACGCTGATGCCGGCGTCGGTGCTCAGCGGCGCGGCGCTGGCCTCGGTGCTGGTGCTGCTCGGCTCGTTCGCGACCGCGCCGCAGGTGATGGGCGACCGGTTCTCCGTGGCGCGGATGAACTGGCAGGCCCTGCACGGCGGCACCTGCGGGCTGGAGGACGAGGTGCAGGCGCTGCCCATCGCCGAGCAGCTGTGGCCGCTGGTCGGCGAGGCGGAGCTGGAGGGCTTCACCGAAGGCGGGGCGCCACCGCAGGAGGCGGACCTGCGCCGCGCGGGTCCGGAGGGGCCGCTGGAGGTGGTGCCGCCGGAGACCGAGCCCGAGGAGGGCCCGCGCGACGAGGTGCAGGCGACCTCGGCCAGCGAGCACGCCTGGACCAGCCTGTCCGGCGGCCCGCAGACCACCGGCTCGCTGGTCAGCCCGTGGTTCGGCCTGCCGCAGCTGACCCGTGACCAGGAGCTGTCGCTCTGGGTCGCCGGGCGTCCCGAGCAGGGCAACTCGCTGGCGCTGGAGTTCGCCGCCGCGGACCGCACGCTGGCCGTCCGCGAACTGCGCGACCCGCCGCCGACCGCGCTGCCGTTCGACGACCCGCGCCACGGGCGACCGGACGACTGGCGCGACTTCCGGCCCTGGCGGCTCCTCGGCGTCGACGCGCGCGACGTCCCGCGGGGCGCGGACCGGGTGCGGGTCCTCGCCGAGGACCGCACCACCGACCCGCAGGGCTGGCTGTCGGTGAGCGGTCCGGTGGTGCGCGACGTGGTGCCGCTGCGGCAGGCGCTCGACGTGCAGCAGCCGACGCTGATCGACTGGACGATGAGCTTCGTGTTCCCGTGCCGCAGCGACTACCCGCAGGTGGCGGGCGGGGTGGCGAGCAGCCCGCGGCTCATGGTGACCCCGCCGTCCGGCGACTGGGGGATGGCCGTCGACCCGGACTGGGGCGGGGTGTTCGCGGGCGCGACGATGCTGTCCCGCCGCATCGAGGTGCCCACCCGGCTGCGCGACGCGCCCGGCCACTCCTGGGGGCACCTCTACGCGGTCCAGTACGGGGTGGAGCGCGACGCCTACACCACCACCCGCCACCGCGAGGTGGTCGGCGGCGCCGACGGCGACCCGCCGTACCCCTTCGACGAGGGCTGACCCGCGTCGCTCGGCCGGGCGAAGGTTCTAGGCCCGGGCGGTGACGCCCGTTCAGCCGCTGCGGGATCGGCTCGGCTGGCCAAGACTGGTGCACGTCGGGCATCCAGCCAGCCGACCAGGGGGCAGCGTGGTGGACGGCGTCGGACGGGCAGAGCTCGACCCGCCGCGCCCCGGTGCTGCTCCCCCCGGTGCCCGCCGTGGTGAGCGGAGCGCTGCTGCCCGGCGCGGCCCTGACGCACGTGCCACCGCTGTGCCTGGCGCTGGGCGTCGCGCTGACGAGCGCGACACCCTCCGGGTGGACGCACCGCTTCGGCGCGCTGACCGGGGCCGGAGCCGCTACGCTGACCGCGAGTGCGGTCCTGATCACACTCGCCGCCCGGCGGTTCGCCCGCGACCGGGTGGTGCTGGTGGCGAGCGGGCTGCGCACCGCGCTCGCCGCGTGCGCCACGGCGCTGGCGTCCGCCGGCGAGAACGACTGGTTCCTGCACTCGCAGTACGGAGTGCCTTGGGGAGAGCAGCCGGTGCGGCCGCTGGACAGCCCGGCGTGGTGGCTGGTCGCGGTGGTCGTGCTGCCGGCGGTGTCCGTCCTCCGTGGACGCTCCGACGGCGATCGGCCGACGCGGCTGCTCCTCCAGATGCCCGCGCTCGCCGGCGTGGGCGTGGTGGGGGTGACGGTGGCGCTGGTGGTCGGTCCGTTCGTCGTCGCGCCCGCCCGGCGCGGGGCCACCCTCACCGGCGGCTGCGACATCGCCGACCACGTCGTGGCCACCCCGAGCCTCCCCGGTGGTGCGCTCCGCGCCGGCGGTCCCGCCGTGGGCCGCTCGGCGTCGTCGCCGGGGTGTGGAGGTCGGCGACCGGAGAGAGGTGCCGACTCGGTTGCTCGGCGGCGAGACGACCCCCGAGTACTCCGAACGGGGACACCTGTTCGAGGTCAATTACCCGATGTCGGGCAACCAGTACGACGTTCGAGGCGTTCCTGTTCCACGGTGGGGTTGGCGAGGGGAGTGACCATGGCCGACACGATGCGCCAGCAGGTCCGGGTTCCGGTGCCGCAACAGCGACCGCACCGCCGCGACCCGGGCGGTCCCCGGCTGGTCTCCTACGTGCTCCCGGTGTTCAACGAGGTCGACGGCATCCGCCACTTCCACGAGGAGCTGACCCGGACCACCGACACCCGGCCCGAGTTCGACTACGAGTTCGTCTACGTCAACGACGGGTCGGACGACGGGTCGCTCGACGTCCTGCGGGACATCGCCAAGAACGACCCGCGGGTGCGGGTGGTGGACTTCGCGCGCAACTACGGCCACCAGATCGCCATCACCGCCGGGCTGGACCACGCGCAGGGCGACGCGGTGATCGTGATGGACACCGACCTGCAGGACCCGCCGCGCGTCAGCCTCGAACTCATCGACGCCTGGGTGGCGGGCGCGGAGATCGTCTCCGCCCGCCGCCGCACCCGCCGCGACACCCCGTTCAAGCGCGCCACGGCCGCGGGGTACTACCGGCTGCTGCGGCGCTGCGCCGAGGTCGACATCCCGGTGGACACCGGCGACTTCCGGCTGCTCGACCGCCGGGCCGCCGAGGAGCTGCGCAAGTTCCGGGAGCGCAGCCGGTTCATCCGCGGCATGGTCGCCTCGATGGGCTTCGAGCAGCGGGAGGTGCTGTTCGACCGGGACGAGCGGGTCGCGGGCGAGACCAAGTACCCGATGCGGAAGATGCTGCGGCTGGCCGCCGACGGCGTCACCGGGTTCTCCACCGTCCCGCTCAAGATGATCACCCGGATGGGGTTCATCACCCTGGGACTGGCGCTGCTCGGCATCATCTACGCGGTGACGCTCCGGTTGTTCTTCCCCGCCATCACGGTCTCCGGCTGGACCATGCTCATGGTCGCGATGCTGTTCCTCGGTGGGATGCAGATGCTGTCCCTCGGCGTGATCGGCAGCTACGTCGGGCGCATCTACAGCGAGGTGCAACAACGTCCGCTGTACATCGTGCGGGACGTGATCCGGCATGACGCCGACTGAGCAGCTGGCGCGGCGCCGGCCGCTGGTGAGCCGGACGCTGCTGCGCTACGCGGTGATCGGCGCCAGCGGCGTGCTGCTGGACTACCTGCTCTTCCTGCTGCTGTTCAACGTGGCCGGGCTGCACGAGCAGCTGGCCAACGCGATCAGCACCACGGCCGGGATCACGAACAACTTCCTGCTCAACGCGTGGTTCAACTTCCGCAAGCGGGACCGGCTCCTGGTGCGGTTCCTGCGGTTCTACGCGGTCGGGCTGACCGGCATCGCGCTGACGTTCCTGCTGCTCGGCGTGTTCTCCGGCTGGCTCGGCGTCGACCCGAACCTGGTCAAGGCCGGCTCGCTGCCGGCCGTGCTGCTGCTGCAGTACACCGTCAACAAGAAGTGGAGCTTCGGATGAGAGTGGGCATCGTCGGCGCGGGGGCGACCGGGCTGACCGCGGCCTACGACGCGGTCAAGGCGGGGCACGACGTGACGGTGCTGGAGGCCTCCGCGGAACCGGGCGGCCTGGCCGCCTCGATCGAGGTCGGCGGCACCCCGCTGGAGCGCTTCTACCACCACAGCTTCCGCACCGACCGCGCGATGATCGAGCTGGTCGAAGAGCTGGGGCTCGGTCACCTGCTGTGGTTCCACCGCCCCACCACCGGGGTGTACTTCGACGGGCAGCTGCACGACTTCAGCACCCCGCAGGAGATGCTGCGGTTCCCCGGCTTCTCGCTGCTGGACAAGCTCCGCTTCGGCGCGTCGTCCGCGGCGCTCAAGGTGGTGCGCGACGGGCAGCGGTTCACCGAGGTGCGGGCGCTGGACTGGATGCGCCGCTGGGCGGGCCGGCGCGTCACCGAGTCCATCTGGGAACCGCTGCTGGTGGGCAAGTTCGGCAGCCACGCCGAGCAGGTCTCGATGGCCTGGCTGTGGGCCCGGATCCACTACCGCACCTTCGAGCTCGGTTACGTGCACGGCGGTTTCGACCAGGTCTACCGCGCGCTGCTGGACGCGGTGACCGAGCGCGGCGGCAAGGTCGAGTTCGGCAAGCCGATGGCCACCGTCCGCCAGCCCGGCGCCACCGTGCTGATCGGCGCGAAGGACGGCAGCAGCTACGAGTTCGACCAGGTCATCGTCACCGTGCCGCAGCCGGTGTTCGCCCGGGCCGCCGGGATCCCGACCGACGACGTGCTGTGGCGCAACCAGTACCTGGGCGCGACGTGCTTCGTGCTGGAGTGCGACCGCAGCCTGATCCCCTACTACTGGCTCAACATCAACGACACCGCCTTCCCGTTCCTGGCGGTGGTGGAGCACACGAACATGGTCGACCGCGCCGAGTACGGCGGGCGGCACATCGTCTACGTGGGCAACTACGTGCCGCGCAGCGACTGGCGCTTCACCACCGAGCCCGCCGAGCTGCTGGAGCGCTACCTCCCGTGGCTGCGCAAGCTGAACCCGGACTTCGACCGCTCCTGGATCCTGGACTGGCACTTCTCCAAGGCCGGCTACGCCCAGCCGATCGTGACGCCGGAGTACCGCGCCTCGATCCCCAGCCACCGCACCACGATGCCGGGCGTGACGCTGGCGACGATGTCGCAGATCTACCCGCAGGACCGCGGCCAGTCCTACGCGATCGCGATGGCCCACGAGGTGACCGACCGCCTCGGCCTCAGCGACCGGCGGGCGTAGTCACTGGGCGGTCCCCCCGCCGTCGACGGCGACCAGCGCGCCGGTGATGGAGCTCGCCGCGTCGGAGGCCAGGAACGCCACCGCCTCGGCGACCCCGTCGGGCCGTCCGATCCGGCCGACCGGGTGGGGACGGGCCGACGGAGGCGCGCATCTCGCGGCCGTTGTCGACGACGCCCGCCGTGCTGTCGGTGTCGATCACGCCGGGCAGCACGGTTTTGGAGCGGATGCCCTTCGGCCCGCCCTCGATGGCGAGCACGCGCGTGATCTGCGCCAGAGCACCCTCGGAGGCGGCGTGGGCGGTCTGGGTCTCGGAGGCGACGACCGAGGGCACCGAGGCGATCGAGCCGCCGCGGTCCCCCACCCGGAACGCCTCGCGCGCCTGGACGGAGTTCCCGCGCGCGTTGACCCGCACGATGGCTTCGAAGTCGTGGTGGTCTCGGTGACCGGCTCGTTCAGGGTGCGGCCCGCGTTGTTGACCAGGACGTCGTGGCGGCCGAACCGGTCCCGGGCCAGTTCCGCGGTCCCGCGCGCCAGGCCCTGGTCGGGCGACGTCGCCCGACCAGGGCGGCCACGCCGTCCGCCGGCAGCACGCTGCACCGCGAGAGGCACGACGACCTCCGAGGTCCGGCAACACCGCCACTCCCGTCCCGACCGGTGGAGCCGTCCTGCCCGGCGGGTGATCGCCGGATGAACAGCACCCAGCACAGCGACCCGAACACGACGGCGCCCCCGGTCCGGGGACCGGGGGCGCCGTGCGGGGTGGGTCAGAGGTAGAAGGCGAGGAAGAGGCAGCCGGCCAGGACAAGGCCGAGCACCATGAGGACCCGGTCCTTGAGGACCACTTCCTCCGGCTCGCCCGCCACGCCCTTGTCGATGTCGACGGCGTACCGCAGGATCGCCACGACCATCGGCACGATCGAGATCAGGCCCCAGCGGGACATCTCGAACTCGCGGATGTCGTAGGCCCACAACGCGTAGGACATGATCGTGATCGCGGCCGCGATGGCCCACACGAACCGCAGGTAGGACGGCGAGTACGCCTTGAGCGACTTGCGGATCTTCGCGCCGGTCTCGGCCGCCAGCTTCACCTCGGCGTAGCGCTTGCCCGCCACCATGAACAGCGAGCCGAACGCCACGATCAGGTAGAACCACTGCGTGATGACCAGGTCGGCGGCGGCACCACCGGCGATGGCGCGCAGCAGGAAGCCGGACGCCACGATGCACAGGTCGATCACCGGCTGGTGCTTCAGGCCGAAGCAGTAGCCCAGCTGCACGCCGATGTAGACTGCCATCACCACCAGCAGCGGCGTGCTGGTGAAGGCCGAGATCACCAGCGACCCGCCGAGCAGCAGCACGCACACCGCGTACGCGACGGGCACCGGGATCAGCCCGGCCGCGATCGGCCGGTTGCGCTTGGTCGGGTGCTGGCGGTCCGCCTCGACGTCGATCGCGTCGTTGACGAAGTAGATGCCGGAGGCGGCCATCGAGAACACGATGAACGCCACCACGGAGTGCCACAGGATGTCGGGGTCCAGGATCTCGCCCGCCGCGAACGGCACGGCCAGCACCAGGACGTTCTTCACCCACTGCTTGGGGCGCAGCTCCTTGACCAGGCCGGTGAGCAGGCCCGCCGTGGTGCCCGCCTTCGCGGCCACCTTCGCGTGGTAGGCGTCCGAGGACTTGTCCTTGATGTCGTCGGACTTCGTCGGCGCCGGCTCCAGGACCTCGTCGCCGAACTCGGCGCCGATGGTGCCCTCCGCGTCGGTCTCCACCTCGATCGCCTTGCCGGCACCGCCGGACCCGTCGGTCACCGCGTCGCCGAGGCGGGCACCGTCGCCGCCGGTCGCACCCGCGCCGGCCGCGGTGCCGTCGTTGGACGTCTTCCCGACGCGGGCACCGCCGCTGCCGCCGGCCTCGGCCGACGCGTCGGTCTCACCCGTGTCGACCTCGGTGTTCTCGTTGTCAGCCACGGTTCCTCCGCCGTTTCATGAATCGCCGCACGCCCCACGCCACGGCACCGCCGAGCGCGGAACCGGCGACCACATCGCTCGGATAATGAACCCCCAGGACAAGGCGGCTGACCATCATCGGCGGCACCAGCGCCGGGGTCAGCTTCTTGCCCGTCAACCCGCCGTAGAGCACCGCGGCGGCCGTCGTGGACGTCGCGTGCGAGGACGGGAAGCTCAGCTTGCTCGGTGTGCCGACCAGCACCTGCACCTCGGGGTCGGACGGCCGGCGGCGGCGCACCACGCGCTTGACCGCGATCGAGGCGGCGTGCGCGGCGGCGACGCCGGCGGCGGCGGTCAGCCACTCACCGCGGCGCCGGCGGTCCACCAGCGCCCCGACCGCGCCGATCGCCAGCCAGCCGCCCGCGTGCTCGCCGAACAGCGACATCGCCCGAGCGGTCTTGACCACGGCTGGCTTGGCCAGCGCGCCCTGCACCTTGCGCAGCGCGACGGTCTCGGGGGTGACCGTCGCCGGTGCTTCGTCGGCGGAAGCGGCGACGGCCTCCTCGGGACCTGTCGCCGTCGTCAGCTCTGCCACATCGTCTCCGGGTGGGTTCGGGGTCACTTCGAGTCGAAGACCTGCTTCCAGGACTCCGCACTGGTCAGCTCGGGCAGCGCCGCCCGGTAGACCGCGCACAACCGGGTCCACTCCTGGCCCAGCCGCTTGTAGTTGGCCACGGCGCGCATGCCCAGCCGCCGGAACTCCTCCGGGTCACGGCGCCGGAAGGACACCCCGCTGCCGTCGGCGTTGGACACCGTGGCGCTGTCGAGGTTGCCCAGCAGGAACCACCGGGCGCTGGCCGCGGGCACGTTGAGCTGCGGCCGCTCGCCCGCGTCCTTGGCCGGTTCCTTGAGGTTGTGCAGCAGCGCCTTGGAGGCGCGCGCCGCGATGACCGCCGGGTTCACCGGCGGTTTGAGCAGGCTCTCGGCCATGATCGGGTTCGCCGTGGGGGGCGGGAACTCGCGGGCCGAGGGCAGCGTCTTGGCGTCGTCGTAGTCCTTGCGCAGCTCGCGGACCTCGGGCAGCGCGGTGCGGAGGCTCTCGAACAGGCCCTCCGGGCCCGCCATGAAGTCCTCCAGCGCCTTCTGCTGCACCGCGACCGTCGAGTACTCCATCGACAGCAGGTGCCGCAGGGTGAGCTTCAGGCCCTGCTTGATGATGTTCGTCTTGACGGTGTCCGGGCTGTGCAGCGCGGCGAGGATGAGCCGGTTGCGGGTGTGGAAGTACGCCGTCCAGTCGGTGGCGTCGTTCTTGTCCGTCCACGGCATGTGCCAGATGGCCGCGCCCGGCAGCGTCACCGTCGGGTAGCCGCGCTCGCCCGCACGCAGCGAGTACTCGGAGTCGTCGTGCTTGATGAACAGCGGCAGCGGCAGCCCGGTGCGCTCGATCACCTCGCGCGGGAACAGGCACATCCACCAGCCGTTGTAGGTGGAGTGGATGCGCTGGTGCAGCTTGGTGGACTTGCGCAGCGGCTTCTTCGCGAAGTCGTGGTCGGTGACCGCGCCCGGCGCGGCCCGCCAGATGCCCTGGCCCAGGTCCACGACCTCGCCCATGGTGTGCAGCCGCGAGCGGGCCTGCAGGTTGAGCATCTGGCCGCCGACGATCACCGGGGAGGACGCGGCGCGGGCGAAGGCGTTCGCCCGCAGCACGCCGTCCGGCTCCAGCGCGATGTCGTCGTCGATGACCATGACCTGCTCGGCATCCGAGTTGTAGATGCCCTCGTACATCACGCGGGTGAAGCCGCCCGAGCCACCGAGGTTGTCCTGCTCGA
Source organism: Saccharopolyspora hordei (assembly GCF_013410345.1). Taxonomy (NCBI): domain Bacteria; kingdom Bacillati; phylum Actinomycetota; class Actinomycetes; order Pseudonocardiales; family Pseudonocardiaceae; genus Saccharopolyspora; species Saccharopolyspora hordei. The sequence continues at coordinate 571,753 of NZ_JACCFJ010000001.1, forward strand.
TGACCTGCAGCTTGTCGCCCAGGCGGCGGGCCGCCTCGTCGAAGCCCTCGGTCTCGCGAATCTTCTGCGGGCCCTGGTCGGCCACGATGACCCGCTTGACGACCTCCATGACCTGCGGGTCCTCACCGAGGGTCTGCAGCGCCAGGACGGCGTCGGCCGGGCGGATCGTGGTGGTGCCGACGACGACCTGCTGCTTGGGCAGCGGCACGTCGGTGGTCCACGCCGCCTCGTCGATCTCCAGCGGCGCGTCGTTGGTGAACAGGTCGAACCAGATCCAGCCGCCGTCCTCGAACGGCGTCAGCGACACCCGGAACTCCAGGGACTCCCAGTCCTGGCTGTCCACCGGGGTGCCCTGCAGGTGGACGCTGTCGCCGTTGGGCTTCGAGCGGTAGACGTCGAGCCGACCGGCCCCCTTGACCTTCAGCCGCAGCACGACCTCGTCGACCTCGGTCCAACGCTTCCAGTAGCTGGCCGGGAAGGCGTTGAAGTAGGAGGCCAGGGAGATCTTGCGGTGCGCGGGCACCAGCAGCCGGCGCCGCGACACCACGGTCGCGGCGCTGTCCAGCGAGGTCGGCTCGTCGATGTAGAGCGGGCGGACGTCCAGCGGGTCCTCGCCGCGCGGGAACACCACGCGCTGCAGGACCTGCTCGGACGCCACGTCCGCCGTGCCGGAGCGCATCGACGTCACGTCGCTGAGCTTGCTCTCCCCCGCGGCGGGAGAACGGTCCTCTCGGGGGGTCCGGTCGGTCACGTCAGTCCTCCAACGAGCCGTCCAACGAACGACCCTCGGTGAAGTAGGGGGCGATCTTGTTGTCGAACATGCTCAGGGCCGAGCCGATGGCCATGTGCATGTCCAGGTACTTGTAGGTCCCCAGCCGACCGCCGAAGAGGACCTTGCGCTCCTTGGCCTCCTTCTTGGCCAGCTCGCGGTAGGCCTCCAGCTTGCGGCGGTCCTCCGGGGTGTTGATCGGGTAGTACGGCTCGTCCCCGCTCTCGGCGAACCGGGAGAACTCGCGGACGATGACCGTCTTGTCCTTCGGGTAGTAGTCCCGCTCCGGGTGGAAGTGCCGGAACTCGTGGATCCGGGTGTACGGGACCTCCTCGTCGGCGTAGTTCATCACCGACGTGCCCTGGAAGTCGCCGGTCGGCACGACCTCGGTCTCGAAGTCGAGCGTGCGCCAGCCCAGCTCGCCCTCGACGTAGTCGAAGTAGCGGTCCAGCGGCCCGGTGTAGACGACCGGGACGCCGGCAGGCAGGTCACCGCGCACGTCGAAGAAGTCGGTGCTCAACCGCACGTCGATGTTGTCGTGGTCGGCCATCTTCTTCAGCCACGCCGTGTAGCCGTCGACCGGCAGACCCTCGTAGGTGTCGTTGAAGTACCGGTTGTTGAAGGTGTACCGGACCGGCAGCCGGCTGATGGTGGCCGCGGGCAGCTCCTTGGGGTCGGTCTGCCACTGCTTGGCCGTGTAGCCGCGCACGAACGCCTCGTAGAGCGGGCGCCCGATGAGCGAGATGGCCTTCTCCTCCAGGTTCTGCGCGTCCTCGGTCTTGATCTCGGACGCCTGCTCGGCGACCAGCGCCTTGGCCTCGTCCGGGGTGAACGCGCGTCCGAAGAACTGGCACAGCAGTCCCAAGTTCATCGGGAACGAGTAGATCTGGCCTCGGTGCTTGGTGAACACGCGGTGTTGGTAATCCGTGAACTCGGTGAACTGGTTCACGTACTCCCACACGCGCTTGTTCGAGGTGTGGAAGAGGTGCGCGCCGTAGCGGTGCACCTCGATCCCCGTTTCGGGCTCCGCCTCCGAGTAGGCGTTGCCCCCGATGTGGTCACGACGGTCCAGCACCAGCACCCGCTTGTCCAGCTGGGTGGCGGCGCGCTCTGCGATCGTGAGGCCGAAGAATCCGGAACCAACAACGATCAGGTCATAGCCTGCGAAGCTCACAGCCGTCGAGGGTAGCGGGGACGAATCGGAGGGCCGAAACCGCGTTGACGTTCTCCGCTACGCATCGCTACGCGGCGTGTCGACAACACCGCAAAAGGCATGTCGATCACATTTCGCACGCCTGGGGCGCCCCCGTACCGGGTGAATTGGGCAGTACGGTTCGCGACTATTCGCCGCTGTTATTACCCGTCGGGCTCTCGGCCCGGCGTGTCGGGTCGCAGGTACCATCAGCGACCGCGTCGGTGCGCCCCGCTCCCAGCGCTCGCGAGCGCGGCGCCGTGGTTCTGGGGTGGTGAACGTCGGGTGGCACGCTTTCGGGACGGTCGGCACCTGTTGGTCGCGGCGGTCCTCGTCGAGCTCTTCGCGCTCTACTACGTGCACTGGGTCCACAGCCCCGGCTACGTGGACACCGAGGTCTACCGGCTGGGCGCCCGCGCCTGGCTGCGCGGCTACGACGTCTACGGCGACGACCTCACCCCCGAGTCCCCGGACACCGGCACCCTGCCGTTCATCTACCCGCCGTTCGCGGTCCTGCTGTTCGTGCCGCTGACCTGGCTGCCGACCGAGACCGCGGGGCACGTGGTGTCCGCGCTGTCGCACCTGGCGATCGTGGTCACGGCGTACGCGCTGGCCCGGTCCTCGACCTACCTGGCGCCGCGGGCCGGGTGGCTGGCGGTGGCCACCGCGCTGCTGGTGCCGTGGTTCACGCTGATCGAGCCCACCACCGCGACGTTCGGCTACGGGCAGGTCAACCTGGTCCTCATGGCGCTGGTGGCGGCCGACTGCCTGCTGCCGACCACCCGCTGGCCGCGCGGGCTGCTGGTGGGCATCGCGGCCGGGATCAAGCTGACCCCGCTGGGCTTCCTGCTGCTGTTCCTGCTGCGCCGGGACTTCCGGGCGATGGCCGTCACCGGGGTGACGTTCGCCGCGACCGTGCTGCTCGGGATGCTCGCCATGCCGGAGGACGCGGCGGACTGGTGGCTGGAGCGGGTGTGGTCCACCGGCGACTCCCTCGGCACCGTCTACGTGGGCAACATGACCCTGCGGAGCACGCTGGCCAAGCAGGGCCTGACCGACCTCGCGCTGAACGTGCCGTGGGTGGTCGGGTCGCTGGTGCTGCTCGTGCTGGCGGTGCTCGGCATGCGGTACGCGCTGCGGGTGTCCAACGTGCCGCTCGCGCTGTGCACCAACGCCGTGTGGGTGCTGCTGGTGTCGCCGATCTCCTGGTCGCACCACTGGGTGTGGGCGGGCCCCACGCTCGCGCTGCTGTTCGCCATGGCGCTGCGGCACCGCTGGTACGGCGTGCTGTACAGCGTGGTCCTGTGCGCGCTGCTGGTGCTCGTCGCGCCGCAGTGGTGGCTGCCGAACACCGAGGACCGCGAACTGGACTGGACGTTCTCGCAGCAGGTCGTCGGCAACTCCTACACGCTGGTCGGCATCGGCTTCCTGGTGGCCGCGGCGGTGGCGCACGCCCGGTTCCGGCCGCGCACCACGGCACGTCCGCTGGTCGGCGCGGGTCCACAGGGGACAGCGCCGTCACCCGGACAGCGCAGCCGGGCAGCGGCTGATCGGAGCTGACCGCATACTCGCTTCGGCCCTGAACCGGCTCCGGCTCCCGACCGGTGCCACCGCGCGGAAGCGAGGTACCCATGCGCCCACGGCTGGGACTGCCGATCGCGCTGCTGCTGGCCGCGACGGCGTTGCCCGCGGCCGCCAGTGCCGCCACCCCCGAGTCCAGCACCCGGATCCCGCTGCGCGACGTGCCGCTGGACCGCTCGCAGGCCCGCCAGGTGCACGTCGACGCGCCGTTCGACCTCATCGGCCTGGCCTGGCGCGGACCCGCCCCGGACCGCGTCGAGGTGCGCACCCGCGGCGCCGGGGCGTGGAGCGAGTGGGTCCGGCTGGAGGCGGACGCCGGCGGCAGCGAGCCGCTGTGGACCGGGCAGGCCGACACCGCGCAGGTGCGCGCCACCCGCGGCGGCGTGGACGTCACCGGGGAGCTCGAGCTCATCGCGGTCGACCCAGGCAGCCGTCCCGCCCCGACCGCGGACACCCGGATCGCCGGGTCGCCCCCGGTGGTCACGCGGGCGCAGTGGGGCGCCGACGAGGCCCTGATGACCTGGACGCCCGAGCCCACCGAGACCAAGGCGGTGATCGTGCACCACACCGCGGGCGGCAACGACCACAGCTGCGCGGAGTCCGCCGACGTGGTGCGGGCCATCTACCGCTACCACGCGGTCGAGCTGGGCTGGGGCGACATCGGCTACCACGCGCTGGTCGACAAGTGCGGCACCGTCTTCGAGGGCCGCGCGGGCGGCCTGCACGGCAACGTCATCGGCGGGCACGCGCGCGGGTTCAACCGCCACACCTTCGGCGTCTCCATGATGGGCAACCACGAGCGGGTGGCGCCGAGCCGCGAGACCGTCGAGGCGGTCGCCGAGATCAGCGCGTGGAAGCTCAGCACCGTGGGAGTGCCCGCAGCGGGCACGACCGAGCTGGTCGCCGAGCCCGCGGGCAGTTCGCTCCACCCGGCCGGCACCACCGTCACGCTGCCGACGATCTTCGGGCACCGCGACGTCAGCAAGACCGCCTGCCCGGGCCGGTTCGGCTACGAGGAGCTCGGCACCGTCCGGGACCGCGCGGCGGTCCTGCAGCGCGACGCCCGGCCGTGACGCGGCCGGGCGGTCACCACCAGCGGGCGAGCAGTTCGGCGACGCCGTCCTCGGCGTTGCTGGCCGTCACCTCGTCCGCGACGGCCAGCGCCGCCGGGTGGGCGTTGCGCATCGCCACCCCGTGGCCCGCCCAGGACAGCATCGGCGCGTCGTTGGGCATGTCGCCGAAGGCGATCACGTCGGCCTGGTCGACGCCGAGCTCGGCGGCCACCGCGGCCAGCCCGGTCGCCTTGTCCACACCGGTCGCGGACAGCTCGACCAGCCCCGCCGACGTCGAGTAGGTCAGCTGCATCCGGTCCCCGACCACCGCACCGGCCGCCTCGGCCAGCTCGGCGCTGGTCAGGTGCTCATGCAGCACCAGCAGCTTGATCGCGGGCCTGCCGGTGAGCTCGTCGACCCCGGCGCCCCGGACGCCGGAGCCCGGCCACACCCGGCGGAAAGCTGACTCGGCCAGGAACTGCTCGTGCGGGCGGTCGTGCGCGCCGTCGGTCGCGCGCTCCACCGCGAACGCGCACCCCGGCAGCTCGTGGCGCAGCTCGCGCACCACGTCGTGCAGGTCCAGGGCCTCGATCACGTGGCTGTGCAGCACCCGGTCGGCCGCGGCGTCGTAGAGCACCGCACCGTTCGCGCACACCACCACCCCGGCCACCCCGAGGCCGGCCACGACCGTCGGCACCCACCGCGGCGGGCGGCCGGTGACCAGCACGAACGGGGTCCCGGAGGCGACCACGCGCTGCACCGTGCGCGCGGTGCGCGCGCTCACCCGCTCGAGCGGGTCGAGCAGGGTTCCGTCCACGTCGGATGCCACCAGGCCGGGTCTGCGCACCTCGCCATCCTCCCCCGCGCCGCGCGCGCCGTGCAGCCGGCGGCCCGCGCCGCTCCGTGTCACCTGATCGGGTCGATGCCGGTGGTGCCCGACCAGTACGGTCGACGTGTGCGAGTTGGGATCGTGATTCTGCCGGAGCACCGATGGTGGGCCGCCGAGCCGATGTGGCGGATGGCCGAGGAGTACGGCTTCGCCCACGCCTGGACCTACGACCACCTCGGTTGGAAGTCCCTTGTGGACAAGCCGTGGTTCGACGCGGTGCCGACCTTGACCGCCGCCGCGATGGTCACCTCCACCATCCGGCTGGGCACCCTGGTCGCCTCGCCGAACTTCCGGCACCCGGTGCACTTCGCGCGGGAGCTCACCGCGCTCGACGACATCTCCGACGGCCGGATCACCCTCGGCGTCGGCGCGGGCGGTTCCGGCTTCGACACCCGGGTGCTGGGCGGGCCGGAGCTGACCCCGGGCCAGCGGGTCGACCGGTTCGCCGAGTTCCTGGAGCTGCTGCACCAGATCCTCACCCACGACACCACCGACCACTCCGGCACGTACTACTCGGCGGTGCAGGCCCGCAGGCACCCCGGGTGCGTGCAGCTGCCCCGGCTGCCGTTCGTGGTGGCCGCCAACGGTCCCCGCTCGATGCGGCTGGCCGCCCGGTACGGCAGCGGCTGGGTCACCACCGGAGGCGGCGGGGACGACGAGGAGAGCTGGTGGCGGTCGGTCGCCGAGCTCTCGCTGCGGTTCGGCGAGGTGCTGTCCGAGCAGGGGCGGGACCCGGCGCAGGTGGACCGCTACCTGCAGGTCGACGCCGCGCCGGGGTACTCGATGTCCAGTGTGGAGCACTTCCGCGACGTGGTCGGCCGCGCCGCCGAGCTCGGGTTCACCGACGTCATCACGCACTGGCCGCGCGCCGAGAGCCCGTACGCGGGCAAGGAGTCGACCGTCGAGGAGATCGCCTCGGAGGTCCTGCCGGAGCTGTGACGCGCTCGTGAGCGCGACAGCCGCCTGCAACCGGCTCACGCACTCACGACCGCGTCAGTCCTCGCCGCGGGGTGGTGCCAGCAGCGCCGCCCCCACCGCGAGGAACTCGGCGGGCACCCCGCCCAGGGCCGAGAGCCGGTGCGGCACGCGGGCGCTGAAGCTGACGCTGTCCCCCGCCCGCAGCGTCGTCGCGCCCTGCTCGAAGTCCACGTGCAACTGGCCGCTGAGCACGTAGAGCCAGTCGTGGCCCTCGTGCCGGACCGGTCGCACGCCCGCGCTGGTCGGGGAGAGCCGGCAGCGCGCGGCGTAGAGCCCGGGGACCACCGCGCGCGGCGTCAGCACCTGCACCGCCATGCCGTCGGTGTCCACCGTCGGGACCTCGTTGCCGCGCAACACCATCACCGCCGGGCCCGGCTCGGCGTCGGTGAACAGCCGGGGCAGCTCCACGTCCAGTGCTCCGGCCACCTGCGCCAGCACGTCGAGCGTCGGTGTCGTGCCGCCCTGTTCGATGCCGACCAGCTGCTCCCGGTCCAGCTCGGCGCGCGCGGCGAGCTCGTCCTGCTCCAGTCCGCGCGCGAGCCGCAACCGGCGGATCCGGTCGCCGAGCCCGGCGAGGGCGGGCGCACGCGCGCCACCAGGAGGTTCGGACACGCCACCACGATAGGTCCGGTGCCGCGGTCCCGCCGCGAGCGCGCGTGTGCCCGGGCGTCCCGCCGGGTAGCCCTCATCGGCAGAGGGGGTGGTGGTGATGTCCGTCCGGGAGACCGTGCAGGCCGTGCTCGACGACGCGGGCACCACCTACGCCGCCGAGGCCGGCATCAAGCTGGCCAACAAGCCCTCCCCGCTGTACCGGTTGCTGGTGCTGGCCGTGCTGATGTCCGCGCCGGTCAAGGCGGAGGTGGCGGTGGCGGCGGCACGGGAACTCGCCGAGTTCGGCACGCCGCAGAGGATGTGCGACGCCACCTGGCAGCAGCGGGTGGAGGCGCTCGACCGCGGGCGCTGCACGCGCTACGACGAGCGCACCGCGACCGCGCTCGGCAAGGGCGCGCAGCTGCTGCTCGACCGGTACCACGGCGACCTGCGGCGGATGCGGGCGAAGGCCGACGGGGACCTCGACGAGCTGCGCGACCTGCTCACCGAGGTGCCGAACCTCAGCCCGGTGGGGGCGGACGTCTTCTGCCGCGAGGCGCAGCTGGTGTGGCCGGAGCTGCGGCCCTACGTCGACGACGAGGTGGTCGGCGCCGCGCGCAAGCTCGGTCTGCCCACCGATCCCGTGCGGCTCACCCAGCACGTCGAGGGCCACGACATCGCCCGGCTCACGGCCGCGGTCATCCGCTCCGCGTGAGCGGCGGTGGCCCGGCGACCACCGCCGCGGCGGATCACTTCGACTTCGGCTCGAGGACCTCGCGACCCCCGAGGAACGGGCGCAGCGCCTCCGGGACGCGCACCGAACCGTCGGCCTGCTGGTGGTTCTCCAGGATCGCCACGATCCAGCGCGTGGTGGCCAGCGTGCCGTTGAGGGTGGCCGCGATGCGGGTGCGGCCCTCCTCGTCGCGGTAGCGGGTGTTCAGCCGCCGCGCCTGGAACGTGGTGCAGTTCGAGGTGGAGGTCAGCTCGCGGTAGGTCTGCTGGCTGGGGATCCACGCCTCGCAGTCGAACTTGCGGGCCGCGCTGGCGCCGAGGTCGCCGGCCGCGGTGTCGATCACCCGGTACGGCACCTCGATCTTGGCCAGCATCTCCTCCTCCCAGGCCAGCAGGCGCTGGTGCTCCTCGCGGGCGTCCTCCTCGCGGCAGTAGACGAACATCTCCAGCTTGTTGAACTGGTGCACGCGGATGATGCCGCGGGTGTCCTTGCCGTAGGAGCCCGCCTCGCGGCGGAAGCAGGTGGACCAGCCCGCGTAGCGCAGCGGGCCGTCGGAGAAGTCCAGGATCTCGTCGGCGTGGTAGCCGGCCAGCGGCACCTCGGAGGTGCCGACCAGGTACAGGTCGTCGGCCTCCAGCCGGTAGACCTCGCTGGAGTGCGCGCCGAGGAAGCCGGTGCCGTCCATGATCTCCGGCCGGACCAGCACCGGCGGCACCACCAGCTCGAACCCGGCGGCGGTGGCCTGCGCGGCGGCCATGTTCAGCAGTGCCAGCTCCAGCTGCGCGCCGATGCCGGTGAGGAAGTAGAAGCGGGCGCCGGACACCTTGGCGCCGCGCTCCATGTCGAGGGCGCCGAGCGCGACGCCCAGGTCGACGTGGTCGGCGACCTCGAAGTCGAACTCGCGCGGGACCCCGACGTGCTTGAGCACGGCGTAGTCGTCCTCGCCGCCCGGCGGGACGTCGGGCTCGACGACGTTCTGCACGGCCTTGTGCGCCCGCAGCAGCTCCTCGTCGGCCGCCGCCTGCTCGGCCTCGGCCTCCTTCACCTGCGCGGACAGCTCCTTGGCCTGGGCCAGCAGCGCCTCGCGCTCCGCCCCCTTGGCCTTGCCGACCTTCTTGCCGAGCTGCTTCTGCTCGGCACGCAGGCCGTCCGCGCGGGACACCGCGGACCTGCGACGCTCGTCAGCGGACAGCAGCGCGTCCACCAGGGACGCGTCTTCGCCCCGCGCGCGCTGCGACGCGCGCACGGCTTCCGGATCCTCGCGTAGCGTCTTCAGGTCGATCACAGCTGGTCAGCGTAGCCCTTCCCGCCCGTGCACCTCACGCCCGGGTGTCCCTCGCGCTCGCCGCGGTCGACGCCGCACCGGCTCAGCCGGCGGCCGGGATGCGGTGCGGCACGAACGCGGCACCGTCGTCGGTGATCAGCCCCGCCGTCTCGCGGATGCCGAGACCCGCCGAGGCGTCGCCGACCACCCAGGCGCCGAGCGCCGGGCGCATGCCGTCGAACTCCGGCAGCGGGTCGAAGGCCTGGTAGACGTAGCCCTCCTCGCCGTAGATCCCGGAGGTCTCGGTCTCCCAGCCCGGCGCGACCACGGTGATGTTGTTGCCCTCGCGGCCCAGCCGGGGCTTGCGGACGTACTCGGTGAGCAGGCCCGGCTGGTCCAGGAACGTCGGCAGCAGGTTCGGGTGGCCGGGGTGCATCTCCCACAGGATCGCCAGCAGCGCCTTGTTGGACAGCAGCATCTTCCACAGCGGTTCGACCCACTGCGTGGCGGGCAGCGTCTCGACGGCGTGCTTGCCGAACTCGTCGTCGACCATCCACTCCCAGGGGTAGATCTTGACGACCGAGTTCATCGGCGCCTCTTCGAGGTCGACGAAGCGCTCCAGCAGGCTGTCCCAGCCGATCTCCTCGATGGCCAGGCCGACGGTGTCCAGCCCCGCCTCCGCCGCGGTCTCCTGCAGGTAGGCGGCGGTGATGTTGTCCTCACCGGTGGTGTCGGCCGACGACCAGGTGAAGTGCACCTCGTTGGTGGCCAGCCGGTCCTTGATCTCGCCCCAGCGCTCCACCAGCTTCTCGTGGATGGAGTTCCACTGGTCGTCGCCCTCGTGGCACTCGGTCAGCCAGTGCCACTGCACGACCGCGGCCTCCAGCAGCGAGGTCGGGGTGTCGGCGTTGTACTCCAGCAGCTTGGCCGGGCCGGTGCCGTCGTAGCGCAGGTCGAAGCGGCCGTACAGGTGCGGGTCGCCGCGCTTCCAGGACTCGGCGATGTGCGGCCACACCCACTCCGGGATGCCGAAGTCCTTGTAGCGCTCGGTGGTGATGACGTGGTCCACCGCGTCCAGGCACATCGAGTGCAGCAGCTCGACGTCGGCCTCCAGGGAGAGCACCTCGTCGAGGCTGAACTCGTAGTGCACGCCCTCGTCCCAGTAGGGCCGCTTCGAGCCGTCCGCCGCGCGGGCGGGGGTGCCGAAGACCAGCCCCAGTTCCTCGACCTTGGCCTGCCAGTCCGGCCGGCGTTCGCTCGTCCTGCGTCGCACCCGTCAGCTCCCGCTGCTGCCGCTCTTGCCGCTGATGCCGAAGCCCCCGCGCTGGATGGTCTTGCCGCTGGTGTCCTTGATGGTGGACCCGGACGGCTTGGTGAACGACGACCCGCCGGGCGCCGGGCTGCCCACCGGCGGGGCCGTCACACCGGCCGGGGTGTAGGCGTAGCGGTAGGAGTGGTAGCCGCCGATGCCACCACCGGGCAGGAAGATCGGCATGAAGAACATGCCGCCGCTGTGGTAGCCGCCGTGGCTGGTCACGTACTGCTCGTCGCAGTACTGGTCCTGGTCCCGGACGCCCGGCTGGCCGTTCTGGTCGGTGGCGCAGTACTGCTGGCTGGCGTTGGCCTCGTTGCTGATCTCCGAGGCCGAGTACATCGCGGCGACCAGCGCCACCACGCCGACCGTCACGCCGCCGCCGATCATCACCCGGCGGCGCTTCTGGCTCTTCTCGGCGGCCGCCTCCAGCTCGGCGCGCTCCTTCTCCTCGCGGCGCTTCTCGGCCGCGATGCGGGCGCGCTGCTCGGCCAGCGTCGGCTCGCGCGGGGTCGTGGTGTCCGGGTCCTGGTAGCGGATCTGCCCACGTCCCGGCTCCGCCGTCGGCTGCTCGTCCTCCGGCTGGTTCGGCGGCGTCCCCCCGCCCGACTGCTCGTCTGCCACTGGCTTGCCATCTTCCGTCATAGCCCCACTCCCGGACGCAACATTACCCATTCCGGAGACGACGCCGGCAACGAATCGGTTCCGAACCCGCTGCAGGTCCCGCGCAACGCGCTTCCGCACCAGGCATCATTGCTGGCGATGGCCGCGCCCGATGCACCCCCGACCCCACGCCGGATGAAGCCCAACACCCGGCTCGTGATGATCTGCGCCGTGCTTGGCGCGCTGCTGGTCCTCGTGGTCAGCGCGCTGCTGAACTGGCCGGGCGACGGGGCCGGGGGCGGCGGGTCCGACCGGCCCGGCTCGTCCCCGGCGCCCCGCGTGGTGTTCACCGCACCGCCGGGCAGCTGCCTGCACTGGACCGAGCCCGACGCCGCCGACATCCGCAAGGTCACCTGCTCCGAGCCGCACCTGTTCGAGGTCACCGGGACCGCCGACCTGCGGCCGCAGTTCGGCGAGGACGCCCCGTTCCCGCGCACCGAGCAGTGGCAGCAGATCAAGCAGGAGCGCTGCGTGGAGGTCTCCACCAGCTTCCTGTCCGGCCGGTTCGACCCCAACGGCCGGTTCAGCGTCGGCGCGTTCACGCCGAGCGAGGACGGCTGGGCCGACGGTGACCGAACGCTGCACTGCGGCCTCCAGCAGCCCGGACCGTCCGGCAGGCTCTACCCGATGACCGGCAGCGCCTCGACGGTCGACCAGTCCAACGTCTACCCGGAGGGCCGCTGCCTGGGCATCAACGGCACCGCGGTGTGGGACCCGGTGGACTGCACGAAGCCGCACTCGGTGGAGATCACCGGCGTGGTGGACCTCAGCGAGCAGTTCCCCGGCGGCTACCCCGCGGAGGGCGACCAGGACGGCTTCCTGGCGACCCGGTGCGCGGAGCTGACCGACCGGTACGCGGGCGGGCCGACGGTGGCGAAGGACAAGGGCCTGGTCACCTACTGGGACACCCTCGCGCAGGAGAGCTGGGACGCCGGCTCGCGCACGGTCAACTGCAAGGTGAGCGCGCAGCTGCCGGACGGCAGCGGGCTGGCGCCGGTCACCGGCAGCGTCAAGGGCGAGGTGCGGGTCGGCAAGGAACCGGCACCGCTGGCCACCACCCCCCGCGGACCCGCCACGAAACCGCGCTGAGCTGGTAGAACGGGGGTCATGCCGGTGGAGATGACCCGTGCCCGGTTCGAGGAGCTCGTCGCGGACGCACTGGACCTGCTGCCCGCCGAGTTCGCGGCCGCGATGAACAACGTCGTGGTGCTCGTCGAGGACGCCCACCCCGAGGACCCGTCGCTGCTCGGGCTGTACGAGGGCATCGCGCTCACCGAGCGCGACCACACCTACGCCGGGGTGATGCCGGACCGGATCACGATCTACCGCGAACCGCTGCTGGAGATGTGCCAGGACGAGGAGGAGCTGGTCGACGAGGTGGCGGTGACGGTGGTGCACGAGATCGCCCACCACTTCGGCATCGACGACGACAAGCTCCACGCCCTCGGCTGGGGCTGAGGGGTCAGAGCCGGTCCAGGCCGTCCCAGGAGGTGCAGGTCCAGCCGGTGGGGGCCTCCGGGTCGGACTCCAGGACGATCACGCCGGTGTTGGGCAGCAGCACCGAGTTCGCCGTCGCGCCGTCGACGTTCGAGGCCAGCGCGGACACCGCCAGCCGCAGCATCGCGCCGTGGCTGACCAGCACCACCGCCCCGTCGCCCGCGCCGTCGACCGCGCTGCGCGCCCCGGCGACGAACCGGGTCAGGGCCTGCCGCCCGGTCTCCCCGCCCGGCATCGGCACGTCGAGCTCGCCCAGGTGCCACAGCGCGTAGACCTCGTCGAACGTCCGCAGCGCGTCCAGGTCGCCGCGGCGCTCCAGGTCCCCGACGAAGACCTCGTGCGTGCCCTCGACGACCTCGACGGGCAGGCCGTGGCGCTGCGCCAGCGGCTGCGCCGTCTGCTGCGCGCGCAGGGCGCGGCTGGCGTGCACCGAGACGACCTTCTCCTCGGCCAGCCGCACCGCGAGCTCGTCGGCCTGCTGCCGACCGAGCTCGGTCAGGCCCGGCCCCGGCGGCACGGTGTCGAGCACGTGCGCCACGTTGGCCGGGGTCTGCCCGTGCCGGACCAGCACCAGCCGCAGCCCGGCGGGTGCGTCGAGCTCGAACATCCCACCTCCCCGCACGTCGTCGCGCTCGGCCCCGCCGCCCGGTCGGGCGAGGCCGCTCATGCCAACCGCCCGGCGCGCACGTCCTCCACCCACTGCGCGGAGGACCGGAACGCTTGCTCCGAGGCGGACGGGCGCACGCTGGCCGGGGTCCGGTCGGCCTTCGGGTAGGAGCCGAGGAACCGGACGGAGCTGCACCGGCGGCGCAGCGCGGTCAGCGCGTCCCCGATCCGAGCGTCCGCAACGTGCCCGTCGAAGTCCAGGAAGAAGCGGTACTCGCCGAAGCGGTCCTTGATCGGCCGGGACTCGATGCGGCTGAGGTTGATGCCGCGCAGCGACAGCTCGGTGAGCATCTCCGCCAGCGTGCCGACCTCGTCGCTGATCACCGCGCACAGCGAGGTGCGGTCCGCGCCGGTCGGTTCCGGCAGCTGGCCGGGCCGGCGCACCAGCAGGAACCGGGTCACCGCGTCGCGCACGTCGGCGATGCCGCCGACCAGCCGCTCCAGCGACGGGTAGTGCTCGAGGGCGACCGGCGCGGCGATCGCCGAGTCGAACTCCCCGGCCGCCACCGCGGCAGCGCCGGCGGACGTCGAGCCGGTGGCCCGCACCTCGGCGTCGGGCAGGTTCTCCGCCAGCCAGCCGCGGACCTGCGCCAGCGCGTGCGGGTGGCTGGCCACGGTGCGGATCCCCGCGAGCTCGGTGCCCGGCCGGACCAGCAGGTCGAACTGGACCGGCAGCAGGGCCTCCTGGACGGCGACCAGCGGGTCGTCCACGGTCAGCGCGTCCAGCGTCGCGTTCACCGAGCCCTCGACGGAGTTCTCCACCGGCACCCCCGCGGCCAGCACCTCACCGCGGCGCACCGCGTCCAGCGCCAGCGGGACGGTGTCGAAGGGCACCAGCTCGGCGCCGAAGCCCTCGGTGAGCTGTCGGGTGGCCTGCTCGGTGAACGTGCCTGCCGGGCCGAGGTAAGCGATGTGTGGCACGCGACCAGCGTAGAGGGGCCCACCCGGGCCGCTGCCGGGTGACCCAGGCCATACCCGCGCGGCCGCGGGACCGAGCGATCCGCGCGGGTGTGACCTACCCGATGCCACTCGGTCGGGCTTTCCTGCGATGCTGTGTGTCGTGACCGCAGATTCGGAGCGCTCGTCGGGAGGAGCGGAGCCGGAGCTGCAGCTCGTCCTGTGCGCGTTGGACGAGCCGCTGGCCGCAGCCTGGCAGGAGATCGCAGACGACCGCGCCGGCCTCACCGTCCACCGGGGCTCGGTGCTGGACCTGTCGGTCGACGCGGTGGTGAGCCCGGCGAACTCGTACGGCTGGATGCGCGGCGGCATCGACGCCGTCTACGCGCGTGCCTTCCCCGACGTGGAGCAGCGAGTGCGCAGCGCCGTGCTGGCCTACCACGGCGGGGAGCTGCCGGTCGGGGAGGCGCTGCTGGTGCCCACCGGCGTCCCGAACCCGATCTGGCTGATCAGCGCCCCCACCATGCGCGAACCCGGTGAGCGGTTGCCCGCCGACACCGTGCACCCCTACCTGGCGGCGCGCGCGGTGCTGCGGCTGTGGCGGAGCGCGGCGCTGGAGAACGGCGCGCTGGTGCGGGACGTGGTGCGCTCGATCGCCATGCCCGGCCTGGGCACCGGTGTCGGCGGGGTGCCGCCCGAGCTGTGCGCGCGGCAGATCGCGGCCGCGTGGGACGAGGTGTGCACGCACGTCGACCAGCGCTGACGATCAAGCGGAACGGCGGCGCAGTGAGTACCGTCGGGCGCACCGGCTGACCACCGAGGAGGTTCTCCGATGCTGATTCGCCGTTTGGCCCGCCCGATGCTCGCGGCGACGTTCGTCTACGGCGGGATCGGGACGCTGCGCGACGCGTCGAACCACGCCAAGGCGGCGGCCCCGCTGCTGGAGAAGACCGTCGTGCGGTTCAGGGACCGGCTGCCCCAGGGGTTCCCGACCGACCCGGAGACCCTGGTGCGCATCGACGGCGCGATCAAGGTCGGGGCCGGCGCGATGCTGGCGTTCGGCAAGTTCCCGCGGCTGGCGGCGCTGCTGCTGGCGGGCAGCCTGGTGCCGACCACGCTGGCGGCGCACGCGTTCTGGGAGATGTCCGACCCGCAGGAGCGCACCGAGCACCAGGTCCACTTCCTCAAGAACGTGGGCCTGCTGGGCGGGCTGCTGCTCACCGCGGTGGACACCGGGGGCAAGCCCTCGGTCGGCTACCGGGCCCGGCGCCGCGCGCGCCAGGTCGCCGCGCACACCCACCACACCGTCGAGACGGTCAAGGGCGCGGCGAAGGGCCGGAAGTAGCGGCGGATCGCGACCCCTCAGCGCACCCGCCTGCGCGCACCTGCGTAGCGTGGACGTGTGCCGGTGAGCGTGCTGCTAGTCGATGATCATGAGGTGGTCCGGCGCGGTCTCCGCGACCTGCTGGACACCGAGGACGACGTGTCGATCGTCGCCGAGGCCGGTGGTGTCGGCGAGGCCCTGGTGCGCGCGCAGGCGACCCAGCCCGACGTCGCCGTCATCGACATGCGCCTGCCCGACGGCGACGGCCTGGAGCTGTGCCGGAAGCTGCGGGAGCTGCCGAACCCGCCCCACTGCCTGGTGCTGACCGCGTTCGACGACGAGAGCGCGCTGGTGGGGGCGATCAACGCCGGGGCGTCCGGCTACCTGCTCAAGCAGGTCCGCGGCCAGGACCTGGTCAACGCGGTCCGCGAGGTGGCGGCGGGCCGCTCGCTGCTGGACCCGGTCACCACCAGTCGGGTGCTGGCCCGGCTGCGGCAGTCCAGCGAACCGGAGCCGGACGAGCTCGCCGCGCTCACCGAGCGGGAGCGCCGGGTGCTGGAGCTGATCGGGGAGGGCCTGACCAACCGGCAGATCGCCGAGCAGCTGTTCCTGGCGGAGAAGACGGTGAAGAACTACGTCACCTCGGTGCTGGCCAAGCTCGGCATGGAGCGGCGCACCCAGGCCGCCGCCTGGGTCGCCCGCCGCCAGGGCCAGCTCTGAGCCCACGACGCGTCCCCGGCGAGGGCGCGGGCCTCGGTGGCGGTCCCAGGCGGGACTCGCGATCCCGCCGGCGGCTCAGGTGGTGCCGGTGAGGGGGACTTCCCAGGTGACGGTGGTGCCGCTGTCCGGGGACGAGGAGATGACGCAGCGACCGCCGGCGGCGACCGCGCGCTCCTCGAGGTTGCGCAGGCCCCGCTTGCTCACGTCGCGGGGGATGCCGCAGCCGTCGTCGACGACCTGCAGCAGCAGCCCGGCGTCCGAGCGCCGCACCCGCACCAGCACCGTCTTCGCGCCGGAGTGCCGGACCACGTTGGACAGCGCTTCGCGCAGCGCGGCGCGGGCGTGGTCGGCGACCTGCACCGGGACGTCCGCCAGGTCGCCCTCGATCTCCAGCCGCGGCGGCCGGCCCAGCAGCTCCCCGGCGATCTGCACCTCGGAGCGCATCGAGTCGTCCAGCGCGGGCGCGTGCGCCGGGGTCTGCGGGTCGGCGGAGCGCAGCGTGCGGGCCGTGGCGCGGACCTCCGCGATCGTCTGGTCGATCTGCTCCATGGTCTCCGCCAGCCGGGCCGCGTCGGACGGCGCGAGCCGGCCGGACAGCCGCCGCTCCAGCACCTCCAGCTGCACGCCCGTGGCGTAGAGCCGCTGCACGATCACGTCGTGCAGGTCGCGGGCGATGCGTTCGCGCTCCTGGTACACGGCGATCCGCTGCCGCGCGGTCGATCCCTCGGCGAGCACCAGCGCCAGCCCGGCCTGCGCCGCGAACGAGGTGAGCACGTCGACCGCGACGCGGGTGAAGGTGCTGGCCCCGCGCCTGCGGTACACCGCCAGCGCGCCCAGCCGGCGCTCGCGGGTGCCGAACGGGGCGACCGCGAACGGCCCGTAGACCCGCAGCGCCGCGGGCACGTACGGGGCGGTGAGCGGGTCGTCGATGAGGTCGTCCACGACGACCGGGACCCCGCTGCGGGCCACGCGCGCCGCGGCCGACCGCGAGGACAGCACGGTGCCGACCGGGTCGGCGAGCGGGCCGGTCGCCGAGGGCGCGCCGTAGGCGGCCTCCACGGTCAGGCGACCGTCGTCGGCGCGGACGGTGACCACTCCGAGGTCGGCCTCGGCGAGTTCGGCGGCGCGGCGGACCACCAGCGGGAGCACCGCGTCGGGGTCTTCCGCGGACAGCGCCGAGCGCGTGATCTCGGTCGATGCCGCCAGCATGCGCCGGGCGAGGGAGGAATCCATGACATGCACGAGGCTATAGCGCTCCTTCCGCGGCTGCCGCCTCCTGCCGACGCAGGTCACAGGCGCCACAGCCCGGGGCCGGCTCACCGATCACGAACCACGTTCCTACCGCGCCGCGACTGCCCGGCGCGCGCCGGGGTTCCCCCGGACGGAGCAGCACCGGCGACCGGTCGGCTGTCGTCGTCCCGTGCCCGGACCACGGTGAGCTCACCGCCGTCCACGCGGAGCACGACGTCGGCGCGCTCGGCCTCCGACCAGCGGTGCGTCACGTGCACCAGGGTGCGGTCCCGCAGCGCGTGCTCCAGGCGGTCCAGCAGCGCCTCGGCGGTCGGGACGTCCAGGTGGGCGGTCGGTTCGTCGAGCAGCACCAGCTCCGCGTCCGGGAGCAGCAGCGCGCGGGCCAGCGCCAGGCGCTGCGCCTCGCCGCCGGACAGCGCGGTGCCGCTGCCACCGACGACGGTGTCCAGGCGGTCGCCCCACTCCGGCAGCCCGGCCACCCGGAGCGCGGCGGCGAGCTCGTCGTCGCTCGCGCCCGGTTCGGCCAGCCGCAGGTTCTCCCGCACCGTCGTCGACACCAGCTGCGGCTCCTGGGGGCACCACGCGATCCGCTGCGGCGCGCCGGCCTCGCCGCGTTCCGGGTGCAGGAACCCCAGCAGCAGCGCCAGCAGCGTCGACTTGCCGCCGCCGGACGGGCCGACGACCGCCACGTGCGTCCCGGCCGGCACGGACAGGTCCGCGCCGCGCAGCACCGGTTCCGCCGCGCCCGGCCAGCGCACGTCGACCCCGGACAGCTCGATCCCCTCCGCCGGCGTGCGCCCGTCCGTCTCCGGAGCGGGGGCGGCGGCGAGCAGCGGCGCCAGGCGGTCCTGCGCCGCGCGCAGCGCCCGCCACTGCTGCGCGGCCGGGGGCAGCAGGGCGACGGCTTCGGCCACCGCGAGCGGGACGAGCCCGAGCAGCGGGGCCAGCTCGGGCGCGAGCCGGCCCTCGGCGACCGCTGCCGCGCCCAGCCACGCGCCACCGAGCACCGCGACCCCGGTGAGCAGGGTGATCACCGCGGTCGCCGCGCCCGCGCCGAAGGCGGCGCGCCGCGCTCGCGCGGCCAGCCGGGCGTCCTCCGCGGCCAGCTCGGCGCGCTGCCGGGTGTGTGCGCCGAAGGCGAGCAGTTCCGCCGCGCCGTCGAGGAGCGCCAGCACGCGGGCGGCGATCCGCCGCCGCCCCTCGGCCACCGCGGTCGTGGCACGGCGCTCCGCCGCGACGGCGACCAGCGGGCTCGCCACGCTCGCGGCGAGCAGCACCGCGGCGAGCAGCGCACCGGCCTCCGGCAGCACCAGGGCCTGCACCACCACCGCCGCGGCCATCACGACCACGGCCACCACCGGCGGGAAGACCACCCGCGGCACCAGGTCGCGGACGGTGTCGACGTCGTCGACGAGCCGCGCGGCCCCCTCACCGCGCCGGAGGGCGGCCGCCCGCACCGGACCGAGCCGCACCAGGGCGTCCCAGGCCCGCCGCCGCAGGCTGCCGGACAGGCGGAACGCGGCGTCGTGGGTGACCAGCCGCTCCACGTAGCGCAGCACCGCGCGCGACAGCGCGAAGGTGCGCACCCCGACCACCGCCACCGACAGCGACAGGATCGGCGGCTGCTGCGAGGCGCGGGCGATCAGCCACGCCGAGGTCGCGGTCAGCGCGAGGCCGGAGAGCAGTGACAGCGCCCCGATCCCGGTGCCGGCGAGCAGGCGCGCCGACAGCAGCTCGCGCAGCCGGCCGCGGGCCGCGGGCAGCTCGGGCGCGGCGGCGGGGGCGGCCGCGCGCACCGGTTCGGAGCGCTCTGCCGCGGTGTCCGGGCGGTGGCTGGCGAGCACGACGATCGCGCCGTCCTCGGCGGCGCGGGCCACCGCCGCGCTCACCTGCTGCGCCGTGGCGGTGTCGAGGTGCGCGGTGGGCTCGTCGAGCAGCAGGACGCGCGCGTCGCCGCGCAGCCGGAGCAGGGCGCGCGCCACCGCGACGCGCTGGCGCTCCCCGGTGGACAGCTCGTCGGTGCGGCGGTCCCGCAGGTGGGCCGCGGCCGCGGCGGCGAGCACCTCGTCGACGTGCGCGGACAGGTCCGGCTGGTCGGCGGTGGCGACGGCGAGCTCGTCGGCGACCGTGCCACCGGAGAACGTCGGCCGCTGCGGCACCCAGGCGACGCGGCGGCGCCACTCCCCCGGTGCGAGGTCGGCGAGGTCCACGCCGTCGCAGGTGATCGTGCCGCTGTCCGGTTCGGCGAAGCCGAGCAGCACGGCCATGGTGGTCGACTTCCCGCTGCCGCTGGGCCCGATGCCGTCGAAGCCCTCCAGCCGCACCACCTCGCCGGCCCGCGCGGTGAAGCTGAGGCCGTCCGGCGCGAACCCGTCCCGCCGCCGCACCCGGAGCCCCTCGACCCGCAGCTCCCGCGGGCGCCAGCCGTCGCCCGGCAGGTGCCGACGACCGGGCGGGTCGTCGGCCTCGCGCACGACCTCGTCGACCCGGCGGACGGCTTCCACCCCGTCCTCGCTGGCGTGGTGCGCGGCGCCCGCGGCGCGCAGCGGCAGGTAGCACTCCGGGGCGAGGACGAGCACCAGCAGGCCGGTGGCCAGGTCGAGGTCGCCGGAGGCCAGGCGCAACCCGATGCCCACCGCCACCATCGCCACCGACAGCGACGAGAGCAGCTCCAGCACCAGCGCGGACAGGAACGCGATCCGCAGCGTGGCGATCGTGGTGCGGCGGTGCGTGTCGCTGACCCGGCCGACCACCTCGCCCTGGGCCCGGGCCCGGCCGAACGCGGTGAGCACCGGCAGCGCCCGGACCAGCTCCAGCAGCTGCCCGGACAGCCGCTGCACCGCGTCGGCCGCCCGCGAGGTGCGCTGCTCGGTGTACTTGCCGACCAGCCAGGCGAACAGCGGGACCAGCGGCACGGTGATCACGATGACCAGCGCGGACACCCAGTCGGACCACAGGATCCAGGCCCCCACCAGCGGCGGGACCACGGCGGCGGTCACCAGCGCGGGCAGGTACTTGGTGAAGTACGCGTCGAGCGCGTCGAGGCCCTTGGTGGCCAGCGCGGTCAGCTCCGCGGGCCCGCGCCGCTGGACCCACTCCGGGCCGCGCCGCAGCGCGAAGTCCAGCAGCAGGCCGCGCAGCTCCTCCTTCGCGCCCGCCGCGGCGCGCGCCGAGACCCACTCCGTGGCCCACCCGAGCGCGGCCCGCGCCACCACGGCACCGGCCAGCACGACGAGGTCGTGGCCGATCGCGTCGGGGTCGGCGCCGCGCGTCACCACCGCGGCGAGCGCGCTCGCCAGCGCCCAGGCCTGCACGACGAGCGCGACCGCGCTGCCGACCGAGAGCAGCGCGGCGACGGCGAGGGCGCGCCGCGCCGACGCCGACAACCTCGGCAGCGCACCGAGCGGACCCATCACTCGCTCCTCACGTCTCGCGACTCCCGCCCCACGGTGTCGGGGCGCTCGGCGGTCCGGCGGTCCCCGACACACGCCGGTGTGTCCGGCACCCGTCACCCGCGGTGGCCAGGGATCCCGGTGGAGGTCGGACGCTCGGTCTCCACCGGGATCGCGGCACACCGCACCCGTCGGGTCACGAGGGGGCGTGCACCTGGGGGATGTGGTGGGTGCCGATGCGCTTGCGGAACACCCAGTACGTCCAGCCCTGGTAGACCAGCACCGCCGGCGTGCCGAAGGCCGCGACCCAGGTGATCACGGTCAGCGTGTACGGGCTGGACGCGGTGTCCGCGACGGTCAGCGACCACGCCGGGTCCAGGGTGGACGGGATGACGTTCGGCCACAGCGCGCCGAAGAGCGTGACCACCGCGCCGGCCAGCGCCACGCCCTGCAGCGCGAAGGCCTGGCCCTCGCGCCACCGGTGCAGCCGCGCGAGCCCGGCCAGCGCCGCCACCAGCGCGATCGCCAGCGGTACCCAGGTCCACTCCGACCCCTCGGTGAACTGGGCGATGAGCAGCAGCGCGACCAGCGGCAGCAGCAGCGGCACGCCCATCCGCAGCGCGAACCGCCGCGCCCGCTCCCGGACCTCGCCCTCGGTCTTCAGCGCCAGGAACACCGCGCCGTGCAGCAGCGCGAACCCGCACACCGCGAGGGCGCCGACGACGGTCGGCACGCTGAAGATCGTCCACCAGCCGCCGACCCGGTCCCCGCGCTCGTCCAGCGGCAGCCCGAACACGGTGGCCGACAGCACCAGGCCCACCACCAGCGGCGAGATCCAGGAGGCCGTCACGATGACCCGGTCCCAGCCGCGCCGCCACCGGTCGCTGTCCACCTTGCCCCGGTACTCGAACGCGACCCCGCGCCCGATCAGCGCGAGCAGCAGCACCAGCAGCGGCAGGTAGGCGGTGCTGAACAGCGAGGCGTACCAGCCGGGGAAGGACGCGAACATGGCCCCGCCCGCGACGATCAACCAGACCTCGTTGCCGTCCCACACCGGGCCGATCGTGTTGATCAGCACCCGCCGCTCGACGTCCCGGCGGCCCAGCACCGGCAGCAGCATGCCGACGCCGAAGTCGAAGCCCTCCAGGAACAGGTAGCCCAGCCACAGCAGGGCGATCAGGCAGAACCAGGTGGTGGGGAGATCCATCGCACGTCCTCTCTCACGGGTCGGCGGCTCAGTACGCGAAGGACAGGGCTCCGCCGGACTCGGAGTCCTCGGGCTGCTCCGGTGGCATCACGGCCTCGAACCCGCCGCGCACGTAGCGCACCATCAGGAAGACCTCCACGACCGCCAGCACCCCGTACAGCGCGGTCAGCGTGATCACCGAGGTCAGCAGCTCGCCCGGGGTGGCCCCGGCGGACACCGCCTGCGCGGTGAACATCCACACGCCGTCGATGCCGGACGGGTCGGGGTTGGGCACCACGACGAACGGCTGGCGGCCCATCTCGGTGAACACCCAGCCGGCGATGTTGCCGGCGAACGGCAGGCCGATGGCCAGCACGGCCAGCGGCGCCCACCAGCGGCCCTCCGGGAACCGCTGCCGGCGGGTCAGCCACAGCACCGCCACCGCGCCGAGCGCGGCCAGCGCACCGAAGCCGATCATGAACCGGAAGCCCCAGTAGGTGACCGGCAGGTTCGGCACGTAGTCGATGGGCTGCCCGGCGAGCCGGCCCAAGCGCGGGTCGTCCGGGTAGTGCGTGCCGTACGCCTCCTGGTACTGCGGGACGAGCGCGTGCACGCCCTCGACCTCGCTGTGGAAGTCGCCGTTGGCCAGGTAGGACAGGACGTAGGGCACGGTGAAGCTCTTGACGTCCTCGCAGTTCGAGCGGGCCACGTCGCCGATCGCGAAGACCGAGAAGCTGGCCGGGGCCTCGCTGTGGCACAGCGCCTCGGCGGAGGCCATCTTCATCGGCTGCTGCTCGAACATGAGCTTGCCCTGCACGTCGCCGGAGATCGCCAGCCCGGCGAAGGCGACCACCGCGACCCAGGCGCCGAGCCGCATCGAGCCGTGCCAGGCCCGGCGGTCCTCGTCGTCCGCGCCGCTCCGGCGGTGGTGGCGGGCGATCTGCCAGGCGGCGATGCCGATGAGGAACGACCCGGCGACCGCGAAGCACCCGAAGATGGTGTGCGGGAACGCGGCGAGCACGGTGTTGTTGGTCAGCACCGCCCAGATCGAGCTCAGCCGCGGCCGGCCGTCGACCACCTCCACGCCGACCGGGTGCTGCATCCAGGAGTTGGCGGCCAGGATGAAGTACGCGGACAGCACGGAGGCCAGCGAGAACGCCCACACGCAGGCCAGGTGCACGCCCTTGGACAACCGGTCCCAGCCGAAGATCCACAGACCGAGGAAGGTCGACTCGACGAAGAACGCGAGCAGCCCCTCCATCGCCAGCGGCGCGCCGAAGACGTCCCCGACGAAGCGCGAGTAGGCGCTCCAGGCCATGCCGAACTGGAACTCCTGCACGATCCCGGTGACCACGCCCATGGCGAAGTTGATGAGCAGCAACTTGCCCCAGAACTTGGTCATCTTCAGGTAGCGGAGCTTCCCGGTGCGGTACCAGGCCGTCTGCATCCCCGCGACCAGCACCGCGAGCCCGATGGTCAACGGCACCATCAGGAAGTGGTAGACGGTCGTGATCCCGAACTGCCAGCGGGCGATGTCGAGCAGGTCCATGGCACCCACTGTGCCGACCGGACGCTGGCTGATCGCAGAGGCGAGGGCCCCATCCTCACCCGGACGAGGGTCCGTAGCGGACAGGACGTTGGTCCCGTCAACGCTGCGAAGCGGGTCTCACCGCTTCAGGTGCTTTCTATCAGCCCGATCGGGGGGTAGGGAAGATGTCCGACCGAAATCCGCCGAACACCTGCGGTGCGTCGTCCACGGCAGGTCCACGGAGAGGAGCTGCCATGCGGACACCGGTGCTCGCCGTCCTCGGCGCGCTCGGCGCGCTCGCCGCGGTGGTCGCCGTGCTCGCCCGACCGCGGCGCGCCACGCCCCCACCGCAGCGCACGCTGCGCGTCCTGCCCGGCGGTCACCGGTGCACCGCCCGGCGGCTGCGGCGCAGCGACGTCGTCGTCATCACCGGGCCCGGCGGCCAGGCGCCCCGGCGCTGCGGCTGAGCCCGCCAGGACCACCTCCCGACCTGACCCCGCCGCGGCCGGGCCGCGCCCACCGCGGCGGACGCGGCCCGGGGGGGGACCGTCACGCGGAGTGCATCGTCTGCGGCGTCATCTGGCGGCACATCGCCGCGCACCGCGACATGGCGTCGGCCAGCTCCGCCATCTCGCGGGACTCCATCCGCCGGCACATCTCGGCGGTCATGTCGCACATGTCGGCGCACAGGCTGCACGTCCGCACGCACATCTGCTCCATGTCCGAGCTGGCCTTCGCCATGCTCGAACAGCGCATCATCATGTCCGCGCACATCCGACACATGTCCGCGCACGAGATCAGCACCATGCTCATCTGCATGGCTTCCTCACTGCGCGTCTCCATGCAGTGCGACAGCATCCGCTCGCACATGTCGTGGCACTCGTGGCACATCTCGATGCACTGCTGCATCTCAGTGGTCATCTGCCGTGTCATCAGTGGACCTCCCAGCACGTGGAGACTCCGCCGCGGGTCGCGGCGCGCCCGGAGTACCCCCGGGACACCGAGATCGCACGCCTGGGAGGGCGAGCTCAGCGGAGCGCTTCGGCGACCGACTCGGCGGTCTCCAGCACCAGCGGGCCGACCTCCTCCTGGGCCAGCGGCTGCAGCGCGACCACGCCGACGCTGGCGCGCAGGCCGGGCACGCCGCGCACCGGCGCGGCCACCGCGTACGCGCCCGGGTGGAGGTCGCCGTTGCTGGCGACCCACCGCGGGCCGCCCGGCGGGAGGTCCACCGCCCGCCCGGCCGCGCCCCGGTGCACCGGGTGGCGGCTGCCCACCCGGTAGGACACGTGGTAGCTGGTCCAGGACGGCTCCACCACGGCCACGGCCTGCGCCTCGCTGCCGTCGGCGACCGTCAGGTGCACCGTCGCGCCGACCTGCTCGGCCAGCGACCGCAGCGCGGGCAGCGACGCCACCCGCAGCTGCGGCAGCACCCGCCCGGCCAGCCACAGCACGCCGAGGCCCAGCCGCACCCGCGAGCCCTCCCGGCGCACCAGGCCGCGCGCCTGCAGCGGCCCGAGCAGCCGGTACACGGCCGCGCGGCTGACGCCGACGGTCGCCGCCAGGTCGCTGATGGTCGGTGCTTCGCTCTCCGACTCCGCCACCGCCTGCAGCAGGCTCAGGCCCCGCTCCAGCGTCAGCGAGCTCTCCTTCGGGTTCGCCTGCGGGTCGCGGGTCACGCCGATCGGGGGCCGGACCGTCTCCGGCGTGGTCGGTCGTGCCATCTCGTCACCTCCGAGCGGCGGCCAGCACCGTGCCGGTCACCTCGCCGAGCCCGACCACGGTCCCGCCGGGTCCGGGCGCGGTCCCCCGCAGTGTCACCCGGTCCCCGTCCTGGAGGAAGGTGCGCTGCTCGCCGTCCTGCAGGGTGATCGGCTCGGCACCACCCCAGGTCAGCTCCAGCAGGCACCCGCGCTGGTCGCGCTCCGGGCCGGACACGGTGCCGGAGGCGAACAGGTCGCCCGGGCGCACCGGCGCGCCGTTCACGGTGAGGTGCGCCAGCTGCTGCGCCGGCGACCAGGACATGTGCTCGAAGCGCGGGCGGGCCAGCACGGTCTCGTTGCACTGCACCTCCAGCCGCAGGTCGAGCCCCCACGGCTCGGACTCCACGAGGTAGTGGTGCAGCACGTGCGTCGGCTCCGGCAGCGGGATCCGCGCCTCCTCGAACGCCGCCAGCGGGGTGATCCACCCGGCGACCGAGGTGGCGAAGGACTTGCCGAGGAACGGGCCGAGCGGCTCGGACTCCCACACCTGGATGTCCCGCGCCGACCAGTCGTTGACCAGCGCGACGCCGAACACGTGCTCGGCGAAGTCGTCCGTGGCCACCCGGGAGGCCGGTTCGCCGCCGCAGACGAACCCGACCTCGACCTCGAAGTCCAGCCGCCGGGTCGGCCCGAACGCCGGGTGCAGGTCGCCGGCCGCCTTGCGCTGCCCGCTCGGGCGGTGCACGTCGGTGCCCGAGACGTAGACCGTGCCGGAGCGGCCGTGGTAGCCGACCGGCATGTGCGTCCAGTTCTCCGGCACCGGCGGGACGGTGCGCCGGGAGATGCGGCTGACGTTCTCCACGTGGTGCCGCGAGGAGAAGAAGTCGACGTAGTCGGCGACGGTGAACGGCAGCACCAGGGTGTGCCAGTCGGTGCGCACCAGGTTGGCGCCGGACGGCGCGCGGTCGGCCGTGACGACCTCGGTGAGCCGCTCGCGCAGCTCCTGCCACCGCTCGCGGCCGGCCGCCAGCAGCGGGTCGAGGGAATCGCCGGAGACCAGCTCGGCGAGCCGGGGTCCGAGCTCCCCCGCGATGCCGCGCAGCGGCAGCGCGTGCCGGCCGACGCGCACCGCGACGACGGGACCGTTGCCGGTCACCAGCACCCCGTAGGGCAGCGTCTGCGGGCCGAACGGCCGGTCCGGGGCGAACTCCGGATCCTCGATCCAGGTCAAAGCAATCCCAGTCCTTCGAGCTCGGCGATCGGGTCCTTCAACGAGCGCGCCCCGTAGGAGGCGAAGACGTCGCGCACCGCGTTCGCCGCGTCGTCGGACAGCGAGCGGGCCTCCTCGGCCAGCGCGGCCCCGTCGGTGCAGGCCAGTGCCTCGCGGACGTCCTTGCCGGACAGCGAGCGCGCGGTGGCCACCAGGAGGTTGAGGAAGCCGTGGTGGGTGAACCCGGTCTCCGGGTCGGTGCCGCGCACCGCGCGGTGCAGGCCGGTGGTGGCCTTGAACGGCACGTCGAGGGTGGCGGCGACGGCGAGGAAGTCGGTGACCACGTCGACCGACGGCACCGATTCGGCGGTCTGGCCGCCGCAGCGCAGCTTCGGCCAGCACCCGTGCTCGGCGACCCGGCGGATGCCGTCCAGCCAGCCCTCCCCGCCGCGCCGCGGCTCGACGACGCGGATGATGTCCTCGGGCACGAACTCCGACACGCGCTCCAGCCAGATGTCGTCGACGTCGGACGGCGCGGGCATCTCCACCATGCGCAGCGCCAGCAGCTCCTGGCGGCCCTCGATGATCGACAGCGCCTTGGGCACACCGCCGAGCCCGGTGTCGCACACCAGCGAGAGCGGCACGGGGGCGCTCGGCTTGGCCTTGGCCAGCTCGGTGATCAGCTCCGCCAGTCGCGAGGCCTGGCAGAGCATGGGCCCGAGCAGCCCGGTGTAGGCACCGTTGCGCGCGTCGAGGTGCTCGGCGACCACCTCCGGGACGGCCGGTGCTCCCGGCGGGAACAGCGAGGCGTCGTCGACCAGACGGGCGAACAAGGGCGGGATGCCGCGCGGACCGGGCGCGCGAAGCTCAACAGCGCTTGACACGGCTGACACGCTAATGCCGTATCAGCCAGTGAACAAAAGTGCCCGATGAACGGACGTCTGGCGGGCCATGGGCTCCTCCCTCCGCCTGGTTCAGACCTCATCATCCACCCCGGCGCCGCCGACGGCCGGCACCCCCTGCCCCGCCCGCGCGCCGTCGACTCCCGTCCCAGCGTTCCAGCTGGTAGGAAGAACATGTCGGCGGGTTCAGGCGGGTCGTCCTCGATCGGTGACTTCCGCACCGCCCGCGCAGTAGGTTAGGCTTGCCTAAGTTGGAGGTGAGCGGTGAGCGAGACGAGGACCCGGAAGCCGGCCACGCCGACCCCGGCAGAGCGAGCCAGGAGCATCACCAAGCGCGGCGGGAAGGCGGCGCTGCTGCCGTCCAGCGAGATCTCGGTGCGCGTCGCCCCGCTGCTGCACCACGTGCACCCGGACGGCTCCGCCACCGTGCTCCTCGCCGACGACCACCCGCTGGTCGCCACCGCCTGGCAGGCCCCGCGCGGCGAGCTGGCCGCGGTCCTCGAGATCGCCGACCCGACGCCCGTCCGGCTCCGCGAACCGGTGCGGGGACTGCTGTGGCTGACCGGGTGGGTCCGCCTGCTGCACGGCGACGACGCCCGCGCCGAGGTGCTCCGGGTCGCCGAGGAGCGCCCGGACCCGCGGCTGCTGGACGCCGGGCACGGCGCGACCGTGCTCAAGCTGGAGACGGCGTCGCTGGTGCTGGCCGACGCGGAAAGCACCGACTCGGTGGACCCGGCGGAGTTCCAGGCCGCCGACCCCGACCCGTTCTGCCTGCACGAGGACTCGTGGCTGCGCCACCTGGAGCTGTCCCACCGGGACGTCGTCGGGCTGCTCAGCCGGCACCTGCCGGAGCAGCTGCGCGGCGGCCACGTCCGCCCGCTCGGCCTGGACAAGCACGGCCTGCGGCTGCGCGTGGAGTCCGCCGACGGCGACCACGACGTCCGCCTGGCCTTCTCCCAGCCGGTGACGACCACCGAGCACCTCGGCAAGGAGCTGCGCCGCCTGGTCGGCTGCCCCTTCCTCGCCCAGCAGCGCTCCGGCTGATCAGTCGTCCGGGACGGGGTCCAGCGGGGCGAGGTGCTGGATCCGCCCGCCGCGGAACCGCAGCGAGGTCGCGCCGGGCCCCACCAGCAGCGCCTCCTCGACCCCGCCGCGCCGGGTGATCATCCACAGGAACGAGCGCGCCACCACGGCCGCCCGCCCGGGCCGGGTGGCGTCGAGGAACCGCACCAGCAGGCCGCCCGGGTCGCTGTGCCGCAGCTCCACCAGGACGCCGTCGCGCACGCCGAACAGCTGGGCCGCGCCCACCGGCCCGTCGAGCGCCTCGAACCCACGCACCGCCTGCAACACGCGCACCGCGTGTCCGGTGTCGGCCGACCCCCACACGAACACGTCCATGCCCACCTCCGCAGGACCGCGGACCGTCACCGGTCCGACGCCCCCGCCCCGCGGACCGTTCCGACGGCGGTTTTCCCGGTTTTGCCAGCCCCGCCGGCAGCGCTCACCCGCCCCGGTAGGTTCGACCGCGTGAGCACCTTGCGCGCTTGGCTGACGCCCGCCCGCCCCGGTGACCCGGTCGTCGTCACCGACCGCCAGGAGCGCCGCGCGATCACCGTCGAGCTGGTCGTGGTGTTCGCGGTGACCCTCGGGCTGTCCGGCGTGCAGAGCCTGCTGTCCCTGCTGGACGCGCTGCTGCGCCCGGAACCGCTGGCCGACCAGCACGCCGCGATCAACGTGCCGCGCGCCGGCCTCGGGCTGCTGGACATGCTCCAGCAGCTGGCGAGCACCACCCGGCTCATCGCCTGGGGCGCGCTGGGCGTGTTCCTGCTGTGGCGCGGCGGGATCGCGCTGTGGCGGGTCGGGCTCGACCGCTCCCGGCCCTGGCGCGACCTGCTCGGCGGCGCCGGGCTCGCCGCGCTGATCGGCATCCCCGGCCTGGGCCTCTACCTGACCGCGCACGCGCTGGGCTTGAGCCTCACCGTGCAGCCGTCGACGCTGGACGAGGCGTGGTGGCGGGCCCCGGTGCTGACGCTGGCGGCCTTCGGCAACTCCTTCGCCGAAGAGGTCCTGGTGGTGGCCTACCTGCTGACCCGCCTGCGGCAGCTCGGCTGGTCGGAGAACCGGGCGCTGTGGGCCTCCGCCGTGCTGCGCGGCAGCTACCACCTGTACCAGGGCTTCGGGGGCTTCGTCGGCAACGTGGTGATGGGCCTGGTCTACGGCCGCGTCTGGCAGCGCACCAACCGGCTGTGGCCGCTGGTCGTCGGCCACGCGCTCATCGACGTGGTCGCCTTCGTCGGCTACGCCGCCCTGCGGGGCCGGGTCGGCTGGCTGCCGTAGCGCGGGGTTGCCGTTCCTGACGCCCCGCGCAACGATCCACCACGCATCGCGCCGCGCGGTTAACGATCCATCGAAAACGGCGCCGAGGGCAGCTGTTTTCCATCGTGCTGGCTACGCTGCGAAGCGTGACCGAACCACACGTCCAGAGCGAGGTCGGGCCGCTGCGATCGGTGCTGCTGCACCGCCCGGGCACGGAGCTGAAGCGCCTCACCCCGCGCAACAGCGACCAACTCCTGTTCGACGCGATCCCGTGGGTCGACCGCGCACAGGAGGAGCACGACGCGTTCGCCGAGGTCCTGCGCGAGCGGGGCGTGGAGGTGCTGCTGCTGCGCGAGCTGCTCGTCGAAGCGCTGCAGGACTCGCGGGCGCGCGCCGCGGCCGTGCTGACCTGCGTCGACGAGCTCAAGCTGGGTGCCGACACCGCCGACACGCTGCGCTCCCACCTGTCCGGTGTGGACGACGCCGCGCTGGCCGAGGTCCTCATCGCGGGCATGACCTTCGAGGAACTGCCCGCGGCCGAGGGGCAGTCGCTGGTCCGCCGCATGCACCACCCGCACGACTTCGCCATCGAGCCGCTGCCGAACCTGCTGTTCACCCGCGACTCGTCGGTGTGGGTGCGCGACCGGGTCGCCATCGCCTCCCTGGCGATGCCCGCGCGCCGCCGCGAGTCGGCGCTCACCGACCTGGTCTACGCCTACCACCCGCGCTTCTCGCGCTCCCCCCGCGCGTACGGGGCGCACTCCGCCCCGGTCGAGGGCGGTGACGTGCTGGTGCTCGCGCCGGGTGTGGTGGCGATCGGCGTCGGCGAGCGCACCACGCCGGCCGGGGCGGAGGCGTTCGCGCGGTCGGTCTTCGCCGACGACCTGGCGCACACCGTGCTGGCCGTGCCGATCGAGCAGACGCGCGCGTCGATGCACCTGGACACGGTGTGCACGATGGTCGACCGCGACGCGGTGGTGATGTACCCGGCCGTCCAGCACGCGCTGTGCGCCTACACGCTGCGCCCCGCGGGCGGTGAGCTGAAGGTGTCCGGGCCGACGCCCTTCCTGACCGCGGCGGCGGAGGCGATGGAGATCGACCACCTGCGCGTGATCGACACCGGCCTGGACCCGGTGACGGCCGAGCGCGAGCAGTGGGAGGACGGGAACAACACCCTCGCGCTCGCTCCGGGCGTGGTGGTCGCCTACGAGCGCAACGTGGAGACCAACGAGCGGTTGGAAGAAGCGGGCATCGAAGTGCTGCGCATTTCCGGTTCGGAACTCGGTTCCGGGCGCGGCGGCCCGCGCTGCATGTCCTGCCCCATCACCCGGGACCCACTTCCCGAACTCCCCTGACGACGGCGGGGTCGAGGGTGCCGCTCGCGCAATTCGCCCACCGAGCGGCACCCCGCCCCGTGGAACGATCACCCGAATCCCGAAATCTTCCGCGATCACCCGCCGACGAGCCCGCTACCAGGGCAGATCCAACCAGGTTCGCCTCACCTCATTCAGCTGAGGCTTGCCTCGGAAAATCGTGCTGATGTGAGGCTCACCGAATTCTTGTTAGGGTTCCCTGGAATGAAACTTGATTGATTCCAGAGTATGGTGGTGCCATGACCGCCACCGCGAAGATCCAGCACAAGGAAACCCAGTTCGAACACCTGCTCCAGGAACAGGTGCGGAACGAATTCACCGCCTCGCAGCAGTACACCGCCGTCGCCGTGTGGTTCGACGACAACGACCTGCCGCAGCTGGCCAAGCACTTCTACCGGCAGGCGCTCGAGGAGCGCAACCACGCGATGATGATCATCCAGTACCTGATGGACAACGGCGTCAAGCCGTACGTGCCGGGCGTCGAGCAGGTCCGCAACGACTTCACCGAGACCCGGGAGCTCGTCGCCCTGGCCCTGGAGCAGGAGCGCGAGGTCACCCGCGAGATCGAGACCCTGGCCCGGACCGCCCGCGAGGAGGGCAACTACCTCGGCGAGCAGTTCATGCAGTGGTTCCTCAAGGAGCAGGTCGAGGAGGTCTCCCAGATGTCGACCCTGCTCAACGTGGTCGACCGCGCCAAGGGCAACCTGTTCCACGTCGAGGACTTCCTGGCCCGCGAGACCGTCGGCGACGACGGCTCGGACCCCACGGCCCCGCCGGTGGCCGGCGGAGCGCTCTGACGCGCGCGCGGACCAGCTGATCAACCGCCGGGGGGTTCGCTGGTCGCGGGTCCCGAGGACGTCGGGGCCGGCTCGCTGGTCCGGGTCGGCGACGACGTCGTCGACCCCGGCGCGGAGGTCGTCGTCCAGAGGACCTCCGGGGGTTCCGTGGTGCTCACCGGCGGTCGCGGGTGGCGCGTGAGGACGGGTGGCTGCGCCGGTGGGTGCTCCGGAGGCGGCTGGTGGCGCGGCGTCTCGTGGCTGGTCGGGCCGCCGGGGTCCGAGGTCGGGTGCACCACCGGCGGGACCGCCGGGGGCACCGGCTGCTCGACCGGGCGGGTGGCCAGCACCGCGCCGCCCCCCACCAACACCAGCGCCGCGAGGGCGCTGCCGGAGGCGGCCAGCACGGTGGTGCGCTGCCGACGTCGGCGGGCGCCGGCGACCACCGACCACTCCGCCCCGGTGCGCACCGGGACGTCCAAGCGGTCGTCCCGCAGGAGGCGCTGCAGCTCGTCCTCGAGGTCCATCCGACGTCACCCCCTCCCACCAGCGCCGGAGAGCCGCTTGCGCAGCGAGGCCATCGCCTTGCTCGCCTGGCTCTTGACCGTCCCGCAGCTCACGCCGAGGCTCTCGGCGATCTCCGCCTCGGACAGGCCCTCGTAGTAGCGCAGCACGATGACCGCGCGCTGCCGCGGCGGCAGGCTGCGCAGCGCCTGCCAGAGCGGCTCGTTCTCCAGCCGGTCCGGCTGCGCGTGCGCCGGGACGTCCGGGAAGTCGGCGAGCAGCGTCTCCCGCCGGGAGCGGCGCCAGCGGCTGACGTGCGTGTTCGCCATCGCCTTGCGCACGTAGGCGGTCGGGTCCGCGCAGTTCCGGCAGACCTTGGCCCAGCGCGCGCCGACCTTCTCCAGCACCGTCTGCACCAGGTCGGCGGCGTCGTGCGGGTTGCCGGTGAGCGCGTGCCCGTAGCGCATGAGTCCGGGCAGGGCCACCCGGACGAACTCCGCGAAGTCGTCTTCCGTTGCCGCCATGTCCCCCCGGCGCGCCTGCCTCCGTCGAGCACCGATCGCCGCCTCGGGAGCGGTCGGTGCTGCGGGCAGGTGCGCGGTCACCCGGTCCACCCCCGTCCACGTCGCGGCTCGCTCGTGGAGCACACGCCACATCCGCCCCGGACGTTGCCCGAACGGTTCAGGCGTCACCCGATCGGCGCAATGCGGGGCGCGGGGAGACCGGCGCCCCCGCCGGGCAGGACGGGGGCGAGGACCGGATCAGCGGATGGTGACCTGGCGGCCGCGGAGGCCGTCGCGGGCGCGGCGCTCGGCCGCGTCGAGCGGCTGGTCCTCCAGGGAGGCCAGGGCCTCCTCCAGGCGGCGGCCCAGGGCGGCGGCGGGCTCGTCCCACTCGCGGGGGTGCTTCTCCCGGTCCAGGTCCCACACCGGGACCAGCAGGCCGTGGGCGCGGAAGGACCCGGCGTAGCGGCTGTCCTCGTCGAGCGCGAGCTCACTGCGGGCGGACAGGCGGGCCATCGCGGCGATCAGCTGCTCCTCCGGCTCCGGGCGCACCCAGCGCAGGTGCGCCTTCTCGCCGGCGTCGACCCAGTAGGCAGATTTCACCCCATCGGCCGTCAGCCGAGCGGTGGGCATGATGGCCGCGTTCGCCCGCTCCAGCGACAGCTTGACCTCGCCGGTCGGCTCGACGTCCT
Source organism: Saccharopolyspora hordei (assembly GCF_013410345.1). NCBI lineage: Bacteria > Bacillati > Actinomycetota > Actinomycetes > Pseudonocardiales > Pseudonocardiaceae > Saccharopolyspora > Saccharopolyspora hordei. The sequence goes on from NZ_JACCFJ010000001.1 coordinate 605,217, forward strand.
CGGGCAGCCACCACGAGAAGTCGTCGTGCACTTCGACCTCGAGCTCCGCCTCCGGGTCCAGCAGGTCCTGCAGCCGGGTCGGCACGGTGCCCGCCGGGGCCGTCTCCGGCCCCACGACCGGCAGCGAGGCGCCCAGCTCGGCGTCCTGCACCCACTCCACCGCGCGGGCCAGGTCCCGGCTGATGTCCCCGGAGTGGGTCTGCACCTGCAGGCCGACGAACCTGCGGTCGTCGTTGCGCCGCAACGCCGCCGCGGCCATCGGCAGCACCGTGGCCAGGGTGATCTCGCCGTCGCCGCGCAGCGGCAGCGTGGCCGTGGCCGACGGCACGAACTCGCGCAGCGCGATGAGCTCGCACTCGGCGGCCAGCCCCTCGAAGGGCCTGGTCACGATCACGTCAGCGGCGCCACCGGCGGCACCGTGGCAGGCCTTGTAGCGCTTGCCCGAACCGCACGGGCAGGGCTGGCGCGGCTTGATCCCGGTGTCCGCCTCAGGCTTCGTCGCGGTTCGCTTCGACACGGCAGATCCCCTCGCTCGCGGTCACTTCGTGGTGACGCTACCGAACCGCGGGAGGTCGGGATCAGCCAGGTGGGAGCGGGTCGAGGCGGGTGAGTTGGTGGCCAGGTACCGCACTCCGGCGCGCTCGCAGAGCTCCACGTCGGCCGGGTCGTCGACCGTCCAGCAGTAGGTGTCGCGGCCGAGCGCGGCGGCGCGGGCGACGAAGCCCGGGTCCTCGCGGAGCAGCCGGATCCCCGGCCCGGCGATGTCGGCCCACGGCGGCAGCACCCCGTTGCGCCAGGAGCCGCGGAACCGGTCGAACAGCAGCACCGTCGGCACCAGCGGGGCCGCCGCGCGGAACCGGCGGACGGCCGCCTGCGAGAACGACATCATCAGCACCGTCGACCGCTCCGGGTCGGCCGGCGCGTCCAGGCCGTGGCGGGCCAGCAGCGCGACGAGTTCGCGCTCGACCAGCCCGCCGTAGCGCACCGGGTGCTTGGTCTCGACGAACAGCCGCACCGGCCGCGGGTGGTCGCCGACCATGCCGAGGAGCTCGTCGAGGGTGAGCACGCCGTGCTCCGGGGCGGGGCCGGTCCAGTCGACCAGCTCGTCGGCGGAGCCGGGCAGCTCGCGGTGCCAGCTGCCGAAGTCCACGCCGGCCATCCCGTCGACGGTCAGCTCGCTGACCACGCCCCGGGCGTTGGAGGTCCGGTCGATGCGGCGGTCGTGCACGCACACCAGGTGGCCGTCACGGCTGACCCGGACGTCGCACTCGAGCGCGTCGGAGCCCTGTTCGAGGGCCAGTTCGTAGGCACCGCGGGTGTGCTCGGCGCGGTGTGCCGAGGCTCCTCGGTGCGCGACCACGTCGGGGATCGGCTGACGCACGGGTCTGATGCTGACAGACGACCCCGATCCACATCCGGCGTCTGTGACGCACCGCGCGCCACCGGTCCGGGTGAGGTGTGCGGAGGGATCAGCGCGGGGCGGTGGACGGGCGCTCGGCCCGCGGCGGGGGCGGGGTCGCGCGGACCGCGCGGACCTGCAGGAAGCGCAGCTCGGTGGGGTCCGGGTCGACCAGCAGGCGCATCACGTACGTGACCAGCTGGACGGTGAGCACCGCGAGCAGCGTGACGAGCGCGTCGTTCACCGCGTGCAGCACGACCCCGTCGGCGAGCGCCTGGACGGTGCCGCGGAACCCCCAGAGCAGCGTGAGCCACCCGACCAGCAGCGTGGCCGCCCACGTCGCCCACCAGAACCGGACGCGCAGCGTCGGGAACGGCCGCGCGCCGCGTTCCCGGGCGCCCTCGGCGACCAGCAGCGCGTGCTCCAGCTCGGCCACCGCCGAGCCGGGCACGAACAGGTTCAGGCCCGGGACCAGCACGCCGACGACCACCTGCCAGTCGGGGCGGGCGTTGCGCACCCCGATGCGCTCGGCCGCCGCGGCCCGGGCGCGCAGGCCCCACAGCACCACCAGCACGCCGCTGAGCACGCCCAGCACCCACAGCAGGGAGCCGGTGGTGACCACCAGCGCGTCGGAGATGGCCAGCGGCGCGCGGGCCAGCGCCCCGTCCCGGCTCAGCACGAGCAGGACGTAGCGCCAGACCTCGGCCGCGGTCGCCAGCCCGGCGACGCCCGCGGTGGCCCACAGCGACAGCAGCGCGGTGCGGGCCGCCGCGGTCGCCCGCACCTCGGCACCGACGTGCTGCTGCGCGGGCAGCGCGAGCGGCCACCGCCACGCCAGCATCGGGAAGCCCCAGCGCGGCACCGCCGGGTAGGCGGGCGGGCCGGTGTAGCGGCGCGGGCGCCGCGGCGGACGCGGGCGGCGCGGCCCGCCGGGCGGGGTGGCGACCCACCCCGCCGGGGGCTGCTGCGGAGGTCCGGAGGTCACAGCACGTACGGCTCACCGTCGTCGGACACCATCGGCCGGCCGATGGCCGCCCAGCCGTTCATGCCGCGCTCGACGTTGACCGCGTCCCAGCCGTTGGCGTTGAGGTACGCGGTGACCTTCGCCGACCGGCCGCCGGAGCGGCAGATCACGTAGAGCTGGTCGGCTTCCGGGATCTCGTCGAGGCGCTGCACGAGGTCGCTCATCGGGAGGTGCACGGCGTCGGGCGCGTGGCCGGCCCGCCACTCGTCCTCCTCCCGCACGTCCAGCAGCACGCTGCCCTCGGGCAGCTGCTCGGGGAGCTCTTCCGGCTGCACGCCGGGCACCTGGTGTCCGGGAACTGGGGTAGTCACACCCCGATGCTGCCACGCCGGGCGTGGTGCTCGCGTGAGCCCCGCGGAGACCGCGCCGACCAGGGAGAACGTGAGGTTCTCTCGGGGTTGTTCACGCTTTCGGTCGGACCTTGGGCTCGAAACCGCCGATTGGCGATCATCGCGTGCGAAGGTCGCCCTCGTTCGATCCAGCCCGACCGAAAGGGGTGCCTGTTGACCCGCCGAGCCATCCTCCGCTGGCCGCACGGCAGCGAATGGGGCCACCTGGCCGAAGTCCCAGACGATGGCGGGCTGCCTCGCTTCACCGGCTTCGTCCGGATGACCGATCCCCGGGTGCAGGCGCTGGTCACCCGGTACGAGCCGCAGCGGACCGACGACGGCATGTGGGAGCTGCACTTCTCCGCGACCGAGTCCGAGCTCGTCCCGGCGTGAACAGCGCAGCGCCCGCCCGGCACGTGGCCGGACGGGCGCTCGGCGCGCTCGAGGTCCGAGCGGATCAGTGCGAGACGGCCTTCTCGGCGCCGGTCCCGGTGAGGGAACGGACCTCCATCTCGGCGTACTTGGCCTCGTCGGCCTTGTCCTTGCTCAGCACGGTGCCGAGGTAGCCGAGCAGGAACGACACCGGGATCGAGATCAGGCCCGGGTTCTTCAGCGGGAACCAGGCGAAGTCCAGCGACGGGAACATCGCGTCCTCGCTGCCGGAGACCGCCGGGGAGAACACGATCAGCGCGATCGTGACCGCCAGACCGCCGTAGATGCTCCACAGCGCGCCGGTGGTGTTGAACCGCTTCCAGAACAGCGAGTACAGCAGCGTCGGCAGGTTCGCCGAGGCCGCCACCGCGAACGCCAGCGCCACCAGGAACGCCACGTTCTGCCCGTTGGCCGCGATGCCGCCCAGGATGGACACGATGCCGATCACCACCGCGGTGATCCGGGCGATCTTGACCTCCTGGTTCTTGTCGTCGATCTGGCCCTTCTTGATCACGTTCGCGTAGATGTCGTGCGCGAACGAGGCGGACGCGGTGATGGTCAGACCCGCGACCACGGCCAGGATGGTGGCGAAGGCGACCGCGGCGATGAAGCCCAGCAGCAGCGGGCCGCCGAGCTCCAGGGCCAGCAGCGGCGCCGCGGAGTTCACCCCGCCCGGGGCGTCCTTGATGGTGTCCGGCCCGACCAGCGCGCCGGCGCCGTAGCCCAGGACCAGCGTGAACAGGTAGAACAGGCCGATCAGCCAGATCGCCCAGACCACCGAGCGGCGGGCCTCCTTGGCGGTGGGCACGGTGTAGAAGCGCATCAGCACGTGCGGCAGGCCGGCGGTGCCCAGCACCAGGGCGATGCCGAGCGAGACGAAGTCGATCTTGCTGGTCTCCGTCTTGCCGTACTGCGCGCCGGGGTTGAGCACCGAGTCGCCCCCGGCGACGTTGGCGGCGTCGCCCAGCAGGCCGGACAGGTTGAAGCCGTACAGGCCGAGCACCCACAAGGTCATCACGAAGGCGCCCGCGATGAGCAGCGCGGCCTTGATGATCTGCACCCAGGTGGTGCCCTTCATGCCGCCGACCAGCACGTACACGATCATCAGCGCGCCGACCACGGCGATGACCAGGGCCTGCCCGGCCTTGCTGTGGATGCCCAGCAGCAGCGCCACCAGACCGCCGGCACCGGCCATCTGGGCGAGCAGGTAGAAGAAGGTCACCGCGAGGGTGGACAGCGACGCGGCGGTGCGCACCGGACGCTCCCGCATCCGGAAGCTGAGCACGTCGCCCATCGTGTACTTGCCGGTGTTCCGCAGCAGCTCGGCGACCAGCAGCAGCGCCACCAGCCAGGCCACCAGGAACCCGATGGAGTACAGGAAGCCGTCGTAGCCGTAGACGGCGATCGCCCCGGCGATGCCGAGGAAGGACGCGGCGGACAGGTAGTCACCGGAGATGGCGATGCCGTTCTGCGGGCCGGTGAAGGCGCGACCACCCGCGTAGTAGTCGGCCGCGGTCTTGGTGTTCCGGCTCGCCCGGAAGACCACCACCATGGTGATCACGACGAAGACCGCGAAGATGCTGATGTTGAGCACGCTGTTCTGCGCGGTCTCGCTCTGGGCCAGTGCGGGGAGCGCTGAGATCACTTCTGCCGGCCTCCTTCGTCCTCGTCCGCGACGGGTTCGGCCGCGTCGGCGTCGCCCCCGCTCTCGTCGGCGCCGCTCGCCGGTGCCTCGCCCTTCGCGGCGTCACCCGTCCCGGACTCCGCCGCACCCGACTCCAGCGATGCGCGGATGCCCTCCGCGACCGGGTCGAGCTTGCGGTTGGCGTAGCGCACGTACCAGGTCGTGATGGCGAAGGTGGACACGAACTGCAACAAGCCCAGCACGAGGCCGATGTTGATGTTGCCGACCAGCTTGGTGCTCATGAACTCGTGCGCGTAGTCGGCGAGCAGCACGTAAACCAGGTACCAGGCCAGGAACAGCGCCGAGACCGGGAAGACGAACTTGCGCAGCGCACGCCGCAATGCGGTGAATTCGGGGCTGCTCTGCGCAGCGGCCCAGGTTTCGGCGTCGATACCGGACCCGGACCCGACTCGGTCCGTGGTGCTCACGGGGTCCCTCCCAGAAGAAAAAGGCCCCGGCCCGGGTGGTCCGGGACGTGAGCCTGAATCGCTTTCAACGCGGGAACGCTACGTAGTTCCTCCACGACTGTGAAGACCCTTGGGGAGTACACATGCTAACGATCGAGTGAAGTTGGCACGGACCAAGTGGAGTCGAGCTACCTCCTCTTTTCGGCGCGTTTTCACCCGTTCGGACTATTGCCTTCAGCGGTCCCGAAAATGGTTTCACGATCAGTCACTGAGCACTGGTTCGAAAACCGGCAAACGACCTGACTCCACCCTCTCCGTGATCACTCTCAGCGGTGGTGCCGACCGCCGGTCTCCGGCGGCTCGGCGGACCCGGCGACCAGCCGGTCGTCCAGCAGGCCGAGCCGGTCCGGCGCGTGCAGCCGCAGCATCACCCGCCCCACCCCGGCCGGCACGCGCGCCGAGGTGGCCCGGCTGACGACGTAGACGACCGCGAAGGCGGTCGGCACCGTGACCAGCGCCGGCTGCCAGACCAGGGTCGCCCACCAGGTGTCCGCGCGGTCCACGAAGCACGTCAGCACCGACGCGGTCAGCACCATGCCGCCGCCGACCACCATGCCGCTGGCCGCCCCGGCCGCGGTGAGCCCGCGCCACCAGATCCCGAGCACCAGCACCGGGCAGAACGTCGAGGCGGCCATCGCGAACGCCAGCCCCACGCTGCGCGCGATGTCGTGGTTGGCCGTGACCAGCGCGAGCACCGCGGGCACCGCGCAGGCCAGCACGGCCAGCAGCCGGAAGTCCAGCGACCGCCCGCGCAGCACGTCCCGCGAGGACAGCACCCCGGCCAGGCTCACCACCAGCCCCGACGAGGTGGACAGGAACGCGGCGAACGCCCCGGCCGCGGTGACCGCGGCGAGCAGCCCACCGCCCCAGCCACTGATCACTTCGTGCGGCAGCAGCAGCACCACCGCGTCGGTCTCGCCGGTGACCAGCAGCTCCGGCGCGTACATCCGGGACAGCAGCCCGAAGACCGCCGGGAACAGGTAGAACAGCCCGAGCATCGCCACCACGTACAGCGCGGTCCGGCGGGCCGCGGTGCCGCTGGGGTTCGTGTAGAAGCGGGCGAGCACGTGCGGCAGGCCCATGGTGCCCAGGCACGTCGCGACCAGCACCGAGTACGTCTCCAGCAGCCCGACGACCCCGTCGCGCTGCGGCCGCAGCCAGGTGGCGTTGTCCGGTTCGGCGTCGGCCACCACCGGCACCGGCGCCCCGGCCGGGAACCGCAGCTCGCTGCCCGCCGCCACGGTGTGCTCGCCCGGGTGCAGGTAGACCGTGCCGCCCTGGTCGGCCAGCCACACCGGTTCGCGGACGGTCAACCGCACGTCGGTGTCGACGTGGACCGTGGTGTCGCGCGGGAACACCGGCGGCACCGGGGCGTCCAGCGACTGCCGGTGCTCGGCTCCCAGGAACACGACGATCAGCACGAAGGCGGGCACCGTGATGGCGAACAGCTTCACCCAGTACTGGAACGCCTGCACCAGGGTGACCGCGCGCAGCACCCCGGTCGCCACGGTGAGCAGCACGATCACCACGACGACGGCGATCCCGGCCCACCGCGGGACGCCGACGATGGCCGCCAGGGTGAACCCGGCGCCCTGCAGCTGCGGCACCAGGTACAGCAGGCCGATCAGCACCACGAGCACCGTGCACAGCGAGCGCAGCCGCAGCGAGTCCAGCCGCGCCTCGGCGAAGTCCGGCAGCGTGAAGGCGCCCGAGCGGCGCATCGGGGCGGCGACGAACAGCACCAGCGCCAGGTAGCCGGTGGCGAGCCCGACCGGGTACCACAGCGCGTCCACACCGTCCTTGAGCACGAGGCCGGCGATGCCCAGGAACGACGCGGCCGAGAGGTACTCGCCGGAGATCGCCGCGGCGTTGTGCTCCTCGCGGACCTCCCGGCGCGCGGCGGAGAAGTCCGACGTGGTGCGCGCGGACCGGGAGCCCCAGGTCCCCACGGCGATGGTCGCCGCGACGATCAGCGCGACGCCGAGCAAGGACCAGGTGTCCGGGGACATCGGACCGCGCCGCCTAGCACGCCGTCAGCAGCGCCGCGCGCCGCCGGCTCGCACCGGTGAGCGGCTCCGCCGCCGCTGGTCCGGGGTTCCCGCTGCCCGTGCCGTCGAGCACACCGCTCACCTGCCCCTCCTCGCGCTGGTCCTCGACGATCATGGTGTCACTGCTCGACCATGTCGATGAAGTCCCGCTCGTGCCGCTCGGCCCTCTTGGTGCAGAGGTAGCCGATGAGCACCAGGAACGGGTACACCAGCACGCCCTGCACCAGCCACGGCAGGCGCATGCCCAGCACCGCGGTGTCGCCCAGCGACGGCACCGCCCAGAACAGCAGCGGCAGGCCCACCAGCACCACCACCACGACCGCGGTCAGCAGCAGCGCGCTGCGCAGCTGCGCCTTGACCAGGCTGGTGACCAGCACCTCGCCGACGCTGTTCTGCTCCTCCAGCTCCATGATGGTGCGGGCCACCTGGCGGGTGCGGCGCCGGTCGGCGAGCACCACGCGCTTGCGGCGCGGCCGGGGTGCGGTGTCCCCGAGCCGACCGCGGAGGTCGGGACCGTCGGGACTCATCCGGCCGAACCGCTGGTCACTGCTGCCCCCAGTTCTGCCGCGGCGCCCGCACGAGGCGGTCCTTGAGCTCGCGGGTGTGCCGCCTGCTGACCGGCAGCTCCTTGGGCTGGCCGCCACCGAGCACCACCGAGTACCCGGACGAGGACATCCGCAGTTCGGTGACCAGCGGCAACGACACCAGGAAGGACCGGTGGATGCGCAGGAAGCCCGCGTCGGCCCAGCGTTCTTCCAGCTGTGCCAGCGGGATCCGCACCAGGTGCGAGCCGTCGGTGGTGTGCAGGCGCGCGTAGTCGCCCTGCGCCTCGACCCACCGCACCTCCTTGCGCGGGATCATCCGCGTGGTGCCGGCCAGTTCGACCGGGATCACCTCGTCGTCGTCCGGCGTCGGGGCTTCCAGCGCGCGGGCACCGCCGGCGGCCTGCTGCTTGTTCTTCTCGATGGTGCGCAGCGCGCGGTCGATCCGCTCGGCGTTGGCCGGCTTCATGATGTAGTCCAGCGCGCCGACCTCGAAGGCCTCGAGCGCGTTCTCCTCGTGCCCGGTGATGAACACCAGGGCGGGCGGGTTGCGGAACGCGGTGAGCACCCGCGCCAGCTCCATCCCGCTCAGGCCGGGCATGGACACGTCCGCGAAGACGGCGTCCACGGTGGACTCGTCGGCGTCACGCTGGCCGAACAGGTCGGGGTCGTCGCTGCGCAGCAGGCGCAAGGCCTCGGCGGCGTCGAAGGCCGTCAGCACCCGCGCGACCCTCGGGTTGCCGCCGAGCAGGTACTTCATCTCGTCCAACCAGGCCATCTCGTCGTCCACGGCCAGGACGACGAGACCCGCTGGGTTCTCTCGTGTACTCACTGCAGCCATATCCTGCCGTCGAATCCCACTCGTCCCGAGTGAGTCCAGTCACGCCTCGCCAACAAAGCTAATTGCTAACGGAGCGCGGTGGCTTCCAGGGGTCCTACCACGAAAAATCCCCTGTGGCGCAAGGATTTTTCGCCCGTTCAGCCCAGTGGGTACCGCTGAACGAGTGACCACCCGGTTCGCCTCAACGACGGAGCGCGACCACGCCGATCACGGTGCGCGCACCCGCGCGGACCGACGTGCGCCCGCCACCCGTGCCGACGCGACGGGGTGGCGGGCGTGCCGCAGCGGGTCAGAGGCCGAAGCGGTTCCACAGCGCGCGGTGCTCGAGAGCCTCCACAGTGGACAGGATCGAGTCCGCCGGGGAGCCACCGAACCGGACCGCCGAGGACATGCCGAGCTTGGCCAGCAGCGGCTTGCGCGGCTCGACGGTGTGCAGGTGCGCGTCCGGGAACTTCTCCTTGACGATCTGGCGCAGCGAGCCCACACCGTCCACCAGGCCGAGCTCCGCCGCCTTCGACCCGGTCCACACCTCACCGGAGAACAGGTCGTCCTCGCTGCCGTTGAGCTTGCTGCCGCGCCGCTTGCGCACCCAGTCCTGGAACTGCTCGTGCAGCTCGCCCTGCAGGCCGCGCAGCCACGCCACGTCCTCCTCCTTCTCCGGGGAGAACGGGTCCAGCCGCACCTTGTGGTCGCCCGCGGTGTACACCCGGCGCTCCACGCCCAGCTTCTCGATGAGCCCGGTGAGCCCGAAGCTCGCGCTGACCACGCCGACCGAGCCGACGATCGACGTCGGGTGCGCGTAGACCTCGTCGGCCGCGCAGGCCAACCAGTACCCGCCGGAGGCCGCGACGTCCTCGCAGTAGGCCAGCACCGGCACGTCCTTCTCCGCCGCCAGCTCCCGGATCCGGTCCGCGACCAGCGCCGACTGGGTGGGCGCACCGCCCGGCGAGTTGACCGACAGCACCACCCCGCTGAGCCGGTCGTGGCCGAACGCGCGGGTCAGCGCCGACTCCACGGTCTGCGTCGAGATCGTCGGTCGGCTCACCGGCGACGGCGTCGCCGTGATGACGCCGTGCAGCTTCACGACCGCCACCACCGGTCCGCGCTCCGCTCGCTCGGCGAGCTTGGCCGGCAGCTTCGCGGACAGCTTGCCGGACAACAGGTCGGTGAACTTCTGCGGTGCCTTCTCCATACCCCGACGTTACCGGCCGACGGAGGGACCGGCGGCGAGTCCGATGCCGGTCTCGTCGTAGGCCGGCGGCGGCCCCGGCCGCACGCCCGGGGCGAACTTCGGCACCCGCATGATGACCTTCATGCCCGCGCCCTTCTCGGTCTCCACGACCAGGCCGTAGTCGTTGCCGAAGGTCGCCCGCATCCGGTTGTTGATGTTGCCCAGGCCGACGTGCGCCCCGGTCAGGTGCGCGTTGGCCAGCTCCGCGTCGAGCCGCTCCGGGTCCATCCCGATGCCGTCGTCGTCCACGCTGATCAGCGCTTCGGTGCCGTTGTCCTCCGCGGTCACCGACACGGTGCCGCCGCCCGGCTTGTTCGCCAGGCCGTGCCGGACCGCGTTCTCCACCAGCGGCTGCAGCGCCAGGAACGGCACCACCACCGGCAGCACCTCGGGCGCGATCTTGAGCTGGACCTTGAGCCGGTCCGGGCCGAACCGGGCGCTCTCCAGCGTCAGGTAGCGGTCGATGTTGCGGATCTCGTCGGCCAGCGTGGTGTAGAGGCCGTTGGTGCGGAACGAGTAGCGGGTGAAGTCGGCGAACTCCTGCAGCAGGTCCCGCGCGTGGTCCGGGTCGGTGCGGATCAGCGAGCCGATGGTGTTGAGCGCGTTGTAGACGAAGTGCGGCGAGATCTGCGCCCGCAGCGCCCGCACCTCGGCCTGCGCCAGCCGCTCCTTGGACTCCTGCAGCTCGGCGAGCTCCAGCTGGGTCGACACGTGGTTGGCGACCTCGGCGGCGGCGCGCAGCAGGCGCTTGCGGTCACCGTCGGAGATCACCGCCAGCGCACCGCGGGTCTCGTCCTCGACCTCCAGCGGCACCACCACGGCGTGCCGCATCTGGCACGTCCGGTCCTCGCAGTTCAGGTCGTTGTGGTCGAGGTACTCGCGCTTGCCGGTGCGCAGCACCTGCTCGACCTTGGGGCGCAGGTCGGCGTAGTGGTGGTTGGCCTCGCCGTCCCAGCTCAGCAGTGTCCCGTCCGCGTCGAGGATGCCGACCGCGACGCAGTCCAGCAGGCTGCGCAGGTGTGGGGCCGCCTTGTCCGCCGAGGCGGGGGTCAGGCCGGCGCGCAGGTGCGGAGCCGCGCTGGTGACCCGGTGCAGCGCCGCCAGCGTCGCGTCCTCCACCGAGGTGCTCACCCGGCGCGCCCGGCACAGCATGACGAACATGCCGAGCACGGCGAGGGCTGCGAGCGTGGTCAGCACCGTCCGCTCAGTCAACAACTCCGCCACAACATCAATATGGTCGAGGCCAACACCAGGAATCAAGGTGGCTACGCTCAGTGCACCGGTTCCATCGGTGAGCGGTACCCAGCCCTTCCGTTCAGCGGTACGGCCCGGTGCCGGCAGCGGCTACTTCAGCAGCCGGGAGAGCCGCCGGTCCGCGAGCAGCTTGCCGCCGGTCTGGCAGGTCGGGCAGTACTGCATCGAGCGGTCCGCGAACGACACCTCCCGGACGAGGTCCCCGCACACCGGGCACGGCAGCCCGGTCCGCGCGTGCACCCGCAGCCCCGAGCGCTTCTCCGCCTTGAGCCGCGCGGCGTCCTGCTGCAGCGAGCGCTGCACCGCGTCCCGCAAGACCTCCTGCACGCTCGCGTGCAGCCGCTGCACCGCCTCGGCGTCGAGCTTGCCCGCGGTGGCGAACGGGGAGAGCTTCGCGGCGTGCAGGACCTCGTCGGAGTAGGCGTTGCCGATCCCGGCCACCGTGGACTGGTCGGTCAGCAGCGTCTTGATCCGCTCGGTGCGCCCGGACAGCAGCGCGGCGAACCGGTCGACGTCGAGGTCCAGCGCGTCCGGCCCGAGCTTCGCGATGCCCGGCACCTCGGCCGGGTCGGCGACCACCCACACCGCCAGCTTCTTCTGGGTGCCGGCCTCGGTCAGGTCGAACCCGACCTCGCCCAGGTGCACCCGCAGCGCGATCGGTCCCCGGCCGGGTTTCGGCGGCGCCGGCGACAGCGCGTCCGACCAGCGCAGCCACCCGGCCCGCGCCAGGTGGCAGACCAGGTGCAGGCCGTCGCAGTCCAGGTCCAGGTACTTGCCGCGCCGCGTCGCCGCGGTGACGGTGCGGCCGTGCAGTTCGGTCCACGGCGGGCTCGCCGTCTTCAGCACGCTCATCGACGCGACGTCGACCCGGGCCACGGTGCGGCCCACGGCGTTGTCGCGGAGGTGCTGGGCCAACGCCTCGACCTCGGGGAGTTCCGGCACGGGTCCCAGTGTGCGCGACGAACCGCCCGCGCGTGGCGCGGCGCGCTCCGCGGTCACTCCACGGGCTGCAGGTTGCCGTTCATGTCCGGTTCCGCGTAGAGCTCGATGTGGCGCGCCACCTCCGAGACCTCCTTGCGGACGTCGTACAGGCCGCGCACCACGCCGACCCAGGTCTCCGGCGGCTTCTCCTCGTGGTCCCCCGGCGTGGCCGCGGTGATGGTCCACGGCCGGTGCAGCAGCCAGCGCACCGGGAAGAACAGCACCGCCACGACGAGCAGCAGGACCAGCCAGGACGGCACGTACACCTGGTCGGGCGTCCAGGCCACGAACATCACGACCAGGAACAGCAGCACCGCGCCCATCACCACGGCGGGCGCGGTCCCCCCGTTGACGTCGTGCTCGAACTCGTCGGCAGCGATCGGGTTGGACCACTCCAGGTTCGCCTTGATGGTCCACTCACGGCCGTCGGAGCCCCGCACCACCCGGTTCATCGTCGCCTCCCCGCCCACCCGGGCTGGTCGCCTCACCAACATCGTCCGTCACTCGAACCCCGGCGCTCACCGAGCGTGGTGCAACGGTACCGCGCGCGTCATGGGCCCGACGGGTGATAGTCGTCCCCGAACGGCTCCATTGTCGATCATGTCCAGCGTTCGGGCCACCCCGCGGAGCGCGTCACGCGCCCCGACCGAGCGGCAGCTCCGCCGCCTGGTGGTACGCCTCACGCAACCGGCGCCGCGCCCGGTGCGCCAGCACGGCGGTCGCGTTCGGCGTCAGCCCCAGCTGCGCGGCGAGGCTGGCCGGGCGGTGCCCCTCCACCTCGGTGCGCCACAGCACCTCGCGCCACCGCTCCGGCAACCGCAGGAACGCCCGCGCCAGCAGCTCGCCCTCGGCCTGCACCACCTGGTGGTCGCCCTGCCGCGGACCGCGCTCGGTCAGCTCGTCGGCGCCCACCAGCTGGTACCGGCGCGCCGCCGACCACTCCGCCACCACCCGCCGGACCACCGTGAACAGGTACGTGCGGATCGTGTCCCGGGGCCCGCGACCGGCCCGGACCGCGCGCAGCACGCGCAGGAACACCTCGGCCACCACGTCGTCGACGTCCACGCCCTGCCGCTGCACGCTCAGCGCGAAGCGCCGCACCACCGGCGCGTGCCGCCGGTACAGCTCACCGAAGGCCGCGTCGTCCCCCTCCCGCAACCGCACCAGCAGCGCCGCGTCGTCCGACTCCGCGGCAGCACCCGCGCTCGCCCCCAACGTCCCTCCCCCAGCAGAGCCGACCGGACGGACCGGCCGGGGAGCTCACCGCGGACGTCCCGGCCACGGCGGCCCCACCCCCAGTTGACGCCGGTCGGCGGTCCTGCGGACCGGACCGGGCGCGTCACCGCCAGTCTGCGCGGTCCGCCGGGGACCGCCACCCGCGCCACCCACCCGCGTGGGTGTGACCTGCGGAGACCCCGAAGGGGACCCCCCGGTGAACGGGCTCGGGAGGGTGCGCTACAGTGATTGCCAACAGCCCACGAGGGGCGATGAAGATGCGGATGTAGCGCAGTTGGTAGCGCATCACCTTGCCAAGGTGAGGGTCGCGGGTTCGAGTCCCGTCATCCGCTCGGACCGGAAGAGCCGCGGTCGACGCTCGAGCGTCGACCGCGGCTCTTCTGTCGTGTCCGGGGACGAGCGACGCGTGGGCACCCCGTCCCGAGGGCGAGCCGTGGTCGGTCTTTCGCTCCCGACTCCCCGTTTCCTCCGGACGAGGATCGTGATCTCCCCGGTGGGTCGCACGATGTCGGGAACTTCTCCGGAACCCGAGTTGTGCGGGATGCGGGAGCCATCGGGATGTGATCGTCTCCGACGTGTCCGGTTTCCCCCGTCTCCTGGAGGTCATTCACATGCGTCGGGTTGTCGTCGGTGCACTGGCCGTTGGTTTCCTCGGTGTCCTGGGTGGCGGCGCCGCGCACGCCGTCGACGAGGCGTCCTGGCAGCAGGACCAGGTCCAGACCTGGAGCTGGCAGTCCAGCGACCAGCCGTCCGGCTCCTGGCAGGGCCAGGAGACCGCCTCCACCAGCACCACGACGACGAGCACGTCCACCACCAGCTCGAACAGCGGCTCGTCGCAGACCAGCGAGTCGAACCAGTCCACCCAGAGCGTCGTGCAGGGCAACAGCTGGGCCACCGGCTCCGCCCAGGGCGGCAGCGCTCAGGGCGCCGACTGAGCCGCCGGGAGTGCCGCGTCCCCTCCGGGGCGCGGCACTCCCCTCCCCGGGGGTCCGTTCTCGCTGATCGGTCCACCGCCATCCACGCGACGAGTTCGCACCGTGCTGGCGCGCAGCGGAACGGGGATCGCCCGCTGCGGGGAATGGCGGGAATGGTGCCGATCACCGGTCCGCCTCCCGCCACCCCCGCTCCGCCGTGATCGTGATCGATAGGCTCCTCCTCCGAAGCACGCCGTCGTACGGAGGAGCTGCATGTCCGGTGCCACGCGGGTGCGGCGGTCGCTGGGCGTGGGCCTGTCCGTCCTCGTCATCGGCATCGGGCTCACCGCGGCGAGCTGGATCCTGCCTCCGCCGAGCGAGGCGCCCAGCTACACGAGCGTGCCGAACGCGTGCGAGTCGGTGTCCCCGCTGGTGCTGGACAGGGCCTTCGCGCCGCGCCGGGCCGAGCTCGACGCCCAGCACCACGGCGCCCACGACCTCCACCGCAGCTCCACGTGCCAGTGGCGGGCCGAGGGGCCGGTCCAGGACGTGCGCAAGAGCGGCCTGGACGTCGAGGTGGCGACCGAGTTCGACCTCGAGTCCCGCCCGGACACCGCCTACGTCGACCAGTTCCTCGACTACCTCGCGCTCGAACCGGGTGCCACCGAGGTGCCGGGCCTCGGCTCCCGAGCGGTCCTGATCCGCAGCCCGCTGGGAGTCGAACTGGTGGCGGCCGAGGCCAACCTGACCGTCTCGGTCCGCTACAACGCCGCCAAGCCCACGAAGGCCCTGGTCCCGGTCGCCCGCGCGGTGGCCGAAGAACTCCTCACCGCAGCGGGCACCCCACGCTGACCACCGCACAGCGCACGACGTGATGGGCACCTCTCGCCCGGTGTGGTGGCGGGAGGTGCCCGTCGGTCCGTGCGCGCCGCGCGGCTCCGGTCAGGGGCGGCCTTCGGTGGTGACGCCCAGGCCGATGGGGCAGGACACGCCCGTTCCGGCGAGGCCGCAGTAGCCGTTCGGGTTCTTGGCGTCGCTCAGGTACTGCTGGTGGTAGGTCTCCGCGTAGTAGAAGGCCTCCAGCGGGGCGATCTCCGTGGTGATCTCGCCCAGGCCCGCGTCCCGCAGCGCCTTCTGGAACGCGTCGCGGCTGGCCTCGGCCTCCGCGCGCTGGGTCTCGTCGGTCCAGTAGATCGCCGAGCGGTACTGGGTGCCGATGTCGTTGCCCTGCCGCATGCCCTGGGTCGGGTCGTGGTTCTCCCAGAACACCTTGAGCAGCTGGGAGTAGCTGATCACCGCCGGGTCGAAGACCGCCAGGACCACCTCGGCGTGCCCGGTGCGGCCCGTGCAGACCTCCTCGTAGGTCGGGTTCGGCGTGTACCCGCCCGCGTAGCCGACCGCCGTCGTCCACACCCCCGGCGTCTGCCAGAAGGCGCGCTCCGCACCCCAGAAGCAACCCATGCCCACCACTGCCGTGGCGCAGCCCTCCGGGAACGGGGGCACGATCCGGCGGTCCGGGTGGACCGCGTGGTACTCCGCGACCGGCATCGGGGTGTCCCGGCCCGGCAGGGCTTCCGACCGGTCGATCATCCTGGTCTTGTCACCGAAGAGCGCCATGCCCCCGAGACTACGCCCAGATCAGCGCAGGTCCTGGTTCCTGGGATGGGGCAGGGTCTCCTCCTCCGGGGTGGGCGGCGGTTCCGGGCGCGCGTGGCGGCCGGTCGACCGGCGCACCGGTGGCCGGGGGCGCACCGGCGGCACCGGCCGGGGGTCCACGTCACCGGAGAGCCGCTTGGCCAGCGCCGATTCCTCCACCGGCGGCGCGGGGCGACGGCGCGGCGGGAGGTCGCGCTGGGGGCGCGGCACGGGACGCCCCGGTGCGGAGCCGGTGCGGCCCGGGACGTCGACCGGGCGCACCGCGCCGTTCGGCGGTGCGGGCTCGTCACGCCGACCGGGACGGGCGCGGGGCGCGCCACCGCCGGGCCCGCGCGGCTCGACGTCGCGCACCGACCGGGGCTCCGGGCGTCGCCGGGTGTCCTCGGCCGCCGGTTCCACCCCGCCCACCGGCCGGACGCGACGCGTCGGCGGGGCGGCCTCGACACGGCGGGGCTGCTGCACCCCGCGACGGGGGCGGGCGTCGTCCGGCTCCGCGGCCCGCGTGCCCCGGGGCGGTGTGCCGCTGGACGCGGCCCGGGGGCGGCCCGGGCGACCGGCCGGGGTGACCCGCGTGGTGGCCTCCGGTCCGTCCGCGCGGCGCGGCGGGCTGTCGGCCTCGTCCGCGTCGTCCCCCGGCTCCTCCTCCGGGTCGTCCTCCGCCCGGTCCTCGTCGAGGTCGTCCGGGTCGTCGTCCTTCTTCGGAGCCGGGGTGAAGTAGTGGCGCAGCTTCATCGTGGGGTCCTCGATGAACTTCCACGACAGCGTGCCCACGACGTACGCCAGCGGGGCCGCGCAGACCAGCATCAGCCACTGGTTGCGGACCCCGGCCATGGCCAGCAGCTGCTGGATCGGGAAGCCCCACACGTACACGCCGTAGCTGCCGTTGACCCACACCCCCGGCACGGTCAGCTTCGCCGGCCAGAAGTGCCCGGCCAGCACCACCGCGTAGCTGACCACGAAGACCATGAGGAACGAGGCGGCGATGCTGTTGGGCATCAGCGCCAGCACCACGATCCCGGCGCCCGCGGCCAGCGGCGACAGCGGGATCCGGTAGAGGTTGAGCACCACGCCGAAGGCGAACGCCACCAGGAACGCCACCAGCGACTCGACCGGGACGCTGAGCAGCGACCCCGCCGACTCCGGACCGGGGGTCTGCTCCAGGTGCCGGTCCCAGACGACCAGCGCGACCAGCGCCACCACGACCAGCCAGCGGCGCTCCTGCCGGGCCGCGCCGAGCAGCAGCAGCACGAACAGGCCCGCGTAGGCGATGAGCTCCATCGGCAGCGTCCACAGCGAGCCGTTGACCGCGTTCGGCCACGGGTTGTCCACGAACACGCCGGGCAGCTCGTGCTGGAGGGTGAGCATCCCCGCGTTGTTGATGACGTAGGCCCACGTGCCGTGCGCGGCGAAGTAGTCGCCGACGGACAGCGCGGTGACCATCGGGCCGACGATGAGCGCCATCGCCAAGGTCACCGTGAGCATCGGCGGCCACAGCCGGAGGACGCGCTTGGCGGCGAACCGCCCCGGGTGCGGGTCGCGGACCCAACTCTCCGTGATCTGGAAGCCGCTCATCGCGAAGAAGCCCATCAGGACCCCTTCGTCGGGCTGCAGCGCCCAGTTCTCGTCGAACAGGACCCCGGTGCCGGCCAGCGGCGAGCTGTGACCGTAGATGACCAGCACCGCGCCGATCATGCGGATCCAGGCGAACCCGTGGTGCGGCTCGGCGAACAACTCCGGACGGGTGTGCACGACCCGCGCATCACCCACCCAGATCACCCCATCAAGACAGCATCCCCAGCAGAGAGGTCAACGCTGCGTAGCCTAGCTGGGGGCGCGGCGGTTCGGGACCCATTACCTCGCAACGGGCCGTCCCGACCAGAGAGAGGACCGGATCGTTATCCGGCCGGTGGCCCCCACCCCACCGACTGGGTGCCAGAATGGCGATCGATCGCACGTGGGGGCTCCGCTTCATTTTCCTGGGAAAGGGCGCATCGGTGACCTGGCAAGACGAGCTGCAGAACCTCGACGCCGAACTCGCGGCGGGTCGGATCTCCGCGGAGGAGTACCGCCAGCGGCGGGACGCCGTGCTCGGCCGCGCCCAAGGCGGGCAGGACGGGTCCGCGGGGGCGCAGCAGCAGCCGGGCACGCCGGCCGGCGGCACCCCGCAGCAGCAGCCCGGCACCCCGTCCGGGGGACTGCCGCAGCAGCAGCCGGGCACGCCGGCCGGCGGGACCCCGCAGCAGTCCAACCCGTTCCCGCCGGCGTTCAGCTGGGGAGACGCCGCCGCCCAGGGGGCCCAGCAGCAACAGCAGCAGCCCGCGCCCTCGGGCGAGGCCACCCAGGTCGTGCCGAACCCGATCGCGCAGCCGCCCCAGCAGGGCGCGACGCCGGGTGACTCCGAGAGCACCCAGGTGGTCAACTTCGCCCAGCAGCCGTGGCCCGCGCCGCCCCAGCAGCCGCAGTGGGGCCCGCAGCAGGGCTGGGGCGCGGTGGAGAGCACCGGCACCCCGTGGGGCGACGACCTGCCCGGCGGGCAGGACCACGGTGAGGCGGCGTGGATGCGGCAGGGCCCCGAGGTGTTCGAGACCGCGGGCAAGGGCGGCAAGGGCAAGCTCATCGCCGGCCTGTCCATCGGCGGTGTGCTGGTGGTCGGCCTGGTCGTGGCGCTCGTCTTCTACTTCACCAGCGGCGACAGCCCGGCCCCCGCTCCCGAGCCGGAGCCCACGGCGCAGGGCCAGCCGACGACCAAGCAGCTGCCCGAACCGCCGGCGGCCAAGCCGGCCCCGCCCGCCAACCCGCAGGACGTGCTGGTCAACGTGCCGGGCCCGCAGCACCCGTGGAACGGTCCGCTGGACCTGCCGTCCCTGCAGGGGCACAAGGCCGGGGTGCTGCAGCCGAAGTCGGTGCTGGACACCGCGCTGCAGAACGGCCTGACCGACGGCTGGTTCACCAAGACCGACGGCCCGCCGCAGGTCACGCTGCTCGCGCTGCACATGCCGAGCGACGACGCGGCCAAGACCGTGGTGGACGAGTACCTCGACGCCCAGCAGGGCCTGGCGGTCGACGAGGACCTGTCCTACAAGGGCGTGGAGGTGGTCTCCACCGGCAGCACCTTCCGCACCGCCTACGCGGCGCACGGCTGGGTCGTGATCGTCGACTCCAGCGGCGACCAGGCCGAGCAGACGTTCACGTCGGTGCTCGAGCAGCAGCTGGCCCAGACCCCGCCCACCGTCCGCGACTGACGACACGAGGAGCGGCCCGCTCCCTCGCTCGCCGAGGGGGCGGGCCGCTCCCGCGTTCAGGCCTCGTGGTCGGCGGACTTGAGCAGTTCCTGCAGCGTGGCCCGGGAGACGTCCGGGCCGAACTGGGCCGCGATGCCGGACTTGCCTGCCTCGGCCATGCGCTGCCAGGTCTCGTCGTCGGTGAGCAGGGCGACCACCGCCTCGGCCAGGCCCGCCGCGTCGTCGGCGACCATCACCTCGCGGCCGTGCTCCAGGTGCATGCCCTCGACGGCCACCGAGGTGCCGACCACCGGCACGCCGAGGCTGAGGCTCTCGCCGACCTTGCCCTTGACGCCGGCGCCGAAGCGCAGCGGCGCCAGGGTCACGCGGCTGCGCGCGTAGTGCGGTTCCAGCTCCTCGACCCAGCCGTGCACCTCGACCCCCGGCCCGGCCAGCGCGCGCACCTCGTCGGTCGGGTTGCTGCCGATGACGTGCAGCACGGCGTCCGGGCACTCGTCGCGCACCAGCGGCATGATCTCGCGGGCGGCCCAGCGCGCCGCGTCGACGTTCGGCGGGTGGTCGAAGCTGCCGACGAACAGCACGTCCTCGCGCCCGGCCGGTCGCGAGGGCCGCCAGTCCACCTCGTGCACGTTGGACAGCACGCGGACGTCGGCGTCCGGCACGAGCTCCCGCAGCAGCGCCTGCTCCGCCTCGGAGACCACCAGGGTGATGTCGCAGGACCGGGCCAGCCCGAGCTCCATCTGCTGGGAGGCGAACGCCTTGCGGCGCAGGGCTTCCGCCTTCACCGCGTCGCCCTGCTGCTCGGCGACCTCGGCCTGCCGCTCCAGCCGGAGGAAGTGCACGTCGACGGTGTCGTAGGCGATCACCGCCTGCGGCGCGCAGGTGCGCAGCTCCTCGACCAGGCTCCAGGCGACCTGCGGGCGGGACAGCAGCGCCAGCGAGATCTCCGAGCCCGCCTCGTGCAGGAACGCCTGCTGCAGCTCGGGCGAGGGCAGCACGGTGATGCCGAGCTGCTGCAGCTGCGTGGTGTAGGGCTCCAGGGGCGCGTGGTTGGCCGGGAAGAACACCACCCGGCAGCCGAGCTCGACGAACTGCTCCAGCACGCGGCGGATCCGCACCGAGCCGGAGTCGAAGTCCGGCCGCGGCACCTGGTGGTCCTTGACCAGCACGATCGGGCCGTGGTGGCCGCGGGTGCCGCGGTGGCGCGCCAGCCAGAGGTTGCGCGGCGAGGCCTCCGGGAGGTGCTCGGCGGCGAGCGTGTCCGCCCACTTCTCCACGAACGCCCTGCGGTTGATCTCCTGGTGCTTCTTCACCCCGGTGCTGAGGTCGGTGCCGTTGGACACGCCCTCGTGGTGCACCACGACCGCCTTCGGCTGCACCACGGTCCGGTAGCCGGCGGCGCGCACCGCGAACGCCAGGTCGGTGTCCTCGTAGTAGGCCGGGGCGTAGCGGGTGTCGAAGCCGCCGACCTGCTGGAACACGTCCTTGCGCACCAGGATCGCGGCCCCGGAGCAGTAGTCGACGTCGCGGAGCACGTTGAACTCGGCGCCGCCCGGGTCGGTGCCGCGGCCGTAGTTCCAGCCGGTGCCGTCGGCCCAGACGATGCCGCCCGCCTCCTGCAGCCGGCCGTCCGGGTAGACGAGCTTGGCGCCGACCAGCCCGATGCGCTCGTCCGAGCGCATGGTGTCCATGAGGACGTCCAGCCAGGACTCGGTGACCTCGGCGTCGTTGTTGAGGAAGAACAGGTGCTCGCCGCGGGCGTGCTGGGCGCCGAGGTTGCAGGCGCCGATGAACCCGAGGTTGCGCTCGGTGCGCACCAACCGCACGCCTTCGCAGGCGGCGAGCTTCTCGGCGCTGTCGTCCGGGGAGGCGTCGTCGACGACGATCACCTCGAACGGCACGGACACCACGTGCCCGCCGAGGAACCGCAGGCACTGCCGGGTGTAGGGCCACTTGCCGTGCACCGGCACGATCACGCTGACCAGCGGCTTGTCGCTGCACGGCACCGGCAGCGGGCCGGTCTCCACGACCTCCTCGGGCTGCGGGACGCCCGGCTTGCGGCCGAGGAGGATCTCGTAGGCGTCGCGGCGCGCGGTCCCGCGCGGCGCCACCCGCTCCACGACCTTGCGGTACTTGGTGACCGCGCGCTGCACCAGCGCCGAGTTCTGCGCCGCCAGCTCGGCGTTCTCCGCGCTGAGCTCGGCGGCCTGCCGCTCGGCGTCCGCCACGCGGCCCTCCAGCCGCGCGACGGTGTCGCGCAACCACTCGATGCGCGCGGCGTCGCGCTCCGCGCTGCGCCGGCGTTCGTGCAGCTCCGCGCGCAGCTCCTCGCGCTCGCGCACGGCCTGGTCGGCGCGCTGCTCCTCGGCCTTGCGCAGCTCCTCGAGGCGCCCGATGACGCCCTTGAGCTCCTCGGTCTCCTCGCGGCTGCGCTGGTAGAGCTCGTTGAGCTTGGCCACGTCGGCGACCGCGGCGTCGCGCTGCGCGATGATCGGCGCCGTGTCCCCGCTGCGGCGGACGAGGGTGAGCTGGGCGTCGGTGAGCAGGGCCGCCGCGGGCAGCTTCGGCAGCTGCTTGTCGGAGGCCAGCCCCAGCAGGTAGGTGTGCGGCACGCCCTGGTGGACCGACCAGCCGTCCTCGCCGGGCTCGATGGTCTGCAGCCGGACGCCGTCGATCGCGGTGTCCGGGTCGCCGGGGTCGGCCGGGGTGAGCAGCGACCCGACCGTCACGTTCTGCTTGAGCACGGCCACGTGCCGGAACGCGCCCTCCAGCAGGCCCTCGTACTCGTCGAGGGTGAGTTCCTTGACGTGGTACGGGTTGTCGTTGCCGTGCTGGTGCGTGTAGACGGCGGTGTCCGGGGTGCTGCTGAGGAACAGGCCGCCCTGCGCCAGGCGGGACTTGACCAGCCGCAGCACCGCGTCGTGGTCCTCGACGTGCTCGATGGCCTCGAAGCAGACGACGACGTCGAAGGGCTTCTCGTCGGCGAGCAGGTCGGGGTCGGTGATGGAGCCGACCTGGAAGGTGACGTCGCGGCCGCCGTACCGGTGCGTGGCGTGCTCGACGGTGTCCGGGTCGATGTCGACGCCCACCACCTCGGCGCCCTCGGCGGCCAGCAGCGCCGCGCCGTAGCCCTCACCGCAGGCCAGGTCCAGCACCCGCTTGCCGCGCACGAACCGGGCGGCCATCGCGTAGCGGTGGTAGTGCTCGTAGACCACCTGGACGTCGTCGGTCCACGGCACGCACCGCTCACCGGTCCACTCGATCAGGCGCTCGTCCATCCCGTCCTTCGACACGTACCGCAGGCTATCGCCCGGACCAGCGGCTCGTGGCCGTACGTGGCAAACCGTGGCCCGACCGGTGCGCGCCACCGGACGGTGAAGAGGCTCTCGTCCGGGTCCGGCCGGTCGGCGCACCGGAGTGGGGCGCACGCGGCCGGTTCCCGAGGCGGTCCTGCTGCTCGTGGCGATGGCGGCCCATCGCCGCGCTGGTGGCGCGGGAGTGCGCGATCCCCGCGGCACTCCGGCCAGGTGCTCCGCCGCGAGCAGGTCCTGTCCCAGGGCCACGACTTCGACCCCGGCTCGAACGTGGCGGACGTCCACGTGCGCGCGCTGCGCCGCACGATCGGCGCGGACCGCACCAGCACGGTCCGCGGCACGGGCCACCGCCTCGGCGCCTGCGGTCAGGGGGCCGGGGCGTAGCGGAGCAGGGCCGCCATGTCGCCCCCGCCGGGGATGTCGTCGTGGCGGACCGCCATGACGGTGCCGCCCATGAGCCAGACGCGGCGCGCGATCTCGTCTTCCAGGGCGTACGTGGACGCCCCGGCTTCGGCGAACGACACCTCGCCGGCGTCGTCGATGGTGCCCGGCGTCGAGCTGTCGATGTCCACGAACACCGTCTCCACCGCGCCCATGGTCGCGTAGCGGGCCACGTCGCTGACGTCGGTGACCGCCCGGCCCTGGCTGGTGCGCTGGTCGAACAGCTCGTGCAGCTCGCGCAGCCGGTCGTTGTTCAGGTCGTCCAGGACGCCGCGGGCGGCCGAGGCGAGTTCGCGGTCGGTGCTCTCCTCCGGGTTGCCGGTCAGCCCCACCGGGGCCAGCTCGGGGGCGCCGCTGACCGAGCGGAAGATGCTCTGCAGCGGTTCGGTGGCGGCCAGGACGAGCGGCACGTCGCCGCGCAGCACCGGCCGCAGCGCGCGGTCGACCTGGCGCGCGAACTGGCGGATCCGCACCTTCTTGCCCTCGTCGGCCTGCAACCGGCGGACCGCCGACCGGTCGGACGGGAACTCCCGGCCCACCGCGTCCTCGATGTTGGTCGGCATGCCGGTCACCTCGATGGCCACCGGGTCCAGCTCGGGCAGCACCTCCAGCAGCCGCACCGACTTCTGCGCCAGTGCCAGCACCAGCGCGGTGCCCGGGAGGGTGGTGGACCGCAGCAGCGGCACGAGGTGGAACCGGTCGCTGACCTGCACCGCCTCGCGCAGGTGGTTCGGCAGCCGGAACGTGGTGATCGACGTCGGCGTGGCGAACACCGCGAGGCTGCGCGCCTGGTAGCGGAAGAACAGTTCGTCCTCGGCGAGGTCCGCGAGCTCGTCGCCGATCTCGGTGACCGCGTCCTTGTCCGCGCCGGCGCCGCGGAGCTGCTCCAGCGCCTCCCCGGTCAGGTTCTTCAGCGCGACGCGTTCCGCCTCGCCGCTGGACGCCGGGTCGGTCGGCAGGTACAGCGACACGCTGTGCGGGTCGCGCGCGGTCATCAGCGCGTCGACCTGGGAGCGCGTGGGGATGTCGGTGTGCAGGATCGCCATCGCAGACCTCCGAACGTCCAGGGCCGGCGCCGGTCGCGGGTGGTGCGGAGCACGTTCCGGACGCCGTCGTGGCCCAGTAGGGTGTGCGCCGTGAACTCGTACTGGCGTCGCGTCACTCCGCCCCCGTCCCGCTGACGGGCGGCGCTGTCAGCGGCTCCGAGCGGGCCGCCGGCTCACCAGCTGTGCAGTCCTGCTGTCGGTCTTGCCGGAAACCGGCTCGCGGAAACCCCTGCTCGCACGCGCCCCCGTTCGTCGACGTCCCCACTGGTCCTCGAACGGAAGAGCTCACCGTGACCGATCACCTCGCGCCCGCGCGCTCCCGGACGTTCCTGTCCGGTCCCCTCCTCGTCCTGCTGGCCTCCGCCCTCTGGGGCACCACCGGGACCGCGGCCAGCTTCGCCCCCGCCGGGGCCGGCCCGTTGTCGATCGGCGCCGCCACCATGGGCCTCGGCGGCCTGCTGCTGCTCGCGCTGGCCGGCCGGTCGGCGTGGCGGGTGCTGCGGTCCGGCCGGCTCGGCCTGCTGGTCGTGGGTGCGGCGGCCGTGGCCGTGTACCCGCTGGCGTTCTACTCGTCGATGGCGCTGGCCGGGGTGGCGATCGGCACCGTGGTCGCGCTCGGGTCCGCGCCGGTGTTCGCCGCCGTGCTGGAGCGGGTGGTGGACGGCGTCCGGCTGGACGCCCGGTGGGCGGTGTCCGCCGGGCTCGCCGTGGCCGGGCTGCTGCTCATCACCGGCCGGACCGGGGCGGGCGAGGACACCGTGCTCGGCGCGCTGCTCGGCCTGCTCGCCGGCGCCACCTACGTCGTCTACTCGTGGTCGGCGTCCCGGATGATGCGCCGCGGGC
The DNA here is from genome assembly GCF_013410345.1 of Saccharopolyspora hordei. Lineage (NCBI taxonomy): Bacteria > Bacillati > Actinomycetota > Actinomycetes > Pseudonocardiales > Pseudonocardiaceae > Saccharopolyspora > Saccharopolyspora hordei. Next base: position 630,141 of record NZ_JACCFJ010000001.1, read on the forward strand.
ACGGGTCGCGCGCGGTGATGGGCGCGATGTTCGGCGCCGGGGCGCTGGTGCTGCTGCCGGTGCTGGCGTGGACCGGTGGTCCGCTGCTGGGCTCGCCGTCCGGGCTGGCCGTCGCCGGGTACCTCGCGGTGGTGCCGATGGGGCTGGCCTACGTGCTGTTCGGCGCCGGGTTGCGGCACACCTCCACCAGCACGGCGACGACGCTGAGCCTGCTGGAGCCGGTGGTGGCCGCCGTCCTGGGCGTGCTGGTCGTCGGCGAGCGGCTGGGTGTGGACGGCTGGTGCGGCGCGGGCTTGATCGGGATCGGGTTGGTGCTGGTCAGCACCCGTCGCTAGCGGTTGTGCACAGCTGTGGACAACTCCACGCCTCCACAGCCCCGGATCGCACTGCCTTCGCTGGTCAGCGACCTGTGGACAGAGTTGTCCACAGGCCTGTGGAGAACTGCCCGGGGACGGGGCGGAACGGCTCCGCACGCCCGCTGGGCTCCTCCGGGCCGCACCCTCAGCGCGGCAGCACGACCACCCACGTGGGGCACGTGCGCCCCACCGAGTCCACACCGGGGAGCAGACGTCCGAGTTCCACCGGGGTTGCGTCAGTCCCGGCCGGGGACCGGAGCTGAGGGCCGACACCGGTGTCGCCACGCGGGGGCGAGACCGCCGTGCGAGGACGCGGGCGCCCCCGCCCCACACCGCAGGCGCCGGCGCGGGCGGCCCGGTCAGCGGCCGACGGCGTAGCCCTGGGCGCCTCGGGGGTTGGCGGCGGCGCGCAGCAGGCCCGTCTCCGGGTCGCGGGAGACCGCCGAGAGGCGGCCGAGGGCCCACGGACCCGCGTCGAGCACGTCGTGGCCCCGGCGCTCCAGCTCGGCCAGGGTCTCGGCGCCGAGGCGGGACTCCGCCACCACGCGCCCCGGTTCCCAGGACCGCGGGAAGAACGAACCCGGGAACGCACCCGTGTGCCAGGCCGGCGCGTCGATCGCCTCCTGCAGGTTCAGCCCGCCGTGCACGTGGGCCAGCCAGAAGCACAGCTGCCACTGGTCCTGCTGGTCGCCGCCCGGCGTGCCGAACGCCAGGGTGGGCACCCCGCCGCGCAGGGCCAGGGACGGGCTCAGCGTGATCCGCGGCCGCTTGCCCGGGGCCAGCGAGTTCGGCAGGCCCTCGTCCAGCCAGAACATCTGCGCCCGGCTGCCCAGGCAGAAGCCCAGCTCCGGGATGGTCGGCGAGGACTGCAGCCAGCCGCCGGACGGGGTCGCCGAGACCATGTTGCCCCAGCGGTCCACCACGTCGATGTGCACCGTGTCGCCGCGGCTCTCCCCGGTCGGCGACACCGTCGGCTCGCCGATGCCGACCCCGCTGGGGTCCTTCTGCCCGTGCGCGCCGCGGCCCTCCGCGACGTGCGCGGGCAGCGCCGCCTGCCGACCGCCGGGCGCACCGGGGCGCAGCTCCAGCGAGGCGCGGTCACCGATCAGCTGGCGGCGCTCGGCGGCGTAGTCGCGGGACACCAGGTCGGCGAGCACCGCGGGGTCGGCGGAGTCGCCGTACCAGGCCTCCCGGTCGGCGAACGCGAGCTTGGCCGCCTCGACGGCGAGGTGCACGGTGTCGGCGTCGGCAGCGCCGTCGACGTAGTTGATCCGGTCGCTGAAGCCCTCCAGCAGGCGCAGCTGCTGCGCCAGCGCCGGGCCCTGCGACCAGATGCCGAACTTCGCCAGCGTCCAGTCGCCGGGCAGGTCGACGGTCAGCGGCGTCTCGTAGGTCGCCTCGAACTCGGCCATGTCCTGCGCGGTGATCACCCCGGCGTGGTCGCGCCCGGAGTTGTCCCGGTGCGGGATCCGCGCGAACTTCTCCACCGCCTCGGCGACGAAGCCCTGCGACCAGGCGCGGCGGGCGGCGTCGATCTGCGCCTCGCGGTCGCCGCCCGCGGCTTCGGCCTCGGCCAGCAGCCGCTCCCAGGTGTCGGCCAGCGTGGGGTTGCGCAGCACGCTGCCCGGCGCGGGCGCGGCGCCGTCGGTGAGCCACAGCTCGGCCGAGGTCGGCCAGTGCTCGCGGAACATGTCGCGGACGGTGTCGATCGTGGTGCTGATCCGCTCGACGATCGGGAAGCCGTTCCGGGCGTAGCCGATGGCGTGCTGGAGCACCTCGCGCAGCGTCTTGGTGCCGTGGTCGCGCAGCAGCAGCAACCAGCCGTCCCAGGCGCCGGGCACGGTGGTGGCCAACAGGCCGGTGCCGGGCACGAGCTCGAGGCCGAGCTCGTCGCGGTAGTGCGCGATGCTCGCGCCGGCGGGCGCGGGGCCCTGGCCGGCGAGGGCGCGCGGGCGCGGGTCGTCGGCCGTGGCGAACAGCGCGGGCACCTCCCCGCCCGGGCCGTTGAGGTGCGGTTCGACGACCTGGAGCACGAAGCCCGCGGCGACCGCGGCGTCGAACGCGTTGCCGTCGTCCTCGAGCACCGCCATGCCCGCGGCGGAGGCGAGCCAGTGCGTGGAGGCGACCATCCCGTGGGTACCGGCGAGTTCCGGGCGAGTGGTGAACACGTCAACCACCTTAAGGTCACATCACCCGTTCGAGCGATAGGTGACCTGAGCCGCAGCCCCTGACCAGCGCAGACGTCAGCCCACCGGGGTGCGCCCGACGCCGCGCCAGCGCAGGCCCGCCCGACGCAGCACGTCCGGATCCAGGTGGTTGCGGGTGTCGACCACCACCGGGCCGTCGAGCTCCTGCGCCACCCGGTTCCAGTCCAGCGTGCGGAACTCCTGCCACTCGGTGAGCAGCACCAGCGCCGCAGCGCCCTTCGCCGCCTGGTACGGGTCGTCGACCAGCGTCACCTCCGGGGGCAGCGCCGCGGCCCCGCCGCGCAACCCGGGGTCGAAGGCCACCAGCTCCGCGCCGCGCGCGGCCAGCAGCCGCGCCACCTCCACGGCGGGCGAGTCGCGCAGGTCGTCGGTGCCCGCCTTGAACGTCAGGCCCAGCAGCCCGATGCGGGCGCCGTCGAGCACGCCGCCGCAGGCCTGTTCGACCTTGGCCACCATGCGCTCCCGCTGCCGCGCGTTGGCCGAGATGGTGGCCTGCAGCAGCGGGAAGTCGAAGTCCACGGCCTCCGCCACCCGCAGCAGCGCCGCGGTGTCCTTCGGCAGGCACGACCCGCCCCACCCGGGGCCCGGCTGCAGGAACGCCTGCCCGATGCGGCGGTCGTAGCCCATCCCCTCGGTGACGTCGGCGATGTCGGCGCCCAGCCGCTCGCACAGCTCGGCGATCGCGTTGACGTAGGACAGCTTGGTGGCCAGGAAGCAGTTCGCCGCGTACTTCACCATCTCCGCGCTGGCCGCGTCGGTGAGCACCGTCGGCGCGCCCAGCCGCGCGTACAGCGCCGCCACCCGCTCCGCGGCGTCCTGGGTGTCGGAGCCGACCACGATCCGGTCCGGGTTGAGGAAGTCGTGCACCGCGGAGCCCTCGCGCAGGAACTCCGGGTTGCTCACCACCGCCACGTCGGGGCGGTCGACCAGCTCCCGCAGCCGCGCCGCGGTGCCCACCGGCACCGTCGACTTGGTGACCAGCACGCAGCCGGACGGCAGCACCTCGCGCACCTCGCGGGCCACCGACTCCACCGCCGCCAGGTCGGCCCCGCCGCCGGACCCCATGGGCGTCGGCACGCACAGGAAGACCACCTCGGCGTCGGCGACCGCGTCCGCGGACCCCACCACGAACTCCAGCCGGCCGGCCGCGATGCCCTCCTGCACCAGCTCGGCCAGGCCGGGCTCGTGGATCCGGACCTCGCCGCGGGAGAGCTCCGCGACCTTCTCCGCGTTGACGTCGCTGCACACCACCCGGTGGCCCAACGACGCCAGGCACGCCCCAGTCGTCAGCCCCACGTAGCCGGTCCCGACGACGACGATCCGACGGGCGAACACAGTCCCCACACCCCTTCGCGCGTGCGGCCTCACGGCCGCCGACCCCCCGTCCGCATCCTGGCACATCACCCGGCGAGGGGAACCGGTTTCGGCGAACGTTCACGTGCCGTACGTCGGGAGTGACGCGCCGGTGATCAGCCGTCTAGGGTCTCGGTCGTGGAACAGCGACGCCTCGGCGAATCAGGTCTGGTGGTCAGCGCGGTCGGCCTCGGGTGCAACAACCTGGGCCGACCGGGAACGGCGACCGAAACGCTCGCGGGTGCGCGGGCCGTGGTGGACGCCGCGCTCGACGCGGGCATCACCTTCTTCGACGTCGCCGACGTGTACGGCTCCCCGCGGGGACGCAGCGAGGAGCTGCTCGGGCAGGCGCTGTCCGGCCGCCGCGAGCACGCGATCATCGCGACGAAGTTCGGCATGGACATGCAGGGCAGCAACGGCCCGGACTTCTCCGCGCGCGCCTCGCGCCGCTACGTGCGCCGCGCGGTGGAGTCCTCGCTGCGCCGCCTCGGCACCGACTGGATCGACCTGTACCAGCTGCACCGGCCGGACCACCTGACGCCGCTGGAGGAGACCCTGTCGGTGCTCGACGACCTGGTCCGCGAGGGCAAGGTCCGCTACGTCGGGCACTGCAACCTGGCCGGTTGGCAGCTCGCCGACGCCTCGTGGCTGGCGTCCACGGCCGGGCTCACCGGGCCGGTGTCCACGCAGAACCACTACTCGCTGCTGGCGCGGGAGGCCGAGCGCGAGATCATCCCGGCCTGCAAGCGGTTCGGGCTCGGCCTGATCCCCTACTTCCCGCTGGCCAACGGGCTGCTCACCGGCAAGTACCGCAAGGACCAGGAACCGCCGGCGGGCAGCCGGCTGGCGGGCCGCGACCAGGTGCTCGTGGACGCGCCGTGGGAGCGCATCGAGCAGCTCCGGGCCTTCGCCGAGCAGCGCGGGATCCCGATGACGTCGGTCGCGGTGGGCTGGCTGGCCGCGCAGCCGGTGGTCGGCTCGGTGATCACCGGGGCGACCACGCCGGAGCAGGTGCAGGCGAACGCGGTCGCCGGTCAGTGGCGCCCGACCCAGGAGGACCTGGACGTCCTCAACAGCATCTGCCCGCCGCTGTGACGGGGTGATCCTGATCACGGTCGGTGATCGGGCGTATCGCTCGGACGGACCGCAGGTCTGCCCTGCTGGCAGACGCGGCGGGAGCGGTGCGGGGACCACCCTCGTCGCATGGATCTCATCGGGTTCGCCGCACTGTTCATCGGCCTCGCGCTGCTGGCCGCGCTGCCCCTGGTGGGGTTGCTGGCGCTGGCGGGAGGCCCCTCCGCCGAGGAGGTGCGCCGCCATCGCTGACCGACGTCCCGCCACCTGCCCGTTCCGCGTCCGATGCTGGGCACGGCCGTTCCCGGGTGTTAGACATGCCCGGGTAGCAGCAACGGACGCAAAGGAACGAGCAGATGCAGATCACCGACACCGCGGCGATCGTCACCGGCGGGGCTTCCGGCCTTGGCGCGGCCACCGCCCGAGCGCTCGCCGCGCGCGGTGCCCAGGTGTTCGCGGTGGACCTGCCGGACGCCGTGGGCAAGGCGCCGGTCGTCGACGGCGTCACCTACGCGGCCGCCGACGTCACCGACGCTGAGCAGGTGCAGACCGCGGTCGAGCAGGCGGCGGGCGCCGGGAACCCGCTGCGGATCGTGGTCAACTGCGCGGGCATCGGCCCGTCGGCCCGGATCGTCGGCAGGCAGGGCGCGCACGACTACGACCTGTTCCGCAAGGTCATCGAGGTGAACCTGGTCGGCACCTTCAACGTGCTGCGGCTGGCCGCGGCGGCGATCCGCGAGACCGAGCCCGACCAGCAGGGGCAGCGCGGCGTGGTGATCAACACCGCGTCGGTGGCGGCGTACGACGGGCAGATCGGCCAGGCCGCCTACGCCGCGTCCAAGGGCGGCGTGGCGAGCCTGACGCTGCCCGCGGCCCGCGACCTGGCCTCCTCCGGGATCCGGGTGATGACCATCGCGCCCGGCATCGTGGACACCCCGATGCTGGCCACCGTGAGCGAGGAGTACCGCCAGGGCCTGGCCGACAGCGTGCCGTTCCCGAAGCGCCTCGGCAGCCCGGACGACTACGCCCAGCTCGCGCTCGACATCGTCGAGCACGACTACCTCAACGGCGAGGTCATCCGCATGGACGGCGCGCTGCGCATGGCGCCCCGCTGAGCCGGGAGGGAGCGCCCCGGGCGTCGCCTGGGGCGCTCCCCCGCAGCCGGGTGTCCCGGTCCCGGAGCGGTCCCCACCGGGACCAGGCGTCCCACTCCAGGGAAGTCGCGACCAGGGGCGGGTCAGAGGTCCCCGGCGTAGGGGACGTCGTGCACCGCGTCGGTGGTCATCCAGCGGCGGATCGTCCAGGTGGCCCGGACGTCGTCCTCGTTGTAGCGCAGGATCCGGTCGCGCTGGGACAGCACCGGCGTCCCGCCGCCCAGACCCACCGCGTCGCGGTACCAGCGCATCGAGTTCTCGCCGCTGGCCTCGGCGTCCCGCCAGCCGAACCCGGCGCTCGGCGCGATCACCTTCAGCCCCTTGCCGTTCGGGCACAGGAACTGCTCGCGCACCGAGGTGAACAGGTCGACCCACTCCGCGGAGCGGATGAACTCGCGCACCTCGGCCACCGTCGGCACCCCGGGCTTGCCCGCGAAGCGCTGCGCGGAGGCCAGCATCCAGCGGTTCTCCGCCAGCTCGTTGTAGCAGTAGGCGCGGAAGCTCAGACCGCGCTCGTAGGCCCGCCGGCGGACCGAGCTGAACCAGGTCCAGAACTCGGCGAAGGACCGCCCCTCGTCGTCGGACGGCAGCGGCTCCCAGCTGACGAACGCCCGGTAGCCGGGCTCCTCGCCGACGTCGGCCCCGGACAACCAGCAGCCCCACAGGTAGGCGCCCGCGTCGGCGTAGCTCTCCATGTCCACGTCGACTTCCACGTCCGCCCGCGGCACCGACAGCTCGCGGACCCGCCGGACCAGCGGCAGGTCCCGCAGCCACGCCTTGGCGAGCAGGATCGCGTCGGTGCCGCTGACGCCGCTCAGCGCCAGCTCCTCGGCCTGCTCCAGCGGCACCGCGGCCAGCTCGTCCACGGTGGCCACCCCGCGGCTGCGCAGCACCGTGGCGTCCTCGCCGCGCACCACCAGGCTGACGTCGCGCCGCTCGCGCAGCTGCTGCTCGCAGACCGGCCACCACGGGCAGGTCCGGCACTCGGTGATCCGGGAGGGCTGCGCGAGCGGTTCGGCGCCCGCGGCGGCCGCGGTGGCCACCGACAGCCGGTCGGCGAACCGGGCCTCGTACTCGGTCAGCGCGGTGCGGCCACCCGGCCAGTTCGGCGCGGCGAGGTCGTGCCAGACCACCACGTCGGCTTCCACGCCGATGACGCCGCCCAGGTTCGCGGCCGCGCCCATCCCGCAGGCCTGCAGCAGCCGGACCGCGTGGGCCAGCCGGAGCTGGTCGCGGGGCTGCGGCCGGACCTTGCGGGCGGTGTCGATCGAGGCCGCTCCCGGGTCCGGGCGCTCCAGCGGCGACACCCGCGCCCCGCGGCCGGGGTCGGTGACCTTGTGCCGCACCACCAGCACCGGCACGTACCCGTCGCCGCTGCGCACCAGCAGGTCGACCGTGCCGCGCCGGCCGCCGGCCTCGTCGGACGGCAGCTGGGCGTTCGAGATGTAGCGGGTGCCGGCCCGCATCGCGGCCAGCGTGCGCTCCGCGCGGTCGCGCGCCGGGCCGTGCGGGACGTCGGTCCAGTCGGCGCCGTGCAGCCGGCCGAGCTCCTTGGCGACGGCCCGCCGGTGCTCGGCGGCGTCGGCGATGCGCTGCTCGACGCCCAGGTCCAGCGCACCCGGCGGCTGGTCCGGCGCCGAGGGGTCGTTCTCCAGGTGCACGCGTCGACGACAACGCGTCACCACGCTCGCGTCGAGCAGCACCTTCTTCACGGGTGAAGCGTATTCGGTCGCGGTGACAGGTGCGGCCATCACCCCACGTCCGAGCGGTGCCAGCGTGTCGCCGCGGTGGCCGTCCGGAGTCACTCGATCCAGCGAAAGGCGGCACCGGCCCAGCTCAGATCGATCTGACAGGGCGCGGGTGGGCTCTTAGGGTGATCCGCACCCGGACAGGGAGGTGACGGTTCGGTGAGGAAGCGCACGAGCCGGTGCAGGACCACCGCGAAGCGGGTCCCGGCCCGGCCCCGCCGGGCGGCCGGGGTGAGCAAGGCCGACAAGGCGGCGAAGAAGGCGGACAAGCGGGCCGCCAAGGCCATCAAGAAGGGCGAGCACGGGCGGATCACGCCCGGCAACGCCAAGCGGGTGGTCGGCGTGACCAAGGTCCTCGGCCCGGTGCTGCTGCCGTTCGTGGTCCGCGCGGTGTCGGCCGCCCGCGAGAGCTACGACCGGGTGCGGGCCCGCCGCCTCGGGATCCCGGTCGACGACCTGGGCACCTTCACCGGCCACGGCGCCGCGCTGCACGCGCGCATCGCCGGCGACGCCGACGCGCTGGACGCGCTGCGCAGCCAGGCGGGCGACGAGGAGTCGCGGCTGGCCGCGGAGCAGTACGCGGAGCGCACGGGCGCACGGCTGCAGCAGCTGACGACCGCGGTGCGGGCGGCGGAGCGGATGCCCGCGCAGCGCCGCCGGTCCGCGCACCGCGCGGTGGACGAGGAGCTGGGCCGCATCGAGGACGACCTGCTCACCCGCTTCGGCGTCGCGCCCCGGCGCTGACACGCGGACGCGCGGCGGCCCCCGCAGGGCACCGCCGCGCGTCCCCGCACGTCACGTGCCGGGGATCGTCACGAGCCCCTTCTCGGCCATCCAGTCGCGGGCCACGTCGGCCGGGTCCCGGCCGTCCACGTCGACCTGGGCGTTCATCCGCATCAGCTCGTCGTTGGTCAGCACCTTCGAGACCTGCTCGAAGACCGACGTGATCTGCGGGTAGCGCTGGAGCAGCTCGTCGCGGGTGGTGACCCCGACGTTGTAGCGCGGGAAGAACAGCTTGTCGTCCTGCAGCACCTCGAGGTCCAGCGCCTCGATGCGCCCGTCGGTGGTGAACACCTCGCCGAAGGTGCAGGTGCCGTTCGCGGTCGCCTGGTAGATGCTGCCCTCGGTCAGCGTCTTCACCTTGGACCGGTCCGCGGTGAACCCGTACTCCTGCTCCACGCCGGGCAGGCCGTCGTTGCGGTTGGCGAACTCGGTGTCCACGCAGAACGTGGCCTCCGCCGGGTGCTCGGCCACGACCCGCGGGATGTCCGACAGCTTCTCCACGCCCAGGCGCTCGGCCGCGTCCTGGTTGACCGCGAACGCGTAGGTGTTGTCCACCTGGTAGTCGATCGCGGTCCAGGCGACGCCGTTGCGCTCCAGGTCCTGCTGCTTGACCGCCTCGTACTGGGCGCGGGCGTCCGGGATCGGGTCGTTGTTGCCGTTGTAGCTGATCCAGGACGTGCCGGTGTAGTCCCACAGCACGTCGATCTGGCCGCTCTGCAGCGCGCGGCGGGCGGTGGACGAGCCGACGATGTTGGTCATGTCCCGCACGTCCGCCCCGGCCGCGGCGAGGGTGAACTCGGCGATGTAGCCGAGCACCGCCTGCTCGGTGAAGTTCTTCGCCCCGACCGTGATGGTCACGCCCTCCAGCTCCGGGACCGGCTGGATGGAGCCGGGGCCCACCTCCAGCGGCACCGCGCTGCCGGAGCTCAACCCGCAGCCGGAGACCAGCACCCCGGCCACCGCCAGCGAGGCCATCTTGAGCGCGCCGCGGCGCGACGTTCGCAGCTTCATCGCAACCCCCTCGGCGACAGGTAGGTCTCGGCCAGCGCGCCCAGCCAGTCGACCAGCAGCGCCAGCGCCATGGCCAGCACCGAGCCGACGATCATGACCGTCCAGTCGTTGAGCTTGTAGCCGGTGTCGATCATCTCGCCGAGGCCGCCGGCGCCGACGAACAGCGCCAGGGTCGCGGTGCCCACGGCCAGCACCAGCGCGGTCCGCAGGCCGGCCAGGACGTAGGGCACCGCCAGCGGCAGCTCGATGCGCAGCAGCACCCCGGTGCTGGACATGCCGATGCCGCGACCGGCGTCGATCAGCGACCGGTCCACCTGCTGCAGGCCCACGATGGTGTTGCGCAGCACCGGCAGCAGGGCGTAGAAGGCGATCGGCAGCACCGCGATCCAGAACCCGGTGGCGCCCCCGGTGACCAGGAAGAACAGCACCAGCAGGCCGACCGCGGGGGCGGCCTGGCCGACGTTGGCGATGGCGATGACCACCGGGGCGGCGCCGCGCGCCCACGGGCGGCTGAGCAGCACGCCCAGCGGGACCGCCACCAGGATCACGATCAGCGCCACCGCGAAGCTCATCAGGAAGTGCGTCCAGGTGAGGCTGAGGATGAACGGCGCGTTGATGCTGCGCTGGGTGACCTCGTCGTTGTCCTGGCTGAACGCCCAGCCCAGCACCGCGCCGACCAGCACCACCACCGCGACCGGCTGCGCCAGCAGGCGCAACCGCTCCGCGGTGCGGGACCCGGAATCCGAAGCGAACTGGCTGCTCATCACGCGTCCTCGGACGGCTCGTCGGCGTGCTCCTCGCGGAGCGCCTTGATGGTGTTCATCACCGTGTCGATGTCGACCACGCCCACGTACTCGCCGCGCGAGCCGACGACGACCGCGACGCCGTCGTCGTCGGTGAGGATCGCCTCGAGCGCGTCCTGCAGCGTGGAGGCCGACGAGACGCTGTCCTCGACCGGGCGGCCGGCCCGCTCCAGCGACGACACCGCACCGGCCTCGCGGGCGGTGGCCCAGCGCAGCGGCCGGTTGCGCTTGTCGAGCACCAGGCCGATGGCGCCGCGGCGGGTGCCCAGCTTCTCCTTGAGCACCGACGGCGGCTCGTCCACCTGGGCGGTCGGCACCTGGCCGACCTCGATCTCGCGGACGCGCCGCAGGGTCAGCTGCTTGAGCGCGGCCCCGGCGCCGACGAACCCGGCCACGGTGTCGTCCGCCGGGTTGGCCAGGATCGCGTCCGGCGTGTCGTACTGCAGGATCTTGGAGCGCTCGCCCAGCACCGCGATCCGGTCGCCGAGCTTGACCGCCTCGTCGAAGTCGTGGGTGACGAACACGATCGTCTTGCCCAGGTCGGCCTGCAGGCGCATGAGCTCGTCCTGCAGCACGCCGCGGGTGATCGGGTCGACCGCGCCGAACGGCTCGTCCATGAGCAGCACCGGAGGGTTGGCCGCCAGCGCCCGCGCCACGCCGACGCGCTGCTGCTGGCCGCCGGAGAGCTGCCGCGGGTAGCGGTCGCGGTAGATCGCCGGGTCCAGGTTGACCAGGTCGAGCATCTCGTCGACGCGCTCGCTGATCCGCTTCTTGTCCCAGCCGACCAGGCTGGGCACCATGCCGACGTTCTCGCCGACGGTCATGTGCGGGAACAGGCCGGCCTGCTGGATCGAGTAGCCGATCTCGCGGCGCAGCTTGTCCGGGTCCAGGCCCAGCACGTCCTGCCCACCGATGGTGATCTTGCCGGAGGTCGGTTCGATCAACCGGTTGATCATCCGCATCGTGGTGGTCTTGCCGCTGCCGGACGGCCCGACCAGCACCACCGTCTCCCCGGCGGGGATGGTCATCGTCACCGACTCGACGGCGGGCAGCTTCTGGCCGGGGTAGCGCTTGGAGACCTCCTCCAGGCAGATCTCCACGCCGTGCCCGCTGGTCGGGGTCATCTTGTCGTCAGCCACGGATACCTCTCGAAGTCGTCAACCGCCCGATCAGCACGAAGACGGCGTCCAGCAACAGCGCCAGGACGATCACGCCGACCGTGCCGGCGATGGCCATGTTCAGCGCGTTCGCCCCGCCGAGCTGGCCGAGCCCGCTGAAGATCAGGTTGCCCAGGCCGGGCCCCTTCGCGTAGGCGGCGATGGCGGCGATGCCCATCAGCATCTGGGTGCTCACCCGCATGCCCGCGAGGATCGCGGGCCAGGCCAGCCGCAGTTCGACGCGCGTGAGCACGCCGAGCCGGCTCATGCCGATGCCGCGGGCCGCGTCCAAGATCGGTTGATCGACTGTAGACAGCCCGACGATGGTGTTGCGCACGATCGGCAGCAGCGCGTACAGCACGAGCGTCAGCACCGACGGCGCCACGCCCAGCCCCAGCACGGGGATGAGCAGGCCGAACAGCGCGAACGACGGGACCGTCAGGATCGCGCTGGACAGGGCGGTGGCGATGGCCGCCCCGGCGGGACTGCGGTAGACCGCGATCCCGACCAGGACGCCGACGATCGTGGCCAGCACGATGCACTGCAGCACCATGCTGGCGTGCTGGTAGGAGTCGACCAGCAGCGACTGCCACCTGGATGCGATGAAGTCCAGGAAGTTCACTCGTCACTCTTCCCGTTCGTCGAGGTGCTCTCCGGCTCCTCGGCAGGCTCCACCGGAGTGGTGACCAGCTGGAAGTTGCCGTCGTGCTCCTCGGTGCCGACGATGACGGCCTGCTCGAGCACCTCGGCACCCTTGGCGTCGCGCAGCATCATCGGGTCGCTGCGCAGGTCCTTGACCAGTGCCATGCACATCGCCAGCACCACGACCACGAACGGCGAGGCCGCGATGATCGTGGTGTTGTTCAGCCCGCTCAGGGCGTCCTCGCCGCCGGTCAGCAGCATGACGATGGCGACGCCGCCGATCACCAGACCCCAGAACACCACGACGAACTTGTTGGGCCGGGCGCTGCCGCGCTGCGACATCGAGCCGAGCACGACCGACGCCGAGTCGGCGCTGGTGACGAAGAAGTTGATGATCAGCAGCATGGCCAGCACGCTGGCCACCCCGGTCAGCGGCAGGTTGCGGAACACCTGGAACAGCTGGTCCTCGGCGCCGCCGAGCTCGGTCAGACCGGCCCCACCGCGCTCCTGCGACAGCGCGGTGCCGCCCAGGATGGCGAACCAGACGAGGCTGATCACGCTGGGCACCAGCAGCACGCCGCCGATGAACTGGCGGATGGTGCGGCCGCGGCTGATGCGCGCGATGAACATGCCGACGAAGGGGGCCCAGGAGATCCACCACGCCCAGTAGAAGATCGTCCAGCTGGACAGCCAGGACTCCATCTCCTCGCCGCCGACCGCCCCGGTGCGGGAGATCATCGCGCCGAAGTCGGCGAGGTAGGAGCCCACCGACAGCGGGATGACGTCCAGGATGAACACGGTCGGCCCGACGAAGAACAGGAAGACCGCCAGCAGCAGCGCCAGCACCATGTTGCTGTTCGACAGGTACTGGATGCCCTTGGAGACGCCCGAGACGGCGGAGATCACGAACGCGATGATGAGCACCGTGATGATGCCGACGAGCAGCATGTTGCCGATCGAGTCGACCCAGCCGACCTGGGTGAGACCGGCCGCGATCTGGGTCGCGCCGATGCCCAGCGACGCGGCGGTGCCGAACACGGTCGCGAACACCGCGAGCGCGTCGATGACGCGGCCCGGCGCGCTCTCGGACGCCCGCTTGCCGAAGAACGGCACGAACGCCGAGCTGATCAGCTGCTTGCGGCCGCGCCGGTAGCTGGCGTAGGCGATGGCCAGGCCGACCACCGAGTAGATCGCCCACGGGTGCAGCGTCCAGTGGAACAGCGACGTCGCCATCGCGGTCCCGACCGCGGCGTCCGAGCCGGCCTCCACGCTGCCCGGGGGCGGGCTGGTGAAGTGGGTGACCGGCTCGGAGACGCCGTAGAACATCAGGCCGATGCCCATCCCCGCGGCGAACATCATGGCGATCCACGACGAGGTCCGGAACTCCGGCTTCTCGTCGTCCTCACCGAGCGGGATCCGCCCGTACTTGCTGAACGCCAACCACAGCGCGAAGATCACGAAGGCGGTGCCGGCGAGCACGAACACCCACCCGCCGTCGCGCACCAGCACCTCGAGGGCCGTGCTGGCGAAGGACTGCAACGACTCGGAGCCGAGCACGCCCCACGCGATGAACGCCACCGCGGCGACCGCGGAGATGCCGAAGACCACCCAGTCCATGCGACCGGGCTGGTCGACGAGCTTGGCGCCCGTCTCGTCCGTTCTGTCTGCTCGTTCTAGTACTTCGGTCGACACAAGATCCGGCGCCGAGCGAACGGCGCCTCCTCCTTTCGGGAGTCGGTCGCGCCCGGCCGGTTCCGGAGGACCTGGGTGGACCAGGTCCCGGGACCGATCACGGGCGCCCCGTGCAGTTCCGCCACCCCCGCCGGAGACAGCGTGTGAGCTCCAGGGGTGCACGCAGTGCGCGCCCGGCCGCCGTGGCGGCCGGGCGCGCGAACGCTTCGGCCAGGATGACCCGTCACTGATCCCCGGCCCCGGTCCCAGAGGTCTTCTCGTCCTTCTCGACGGGGGTGGTGACCAGCTGGAACTCGCCCTCGTGCTCCTCGGTGCCGGTGATGACGGCCTGCTCGAGGACCTCGGCGCCCTTGGCGTCGCGCAATGTCATCGGGTCGTTGCGCAGGTCCTTCAGCAGCGCCACGCACATGAGCACCATGACGATGGCGAACGGCAGCGCACCGATGAACGTCAGGTTCTGGATGCCCTCCAGCGCCTTCTCGGCGTCACCGCCCGCGGTCCCGATGACCAGCATGATCGCGGCCACCGCACCGGTCGCGGCACCCCAGAAGATGACCACCCAGCGGCTCGGCTCGATGGAGCCGCGCTGGGAGAGCGTGCCCATCACCACCGACGCGGCGTCGGCACCGGAGACGAAGAAGATCGCCACCAGGACCATCACCAGCACCGAGGTGATCAGCGTCAGCGGCAGGTGCTCCAGGACCGCGAACGTCTGCGCCTCGGGCGTGCCGTCGCCGTAGACACCGTTGCCGGCCTTCTGGCTGTCGATCGAGGCACCGCCGTAGATGGCGAACCAGACCAGGCTCACCACGCTGGGCACCAGCAGCACGCCGCCGACGAACTGGCGGATGGTGCGGCCGCGGCTGATCCGGGCGATGAACATGCCGACGAACGGCGTCCAGGAGATCCACCACGCCCAGTAGAAGATCGTCCAGCCGGCCAGCCACTCCTGCATCTCCGCGCCACCGGTGGCCCCGGCCCGCGAGGACATCGCGCCGAACTCGCTGAGGTAGGCGCCGATGGAGGTGGGCAGCAGGTCCAGGATGAACACCGTCGGGCCGACGACGAACACGAAGACCGCCAGCAGCGCCGCCAGCACCATGTTGATGTTGGACAGCCACTGGATGCCCTTGGCCACGCCCGACACCGCGGAGGCGATGAAGCACACCGTCAGCACCGCGATGATGATCACCAGCAGCGGCGACGAGACCTCGCCGATCCACCCCGCGGCCTTCATGCCGGCGCTGATCTGCAGGGTGCCGATGCCCAGCGAGGCCGCGGAGCCGAACAGCGTCGCGAACAGCGCGAGGATGTCGATCAGCTTGCCGATCGGGCCCTCGGCGTTGCGCTTGCCGATGAGCGGGCGGAACACGCCGCTGATCAGCTGGCTGCGGCCGCGGCGGAAGCTGCTGTAGGCGATGGCCAGACCGGCGACCGCGTAGATCGCCCACGGGTGCAGCGTCCAGTGGAACAGCGACGTCGCCATCGCCGTCTCGACGGCCGCCTCGCTCTCCGGCGGCACCGTCCCCGGCGGCGGGGAGACGAAGTGGCTCAGCGGCTCGCTGACGCCGAAGAACATCAGGCCGATGCCCATTCCGGCGCTGAACATCATGGCGATCCAGGAGACCGTGCGGAACTCCGGCTCCTCGCCGTCCTTGCCGAGGGGGATGCGACCGTACTTGCTGAAGGCCAGGAAGAGGGCGAAGACGACGAAACCGGTCGCGGCGAGGACGAAGCCCCAGCCCGTGTTGGTCAGCAGCCAGTCCAGCGCGGCCTTCGAGGCGGTGCTGAGCGAATCGGTGCCGACAGCACCCCACGCGACCACCACGAACATGATGAGCGCGGTGACGCCGAACACGACCCAGTCCGTGCGCGGTTTGCCCAGGAACTCGGTGTGCGCAGACAGCTCACTCGTATGGTTCCCCTTGGCGGAGTCACCACTTCGTTCTGTTTCGGTCGACACAGGTTTCGGCGTCGGCTTTTTCGGCGACGCCCCCTCCTCTCCGTCGTCAGTCACGACGTCCGATTCAGCGCCCGCCAGTGCGCGCAACCGTGCTCGGAACGCCTGCAACCCGATAAACCGTGACCCAATCGGGTGAACAAGGCAAGCTCGTCCGCGGTCAGCGTGGCCGAACCGACACCTAGACTGGGGCGCCGTGGCTACCGGTCTCGCACCTACGCAGGGCGCACTCCGCGTCCTGCGCGGCGCGGCTCTGGCCACGACCTCGGCATCACTCTCCGTAGCATCTCACGTGGCCGCGGGTGGTCCGTTACCCGATCCGGGTTCGACCGTTGTGATCACCATCCTCCTGGCCGGCGCTGGTGTGGCACTCGCTGATCGCAAGCGCGGGTCGTGGGGCATTCTAGGGGCACTGGGCGCCAGTCAGCTGTCACTTCACGCGTTTCTGCAGCTCGTGGCGGGTCATCAGGCCGGTCCGGACGCCCTCGGCATGCCGTACTCGCCGCTGTCGATGACCCTGGGTCACCTCGGTGTGGTGCTGCTCACGGGGCTGCTGCTCGCCCGAGCGGAGCACGCACTCTTCGTAGTCGCCAGGCTGCTCCGATCGATCCTGCCCCGGCGCCTGCGGCCACTACCCAGCGTGGTCACGGAGCGCGCGGTCTGCATCCCCGCGGACACGGTGCGCGTCCTGGCGCACTTCCTCCACGCGCGGGTCCACGCCCTTCGCGGACCCCCGGGATCTCCATTCCTTGATCAGTCGGCAAATGCCGTCTGATCGTTGTCGATCTGTCATTTCTTCCCACCCGCCGAATCCGTTTCGGCCGAAATCTGGAGATCTCACAGCAGGATGTCGACACATCGATTCGTGGCCCGCGCCGCGGCGCTCACCGCCGCCTGCGGGATCACCGCGGTGCTCGCCGCCACGCCCGCGTCCGCGCACGTGACCGCGCAGCCGGAGCAGGCGCCCCAGGGCGGCCACGCCAAGATCGCCTTCCGGGTGCCCAACGAACGCCCCAACGCCTCGACCGTGCAGGTCAAGGTCACCTTCCCCGAGCAGTACCCGCTGAGCTCGGTGCGCACCAAGCCGGTGCCCGGCTGGACCGCGCAGGTCGAGAAGGTGCGGATCGCCCCGGTCCAGGTGGCCGGCACCGAGGTGACCGAAGCGGTCCGCAGCATCACGTGGACCGCGCAACCCGGCAGCCGGATCGGGCCGGACGAGTTCGCCGAGTTCGAGGCCACCCTCGGGACGCTGCCGGACAACACCGACGAACTGGTCATGCCCACCACGCAGACCTACGACAACGGCGAGGTCGTCAACTGGGACGCCCCGACCCCGCCGGACGGCGAGGAGCCGGAGCACCCGGCGCCGACGCTGGAGCTGGTCGAGAACACCGAGGGCGGGCACTCGCACGGCAGCGCCCCGGCACCGGAGCAGGAGCACGCCGAGGCGGCCGGGTCCGCGGACGACACCGCACGCTGGCTCGGCGGCTCCGGGCTGCTCGTCGGCGCGCTGGGCGTCGGGATCGGAGCGGGAGCCCTGGCGCGCAGCCGCGGGGCCCGCGGGAAGGACGCGTCGTGAAGCGGTTGATCGCGGTGGCCGCGCTGGCCGTGGCCGCGCTGCTCGGCGGCGCGGGACCCGCGCTCGCGCACAACACGCTGGTCGGCAGCGACCCGGCGGAGGGCGCGCAGCTGGCGACCGGGCCGCGCGAGGTCCGGCTGACCTTCGACCAGCCGGTGCGGGCCGGCGAGGGGTACAACACGGTCACCGTGGTGGGCCCGGACGGCACGTACTGGACCGACGGCGAGGTCCGGGTCGAGGGCAACGCGGTGGTCGCCCCGGTCCGCGAGCTGGGCCCGGCGGGCACCTACACGATCGGCTACCGGGTGCTGTCCAACGACGGCCACCCGGTGCCGGGCAAGGTCACCTTCACCCTGACCCAGCCCGGCAACGGCACCCCGGCCCCGGCTCCGCAGGAGGCGGACCAGGCGGAACAGGACTCCTCCGGCGGCATGCCGGTCTGGCCGTGGGTCGTCGGGGCGGTGGTCGTGGTGGTCCTCGGCCTCGTCCTGGCCCTCCGCCTCGGCAGGCCCAAGTCCTGATCACCGATCAGGTGAAGCGTGGAGGGCCCCTGCCGCCAACCGGGTTGGCGGGAGGGGCCCTCCACCTCGTCCTGCCCCGGGGTCAGCGGGTGCGGAGGCGGATGCGGGTGAAGAGGTCCTCGGTGGGGCGGCCGGAGCCGTCCAGGCAGTCGGGCGGGACCATGAGCCAGGGCTGCCGGACGCCCCGGCGGGTCGGGGTGCCCGGCGCGTAGAGCGGGCGGAACCCCTGGTCCACCAGGGAGATCGCGTAGTCCACCGCCACCTCCCGCTGCGTGTTGAGGGCGGCCGTGCCGTGCCACGGCATCACGCCCGAACCGCCGAGGGGGACGAAGCGGAGCCTGCCCGGTGCCGGGCGGATCGACAGGCTCATCCGCACCGCGTCCCGCCACAGCACCTCGTAGCCGAGGTCGGCGTCCACGTGCTTGTTCGCCAGGTACGTGATGGTCTCGTCCCAGGCCGCGCGGAGCAGGTCGCGGCGCGCGCGGCGGACCTCGACCGGGACCTCGCGGTCGGTCAGGTCGAAGGGGTCCGCGTAGACGCGCTGCGACCAGGCGAGCGGGTCACCGCCGGGGCACGGCACGTCCACCGCGTGCAGGACCGACCGGAACAGCTCCGCGAACCGCGGCTGCCCGGGCGCGCCCGGGTCGCGGGCGGCCGCTCCGGCCAGCGCCGCGCGCGGATCACGACCGATGTCGAGCCCGGCGAACGCCCGCTCGTACCGCACGCGGTGCGCCAGCAGCAGCTCCGGGCGTTGGCTGCGGTCCCCGCACTCCGGGTGCGCGTCGGCCGCGGCGTCGAAGTCCTCGACCACCACCACGTCCGCCACTCCGGCCGCGGCCACCTGGCGCGCGAACTCGTCGTGGTAGGTGTGGCACCGCCCCGGGTCCCGGGTCCGGAAGTGGCTGGCGTCGGTGAGCGCCCGGACCTCCACCCCCGGCGGGTGCACCTGCCGGACCGCCTCGTCCAGCTGCCGCACCCGGGCCAGCATCGCCAGCTCGGCCAGGTCGGGCAGGCCGCCGAGCGCCTTGAGCCGGGAACCGTCCTGCTTCAGCGACGGCCCCACCACGACGAACCGGAGCGGTTCCCCGGCCTCGACCGCACCGCGCAGGTCGCGCTCGGCTGCCTCCAGCGGGTACGCCGTCCGCGAGGCGCCGAAGGGTTTCGCGGTGAGCACCTGCCACACCGCGCGCACCCCGCCGGAGGCGGCAGCGACCTCGCGGCCGAGCTGCCGGCCGTGGGCCACCGCGGTCGACACCAGGCACTCGACGATCCGCTCCTGCTCCGCGGCGGTCAGCTCCGCCCCGTGGCCCCAGACCGTCGGGCGGGTGCTCAGCTCCCCGACCCGCAACCCGCTGAGCGAGGTGGTGTGCGACAGCTGCGCCCCGCGCGCGTGCCCCCGGCCGAGCGGGACCGGGTTCGGCAGCGACTCGAACGTGGCGATGCCGCCCCCGCTCATGTCCGATGTGAACTGTCGGGAGTGGACGGCGATCACCACCGCGCCGGGGAACGCCTCCCGGAGTGCCTCGCGGTTGCCGACCGAGTCGTCGAACGCGGCGACGAGCTCGTACCCGTGGAACTGCCGCAACGCCGCGACCTTCTGCTCCGCGATGCTCCCGCCGCCGGGGACCGACGTGCGCAGGTCCAGGTCCGCGAGACCGCACCCGGCCAGGAACTCCTCGGTGGCGGCGCGCACCCGCTCGCGGCGCCCGGTCAACCAGACCACCCGCGCACCCGCCTGCTCGAGCTCCCGGACGTACCGCGCGACGCCCGGGGCGAGGGTGTCGGTCAGCAACGCCTCCGCGTGCCAGGGGATGCTCCGGCGGTACTCGCCGTGCAGGGAGGGCCAGTCCAGCTCGGGGTAGTTGTCCCGCAGTCCGTTGCGGACCACGAACGGCAGCCAGCCCTCCGGGTACAGGCCGGGCAGCACGACCAGCCGCGACGGATCGAGGAACTCGGCGATGCCGTGCTCCTCGCCGACCCGCCGCAGCGCCTCGCGGACCCGCTGCACCGGGTGGACGGCGCAGAAGTCGAGGTCCACCGCGACCAGCGGGCGTGGCAGCCCGCTGTCCCGGCGGCACCGCGCGCTGCGCTCCCGGACCAGCCGGACCACCTGGCGCAGCACCTCGTGCTGCTCCGCCCCGACCACGTTTAGGAGCCCGCGCCACGGGTGGTCGCCGGCCAGGGCGGCGGCGGTCTCCGGGGACAGGTTGCGCAGCTCCTGCGCGAGGACCTCGGTGAAGGCGGCGCGGATCCGCTCCGGCTCCTCGCCGATGACCTCGGCCGCGACGGCGGCCAGCCTGTCCAGGCTCCCGTCCAGCGCGGTGATCGCCGCCGCCACGTCCTCGGCCGGCTGGAGGTCCTCGACCACGACCCGCCCGGTGGCCGAGCGTTCCGCGTCGAGCTCCAGCCCCACCTCGCCCGCCGGGGAGAACCCCGCGGCCAGCAGCCCGCGGTAGGTGATCACCAGTGGGCGGACGAGGAACTCCACCAGGCGGTCCCGCGGCCCCCAGCCGCCCGGCGGGTCGGCGACGAGCCGCTTGAGCGCCAGCACGGGGTCCGGCGCGCCCTCGCCCACCAGCTCATCCAGGGCCAGCGCGCACCGTGGCGCGGGGACGCAGTACAACCGCAGCAGTTCGTCGTCGCCCAGCACGTCCCGCACGTCGGCGCGGCTCCGCTGCACGTCTACCGGAGTGCGCAAGACCAACTCCCAATCACGGAACCGGTGACGGGATTCGCTGCCGTACGAGCGGGTCTCAGCGTCTGTGCCGACCGGTGCAACGGGAGAGGACCACCGTCATCACCGCCGGACCGCGGGTGCGGACCGTCCGACGAGCACCGTCCACGCCCCGCTGTCGACGAGCGGACGCGGCGGACCGTCCTCATCGGTGGGGGGACCGGCCACCACCGGCGGGAACGCGCAGTTCGGTCCGACCGAAACGTCCGGTGCCGGTCGTCGAACGCGCAGCAAGAGGAGGGTGGTCGTGCCCCAGAGGCAGCGGCGCGTCAACGATGACGCGCGGTTCGCCGAGCGGTCATTCGGCGTCGGTGAGTTGCACCGAACCGAGGCCGCCGGATTCCTCCAGACGGGGTAGTGCGGCGCTGCTGCGCCGCTCGAGCTCCCGGCGGGAGATCCAGCCCTTCGCGTAGTGCCGGTAGGCCTGCGCGAGCAGCACGAGCTCGGCGAGGTGGTCGGCGTGCCGCCGCCGGAGGTCGGCCGGCATGAGCGGCAGGTGCGCCACCTGGGAGTTGACCACGTCGTCGAGGACCTGCGCGGAGCGCAGCGCGCGCTTCCGTCGCCAGCGCGGGAGGAAGCTTCTGAACACGGACTCCGCCATCATCGACGACCCATCTCGGTTGCACCGTTGCGGCATTGACTCGCTCGTATGGTTTACCCCTTTGGGTCAGCGTCGTCACCAAGAATGACCAAAAGATGCGGGCGATCGGCTGAAGATCGCCCAAATGGGTGTACGTCTCTCAGCTGTACGGCGCCCACTGCGCAGCCAGATCGCCGTCGCGCATCGTGCGCAGCCGACGGTGCAGCTGCTCGCGCAGCCCCGGGTTGCTGCGCACGATCGGCAGCACCCCGGTGGTGATCTTCAGCTCGCGCAGCTCGCGCAGCACCGGGAAGCCTTCCCACGTCGTCACGTCGAACCCGTACGCGGCCGCCAGGTCGTCGTACCAGGCCGACGGTTGCCCCATCCGCAGCCGCCCGACCGCGAGCGGCGTCAGGTCCCACTCCGGCGGGCCGATGCACACCGAGTCCAGGTCGCACAGCAACGGACCGTCCGGACCGCCGATCACGTTGCCCAGGTGCGCGTCCGCGTGGATCACGCACTGCGGCAACGGGAACCGCAGCTCGGCCAACCGCTCCTCGATGTGGTCGCAGCGCTGCTCGAGGAAGTACCGGTCCGCCGGGTCGATGTCCACCGCGTCGGCCAACCGGCGCCGGATGTCGGCCATCGGCTGCCAGTCCAGGAAGGTCGGTGACAGCGGCTTCGAGTGCATCAGCCGCAGCAGTCCACCGAGGTCACCACCGCTCGGGACCGGTCCCAGCTCCGGCACGTACCGCCACAGCGTCGCCAGGTGCTCGCCCACCTGGACCGGCTGCTCGAAACCGGGCAGCAACCGCACCGCCGGCACCCCGTGCACGGCCAGCCAGCGCGCCGCCTCGACGGCGTTGAACGCGCGGTAGCCGAACGACGGGGACAGCACCACGCGGACGATGACCGGGTCGTCGCGCAGCAGGAAGACTCCGTTGTTGATGAATCGGATGAGTCGCGCACCCCGCGGGTCCAGGCCGACGGAGGCGCAGATCTCGGTCAGCGCCGAGCCCAGCTCAGGCGGGACTCGCTGACCTTGCTCCACCTGGTATGTCTGCATGTTCATGGTTTCTCGGACCGCACCTGATCCGCACGACCGTCAGGCCTGCCGGAACTTCCGGACCTCTTCGTGCAGGTCGCGGGCGTCTGAGTTGGCGCGGTGCTTGGCTGCTTCCAGTTCCAAGGGCTTGAGCCGGTCGGCGACCCGGGCGGACTTGACCCGCTCACCGTGCTGGAGGGCCCGGCGCCCGACCTTGATGCCCTCCCGGATGTCGCCGTCCCGGAAGTGGTTGGTGGCCTGCAAGCTGAGCCCGAAGACGTGCGTGCGCTGCATGTCCGCGCCGTAGGCCTCGTTGCACTTGATGGTCTCGGCCACCGCGATCGGCGCGTGCTTCTTCGGGTCGAACACGGCGAGGGCGTCGTGCGCGGACCCGATCATGCCGTGCAGGTCGTTCTCGTTGAAGAACCGCACCCAGTCCGGCGCCTCGCTGGACTGCGCCCGGGCGAACTCGTCCTTGGTGCGTCCGACCATCTTCTGCACCTGGTCGGGCTTGTTGAGCATGCCGTAGGCCCAGGCCTCGTTCGCGCACAGCACCGCGACGGTCAACGCCGAACCGGACTCCTGCGCCGCGATCTGCCCCAGCTGGAACAGCTTCAGCGCCTCGTTGGGCTCCTGGTGGTGCAGGTACACCCGGCCCATCCGGTACAGCACGCTGGCCAGCAGCCCGTGGTCCTCGGCCTGCTTGGCGAACTCCAGCGCCTTGCCGAAGTGGCCGCGCGCCGGGTCGAGCAACCCGACGTCGAACGACGTCCAGCCGGCCAGGCTGTGCATGTCCGCCAGCGCCACGAACAGCTGCCTGCGCACGACGTCGGTGGAGGTCGCGTCGAGCAGCTGCTGGGCCCAGGACAGCTGCGCCACCACGGCGTCCCGGCAGGTGCCGCCGCCGTAGCGGTAGTCGAGGTCGCGCAATGCCTTGGTGGCGGCCTGGATCTGCTGCACGTCGGTCATGCCGATCCGGGCCGGGGCGGGTGTCGCCGCGCTCGCGGGAAGCCAGCTGCTGGCTTCCCCGAACACCGCGGCACCCATGGTCACCTGGGCGGCGTGGGACAGGAATTTCCGCCGCTTCACCGATTCGTCCTCCTCAGCGTCGAGGGCGTTGGTCGCACCAGCGACCCGCATCGCGGTCGCCCCGTCGTACGCGAGGCCCATGTAGCCCCGCGGAATGCCCAGCCCGTCGGCGATCCTGGCCAGCACGTCGTAAGCCATGACCTGCCGACCCTTGAGGATCTCGGACACCTCGGATTGCGACTGGCCCGTGGAGGCCGCGATCTGGCGTTGCGAGACACCACGTCGGCGCAGCTGCTTGTAGATCTCGCTGACGTCCCGCCGGGCCAGGGCATCCCGCATCTCCCGATCGTTCCACACGTCGGGTGTAACGGGAGAGCCGCTAGAACCGATGATGTTCATTTAGACCCCCTGACGCTCTGCACGGGCGTTGGTCGCAGAGTAAGGGCACTGCGGCAACCCGGTGAAGTGCGTTTCGGTAGAGGTGATCGGTTGCGCTGAAGTCCGCCGACCGTTCGTCGTCGCCATTGGTCCGGTCACCGCCCAACGGCTAGGCGAACCCGGTCGGCACGGACCAATCTAGTCACCAGCAAGCAACCGAGCACGGACGGGATGCGACGTGGACGAGCAGGTGCGGGAACGCGGGATCGGCCGGACGGCCGAGTCGTTCCCGGCATCCGCCGCCCGTCGGCGGTGGTGGCAGGTCGACTGCCGCGACCTGGCGAACTCCCGCCGCACCCTGGCCGTGCTGGTCAACCGGGATGAGGTTGAGCTCGTCGGACCGCCCGGCCACGCCGCGGTGCTCTCCACCGTGGGCGTGCGCCAGTTGTCGACAGCGTTGCGGGATGCCGCGATGCAGGCGAGAAAGTGACGGTGACGTTTCAGTGGACGAGACACTGGGGCAGGTGCTGCGCGACGCGGTGCGCGAGCGGCTCGACATGCTGAGCGAGCTCGCGGACCGGGCGGACGCCACCTCCCTGCTCTCCGTGGCGCGTTCTGAGCTGCCCCGGCTCACCGAGGGGTGGCGCGCCCTGCTCACCGCGCACGAAGCCGACGAGAAGGGCAACTGCCCCGAGTGCTCGAGCCGCTGGCGGCCGCAGAAAGCACCGTGTTCGGTGTGGCGCTCGGCCCACGAGCACTTGGTCTCCGGCGCCCTGGCTCCCCGTCCCGCCCGGCACCTGCGCCCGGCGCACGCACTGCGCCCGGTGGCGCCGGTGCCGTAAGGCCGGCGGACTCGGTCCCGGACAGCAACACTCCCCGACCCCGGACACGACCGAGCAACCGCCAGGTGGCGGCCGATGGGCAGCTGGTCGCGTTTCCCCGACCGCGGCCAGCGCGCACCGGCCGCCACCAGAAAACTCCACAGTGGACAAGACTTCCGCGGGCTGGTGCTGACGCACTCCCCTCCCCCGACCGGTGCCGGTCCGCGGACTCCAACTGCTCCGTCAGCCCGTGACCCCGGACGGGCCCGGAGCGAAGGTGGAGGGGCCCTGGGCGCTCGTATCCCCGACCGAGCAGCCAGGGCCCTTTCCGGTACCTGGGGAACGGCTCACTTCCGCCGGAGCCGGGCCCGCGCGGCGAACTCCGGGTCCAGACGCAGTCCCGGCTGCGCGGTCGTGCCGCGGGGCGCGGGCACGGCCGGGCCCTCCGCCGGGTGCGCGCGGTCCGCCGGCACCATCGCCCACGGCTGCCGCGGGCCGAGCAGCGGTGAGTAGACCGGGACGAAACCCTGGTCCAGCAACGAGATGGCGAAGTCCACCGCCACGTGCCCGCGCGGGTCCAGCACGCCGGTGCCCTGCCACGGCAGCAGTCCCGAACCGCCGAGGTAGGTGAAGCCCAGCGCGCCCTTGCGCACCGCGCTCAGCGTCAGCCGGACCCGGTTCGGGAACATCTGCTCGTAGCCGAACTCCTCGTCCACCTGCATGGTCGCCATGTAGCGGAGGACGGTGTGCCACGCCCGGCGCAGCACCGCGCGCCGCGCCTGGCGCACCTCGGCGGACACCGTCGGGCCGCTGAGGTTGTAGACGTCGGCGTAGATCGCGGTGGACCACTCCAGCCGGTCCACGCCCGTCGGCACCGCGACCGGCACGGAGTACACCATCGACATCAGGATCTCGCGGAACAGCCCGATGACGTGCGGCGCGAACTCCTCGGCGCTGGCGGTCCACCGGTGCACCCGCTCCAGGGTGCGCAGCGGGTTGTCGGTGATGTCGAAGTCCCGCAACGCTTCCCCGAGCAACCGCCGGTACTTGGCGATCCGGGCCTCCCGCTGCGCGGCCAGTCCCGGGCCGAGCCGCTGCTCGGCCACCACGTCGACGTCCTCGACCAGCGTGCGGTCGCCGATGCCCGCCAGGTCCGCGTACTCGCGCAGCTTCCGCTGGTAGGCGTCGGTGATCGCGGCCGGGCGGCTCCGGAAGTGCCGCCCGTCGGTGAGGATGTTGAAGTGCAGTCCCGGCGGGTGCACCTCGCGGATGGCCCGCTGCATCTCGCGCAGGCGCGCCATCGCGCCGAACTCGGCGAGGTCGGGCAGCGGACCGCTGGCCTTGAGCCGGTTCAGGCACTGCTTGACCGGGAAGCCGAGCAGCACCACCTCGATCGGTTCGCCGCGCCGCACCAGCGGTTCGACGTCCGCCTTGAGGTCGGCGACCTGGTAGTGGGACCGGGCCCCCTTGAAGAACTGCTTGCGGGTCAGCACGTGGTGCACCGCGGCCAGGACCCGGTCGCAGTCCGCCGTCCCGTCGACGCCGAACTTGGCCGCGGCGCTGCGCCCGGTGCGCTCGGCCGCGCGGTCGGCGTCGGCGAGCACCGCGTCGATGATGTCGCGGGTCTCCTCGGCGGTGAGGTGCACGGCCCAGCGCTGCGCCAGGCGGTTCTTGCGCAGCGCGCCGATCTGCAGCTCCTCCAGGGAGTGCGTGTTGGACAGCCGCGGGCCGATGCGCTCGTCGGAACGCGGGCGGGTCTCGAAGGTGGCGATCACGTCGTCCTCGCCGCGCTCGGCGGCGAACCCGGGGATGCGCACCGCGACCGGCCGCGCGCCGGGGAACTCCGCGCGGACCGCGTCCCGGTTGGCGCCCTCGTCGTCGAAGACCGCGACCACGTCGAGCCGACCGAGCTCGCGCAGCTCCGCGGCCGCCACCGCGGTGCCCGCCGGACCACCGCCGGACAGGCAGCACAGCGTCACCTCGGCGATCCCGGCCGCGGCCAGGACCTCCTCGGTCTGCTCGCGGAACCGCTCCCTGCGCCGGGTGTAGAACACCACGCGGCCGCCGGCGTCCTGCACGTCCCAGACGAACCGGGCCAGCCCGGCGTTGACGGTGTCGGTGCGCAGCCGCTCGCGCGGGCGCGCGAGGAACGCGCGGACGAAGTCGGCGCGCACCGCGGCCCAGTCCACCGCCGGGTAGCGCTCGCCCAGCCCGCTCTGCGCGACGAAGTCGTCCCAGGTCGACGGGGCCGGGGTGGGCAGCACCGGGAGCGTCCCGGCGCTGGCGAGCTCGAGGACGCCCTCCGGCGCGCCCGGCCGCGGTCCGGAGATCGCGCGGGCGGCGTCGAGGACCCGCTGGAGCGGGACGAGCCCGCACAGGTCCACGTCGATGGCGACCGCGGGCTCCGGGAGGTCCGGCTCCCAGCGGCGCCGGCGGGTGCGCTGCTGGACCTCGTCGAGCACCGACCGCAGCACCGCGTCCTGCTCCTCCGGCACGGTGTGCGCGTAGCACCGCAGCGGCTGCTCGCCGGAGAGCAGCTCCGCGGTCCCCGGGTCGAGGTAGCGCAGCTCCTCGGCGATCACCCGGTCCACTGCGTGCCGCACCTGGCCGGCCCGGCGACCGCCGCTGAGCTCGGAGAACCCGGTGCTGAGCCGGTCCAGCGTGCCGACCAGCGCGCGGACCCCGGAGGCCACCTCGGCGCGGCTGGGGTCCCAGACCACCCGCTCCTGGTCGGTGATCACGATCCGCCCGGTGGCCTGCAGCTCCGGGGACAGCTCGACGGCCACCCCGGTCTCGTCCAGCGCGAACAGGCCGATCCGGTGCACGTCCAACGCCACCCGGAAGGTCCGCAGCAGCGGGCGGACGAAGTGCTCCAGGAAGTGGTCGAGCTCGTCCTGCCGCCACGCGAAGCGGTTGTCCAGCACCACGCGGAGCAGCTCCGGCGCCCCGCCGGGGCCCGGCCGCAGCAGGGCGGACAGCGGGACGGCGATGGTGCCGCCGGGGTGCGAGGGGTGCGCGGGCGCCGGTTCGGCGAGGCGGAACAGCGCCGCCGCGCCGGTGCCGGTGTCCACCACGGCGCCCGGGACCGGCTGCGTCGCACAGTGCATCCGCAGGTGGGGGTCGTCCGCCACGACCGCGGCGAACCGTTCCCAGGAGCGGAGCTGCCGCTGCGCCCGCTCGCGCGAGCCCACCGCCCGCAGCTGCACGGTGCGCTCCCGCTCGGGGACGCTGAGCTGCTCGACCGGCAGCGGCACGGCGAGGTCGGGGTCGGACACCGCGGTCAGCAGGTCGTCGGTGAGCTCGGGGTCGGCGCCGCGCAGCAGCTCGACCCGGTCCACCGGGACCCGGGTGCAGCGCTCCGGGCCCGGCGCGCCCGACAGGGACCGGGTCAACCGGTGCAGCCAGTGCGCGTCGAAGACCTGCCGGGTGCGGCGCAGCCGGACCAGCGCGCGGTACAGGTCGGCCCACTCCGGTCCGGCCCCGAGCGGGACCCCGCTGCCGACGCCGGCGAGCCGGAGCTCACCGGTCGCGGTCTCCTCGACGCGCAAGCCGTAGCCGCCGTCGGCCAGCACGGCGTTCGCCGCGGCGGTGGTGAGCGGTCGCCGGAGCGCCGGGGCCTCCTCGGCTCCGGTCGCGCTCCGCGGGGCGGGGCGGGCGGCCAGTTCCGCCGTCGACCACGCGCTCACGATGTCGCGGTGCTTGTCGCGCGCAGGACAGCGGAGCAGGCACGGGTACCCGCGGCAGGGGCGGTGCAGGTCCTCGCGCTCCCCCAGGTCGCAGTCCACCCGACAAGCACAGCACGTCCGACGACGGGAATGTGAGAGGCAGCCGCGCAGTAACCCACGATGACCTTTCTGTCACGGAGAATGACGACCCGATCACCCTAGATAGCGACAGCGCGCGCTGACAACATGACTCAATGCATACCCATTTCGTGTAACGCGGACAGATCAGCAGGTCAGGGCGGGGCTGTCACCCGGCTGAGGACCACACAGGCCGTGCGGTCAAGTAGTTGACCCAGAAATCACTCGTTCGTTGACCGGTTCGTCGGCAT
The DNA here is from genome assembly GCF_013410345.1 of Saccharopolyspora hordei. Classification (NCBI taxonomy): domain Bacteria; kingdom Bacillati; phylum Actinomycetota; class Actinomycetes; order Pseudonocardiales; family Pseudonocardiaceae; genus Saccharopolyspora; species Saccharopolyspora hordei. The sequence continues at coordinate 658,822 of NZ_JACCFJ010000001.1, forward strand.
GTCCGAGGCGCGCGACCAGCCGGGGGCCGGGAAACTCGAAGGGTCAACGACATCCGGGGCCGCCCCGGCACCCACCGGGCGCACCAGGCCGCCGGGTCGACACATCGTCAGCACTCCCCCCGGAGAAAGGATCACAGTCGTGGTCGGCACGATGGTCAGTGGACAAGATCGAGGAGTTGCCTTGCCAGCCGAAGTCGCCCCACTGCGCCGCAAGCCGGTCCAGCAGCGCAGTGCGCAACGCGTGGAGAAGATGCTCGCCGCCTGCGCCGAGCTCATCGACGAGGTGGGGTACGACGGGCTGACGACCACGCTCATCGCCGAGCGGGCCGGCGTGGCGGTCGGTTCGCTCTACCAGTTCTTCCCCGACAAGCGGGCGGTCGTGCAGGAACTGACCCTGCGCAACCTGGACCGCTTCGTGCGCACCGTGTCGGCCCGCTTCGACCAGCTGGAGCTGGAGCACTGGTGGGACGCGGTGGACGCGGTCTTCGACGTCTACCTGACCATGCACCGCGAGGTCCCGGCGTTCAGCCGCCTGCACTTCGGCGACGTGGTCGACCTGCGCCTGCTGGACCCGGGCAAGGACAACAACGCGGTCATCGCGGAGAAGCTGGTCGGCCTGATCTCCGAGGAGTTCGGCATCGACCCGCAGCGCCTGGCGCTCCCGCTGGCGGTCGCGGTGGAAGCGGCCGACGCGGTGCTGCACATGGCCTTCCGCCGCGACCCGGCCGGCGACCCGGCGCTGGTCGCCGAGGCGAAGGAGATGGTCCGCGGCTACCTGTCCAGTCGCATCCCCGAGAACTAGCGACCGCGATCGCCGCGGTGCTGCTCAGCCGAAGGACTGCCCCTCGCCGCGGTAGGTCGGCACCGCGGTCAGCCGGTCGCCGTCGATGAGGTGGTAGTGCGTGAACCGCTCGGCGAGCTCGCCCGCCTTGGCGTGCCGGAACCACACCCGGTCGCCGAGCCGCATCCGGTCGGCCGCCGCTCCCACCACGGGGGTCTGCACCTCGCCGGCGCCCTCCGTCGCGGTCAGCCGCAGCCCGCGCGGCCGGAACGGCACCGGCACCCGGTCCGCGCCCGGCGGACCGGAGGCGATGTAGCCGCCGCTGAACAGGGTCGCGACGCGCCGCGCGGGCCGGTGCACCACCGGCAGCGCGAACTGCACCGCCGGGCGCGGCTGGAAGGACCGGTAGGAGTCGAACAGCGACGGACCGATCAGCCCGGACCCCGCGGCCAGTTCGGTCACCGCGGGCTCGGCCGCGGTGCGCTCCAGACTGCCGGTCCCGCCCCCGTTGACGAACTCCAGCGGGGCCACCGCGCGCACCTCCCGCACCACGGCGGCCCGCCGCTCGACGAGCTCGGCGGCCGACCGGCGCTGGAGCCAGCGCACCGCGGCGGCGCGCAGCGGGCGCCCGGCCGGTGCGTCGCCGATCCCCGCGATCTGCCCCTCGTAGGCCATCAGGCCGACCAGCCGGAACCCCCTGCGGCGCGCGATGGTCTCCGCCGCGCGGCGGGCCTGCGCGGGGGTGTGCACCGGGGAGCGGCGGGTGCCGACGTGCAGGCCGGGCAGCGGCCGCCAGGAGGCGTCGACCTCCAGGCAGAGCCGGACGTCCGGGCGGTCGGTGCCGACCGCGGCGTCGATGACGTCCAGGTGCTCGGGCGAGTCCACCACGAGCGCGATCGCCGCGGCCGCGGCCGGGTCGGCGGCGAGCTGCCGCAGCGCGCCCCGGTCCACCGTCGGGTAGGCGACGAGGATGTCGTCGCTGAGCCCCTCGCGGTGCAGCCACAGCGCTTCGGCCAGGCTGTAGCACATCAGCCCGGAGAACCCCGGCGTGCGCAGTGCGCGGCTCAGCAGCTCGCGGCAGCGCACCGACTTGGTGGCCACCCGGATCGGCCGACCGGCGGCGCGCCGCGCCAGGTCCGCGGCGTTGTGGTCGAACGCCTCGAGGTCGACGACCGCGAACGGCGGGTCGAGCTCGGCGGTGATCTCGTTGAACCGGCGCACGCGACCACGGTAAGCGGAAGGGTCTTGTTATGTGAATCTCTTTCACATAATTTCTCGGCACAGGCACCCGAAGGAGGTGGGCATGCCGCGCTGGACGAACTGGGCCCGCACCGCCACCGGCACCCCGAGCCGCGTCGTCGCCCCGCGCGACACCGCCGAGGCCGCCGACGCGATCCGGCGCGCCGCGGAGGAGGGCACGACCGTCCGCCCGCTGGGCACCGGGCACTCGTTCTCCAGCATCGGCTCGCCGGGCACCGGTTGCGCGCTCGACCTCTCGCACTGGACCGGGATCGTGCGCGCCGAGCCGGACACCGGGCTGGTCACGGTCCGCGCCGGCACCCCGCTGCACCAGCTCAACGCCGAGCTGGACGCGCTCGGCCTGGCCATGGCCAACCTCGGCGACATCGACCAGCAGACGATCTCCGGCGCGATCTCCACCGGCACCCACGGCACCGGCGCCCGGCTCGGCGGGCTGGCCACCCAGGTCGAAGCGCTGGACCTGCTGCTCGCCGACGGCAGCGAACGGCACTGCTCGGCCACCGAGGACCCCGAGCTGTTCGCCGCCGCCCGCGTCGGGCTCGGCGCCCTCGGCGTGATCACCTCCGTGACGCTGCGCTGCGTCCCCGCGTTCACCCTCGCCGCGCGCGAGCACCCGGCGCCGTTCGACGACGTCCTGGAGCGCTTCGACCAGCTCGCCGCGGACAACGACCACGTCGAGTTCTACTGGTTCCCGCACAGCGCGCAGACGCTCGTCAAGCGCAACAACCGGCAGGACGGGCCGCCGCGGCCGCTGCACCCGGTGCGGCACTTCCTGGAGTACGAGGTGCTGGAGAACCGGCTGTTCGGCGCGGTCTGCCGGCTCGGCCGCGCGGTGCGCCCGCTGGTGCGGCCGCTCAACCGGGTCTGCGCCGCCGCCTGGTCCGCGCGCTCCTACAGCGACCGCTCGTACCGGGTCTTCACCACGCCGCGCGCCGTCCGGTTCGTGGAGTCGGAGTACGCGGTGCCGCAGGAGGCGCTGCCGGACGTGCTGCGCGAACTGCGCGCCGTCGCCCGCGCCCTGGACGACCCGGTGATGTTCCCGGTCGAGGTGCGGGTCGCGGCGCCCGACGACATCTGGCTGTCCACCGCCCACCAGCGCCCGACCGCCTACGTCGCGGTCCACCAGTTCCAGGGCATGCCGCACCGCCCGTGGTTCGACGCCTTCGAGGACATCGCGGGCGCGGTGGGCGGCCGGCCGCACTGGGGCAAGGTGCACCGGCTCGACGCCGCGGCGCTGCGCGAGCGCTACCCGCGCTTCGACGACTTCCGCCGCCTGCGGGCCGAGCTGGACCCGGCGGGCGTCTTCCGCAACGCCTACCTGGACCGGGTCCTCGATCCCTGTGGACAACTCGGGTAGTTGTCCACAGGTTGATCGCGAGTTCGGGGGAGATCGGCGTCCGTTCCGGGCGTCAGGACACGGCCTGGCGGACGGCGTCCTGGATGGGGGTCGTGCCGTTCACCAGCTCCAGCTCCCGGCCGATGGAGGCGGGCTCGTCCAGCAGCGCGATGAGCACCGCGGCGACGTCGGCGCGGGTCACCTCGGCGCGGTCGACCTCCGGTCCCAACGTCACCTTCCCGGTCGGGGGATCGTCGGTCAGCCGACCGGGACGCAGGATCGTCCAGTCCAGCGGGCGGGCCCGCAGGTCGGCCTCGGCGGCGCGCTTGGCGTCCAGGTAGGCACCGAAGACCGGGTCCACGTCGGACGGGTTCGGCTTCCGCGTCCCCATCGAGCTGACCTGCAGGAACCGCCGCACACCAGCTCGCTGGCAGGCGTCCGCCAGCAGCACCGAGGCCGCTCTGTCCACAGTGTCCTTGCGGGCCGCACCGCTGCCCGGGCCGGCGCCCGCGGAGAACACCGCGGCGTCCACACCGGACAGTGAGCCGGCCAGGTCCTCGGCGTCGATGCGCTCCAGGTCGGCCACCACCGGGCGCACCCCGTCGGCCTCCAGGTCCGCGACGTGGTCCGGGTTGCGGACCAACCCGACCACCTCGTCACCGCGCTCGACCAGACCCCGGCCCAGGTGCCGGGCGATCTTCCCGTGGGCTCCGGCAATCACGATTCGCATGCCGTCCAACGTAGGGCACCCGCACCGGTCGGCACGACTTGTGGACAACTCGGCACGGGCTGTGGACAACCGGTGTGGGGCGGGCGGACCGCCAGGGCTTCCGGCCCGCCCGCCCCACACCACCGCGGTCGGGGACCGCGGGCGGGGTGAAGCAAGCGCAGTTCCAGCCGGAGTGGATCGGCGCGGGCGGCTGGAACTGCGTCCCCAGGGGTTAGCTCCGGGTGGGTGCCGGGGCCTCGGCCTCGAGGAGCTGTTCGTAGACCACCTCGTTCACCCAGCGGGAGACCGCCGTGTGCTCCACCGGTGGGGCGTCGGCGAAGCAGCGGCCCTCGAGCTCGACCTGGACGTCGTCACCGTCTGCGCTGAGCACCGCGATGCCGAACTGGCGGGCCCGGATCAGGCAGGTCTCGGCGAAGTCCGAGGCGACGGCGACGGTGCGCGGCACGACGATGGCCGCGCTGGTGAACCGGGAGAACGGCACCGCCGCGGTGAGCGCGCTGCGCCAGTGCCGCGCCGGGGCGAGCACGCCGGAGATCTGCGCGGCGGGCGGGGGCACCCGGCCGTCCATCTCCGGCCACACCCAGGTGGCGATCTCCGCGCGGTCGAGCACCGGGCCGCTGCCGAAGCAGAGCCGTTCCGCGTGCGCGTCGGGCAGCAGCTCGGCCGTGGCGATGACCCGCCGCCCGTACAGCTTCACCGGCGGCAGCACGCTGCCCGCCCAACCGAGGACGTCCACCGCTCGCTGCGCGAGGCGGCCCATGGAGGCGAGCGGTCCCAGCGGGGACCGCAGCTGCGTCGTCGAGCAGGCTGGGACCTCGTCCTCGGTCCAGGCACGTCCCGGCGTTCCGGTCACGGCGTTCCGCCTCCCTCATGACTGCGCTTGCACTCCAGGGCCACCCGCGGCGGGGTCACCTGCACGACTAAAACAGCTCCCGGCGTGTCCCGCGCTGCTCAGCGGGGGTCGCTGCGACCGGCGGCGGGCATCGGTCGGTGACTGGTCGATGAGTGACAACTGGACTTCAGCCCAGCCATGCGGCCATTCAGGTGATGGCGGTGCGCCGCCTGTCCGCACCGGGCGGTGCGACACCGCGGCTCGGGCCCGTCGTGGCGGCCCGTTCTCCGAGGTCCGGCGCGGGTGCCGCGCGCACGACCTCCACCGCGCCGCCCGCCGACGAGCGGCTCACCGGGACAGCAGGTCGAGCTCGCCGCGCTCCCGCTCCACCAGCCGCTGCCGGATCGCCTCGCTCGCGGGCAGCAGCGCCTTGACGAGCCGACCGACGTCGGCCCGCGCGCTGTGCGCCACCACGCCCAGCGCGGCGATGACCGCGCCGTCGGTGCCGTGCACCGGCACCGCGACCGAGCAGGACCCGAGCATCATCTCCTCGTTGGCCTGGGCGAAGCCGCGGTTGCGCACGGTCTGCAGCTCGCGGCCCAGCCGACCGGGCTCGGTGATGGTGTAGGCGGTGTAGCGGGTCAGCCCGCGCTCGCAGCACTCGTGCAGCACGCCGGCCGGCGCGTGCGCCAGCAGCACCTTGCCCACGCCGGTGGAGTGCAGCGGCAGCCGCCCGCCGCTGCGCGAGAAGATCGGGATCGCGCGGGGCGTGGTGAGCTTCTCGACGTAGACGACGTCGAGCCCGACGCGCACCGCGAGGTGCACGTTGTCGTGGGTGTGCTGGCACAGGTCCTGCATGTGCGGCAGGGCGGCTTCGCGCAGCCGGCTGTTCACCGGGGACAGCAGGCCGATCTCCCACAGCCGCAGGCCGATCGAGTACCGCCCGTCCTCGTCGCGCTCCAGGGCGCCCCAGAGCTCCAGCTCCCGGACCAGGCGGTGCGCGGTGGCCAGCGGGATGCCCGCCCGGCGCGCGATGGCGGTGAGGGTGAGCCGGACGTGGTCGATGTCGAAGGCGGTGAGCACGCTGAGCGCGCGTGCCGTGACCGATCGCCCAGGATCCCGACTGTTGCCCGCCATGTCGCCTCCCGTGGAGCGGTCACCGGGCACCGGGCCGCTCGGGTGTCACCCGCTGGGACCAAGCCCAGCACAGTCGATCGCTTTCGCCAAGCCCGTCCGGTCACCCGAGCCCGAGCAGCGCCCGCATCCGCGCGTACTTGCGCGCGAGCCGTTCGCGGGTCTCCGCGTCGAGGGCGGCCAACCGCCGCGGGTCGGCGTTGTGCGCGAGGTCGGCTTCCTTGACCAGCAGCGCGCCGGGTGTGGCCAGGACCCGCGCGGCGTAGTGCTCCGGTGCTTCGCCGGGCCGCTTGGTGACGGCGAGCACGATGGCCTTGGTGTCGTCGTGCAGCGGGGCCGCGCGCAGCCACGCCTCGGTCACCGCCCCGTCCTCGACGGCGTCGTGCAGCCAGGCCGCCGCGACCTGGGCGTCGCTGCCACCCCGGTCCCGCACGCCGGCGGCGACCGCGGCGAGGTGCTCGCCGTAGGGCCGCCCCGCCTTGTCCACCTGCCCGCCGTGCGCCCGCACCGCGAGCTCGGCGACCTCGTCCAACCCCATGACGCGCGCTGCCACGCCGAGAACGTACAAGATCAACTCGCGGCGGTCTGCGGCCGTGAGTCCGTCCGCCGCTGTTCGCTGTGCGCTGAACCTCGCCGGGAGGGCATGACGAACCCCACCCCCGCCACGACGGGGAGACGGCTCACACCGCAGGACCCGGCAGCAGTGAGAAGGCACACGGTCCACGAGAAGTCCGCGGAACACGGGGGAATTCGGGCGGGCGAGCGGGGAGCGGCCCGCGCGGGCCGAGCTCGACTCCCGCGCCGGCACGAAAAAGGGCCCCCGGATCACCGGGGGCCCTTTCCGAGTGGGCGAGGAGGGAGTTGAACCCTCACGTCCTTTCGGACACACGGACCTGAACCGTGCGCGTCTGCCATTCCGCCACTCGCCCGTGGCTTGCTGGAAGCTTACACCGCTCGCTTCCGGCCGTTGGCACCGGGTCGCTTTCGCTTCCCTCTGCCCTGTTGGCGAAAGCAGATTAGCACGGCCGGACGAGCCCCTTCGGCGGGGGGTAGGACTTGTTGGGAACTGGGCGGTGTCGCAGCCCGTTGACCCAGATACGATGGCACCAGGAGTCGTACGCGTGGGAGGAATGTGCCGTGGGCCTCGTGCAGCGCTTTGAGCGCCGACTCGAAGGCATCGTCGGCAATGGCTTCGCGCGCGTTTTCGGCGGGAAGGTCGTGCCCCAGGAAGTCGCCCAGGCGCTGCAGCGGGATGCCGAACTGCAGGTCCGGGAACTCGTTGGCGGCCGGCTGCTGGCGTGCAACAACTACGTTGTGCACCTGAGCCCGTCGGACCACGATCGGCTCACCGACGACGAGGACCGGGTGACCGACCTCCTCGCCGACTGCGTTCAGGAGCATCTGAGCGAGCAGGGGTGGGACACATATGGTGACGTCGTAGTCTCCCTGGAGCGCTCTGAGACGCTGCACACGGGACAGTTTCGAATCAGTTCGACCGTCGACCCCGACGTGACTCGACGGCCGGCGCAACCGCGTACCGCAGGAGACCGACCCATGAGCCAGCCACAGCCACCAGGCCACTACCCCCAGGGAGATCCGTACAACCAGCAGGGTCAGTACGGCTACGACCAGGGCTACGGCCAAGGCCAGGACCCGAACTACGGCTACGGCCAGCAACCCCCCGCTGCCGGGTACGACCAGGGCTACGGGCAGCAGCCCGGCTATGACCAGGGCTACGGCCAGCCCGCCGGCTACGACCAGGGCGGCTACGGCCAGCAGCCGGGCTACGACCAGGGCGGCTACGGCCAGCCCGCCGGCTACGACCAGGGCTACGGCCAGGGTTACGGCCAGCAGCCTGGGTACGACCCGGGCTACGGCCAGCAGCCGGGTGGCGCCTACCCGCAGTCGGGCGGCTTCCCGGACCAGGGCGGCTACGGCCAGCCCGGCGGCTACGACCAGGGCTACGGCCAGCCCGGCGGTTACGACCAGGGCTACGGGCAGCAGCCCCCGGCCGCCGGGTACGACCAGGGCTACGGCCAGCCCGGTGGGTACGACCAGGGCTACGGCCAGCCGGGTGGCGCCTACCCGCAGTCGGGCGGCTTCCCGGACCAGGGCGGCTACGGCCAGCCCGGCGGCGCGTACCCGCAGAGCGCGCCCGGCGGCTACCCGCAGGCGGGCGGCGCTCCGCGCGGCATGATGACCGCGACCCTGCACCTCGACGACGGGTCCAACCGCTCGTACACGCTGCAGCAGGGCTCGAACATCATCGGCCGCGGCCAGGAGGGGCAGTTCCGGCTGCCCGACACCGGGGTGTCCCGCAAGCACATCGAGATCACCTGGGACGGCCAGAGCGCGATGTTGGCCGACCTCGGTTCCACGAACGGCACCACGGTGAACGGCACTCCGGTGCAGACTTGGCAGTTGGCGGACGGAGACGTGATCAGGGTCGGCCACTCCTCCCTGATCTTCCGCGCTCAGCAGGCCTGAGCGCGGACCGCGCCCGGCGACACGAGTAGGAGCGTTCACAACAAGTGCCAGAGCTGGTGATGCAGCTGACCAGAGCAGGGTTCCTCGCCCTGCTCTGGTTGTTCGTGCTGGCTGCACTTCGAGTGGTCCGTTCAGACCTCTACTCGGCGTCCGGGATGCGGCTCCCGATGCCAGGTGCGGGTCGGGCTCCGGCGAAGACCAGGGGCAGGAGCAAGGCGCCACGCCAGATGGTCGTGACGCACGGTGCGCTCGCCGGCACGCGCATTTCGCTGGACGGTCGGCCGATCCTGATCGGCCGGGCGGACGACTCCACGTTGGTCCTCGATGACGACTACGCGTCGACCCGTCACGCGAGGTTGTCGCTCCGGGGCTCCGATTGGTACGTGGAGGATCTAGGCTCCACGAACGGCACATACCTCGATCGGGCGAAGGTCACGGGGCCGACCAAGGTCCCGCTCGGCGTTCCGATCAGAATCGGCAAGACGGTGATCGAGCTGCGCTCATGACCCTCGTCCTCCACTACGCAGCCCGCAGCGACCGTGGCCTGGTTCGTTCCAACAACCAGGACTCGGTCTATGCCGGCCCACGACTACTCGCCCTCGCGGACGGCATGGGAGGCCATGCCGCCGGTGAGGTCGCCAGCAAGGTCGTCATCGCGGCGTTGGCGCCGCTGGACGACGACGAACCCGGCGACGACCTGCTGGGTCAGCTCCGCAACGCGGTGCTGACCGGCAACAGCGCCATCGCCGAGCTGGTCGCCAACGACCCCGACCTGGAGGGGATGGGGACCACGCTGACCGCGGTGCTGTTCGCGGGCAGCAAGCTCGGCCTGGTGCACATCGGCGACTCCCGGGCCTACCTGGTCCGCGACGGTGAGCTGACCCAGATAACCCACGACGACACCTTCGTGCAGTCGCTGATCGACGAAGGCCGGATCACCGAGGAGGAGGCGGCCAACCACCCGCAGCGCTCGCTGCTGCTGCACGCGTTGACCGGCCACGAGGTGGAACCGAGCCTGGCGATCCGGGAAGCGCGCGCCGGGGACCGCTACCTGCTGTGCTCGGACGGGCTGACCGGCCCGGTCAGCACCGAGACGCTGGCGGAGGCCCTGCGGATCCCGGACCCGCAGCAGTGCGCGGACCGGATGATCGAGCTCGCCCTCAAGGGCGGTGGTCCGGACAACGTGACCGTGATCATCGCCGACGTCGTCGACGTCGAGTTCGGCGACGACGCCCCGATCGTCGGGGGCGCGGCGGGAAATGGCGATGAGCACCCGCAACCCGATTCGTCGGCGGCGCGCGCGTCCGCGGTGACCATGCCGCGGCCGCAGCCGCAGCGTTTCGAGCCCACCTCACCGCCGCCGGAGCAGCCGCGGAAGCGGAGCTGGCTGCGCTGGCTGCTGGTGACGTGCGGCGTGCTCGTCCTGCTCGGAGGCACGGCACTGGTCGGGCGTTGGTGGGTGCTCAACCAGTACTACATCGGCGCGAACGACGCCGACGAGGTGGTGATCTTCCAAGGCGTGCAGGGCGACGTGCTGGGGATCTCGCTGAACTGGCAGGTGGAGACCTCGTGCCCACCGGACTCGGCGCCTTCCTGCAAGCCGATCAAGGTGACGGACCTGCAGGAAGCGCAGCGGCCGGACGTGCGCAACGGCATCACCGAGGTCACCGACCTGCAGGACGCCCGCGAGGCGATGCGGCGGCTGCGGATGACCGCGCTGCTGCCGGAGTGCGAGAAGCCCGAGCCGCCGAAGCAGGAGCAGCCCCCGCCGAGCACCGGCCAGCCGCCGACCGGTGAGCAGCCGCCCGCCGGCCAGCCGCCCACGACCGGGCAGCCGCCGCGCGAGAGCCAGCCGCCGGCGGACCAGGCGCAGCCGACCGAGGAGCCCACCCCGGACGACGCGACCCCGCTGCAGACGGAGGAGCAGAAGCCGGGTGTGACCTGCCGGATGGTGAGTTGATGCCCGAACCGGCCGCTCAGACCGGAGCGACCAGCGGCGCCCCGCGAGTGCTCACTCGGCGGGGCACTGAGCTGTTCATGCTGGTTTTCGCTGCGGTGATCGTCACCTCCGCGCTGCTCATCGTGGAGGTCTCGCAGGAGCAGTCCGTCACCCAGGAGCTGTTCCTCTACGGGGCCGCGTTCCTGGTGCTGTTCGGTGCCGCGCACGTCGCGGTGCGCCGCTGGGCGCCCTACGCCGACCCGCTGATCCTGCCGCTGGTCGCGCTGATCAACGGGATAGGCCTGGTGATGCTGCACCGGCTCGACCTGGCCGAGGCCTACGGCGGGCCGTTCACCGCCAAGCAGATCATCTTCACCACGGTCGGCGTGATCCTGTTCGTGCTGGTCCTGAAGTTCGTCAAGGACCACCGGACGCTGGCCCAGTACGGCTACACCTGCGGCTTCGTCGGGCTGGCGCTGCTGGCGCTGCCCGGTCTGCTGCCCGGCAGCATCTCGGAGGCCAACGGCGCGAAGCTGTGGATCCGGCTCGGCCCGCTGGGCTCGATCCAGCCGGGCGAGTTCGCGAAGATCCTGCTGCTGATCTTCTTCGCGTCGTTCCTGGTGTCCAAGCGCGAGCTGTTCACCACGGCCGGCAAGCGGTTCCTGGGCATCGACTGGCCGCGGGCCCGCGACATGATGCCGGTGCTGGTGGCCTGGATGCTGTCCATCGGCATCGTGGTGCTGGAGAAGGACCTGGGCACCTCGCTGCTGTTCTTCGGCATCGTGCTGGTGATGCTCTACATCGCCACCGAGCGCGCGGTGTGGGTGTTCCTCGGCCTGTCCCTGTTCAGCCTGGGTTGCATCGTGGCGTTCAACCTGTTCGACCACGTCCAGGTCCGGGTGAACACGTGGCTGGACCCGCTGGCCCCCGCCACCGGCGACAGCGACCCCGGCTACCAGCTGCGCACCGGGCTGATGGGCATGGCCAAGGGCGGCATCGACGGCTCCGGGCTCGGCAAGGGCATGCCGGAGCGGACCCCGTGGGCCGCCAGCGACTTCATCCTCTCCGCGATCGGTGAGGAGCTCGGGCTGATCGGCCTGATGGCCCTGTTCCTGGTCTACCTGCTGCTGATGATGCGCGGTCTGCGCAGCGCGCTGGCGGTGCGCGACTCGTTCGGCAAGCTGTTCGCCGGTGGTCTGGCGTTCACCCTCGCGCTCCAGCTGTTCGTGGTCGCGGGCGGCGTCACCGGCTTGATCCCGATGACCGGTCTGACCGCACCGTTCATGGCCGCTGGTGGTTCGTCGATGCTGGCGAACTACGTGCTGATCGCGCTGCTGCTGCGGATCTCCGACGCCGCGCGTCGGCCGCAGGCGCCGGCGAAGCCGAAGCCGAAGCAGGCTCCGATCGCCGAAGCGCATACCGAACTGGTGGAGCGTCCTCGATGAACAAGCCGCTGCGCCGCGTGGCGCTGGCCATGATGGCGATGGTCGTGCTGCTCATGGGCAACGCGACCTACGTCCAGGTGATCCAGGCCGACGAGCTGAACCAGGACGGCCGCAACGTCCGCACCCGCTACGAGCGCTACGCGCGCGAGCGGGGCCAGATCATCGCCCAGGGCCAGTCGCTGGCCAGCTCCGAGAAGACCGAAGACCCGGTGTACAAGTTCCAGCGGCACTACGCCAACGGGCCGCTGTACGCGCCGGTGACCGGGTTCTACTCGTTCTACTACGGCTCCAACGGCATCGAGCGCGCCGAGGACTCGATACTGGACGGCACCGACGACAGCCTGGCGTTCCGCCGGCTGTCCGACCTGTTCACCGGGAAGTCGCCGCGCGGCGGCAGCGTGGAGCTGACCATCAACCCGGCCATGCAGCAGGTCGCCTACGAGCAGCTGACCAAGCAGGGCTTCACGGGTTCGGTGGTGGCGCTGGACCCGCGGACGGGCGAGATCCTGGCCATGGTCAACGCGCCGTCCTACGACCCGAACCTGCTGACCTCCAGCGACAACAACGAGGTCGCCGCGCAGTGGAACGAGCTCAACGACGACCCGGACCGGCCGATGGCCAACCGCGCCGTCTCCGAGATCTACCCGCCCGGGTCGACGTTCAAGCTGATCACCACGGCCGCCGCGCTGCAGAACGGCTACAAGCCGAACAGCAAGGTGGAGACCGCGGCGCGGATCCCGCTGCCCGGCACGGCCAGCGCCACGCTGCCCAACTACGGCGGCAACACCTGCAAGGGCGAGACCCTGACCATGGCCGTCGCCTACTCCTGCAACACGGCGTTCGCCAAGATCGCCGGTGAGCTGGGCCCGGAGAAGTTGCGGGAGGCCGCGGCCGCGTTCGGCTTCGGCGAGGACCTGCAGATCCCGATGAGCGTGGCCAAGTCGGACCTCGGCGCGATGGCCGACGCCGCGGCGCTGTACCAGAGCGGCATCGGCCAGCGGGACGTGCGGGTCACCCCGATGCAGAACGCCATGGTGGCCGCGGCCATCGCCAACGACGGCACGATGATGAAGCCGCAGCTGGTGAAGGCCACCCGCGCCCCGGACATGACCGAGCTGGACACCTTCCGGCCGGAGGAGCTGAAGCAGTCGGTCTCCCCGGAGATCGCGCACATGATCCGGGACATGATGATCCAGTCGGAGAAGCACACCAAGGGCTCCGGCAAGATCTCCAACGTCCAGATCGCCTCGAAGACCGGGACCGCCCAGCACGGCGACCCCGACGACAGGCCGCACGGCTGGTACGTGGCGTTCGCCCCCGCCGAGAACCCGACCATCGCGGTCGCCGTGATCGTGGAGAACGGCGGCGACGAGGGTGCGGAGGCCACCGGCGGCTCGATCGCCGCCCCGATCGGCCGGGAGGTCATCCGGGCCGGTCTGCAGGGGGGTGGCTGATCCGTGCTGACCTCCGGCCAGTTGCTCGCCGACCGCTACCGCCTGGGCAAGCGCATCGCGGTCGGCGGGATGGGCGAGGTGTGGGAGGCGGTGGACGTCCGGCTCGACCGGACCGTCGCCGTCAAGGTGCTCAAGGCCGAGCTGTGCGGGGACGCGGAGTTCCTGCACCGGTTCCGCACCGAGGCCCGCACCACCGCGTCGCTGAACCACCCGGGCATCGCCGCGGTGCACGACTACGGCGAGACCGCGGCGATCCCGGACGGGCCGGAGGACACCGCGTACCTGGTGATGGAGCTGGTCGAGGGCGAGCCGCTGGCCGCGATCCTCGCCCGCGAGGGCCGCATCAACACCGACCACGTGCTGGAGATGCTGGAGCAGGCGGGCCACGCGCTGCAGGCCGCGCACGAGCGCGGCCTGGTGCACCGCGACGTCAAGCCCGGCAACATCCTGATCACCCCGGACGGCAAGGTGAAGCTGACCGACTTCGGCATCGCCAAGGCGGCCGACTCGGCACCGGTGACCCGCTCCGGGATGGTGATGGGGACCGCGCACTACATCGCGCCGGAGCAGGCCCTCGGCAACGAGGCCACCCCGTCCAGCGACGTGTACTCGTTGGCCGTGGTCGGCTACGAGTGCCTGATGGGCCACCGCCCGTTCCTGTCCGACAACGCGGTGACGGTCGCGATGATGCACATCCGGGACATCGCGCCTCCGCTGCCGCCGGACGTGCCGCCCGGGGTGCGGGCGCTGATCGAGGCGACCATGGCGAAGGACCCGCGGCGGCGCTACGCCGACGGCGGCGAGTTCGCCAACGCCGTCGCCGCGGTGCGCGCCGGCCGACCGCTGCCGACCCCGTCGTCGCTGGTCGTACCGCAGCAGCGCCAGCAGCTCAACGTGCCCGTGCCGAACACCGGCGTGCCCGGCGCGGGTGTTCCCGGCACCCAGGTCCCGGGCACCGGGGTCCACCCGGTCCCGGGGCAGCAGCTCCCCCCGGTGGGCACCACCACCCATCCCCCAGGACTCATCCCCCCGCAAGCACCGGCCCCGCAGCCACCCCCACCTCCGACCTCCTCGGCCGGCAAGGTCGTGGTCTGGGTCCTGGTGGCCGTGCTGGCGATCGCGGTGCTGGCCGTTGTGGCCTTGGCGACCCTCTGGCTCGTCAACCACGACCAGGGCATGGGTGCGGCAACTCACGACCTGGACCTCACCGCCGCGTTGGACCACACTGCGCTGCGGGAACCGGACCCGGTGGGCTCGCCGGGCACCGGAGCCGGGGGAACACCACTCGTCCTGTCGGTGCCGAACGGCGAGGGCGGATCGGCATGATGGGACGATCGTTGACAAGGATCGGAACGACGCTTCGATGAGTTCACCCCGACTTCTGTCCAACCGATACGAGCTCGGTGAGACGCTCGGCTACGGCGGCATGTCCGAGGTGTTCCGCGGCCGCGACACCCGGCTGAGCCGGGACGTGGCGGTGAAGATCCTGCGCGCCGACCTCGCCCGCGACCCCACGTTCCAGCTGCGGTTCCGGCGCGAGGCGCAGAACGCCGCCGCGCTGAACCACCCGGCGATCGTGGCCGTCTACGACACCGGCGAGACCGAGTCCGAGAACGGGCCGTTGCCCTACATCGTGATGGAGTACGTCGACGGCCGGACGCTGCGCGACATCGTCAAGACCGAGGGGCCGCTGGCGCCCCGGCGGGCGATGGAGGTCATGGCGGACGCCTCGGCGGCGCTGGACTTCAGCCACCGGCACGGCATCGTGCACCGCGACGTCAAGCCGGCCAACATCATGATCACCCGCTCCGGCGCGGTGAAGGTGATGGACTTCGGCATCGCCCGCGCGCTGGCCGACGGCCAGGCGGCGGTCACCCAGACCGCGGCGGTGATCGGCACCGCGCAGTACCTGTCGCCGGAGCAGGCCCGCGGCGAGGCCGTGGACGCGCGCAGCGACGTCTACGCCTCGGGTTGCGTGCTGTTCGAGCTGCTCACCGGGGAACCGCCGTTCACCGGCGACTCGCCGGTCGCGGTGGCCTACCAGCACGTCCGGGAGGAGCCGCGCAAGCCCTCCGACCTCAACGCGACGGTGCCCGCGTCGCTGGACGCGGTGGTGCTCAAGGCGCTGAGCAAGAACCCGGCCAACCGCTACCAGTCCGCCGCGGAGATGCGCGCCGACCTGGTGCGGGTGCTGTCCGGGCAGCGCCCGAAGGCGCCGATGATCATGTCCGACGAAGAGCGCACCGCGATGCTCACCCAGAGCTCGCCGACCGAGGTGGTGTCGTCGGGCCGGCACCGGTCGGTGGACGTCGACCCGGAGGACCCGGTCGACGAGGAGAAGGAGCGCAAGCGCCGCCGCAACCGGACGGTCGCCGTCGTCACGGTGGCCTGCGTGGCGGTCTTCGCGCTCGCCGCCTGGGCGATCACCCTGCTGGTCGACAGCGCCCCGAAGACGGAGCCGGTGCCCAACCTCGAGGGCATGATGAAGGTCCGCGCGCAGGAGGAGGCGCAGAAGCAGGGCTGGCGGGTCGAGCTCTCGCCGTGCCCGTCCGGCCCCGAGGAGATCGACAAGATCGTCCGGCAGCGGCCCAGCTACCCGGCCCAGCTCGACCGGGAGACCTCCGCGATCCAGCTGTGCTACGGCACCGGCCCGGAGAGCGTGGAGGTACCGGACCTCGAGGGCCTGACGATGGCCGAGGCGCAGCAGAAGCTGGAGTCGGTCGGTCTCAAGCTGGGCATCTCGCCGCAGCGCCAGGAGACCTCCGACCCGAAGCTGGTCAACCGGATCCTGGACTGGGACAACCGGGGCACCACCGTGGCCAAGGGCACCACGATCAACGTGGTGATCGGCATGGAGATCGAGACCGTGGAGGTCCGGGACGTCCGCGGCATGCCCTTCGACATGGCGAAGGCCTACCTGGAGGGCGCCGGGTTCACGGTCCGCAAGCAGACCCGCGACTCCGACCAGCCCGCGGACACGGTGATCGACCAGTCGCCGGCGGGCGGCTCGAAGGCCCGGCCGAAGAGCGAGGTGGTGCTGGTGGTCTCCAACGGCCAGCAGATCACCGTCCCGTCGCTGGTCGGCATGTCCCCGAGCGAGGCCGAGCAGGCGCTGGAGGCCCAGGGGTGGGACGGCGAGATCAACGAGGTCAGCCAGAACACCCAGGACAAGGACTTGGACGGCAAGGTCGTCAGCTCCTCGCCGGGCGCCGGGCAGAAGATCAGCCGCAACCAGCCGGTGACGATCTACGTGGGCGACTACAGCAGCTCCCCCACCACCAGCCCGGGCAACGGCGGCGGCCTGTTCCCGCCGTTCGACTGAGGCACGGACTGCGAAGGGCCACCTCCCGCCCTGGGAGGTGGCCCTTCGTCCGTCTCGACGCCGTCAGCGCCGCGCGGCCGCGGCGACCTCGCGCATGCCCCGTTCGAGCTCGTCGACCAGGTGCCCGTCGACGGGGTGCCCCGCGTCGGCCATCCAGTTCGCCAGCATCCGGTGGCCGCCGTCGGTGAGCACCGACTCGGGGTGGAACTGGACGCCCTCGACCGGCAGCTCGCGGTGCCGCATGCCCATCACGATGCCCGAGGCGGTGCGGGCGGTGACCTCGAAGTCGTCCGGGACGGTGTCCGCGCGGACGATCAGCGAGTGGTAGCGGGTGGCGATGAACGGCTCGGGCAGCCCGGCGAAGACCCCGGCCCCGGAGTGGTGGATCTCGCTGACCTTGCCGTGCAGCAGCTCGGGGGCCCGCTCGACGACCCCGCCCCACACCGCGCCGATGGCCTGGTGGCCGAGGCACACGCCCAGCACCGGCTTGCGTTCGGCGGCGCAGCGCTGGATCAGCTCCATGGTGCGCCCGGCGCGGTCCGGCGTCCCCGGACCGGGGCTGAGCAGGACACCGTCGGCCTCCGCCACCTCGTCGTCGGTGACGACGTCGTTGCGCCGCACGACGCAGTCCGCGCCCAGCTGCGCGAGGTACTGCACGAGGTTGTAGACGAAGCTGTCGTAGTTGTCGACGACGAGTACGCGCACGCCGCCAGCCTACGCGGGTCGCCACCGACCGTGCCCACGGAGTGGCGCCCACCTCGGTGAACGCCACCACCGGGGCCCGGGGACGACAGCCGGGAACGGTGCCCTCCCTGACGGCGCGGCCGGCCGTGCCGCTCGGTGGGGGCTCCGGTCGGTGGTTCCCGGCGCGACACGATCACAGCCGGGCTCTCGATCGTCACTGTGATTGCGTTAACGTGGTACCCGGAGAGACGAGCCGATCCGCTGCTGCGCACGCGGGTCGGTTGACCGCCCGAGCACGCGGCACCTGCGGCCGCACCACCTGGCGAGGACACCATGCCGAAGTCCAAGGTCCGGAAGAAGGACTCACCCACCCCGGTGACGGATCGCCGCACGCCGGTGAAGGCGAAGGCGGCTGGCCCGTCACACCCGATCTACGTCGCGGTCATGCTGGGCATGATGATCATCGGCCTGCTGTGGCTGGTGGTGAACTACATCGCGGGCGACAAGATCTCGTTCATGGCCGAGCTCGGCGGCTGGAACTTCGCCGTCGGCTTCGCCTTCATGATCATCGGCCTGCTCATGACGATGCGCTGGCGCTGACCGCGCCGCGAGCGACTGAGGCCCGGAGGGTGCGCCCTCTGGGCCTCACTCATCCGGTCGGGGGCTTGACGCTCGGTCAGCGAACCACATCGATGCAATTCATCCCCACTGGGGATAACCCCTGTGGATAACTCTTCGGTAGCAGGTGGACAACGGTGCACGATCCGAACGGACCGCAGCGGTGGTCGACCCCGGTCGGGTTGGTGACGACCGGCTGGGTGCTCACCGCCGCGGCCGTGGCCTGGTGGTTCGCCGCCGAGTCCGCGACGGACCGGCTGTTCGTCGGCGTCCTGGTGCTCGCCCTCGCCGCGGTCTCCGCGCACGCCACCCTCTGCCGCCCGCGCCTGAGCGCGGACCGGGACGGCGTCACCGTCCGCGGCGTGGGCGGCCGACGGCACTGGCCGTGGTCCGCGGTGACGGTCCGGGTGCGCAGCCACCGGCGCTTCGGCCGCGACGTGCAGTCCCTGGAGCTGGACGGGGACGAGCTGGTCGTCCTGACGCGGCTGGACCTCGGCACGGACCCGCAGGACGTCGCCGACGCGCTGCGCGCTTGGCGCGGCTGACTCAGCGGAGGACGCCGCAGCGCGCCCCCGTTCCGGAGCCGAAGCACACCAGGTCGCCGAACTGCGCGTCGCGCGCGACCAGCACGACGAGCAGCACCACCAGCAGCCCGGCGAGCGCACCGGCCTGGAGCAGCGCCTGCCGGTTGCGGGGCACGTAGACCAGGGCGCCGGTCGCGAGCACGCCGAGCGCCAGGCCACCGAGGTGCCCGAGCAGCGAGATCCCGGGGATCACCACGCTGGCGACGATGTTGATCGCGATGACCGCGAGCACCGGTCGCAGCGTGACGTTCAACCGGAGCGCGGCGATGGCGATGCCGCCCATCAGGCCGTACACGGCGCCGGAGGCCCCGGCCACCGGGCTGACCTCGTCACCGAACAGGAAGACCGCGGTGCTGCCACCGAGCAGGGACAGCACGTACACCGCGGCGAACCGCCAGCGCCCCAGCAGCAGCTCCAGGTCCCGGCCGATCACCCACAGGGCGACCATGTTCAGCAGCAGGTGCAGCAGCCCGATGTGCAGGAAGCCGGCGGTGAGCAGCCGCCACCACTGACCCCCGGCGACCAGGAGCGGCCACAGCGCGAACTCGTCGAACAGCGGCGCGGCGACGTTCCGGCCGATGCTGCCGGCCTGCACCGCGGTGATCGCGAAGACCAGCACGTTCACCGCGATGAGCAGCGGCACCAAGACCGGCTTGTCGGACAGCCGCGCCCCCGCGACCGTCACCGGTCGGCGCACGCCGCGCTGCCCCTGCGCGACGCAGTCGACGCACTGGTGGCCGACGGAGGCGTCGCGCAGGCACTCCGGGCACGCCGGGCGGTCGCACCGGGTGCAGCGCAGCCCGGTGGCGCGGTCCGGGTGCCGGACGCAGGTCGGCAGCTGCGGCGGAGCGCCGTCCGACCCTGGCTGGGATCCGGGCGGAACAGTCACGGTCAGGACCTGCTCCCTGCTCGGTCGGCGGGTCTCAACCGCGCTCGATCGAGACCTTCTCGATGATGATGTCGGAAACCGGTCGGTCACCCGGGCCGGTGGGCGTGTTCGCGATCGAGTCGACGACCTCGCGAGAAGCCTGGTCGGCCACCTCGCCGAAGATGGTGTGCTTGTAGTTCAACCAGCTGGTGGCGGCCACCGTGATGAAGAACTGCGAGCCGTTGGTGTTCGGCCCGGCGTTCGCCATGGCCACCAGGTACGGCCGGTCGAACTGCAGGGTCGGGTGGAACTCGTCGGCGAACTTGTAGCCCGGGCCGCCGCGGCCGGTGCCGGTCGGGTCCCCGGTCTGGATCATGAAGCCCTCGATGACCCGGTGGAAGATCACCCCGTCGTAGAACGGGCCGGACTTCTCACCCTTCGCGTTGGGCTCGGTGTACTCCTTGGTGCCTTCGGCGAGACCCACGAAGTTCTGCACGGTCTTGGGCGCCTTGTCGGGGAACAGGTTGATCCGGATGTCCCCCTGCGAGGTGTGCAGGGTGGCGGTCACCTGGGTCCCAACGAGCGATCCGTTGTCTTCAGCCACCCGACCATCCTGCCATCGAACAGGCCGATCGCGGTGTCTGGGTGCAGTATGGGCCTCGGCGCGGCCAGGGAGCCGACCGACGTCCGGGGTCCGGAGGGTGCTCGTGCACTGCGTGGCGGACCTGGAGCTGGAGGGCCCGGTGCACGAGGTCCGAGCTGGTGTCCCCGTCGGGTGAAACCCGGGAGGGTGGAGCTCCCCGCCGGTGCACGGGGCGGCCCGGAAGGCCGCCGGAACACCCCCGAGGAGGCACGAACATGGACGAGGTGAAGGCGATGGCCCGGGCTGGCGAGAACGTGGGCAAGGCGTTGGGGGTCGGCATCAAGTCCGCCCGCCGCAGCGCGAAGCGCGCGGGTGAGGCGGGCTTGGCGCTGTCCAAGCACGCCGCGGAGCTGGCCGAGCAGGAACTCGCCAGTCGGGGCATCTCGACCGAGGAGCTGCAGGAACGGCTCCTGCAACGCGCCACCGGGATGTCCCGCGAGGAGATCGCCAAGCTCAGCCGCAAGGCGCGCAAGAAGTGGGAGAAGAAGGCGGCCGCGTCCCGCAAGCAGCTCGCCAAGAACACCGAGGCGGCCCGCAAGGAGCTGGCCGCGCGGATCAGCCCGGCCAAGCCGAAGCGCCGCAAGTGGCCGTGGGTGCTGCTGGTGCTGGCCGGGCTGGGGGCGGCCGTGGCGGTGGCGTTCTCCCGCCGCCCGGAGGAGCTGCCGGTCGCCTCCGCCGACAACGACTTCACCCGGCGGGACACCCCGGCCCGCCACCGCGCGGAGCGGCCCGAGGTGCCGGCCCACACCGACGGCCTGCACCCCACCCCGGAACGCTCCCACTGAGCCGAGGACGGGCACCTGTCGCCCGGCGGCGGCAGGTGCCCCCCCCCCCCCCCCCCCCGCAGCCGCTGTGTCGTGGATCACCTCGGCCCGAGCGGTGCGCGGGGCCAGGATGCTGGCATGGACGCACCGACGAGCTTCGACCTGAGCGCCACCACCGACGTGGCCGCACCCGCGGAGGAGGTCTACCGGATCGCCAGCGACATCACTCGGATGGGCGAGTGGAGCCCCGAGTGCGTGGGTGGCGAGTGGATCTCCGGCGAGCCGGGCACCGTCGGTGCCCGGTTCCACGGGCACAACCGGCACCGCGACGACACCTGGACCACCGAGTGCGAGGTGGTCGCCGCCGAACCGGGCCGCCGGTTCGCCTGGGCGGTGCTCTCGTACTCCCCCACCCCGGACAACTCGGTGTGGTCGTTCGAGGTCGAACCGACCGGCGCCGGGTGCTCGCTGACCCAGCGGTTCCGGATGAAGAGCCCGCCGAGCCGGTTGCTGGCGATACGCGACGCGCTGCCACCGGAGAAGGCCGCCACGTTCCTGGAGTTCCGCCGCGGACGCCTGGAGCAGGCGATGCAGCAGACGGTGGACCGGATCAAGGCCGCAGCCGAGGCGCGGTGACGTGCGACCTGGTCGCGGGCGGCGGTCTGCCGCTCGCGGTCAGGTCTCGCGGGCGGGCTCGGGGGCGGTGCGCTCCGACGACGCCACCTCGGGGCGCCCGACCACCGCGGCGCCGAGCGCGCCCAGCGCGCCGACCGCGGCGAAGGCGTAGAAGCCCCACGGGTAGGCGATGCCCGCGGTGAGCATCGCGCCGCCGAGCAGCGGGCCGCAGATCGCGCCGATGCGCCCGATCCCGGCCGACCAGCCGAGGCCGGTCGCCCGGTTCGCCGCCGGGTAGACGCGGCCGATGTAGGCGTACACGAGCACCTGCGAGCTGAACACGAAGCACCCGGCGACCAGCACCGCGACGTGCACGCCGATGCCGGGCAGCTTGATGCTCAACGCCGCGAGCAGCACCGCCGACGCCGCGAACCAGGTGATCGTGGACGGCCGCACCCCGAGCCGGTCGGCCGCCACACCGGCGACCAGCAGCCCGATCACCGCGCCGACGTTCAGCGTCAGCAGCAGCCCCAGCGCCGCGCCGAGCGGGTACCCGGCGGACTTCATGATCTGCGGCAGCCAGGTGTTGAGCCCGTAGACCAGCAGCAGCCCCATGAACGAGGTGACCCAGAAGGCGAGGGTGGCGCGGGCGAACCCGCCGCGGAACAGCGAGGCCACCGCGTCCGCCCCACCGCTGAGCCCGCGCTCCCGCTCGGCGCGCTGGAACGACTCGGACTCGGGCAGGTGGCGCAGCATGAGCGGCACCAGCACCAGCGCCGGGGCCGCGCCGAGCACGAACATCGCGCGCCACCCCAGGCTCGGCAGCACCGCGATCCCGAGCAGCGCGGTGAGCACCGCCCCGACGTGGTAGCCGGTCATGATCGTGGTGGTGGCGCTGCCGCTCCGGCCGGTGCGGGCGTGCTCGGTGACCAGCGCGATCGCGGTCGGCAGGCAGCCCCCGAGGCCGAGCCCGGCGAGGAACCGCAGCAGGCCGAACACCAGCACCGAGGGCGCGACCGCGCACAGCGCGGTGAACAGGGAGAAGCTGGACACGGCGAAGATCAGCGCCTGGCGCCGGCCGATGACGTCGGTGACCGTCCCGATGGCCAGCGCACCGAGGGTCATCCCGACCAGCCCCGCGGTCGACACGACGGACGCGCTGGCGGCGGTCAGCCCCCACTGCTGCGAGTCGAGCAGCACCGGGAGCACGCTGCCGAGCACGACGAGGTCGAACCCGTCCAGCAGCACGGCGGTCCAGCACAGCGGCAGCACCCACCGGTTCCGGCCCGTGTCGAGACGCCCGGCCATCGACCGACCTCCTCGTTGCGTTGCGACGTGGTGCGGGGATGGTGCCCGCTCGGACGCCCCGGCTCACCCTCGTCTTCCATCAGATGGAAGGGAAAGTTCCCGCTTCTCCGGTACTTGCCGCCGTGAAGAAGTGAATGTACATTCACTCACCATGGGCGGTTCGAGATCGACGGCCGAGGAGCGCCGGCGGGCGGTCATCCGCAGCGCGGTGACCGTGTTCGCGCGGTCCGGGTACACCACGAGCCCGGTCACCCAGGTGGCCGAGCACGCGGGGATCTCCTCCGCGTACGTCATGAAGCTCTTCCCGCGCAAGGTCGACCTCTTCGTCGCCGCGATCGAGGACTGCTACGACCGGATCGTCGACACCCTCGAGCGAGCCGTGGACCGGACAGCGACGACCGCCGACGTCCTCGACCGCATGGGGGCGCGCTACGCCGAGCTGATCGGCGACCGCGACCTGCTCCTGCTCCAGGTGCAAGCCCTGGCGTCGACCCAGGTCCCGGAGGTGGCGGCCGCGGTCCGCGCCGGCTGCGCCCGGATCACCGACCTGGTGATGTCCCAGGCCGGAGCGACCGCCGACCAGGCGCAGGAGTTCCTCGCCCGGGGCCAGCTCTGCCACCTGCTCACCGCGATCGACGCCTTCGCCACGGACGAGCCCTGGGCGAAGGCGCTCACCGCGGGGATCCGCCACCACCCCTGACACCTGCCGCCGGCAGCACGGCGGTGGGTCGTGCTGCCCGCGAAAGTGAATGACCAGTCACTCACGAGAGGAGAACGACCATGTCACTGCACGTCGTGCTCGGCGCCGGTCCCGCGGGGACCACCATCGTGCGCGAGCTGCTCGCGCGGGGCCTCCGCGTCCGCCACGTCAACCGCGGCCCGATCCCGGACGCACCGGCCGAGGTGGAGGTCGTGGAGGCCGACGTCTCCGACCCCGCCCGCGCGATCGCGGCGACCGAGGGGGCCGCGGTGGTCTACCACGCGGTCAACGTCCCGTACCACCAGCAGGTCGAGTTGATGCCGGGCATCGGCGAGAGCGTGCTCGCGGCGGTGTCCCACCACGGCGCGCGGCTCGTGGTGCTCGACACGCTCTACCCCTACGGCGAAGCCGACGGGGTGGCGATCACCGAGAACACGCCCTGGGCGGCCACGAGCCGCAAGGGCCGGATGCGCGCGGCGCTGGACCGGGCCTACCTGGACGCCCACCGGACCGGGCGGGCCGAGGTGGTCCTCGGTCGCTCCGCGGACTTCTACGGCCCCAGGGTCCTGCTCTCCACCCTGGGCGCCACGTTCTTCCCGGCGGCCCTCACCGGCGAGCCCGTGCTCGCCTTCGGCGACACGAGCCTGCCGCACAGCTACACGTACCTGCCGGACGTGGCCCAGGCCCTGGTCGACCTCGGCACCGCCCCCTCCGACGCGACGGGCCGGGTGTGGCACGTGCCGACGGTCCCGGCGGTCAGCACGGACCAGGTCCACGCGGTGGTCGAGGAGCTCACCGGCATCCCGGTGACCAAGGAGGTGCTCACCGAACCGGTCCCGGCCGGACCGTTCGACGCCCGCTTCATGGCGGAGTACGCGGAGCTGTTCTACCAGCACCGCATCCCGCAGAACATGGTGTCGACGGCCTTCGAGACCCGCTTCGGCCGCCGACCGACCCCGCTCCGCGAGGGCCTCCGCGCCACCCTCGACTGGTACCGGACCCGGCTCTGATCGAGGAGGGCCGCGCCGCGGCGACCGCTCAGCGCCCGAGCAGGCGTTCGCTGACGTCCCAGGGGCGCCGGGCGGACTTCGGGTCGAGGGCTTCGGGGCGCCCGCTACCGCGCGCGGACCGCCGCGCCGGCGGGTCAGGAGGACCCGCACGCCGCCGCCGTCCCGTGACGCGGGCTCCCCCAGCAGCCACCGGCGATGGCCCCTGAACACGCAGAACGCCCCGTCACCGGACGGGGCGTTCAGCGGTGGTCGTGTCGAGTGGAGACGAGGGGAATCGAACCCCTAACCCCCGCCTTGCAAAGGCGGTGCTCTGCCAATTGAGCTACGTCCCCGGGGTTGTCGCTGCTCCTGCCGGACCCCTCGTCGGGCGGCGGCACTCGCGACGAGAACAGCCCGGTCGGCGAGACCGGACCGGGCTGGTTCGAGTGGTTCGCCGGGCGATCAGGCCTCGGCGGTGGCCTCACGCCAGAGGTCGGCCTCGGCCTTGGCCGCACGGTTGCGCCGGACGACGAACAGGACGACTCCAGCAACTGCGGCGAGTGCGAGCAGCTTCTTCACTTCCGGTCGCCTCCTAGCACGCGGCGCGCAGCCCGTGATGTCTCGGGATGTCTGGGTTTCCAGTGGGCCTAGAAGGACTTGAACCTTCGACCTCTTCGTTATCAGCGAAGCGCTCTAACCGCCTGAGCTATAGGCCCTTGTTGTGGTTCAAAGACTACATGACGCCTCGGGACGCCTGAACCGGGGGGTGGTCTTCCACCCGGTGGGGCGTGGCGGTCCCGGCCCCGGGGACCGGAACCGCCACGTCAGGCCGCCTCATTCCCGCTCGGACAGGGTGATCTCGACGCCACCGGCGAAGTCGGCCGCCACGTTGTAGATGAACGCGGCCACCGTCGCCAGCGCGGTCACCAGCACGATGTTGATCGCACCGATGATCGAGGCCACACCGAACACGCGGCCCGCGCTGATCAACGGCTCGGCCGCCGCGTCGTCCGGCTGGGTCAGCTCGCTGAAGGTGCCGTTGAGCTGCTCCCACACGCCCATGCCGTCGAGCACGCCGTACAGCACCGCCACCGCGATCATCCAGACGAAGAACAGCGCGACGCTGAGCACCAGCGCCAGCTTCAGCACCGACCACGGGTCCACCCGCTTGACCTGCAGGCTGGCCCGCCGCGGCCCCCGGCTGGGGCGCCGCGCCGACGGTGCCGCCCCGCCGCGCACGGGGCCCGCGGCACCGGTGCCGGCGGGACCGGTGAACGACACCGTGGTCCGGCCGGACTGCGGCACCTTGGTGCGCACCGTCTCCTGGTCGGCGACCTGCTTCGGGATGGTCTGCGTGTCGTCGACCTCCGGCGCGGGCCCGCTGTCCGACGGACCGTCCGATGCGGACGACTCAGGTGTGTCCGAACCGGACGCCGCGGCCGACGCGCGCTGCCACGGCGGCGGTGCCTCGGTGCCGTTGAGCTGTTCCCCGCTGCTGCTGGTGGACTCCTCCTCCGAGTCGGAGCCGGTGTCCACCGCGGTGGTGCTGTCGACTGTCTGCGTGCTGGCCGAGGCCTGGTCCGCGTCCTGCTGCGGGCCCGAGGACTCCGGCTTCTCGGAAGGTGTCACGAGCGATCCTTCGGTGATCGTCGGTGGTGTGCGGCGTGGTCTCCCACAGTGTTACTTCGACTGCTCCGGCCCCGCAGCGTCCGGGTCAGCGGCCTCGTCGGCGTTGCGCGCGATGGCCACCAGCGTGGTCCCCTCGTCGAGGTTCATCAGACGAACCCCCTTCGTCTGCCTGCCGGCCTTGCGCACCTCCTTGGCGGTCGTCCGGATGACACCACCGGTCGAGGTGATCGCGTAGAGCTCGTCGTCGATGTCGACGATGAGCGCCCCCACAAGCCTGCCACGCTTGCTGTCGTGCTGGAGAGTCAGCACACCCTTCCCGCCACGCCCCTGCACGGGGTAGTCGTCGATCGGGGTGCGCTTGGCGTAACCGCCGTCGGTGGCCACCAGGACGAACCGGTTCGGGCGCACCACGCCCATGGCCAGCAGCTCGTCGCCGTCGTTGAACCGCATGCCCAGCACACCCGAGGTGGCGCGGCCCATCGGCCGCAGCGCCTCGTCGGTGGCGTGGAACCGGATCGACTGACCCTCGGCCGAGACCAGCAGCAGGTCGTCGTCGGCGGAGCAGAGCACCGCACCGACCAGCTCGTCGTCCTCCTTCAGGTTGACGCCGATGAGACCACCCGATCGGTTGGAGTCGAAGTCGGTCAGCCGGGACTTCTTCACCAGGCCCTTCTTGGTGGCCAGCACCAGGTACGGGGCCGCGGTGTAGTCCTTGATCTGCATGACCTGGGCGATGTGCTCGTCCGGCTGGAACGCCAGCAGGTTCGCCACGTGCTGGCCGCGCGCGGTGCGGTTGGCCTCCGGCAGCTCGTAGGCCTTCGCGCGGTAGACCCGACCCTTGTTGGTGAAGAACAGGATCCAGTCGTGGGTCGAGCAGACGAAGAAGTGCGACACGATGTCGTCCTGCTTCAGCTGCGCGCCCTGGACGCCCTTGCCGCCGCGCTTCTGCGCCCGGTACAGGTCGGTGCGGGTCCGCTTCGCGTAACCGGTGCGGGTGATGGTGACGACCACGTCCTCGACGGCGATGAGGTCCTCCATGGACACCTCGCCGTCGTACGGGACGATCTTGGTGCGCCGGTCGTCGCCGTACTTGTCGACGATCTCCATCAGCTCGTCGCGGATGATCCGCCGCTGCCGCTCCGGCTTGTCGAGGATGTCCTTGAGGTCCTCGATCTCGCGCTCGATCTCGGCCAGCTGGTCGACGATCTTCTGCCGCTCCAGGGCGGCCAGGCGGCGCAGCTGCATCTCGAGGATGGCGTTGGCCTGGATGTCGTCGACGTCGAGCAGCTCGATCAGGCCGGTGCGCGCGTCGTCCACCGTGGGCGAGCGCCGGATCAGGGCGATGACCTCGTCCAGCATGTCCAGCGCCTTGACCAGACCGCGCAGGACGTGGGCCCGCTCCTCGGCCTTCCTCAGCCGGAACCGGGTGCGCCGGACGATGACGTCGACCTGGTGCTTGATGTAGTACCGGACGACCTGGTCCAGCCGCAGCGTGCGCGGCACGCCGTCGACCAGCGCCAGCATGTTGACGCCGAAGGTGGTCTGCAGCTGGGTGTGCTTGTAGAGGTTGTTCAGCACCACCTTGGGGATCGCGTCGCGCTTGAGCGTGATGACGATCCGCATCCCCCGCCGGCTGTTGGACTCGTCGGCGATGTCCGAGATGCCGGTGATCTTGCCTTCCCGGTGCATCGAGGCGATGGTCTCGATGAGGTTGTCCGGGTTGACCTGGTACGGCAGCTCGGTGACGACCAGCGTGGTGCGCCCCTTGCTGTCCTCCTCGACGTCGACGACGGCCCGCATCTTGATGGAGCCGCGGCCGGTCCGGTAGGCGTCGGCGATCCCGCTGCCGCCGAGGATCAGGCCGTGGGTCGGGAAGTCCGGGCCCTTGATCCGCTCCATCAGCGCGTCGAGCAGCTGGTCGTCGTCGGCCTCGGGGTGCTCCAGCGCCCAGACGACGCCGTCGGCGACCTCGCGCAGGTTGTGCGGCGGGATGTTGGTGGCCATCCCGACCGCGATCCCGCCACCGCCGTTGACCAGCAGGTTCGGGAACCGCGACGGGAGCACGTCGGGTTCCTGGGTGCGCCCGTCGTAGTTGTCGGAGAAGTCGACGGTGTCCTCTTCGATGTCGGCGAGCATGTGCATCGCCAACGGGGCCAGCCGCGACTCGGTGTACCGCATGGCCGCGGCCGGGTCGTTGCCGGGCGAACCGAAGTTGCCCTGCCCGTCGATCAGCGGGTGGCGCATCGACCACGGCTGGGCCAGCCGGACGAGCGTGTCGTAGATCGCCGAGTCACCGTGGGGGTGGTAGTTCCCCATCACGTCGCCGACCACGCGCGAGCACTTCACGTACCCGCGGTCCGGGCGGAAGCCCGAGTCGTACATCGCGTACAGCACGCGCCGGTGCACCGGCTTGAGCCCGTCGCGCACGTCCGGCAGGGCGCGCGCGACGATGACGCTCATCGCGTAGTTGATGTAGGAGTTCTGCATCTCCTGCTGGAGTTCGACCGGTTCGACCCGGCCGTGTTCCGGCGGCAGGATGTCCGTCATGCTCGTCCCTTGCTCATTCCGTCAGAGTTGAGTGGTGGCCCGCGCGCGTCGGCGTCACACGTCGAGGAAGCCGGCGTCCTTGGCGTTGCGGGTGATGAACGAGCGCCGCGCCTCGACGTCCTCGCCCATGAGCACGCTGAACAGCTCGTCCGCGGTCGCCGCGTCGTCCAGCGACACCTGGAGCAGCAGGCGGGTCTCCGGGTTCATCGTGGTTTCCCACAGCTCGTCGGCGT
The DNA here is from genome assembly GCF_013410345.1 of Saccharopolyspora hordei. NCBI lineage: Bacteria > Bacillati > Actinomycetota > Actinomycetes > Pseudonocardiales > Pseudonocardiaceae > Saccharopolyspora > Saccharopolyspora hordei. The sequence goes on from NZ_JACCFJ010000001.1 coordinate 687,724, forward strand.
TCATCTCGCCGAGACCCTTGTAGCGCTGGATGCCGTCGTCCTTCGGCAGCTTCTTGCCTGCGGCGGCACCCGCTTCCAGCAGCGCGTCGCGCTCGCGGTCGCTGTAGGCGTACTCCGGCTCGGAACGCGGCCACTTGATCTTGTACAGCGGCGGCTGCGCGAGGAACACGTGGCCGTTCTCGATCAGCGGGCGCATGAACCGGAACAGCAGGGTGAGCAGCAGGGTCCGGATGTGCTGGCCGTCGACGTCGGCGTCGGCCATGAGCACGATCTTGTGGTACCGCAGCTTGGACAGGTCGAACTCGTCGTGGATGCCGGTGCCCAGCGCGGTGATGATCGCCTGGACCTCGTTGTTCTTGAGGACCTTGTCGATCCGCGCCTTCTCCACGTTGATGATCTTGCCGCGCAGCGGCAGGATCGCCTGGAACCGCGACTCGCGGCCCTCCTTGGCGGAGCCGCCCGCGGAGTCACCCTCGACGATGTAGAGCTCGCACTCGTCCGGGTTGTTGGACTGGCAGTCCTTCAGCTTGCCCGGCAGGCCGCCGATGTCCATCGCGCTCTTGCGCCGCACCAGCTCCTTGGCCTTGCGCGCGGCCACCCGCGCCTGCGCCGAGGAGACCGCCTTGTTGACGATCACCTTGGCCTCGGCCGGGTTGCGCTCGAACCAGTCCGTCAGCCACTCGAAGGCGGTGGTCTGCACGAACGACTTGACCTCGGTGTTGCCCAGCTTGGTCTTGGTCTGGCCCTCGAACTGCGGCTCGCGGACCTTCACCGACACGATCGCGGCCAGGCCCTCGCGGACGTCGTCACCGGTGAGGTTGCCGTCCTTGTCCTTGATGAGCCTCTTGTCCCGCGCGTAGGCGTTGACCACGCGGGTCAGCGCGGAGCGGAAGCCCTCCTCGTGGGTGCCGCCCTCGTGCGTGTTGATGGTGTTCGCGAAGGTGTAGACCGACTGGTTGTAGCCGGAGTTCCACTGCATCGCGATCTCCAGCTCGTGCCCCTCGCCGGAGGCGCTGAAGGACACCACCTTCTTGTGGATGGGCTCCTTGGTGGCGTTGATGTGCCGGACGAAGTCCTCCAGACCGCCCGGGTAGTGGAAGGTGCGCTCCTTGACGCGGGCGGTGGCGCCGCTGGCGTCCTCGCCGGCCTCGTCCTCCTCCGCGACCCGCTCGTCGCGCAGGATGATGGTCAGGCCCTTGTTCAGGAACGCCATCTCCTGCAGGCGGCGCGCGACCGTCTCGGCGTTGTACCGGGTGGTCTCGAAGACCTTCGGGTCCGCCCAGAAGGTGATGCTGGTGCCGGTCTTGTCGGTCTTCTCCCCGCGCTCGACCGGGGCGACCGGCTTGGAGTCCTCGTAGCGCTGGCGCCACACGTACCCGCCGGTGTGGATCTCGGCCTCCAGCGCCGTGGACAGCGCGTTGACCACCGAGACGCCGACACCGTGCAGACCACCGGAGACCGCGTAGGCACCGCTGTCGAACTTGCCGCCCGCGTGCAGCACGGTGAGCACGACCTCGAGGGTCGGCTTCTTCTCCACCGGGTGCATGTCCACGGGGATGCCGCGGCCGTCGTCGACCACGCGCACGCCGCCGTCCGCGAGCAGGGTCACCTCGACCGTCGTCGCGTACCCGGCCATCGCCTCGTCGACCGAGTTGTCCACGACTTCCCACACGAGGTGGTGCAGACCGCGTTCACCGGTCGAACCGATGTACATGCCCGGACGCTTGCGGACGGCCTCAAGGCCCTCAAGAACGGTGATGGACGAAGCGTTGTATTCGCTCTTCTTCGGTGCCACGGGCCTCGAAATCTCCTTGAGCCGACTGTGCTGTCAGGGTGATCGGTGATGCCGGTTCGAACGCGCCCCGTTCCGCACCGCTGACCACTTCGGGGCGACTCCTCCTGCTGGCGCTGCGACCGGCTGCCCGGCCGGTGCCGCGCACCACGCCGATGCGCTGTCTGGCGCGCGCCTCGGCCACACCCGTTCCGATTCTACTGGTCTCCCCGGACAGAAGTGGGGCAAGGACACCCCTGACTTGCTCACAGAGCGGAGAACTCGGATCGGGCCACCATCCGAGAGCCGCGAGACGGCCTCGGGAGACCTCGGCGGCCGTCGGCCGCTCGTCCGGCGACCTCCTCGCCGGGGCCTGGTCAGCGGCGCTAACCGTAGGTGTCGCGCGGGCCGCGCCCGGAGACGTGCCGCGGGCCGTGCCGCCAGCTGGGCGCGGCCGGCCCCTGCACCTTGATCCTACGGACCACGTCGCGCCCCACGCCGTCGCCGATCCGCTTGAGGATCTGCCGCTGGAGCAGGCGCAGCTGGGTGGCCCAGGCGGTGGACCGGGCCTGGACGGTGAGCTCGCCGTCCTTGAGGGCCACCGGCTTGGTGTGCTCGGCGACGTCGGCGCCCACCAGCGCGGGCCACTTGGCGAACACCTGGCCGCCGGCGAGGTGCTCGGTCCAGCCCCGCTCGCGGGCGATGCGGGCCGCCAGCCGGCCCAGCGGCTGCGGGTCCCGGTCGTCGGGACCAGGCCCTGACCAGCCACGACGTCGCCGCGGCCGGAACCCGCCGGTCTTCTTCCCGGCGTTCCCGCGCCGCGCGGCGGACTGCTCGCGGGCGGCCTGCAGGGCGGCGCGGGCCAGGTCCGGGCCGCTCAGTGCGGCCCCGTCACCCCCGACCGGTGCGGCACTCGATCGCGTCGAGTTGTCCACACCATCCACAGAGTTATCCCCAGGTGTGGGTAGATCCGCGGGCTGAGCGGCCCCGTCGGTCACTCTGGGTGAAGATGTCGGCCGCGTGCGGTCACTGGACACGTCGCACCTCGCCTTCGCGGACGTCGAATCGCGCACCGGTGAGCTCGGGCGGCACGTCCTCGGCCACCGCCGCGGTCACCAGCACCTGCTCCGCCCCGGCGACCAGTTCGGCCAGCCGGGCCCGCCGGCGCCGGTCCAGCTCGGCGAAGACGTCGTCCAGGACCAGCACCGGCTCCGCGCCATCCTCGGTGAGCAGGTGGTAGGAAGCCAGCCGCAACGCCAGCACGAACGACCACGATTCGCCGTGGCTGGCGTAGCCCTTGGCGGGCAGGTCGCCGAGCAGCAGTTCCAGGTCGTCGCGGTGCGGGCCGACCAGCGACACCCCGCGCTCGATCTCCTGCGGCCGGACCCGCTCCAGCTCGGCGAGCAGCGCCGCCTCCAGCTCCTCGACGTCGGCGGCCCGGCCCGTCGGCTCGCCGAGGCCCTCCGGCAGGGCGGCGCCGAGGCTGCTGCGGTAGCGCAGGTCGGCGACCCGCCCCGACGGCGCGGTGGCCTCCTCGGTGGCGGCGACCTCGGCGTAGGACCTGGTCACGTGGGGTGCGAGCGCGGCGACGAGGTCGAGCCGCCCGGCCAGCAGCTCCGCGCCGAAGCGCGCCAGGTGCCCGTCCCAGACCTCCAGCGTCCGCAGGTCCGCCTTGCCCCCGCCGCGCCGCGCGGCGCCTGCGGACTTCAGCAGGGCGCTGCGCTGCTTGAGCACCCGCTCGTAGTCCGAGCGCACGCCCGCGTACCGGGGTGCGCGGGCGACCAGCAGGTCGTCGAGGAAGCGGCGGCGTTCCCCCGGGTCGCCGCGGACGATCGCCAGGTCCTCCGGCGCGAACAGCACGGTGCGCAGGATGCCCAGCACGTCCCGGGGCCTGCCCAGCGCACCGCGGTTGACCCGGGCCCGGTTGGCCTTGCCCGGCGTGATCTCCAGCTCGACCAGCAGCTCACGCCCGTTGTTGACCACCGCGGCCCGCACCACGGCACGCGACGCACCGTCCCGGACCAGCGGCGCGTCCGTGGCCACGCGGTGCGAACCGAGGGTCGCGACGTAGCCGATCGCCTCGACCAGGTTGGTCTTGCCCTGCCCGTTGGACCCGACCAGCACGGTGGCGCCCGGCTCCAGCGCGAGGTCGGCGTGCGGCCAGGACCGGAAGTCGGTCACCTGCAAATGACGGACGTACACGACGATCCAACTTAGTGCGCTGGGTTCGGGCAGCGGTGCGGGTGGCCGGTGGTGGCGGACACGTCGCCGTGGAGCCCTGGCGACTTGTCGACACATCGCCTTGCCGACGTGTCGACACCGGACGGCAGCTGCGGAGCACGACGGGACTCGCGTTCCCGCGGTGCACCTCGGTCAGCCGTCGGAGCCGTTCTTGCGGACGGCGTGCCCGCCGAACTGGTTGCGCAGGGCGGCCACCGCCTTCATGGCCGGCGAGTCCTCCTGGCGGGAGGCGAAGCGGGCGAACAGCGACGCGGTGATCACCGGCGTCGGCACCGCGTTGTTGATCGACTCCTCCACGGTCCAGCGGCCCTCGCCGGAGTCGTTGACGTAGCCCCGCAGCTCGGTCAGCTCCGGGTCCTCCTCCAGCGCCCGGACCAGCAGGTCCAGCAGCCAGGAGCGGACCACGGTGCCCCGGCTCCACGCCTTGATCGTCTCGGGCACGTTGGTGACCACGTCCGAGGCGGACAGCAGCTCGAAGCCCTCGGCGTAGGCCTGCATCAGGCCGTACTCGATGCCGTTGTGCACCATCTTGGCGTAGTGCCCGGCCCCGACCGGACCGGCGTGCGCGAAGCCCTCCTCGCGCGGGCCCTCCGGGCGCAGCGCGTCGAAGATCGGCATGGCGCGCTCGACGTCCTCGGCGTCACCGCCGGCCATCAGGCCGTAGCCGTTCTTCGCGCCCCACACCCCGCCGGAGACGCCGACGTCGACGTACTTGATGCCCTTCTCGGCGAGCAGCGCGGCGTTGGCCTGGTCGTCGGTGTACTTCGAGTTGCCGCCCTCGATCACCAGGTCGCCGGCGGACAGCAGCCCGGCCAGCTCCTGGACGGTCTGCCGGGTCGGGTCGCCGTGCGGGACCATGATCCACACGATGCGCGGGCCGACCAGCTTCTCCACCAGCTCCGCGATCGAGGCGACGTCACTGACGTCCGGGTTGCGGTCGTACCCGACGACGTCGTGACCAGCGGCACGCAGCCGCTCACGCATGTTGAAACCCATTCGGCCGAGGCCGACAAGTCCGAGTTGCACCGCATCTCCTCTGCGAGCTGTGTTTCCACTGGGTTGGTCGGCGCGCGAGGTGGGACCGCACCAGCTGAATCGATCCGACCCGACCCTAACCCCGACGGCGGAGGCCCCCGGCCGGACCAGCGCCGGATGTGACCCAGCCCCCGCCGTCGGAGCGTCGCGCTGGTGCTGGTGTCAGCCCGGGAGCCGGACCGGCATCAGCAGGTAGAGGTAGCCGTCGGCCACGTTGCCCTCCTCGTCGACCGGCTTGATGAGGGCCGGGCGGTTCGCGGTGGTGAACTGCATCTGGGCGCGGTCGCTCTTCATCGCGGTGAGGCCGTCGAGCAGGTAGCTCGGGTTGAACGCGATGGTCAGCGGCTCGCCGGTGAGGTCCACCGCGAGCTCCTCCTCGGCGCTGCCCTCGTCGTCACCACCGGCGGTCAGCCGCAGCACGCGGTCGGAGAACTCCAGGCGCACCTGGGTGCCGCGCTCGGCCACCAGCGACACGCGCTTGATCGCCTCGACCAGCGGGCCGACCTCGACGTTGGCCGTCACCGCGCTCTCCGAGGGCAGCAGCTGCCGGTACTTCGGGAACTCCGCGTCCAGCAGCCGGGTCGTGTTGCGGCGCGCCGTGCCGGACAGGCCGAGCAGGCCGTCGCCGGAGGCCAGCGAGATCTCCACCTTGCTCGCGCCGGCCCCGAGGGTCTTCGCGGAGTCGGCGAGCGTCTTGGCCGGGACCAGCACCGCGGTGTCGGCGATCGTGGTGCCCGGCTCCCAGGTGATCTCGCGCATCGCCAGCCGGAACCGGTCGGTGGCGACCATGGTCAGCGTGTCGGCGTTGATCTCCATCCGGATGCCGGTGAGCATCGGCAGCGTGTCGTCCTTGCCCGCCGCGACCGCGACCTGGCCGACCGCCTCGCTGAAGAGGTCGGTGGGCACCGAGCCGACGTGCTCGGGCATCGCGGGCAGTTCGGGGTAGTCCTCCACCGGCATGGTCGGCAGGCTGAACTTGGAGCTGCCGCAGGTGATGCTGACGCGCGAACCGTCGACGGTGAGCTCCACCGGCCGGGCGGGCAGGGCCTTGGTGATGTCGGCCAGCAGCCGCCCGGAGACGAGCGTCTTGCCGCTGGCGTCGATCGAGGCGTCGATGGTGACCTGTGCGGAGACCTCGTAGTCGAAGCCGGAGATGGTCAGCGCCTCTCCGGAACTCGCATCGAGCAGCACCCCGCCCAGCACCGGAACCGGTGGCCGCGACGGCAGGCTGCGCGCGACCCAAGCGACGGCGTCGGCGAGACCGTCACGTTCCACGCGGATCTTCATGGGTGTCCTTTCGGGTTCAGCCGTGAGTCGGCTGCCGAGAACTGCGTTCCGAGCTCGTGAGCCCTTTCCGGGTCGTGGTGCTCCGGCCCCGCACGGGGTGGAGCGGTCCCCGCACGGACGCCCCGAGCACCGACCGTCCGATCACCGGGACTGCGGCGCGCAGTTCGTCGGGGCTGCCTCCGCGGGAGTTCCACCGTAGAGCGTGCGTGGAGATCTCCGCATCCGGGTCCGAGCTAGTCGGTGGGTGGGCTCCGGCCCGCCGAGCGGAGTTGTCCACTTCTCCACCGCCCCCTACTCCTCTTCTCCTTTTCTCTTCCAAGAAATGAAGACCGCAGTAGTAGTAAGGGCTGTGAGTTGTGGGGATGGACGGCGTTCGCGCTGGTCGTGCGGCGTGGCGCGATGTGGATGACCACGGGATGTGACCGGGGACTGCGACGACCGGGTGGTGGACAACTCCGACCCCTCTCCCGTCGATCCACAACGATCCCCAGTTGTCCACAGATCCATCCCCAGTTCGATCCCCGAGTTGTACCCATCCCCTGTGGTTCCGGGCAGATCCACCGGTCGGGTTGTGAACGGATCTGTGAGAGGTCTGTGGTCAACCGCCGTTCGGGTTGTGGGCAAGGTGGGCCGGCTTGTGCACAGCTTGTGGATGGGCTGGGGAAAACCCCTGGTCGGCCTTGGGGATGGCGGGACTGTGGACAGCTCCCCGGCTGCCGCCGCCCGCGGCCGCCTGGGTGAGGCGAAGACCACCTCCGGTCCCGGCGCGGACCGGCGTCCCGGGGCGCTCCGCGTGCACGGATCGCGGTCGTGCGGCGCCGGAACGTGGTGATCGGGGCCGGGACCGGCGCCCCGAACCGCCCGTGCGGGCGACGTCCCGGCCCCGCCGCGGACGGGACCTTTCTGCTGGAGGGGGTGCGCGAGAGCGGAGGGGGTCGGCAGAAAGGTGCGCGCGCCCGGCGGTGGGAGCCCTCCGGCCGGCCGTCGGCTCGCGGGGCTCCACACGGCCCCTCGGTGCCGTCGGACGGCCCGAGCCCCTGCGGGCGCGCGTCGAGAGCTTTCTGCCAGACCGGGTGACCAGCGCGCAGTGGGGTCAGCAGAAAGGTCCGGCCGTCAGCCGCGGGAGCCGCGCACCGGCCGCGGCGCGCGAGGCCGCCGACGGCGGTCCGGGGATGTCTCGGTGTCAGCAGGCCCACCAGGCGCGCTCGAGGCAGCGGTGTGCGCCCAGCCGTGAGTGCCGCCGGGCCGGGGTGAGCGGTGGGGGGATCAGCGGGACTGCTGCTTGATCCGGGCCGTGAGCTCCTGCACGTGCTCGTAGATGCGGCGCCGCTCGGCCATCTCCTTGCGGATCTTCTTGTCCGCGTACATCACCGTGGTGTGGTCGCGGCCGCCGAAGTACTGGCCGATCTTGGGCAGCGAGGAGTCGGTGAGCTCCCGGCACAGGTACATCGCGATCTGCCGGGCCTGGGCCAGCGCCTTGGTCTTGCCCGGGCCGCACAGGTCGTCGATGGTCACGCCGAAGTAGTCCGCGGTCACCGCCATGATCGTCGGCGGGGTGATCTCCGGGGTCTGCGAGTCGGGGATGAGGTCGCGCAGCACGATCTCCGCGAGCTGCAGGTCCACCGGCTGCCGGTTCAGCGACGCGAACGCGGTGACCCGGATCAGCGCGCCCTCCAGCTCGCGGATGTTGCGCTCGATGCGGGAGGCGATGAACTCCAGCACGTCGGCCGGCGCGTTCATCCGGTCCTGCGCGGCCTTCTTCCGCAGGATGGCGATGCGGGTCTCCAGCTCCGGCGGCTGGATGTCGGTGATCAGGCCCCACTCGAACCGGGTGCGCAGCCGGTCCTCCAGGGTGCGCAGGCCCTTCGGCGGCCGGTCGGAGGACACCACGATCTGCTTGTTCGAGTTGTGCAGCGTGTTGAAGGTGTGGAAGAACTCCTCCTGGGTCCCTTCCTTGCCCTCCAGGAACTGGATGTCGTCCACCAGCAGCACGTCGACGTCGCGGTACCGGCGCTGGAACGCCACCTGGCGGTCGTCGCGCAGCGAGTTGATGAAGTCGTTGGTGAACTCCTCGGTGGAGACGTAGCGCACCCGCATGCCGGGGAACAGCCGCTGCGTGTAGTGCCCGACCGCGTGCAGCAGGTGGGTCTTGCCGAGCCCGGACTCGCCCCAGATGAACAGCGGGTTGTACGCCCGGGCGGGCGCCTCGGCCGCGGCCACGGCAGCCGCGTGCGCGAACCGGTTCGAGGAGCCGATGACGAACGTGTCGAAGGTGTACTTCGCGTTCAGCCTGGTCTGCGAGGTCGGCGAGGGGTTCTTCGGCGCGGTGAACGGCTGGCCCTGCTGCGGCTCGGTCGGCCCGGTGCGGCCGAAGGCCGGCCAGCCCTCGCCGCCGCTCTCCTCCGCGTCGCCGCCGTCCTCGGTCTCCGCCTCGGGCTCCTCGGCGTCACCGCCGTCAGCCTCCAGCGGCTGCGGGACCTCGCCGCCGGGCCACCGGAACTCGGTGGTCGGGAAGTCGAGCTCGGGCTTGGCCTCGGGCGCGGCGTGCCGCCCCTCCACGGCGGGGATCGACCCGGTGTGCGCGGTGTTGCCGAAGTCCTCCGGCGAGCGGTAGCTCTCCGCGGCGCCGTAGGCCTCCCGGCCCAGGCCGGGCCCGGTGTAGTACGGCGGTGGCGCGGGCTGGTCGCCGGTGGAGGCGCGCGGGGTCCACTGGTCGGCGGGAGCCGGAGCGGCGACCGGGCGGGTCGGTGCGGGGACCGCGGTGTCCACCTTCACCGCCAGCGACACGTCCCGGCCGAGGCGGCGGGACAGGGCGTCGGTGATGGGGTCGCGCAGCGCGCGCTCGATCGCTTCCTTGGCGAAGTCGCTCGGCGCGGCGAGCAGTGCGGTCCCGTCCAGCAAACCGATCGGCCGGGTGACGCGCATCCAGGCGCGTTGCTGGGGCGAGAGCGTGCCGGAGGACAGCTCCTGCACCACCTCTCCCCAAACTCGTACGAGATCGGCCTGGTGGTCGGACACCGCCTTGCTCCCCTCCCCTCGCTCGCGCAGCCCCCGACCGCGGTCCCGGAAGCCTGGCTCCCACAGTGCTCGAGCGCGGCGGTGTCACGGGACGGTGGGGCCGAACTCCGGGGGATCACCTGTCCGGGAAGATCTCCACAGAGTTGTCCACAACTTGTGTATGAAGGTACGGCAGGCCGCCGCGGTGTTCCCCCCTGGGGCCGTCGTACCGCTGCGATCGAGGTCAACACGCCCTCACGGCCAGTGCTCCCACCCACGGGCCGCGCATCGCAGAGGGGCACGCTAACAAGGTCGACACGGCGGCGACAAGCTCGTCCCGGCGATGTCACCAAGATCGGGATGTGGCAGCCTGTCCCCGGGCGGACCACGCCTTCGGCGCCCCCCGAGTGGGTGAGGCGAGCTCGTCCCCACCCCCGGTCGTGCGTGCTCGGAGGCCACTGCGTACCCTCGTACAGTCCCCCGCTTTCCTGAGCGGGCATGTCGCTGCGCCGAGAGTCCGGCGTTCGTGCGCCGCTCGGTACCGCCGATCTTCGCACGGGTCGGCGGCCGCGGCTCGGGAAGGAACAGGGACACCGTGACCGAACCGTGGTTCACCGTGGCCATCGGTGCCTGTAGTAACCGGGAGATCCGACCGTGAGCAAGGGCAAGCGCACCTTCCAGCCGAACAACCGCCGTCGTGCCAGGAAGCACGGCTTCCGGCTGCGCATGCGCACTCGCGCCGGCCGGGCCATCGTGGCCTCGCGCCGTCGCCGGGGCCGCGCGCGCCTGACTGCCTGATCGCGTCCGGCCGTGCTTCCCGCGGCAGCCCGGCTGACCAAGAGCCAGGAGTTCAGCTTGGTGGTCCGTCGTGGCCGCCGGTCCGGCCGTTCGCGCCTGGTGGTCCACGTGCTGCGACCGGACCAGGCAGCCGGCCGGCACCGCGACGAGGCCGTACCGGAAGACGTGGCGAATACGGCACCCACCCGGGAACCGACTGGATCGACCCGGGTGGGTTTTGTCGTGAGCAAGGCCGTCGGCACCGCGGTGGTCCGGCACCGGGTGACACGCCGGCTGCGCCACCTCGTGCGCGACCGCCTGCCTGCGCTGCCCGCTGGCACACTGGTGGTGGTCCGGGCCCTCCCCGCGGCGGCTGACGCGTCCAGCCGCGAACTCGGCGCGGACTTGGACGCGGCGTTCCGCAAGCTCCGCGTCCTGCCCCCGAACGGTCCGGCGACGGGTTCCAGGTGATGGCTGAGGACCAGCAGCACGGTGAACGGCTCCGCGCGCCCGCTCGGCGCCCGAGCCCGTTCGCCTGGGTGCTGCTCGGTCCGGTGCACGCCTACCGCAAGGTGGTCTCGCCGCTGCTCCCCCCGATGTGCCGCTTCCACCCGAGTTGCAGCGCGTACGCGGTGGAGGCGCTGACCACGCACGGCCTGGTCCGCGGCGGCTGGCTCACCCTGCGCAGGCTGCTGCGGTGCGGCCCCTGGCACCCTGGGGGGATCGACCCGGTGCCGCCACCCCGTGCCCGCGCTGCGGCGCGCACCCCTGCCCGAGCACCCGAGAAACCTGCCGAGGAGTAGCCCGCGTGCTGGACTTCATCTACTACCCGGTGTCGGCCATCCTGTGGTTCTGGCACGAGGTGTTCGGATTCGTGCTCGACCCGGCCAGCGGCTACGCCTGGGCGCTGTCGGTCGTCTTCCTCGTCTTCACCCTGCGCGCGCTGCTGTTCAAGCCGTTCGTGCACCAGGTGCGGTCGATGAAGAAGATGCAGGAGTTCGCGCCGGTCATCCGCGACCTGCAGGCCAAGTACGGCGACGACCGGCAGAAGCTCGCGATGGAGATGCAGAAGCTCCAGGCCGAGCAGGGCTTCAACCCGCTCAGCGGCTGCCTGCCGGTCCTGGTGCAGGTGCCGGTGTTCATCGGCCTGTTCCACGTGCTCAACGGGTTCAAGCCGGGGGCGCCGTCGAACTTCGTCTTCGACGCGCACGACGTGGAGTCCTTCGTCGCCGCGGACTTCTTCGGCGCCAAGCTGTCCAACACGATCAGCCAGTCCCCCGAGGTGCTCGCGGCCTTCGGCACCGACCGCGCCGACATGATGCTGGTGGGCGTGCCGCTGATGATCCTCGCCGCGATCGCCACGCACTTCACCGCGCGCCACTCCGTGCAGCGGCAGACGGCGGACGCGGCGAGCCAGCCGCAGGCGGCCGTGATGAACCGGATGGTGCTGTGGGTGTTCCCGATGTTCGCCATCATCGGTGGCCCGTTCCTGCCGCTGGCGATCCTCGTCTACTGGCTGGCCAACAACATCTGGACGCTGGGCCAGCAGCGCGTGGTGTACCGCAAGATCGACCGTGAGGAGGCTGCGCGAGCCAGCGCGCCCGCGGTCGTCGAGTCCACCGTCGTCGACAACGGCCCCGCGCAGGCCCCGGCGACGGACGCCGACACCACCCAGCAGGACCAACCCGGTGAGATCCCCGGGGTGATCGATGACCGTTCTCGCGACACGGACAAGCCGGGCGAGTCCCGGTGAGTGCGGCGCGAGCCCTGGAGAGGAGACACCCAGTGTCCGAAACCGTGCAGGAGTCGAGCCCGGCGACGCCCGAAACCGACGCTGCCGAGACGTCCTCGAGCACCGAGTCCCTGCTGGTGCAGGAGGGCGACATCGCGGGTGACTACTTGGAGCGGCTGCTCGACCTGCTGGACTACGACGGGGACATCGACCTCGACGTGGAGGCCGGTCGCGCGGTGGTGAGCATCGACGGCGGCGACGACCTGGAGAAGCTCGTCGGCAACCGCGGCCAGGTGCTGGAGGCGCTGCAGGAGCTCACCCGCCTCGCGGTGCAGCAGGAGACCGGTGTGCGCAGCCGGCTGATGCTGGACGTGGCCGGCTGGCGCGCGGGCCGCCGCCGGGAGCTCACCGAGCTCGGCCACGCCACCGCCGAGGAGGTCCTCAAGACCGGCAAGGAGGCGCGCCTGCGCCCGATGACCCCGTTCGAGCGGAAGATCATCCACGACGCGGTCGCCAAGGTCGACGGCGTGCACAGCGAGAGCGAGGGCGAGGAGCCCAACCGCAAGGTCGTCGTCTTCCTCACGAGCTGACCGGCCGCGACCGCTCGGCAGGCTCCTCGAGCGGTCCGCGACGCGCCGAGTCCGAAGCCCCCGCCCCACCACGGGACGGGGGCTTCGTCGTGCCTGGAGCGCGCTCGGCTCGTTTCACGTGGAACCACGGCGAGCACTCGATTTCGTCACCGTGACGTTAGTCGTCCATGTGACTGGATGCGGCTGTGCAGCCGCGTCTGGGCCCCACTTCCCCACCGACCGGTTCGGGGCCGTCTGGCGGGGTCGCCCGAACAGCCGGAGAGACCCCCTCGAACGCGCCGGAAGGGGTTCGTGGTGGTTGCGGAGCGTTGTCCGGCAGGCTTGGTCAGAGATTCCTTGGTTCCACGTGAAACATCGGGGTGAAATGCTGTGACCGAGCCTGCCGCGGCGCGGGTCGTGTTCGGTGACCGGTTGGACCTGGCTGTGCGGTTCCACGACCTGCTCGCAGAGCACGGGATCCGCCGCGGACTCATCGGTCCGCGCGAACTGGACCGTCTCTGGGAACGACATCTGCTGAACTCTGCGGTGATTGCGGAGTTGCTCCCACCGCAGAGCCGGGTGGTGGACGTAGGCTCTGGGGCGGGGTTGCCGGGCATCCCGTTGGCGATCGCCCGCCCGGACCTCACCCTGACCCTGTTGGAGCCGATGGCCCGACGGGTGGCGTGGTTGCAGGAAGTCATCGCCGAGCTGGAGCTCACCGTCGAGGTGGTGCGCGGACGTGCCGAGGAGGGTCCGGTGCGCGAACGACTGGCCGATCAGGACGTCGTGACCGCGCGCGCCGTCGCTCCCATGGAACGGCTCGCGAAGTGGTGCCTCCCCTTGCTGCGCCAGGGCGGTCGGCTGCTCGCCATGAAGGGCGAGAGCGCGGCGGAGGAACTGGAGCGGGATGCGGCCGCGATCGCTGCGGCCGGTGGCGGTCGTGGCGAAGTGGTGTCGTGCGGCGTCGGTGCGCTCGACGTGCCGACGACCGTCGTCGTGGTGGAACGGGTCGCGGCGACCCGAAGTGCGTCCGGTCGGCGTCGTGACGGTGCACGTCGAACGAGAAAGGATCGTGGACGGTGAATCCGGAGTCAAACGGAGCGGGTCGTGTTTCACGTGAAACGAGGGGCCAAGCAGTCGGTGGCATGCGCTTCCCCTCCGGGCCGACGAGCGGTGATCCCGCGATGAGCTTCGGGAAGGACGACATCGGCTGGACTCCGATCATGGAAGAGGCCCAGCGGGCGACGCGGGTGCTGCACCCGGAGACGCTGGAGCTGCCCCGCCCCACCCGTCGGCGCATCATCACCGTGGCGAACCAGAAGGGCGGCGTCGGCAAGACGACGAGCACGGTGAACCTCGCCGCCGGGCTCGCGCTGCACGGGCTCAACGTGCTCGTGATCGACCTCGACCCGCAGGGCAACGCGAGCACCGCGCTCGGCGTCGAGCACCGTTCCGGCACCCCGTCGGTGTACGAGGTGCTGCTCGGCGAGATCAGCATCGCGGACGCGGCGGCGCAGAGCACCCAGTCGAACAACCTCTGGTGCGTGCCGGCCACCATCGACCTGGCGGGCTCGGAGATCGAGCTCGTCACCATGGTGGCCCGGGAGGGGCGGCTGAAGGAGGCGCTGAACTCCGAGGCGGTCAACCAGATCAACCCGGACTACGTCTTCATCGACTGCCCGCCGTCGCTCGGCCTGCTCACGGTGAACGCGTTGGTGGCCGCGCACGAGGTCCTGATCCCGATCCAGTGCGAGTACTACGCGCTCGAGGGGCTCGGCCAGCTGCTCCGCAACATCGAGCTGGTGCAGTCGCACCTGAACCCGTCGCTGTGGGTGTCGACCATCCTGCTCACCATGTACGACGGGCGCACCAAGCTGGCCGACCAGGTGACCGCCGAGGTGCGCGGTCACTTCGGCGACCTGGCGCTGCGGACCGTGATCCCCCGCAGCGTGAAGATCTCGGAGGCGCCGGGCTTCGGCCAGACGGTGCTGACCTACGACCCGGGCTCGCGCGGTTCGATGAGCTACCTGGACGCGGCGCGGGAGATCGCTGAACGGGGTGTCGAGAGGACGACGGCATGAGCGAACGCAAGGGCGGTTTGGGACGCGGCATCGCCGCGTTGATCCCCAGCGGTCCCCCGGCCGGTGCGGACGGTGCGGCGCTGCGCGGCACCGCCGTGCGCGGTCGTCCGGCCTTCGAGCGGCCGGAGCCGCCCACTCCCGAGGTTTCACGTGAAACCAGCGGCGGCGAGGTCGCCGGGGCGGTCTACCGCGAGATCGCGATCTCCGCGATCACGCCGAACCCGAAGCAGCCGCGGCAGGTCTTCGACGAAGAGGCGCTGAACGAGCTGACGCACTCCATCCGCGAGTTCGGCCTCATGCAGCCGATCGTGGTGCGCGAGCTGGAGCGCGACCGGTTCGAGCTCATCATGGGCGAGCGCCGGTGGCGGGCCTCGCAGCAGGCCGGGCTGGAGTTCATCCCGGCGATCGTCCGCACGACGTCGGACGACGCGATGCTGCGCGACGCCCTGCTGGAGAACATCCACCGCGTCCAGCTCAACCCGTTGGAGGAGGCGGCGGCCTACCAGCAGCTGCTGGACGAGTTCGGCGTGACGCACGACCAGCTGGCGGACCGCATCGGGCGCAGCCGCCCGGTCATCACCAACACCATCCGGCTGCTCAAGCTGCCGCTCGAGGTGCAGCGGCGGGTGGCCGCCGGGGTGCTCTCGGCCGGCCACGCCCGCGCCCTGCTGAGCCTGGACGACGTGGACAAGCAGGAGGAGCTGGCGAAGCGGATCGTCGCCGAGGGCCTCTCCGTGCGGGCGACCGAGGAGCAGGTGACCCTCGCCAAGCGGGAGGCGCCGAAGAAGAAGACGGAGGCGAAGAAGCCGATCCAGGCCCCCGGCTTCGACCGGCTCGCCGAGCGGCTGTCCGACCACCTGGACACCCGGGTCAAGGTCGACCGCGGTCGCCGGAAGGGCAAGATCGTCGTGGAGTACGGGTCGGTGGACGACCTCGAGCGCATCGCAGAGTTGATCTTGGGCGAGAAGGCCCACGGGATCCGCGAGGAATGACATCAGGGCCTTTCGTCACGGTGACGATGGCCGGTCGTGAGCGCGAAGACCGGCTCCAGGCGGCTTCCGCACTCACGACCGCAGGGGTCTGGCGCGCCGAGCCGGGCCCCTGTTTCACGTGAAACAGGAGAGCCGGCCTCCCGTGCGGGAGACCGGCCCTGGTTCCACGTGGAACATCACCGCGCGCGGGAGATCGCCCGCTCGACGAGCCCGGCGAAGACCTCCCCCAGCGACCGGTCCGCGGCCTCGACCGCCATCGGCAGCAGCGAGGTCTCGGTCAGCCCGGGCGAGACGTTCACCTCCAGGAAGTGCGGCGTCCCGTGCCGGTCGACGATCGCGTCGGTCCTCGACACGTCGCGCAAGCCGAGCAGGCGGTGCGCCGCGATCGCCAGCTCCCCCGCCGCGGCCGCCGCCTCCGCCGGGATCTCGGCGGGCGTGCGGTAGCTGGTGAGCCCGGCGGTGTAGCGGGCGGTGTAGTCGTAGACGCCGTCGGCCGGCTCGATCTGGACCGCGGGCAGCGCCTCGGGTCCGTCCGGGCCGTCGATGACGGTGATCGCCACCTCGGTCCCCTCGACGAACTGCTCCACGAGCACGGTGTCGCCGTACGACAGCGCGCCCACCATCGCCGAGGGCAGCTCCGCGGCGTCGCGCACCACGCGCGCCCCCAGGGCTGAGCCACCCTGGTCCGGCTTGAGCATCAGCGGCAACCCGAGCTTGGCCACCAGCGCGTCGAGCACCGCCTGGGCGCCCAGCTCGCGGAAGGTCGCGTGCGGCAGCGCCACCCAGTCCGGGGTGGCCAGCCCGGCGCGGGCCAGCTCCGCCTTCGCGGTCGGCTTGTCCCACGCCCGGCGGCACGCGTGCGGGCCGGTGCCGACGAACGGGACGCCGAGCATCTCCAGCACGGCCTGCACCGCGCCGTTCTCGCCCTCGCCGCCGTGCAGCGCGACCACGACCGCGTCGGGGCGCTCCTGCTCGATGCGGGTCAGCAGCCGCGCGTCGGCGTCCCACTCCGCCACGGTCATGCCGACCGAGCGCAGCGCCGCCGACAGCCGGCGCCCGGAGCGCAGCGACACCTCGCGCTCGTGCGAAAGCCCACCTGCGAGCACGGCGACCCAGCGATCAGACACTCCACAACACCCCTGGAAAGTACGAGTCCACTGTGCAACGGCGAGCACCGTGCACAGTGGACCTCTGCGGCAGGACTCGAAGAACCTTACGCGGTGTCGGGCGACGGAGCCTGCGGCCCCGGCACGCTGCGCTGCGGCACGGTGCCGAAGGTGCGGACCAGCTCCATCTCCTCGGTCAGCGTGTTGGCCAGCCGGCGCACGCCCTCCCGGATCCGCTCCGGCGTCGGGTAGCAGTAGGACAACCGCATCTGCCGGCTGCCGAAGCCACCGTGGTAGAAGCCCGTCCCGGAGACGTAGGCGACCCGCTGGGTCACCGCCCGGGGCAGCATCGCCTTGGTGTCCACGCCCTCCGGCACGGTCAGCCAGACGAAGAACCCGCCGTCCGGCCGCGTCCACGTGCACCCCGGCGGCATGTACTGCTCCAGGGCGCTGAGCATCGCGTCGCGGCGCTCCCGGTACTGCTCCTGGAAGACCTTGATCTGGCCCCGCCAGTCGTGCGTGCTCAGGTAGCGCGACACGATCATCTGGTTCAGCGTGGGCGGGCACAGGGTGGCCGACTCGGCGGTGAGCACCAGCTTCTCGCGGATCGCGTGCGGGGCGAGGACCCAGCCGACCCGCAAGCCGGAGGCGAAGACCTTGGAGAACGAGCCGAGGTAGACCACGTTGTCGGCGTCCATGCTGCGCAGCGCCGGCAGCGCCTTGCCGTCGAAGCCGAGCAGGCCGTACGGGTTGTCCTCCACCACGAGGATGCCGTGCTGGGCGCAGATCTCCAGGATCTCCGCGCGCCGCGACACGGCCAGCGTGATGCCGCCCGGGTTGTGGAAGTTCGGGATGGTGTAGAGGAACTTGATCCGCTTGCCCTGCGCGGTCACGTCCGCGATGGCCTGGCGCAGCGCGGTCGGCTCGAGGCCGTCGTCGTCCATCGCCACGTGGACCACCTCGGCCTGGTAGGCGGCGAAGGAGCCGAGCGCGCCGACGTAGGACGGGCCTTCGGCGAGGACGACGTCACCGGGGTCGCAGAAGATCCGGGTGACCATGTCGAGGGCCATCTGGGAGCCCGCGGTGACCATGACGTCGTCGGGGTGCGCGGAGATGCCCTCCAGCGCCATGACCTCGCAGATCTGCTCGCGGAGCTCCGGCACGCCGTGGGCGGAGCCGTACTGCAGCGCCACCTGCCCGTCCTCGGCCACCAGCCGCGCCACCTCGGCGGCCAGCGACTCCAGCGGGAGCGCCGCCAGGTTCGGCATGCCGCCGGCCAGCGAGACCACCTCGGGGCGGCTGGCGACGGCGAAGAGAGCTCGGATCTCGGAAGCGGTCATCCCTGCGGTCCGCTCGGCGTAGTGCGCCCGGTACGCGTCCAGGTTGCGTGCGGGCTTCTCCGGCGGGTTCGGCTGACTTCCGTGATCCGTCATATCGCGCTCCGGTTCGGTTGTGCGCCCTGGTCGTCCCCGGTCAGGTCGAAGACGAGTTCGGCGATTCTATCCGCCGTATCGTTCGCGACCCTCCTCGATGTAACGAGAGCCTCCCGCGCGCGCAACCGGGGGCTCGGCAGATCCCCAGGTCAGCGCGGTGCGGCCGCGTCCAGGGCTTACCGGCCGGTAACCCATCTCACCCCATCGGGGCGGGGACGGGAGTCCGCAGCGCTTCCTGTGCCGGGTCACGGGCGCTTATCCTGGCCACATCCCCGCCCGTGGTGCGGGTTCGTGCAGCTTTTCCAGGAGGTCAGGTGTCGCGACGCGTCATCGGCGTCACGCTGGACAACCTCGACCACCTGCCCAAGCGGTGCCGCCGGTGCGTGTTCTGGGAGCTCGCGCCGCACATCCGGGAGCAGGCCGAGGAGTTCGGCGAGACCGAACTGGAGAAGGAAGCCTGGGTCTCCAGCGTGCTGCTGGAGTGGGGCTCGTGCGGCCGCATCATCTACGTCGACGGCGTCCCGGCGGGGTACGCGATGTACGCCCCGCCCGCTGCGGTGCCGCGCGCGGCGGCCTTCCCCACCGCGCCGGTCAGCGCGGACGCGGTGCTGCTGACGGCGCTGCGCGTGCTGCCGGAGTTCGAGCACGGCGGGCTGGGGCGGGTGCTGGTGCAGAACGTCGCGAAGGACCTGACGCGCCGCGGGGTGAAGGCGGTCGAGGCGTTCGGCGACCTGGAGGGCACGGCGGAGAGCTGCGTGATCCCGGCCGGGTTCCTGCAGCAGGTGGGGTTCAAGACGGTCCGGCAGCACCCCCAGTGGCCGCGGATGCGCCTGGAGCTGCGCACCGCCATCTCCTGGAAGGAAGACGTCGAGGCGGCCCTGGAGCGCCTCCTCAGCTCGGTCACCATCAAGACCACCGAACCCGCCGTCGGCGGCGCGTGACGCTCGACCTCCGCGGACCGTCCCGGCACCGCACTCCGCCCGGGGCGCAGCGCCGGCGCGGGCGCCCGGGGTCAGGCGCCCTCGGCGCGGGCGAGTTCGTGGCGGAGGAGGTCGTCGAAGGTGAAGGTGCCGGTGGGCTGGTCGTCCTTGCCCAGCAGGTACAGCCGCTTCACCGCCACCAGCAGGCCCTCGGCGATGACGTCGCGGAACGCCGGGTCCAGCAGGCGGGCGCGGTCGCGGGCGTTGGTCAGGTAGCCCAGCTCCATGCGCACCGCGGGCATCCGGGTCAGCCGCAGCACGTCCCAGGTCTTGGCCTGGGTGTGGCAGTCCTTCATCCCGGTGCGCGCGACGATCTCGCGCTGCAGGAAGCCCGCCAGCGCCTCCCCCACGGTCGAGGTGGTGCCGTTGCCGGTGCCGAAGTGGAAGCTCGCCACTCCCTCGGCCAGCGGAGACCGGTTGGCGTCGATGTGCAGCGACAGGAACATGTCCGCCCCGGCCTCGTTGGCGAACGCGGCGCGGTCGGCGTCCGGCGGGCAGGAGTTGGGCCCGCGGGTGATGAGCGCTTCCATGCCGGTGGCCACCATCCGGCCCTCCAGCCGGCGGGCCAGGTCCCAGGTCAGGTCGGCCTCGCACACGTTGCCGATGCAGGCACCGCGGTCCGGACCGCCGTGGCCGGGGTCGATGACGATGCGCTTGCCGCGCAGCCGCGGCCCGGCGCGCCGCACCTTCTCCTGTTCGCGCAGGAAGACCGGGCGCCCGCCGCGGACCTTCGGCGCCAGCTGCCGGAGCGCCCGCAGCGTGGCCGGCCCGCAGATGCCGTCCGGGTTGAGGCCGTACTCGCGCTGGAAGTTGCGCAGCGCCTGCTCGGTCTGGCGGCCGAAGATGCCGTCCGGGCGGCCCGCGTCGAAGCCCAGCTCCAGCAGCCGCTCCTGCAGGGCGAACACGTCGTCCCCGCTGATCGGCTTGGACACCAGGTAGGCCAGCGACCGGTCGCCGAGCCGCCAGCGCGCCTCGGTGAGCGCGCGGTAGGTCGCCGGGCCCACCACGCCGTCGGTGATCAACCCGCGTTGTTGCTGGAAGACCCGGACCGCTTGTTCCACCGCGTCGTCGAACACCGCCGGATCCGTTCGGCCGTTCGTGGCCAGCAAGCCCAGCGCTGCAAGGGTGTTCCTGATCTCGGCAACGGCCGGACCGACGTCACCGCGGTGGAGCAGCTGCATGCACTCCTCGCTCGATTCAGGCGCCGGCGGACCGGCGCGGAGGATGGTCGGGTGCGCCCCGATTCCGGTGTTCGCGTGGGGCCGTGCAGAACAGGCCCGTCCGGGTAATTGTGCCTTGCGCGCCCGGACTCGGCGCTACGGCCCACGGCCACCTCGGGGACGTGCGACAACGGTCCGTGCCTGCGCGATCTCCACGGGTGCGCAAAAACACGGTCCCGCCGTCACTGTCATGTCGACTGGACGGCGGGACCGCGTTATTGGGTTGCGCGGGATGGAGTCCGATCTCACAGACCGAGATCCACCCTGGGTGGTCAGGCGCTCACAGGTAGTCGGCCAGGTCGGACAGCAGCGCCGCCTTCGGCTTGGCGCCGACGATCTGCTTGACCGGCTGCCCGTCCTTGAACAGCAGCAGCGTCGGGACGGACATCACCTGGTAGTCGCGCGAGATGCTGGGGTTCTGGTCGATGTCGAGCTTGGCGACGGTGATCTTGTCGCCGTGCTCGGCGGCGATCTCCTCCAGGACCGGGGCGACCATCTTGCACGGGCCGCACCAGGTGGCCCAGAAGTCGACCAGCACGGGCTTGTCGCTCTCCAGGACCTCGCTCTTGAAGCTGTTGGCGTCGACGGTCACGGTGTTGCCGGCCATGTCATCTCCCTCTCGGTTGTCAGCTCAGTTCGCCGCGCCGTAGCCGCCGCCGACGAGCTCGGTGGCGACCTCAGCGGCCGGCGTGTCGTGTTCGGCGAGCCAGCGCTCGGCGTCGATGGCCGCGGCGCAGCCCGAGCCGGCGGCGGTGATGGCCTGCCGGTAGGTGCGGTCCACCAGGTCGCCGGCCGCGAACACACCGGGGACGCCGGTGTGCGTGGTGGGCTGCTGGACCTGCACGTAGCCCTCGTCGTCGACGGTGACCTGGTCGCGCACCAGCTCGCTGCGCGGGTCGTGCCCGATGGCGACGAACATGCCGGTCACCGCCAGCTCGGAGGTCTCGCCGGTGACCGTGTCGCGCAGCGTGAGCCCGCTGACGCTGCCCTCACCGAGCACCTCGGTGACCGTCTTGTTGGTCAGCCACTTGATCTTGTCGTTGCCGCGGGCCCGCTCCAGCATGATCTTGGAGGCGCGGAACTCGTCGCGGCGGTGGATGATCGTCACCGACCGCGCGAAGCGGGTCAGGAAGGTGGCCTCCTCCATCGCCGAGTCACCGCCGCCGACCACGGCGATGTCCTGGTCGCGGAAGAAGAAGCCGTCGCAGGTCGCGCAGGCCGACACGCCGTGGCCGAGCAGCCGCTCCTCGCCCGGCACGCCCAGGTAGCGCGCGGCCGCGCCCATGGCCAGGATGACCGCCTTGGCGCGGTACTCCACGCCGTTGGCCAGGACCGTCTTCACCTCACCGGTCAGGTCGAGGCGCTCGACGTCCTCGGCGCGCAGCTCGGCGCCGAAGCGCTCGGCCTGGGAACGCATCTGCTCCATCAGGTCGGGACCCATGATCCCGTCCTTGAAACCGGGGTAGTTCTCCACGTCGGTGGTGGTCATCAACGCACCACCGAACTGGGTCCCCTCGAAGACCAGTGGTTCGAGCTCCGCCCGCGCGGCGTACACCGCAGCGGTGTACCCGGCCGGACCGGAGCCCACGATGATCACGTTGCGGACGTCGCCAGTCACCGCGCCCCTTCCGTCGTTGCGTCCCCGCCGCGCTCGGCGCGCGACCGTACCCGGCTCAACGCGATCCTATTCGGCTCTGTTCCCGATCGACGGACGCCGGTGCTGCAGGGCACAACGGCGCCGTGGGCGGGGGCCACGGTCGGCGTGGGCACCGTGGTCCCCACCCACGGGAGTCGGCGGTCCCCGGCGCCGACTGCGCGCCGGGTCAGCCGCCGAAGGTGGAGTCCGAGATCGTGGCGGGGTTGTCCGGACCGCAGTCCGGGGCGACGGTGAGGAGGCGGAACCGGCCGGCTTCGCCGGTGGGCAGCACCAGCAGCTGGGCCGGTCGTCCGTCGAGCGTGATCTCCCGCGCGCCGAGCGGCTTGCCGCTGGTCACGCCGTTGGCCTGCAGGCACCCGAGGAGCTGCTGGGGTTCGTTGAGCGCACCGAGGTACTGCTGGCTGGTGAGCGCGTCGGCGAACTGCGGGCCGGTGAGGTGGACCTGCCCGCCCTGCAGCGCCAGCGGTGGTTTCGAGCCGGGTGCCGGGGCCGGCGGCTGCGCCTGGGGCACGCCGCTGTCCCGCGTGCCGGTGGGCAGCACCGCGAACACGACCGCGGCGGCTGCGGCGGCGACGCCGACCAGCCCGGCGCCGAGGGTGAAGCGCCGCCTGCGGCGCTGCTTGGCCGCCGCGAAGTCGACCACCTGGCCGCCGCCGGCCGGAGCGGTCGGCGCGGCGGTCTGCTGCTGCTCGGTCCAGGCCCGGACCTCGTCTTCCAGCGCGGCCTCGATGCGTGCCGACACGTCGTCGGGGATCGTCAGCGACGGCAGCGCGGCGAGGTCTGCGCTGGTGGCCTCCAGCGCCGCCAGGATCTCCTGGGCCTCCGGGTCGTCCTGGACCTGGTTGCGCAGCTCTTCAGCGGTCTGCTCGTCGAGCACCCCGGCGTGGAGATCCGCTAGCTGGTCCAGGGACCACGGTGGCCCCTGCGGCGCCCCCGCGCGCCGGTGTTCGCCACTCATCGTCCCTCCCGTCGACGCATGGCAATCGCGTCATCTGGGACGTTCGCATCTGCACTTGGGTTCCGCAGGTGTCCCAGAAGTTTGGCGAGCTTGGCACGCCCCCTCGCGCACCGGCTCTTCACCGTGCCCTCGGCGATGCCGAAGACGGCCGCCGCCTCGGCCACCGAGTACCCCTCGACGTCCACGAGCACGATCGCGGTCCGCTGGTCCTCGGGGAGCTCGGCGAGCGCGTCCTGCACGGCCATCTTGGTGTCCTGCTCGGCGATGGCGTCACGGGGCACCGCCGGCTCGGCCGGGCCGGCCTCGGGCAGCGGTACGGTCGGGCGGGCCTGCTTGCGGCGGATGCGGTCCAGGCAGGCGTTGACCACGATCCGGTGCAACCAGGTGGTCACCTGGGATTCGGCGCGGAACGACGAAGCGTTGCGGAAGGCCGAGATCATCGCGTCCTGGAGCGCATCGGCGGCGTCTTCGGGGTCGCGCATGGTGCGCAGCGCAACAGCCCACAGCCGATCCCGATGTCGGCGGAAGAGCTCGGAGAACGCGTGTGGATCTCCGTTGGTATGCGCCGCGATGAGTTCGGCGTCCGATCTCACGGGGACAGACACGGTACAGCACTCTACTGATCGTGAGTGCGGACACACCCGCCACACTGACGAGTGGATCGTCGAACCTGGTCAGACGACGGACGGTGTCACCGGACGTGGCGTTGCGGCCCCCACCGAGACCGGACGGTCAGGCCGCGCTGCCGGAAGCGGTGATCTCGTTGATCCGGGCCTGGAACCCGCCGCCGCTGGACGGCAGCTGGGTGAACAGCACCAGGACCTCCTGGGCGGCCGAGTCGCTGGAGAGCGCGATCGTGGTCTGCCCCGCGTTCAGCTGCGCCTGGCCGATCACCTTGGCGTCGGTCAGGTCCGCCGAACCACCGACCTGCCGGACCTCGACCTGGGCCCCGGCGCTCGGCGAGTCGATGACGAGCTCCCGCAGCACCGCCGGGTGGGCGAGCCGGAGCACTGCGCCGGTGCCGTCGCTGATGCCGCCCGGCCCCAGCTGCTGGCGGTACTCCGCCGTCGACCAGTAGGTCCCGGGGTCGCCGTCGAAGAGGTACGGGATGCGGTTCGGGGTGTCCGGCTGCCCGTTGGTGTTGTACGCCTGGGCGCCGGTGATCTGCACCGGGACCGCCGGCGGCTTCTCCTCGCCGCCCGGGTGGTTGCCCGCCTCGCCGATGACCTGGCCGGTGCCGCTGTTGCGGCCGGAGTCGGTGAACACGCCGATGAGCGAGGTCGCGATCCAGGCGACCACGAGCAGGGTGGCCACCGCCAGCACGCCGACGCTGATCGCCAGCTTCTTGCGCTTGGTCTCGTCGGGCTTGGGGTCCTCGCGCCGCCAGACCTCGTTGGTGTCGTTGGCCGGAGCGCCCTGCCCGGGGGAGCCGGGCGCGTCGTGGGTGGCGTGCTGCTCCAGGACGCGGAGCACCGCTGCCCCGGTGCGGACCCCGCCGGTGGTGCCGGTGGAGTCCGGGTTGCCCAGGGCGCGCACCGCGACGGTGGACAGCTCCAGCGGCACGGTCGGGCGCAGCGTGCGCGGCGCGACCACGGTGCCGTCCGGACCGGTCGGGGCGGTGGGCAGGCCCTTCGGCGCGTCGCCGAGCGCCCACCGGCCGGTGAGCAGCAGGTACAGCGCGGCGCCGAGGCCGCGCACGTCGTCGCTGGAGGTGGCGTGCGCCATCGGTCCGGGGAAGGCCATGCGGATCTCGCCGTCCGGCGTCACCCGGATCCGCTGCGGGTGGTCGGCGCCGAGCACGAGGCCGGCGTGGTGCGCCGCCTCGACCGCGGCGGCCAGCGGCTGGAGCAGGCGGGCCGCGGTGCCGGGCGGCAGCGGGCCCTCGGCGACCAGGTCGAGCAGGTCGGTGCCGTGCGTCCACTCGGCGATCACGATGCCGAGGACGCCGTCCGGATCGCCTGAGGACTGCGTGACGACGTCGAGGACGCGGGCCACGCCGACGTGGTTGAACGTGCTGGCGTGCATGGCGCGTTCGAGCGTGCGCCGTGCGGCGGACGCGGCCTCGGCGTCCGCCCGGTCCCCGACCAGGATCGTCAGCGCGACGTCACGGCCCAGCACGCCGTCCTTGGCGCGCCACAGCTGCGCGTTGCAGCGCTCGTCCGCGCCGATCCGGGAAAGGAGCCGGTAGCGGCCGTGGTCCAACACGCGGCCCGGGGTCAGCACCTGCTCGGCCGAACCCTCGTCGCCGGAATCGTCGCGGTCCGCAGCGATCTGCTCGGTGGGTGGTTTGCTGGTCACCTTCCCTCTCCCGCTCCTCCCGGTCCGCCAAGGGGTGCGTCCCACCCCCCTTCCCCGCACGGGAGGAGACTTCGCCTTCGAGGGTACGTGACGCGAAAGTCAGCGACGACGCAGCAAACCGGTGAGCCGCCCGATGGCGGGCTGCAGTTCGGCCACCCGCAGCACCGACATGAGCCCGAAGATCGAACCGAGGCCGACGGCGGCGCCCACGACGAGCTGCAACCACCCGGTCCCCGCGCCCGCGGGGCCGGGGACGAGCGCGTCCACACCGGTCACGCTGCCCCAGCACAGCAGTCCACCCACGACGGACGCGACCGTCGTCTTCGCCAGCGTCACCAGGAACCGGCGGCTGCCCAGCGGGCCCAGCCGGTGCCGCAGCCAGACCTCGCCGACCAGCCACCCGACGATGAAGGTGAACGAGTTGACGAAGGTCAGCCCGTAGACGATCTGGTCGGGCTCCAGCACCACCGGCAGCGCCACGGCCATGAGCACCTTGGCGGCCGTCATCACGACCATGATCAGCGTCGGCGTGCGCGCGTCGTTGAGCGCGTTGAACGTGCGCATCTGCATCATCGTCAGCGCGTACGGCAGGACGCCGAAGGCGGAGACGGCCAGGGCCACGCCGAGCGTGGTGGCCTGACCGGACATGTCGTGCTTGACCGCGAACAGCGCCAGCGACAGCGGCACACCGAGCGCGGTCATCACCGCGCTGACCGGCAGCAGGGTCACGGTGGACAGCCGGTTGCCCAGCGACAGGTCGTCGACGACCTTCGCGTGGTCGCCGTCCGCGGCGGCGGCGCTCATCCGCGGCAGGATCGCGGTCATGATCGAGAACCCGATGACCCCGTACGGCAGCTGCAGCAGCATCCACACGTAGCTGTAGGTCGACCAGGCGCCCACGGCGTGCTCACTGGCCACCCGGCTCAGCGCGATGAGGCCGAGCTGGCTGACCGCGACGTAGCCGAGCATCCACAGCGCGAGGCCGCCGAACTCCGACAGCCGCCGGTCCCAGCCCCACCGCCAGCGCAGCCGGAACCCGGTCTTGCGCATCGCGGGCAGCTGGACCAGGGCCTGGCAGACCACGCCGAGCGTGACGCCGATGCCCAGCACCAGCAGCTGCGGGTCGGACATCGACACCGGGTCCAGCGAGATCTCGCCCGGCATCAGCGCCAGCGCACCGATGGTCACGATGACCACGAGGTTGTTCACCACCGGCGCCCAGGCCGGCGGGCTGAAGACCTGCTTGGACTGCAGGACCGCGCCGACCAGCGCGCTGAGGCCGTAGAAGAAGATCTGCGGCAGCAGCAGGTAGGCGAACGCGGTGACCAGGTCCCGGTTGGAGTTGTCCGACTCGGAGACCAGCACCACGGTCAGCAGCGGGGCGGCCACCATCGCCAGCAGCGTGCCCACCGCGAGCACCACGGCCGCCAGCGTCATCAGCTGCTGCACGAACCGCTCGCCGCCGTCGTCGTCGCCCTTCCGGGCGCGCACCAGGACCGGCACCACGACGCTGGTCAGGACGCCGCCGATGAGCAGCTCGAAGAGCATGTTCGGCAGCGTGTTGGCCACGTTGAACGAGTCGTTGACGACCCCGAAGCCGATCACCCCGGCCAGCAGCAGCTTCCACAGGAAACCGGTGATCCGGCTGGTCAGGGTCGCGATGGCCATCGAACCGCCGGCCTTGAGCAGGGACGGCTTGCCCGGCGAGACCGGGCGGATGACCTGGGTCTGCTCGGTGGCCTGCTCCGCCGCCTGGTCCATGCCGGGCTCGGGCGGCACCGCGGCGATCGGCTGGGTCTCCGCGACGTGCCACCCGCGCGGCGGGGCGGTGTCCGGCCGCCGGATCGGCACGGTGGGGTGCGTTCCGGGCGGCGGGGCACCTCGGCCCGGCTGCACGGCATCCCTGTCTCGGTTCACTGCCTCAGTCCTTCGCCCGCGCGGGAACGACCCGCCGGTCCTGTCGACTCCGCGGAGTGCCACCCCGACGGGTGACGGGATGGCACTCCGCCCAGGATCTCAGCTCGAGTTCCGATCACCGTCGGTGGTGGCGATCGGCGCGGTTTCCGGCGCGTCCGTGGTGCTCTCCCCCGATCGGGGCTCCTCGGTCCGCTCCCCGTTGCGGCGCTGCTGCCTGGCCCGGAACCGGGTGATGATCCGCCGCCCGGACATCAGCACCAGCAGGGCACCGGCGCTCAGCGTGATGATCAGGATCAACGGGCCGTAGTTGCCGGACTTGTACGGCAGGCGCTTGGTGCTGCCGAACTGGGTGCCGTCCTTGGTGGTCATCGTGACGTCGAGGAAGAAGGTGCCGGCCCGCTGCGCCGTGGTCTGCAGCCAGAACACCCGCCGCCCGTTCGCCGGGATGGTCGCCACGTCACCGAAGTCGTCCTGCACCTGCACGCCCGGCACCGGCGGGATGCGGAACACCACCTCGACCGTGATCGGCAGGTCGTTGGCCACGGTCAGCGGGGTCGGGCTGTCCGGCGAGGCGCCGACCAGCTGGGTCTGCGACTCCTCGATGCGGACCTTGCTGAAGATGTCCTCGATGGTCCCGCGGGCCAGGTCCACCCAGTGGCCCGCGGTGTCGGGCCTCCCGCGCCACGCGCTGGACGCACCGCGCAGCAGGCCGTTGACCAGCGGCGTGGTGATCCGGCCCGGTTCCACGTCGATGGACGGGTCCCGCCGGGACGACCGGTACAGGTCGCCGACCTTGAAGTTCTGCGCGGCCAGCTCCTCCAGCACCGGCTGCGCCACCTCCGCCGAGCCGGCCTCCACCGGGTAGCTCAGGTCGGCCTCGGGCAGCGTGTCGGGCTCCGGCTCGGGCAGCGGCACGGGGCGCAGCAGCCCGGCGTCGGTGAGCCGCTTCATGCCGTCGAGCAGGTTGCGCACGTCGTCACCGCGGAGGTTCCAGCGGCGCGGCGGCACCATGACCGAGGTGGCGCTGCCGACCGAGCCCTGCGTCGACCGGAACAGCAGGGCGCCGAGCGCGTTCTGCGTCGACTCCAGCTGCCCGGCCGGCGGGGAGAAGTCGGTGGTCCGCCGCCCGGTGTTGCGCAGCGGGTCGAGCGCGGTGGTCAGCAGCGGGTCGATCGGCACCGCGGACATGTCGCGGCCGCGCAGCCGCACCGGGTCCAGCGACCCGGCCGGGATGTCCAGCGCGTGCGGCTCCATGAGCAGGGTGTCGGGCAGGTCGCCGCTGGCCGGGTCGGCGAGCGCCCCCTCGACGGGCCACAGCACGTCGCGCGGTTCGGCCCCGAGCAGGCTCTTGTCCCTGAGCAGGTCGGCGCCGTCCATCGCGATGTCGACCAGGTCGGGCAGCCCGGCGCGGGACAGCGCCGCCAGGTCGGCGTCGGCGTAGGGCAGCGCGACCACGCACCGGCCCGAGGTGGCTTCCCGCAGCTTGGACAGCCACAGCTCGGCCGCGCGGGAGCCGATGCCCTCGGTGGTCGGGCCGCCCGGCTGCCCCACCTGGTAGCGGCCCTGCATGGCGCGGACGGTGATGAGCAGGTCCGGGTCGATGGCGAAGCACAGCGCGCTGCCCAGCGGCGATCCCGCGGGCGCGCTGTCGGTGACCGCCTGCAGCAGGTCGTACAGCCGCCCGCCGGGGGCCAGCGAGGTGGACAACGTGTCGTCGACCAGCTTCGGCGGCAGGCCGGGCAGCGCCTCCCGCACCAACCGCGGGTGGTCGACGATCGGCACCAGCATGCTGACGTTCGTGGCGTGCCCGGGCGGCGGTGCGGGACGACCGGGGGCGCTGAGCACCGGGAGCAGGAAGGTGGACTCGGCGATCCGCGCGCGGCCGCCGACGTCCGGCGCGCCGTTGACGTTGACCAGCAGCGGGTAGACGCCGGGATCGGTGATCTGCAGGGAGCCCGGGCCGGTCAGCGGGACGTGCAGTTCGACGGGGACCTGCTGCCCGGGGGCGAGGGAGTCCGCGACCGGGCTGAAGGCCGTCTCGGTGGCGGTGGGTGTCGCGCTGCGCATGGCGCGCTGCACGGCCGGTTCATCGGCGGCCGGGGCGCCGCGCTGCACGCGGGCTTCGACGTTCGTGATCTGGCTGTCGCTGGTGTTGGTCAACCGGCCGGTGATGACGACCTCGCCGGGCCCGCCGTCGGCGACCACCGACGGAGTGACCTTGGTCACGTCCAGTCGCACCTGGTCGTCGTCCTGGGCCGCCGCCGGAGGGGCCAGGCCCGTCGGGAGACCTGCGAAGACCAGCACCGCGATCAGCGCGGCCAGCAGAAACCTCACCCTGGCTCCGTCCCGCTGCCTCGCGCCGGGCGGACCCAGAAGCGGTCGCCCGTCCTGTCCGCACCGTCGCCGCGCAGGCTCAGCGCGCGGCGGACCAGCCGACGCTCGTCGGCGTAGGCCAGCACCTCGTCCAGTTCACCAAGCGGCACCCACGCCACCTCGGTGACCTCCACGTCCTCGTCGGAAAGCTCACCACCCACCGCGTCCAGCAGGAAGTGGTGCACGGTCTTGTGTACGCGCCGGTTGCCCGCGACGAACCAGTAGTCGATGGTGCCGATCGGGCTCACGACCCGACCGATGATGCCGGTCTCCTCGGCGACCTCGCGCACCGCCGTCTGCTCCGGGGTCTCACCAGCCTCGATGTGCCCCTTCGGCAGCGACCACAGGAGCCGGCCCTTGCGGTCCAGCCTCCCGATGATGGCAGCGAGCCCTTCGCGGCCGTTCACCACCAGTCCCCCGGCGGAGGTCTCGTCGACGGTCCGCAGCCTGCGCCGCCGGCGTCGGTTCCGACGCCCCGGCTGGGCACCGCCGGAGCGGCCGGGCGACGGGGGCATGCCGCCGATGGTAGTGCGATCAGGGGGTCGAGTGGGGGCGGTCGTCTTGCGTGGCGGGACACCTGTCCTGCACTCCGGGTGCCCGCGGCCCTCGGCGCGCGGGGCGCTGAACTGCCGCTCGGCGTCGTCCGCGCAGGTCCGCGACCGGGCACGCGCGCCCGGGGCGTGGTCGCCACACGGGTGATGGGGCGGGGGCCGAGGTCGATATCCTGGTCCATCATGTCGTCCTCCCCCTCGCACCACGACTCCGCCGCGTCCGCCGAGCTGCAGGCGCGGGAACGCCAGGCGCAGCGCAACGCCGTGGTCGAGCTCGTGCGGGTGGCGCCCGTCGCGGAGGAGCTGGGCGAGCGGTTCACCGCCGCCGGCCACCGGCTGTACCTGGTCGGCGGCAGCGTGCGGGACGCCCTGCTGGGACGGCTCGGCACCGACCTGGACTTCACCACCGACGCGCGGCCCGAGCGGGTGCGCGAGCTGCTGAGCGGGTGGGCCGAGACGATCTGGGACACCGGGATCGAGTTCGGCACGCTCGGCGCGTACCGGCACGGGACGACGGTGGAGATCACCACGTTCCGCGCCGACACCTACGACCGGGTGGGGCGCAACCCCGAGGTGGACTTCGGCGACACCATCGAGGGCGACCTGGTGCGCCGCGACTTCACCGTGAACGCGATGGCCATCGAGCTGCCGAGCCGGTCGTTCGTCGACCTGCACGACGGAATGGCCGACCTGGTGGCGCGGCGGCTGGACACCCCGGCCGCCCCGGAGGACTCCTTCGCCGACGACCCGCTGCGCATGCTGCGCGCCGCCCGGTTCGTCTCCCAGCTCGGGTTCACCGCCAGCGACCGGGTGGTGCGGGCGATGACCGACATGGCCGGTGAGATCGCGCGGATCACCCCGGAGCGGGTGCAGGTGGAGCTGTCGAAGCTGCTGTGCGGCGAGTTCCCGCGGCGCGGTGTCGAGCTGCTGGTGGACACCGGGCTGGCCGACCACGTGCTGCCCGAGCTGCCCGCGATGAAGCTGGAGATCGACGAGCACCACCAGCACAAGGACGTCTACCGGCACTCGCTGACGGTGCTGGACCAGGCGATCGACCTGGAGCGGGCGGCCGACCCGGACGGCGAGCCGGACCTGGTGCTGCGGCTGGCCGCGCTGCTGCACGACATCGGCAAGCCGGCGACCCGGCGCTTCGAGCCGGGCGGTGGGGTGAGCTTCCACCACCACGAGGTGGTCGGCGCGAAGATGGCCCGCAAGCGGCTGCGCGCGCTGCGCTACCCCAAGGACGTCATCAACCAGGTCTCCGACCTGGTGTACCTGCACCTGCGGTTCCACGGCTACAGCGACGGCCAGTGGACGGACTCGGCGGTGCGGCGCTACGTCAACGACGCGGGCCCGCTGCTGCCCCGGCTGCACAAGCTGGTGCGCGCCGACTGCACGACGCGCAACAAGCGGAAGGCGGCGGCGCTGCAGCGCGCCTACGACGACCTCGAGGAGCGCATCGCCCGGATCGCGGCCGAGGAGGACCTGGCGAAGGTCCGGCCCGACCTGGACGGCAACGAGATCATGCAGCTGCTCGGCGTCGACCCCGGCCCGGTGGTCGGCAAGGCCTGGAAGCACCTGAAGGAGCTGCGTCTGGACCGCGGGCCGCTGTCCCGCGAGGAGGCCGTCGAGGAGCTCTACCGGTGGGCCGAGGAGCAGGGCATCGAGGTCCCGCGTTCCTGACACCGCAGGTCAGCGGTTTGTTAATAATATCCGTTGTTCACCATCCACTGTTGCTAGCGAGTGGTGATCACTGATTGCTACGTCCGCTCGTGATCAGGGCGGCAATCTTCGCGCTGCGAGGGTCCGTGCGCGGGCAACCAGTGAGATCATGCGGAGGTGGGATCAGACGCGGACGTGGAACCGGGGATGCTGCTCGTCGCCGCCCCGCAGCTGCTGGACCAGAACTTCCGGCGCACCGTCGTGTACGTCATACACCACCGCGCCGAGGGGACCCTGGGCGTCGTGCTGAACCGGCCGAGCGAGGTCACGGTGCACGAGGTGCTGCCGAGGTGGGGCGAGCACGCGAGCGAGCCGCAGGCCTTGTTCGTCGGGGGTCCGGTCGAGCAGCGCACCGCGATCTGCCTCGCCGCGCTCCGCGCCGGTGAGGACACCGGGACGATCGCCGGGATGGTCGGGGTGCGCGGCCCGGTCGGGCTGGTCGACCTCGACGGCGACCCCGCGGAGCTGGTGCCGAAGGCGCGCGGGCTGCGCTTCTTCGCCGGCTACGCGGGCTGGGAGCCGGGCCAGCTGGCGGGCGAGATCAGCCGCGGCGACTGGATCGTGGTGCCTGCCCTGCCGGACGACGTGATCGCCGACCCCAGCACCGAGCTGTGGAGCCGGGTGCTCCGCCGCCAGGGCCCGCCGCTGGCCTTCCTCGCCACCCACCCCGGCGACGTCCGGCTCAACTGACCCGGCCTCTCCACAGCTCGCCGGGAGTTGTCCCCAACTCGTCCCCACTTCTCCACAACCCTGTGGACAACTCCCTGTGGAGAACCGCGGCCACGGGCGGAGCCGGGGCTCGGGGACGTGCGGGCGCCTGCGGTCAGAGCCAGTGGTTGCGGCGGAAGGTGGTGTAGAGGACAGCGCAGACGGCGAGGATCACCGCGAGCGCCAGCGGGTAGCCGAACGTCCAGTTCAGCTCCGGCATGTGCCGGAAGTTCATCCCGTAGATCCCGCCGACGGTGGTGGGCACCAGCGCGATGGCCGCCCACGCCGAGATCTTGCGCATGTCCTCGTTCTGCCAGAGCCCGGCCCGGGCGAACTGCGCGTCCAGCGCGGAGGTCAGCAGCTCGTCGCAGGACTCCAGCTCGCGACCGACGCGCAGCACGCGGTGCGCCACGTCGCGGACGTGCTGCCGGAGCTGGTCGGGATCGCTGTCCTCCGGCTGGACGATCCGGTGCGCCACGGGCTCCAGCGGTTCCACCGCGTCGCGGGCCTCGAGGACCTCGCGCTTGAGCGCGTACAGGTCCGGCGTCACGTCGTCCCGGCCGGGGGCGAACACGCGCTGCTCCAGCCGGGTCAGGTCGGCGCGGAGCTCGCTCGCGATGGTCAGGTAGTCGCCCACGACGACGTCCACGAGCAGGTAGGCGAGCGCGCGCGGCCCGGCGCCGAGCAGCTCCGGGTGGTCGGCGGCCCGGCGGTGCACCTCGGGGGTCGGGTCCTCGGCGCCGTGCACGACGGTGATGAGCACCGACGGGGTCAGGAAGAGGACCACGTCACCGGTGCTGACCGACGAGGTGGCCTCCGCGTAGCCGAGCACCTTGAGGACCAGGTGGTCGCAGTGCGCGTAGTGCTCGGCCCGCGCCCGCTGGTGCGGGTGCGCCGCGTGGTGCACCGCCAGGTGCGGGAGCTGGAGCACGCGCGCCGCGGCGCGCAGCACGTCGAGCTGTCCCGGCGGCACCTCCAGCCACAGGAAGCTGCCGTCCGGGACGGTGCGCAGGGCGTCGAGCACCTCGTCCTCGGGGATGGCCGAGGACCCGCAGACGTGGAAGCGCGTGCACCGCACCATGCAGGTCACGGTGCCACGCGAGCCGCCGTCCGGCCCGGTTGCGCGTCAGTCGCGGGAGAGCGCGCTGCAGCAGCCGCAGGAGCAGCCGCCGCACCCGGCCGCCGCCGGGGCGGGCACCGCTTCGGCCGCGCGGTTGCCGACCACGCCACCCACGGTCATCAGCACGAACGCCCCCACCAGGCCGAGCACGGCGATCATGACGACGGAGAACGTCGAGGCCAGCATCGGCAGCGAGACCCCGGCCAGCACGGCCGCCGCACCGCCGGCGAGCATCGCGGGCCCGGCCGCCCGGTTGGCGACCTCGAACGCCTGGTCGCTGCTCATGGCGGCGGGGGTGCGGACACCGACGTAGCGGTTGCGGGGCAGCTGCCCACGCAGCCCCCGGAAGCCGAGCAGCAGCAGGGCCGCCCCGCCGAGGACCAAGATCGCGCAGAGGATCACCTGAACAGCGAGCACCTCCCCAGCGTAGGAGAGCACCCGACTTGACCTGCGTCACGGTGCCGTTCCGGGCCGGACCGGCCCCGCGCTGAGCTGCTGTGGACAAAGCGGTTGGCGTGCTCCGCTACCCTGGTGGTGTGGACGCGAGGCTGCTCCTTGCGAGGCCGCGTTGACGTTCGGTTGAGACGACGTCAGCGCGGCGACCCCTCATGCCCGGCAGGGCCTGGGGGGTTTCTGTTTTTCCGCAGGCGGCACACTAGGGAGCGCACGACTCGCGAGTTCGAGGGCGATGGCAGGGAAGGACGCGAACCGATGAGTGGCCAGGCAGAGACCTCGACCGAAGAGGTCCCGCAGTACCGCTACACCGCGGAGACGGCGGTCGAGATCGAGCAGCGGTGGCAGCGCCGGTGGGAGGAGCGCGGCACCTTCCACGCGCCCAACCCAGCCGGGTCGCTCAAGGGTGACGTGCCCGAGGACAAGCTGTTCGTGCAGGACATGTTCCCGTACCCGTCGGGCTCCGGGCTGCACGTCGGCCACCCGCTGGGCTTCATCGGCACCGACGTCTACGCCCGCTACCACCGGATGCTGGGCCGCAACGTGCTGCACACGATGGGCTTCGACGCGTTCGGCCTGCCGGCGGAGCAGTACGCGGTGCAGACCGGCACCCACCCGCGGACCACGACCGAGCAGAACATCGAGCGCTACCTGCGGCAGATCCGCCGGCTGGGCCTGGGGCACGACGAGCGCCGCCGCGTCGCCACCACGGACGTCGACTTCTACCGCTGGACGCAGTGGATCTTCCTGCAGATCTTCAACGCCTGGTACGACCCGGAGGCGGGCAAGGCGCGGCGGATCAGCGAGCTGGAGGAGGAGTTCGCCAGCGGCAAGCGCGCGACCCCGGACGGCCGTCCGTGGAGCGAGCTGACCCGCACCGAGCAGCGGAAGGTCATCGACTCGTACCGCCTGGCCTACGTCTCCGAGGCGCCGGTCAACTGGGCGCCGGGCCTGGGCACCGTGGTGGCCAACGAGGAGGTCACCGCGGAGGGCCTGACCGAGCGCGGCAACTTCCCGGTCTTCCGCCGCAACCTGAAGCAGTGGATGATGCGGATCACCGCCTACGCGGACCGCCTGGTCGACGACCTGGACCGGCTGGACTGGCCGGAGAAGGTCAAGACCATGCAGCGGAACTGGATCGGCCGCTCGCACGGCGCGAACGTGGTGTTCCCGCTGGACGGCTCCGCGCAGCAGATCGAGGTCTTCACCACCCGCCCGGACACGCTGTTCGGCGTGACCTACATGGTGCTGGCGCCGGAGCACCCGCTGGTCGACGAGCTGACCGCGGACGCCTGGCCCGAGGGCGTGGACGAGCGCTGGACCGGCGGCGCGGCCACCCCGGCCGAGGCGGTCGCGCAGTACCGGCGGGCCGCGTCGATGAAGTCGGACCTGGACCGCCAGGAGAACCGGGAGAAGACCGGCGTCTTCACCGGCGCCTGGGCGACCAACCCGGTCAACGGCGAGCAGATCCCGGTGTTCATCGCCGACTACGTGCTGATGGGCTACGGCACCGGCGCGATCATGGCGGTGCCCGGCGAGGACACCCGCGACCACGAGTTCGCCGAGGTCTTCGGGCTGCCGATCGTCCGCACCGTGCAACCGCCCGCCGACTTCGAGGGCGGCGCCTACACCGGCGCGGGCCCGCGGATCAACTCCTCGAACCCCGAGGTCGGGCTGGACCTGAACGGGCTGGAGCTGGAGGACGCCAAGAAGGCCGTCATCAGCTGGCTGGAGGAGCACGGCCACGGCCGCGGCACCGTGCAGTACAAGCTGCGCGACTGGCTGTTCGCGCGGCAGCGCTACTGGGGCGAGCCGTTCCCGATCGTCTACGACGAGGACGGCCTGCCGCAGGCGCTGCCCGAGGACCAGCTGCCGGTGGTGCTGCCCGAGGTCGAGGACTACTCGCCGCGCACCTTCGACCCGGAGGACGCCGACAGCGAGCCGGAGCCGCCGCTGGCGAAGGCCACCGACTGGGCCAACGTCGAGCTGGACCTGGGTGACGGGCTGAAGAACTACTCGCGGGACACCAACGTGATGCCGCAGTGGGCCGGCTCCTGCTGGTACCAGCTGCGCTACATCGACCCGGACAACGACGAGCGGTTCGTCGACCCGGCCAACGAGCAGTACTGGATGGGCAAGCGGCCGGAGGAGCACGGCCCGGACGACCCGGGCGGCGTCGACCTGTACGTCGGCGGCGTGGAGCACGCGGTGCTGCACCTGCTGTACTCCCGGTTCTGGCAGAAGGTGCTGTACGACCTGGGCTACCTGTCGGCGGAGGAGCCGTACCGCCGGCTGTACAACCAGGGCTACATCCAGGCCTACGCCTACACCGACTCGCGCGGCGTCTACGTCCCGGCCGAGGAGGTCGAGGAGCGGGACGGCAAGTTCTACT
This sequence comes from Saccharopolyspora hordei, assembly GCF_013410345.1. Classification (NCBI taxonomy): domain Bacteria; kingdom Bacillati; phylum Actinomycetota; class Actinomycetes; order Pseudonocardiales; family Pseudonocardiaceae; genus Saccharopolyspora; species Saccharopolyspora hordei. The sequence continues at coordinate 724,094 of NZ_JACCFJ010000001.1, forward strand.
ACCAGGGCCAGGAGGTCCGGCGCGAGTACGGGAAGATGGGCAAGAGCCTGAAGAACTCCGTCTCCCCGGACGAGATGGCCGACGCCTACGGCGCGGACACGCTGCGGCTGTACGAGATGGCGATGGGCCCGCTGGACTCCTCGCGGCCGTGGGCGACCAAGGACGTCGTCGGCTCGCACCGGTTCCTGCAGCGGTTGTGGCGCAACGTCATCGACGAGCACACCGGTGAGCTGCGGGTGACCGACGAGGAACCGGACGTCGAGATGCTGCGCGCGCTGCACAAGACGATCGCCGGTGTCCGGGAGGACTACTCGGAGCTGCGGTTCAACACCGCGGTGGCCAAGCTGATCGAGCTGAACAACCGGATCACCAAGGCGTACTCGTCCGCGCCGGGCACCCCGCGCGCGGTGGTGGAGCCGCTGGTGCTGATGGTGGCGCCGCTGACGCCGCACCTGGCCGAGGAGCTGTGGTCCCGGCTGGGGCACGAGGAGAGCCTGGCGCACGGGCCGTTCCCGGTGCCCGACGAGCAGTACCTGGTCGAGGACACCGTGGAGTACCCGATCCAGGTCAACGGCAAGGTGCGCTCGCGCGTCACGGTGCCGGCCTCGGCGGACCAGGACGCGGTGAAGGCCGCGGCCCTGGCCGAGGAGAAGGTCGCGGCGATCCTGGAGGGCAAGGAGCCGCGCAAGGTCATCGTGGTCCCGGGCCGCCTGGTCAACGTCGTCGTCTGACCTCCCGTGGACGCCGCCCCGCCACCGGGCCGGGGCGGCGTCCGCTGCGTCCGCGCCGTCGGCGAGCTAGCTCACGTGGCAGGGTTACTCGCCGGTAACTACGCTGGCGGCAAGCTCGACGAGTGGAGGCGGCGATGGGGTTCGATGCGGACGAGCTCGCGACGTTGGTGGACGGGCGCTGGGCCCACGTCCGGGACCGGGTCCGGGAGGAGCTGGCCGGCATCGACCTGCCCCCGGGTGACCACCTCGACACCGAGGACCACCGGGCGCTCACCCTCGAGCAGCTGCACCAGCTGGCCAAGTCCGGCATCCCGGCCCTCGGGTTCCCGCCCGCCTACGGCGGCAGCGGGGACACCGGCGGTTCGGTGGTGTCGCTGGAGATGCTGCCCGGCAACCTGTCCCTGATGGTCAAGGCCGGTGTCCAATGGGGACTGTTCGGCGGGGCGGTCGTCGCGCTGGGCACCGAACGCCACCACGAGCGCTACCTGCGCGACATCATGAACCTGGAGCTGCCGGGCTGCTTCGCGATGACCGAGACCGGCCACGGCTCGGACGTGCAGCACCTGCGCACCACCGCGACCTACGACCCGGAGTCGCAGGAGTTCGTGGTGCACACGCCGCACGAGGCGGCGCGCAAGGAGTACATCGGCAACGCCGCCCGCGACGGGCGGATGGCGGTGGTGTTCGCGCAGCTGATCACCCGCGGCGAGAGCCACGGCGTGCACGCGCTGGTGGTGCCGATCCGCGACGAGTCGGGGAACACCCTGCCCGGGGTGACGATCACCGACTGCGGCCGCAAGGCCGGGCTGAACGGCGTGGACAACGGCCGGATCACCTTCGACCACGTGCGGGTGCCGCGCGAGGCGCTGCTCAACCGCTACGGCGACGTGGCCCCGGACGGCACCTACAGCAGCCCGATCGCCAGCAAGGGCAAGCGGTTCTTCACCATGCTGGGCACCTTGATCCGCGGCCGGGTCTCGGTGGCGGGCACGGCGGGCAGCGCCACCAAGCTCGCCCTGGAGATCGCGCTGCGCTACGGCGACGCGCGCCGCCAGTTCGGCCGGCCCGGCACCGACGAGGAGGTCGTGGTGCTGGACTACCTGGTGCACCAGCGCAAGCTGCTGCCCGCGCTGGCCAAGACCTTCGCCCTGCACTTCGCGCAGGAGCAGCTGGTGTCGAGCCTGCACGACGTGCCGCCGGGTGACGAGCGGGCGCAGCGCGAGCTGGAGTCCCGCGCGGCCGGGCTGAAGGCGGTCGCCACCTGGCACGCCACCAGCACCATCCAGACCTGCCGCGAGGCGTGCGGTGGCGCGGGCTACCTGGCGGAGAACCAGCTGGCGCAGCTGAAGGCCGACACCGACGTCTTCACCACCTTCGAGGGCGACAACACGGTGCTGCTGCAGCTGGTCGCCAAGGGCCTGCTGACCGGCTACAAGGACCAGTTCGACGACCTGGGCACGCTCGGCATGGCCAAGTTCCTCGCCGACCAGTTCGTCGGCTCGGTGATCGAGAAGACCGCGACGCGCTCCCTGGTGCAGCGGATCATCGACGGCTCGGGCAAGGACGACGTCCTGGACCGCGGCTGGCAGCTCACGATGTTCGACGACCGCGAGCGCCACGTCCTCGACGGTCTGGGCCGCCGCCTGCGGAAGGCCAACCGGGACAACGCCTTCGAGGTGTTCAACCAGGCCCAGGACCACGTGCTGCGCGCGGCGCGGGTGCACGTGGACCGCCAGGTGCTGGAGGCGTTCGTCGCCGCGGTGGAGCGCTGCCGCGACCGGGAGACCGCGCAGCTGCTGGGCAAGCTCTGCGACCTCTACGTGCTGTCCACCATCGAGGAGGACCGCGGCTGGTTCCTGGAGCACGAGCGGATCACGCCGCGCCGGTCCAAGGCGATCACCGAGGCGGTCAACGAGCTGTGCCGGCAGATCCGCCCGCACGCGGTGGACCTGGTCGCCGCGTTCCGGATGCCGCGCCAGTGGCTCACCGCCCCGATCGCCACCGGAGCCGAGGCCGCGCGCCAGGAGGCGCAGCGCGCCCACGACCGCGCCCACGGTTGATGCGGCCGATCGGATGAATCCGGGATCTCGGGGAACCGATCCGGTGATCGTGCGTCCCATGGGGGACGACGCGATGCCGAGAGGTTGCGAGGCGCGATGGAACCCCTGCTCCGGAAGGTCACGATCGCCGCGGTGAGCGGCGCGCTCCTGCTGAGCACCGCTGCGACGAGCACGGCCGCGGCGGACAGCGCGGTCAGCCCGAAGATCGAGTGCGAGACGGCGGCCAGCGGCGACGGTCCGTTCTACCCGGGTCCGTCCGCGTCGGACGTCTACGACGCGGCGTGGGGCGAGGGCCCGGCGGTCCCGGAGCTGGACACCACCACCCCGCAGGGCCTGGCCGCGTGGACGGACTGGGACGGCGCGGGCGGGGACCTGCTGCTGGTGACGGCCTACGGCGAGTCCGGCTCGGACGCGCTGATCATCGGCATCGACCCGGCGTCCGGCGAGCACGTGGGGTCGGTCGCGATCGCCGAGTCGCACGTCGGCGGCATCGCGATCAGCAAGGGCTGGGCGTTCGTGCAGGGCCGCAACTCCGGTGACCAGCACACCGTCCGCAAGTACGAGCTGACGGCGCTGCGGGACGCCATGAAGGCGAGCGGCACCCCGTACCTGGAGCAGACCGGCGAGGCCCGCGTGGTGCCCGCGGCGTCGTTCCTGGCCGCGGACGGCGGGACGCTCTACGCGGGCAAGTTCAACGAGACCGGCCGCGGCACCATGCAGTCGTACCAGGTCGGCGACGACGGCTCGCTCACCGAGCAGAAGACCTTCGAGGTCCCGATGAAGACGCAGGGCCTCATGGTCACCGAGGACCACTTCGTGTACAGCACGTCCTACGGGCGCACCAACCGCAGCAACATCTACGTGGTGGACAAGGGCGCCACCGACATCGACATCCCGTCCACCACGTGCTACCGCGCGCCGAGCATGGCGGAGGGCATCACGCAGTACGGCGACGAGGCGTTCCTGCTGTTCGAGTCGGGCTCGTACAAGTACCCCGACGCGCGCAACGTCATCAAGAACCTGCACAAGGGCGAGGTCTCGGCGGTGACGAACCCCTGACGGGGAGCACCGGCCCGAGCACCCCACGGGCCGGTGCTCTCACCCATCGCGGAGTGGCCGCCGTCGCGCGACCACTCCGCGATGGCGTTCCAGGGCGCCTGCACCCGGACGACCTCCGGGCGCGCACCGAACAGGCCGGGGCGTGCGGTGTGCCAGTTCCGCCTACAACTGGCACCTCGTCCCGCTGCCGGCTTCGAACCAGGGAGTCTCCGCTCCACGATTCAAGAAGTCGGCCCAGCGCTGCTTCGGGAACACCTACGGCTGAACGAGTTTCCGCCACCGCGACCGGGTGGCTTCACGATCCTGGAGGTGTCGCCGGGTCGACCCACGTGCCACGCTGGATGTTGATCTACTGGGGCCTGGGGGACGTGTGCACGAGAGGTCGGACAACGTCGGCAACGAGCTGGCGGCACCGGTTCAGGGGCCGGTCGTGCAAGCCGGCTCCATCCATGGGGACGTGCACTTCCACGCCGTGACCGGTTCTCCAGTACCGAGGCAACTCCCTGCTGCGACGCGGTACTTCGTGAACCGCGCCGTGGAGCAGGACATGCTCACCACGCTGCTGGCGGGTGCACAGGGATCCGGTGTGGTCCTGCTGTCGACCATCGACGGCGCTGCCGGCGTGGGGAAATCGACCCTCGCCGTGAACTGGGCTCACCGCGTGCGGGACCGCTTCCCGGACGGCGAGCTGTACGTCAACTTGCGCGGGTTCGACCCGATCGCCGAGCCCATGGAACCGAACGACGTCCTGGGACTCTTCCTCACAGCGCTCGGCGTCCAGCACGAACGCATCCCGCCGGACGACGACGCCCGCGCAGCGATGTTCCGCAGCCTCGTGCACGACAGGCACATGCTGGTGCTCCTCGACAACGCTCGTTCCGTGGACCAGGTCCGACCACTGCTGCCTGGAACGCCGACCTGCCTGGTGGTGGTGACGAGCCGCCACCGGCTGGACGACCTCGTCGTCCGGGAAGGTGCGACGAGGGTGACGTTGCACGTGCTCTCCGAGACCGAATCGCACGACTTGCTCGCGCACTACCTGGGGCGCGAGCGACTCGCGGAAGAACCCGAGGCTGCAGCGGAGATCGTGGCGCACTGTGGCGGGCTTCCCCTCGCGTTGGGCGTGGTCGCGGTCCGAGCAGCGGAGTTCACCGACTTCTCGCTGGAAGAGCTGGCCGAAGAGCTGCGGAACGAGCGCGACCGGCTCGACGCCCTGGAGTCGGGTGGCGAAATCGGGGTTCGAGCGGTGTTCTCCTGGTCCTACCGGTCCCTGTCGGACGAGGCCGCGAGGCTGTTCCGCCTGATGGGCCTGCCGACTGGACCGGACATCGGCCTCGACGCTCTGGCCGCGCTCGCCGGACGGTCCAAGCGTGACCTCCGCCGACCTCTGGCGGAGCTGCTCAGGGCCAACCTGGTCGAACGGCAGGAACCAGGTCGCTATCGCTACCACGACTTCGGGCTTACGCCGCCGAGTGCGCATCGACCGACGAACCAGCCGAGAGCCGCCAAGCAGCCGTTCGCCGCCTGCTCGACTTCTACCTCCGCACCAGCGCTGCGGCGGACGCGCAGACGACTGGACACGCACGGCACTTCACGCCGGAGACGCCCGGTTCCGACGTGTCCGGGCTCGCCTTCGACGACGATGGGGGCGCGATCGCCTGGTGGGAGGCCGAACGCCACAACCTGCGCGCTGCGATCAAACAAGCTGAGAGATCGGGCCTGTGGGAGCACTCGTGGCAGCTGCCCCGCAGCCTCATGTACCTGTTCCACCTGCGCGGTTGCACCACGGATTGGATCGATGCCTACGGCATCGCGATCTCAGCGGCGCAGCGGCTCGGGAACGAGGAAGCGCAAGCGAACCTGCTGCACGAGCTCGGGGTCGCTCACTACGACCTCGAGGACTTCGATGCGGCAGCGCGGTACGCAGCGGAGGCGCTCCTGCACTTCGACGCGATCGGTGATCGTCGAGGGCGTGGCGAGGTGCTCATCGCGCTCGGACACGCACTGATCAGTGCTCGACGGTACGACGAAGCGGCCGATCCCCTGGAGAACGCTCTGGAGATCGCCGAGAGCCTGGGTGATGGCTTCGCGCAAGGGCTGGCGCACAACGCACTCGGGCTCCTCCACGCGGAGTGCCGCCGCTTCGAGGCGGCGTTCGCGCACTTCGAGCAGGCGTTGCGGTTCGACAGGGAAGCCGGTGAGGAGATGGGCGAGGGCTTCGCGCTCCACAACCTTGCCGTAGCCCACCTCGACTCCGGCAACCCGGACGAGGCGATCGAGAACCACCGACGAGCGCTGGAGCTCCGGCGCAGGATCGGCCACCGGCAAGGAGAAGCCGCAAGCCTTCGCGCACTGGGGCGGGCTCTCCTGGCTTCCGGTGACGTTGCGGAGGCCAGGCGGGCTTTGCTCGAGGCGTTGGAGGTCCTCGAAGAACTGGGGCAAGGGGAAGCAGCTGAGGTGCGCGCCGAGCTGGACGCGCTGCCTACTCCTTGACCGACGCGATGAAGGAAGCCCACTTCTGCTTCGTGAACACGAGAGTGCCGCCGTCCCGGTCCTTGGTGTCTCGCACGCCCACGAGCTCCGGGGTCATCGCCACCTCGACGCATCCCGCTGGGTTCGAGGAGTAGCTGGACTTGAACCACTGGTCAGGCGAGAACGTGCACACCTCGTCATGCTATCTCCCGCAATGCCCGGTGGACCATGTCTCGCGATCCCCGTCTCCCCGCTGTCTTTCGCAGGCATTGCGCGAAAGTCGCTGCGTACTCACGTGTGCGGGCACGGTCGGCGATCACGCCGAGCCAGGTCAGCGTCTCTTGCCAGACGAGGTCGGGCAGGCGTGGGCTCGGGAAGCTGAGGATGTGGAACGTCGACGCGCCTAGCGCGCCGTGAGCGCCAGCCGTGAAGGGAACCACCAAGAGCTCGAGGGTGTCCGGTAGTTCCTCGATCAGCGCCAGGAGGTGCTCGAGCTGCTCGGCGAGCACCGTCGGGCCACCGACTTGTTGGTGGAGCGCACCTTCGCTGAGCACCACGGTCAGGCGCAGGGGGTCTTCACCCCTGAGCCGTCGCTGACGGAGCATGCGAGCTTCGACGCGCTGATCGGCTTCAGAAGTGCGCGTGTTCGGGCTGTCGCTGGTGACGATGGCGTGCGCGTACGCCTCTGTCTGCAGCAGACCGGGGATCAGCAGGCTCTCGTGCATGCGGATCGACTCCGCGCCCCACTCGTAGCCGAAGTACCGGAGCAGTTCCGGCGGGAACAGCCCCGAGTACTGCGTCCACCAGCCGCGCTCGTCGGTGCCGCGGCGTAGCTCTTGCAGCTCGAACAGCTCGTCCTCGTGAACTTCGTAGAGGGAGGCGGCCTCCGCGAGCTTGTCCGCCGTGAGGCGTCGCTTGCCGTGCTCCACTTCGCTGAGGAAGTTCTGCGAGATGCCGAGCTCCTTCGCCGCGGTGACCCCGGTCAGCCCCACCTCCTCCCGCGCTTCCCGCAGCCGCATGCCGAGCTCCCACGCGGCGACTGTGGGCGAAGAAGGTGTCATCCTCAGTCCTCTCGGCTCGCGATCGGGTGAATCGTACGAGCTCAGCGTCCTGCTACCCGATCAGGGAATAGTCGTTGCGATATCGCAAAGGTATTTTTCGATCTAGGCGGCGGGCTGGTCGTGCTCTCCCCGGCCTCCCCCTCGGTCCGCCGCCTTCCCCACCTTCCCTCTCCCCTTCCTCGGAGGTGTTCTCGGTGCTGTACCCGAACCTGGAGCCGGAGCGGCCTGTCGCCTACTGGCGGCCCGTCGCGGGGGTGCGGCACGGGTTGGAGCCGGACGGGCCGCCGTTCCCCGGGCAGGAGCGGGCCACCTTGTGCGGGTCGCGCGTCCAGCTCGGCCGGGTCGGCGACGTGGACTGGTTGGCGCCCACCTGCGAGGACTGCTGGGCGGAAGCCGTCGCGCGGCGCGACGCGCGGGCTCGTCGGTCCACTCAGGACTGATCGGCACGATTCCCCCCGGACCGCCAGGAGGTTCTTCGTGGACGTGGTGCTCGACCTCATCACTTCGCCCGCGACGGCAGGCCTGCTCGCCGCTGCGGTGCTCGTCGCGGTCTTCCCGCTGCGCGGCGGGCACGGCCAGCACGCGGGTGCCGGACCCGGGACGCTCACCGTGCGGCAGGTGCGGGAAGCCGTGCGGCCGGATCCGGTGGACGTCTTCGCCACCATGACCGAGCAGGAGTGCCAGGCGTACCTGGACGAGCGGACCCGGCGGAAGCTCGCCGCCGTGCCGCCGCCCTACGTGGGCAAGCACCGGCTCGCCATCGAGGACCTGGTCGACGAGTTCCACCCGAGGGTCGCCGTCGCGCTGCACCCGCGCGTGCTGCAGCACGGCCTGTGGTGGTGACCGCTCAGGCCAAGCCCGTCTCGTGGGTGAGCTCCCGGAGCATCGCCTCGAAGAGGCGGTCGGCGTGCTTGAGGTCGAACGGGAAGCGCCCGAAGACCTCCAGCGCCACGTGGCCGTACAGGCGGACCCACCAGCGCAGCAGGAAGTGCACCACCTCCGGGCGCAGCGCGGCCGGCGGCACGTCGATGCCCGCCGTGGAGAACGCCTCCGCCAGCGACTCCTGGTGCGCCGACAGGTCGGGCAGCTCGAACGGCGGTTCCGCCAGGCTCGTGCCCTCGGCGAGGAAGGGGCCGATGATGCCGAGGAACACGCTGCCGAACCGGTCCGGCCGGCGCTCCTCCTCCACCCGCGGTGTGGCGAAGACCAGCGCGAACTCCTCCGGGTGCGCCAGCGCCCAGCGGCGGAACGCGCGGCACACCGCGAAGATCTTGGCCACGAGCTCCTCGCCGACCGCCTCGGACTCCGCGTGCAGCTCGGTCGCCAGGTCGGTGCAGATGTCGTCGCACAGCTGCCGCAGCAGGTCCTCGCGCGACTCGTAGTACCGGTACAGCGCCGGGGCGGTGATGCCCAGCTCGCGCGCGATGGCCCGCAGGGAGACCGCGTCGCTGCCGCGCTCGACCAGCAGGGCTCGCGCGAGCTGGCGGATCTCCAGTTCGGTGGCGGCGCGGAGCCGTTCGCGCCGGGAAGACCCGGTCATGTGGCATTCCTCCCGTGGACGCCGGTGAGGCCGCAGCGATTGTGTCCCACTCGGGGCGGGTCACGGTGTCCGCCTTCGCATTCGCACCGGATGCGACGGTGGGGCGAATGGACCAGGCGCCCGCCGCGTTGCAGCTGTCGGCGCCGTTGATCGAAGACCGAGGAGGCAGCATGGCAGCCGCAGTGCAGGAAGTCGTCGTCTACACCCGCCCCGGATGCCCCTTCTGCACCATGCTGCGCGCGGGGCTGCGCCAGGAGGGGCTGGAGTTCACCGAAGTCGACATCTGGGAGGACCCGGAGGCGGCGGCCACCGTGCGCGGCATCGCCGACGGCAACGAGACCGTGCCGACCGTGGTCGTCGGCGAGTGGCAGGCGGTCAACCCCTCCGCGAGCAGCGTGCTGGAGGCGGTCCGCGAGCACGCCCCGCACCTGCTGCCCGTGCGCGACGGGGCCTGAGAAGTGACCAGGGCCGACCGCACGGGGGGCTTTGCGGTCGGCCCTGGGGTGGTTGCGATCGTCGGTGGCGCGATACCGGCGAGCAGCAACCCGTTCAGTCTGACGCTCGGCGGCGCGAGAAAGATCCGCATCCGGCGGCAAGTTAGCTCGAACGGCGGACCCCCAGAAGCTCCACAGTGGCCTGCCGGAGACGGTGAACGGCCCGTCTCCCACCGAGGGGGACGGGCCGTTGGCGGATCCTGCTCTTCCGTTGTTCCCATCGTCCGGCCGGTCAGCCCGCCGACCAGGCCACCCCGGTCGAGGAGACCGGGAAGCGCTGCGGGTCGGCCTGGCTGGTGTCGACCGTCTCCCCCGACGCGGGAGGCGCCCACTCGGGCCTCTCGTTCGTCGGCGGCGGGAGCACGGTGGGGTCGGACTCCGAGGTGGGCTCGGAGTCGTCCGACAGCTGCGCCGCGAAGAGGTCGAGGAGCGCGGCGAGCGGCTCGGCGAACCAGTCGGTGGTCGGGGACGTCTCGGCGGTGATCTGAGTGCTCATTGCCATGCCCACAGCCTGCTTTTCGCAGGGGGTCCGCCGGATCCGTACCTCTACTCACTCGTTACTCATCAGTAATGTGCACGCTGCGACATCCGAGTGACGTGAAAACCACTGAGGTCACCGCGGGTGGGTGCGCTCCCTCACGAATCGCGCTGAACGGCCTACTGGTGCCTACGATCGCCGCAGTGACCCTCTGACGCGCTGTGGGCGTGTTCGGTTCCAACGCAGTTCGACGGCGCTGTGCAGGCAGTGCCGGGAAGGTATGGTCTAGACCATGTCGCGTTTGACTGGTGTCGGAGTCAGCTCCGGCCGCGCCTCGGGCCCCATCGCCCGGGTCGCCGACCCACTGCCCGAACCGCCCGCCACTCCCGCGCCGACCGACCCCACCGCCGAGGCCGCGCGCATCCGGCCCGCCGCCGACGCGGTGGCCGAGCGGCTGTTCCAGCGCGCCGCCCGCGTCGAGGGCGACGCCAAGGCCGTCCTCGAGACCACCGCCGCGATGGCCATGGACCCCGCGCTGATCGCGCAGGCCGAGCAGCAGGTCACCACCCGCTCGCTGCCCGCCTCCCGCGCGGTCTTCGAAGCCGCGAACGGGTTCGCCGACTCGCTGCGCGCGGCCGGCGGGTACATGGCCGAACGCGCGCGTGACGTGCAGGACGTGCGGGACCGGATCATCGCGGAGCTGCACGGCGTGACCCCGCCCGGGGTGCCCGAGCTGGAGGGGCCGAGCGTGCTGGTCGCCCGCGACCTGGCCCCCGCCGACACCGCCGACCTGGACCCCGAGCTGGTGCTCGCGCTCGTCACCGAGGAGGGCGGGCCGACCAGCCACACCGCGATCCTGGCGCGCGCGCTCGGCATCCCCGCCGTGGTCGCGGTCCGCGGCGTGCTCGACGCCTCGGACGCGGTCGGTGCCGTCGTGGACGGCAGCAGCGGCGTGGTCGAGCTCAGCGACGCGGAGGTCCCGGTCCAGGCCGCCGAGCGGGCCGCGGCCGTGACGTGGAACGGCGTCGGCGCCACCGCGGACGGCGTCGAGGTCAAGGTCGTCGCCAACGTCGGGTCGGCCTCCGACGCGACCGCGGCGGCCGAGGCCGGGGCGCAGGGCGTCGGGCTGTTCCGCACCGAGTTCTGCTACCTCGGGGCCGACGACGAGCCGAGCGTCGAGACCCAGCGCGCCGCCTACCGCGAGGTGCTGACCCCGTTCGCCGGCAAGCCGGTCGTCGTGCGCACCCTCGACGCCGGGGCGGACAAGCCGCTGGCGTTCCTGGCCATGGGCGTCGAGCCGAACCCGGCGCTCGGCGTGCGCGGGCTGCGCGTCGCCTTCGACCGGCCGGACGTGCTGGACCGGCAGCTGGAGGCGATCGCCGGGGCGGCCGCCGACTCCGGCGCCGAGGTGTCGGTCATGGCGCCGATGGTGGCCACCGCCGCGGAAGCCGCCTGGTTCGCCGAGCGGGTCCGCGCGGCGGGTCTGCCCCGTGCCGGGGTGATGATCGAGGTCCCGGCCGCCGCGCTGAGCGCCCGGGAGGTCCTCGGCGCCGTCGACTTCGTCAGCATCGGCACCAACGACCTGGCCCAGTACGTGTTCGCCGCGGACCGGATGGCCGGGGCGCTCGCCGAGCTCAACGACCCCTGGCAGCCGGCCCTGCTGCGCCTCGTCGCGCAGGTCGGGGACGCCGGGCGCGAGCTGGGCAAGCCCGTCGGCGTGTGCGGCGAGGCGGCGTCCGACCCGCTGCTGGCGGGCGTGCTCGCCGGGCTCGGCGCGACCAGCCTGTCGATGGGCGGGTCGGCGGTCCCGGTGGTCGGCGCGGCGCTGGCCGAGCACTCGATGGAGACCTTCCGCCGCGCCGCCGAAGCCGCCCTGGCCACCGCCTCCCCGGCCGACGCCCGCGACGCGGTCAGGTCCGTCCTCTCCGCCTGACCGCGCCGCCGCCCGCCGCGGCCGACGCGCACCAGCCCGAGTGGGCGGCGAGCACCGCGCCGTGGACGAGCCGGCGCGGCAGCGGGCCGAGGCCCCGGTGGGGCCCGACGTGGTCGCCGCGGGAACGGGTAGTCGATTTCCCGGCGATCGCGTCGGGCCGGCCTGCGTCAGGCGGTGCTGGCGAGGACTGGGCGGACCAGGTTGCGCAGGTGGTCCGACGGGCGGATGCCCAGCTCCCGGTGCAGCAGGCGCTCGTAGCGGCGGTAGTGCCGGACCGCCTGCGCCGGGTTCGCCTGCTGCAGCAGGACCTTCACCACCGCGCAGTGCGCCGTCTCGCGGAACGGCTCCACCTTGGTCGCCGCCTGCGCGATCTCCAGGGCGCTGGCCAGGTGCCGGGACTGCACCAGCCGCTCCGCCGCGACCTCCAGCGCGTGCACCTGGAGCTGTTGCAGGCGCTCCCGCTCGGTGAGCACCCAGTCGTCGTACCAGCCGGGCAGCAGCGGCTCGTGGCCCGCCAGGTCGCGACCGATCTGCGCGCAGTCGGCGGGCGAGTCGCCCGAACCCTCGTCCAGCAGGTAGCGGCCGGCGGCGACCAGACCGTCGATGTCCAGCGAGACCAGCGGTGCCAGCTCGATCTCCTGCTGCGTGCTGATCACCGCGCCCCGCGCCCGCTGGCGCACCCGCCACAGCGTGGTCCGCAGGTTGGCCAACGCGTTCTGGTCGTCGCTGTCCGGCCACAAGATGCCCGCGGCGTAGTCGCGCTGGATGCGTCCGCGGAGCGCCAGCAAGGCCAGCAGGCGCTGTCCGCTGCTGGACATCGCCACCGGTTCGCCACCCGCCTGCAGCTCCCAACCACCCAGCAACGTCAGCCGGAACGGCTGATCGGGCTGCGCTGGCGTGCGCGTCCGCCGCCGTTCCATCGGCTGCACCGTGCCACCGCTCATCGTTCCCCCCTCGACCGGACTGGCAACGGGCTGCACGGAGGAGCGACCCGGGCCCTCCCCCTCCTGATCACCGGTTCCGCACCGGCACCAGGGAGCCCACACCCGCTCCCATCGGGGGGTTCCGGTCGGTTGTTACGACGCTACCCACCGTGACTCAAGACCCTGGGCATGGCGCTGCATCACCCGGTAGTGCGAGGTCAGGGATCGCGCGCAGAGGCGAACCCCGGTCCCGCCACCGCGGTACCGGAGCTCGCCCCTCCCCCTTCTTCGGAACCCGGACTCACGCCGCCGCGGGCGGCGGACGCAACCGTCCGGATCGCTTGCGGTGCTTGGGCTGCGGCCGGGAGGCCTGGCGGCGCGCCCGCAGCTTGCGCACGAGCTTGACGACCCGCCGACCCGTGCGGATCGCGAACGCGGTGCCGCCCACCCACGGGATGAGCAGGAGCAGCATCGACAGCACCGCCAGCAGCAGCACCCCCACGCTGCCCTGGCCCCCCGCGGCCAGCGCGACCTGCCCGTACTCCACGGCCCTCGACGTCGCGGTGGCCAGGTAGAACGGCAACCGGAGCAGCAGCAGGGTCAGCGCGACGATGAGCAGCGGGACCACGATGAGCACCCAGGTCGTGACCAGCACCTGCACGCGGGGCCGCAGCGCCTGGTGCGTCGTCGAGCCGTTGTCCGGCTTCCCCCGCAGCCGCCGCCAGACCGGGCCGACGAACGCGAACAGGTTCGGCACCCCCACCAGGTCCCCGAGGATCAGGTAGCCGTCCAGCCGCAGCAGCGGCAGCAGCTGCTGGAGGATCTGCAGGTGGTTGAGCACCATGAAGACCTTCAGCGCCGGGATCTCGGTCAGCTGGTAGAGCCCGAACACGGCCACGATGAAGATCGCGTTGAAGTAGATCCCGCCCAGGTCGGTGCGCAGCCGCCCGCGCCGGTCGAGCCGGTAGGCGTCGGTGACGTTGGTGTAGAACGCCGGGTAGAGGACCAGGATGCCGACGCCGATCCCGCCCGGTCTCGCACCCCCGTAGTGGCACCCGGCGGCGTGGCCGAACTCGTGGAACAGCGTGGCGCAGACCCACAGCACCATCAGCGTCAGCACCAGCACCGGGTCACCGACCGACCGGTGGAACGCGGCGTCGATCCCGCCGGACACCACCAGCCACACGTCCACGGCGACGAACAGGCTCAGCATCAGCGCGATCACCGGCGGCCGGTAGAACGGCGAGAAGATCGCCGCGGCGGCGCGGACGAACCCCGGCGGCAGCAGCTGGGTGTTGAACACCAGCGACAGCAGCGGGTCCGAGCGCGGCGGGTCCGGCAGCGGTTCGGACGTGGTGGCGACGCCCATCGGGTACAGCTTCTTGTCCACGAGGTACGCCACGTCCGCCGCGGAGAGCTCCAAGCCGAGGTCGGCGTTGACCCGCTCGGCCACCTCGCGCACGGTCCGCGCGCCGTCCAGCCTGCTCGCCACCTCGTGCAGCAGCGGGGAGACGAGCACCATCTGCCCGTCGGCCCGCGACACCAGGTAGCGCGGTTCTTCGTACCCGCCGCCCTCGTACTCGCCCAGCAGCCGGACGCCGTCGACGAGCCGGGGCACCGCGTTCTCGTCCGTCGAGCCCGCGGTCTCGACATCAGCAGCTTCTGACATGACACCCTCCTGAGCCCGGCGCAGTGCGGGCTCCGAGCGCGCGGCCGGCCGCGCACCTGCCTGCGGACGAGCGACCAGGCCGGGAACGGGTCCTCTCCGCTCCCGACCTGGCAGCTCGTCAGTTGAAATCGATGTCGGCCACGTTGATGGCCTCGATGTCCTGAGCGATGTCAGAACCGATGTTGACCGCGACGATGATGTTGAACTGGTTGACGATGGCGATGTCGCCAAACCCGAAGCCGCCGCCGCTGAGCGCATCGCGCGTGGGCAGGAGCTCCACCGTTTGATCAGACAGCTCGAGTTCGTGCATGTCCTTCTCCCTCGTGGATGGACCCGGGCCGCTCACCACGCGCAGCAGCGGTGAGCGGCCGGGAACTCATCGGCTGCTCAGTGCTCAGTTGGCGTGCTGGTCCACGTTGGCGTTGTTGAACGCGGTCACGTCAACGTCACCGGCGAAGGAGTCGTTGTCGACGTCCACATCGACGTCCTGGTCGACGTCGATGTCCTGGTCGATGTCCCCGAAGCCGTCCCACCAGCCGCAGCCAAGGGCCTTGCGCTCGGGCAGCAGTTCAGCGAACTCGTGGGTCTCGAACATGGTCTGCTCCTGTTCGTTCGACGGAATTTCGACTGCGGCTCAGCCGCTGGTGACGAGTACGCCAGAGGGCCGTCACCGGACCGTCACCAGCGCGTCACGCCGCGTCGCCACCCCGTCGCCCGAACTCGCGATGACGCTGCGTGCACCGCGTCCGACCAGGGCAGACCAGCCTCCGACAAGAGCTTTCCTCGTTGGATCGGGTGAATCGGCGACATTCCCGCACCGACTCCCGCCACACAACGACGAGCCCCGCCCGCCGGACGGCGAACGGGGCTGGAACAGCTGTGGCCAGAGCGCCTACGACTCCTGGTCGAGGCCGTGCTCGATGGCGTAGCGGGCCAGTTCGACCCGGTTGTGCAGCTGCAGCTTGCGCAGCGTGGACTGCACGTGGTTCTCCACCGTGCGGTGCGAGATGACCAGCTTCTTGGCGATCTGCCGCGCGGTCATGCCCTTGGCGACCAGCCGGAGCACCTCGGTCTCCCGCTCGGTCAGCTGCGGGGCCTGCGTCTCCGAGTCCGGGGTGATCGCCATCCGCCGGTACTCCCCGAGCACGAGCCCGGCCAGCCCGGCGGTGAACACCGCGTCCCCGGCGGCCGTGCGCCGCACCGCGTCCACCAGCTCCTCGGCCGAGGCCGACTTGACCAGGTACCCGGACGCGCCGGCCTTCACCGCCTCCAGGACGTCGCTGTGCTCCCCGCTGGCCGAGAGCACCAGCACGCGGGTCCCGGGGATCTCCTGGGTGATCTGCAGGGTCGCGTTGACCCCCGAGGAGTCGCCCAGGTTGAGGTCCATCAGCACCACGTCGGGCTTCACGGTCCGCGCGATGCGCAGCGCGGAAGCGGCGTCGCCGGCGGTGGCCAGCACCTGGAAGCCGCGCTCGGTCAGGTCGCGGGCGACCCCGTCGCGCCACATCGGGTGGTCGTCGACGACCATCACGGACACGGGCGGTTCGCTCATCGCTCTCCTCCTCTGCGGCGCTTGGCCGGTTTCGCAACGGGCAGCGGGACCCGGATCTCCCACTCGGTCCCCTCGCCGGGCTCGGTGTCCAAGGTGATCGTGCCACCGAGGCCCTCCACGCGGCCCCGGATCGACTTGGCGACGCCGAGACGTCCCTCCGCCGCCGCTTCGTCCAGCCGGCCCTCCGGGATGCCCGGCCCGTCGTCCCGGACGCTGATCACCACCTCGTCCGGCAGCTCCTCCAGCAGCACCCACGCCTGGGCGTCCGGGCCGGCGTGCTTGTCGACGTTGGCCAGCGCCTCGCGGACCGCGGCGAACAGCTCCGAGCACAGCGGCTCCCCGAGCAGCACCGGGGTGCCCGGCACCGACACGTGGACCCGGCCGGTGCGCAGCACCTGCAGCCGCGCGGCCAGGTCCGTCTCGCCGTTCTCGCTGGGCTCCTGCGGGGTGGTGGCGACCAGCGCGCGCAGCGCGATCTCCTGCTCCCCGGCCAGCTTGGCCAGCTCGGCGGCCTCCCCGCCCAGCTCCGCGCCGCGGCGGCGCACCCGGGCCAGCACCTGCAGCACGCTGTCGTGGATGTCGCGGGCGAGCCGCTCGCGCTCCGCGGTCGCCGCCTCCGCGCGCAGCGCGCGGGCCAGCCGCGCGGTCGTGCGGCGCGCGCTGTCGGACGCCAGCCCGATGACCGCGCCGACGCCGATGAGCAGCACCGTGTCCAGCACCATGTCCGGGGTGGTCTTCCAGCGCAGCAGGAAGTTGCAGCCGGCTGCGAACACCCCGGAGGCCACCCCGCCGGGGATGCCCCACTGGGCGGCGGCCGCGGTGGTCATCGTCGGGTGCCACGCGGTCACCACCGTCGGCCAGCTCTCGGCCATCTGCTGCTCGGTGAGGATGAACTCGTTGCTGAGGAACAGCACCGTCACCACGACCTGGTCCAGCGCGACCAGCAGGTTGGTGCGTCCCGCCCGCGTCGAGTAGCGCCACACCGTGAAGGCGGTCCACACGCCCATCAGCGAGATGACCACGACCGCCAGCCACGGGCGCGCGTAGGCGTGGAACTGGAAGGCGACCCACGCGCTGGCGTACAGCAGCGTCACGACGCGGAAGACGTTGTGCCCACGCCAGAGCGGCGAGCGACCGTCGGTCACCCGCGGTTCGTTCGACGGCGGACTGGTCACGTTCGCTCCCTTCCCAGCCGACCATCCTGCCCCACTGCGGCGATCGCCGAGACCGCTGGATCGACCACTCCGCGTGTTGATGATCACCACCGTCCCCGATCGGGCGCAGCGCGTGTCCGGTGAGATCGACCTGCCGGGCGATGGGAGTGGCGCGCGACACGGTCGCCACCCGCTGTGCAAGGCTGCCCACGGGAGGTGATCGAGTTGGGCGGCTGGCTGCTGTGGCGACTTCGACCGGCGGCGATCGCCTACGTGCTCTCCGTCCAGGCGGTCGCGCTGGTCCTGGTCACGCTGGTGGTCGCCACCAGCCGCGACGCGCAGCCGCAGGACCTGCTGAACTTCGTGATGCTGGCGGCCACCGCGGGCACGGTCATCGTGACCACCTCGGTGTCGATCAACGTCCAGCGGCAGGTCCGGCGCAACCCGTGGACGCTGCACATCGCCTACCTGGCCACCGGCATCCTCGTGCTGCCCCCGAACCTGCTGGTCCTGCTGCTGCTCGGGCCGACCCTGCACGGGGTGCTCGACGGCCGCCCGGACCTGCACCGCTGGCTGTTCACCACGGCGGCGACCACGATCGCCACGCTGTCCGCGCGGTTCGCCATCGGCTGGGGCGAGCCGGTGTGGGGTGCGGCGCAGTTCGTGCTGGCCGGGGCCGTGCTGCTGCTGGTGCGGGCGTTCCTGGTCGCCACCTGCATCCGGTTGCGCAACCCGGGGGCGCCGCGGCAGCACGTGCTCGGCGAGCCGATCGACGTGCTGCTGGGCATCGTCGCGGCGAGCCTCGGCGGGCTGCTGGCGGTGGCGATGAGCCGCGAACCGACCAGCGCGCTGCTCGCCGGCCCGCCGATGGTGCTGCTCGACCTGGCCGGGCAGCTGCCGCAGTGGCGCCGCTCGGCCCAGCACGACGCCAAGACGGGCCTGGCGAACCTGGCGCACTGGGAGCGGCTGGCGCACGCCGAGCTGACCCGGGCGCGCACCCGGTCCCGGCCGGTCTCGCTGCTGCTGCTCGACCTCGACCACTTCAAGCGGGTCAACGACGAGCTCGGCCACCTGGCCGGGGACACGGTGCTGGCCGCGGTGGCGATGATGCTGCGCGGCAACCTGCGGCGGGCGGACGTGGTCGGCCGGTTCGGCGGCGAGGAGTTCGTGGTGCTGCTGCCGGACACCGACGCGGACGTGGCCTGCACCGTCGCCGACCGGATCCGGTGCTCCACGGCGGCCCTGTCGGTGCCCGCCCGCGACACCGGCGGCGAGCTGCGCGAGCTCAACGACCTGACGGTGAGCATCGGCGTGGCCACCACGACCCGCTACGGCTACGAGCTCACCGACCTGCTGTTCGCCGCCGACGCCGCCCTGCTCGCCGCCAAGTCGGCAGGCCGCAACGCAGTCACCCTGGCCTGACACCGCGAGGCTCCCCCCCGCGGCGGACCCCCGCGCCGGACCCCGGCCCGCGACGCGCCCCGCACGGGTGACGCGCCCCGGGGTGACACGACGGCACCGGAGGTCAGACGTCCGATTCCCCCGGGATCGCGGGGTCAGCGGTCGCCGGTGGGGGTGGCGGGTTCGGGTTCCTCGTCGTCCTCCGGGGGTTCGGCTGCTTCCTCGGCCTCCTGCTCCGGGGTGGGTCCGGGTCCTTCCTCCTCGTCGTCGAGGAGGGAGCGGATGGAGGCGTTGAGCACCGCCACCAGCGGGACCGCCAGCAGCGCGCCGATGATGCCGGAGACCACGGCGCCGATGCTGATCGCCAGCACCACCGCCAGCGCGTGCAGCTGCACCGCGCGGCCCAGCAGCAGCGGCTGCAGGACGTTGCCCTCCAGCTGCTGCACCAGCAGCACCACGCCGATCACGATCAGCGCGGTCACCCAGCCCTTGGTCACCAGCGCGACCAGCACCGCGACCGAGCCCGAGGCCACCGCGCCGACGATCGGCACGAACCCGCCCAGGAACACCAGCGCGGCCAGCGGGATCGCCAGCGGCACCCCGAGGACCACCAGGCCCAGCCCGATGCCCAGCGCGTCGACCACCGCCACCAGCGCGGTCGCCCGCACGTAGCCGACCAGCGACTCGAAGCCGCGGCACCCGGCCACGTCCACCTTGTGCCGGACGTGCTTCGGGGCCAGCCCGGTCACGAACAGCCACACCCGGCGGCCGTCGTGCAGGAAGAAGATGAGCGTGAACAGCGCCAGCACCAGGCCGGTCAGGAAGTTGCCGAAGGTGCCCGCCGTGGACAGCGCGCCGCTGGTCAGCACCGCCTGGTTGGCCTGCAGCCAGTCCTGCGCCTGCTGCAGGAAGGCGTCGATCTGCGCGTCGTTGATGTGCAGCGGGCCCTCGGCCAGCGAGCTCTTGAGCGCGGTGAGCGAGGCGATGACCTGCCGCTGCAGGTCCGGGAAGCCGGCGATGAACGCGTTGATGACGAAGGTGAGCACGCCGCCGACCACGGCGAGACCACCGATCAGCACCAGCGCGGTCGCCAGGGCCCGCGGCACGCGGCGCGCCGCCAGCCAGGACACCACCGGGGCCAGCAGCGCCGACAGCAGCAGCGCGATGGCCACCGGGATCACGACGACGTAGATCTGCCCGAGCACCAGCCCGAGCACGTACACGGCACCGAGGATGACCAGCGTGCGCCAGCTCAGCGCAGCGGAGACCCGCAGCACGCGCGGGATCGCACTGGCCGCGTCGTCCCGTTCGGCGATCTTGGAACCGTTCACCCTGTCACCGTAGCGCCGATGCCGCGGCGTCGGTGATGACACTGCGCTACCAGTCCCTCACCACGATGACACGATGTGGCGAAGTCGTCGCTCAGCGCTTACGGAGTCGGCGGTCCTCTTGAGAGAGTGCGCCTCGGCAAGCAGGAGATCGAGTTCCTGCGGGGAGTCACCGCTGAGCCGAGGAGGTTCTGGCCCCGAGATGTCCGGCCGCGACCGCACGACGGGAGCCGCCCGCCCGTGGCGGCTGTTCGGTCGTGCGCTGGTCGTGGCCGGGGCGACGGTGGCCGGAACCTCCGCGGCTTGGCTGCTCGGCCACGGTCCTGCCGACGCGGCCGAGGACGTTCCCGCTGCCGAGGCCGCGGACCACACACCGGAGCAGGCAACGGACAGCGGGCGCTCCGGGCCGGAGGAGTTCTCGCTGACCCGGCTCGACCCGCTCCGGCTGGTCGACTCCAGCGCGGCGGAGCTGCTCGACGCGGCCCGCCCGGTCACCGAGGTGCTGCAGCAGCCCGCCGCCGAGGTCGAGCAGGTCGCCGGCGACGCGCTGGCGGTCACCACCGGCACCGCGACCGGCACCGACGCGGGCAGCGGCCCGGAGGTGCCGCCGCCACCACCCGTGGCGCCCGCTCCGCCGCTGGACGCCGCGCCGCCGGCCGAGAGCCCGGTGCAGTCCGCCGCGGACACCCACACCGGCCCCGCCCCGAGCGCGGCCGCGCCGCAGCGCACCGCGCCGCCCGCCGCCCCGCCCGCGCCGGAACCGCCGGTGCAGCCGGGCGCGCCGGTGGGCTCGACCCCCTTCGTGCTGCCCTCGGCCCCCGGCGCGCCCGGACTGGGCGGAGCCTTCGACGGGTCGCACCACACCACCACCGCGCTCGGCTGGTACCCGGCCGCGCCGCTGTGCACCCCGGCCTTCGCCGGGACGGTCACCTGCGACCTCGCGGGAACGGTCGTCAGCGTTCCCGAACCGCAGCCCGGGACCACTCCCGACTGATCGCGCGGTGACCACCGGTGCGGCGGACCACCGCCGCCCGGCCCCGCGTTCCCCGAAACCTCTTCCCCGATGCCCGCCGTCGTGCCGCCCGCACCCCCGGACGGCGGCGTGGCGCCTCGAACCTCCCCGTGTGGGAGATCCCCGTGAAGGAGCAATCCATGCAGACTTGGGCGAAGCGCGGCGTGCAGGCCGCGCTGGTCACCGGAGGCATGCTGGCCGTCGGCACCGGCGTCGCCACCGCCGAGCAGAGCTGCTCGGACCGTCCGACCTCGCCGCTGGGCGAGTCGCTCGACCTCGGCACCGGCGCCTGCGCCTCCGGCGAGTTCTTCTCCGAGCACACGCAGTACGGCGCGTCGGTCGTCGACTCCCGCGAGGTGCACCGGGTGACCGCGCTGTCCGGCACCCTGGACCCGGTGCGGGACCTGCTGCCCGCCGTCGAGAACGACGTCACCCGGGAGATGCCGGCGCTGCGCGACTGGCACACCCCGGACGTCACCTCCCCGCTGCACCTGGCGGGCTGGGTCGCCGACCCCGCGGACGCGCGCCCGCTGGAGCTGGCGGGCCTGCCGCCGTTCGACGGCAACCGGCCGGTCACCCCGGCCGAGGGCTTCCACCGGTCGCTGAGCTGGGCCGGGCCCATCGGTGAGGTGGTCCGAGGAGGTGCGGACGCCCTCGACGAGGAAACCTTTCGCACTGGTGCGGTCCTGGATGTCCCTGCAGATCTGCTGACCCCGCACGACGACCTGGTCTACTTCGACGGCTTCGAGCCGGCGGACGGCATCGTCGAGCTGTGGGAGGGCGTGCTCGCCCAGCCGCAGCCCTCACTCCAGCCGCAGCCCCAGCCGGAACCGCAGCCGCGGGGCGGACTGCTCACCCCGGACCAGGTGGACCTCACCTCCGCCGAGCTGCCGGGCTTCCGCTACGAGCTGCACGGCGTCCCCAGCGAGGTGCTGGAGGGAGCGCTGTCCGCGATCGCCGCGCAGCCCGCCCCGCGCACCGACCACGTGCCGCTGGAGGTGCCGGGCGAGCTGCAGCTCAAGGTCACCGAGGTCCCGAACCTCACCGGTCTCTCGCCGGCGGAGCTGCGCCGCACCACCGCGCGCCGCGAGTCCCCCGGTGTCCAGGCGCCGCTGCCGGTGCTGGGCCAGCTCAACGCGTTCGACGGCGGGCAGACCACGGTGCCCGCGGTGAGCCGGATCACCTCCGCGCTGGACGGGGACGCCTCGCGCGCGGCCACCGTCACCGACGCGCCGCACAGGGCGGACGTCGCGGTGGACCTCGTCGACGAGCTGGGGGCCGCGGTGCCGGCGACCCAGCTGGTCACCCAGAGCCCGCTGCGCCCGGCCCCGGCGCCGCGCGCCGGTGGGCTGGACCTGCCGGTGCTGGGCGGGGGCGTCCCGGACATCACCGCGGTGCAGGGGCACACGCTGCCGCTGCCCGGCCTGAGCCACGCGCCGCGCGGCTTCGAGGACGCGGACACGGTCGTCTTCAGCCGCATCTGAAGGGGGGATGGACCGGGGCGGGAGCGCACGCGCTCCCGCCCCGGTCCCGTCTTCGAGCTCGTGTCGCGACGACCGCGATCGAGTGGTGCGGGGCACCGTTCGCCGATCCACTCGGCGAGAGGTGCCCCGCACGCTTCACCGGACCGTGTGCGCGAGGCGGTGACCGTCAGCGGGCCGCGGTGAGCGGCGGTTCCGGTGCGGGGGCGTCGCCCGGCGGGACGGTGCGGCGGGCGCGCCACCACAGCACCGCGCCGTAGAGCAGGTAGCCGAGTCCGAAGTAGACGTAGGCGTTGCCGATGAGGTTCTGCGGCAGGTTCCAGGTGAGCTCCAAGCCCTTGCCCTGCGGCACCTTCCAGTGCGGGCCCATCATGAAGAACCCGCTCACCAGCGTGGCCGCCAGCAGCAGCGCCCAGTCGCGGTGCGCCCACGCCGCGCCGAGCAGCAGCACCAGCCCCGGGATCGCCCAGACCCAGTGGTGCGACCAGGAGATCGGCGACACCAGCAGCCCGAACACCCCGTTGACCACCACCGCGGTGGGCAGGTCCCGCTGCCGGATCGCGTGCCGCATGGCCAGCGCCGCGAGCACCAGCGCGACCGCCGCCAGCACGACGAACACCAGGCCCACGTGCTCGACCCCGGTCTTGGTCAGCAGCGACCGCAGCGACTGGTTGCCCGCGTAGATCGAGGCGTCACCGGTGAACTTCGGGCCGAACGAGACGTTGCTGCTGGCGAACATCTCCTCCAGCCAGAAGCGCCGGGCGTTGTCGAAGGTCAGCGCGAAGCCCAGCAGCGCGGTGCCGAGGAAGGTCAGCAGCGCGGTCGCGATCATCCGCACGTCCCGGCGCAGCAGCGGCAGCAGCAGGAACACCAGCGGGGTGAGCTTGATCCCGGCGGCGATCCCGATGAGCAGGCCGCGCGGGTAGGGCAGCTTCCGCGGGCCGTCCACCCGCCACAGGCAGTCCACCGCGACCAGCGCCATGAGCACGATGTTGATCTGCGCGTAGGTGATGGTCTCCAGCACCGGCTCGCTGATCGTGGCCAGCGGCAGCACGGCCGCCACCACCAGCAGCACCCGGTCCCGGTGCGCCTGCAGGAACGGCGCCGACCGGAGCACCACGTACAGCGTGGTCAGCAGCGCCAGGTGGCTGACCACCATGATCACCGCGGTGGACGCGGCCTTGGGGACCAGCGCCAGCGGGGCGAACAGGATCGCCGCGAACGGCGGGTAGATGAACGGCAGCTCCAGCCCGGACTCGGTCGCCGGCAGGTTGTTGTAGAGGTCGCGCCCACCCAGCAGCGCTTGCGCACCCAGCCGGTACACCTCACCGTCGATGTGGTCGTGGGTGTTGACGGTGGACACGAAGACCAGCGCGATGAGCTCGGCGACCGCGATGACGGCCAGCAGCGTCCGGTGCTCGCGCAACCGGTCGGACAGCGGTGCTCCCGTGCTCCCGGTCACCGGCATGCGTATGTCCTCCTAGCCTGAGCACCTTGCCCCGACAAGCGTAGAGATCCGGGGTGGTTCGGGGGTCGTGGTGGGGTCGCCACGCGACCGGCATCACGTCGCGAGTTTCACCTGCTCGAACCATCAAGTGCCGATCGGCGAGGCGAACCCTCAGAAAACCGATCGTGAACCACTGACTGAGCGTTATCTGACCAGCGTGAATACCACCATTACGGGTGGTCGCTGTGCTCTTGAAAACGGAGTTGGTGGAGGGGGAGGCTCAAACGGACTGCTCCGTTTGGCGGGGAGGAGGGGGCCGAATGAGTGTCGTCGACGTTGCTGCGGCCCGGTTGGCGTCGGTGTGGGACGACAACATCAGCGGGCTCAACGTCGGTGTGCTGCTGACCGACGAGCGCGGCCAGGTGCTGGCCACCAACGACGTCGCGGCCGAGCTGATGCAGCTCGCCAAGGCCGACCTGCTCACCGGTTCCCGGCCCGCCGACTGGCACCTGCGCGACGACACCGGCGCGTCGATGCCGGACTGGGCGGAGCTCGCCGGGCAGGTGCTGCGCGCCGGGTCCCCGCTGTCCATCCCGATGGTGATCGCCCGCAACGGGCAGCCGCTCAGCCGCATCTGGGCCGACTACCACGCGGTGCAGGTGCGGGGCCGCAGCCGCGTGCTGATCCTGCTGCAACCGGTGCACACCGACGTCCCGCACAGCCGGGGCCTGCTGGACCCGCTGACCGGGCTGCCCGGCCGGGTGCTGCTGCTGGACCGCCTGGAGCAGTCCCTGGTGCGGGCCCGCTGCCGCGGCACGCTGTCCACGCTGGTGCTCATCGACGTGCACCAGCTGGCCGAGTTCAACGTCGAGCAGGGCTTCGACCGCGGCGACGAGCTGCTGACCACGCTGGCCGGACGGCTCCGGGAGGGGCTCAGCGACGAGCACACCGTGGCCCGCTACGGCGGGGACGAGTTCGCGGTGATCGCCGAGCACCCGAGCGGGACCGGCGAGGCGATCGCCGAGCAGGCGCGCGAGGTGGCCGGCTGGCCGATGCGCGTCGGCCGCAGGCGGGTCCGCCCCGGTCTCCGGGTGTCCTGGGTGACCACCGACGGGCACGCCCCGGTGCACTCGGTCCTCGCCCGGGCCGAGCAGCAGCTCCAGCACCGGGTCTGACCCGAGGGGCACCCGCGCGAGGCGGGCGCCCCTCGCCGCATCAGCGCTCGGTCTTGCCCGCGATGAAGTCCTCGACGGCCTGGTAGGCCTCCGAGTCGGAGTACTGCTCCGGCGGGGACTTCATGAAGTACGAGGAGGCGGACAGCACCGGGCCGCCGATGCCGCGGTCCTTGGCGATCTTGGCGGCGCGGATCGCGTCGATGATGATGCCCGCCGAGTTCGGCGAGTCCCACACCTCGAGCTTGTACTCCAGGTTCAGCGGCACGTCACCGAAGGCGCGGCCCTCCAGCCGGACGTAGGCCCACTTGCGGTCGTCCAGCCACGGCACGTGGTCCGACGGGCCGATGTGCACGTTGCGCTTGCCCAGGTCGCGGTCCACCTGCGAGGTCACGGACTGCGTCTTGGAGGTCTTCTTCGACTCCAGGCGGTCCAGCTCCTTCATGTTGAGGAAGTCCATGTTGCCGCCGACGTTGAGCTGCATCGTGCGGTCCAGGTGGACGCCGCGGTCCTCGAACAGCTTGGCCAGCACCCGGTGCGTGATGGTCGCCCCGACCTGCGACTTGATGTCGTCCCCGACGATCGGCACGCCCGCGTCGGTGAACTTCTGCGCCCACTCCGGGTCGGAGGCGATGAACACCGGCAGCGCGTTGACGAAGGCCACCCCGGCGTCGATCGCGCACTGCGCGTAGAACTTGTCGGCCTCCTCCGAGCCCACCGGCAGGTAGGACACCAGGACGTCGGCCTCCGCGTCGGTGAGCGCCTGCACGACGTCCACCGGCTGCTCGTCGGACTCCTCGATGGTCTCCCGGTAGAACCGGCCCAGGCCGTCGAGGGTGTGGCCGCGCTGCACGGTGACGCCCAGCGGTGGCACGTCGGCGATCTTGATGGTGTTGTTCTCGCTGGCGACGATGGCCTCGGAGAGGTCCCGGCCGACCTTCTTCGCGTCCACGTCGAAGGCGGCCACGAACTCGACGTCGCGCACGTGGTAGTCGCCGAACTCGACGTGCATCAGGCCGGGCACCTTGTCGCCCGGGTCCGCGTCGGCGTAGTAGTGGACGCCCTGCACCAGCGACGCCGCGCAGTTCCCGACGCCGACGATCGCCACTCGCACCGTCCGACCGGGCCGATCTCCGCCCATGGCAGGGCCCTCCTTCTTGGTCATCTGCCGTGTCCTCGCGTTGTCACTCCCGCGCCGCAGCGGCCTGCTCGGCGCGTTCCTGTTCGATGATGTGGTCGAGCCAGCGAACTTCCCGTTCGCTGTGGTCGAGGCGAAGTCGGTGCAGCTCCCGCGTGTAGCGGTCGAACCGGTCGTCGCGGGCCAGCGCGCTGCGCAGGTCGTCCCGGCGTTCCTCGACGCGGCGCCGGCGGCCCTCCAGGATCCGCAGCCGGACGTCGGCCGGGGTCCGGGAGAAGAACACCACGTGCACGCCGAACGCGGTGTCGTCGCACGCCTGCGGGCCGCAGTCACCGACGAGCTCCGCGAAGCGGCGCTCGCCGGCAGGGGTGATCCGGTACACCCGGCGCGCGCGCCGTCCCCAGCCCCGCGCTCCATGCGCGTCGGGGTCCTCCTCGATCAGCCCGGAGCGCAGCAGCCTGCGCAACGTGGGGTAGAGGGTCCCGCAGGACAGCGCGCGGAAGGCACCCACGGTGTCGTGCAACCGCTTCCGCAGCTCGTAGCCGTGCATCGGGGCTTCGTGCAGGAGCCCGAGCACGGCGAGTTCGAGCATCCGCACCCTCCTCGGCCGAACTCATCGGCGGCGCCGTGCGCCGACCGGACTGCGCGCCCGGTGCGCGCATCCCGCTAGGCCACCCGGCGGAGTATATCGCGCCGATATATCGATGCCCACGAACGAGCGGCCCGCCGGTGGCTTCCGTCACTGCACGTGGTGGGTGGTCGGCACGCCTGCCCTGAACGGCGCATGGAGGAGTCGCCGCCGACACGTACCCTGTGGTCGTGCGGACCCAACGGCAGGTGGTCGACTACGCGTTGCAGCGCAAGGCGCTGCTCGCGCAGGTCCACGCTGGCCGCGTCGGGGTGATGGAGGTCTGCGACGCTGACCCGTACCTGCTGCGGGCGGCGGAGTTCCACGGCGAGCCGAGCGGGGTGACCTGCCCGGTGTGCAGGAAGGAGCCGTTGACCCTGGTCTCGTGGGTCTTCGGTGACGCCCTCAAGCACGCGTCCGGTTCGGCGCGCGCCCCTGAGGAGCTGGACCGGATGGCCGCCGTGTACGAGGAGTTCAACGTCTACGTCGTAGAGGTATGCCGCACATGTAATTGGAACCACCTGGTGCAGTCGTACGTCCTGGGAACCGGCGGCTTGAACGAGCGGCGTTCCCGGCGCAAGACTGCCGCGGAGTGAACCTCGGTCGTGCCCCCGACACGATCGCGCGCCCGGTGCGGCGCAGACCCCGACGTGAACGCATCACAGGGCGTCGCCCGACGCCCGTCCTGGAGGCCCACTCGTGAACGACGAGCGTGACGACCACTCCCGAGGCCGCCACTCGAGGCAACCCCAGCCCGACGGTCGTGGCACGCCACCCCCGCCCCAGCGCCCCGGTCCGCCGCGTCCGGGCGACCAAGCGCGGCCCCCGCAGCGCCCGGCACCGCCCCCCGGTCCGGGCGGCCCGGTGTGGCCGGGCGAGGAACCGCGGCCAGGGCCGCGGCAGGGCCCGCCGCCCCCGCCGCCTCCGCAGCGCCCGCAGAACCAGCAGTGGCCGAGCCGCAACCCCGACGAGCAGGAGACCCAGCAGCAGCCTGCGGTGCGCTCCGGCTCGTCGTGGCCGCGCGAGGAGTCGGCGCAGGAGACCACCGGCGCGTGGACGCCGTCGTTCGACGACGATGACGAGGACGACTCCTCGCTGTCCAAGCGGCTGAGCGGGGACTCCGACGACGCCAGCGGCGGCGGGCGCGGGGTCGACCTGCCGACCACCTACAGCCAGGCCCCGCCGCCCCCGCCCCCGCCGCCGGGCGGCGGGCCCGGGCGGCAGGGACCGCCACCACCGCCGCCCCCGCCGCCGGGGGCGCAGCCGGGCCGCCAGGGCCTGCCGCCCGGTCGGCCGCCGCAGCCTGCGGACGACGAGCGACCGACGCAGCACATCCCGCAGACGCCGGGGCGGGGCGACGACCGCCGCCGCAGTGGTGGCGCCGCTGCCGCCGGTGCGGCGGGCGCTGCCGGGGCCGCGGGCATGGCCGCGGGCGCCGGTGCGGCCGGAGCCGCCGGTGCGGCCGGTGGTGCCGCGGGCGCCGCGGGTGGCGCGGCCGGTGCTGCCGGTGGCGCGGCCGGCGCCGCTGCCGGTGCCGCGATGGGCGGGCCCGGCGGTGGGGGCAGCGGCCGGGAACCGCAGCTGCTCACCCACGAGCAGAGCGGTGGCGGCTACGACTACTACGCCGACCGGTACGCCGACGACCTCGACGACGACCCGTACGACAGCTACGACGACGCCCCGAACGGGAGTGATCGCGATGTCGACGACGGCTTCGACGACTTCGGCCCACCGCCCGACGACGACCGGGACGACGGGATGAGCCCCCGCAGGAGCGGGCGCACCGCCCTGTGGCGGCGCGTGCGGCGGACCTGCTACGTCGCGATCGCGCTGTGCGTCCTGGCCCCGGTCGCGGTGTTCCTCTACGGCTACGTCATGTGGGAGGCACCGGACCAGGCGAAGGTGATGAGCGCGGAGCGGCCGGTCGACCTGCTGTACGCCAACGGCGAGCGGATGGCGACCGTCTCCACCTCGAAGACCCGCGAGGTCGTGAACAACATCGGCGAGATCTCCCCGGCGATGCGCAACGCGACCCTCGCCGCCGAGGACGCCACCTTCTACGACAACCCTGGGTTCGACTTCTGGGGCATCGTGCGGTCGGTCTACTTCATGGTGACCGGCTCCGGCGTCGGTGGTGGCTCCACGGTCACCCAGCAGTTCCTCAAGCTCGACCAGGACCTGAAGAAGGACCCGACGTACGTCCGCAAGATCAAGGAGATCGTGCTGGCGTACAAGCTGACCCAGCAGAAGTCCAAGGACGAGATCCTGCTGGCGTACATGAACACGGCCACCTACGGCCGCGGGACCAACGGGATCAAGGCCGCGGCCAAGGCCTACTTCGGCAAGGAGCCCAGCGAGCTGGACAACGCCGAGGCCGCCGTCCTTGCCGGCGTGGTGCAGGCCCCGTACGGCAAGAACAGCAACGACCCCGGCCTGAACCCGGAGAAGGCCAAGAAGCGCTGGGACTACGTCGTCGAGCAGATGGAGAAGAACGGGTGGCTGCAGCCGGGCGAGCGGCAGTCGATGCAGTACCCGGAGTCGCTGCCCCGCTTCGACTGGCGCAAGGACAGCCGGCTCACCCCGGAGCAGGACGCCATCTGGGACGCCATCAAGTCCGAGCTGGCCGACCAGGGGCTCGACGAGGACGAGCTGTCCCGCGGCGGGTACAAGATCAAGACGACCATCGACCCGGACGCGCAGAAGAAGGCCGAGGAGGCCGTCCACAAGGTGATGGACGGGCAGCCGGAGACGCTGCGGACCTCCCTGGTCGCGGTCAACCCGGAGACCGGCGGCGTGCTGGCCTACTACGGCTCGAAGCAGAACCGCGGTGACCTCGACTGGGCCAGCCAGCCGCAGGAACCGGGCTCGTCGTTCAAGCCGTTCGTGGTGGCCGCGGGCCTGGAAGCCGGCCGCGGCATCGGTGAGGTCTACGACGGCAGCGACGACCAGATCATCGCGGGCACCCCGTTCCGCAACTCCGAGGGCGTCGAGTGCGACGTCCCGACGCACTGCGGGATCCGCGAGGCGATGACCAAGTCGGTCAACACGGTGTTCGTCCACCTGGCCAACGAGGTCGGGACGCCGAAGGTCGCCGAGGTCGCGCACCGCGCGGGCATCTCGGAGGAGACGAAGCTGTCGAACAACGGCATCGTCGAGGCCGGCATCGCGCTGGGCCAGTACCCGGTGCTCCCGGCGGACATGGCCGCCGCGTACGGCTCGTTCGTCAACGGCGGCGAGCGGGTCAAGCCGCACTTCGTCTCCGAGGCGATCAGCTCGGTCAGCGGTCCGCAGGAGCTGGACATCCCCGAACCGAAGCCGGCGTACGGGGACAGCGCCGAGGAGAGCCGGAACATCGCCTTCAACGTCGCCGAGACGCTGAAGGACGTGGCCTCGCACAGCCACGTGCCGCTCAGCGGCAACCGGCCGGTGTGGTCCAAGACCGGTACCCACCAGTGGGGCAAGACCGACCTGAACCGCAACGCCTGGATGATCGGCGCGACGCCGCAGATCTCCACGGCGGTGGCGATGCTGAACAACGACGGCCAGCCGATCCCGCTGCGGGACAGCAACGGCAAGACCTTCTACGGCAGCAAGTACCCGGCCCAGGTGTGGAAGGAGTTCATGGACTCCTACCTGAAGGGCAAGAAGGTCGAGAAGATCCCGAAGGGCGAGAAGATCGGCCAGTTCGAGACCGTTCCGCTGCCGCCCCCGCCGTCGGAGCCGAGCGTGCCGCCGAGCGACGCCAGCGAGTCCCGCGACCCGAGCGAGTCGAACGACCCGAGCGAGTCGAACGACCCGTCCTCCAGCGCCGGTCGGCCGAGCCGCGGCTGCGGCGGCCTGTTCGAGCCGCCGTGCCGGCCCGGGCACGACGACGAGGACGACGGCGAGTCCAACTCGGAGGACGGCGGACGCAACGACGTCGCGCCGACGGATCGACCGAGGTACTACGGCTGACGGCCGGTTCACGCGCCAGGGGCACCCGCTGCGGCGGGTGCCCCTCGTGCGTTGTGGGGGCCAAGTAGCATCCGGTCGTGTCCACCTCGACCGAGCGCACCAGCACTGATCCACCGCTCCCCGGACGGCGCCCGGAATCGCCGGTGGACAGCGGGTCGCTCGGCCCGGCGGACCGCGTCCCGCCCACCTGGACCGAGCCGTTGGCGCAGCGGATCAGCCGCCCGTTCGGCGGCCGGCTGGGGCGGCACGCGCAGGTCGGCAGGCAGTGGTTCTGGACGCCGCTGCGGGTGGTGCTGCTGTTCGCGGTGGTCGTGCTCGCCGCCGCGTGGCTGTTCAAGGCGCCCTGCCAGGTCACCTACGACAGCGGCAGCGGCCCGCAGCTGGACTGGCGGGACCACCGGCAGTACACCGCCATGTGCTACACCGACATCATCCCGCGCTACGGCATGGGCGACCTGGCCAGCGACGACGTCTTCCCGTACAAGACGGCGTGGCTGGAGAACCGGGGCACCCCGCAGGAGAAGGTGCGGTACATGGAGTACCCGGTGCTCACCGGGCTGTTCCAGTGGATCAACGCGCGGGCCGCCGACGGGTGGGCGGCGCTGGCCGCGCTCGGCCTGCTGCCCGGGGGCCTGACCAGCGTGCTGTACTTCAACCTCTCCGCGTTCTGGCTGGCCGCGGCCTGGCTGGTCACCGTCTGGGCACTGGTCCGGTTGTGCCGCAGGCGGCTGTGGGACGCGGCGATCGCCGCGGTCTCGCCGCTGGTCTTCGTGCACGCCTTCACCAACTTCGATGCGCTCGCCACCGCGCTCGGCACCACGGGCCTGCTCGCGTGGGCGCGGCGCCGGCCGGTGCTGGCCGGGGTGCTGATCGGCCTCGGCGGGGCGGCCAAGCTGTACCCGCTGTTCTTCCTCGGCCCGCTGCTGGTGCTGGCCTGGCGCGCGGGCAAGGCGGCGGACGCCGCCCGCGCGGTGCTGGCCGCGGCGCTGGCCTGGCTGGCGGTGAACCTGCCGATCCTGGTGCTCTTCCCCACCGGGTGGGGTGAGTTCTTCCGGCTCAACAACCAGCGCCCGGCCGACCCGGACTCGCTGTACAACGTGCTGATGCACTTCACCGGGTGGGCGGGCTTCGACGGCGAGCTGCCGCCCGGCGCGACACCGATCGTGCTCAACTCGGTGAGCCTCGCGCTGTTCCTGCTCGCCTGCGCGGCGATCGCGTGGCTGGCGCTGGCCGCCCCGGTCCGGCCGCGGATGGCGCAGCTGTGCTTCCTGGTGGTGGCCGCGTTCCTGCTGACCAACAAGGTGTGGAGCCCGCAGTACTCGCTGTGGCTGGTGCCGCTGGCGGTGCTGGCGATCCCGCGCTGGCGGCTGCTGCTCACCTGGATGCTGGTCGACGCCGCGGTCTGGGCGCCGCGCATGTACTACTACCTCGGCACGGCCAACAAGGGCCTGCCCGAGGGCTGGTTCCTGGGCGCGGTCGTGGTCCGCGACGCCGTGGTGGTGGCGCTGTGCGTGCTGGTCGTCCGGGAGGTGCTCAACCCGTCGCTGGACAAGGTCCGGACGACGCTGGCGGTGCGGCCGGAGCGGGTCGAGGACGCGCTCGACGACCCGTGCGGCGGTCCCTTCGACGGTGCCCCGGACCGGTTCAGGCTGCCCACCCCGCGGGCCCTGCTCCGCAGGACACCGACGCCGTCGCGCGCCGGTCAGGGACGAGTCGGGGTTCGACCCTGACGCGGCCCCGCTGCTCCGCGGGCAGCATGGGGGCATGACGACCTATCGCACGTCCCTGACCCGACCGCGGGAGAAGGCGGTGATCGCCGGCGTGTGCGCCGGTCTCGCCGACCGGTTCGGCATGAAGCCGTTCACCGTCCGGGTGCTGTTCCTGCTGTCCTGCCTGCTGCCCGGGCCGCAGTTCGTGGTCTACCTCGTCCTGTGGGTGATCATCCCGAAGCGCTGAGGCCTCAGCTGCGGCGCCGCACCCAGGCGGCCACCAGCAGCGTGCTGGCCAGCAGCGCCCCCACCGCGGTGAGCGTGGACCGGACCAGCAGCGCGGGCGGTGCCGACCCCCTGCTCAGCGCGACCAGCAGCGGGTGGGCGAGCGGCAGCCACTCGGCCAGCAGCGTGACCGCGAGGACGGCGGTCGCGGCGATCACCGCGTAGCCGGTGCGGTGCACGACCGAGCACGGCAGCGCGACCGCGGTGCCGAACGCCGCGCACACCACGTGGGCGAGCAGCACCACGGCGAGGTCCGCGGCCGGGTGGGCGAACCCGGACGAGACCTGCGACCACGCGGTGGCCAGCACCGCCAGGCCCGCCGCGCAGCACAGCACGGTGAGCACGGTCCCGGCCAGCACCCGGTGCACCGAGCCGGCGTGCGCGCGCGTGACCGTGCGCTGCCCGGCGTCCTCCACACCGACCAGCGCGATCGTCAGCCACCCCGCCACCACGAGCAGCGCGGCCGCGGTCACCGCGGCGCTGGGCAGCGCGGGGCCCGCGTCGTCGCTGTGCAGGACGGCCAGC
Organism: Saccharopolyspora hordei; assembly: GCF_013410345.1. Taxonomy (NCBI): domain Bacteria; kingdom Bacillati; phylum Actinomycetota; class Actinomycetes; order Pseudonocardiales; family Pseudonocardiaceae; genus Saccharopolyspora; species Saccharopolyspora hordei. The sequence continues at coordinate 757,300 of NZ_JACCFJ010000001.1, forward strand.
AGGCCGGTGTGGAGCAGGACCGGCGGCAGGGCGCGCTGCGAGTGCCAGAGCTCGGCGAGCCGGTAGCGGACGAGCGCGATCACCGCGACACCACCCGCGTGTCCACCGCGATCACCGCGCACCCGCGCCGTATCGCGTCGAGCAGCAGCGCCTCCCGTTCCGCGACCGCCACCTCCAGTTCCACGTCCCCGTCCTGGCGGACCGCCACCACGCCCGGCTGCGCGGCCCAGTCCACGTCGTCCCCGCCGCGCAGCAGGACCCGGCACGTCGGCACCTCGGCCCCGAGCGGCTGCAGCCGCCCGCCGACGAGCTGGTGCGACCGGTCGGCGACGCTGCGCACGAACTCCGGGCGGTGGTCGGTGAAGACCACCGCGGTGCCGGCGGCGGCGACCTCCGCGACCACCTCGGTCAGCACCTCGCGGGCACCCGGGTCCAGCCCGGACCAGGGCTCGTCCAGCACCAGCAGCTCGGGCTCGGCCAGCAGCGCCTGCGCCAGCCCGACCTTCTGCGCGTTGCCCTTCGACAGGTCGCGCAGCGGAGTGCCCGGTCCGCCGGCCAGCGCGAAGCGCTCCAGCCACGCGCCCGCCCGGCGCCGGGCCTCGGCGGTGCTCAGCCCGCTGATCCGGCCGAGGTGGGTGAGGTAGGACAGGGCGGTCATCCGCTGCCGCGCCGGGAACCGGTCCGGCAGGTACCCGGTGCGCGGCCGCCCGGAGGTGCGCCCACCGGACGGCCGGGACAGCCCGGCGACGACCCGCAGCAGCGTGGACTTCCCCGACCCGTTGGTGCCCAGCACCCCGACGACCTCCCCGGCCGCCACCGCGAGGTCGACGCCCCGGAGCACCGGACGCGCGCGGTAGTGCTTGACCACCTCGACGAGTTCCCGGACCACCACGGTGACCGGGCCGTCAGCGGGTGGCGTGCGCGTGCAGGACGTAGGCGATCGCCGAGGTGATCTTCGCGGCGAACGGCAGGTGCAGCGACTCGTCCGGCACGTGCGCGTTGCTGTCCGGTCCGAGCGCGCCGGTGACCACGAACTGCGCGTCCGGGTAGGTCTCGTGCAGCAGGCCCATGAACGGGATCGAGCCGCCGAGGCCCATCGTGCGCCACTCCGCGCCGAACACCTCGTCGGAGGCCTGGTCGAGCGCGGTCGACAGCCACGGCGCGAGCTCGGGCGCGTTCCACCCCAGCCCGGCCTCGGTGTGCCCGAAGGTCACCTGCGCGCCGTAGGGGACGTCGGTCGTCAGCTGCTCCTGCACGGCGCGCAGCGCCGCGTGCGGGTCGGCGGTCGGCGGCAGCCGGAAGCTCAGCAGCGCGGTGGTGTACGGCCGCAGCACGTTGCCCGCGTCACCGGGGCCCGGCAGGCCCGCGGCGCCGATCACCGACAGCGTCGGCCGCCACGTGCCGTTCAGCGCCAGCTCGACCTCGTCCTCCACGACCGGCCGCATGCCCTCCGGCCACGGCACCGAGTCGCGCACCATGCCCGGCGCGGCCTCGATCGCGGCGCGGGTCTCGGCGACCCGGTTCTCCGGGATCTCCACGTTCAGCTCCGGGACCAGGACCTCGCCGGTCGCGGAGTCCTCCAGCCGGTCCAGCAGCTGCCGCAGGACGCGGAAGGAGCTGGGCACGATGCCGCTGGCGGTGCCGGAGTGCAGGCCGCTCTCCAGCACCCGGACCGTGACCTCCAGCTGCACCATGCCGCGCAGCGAGGTCGTCAGCCACATCCGCTCGTAGTCACCGGCCCCGGAGTCCAGGCAGACCACCAGCGACACGTCGCCGAGCCGGTCGGACAGGTGCTCCAGGTAGGCGGGCAGGTCGGGGCTGCCGGACTCCTCGCCGGTCTCGAGCAGCACCACGCAGCGCGCGTGCTCGCCGCCGTTCGCGCGGACCGCCTCGACCGCGGTGGCCGCCGCGTACCCGGCGTAGCCGTCGTCGGCCGCGCCGCGCCCGAACAGCCGGTCGTCGCGGACCACCGGCGTCCACGGCCCGAGCCCCTCGGACCAGCCGCCCACCGGCGGCTGCTTGTCCAGGTGCCCGTAGAGCAGCACGGTCCCGTCGGCAGCGCCCGCGGTGGCCGGGACGTCGACCAGCAGCACCGGGGTGCGCCCGGGCAGCCGCACCACCTCGACCTGGGCGCCCTCGATGCCGCGCGCGGTGACCCACCGGCGCACGTGCTCGACGGCGGCGTCGAGGTGCCCGGACTCGGCCCAACCGGCGTCGAAGGCGGGGGAGACCGCCGGGATCTCCACCAGTCGCGAGAGGCTCGGCAGGACGGACTCGTCCCACACCTGGTCAACGGTCTTGGCAACGGCTGCACGGTCCACGCCGCGATCCTATGCCCGCCCGGCTCTCCGATCGGTCGATGTCCGGAACTGCCCACCCCACCGCGTGGTGCGGGCGCCTCAGCTGCCGCTGGCCGTCACCGCCGCCACGACGGCCGTGGTGGTGATCACCGCGGTGGCCGCCGCGATCGACTGCTCGACCGCCGCGCCGAGGTCCTGGCCCTTGCTGATCTCCTTGAGCCGCTGCCGCTCCGCGCGGTCGAAGCCCAACCGCTGGACCAGGCCGGTCGCGTGCACCAGGGCCGCGAGCAGCGCCGACCGGTCGTCCAGCTGGCGCTGGCGCCGGGCGATCGCGTGCAGGTCGTTGACCAGCGCGGTGCGCGTGGGGTCGTGCGGGAAGTACTTCTCCTGGGTGAAGAACAGCACTGACTGCGTCTCGAGCCGCATCAGGCCGCGCTGCGCCAGCGCGGCGCAGTGCCGCTTGCGGCCGCCGCGCCGGCCCTGGAGGAAGGTCGTCACCGCCACCGGCTTGTTCTGCGGCCCCGCCTTGTGCTGCAGCTGGGCGAGCGCCTCGTCGACCCAGCCGATCCCGGTGGGCGTCGGGTCGAGCAGCTGCAGCTTCGTGCCGGCGAACGCGACCCGGTGCTGCAGCACCAGCTCGCCGAGCTCGGCCGCGCCGGTGTGGTCGCAGGTGGAGTAGTACGAGCCGTTGTGCTTCTGCAGCAGGAGCACGAACGCTTCCGGCAGGGTCAGCGGCGTCATGGCGCACAGTCTGCCAGCGGCGAACCGTGCGGCGGACCAGGTTCGGCCGAACCGGGGCGGTCAGTGGTCGGCGAGCACGATCGCGTTCGGGGTCACCGCCATGGCCAGCTCGGCCGCCAGCACCGCGGAGCCGACGTGGTCGTCGAGGTCCGCGCGGTCGGCGAGCGCGCGCAGCCGGGCGCGCTCGGCGCGGTCGAGGTTCAGCGCGTGGTCCAGGCCGCTGCGGTGCACCAGCGCGCCCAGCAGCGCCCGCCGCCCGTCGACCGGCAGCTCCCCCTGCGCCAGGCCGTGCAGCTCCGCCAGCAGCGCGTCGCGGGTCGCGCGGTCCGGGTGGTAGCGGTCGTCGGGCAGCACGCCGAGGAACTTCCGCCGCTCCAGCCGCAGCACCCCGCGCTCGACCAGCACCGACCGGTGCGTGGCGAAGGCGCCGGAGCGCAGCGGCAGCCACCAGCCGAGCTGCACCGGGCGGTCGTCCCGCCCGGCCACCCGCTGGAGCTGCGCCATCAGCTGGTCCAGCCACGGGAGGCCGCTGGAGGAGGCGTCGCGCAGCTGGACCGCGGTGCCGCGCAACGCCAACCGGCCGTGCAGCACGAGCTCGCCGACCTCGGCCGCCGCGGTGGCGGCACCGGGGCTCGCGCCGACGAAGGAGGTCCCGCTGGGCTTGTGCAGCAGCAGCGCGAGCTCGTCCGGCACGGTCAGGAGGTTCGCGTACTCGCCCACGCCTCCATCGTGTCGCGCTCGGCCCGGGTCAGCGCGTCGCCGAGCGTCCGGACGATGCGGGCGAGCTCGGCGAGGTCCTCGGCCGTCGGCTCGTCGCCGCCACCGCGCGGTGCGCTGCGACGTCGTGCCTCGGAACCGCCCACTGCGCTCGCCCTCCGTCGACAGGAGCAGGTTCGGGTCAAGGTAACAAGCCGTTCACAGAACCTGAAGGATCCGCGCACTATCGGCACTGCGATGGTCCAGGACGCGTCAATCGGACCTCCGTTGGTTCGATGACCTGCGGTTTTGGCCCGATCAAGGCCGAACTACGGTGATCCGGCGGGTGCAGGCGGGCCGTGCCGTGGCCGTGCCGAACCCCTGTGGCAGGGCTCACGATGAGGGCGGGTTCCATGCCAGGATGGCGGTGAGCGATCCAACCGCCCTGGCCGTGCGATCCGGGGACCCACCAGGTCGCCGGTGGTCGCGACCGGGCTACCGGTCACGGCGCCACAAGCGACGTGGTCGGCGCGACACGAGGAGATCACGCATGTCCCCCGAGCAATGGACGCGACCGAAGACCGAAGGCACCGCCGGCCCCCCTGCCGCTACCGCAGCGAAACCCACACGGGAGCAGGTGATCGCCGGTTTGCGCGCGACGAGCGAAGGTGGAGCTGATCTGGTCCAGCTCCTCACCCCGGAAGGTCAGCGGGTCGAGCACCCGGACTTCGAACTGGACGTCTCCACCGCGCAGCTGCGCGACCTGTACCGCGACATGGTGCTGGTCCGCCGCGTCGACCGCGAGGGCAACGCGCTGCAGCGGCAGGGCCAGCTGGGCATCTGGGTCCCGCTGCTCGGCCAGGAAGCCGCCCAGATCGGGGCGGGTCGGGCGCTGAAGCCGCAGGACATGGCCTTCCCCAGCTACCGCGAGCACGGCATCGCCTGGTGCCGCGGCATCGACCCCACCGAGCTGCTGGGCATCTTCCGCGGCACCGACCACGGCAGCTGGGACCCGATCAAGAAGCGGTTCCACCTCTACACCATCGTCATCGGCAACCAGTGCCTGAACGCCACCGGCTACGCGATGGGCCAGCGCTTCGAGGGCAAGGTCGGCGACCAGGACGGCGAAGCCACCATGGTCTTCTTCGGCGACGGCGCCACCAGCCAGGGCGACGTGCACGAGGCCATGGTGTGGTCCGCGGTCTACGACGCCCCGGTGGTGTTCTTCTGCCAGAACAACCAGTGGGCGATCTCCGAGCCGCTGGAGCGGCAGACCCGCGTCCCGCTGTACCAGCGCGCCAGCGGCTACGGCTTCCCCGGCATCCGGGTGGACGGCAACGACGTGCTCGCCAGCCTGGCGGTGAGCCGGTGGGCGCTGGACGAGTGCCGGCACGGCAACGGGCCGGTGCTCGTCGAGGCGTTCACCTACCGCATGGACGCGCACACCACCTCCGACGACCCGACCCGCTACCGGCTGGCCGACGAGCAGGAGGCCTGGAAGCTCAAGGACCCGATCGAGCGGCTGCGGGTGCACCTGGTCCGCGACCACGGCGTCGAGCAGGACTTCTTCGACGGCGTCCAGGCCGAGGCCGACGAGCTGGCCGCCCGGTTCCGCGACTTCTGCTTCGCCATCCCCGAGCCACCACCGGAGCGCATCTTCTCCGAGGTCTACGCCGAGGAGACCCCGCAGCTGGCCGCCCAGCGCGAGGAGTACCTGCAGTACCTGGCCGGGTTCGCCGACGACGCGATGGCAGGAGGTGTGCGCTGATGGCCGCGCCCGCATTGGAACGCCCGACCGCCACGGCCGGCACCCAGACCGTCACCATGGCCAAGGCCCTCAACCTGGGCCTGCGCGCCGCGCTCGAGCGCGACCCGAAGGTCCTCGTGATGGGCGAGGACGTGGGCAAGCTCGGTGGCGTCTTCCGGATCACCGACGGCCTGCAGAAGGACTTCGGGGAGCACCGCGTGCTGGACACGCCGCTGGCCGAGTCCGGCATCATCGGCACCGCCGTCGGCCTGGCCATCCGCGGCTTCCGCCCGGTGTGCGAGATCCAGTTCGACGGGTTCATCTTCCCCGGCTTCGACCAGATCGTCTCCCAGCTGGCCAAGCTGCGCTTCCGCAGCCAGGGCACGGTCAAGGTGCCGGTCGTGGTGCGGGTGCCCTTCGGCGGCGGCATCGGGGCCGTGGAGCACCACTCGGAGTCGCCGGAGTCGCTGTTCGCGCACGTCGGTGGGCTGAAGGTGGTGTCCTGCTCGAACCCGGTGGACGCCTACTGGATGCTCCAGCAGGCCATCGAGTGCGACGACCCGGTGCTGTTCTTCGAGCCGAAGCGCCGCTACTACGAGAAGGCCGAGCTCGACCCGACCACCACCCCGGCGCCGCTGTTCCGCTCGCGCGTGGTGCGGCCGGGGTCCGCGGTCACCGTGGCCGCCTACGGCCCGATGGTGCGCACCTGCCTGGACGCGGCGACCGCCGCCGCCGAGGACGGCACCGAGCTGGAGGTCGTCGACCTGCGCACGCTGTCCCCGCTGGACCTGGGGCCGGTGTTCGAGTCGGTGCGCCGCACCGGCCGGTTGGTGCTGGTCAGCGAGGCACCCGCGGAGTCGTCGATCACCTCGGAGATCGCCACCCGGGTGCAGCAGGAGTGCTTCTACTCGCTGGAGGCCCCGGTGCTGCGGGTGACGGGCTTCGACACCCCGTACCCGCCGAGCAAGCTGGAGGAGGGCTACCTGCCCGACCTCGACCGCGTGCTCGACGCCGTGGACCGCTCGCTGGAGTACTGAGGGTTTTCCGACCGACCCGCCCCGCGCGAGCGGTCCCGCAGCGGACCCCGGACGACGGACGCCGGGCGACCTGCCGGGCGGTCGCTGCGCGGAGGCGGGCCGAGCGGCTCCGAGCCGCTCGGGGACGAGGGGAGTCGTTTCGATGGCCACCAAGCAGTTCCCGCTGCCCGACGTCGGGGAGGGGCTGACCGAGGCGGAGGTCCTGGGCTGGCGCGTCCAGCCCGGGGACGAGGTCACCGTCAACCAGGTGATCGTGGAGATCGAGACCGCGAAGGCCGCGGTGGAGCTGCCCTGCCCGTGGGCGGGCACCGTCCAGGAGCTGCTCGTCGAGCCGGGGCAGACCGTCGAGGTCGGGACGCCGATCGTCACGATCGACACGGTCGGAGCCTTCTCCGACGGGGCGGCGGAGAAGGCCGCGTCCGCCGAGGCGGGCGGCACGATCGGTGAGGAGTCCAACGGCCGCATCGCCACGCTCGTCGGCTACGGGCCCCGCACGACGACGGCGAAGCGCCGGCCCCGCAAGGCCGCGGCGACCGTCGTCGAGAAGACGCCGGCCGCCCCGGCAGCGGCCCCGACGGCGCCGGCCCCGAGGCCCGCGGAGCCCGCGGCGGGCGGGTACGTCCCGCTGGCCAAGCCGCCGGTGCGCAAGCTGGCCAAGGACCTCGGTGTGGACCTGCGCAGCCTCGCCGGGTCCGGCTCGGGCGGGGTGATCACCCGCGAGGACGTGGAGGCCGCGGCGGGTGCGGCGACGGCCGGGCCGCCCCGGACCGAGCCCGGTGCGCGCGAGCGCCGGGTGCCGATCAAGGGCGTGCGCAAGGCGACCGCGCAGGCGATGGTGGACAGCGCGTTCACCGCGCCGCACGTCACCGAGTTCCTCACCGTCGACGTCACGCCGATGGTGGAGCTGCGCGAGGAGCTCAAGGCGCACCCGGAGTTCCGCGACGTCAAGGTCACCCCGCTGGCGTTCGCGGCGAAGGCGGTGTGCCTGGCGGTCCGCCGGACCCCGGACGTCAACGCCACCTGGGACGAGGAGGCCGGCGAGATCGTCTACAAGGACTACGTGCACCTGGGCATCGCGGCGGCCACGCCGCGCGGCCTGGTGGTGCCGAAGGTCCGCGACGCCGACCGGATGTCGCTGAAGGAGCTGGCGCAGGCGCTGGAGCAGCTCACCGCCACCGCCCGGGAGGGCAAGACGCCCCCGGCGGACATGGTGGGCGGCACGTTCACGATCACCAACGTGGGCGTGTTCGGCGTGGACACCGGGACGCCGATCCTCAACCCGGGCGAGTCGGCGATCCTCGCCCTCGGCGCGATCCGCGACATGCCGTGGGTGGTGGACGGCCAGGTGGTGCCCCGCAAGGTGTGCCAGCTGGCGCTGAGCTTCGACCACCGGGTGGTGGACGGCCAGCAGGGCTCCCAGTTCCTAGCCGACGTCGGCGCGCTGCTGGCCAACCCGGCCATGGCGATCACCTACTGAGCGAGCTGCCGAGGAGCGCTCCGGGGCCGTCCCGGAGCGCTCCTCGGCGTGCCGTCAGGCGCGCTGGAAGGTCCGCACGCCCCGTTCCGGGGTCCAGTGCGTGATCACCAGGTGGGTCTGGTCCGCCGCGACGCCGGTGGTGGTGACCTCGGTCAGGTCCAGGCGGAACAGGTGCGAGTCCGGGGACGGCGGGCCGGCCTCCTCGACCCACGCCCGGTGCTCCTCGCCGGTGACCTCGACCGCGCGCCCCGCCAGCTTCGCGTCCACCCCGCCGATCAGGTCCTCGGCGGACCCGGGGTTGGCGTGCAGCGCGAACCGGCCGTCCCGCCGCAGGTCCAGGGCCTTCCGCGCTCCCGGCATGGACCCCAGCACCAGGTCGGGCCCGCGCCAGCTCACCTCCGTGCCGCTGACCCGCGGCGCCCCGTCCCGCCGCAGCGTGGCCAGCACGTGGTGCTGGTGGGCCGCCAACCGCGCCCGGACCCGCTCGGCCAGCTCCGGTGCGCTCTCCGCGAACTCCTGCCACGTCGCCATGCGCGCCATCGTGACAGGGGGCACTGACAGCGAACGGCCTGCGCGCCTCGCCGGACGAGGTGCGCAGGCCGTGTCGCGAAGTCTGGTGGTGTCAGTCGTCCTTGCGGCGGCGGCCACCGCGGCGGGAACCGGAGCTGGACGACGCCGCGACCGGTTCGGACTGCTCCTCCGCCTTCTCCTCCTCGGTCACCGAGACGTACTCGCGCAGGAAGTCGAACGCGTGCTCGTCGAAGTCGTGGACGTCGATCTCGGGCAGCTCACCGAGTTCTTCGTGCAGTTCCCGGAAGATGGGTGTCTCCAGGTCAGGGGTGGTCTTCTTCACCGCTTCGCCCTCCCGTTCACTCTCGAAGCTGCGGCCGGGCGGTCAGCAGCACGCTGCTCACCTCGCCCTGTCCCGAGCCCTCCCCGCGGAGCTCGCTCGGCACAGCTGGGCCACCAGCTCGACGGCCCGACGCTGCGCCGTGTGTGACGCGCACCTGCACCGCGAGTGATGCGGTCCGCGTCGACGTTCATCCGTTCGGACGAACGACAATGGTGCACCTGCCCAGTCCTGGACTGTGCGAGGGCCCAAGGAATCGTGCCCCGCACCACGTCAACCTGTGCGCCCTTTGTGCAATTCCGCACCGTGGCGATCGCCACTCCCGCAGTGCGCCGAGATCGGGGGTCCGTCGGGGTGACACGCGACCGGGAGGGGGTGGGTCGCGCCACCGCAGCCGGGAGAGGAGCCGGCTGCGGGTTCCCCAGACGGCCGGCAGCTCCTGCGTCACCAGTCGTCCCAGGCGTTCGGCCCCCCGAGGGGATCGGGACCGGTTCGTCACGCACTCGTCGAACGCCGGCGGGACCGGGCTGGGGTTCCCCCGGCCCGGGGCGTTGGGGCTCACCTCAGCGGTGCTCGGGTTGAGCAGCAGCACGTGCCGGTCGTCGGCAGTGCCGGTCGCGGTGGCCCGTGCCCACTGCCGGCCGAGCCGGTCGGAGCCGGAGCAGGCCACGCGCCCCGCCGGCTCGGGGAAGGCGGTCTCGACGTGGCCGTCCACGTCGCGCGCTGTCCGGGGTGCGCACCCGGTACGAGCCCCCGGCGAAGGTGCTGCCGCCGAGCCGGCGGGACAGCGGCTCCAGCACCGGGTGTGCGGCACCGGAGCCCTCCGGCGCGCTGGCGGGGGCCGTGCAGCGGTACGCCGCGAGGAATTCCTCGAACACCGGCTGATCGCGCCGTCGGCGAACGGCCCCGCTGCCGACGCGGTGCGCCGGCAGCGGGGACCACCCGTCTCAGGCGATGTGGCGGCCGGAGATGGCGCGGACCACCACGAGCTGCTGGATCTGCTCGGTGCCCTCGAAGATGTCGTAGATCTTGGGACCGGAACACCGCCACCTGCGGCAAGATCCCGGATTGGGCTTCTGAACAGCCAAAATTACGTTTGCCGTAGTTGGTCGTCATTGGACGTGAGGGAGCCTGCGACGGAACAGAGACGGAACAGGGCTAGGACCAAGACCATCAACCCGGCTGCGGATCTGCCGCGAGGTAGCGATCACTCGCCGTAACGACAGCGCCCCACCTCGGATCAGCTCCGGGATGGGGCGCTGTACTGACTCGCGTCAGAGGTCGAAGTGGCCGGCCTTGAGGCTGGGGAGGAAGGCCTCCCACGTGGAGCGGTCGAACACCAGGGTTCCGCCATCGCGGTCTTTGGTGTCGCGAACCCCAACCACCTCGGTCGCAAGCCCCACTTCGACGCAGTTGTTAGCGCCGCCTTTGCTGCGGCTGCTCTTGCGCGAGGACACCTGGGCCAGGTCCAGGTTTTCATCGTTCATTGCTCATGACAGTCGAGCGTGTTCCGCGCCAAAGCGCATACTCCGGCTTTCGGGGTTTGACCAGGGAACATCTGGCAAGCTCGATTGTGGAGCAGCGCGCGAAAAGATCCGCACGGACAGCAGCGCCCGCCTGGTGGTACCAGCACCAGGCGGGCACTGTGGTTTCGTGTCGTGCTAGCTCAGACGTTGAACTTGTCCGCCTTCACCGCGGTGAGGAACGCCGACCACTGGTCAGCAGTCGCGGTGAAGTAGCCCGCCGCCCGGTCCTTGGTGTCCCGGACTGCGGCGCCGTCGCCGACACGGCCGACCTCGACGCAAGCGGACTGCTGGCCTGACCGGCTAGACTTGCGCCACCCGGTGGGGGGTACCGTCATTGAAGCCCTCCATTTCATCTACGCACGTGGCGATGAGCCGCTGTGAGTCCGCGGGGCTCATCGCTGCCTCTCGAAGGCTATCCACTGCCTGTGCGTAGTCGGCCACGTCGCCCTCGTCGTAGAGGAATGCGGACGATCGGTAGTGCTCCAGGTTGACGATCGGGGACGCCTTCGGGAACTCGAACAGGATGAAGGCGCCTTCGAGGGCCAGGTGCCAGCCCTGCAGCTGGGACGGGACCACCCGGAGTGTCACGTTGGGCAGCTCTGCCATTTTCGCCATGTGGTGAAGCTGGTCCGCCATCACCTCGGCGCCACCGATCGGCATGTGCAGCACGTGCTCGGCCACGAACGCCTCGAAGCTGACCGGCTTTCTGCGTGTGAGCACGTCGCGTCGTCCTACGCGCATGGTGACGTGCGTTTCCAGCTCGGCCGAGGGCATTCCGGACATGATGGTGCGGGCGTAGTCAGCGGTCTGAAGTAGGCCAGGGACGATCATCGGGGCGACTTCGACGATGTGGGTCGCCGTGCGCTCGAACTCGATCAGCGTCGTCAACTCACGGCGGATTCCCGATGCGCCGCTGGACAACCAGTTGGGCTCGGCCGCGCTGCGCGCCATGTCGATCAGGTGATCCCGCAAGCGGGGTGCTGCTGCCGCCGGACGAGATCGCGGAGAAGGACGATCGGCAGGTGTGTGCGTGGTGCGGGGAGGAAGCACGGACCGGTCGCGTCCGGATCGTGCCCCCGCCCAGCTGAACAAGGAGCTGGCCGCGAGATTCTCGGAGGGGGAGCTGAGAATCCCGCGGCCAGCAGCAAGGAGATGGAGCAGGTGGTGCTACTTCCTTTCCGGCGGTCGAGGCGGCAGGCCGGGGTCGTTGCCCCAGTCGCCGAACACCGGCGGCGCGGTCTTGGGCAGGCCGAGGTCCTCGAACAGCTCGGAGTTCTCCTCGACGTACTTGTTCTCGTGGTCCTTGTCCTCCTCGCCCTCGCCCCGGCCGCGCCCGGCCGCACCGGCCACGCCGCCGGGCCCGCCCGGGCCGCCGCGCGCCGCGCTGCCACCGGCAGCGGTGGCACTACCGGTGGTGCCGGGCACGCCGGTGCCGGACCGTCCGCCACCGCCAAGCACACCAGCCCCGGGGCCGCCGCGAACACCGGCACCGGGCCCGGGCGTGACACCCCGTCCCGTGCCGGTTCCCACGCCGGTGCCGGTTCGGCCGCCGGTTCCCGGTGCTGGCGTGCCGGTGCCCGAGCCGCTCGGCGGGATCACGGCTCCACCGACCAGGCCCCCGCCAGCGGGCGCGGGGGTCGGGACCGCGGTGCCCGGCAACGGAGCACCACCGGCTGCTGGCGGAGTTGCCCACGCCGAACCGGACTCGGCCGGAGCTGCCGGGGTCGGCGACACCGGGTTCACCGGTGAATGCCCTGTCGGGGTCGGCGTGGACGGCGACGGGGTGCTCGAGGCGTGCGACACCTGCGACTGACCGCTGGGCATGGTGCTGGTCGAGGTGTAGCCGGTGCTGGGCTGGTCGACCTTGCTCACAGGTGTGGTGGCCGCCGGCGTGACGTCGGCGTCGAACCTCGGAGGCGGCGCGAAATGCTGCACCGTGTTGACCCGGCCGTTGCTGTCCTGCGTGTAGGCCGTGTACTGCTCCCTGGCCTGGGTGTCGACCTTGGCGTGGATCTCCTCGTGCGCTGCCCGCACGCCGGTCTTGGTCCCGTAGGAGATCGGGTTGACGTAGTCCATCCAGCCAATGTTGTCCGGCGGCACCTGGTGCGGCGGCGGAAACTTGTGCTTGAAGTCCGCCGAGCCCTGGGCCTGCTGCTCGATCACAGCCCCGACCTGAGCGGCGACCTCGACCGACTGCCGGGTGTCCTGCGCCAGCGGCGTCACCGCGGTCTTGGCCTGCTCCCCGGCTGCGCCTTCCATGACGACGTCGAACTTCTTCAGCACCTGGTCCAGATCAGCGTCAGCCTCGCCGAACGTGGCGCTGACCTGCTCCCGCCAGTTCGCCGCCGCCCGCGACGCCGCGGCCACCCCCGGCCCGGACTCGACCTCGCCGTAGATCTTCGGATGGTCGAACGCCATCTGTGCCTGGCCCTGCACCTCTCGGGTACCGAACAACCAGCCGAACAGCTCCATCAGATCCCCTCAGTCTCCCCACCTCACGCCGGAGGCAGGTTCTCCAGCACCATCCCCGCGATCTTGTCTGCCATCCCGCACGGGTTCTCGTACTCCGGATTCCCGCGTCCCTCGGAGCCGATCTGGTAGTTGACCAGGAATGTTTCCGTGTCGGAAGTGCCGACGATCGTTGCGCATGAACCCCGGGTCTCCGCGTAGTGGACCGCCGGGTAGCCGTTGACGTTCGCGTCCGGTTTCCCGTTGTCCCCGGCGGTCTTCGCCATCCAGCTGATTCCCTGTCCCTGCACCGTGTCGGGAGAGATGTTGACGGCGAACAGCTGGTTGCTCCACCTGCAGTTTTCTTGACCCCATTCAGACTCGCCCGGCTCAGCTTGACCTGCGCTCAACTCCTGGAGCTGGTTCTGGCTCAACAGCTGGCAGGGGGCGGATACAGCCGCGAGGTTCTTGGGTTGATCGATGTTGAACGGGTCGTTGGCCGCAGTGCTGGTCTCTGGTCTTGGGGTGGGTTCTGGTGTTCCCGGGGTTGCGCACCCAGCGAGCCCGAGGGTGATGGCGCTGGTTGCGATGATCAGGGTGGTGCGGGTGGTGTGCACGGTCATGCCATCCGGTTCTCGTCGTCGATGCGCTTGTGCTCGTCGAGCGCCTTCTGCACAGCGGCCTTGAAGCCGTCGATCCAGTCGATCTTGCCCTGGGCGCTGTCGTACAGGCTGCCCTCGCCGCCCTGCGCACGTTCCCCGAGCTTCTTGAAAACCTCAACGGTCACGTCATCACCGAACGGCGGCATGATGGTCGCCAGCTGGGTCGCGACATCCCGCGCTTTCACGTACTTCTCCCGGACGCGGTCGAGCTCGGCGAGGAGCTCGGGCGCACGGTCGAGGTCGACACGAATCGATGTGCGACCGTTGACACTGGCCGTCTCACTCACTGCTTGATCTCCCCTTGTCGTTCCAGCAGCCCGGGCGTGATCCTGGCACAGGCTGTCGGCCCGGTGGCGAAAATTGAGCGGAACTACTCATATCGCCGCACCTCACAAGTCCCTCAGCAGCTCATCGCGGTAGGACCGAAGCGCCGTGGCCACCGTGCTGTTGCTGGCCGGGGTGAGCAGGGTCTGCTCCCCGAGCGGCGGCTGCGGAATCCGGGCAACTCGACCGGACGGGCTGTGATGCACCGTGATCGCCCACGGCGCCAGGCGGGGCGTTCCGTTGGGCTCGCGGATCCCGATGTTGAAATGCCCAGTCACCCGATCACCGAGCTTCGACAGCGTACCGGCCATCTTGGCGTCTGCGGCCGGGATACCGGCCTGGCCGAGCTCGTAGGCGATCCAGTCGCCCTGGTCAGCCTGGTGGTTCTCCGCTTCGTCCCCTGCCGCTTCCAACACGGCCGTCGGCAGCCGCACGCCACGTCCCGCGGCGGGGCCGACATCCGGCAGGCAGGCCGCCAGGGCCTGCTCGGCGGCGTCGCGGCGGATCTCGTCAATCCACACCCGGTCACCGCGGAACATCAGCCGGAACGCCAACCCCGGGGTGGCGGTCACCATCACCCGCGTCTCGTCCTCGTCGGGAGCCGCCAGGTAGAGGTAGCCGAAGGACCGGCCGTAGACCAGGGCCGACACGATCTCGTACCACTGGTCGTTGAGCTGGCCGTTGCGGCCGATCCAACCACTGGCCCGCGCCCCGTCCGTGGCCGCTTGCAGCGTCGCCTGCGGATCCTCAGGCTGGGTAAGCCCGCTGTTGCGCGCGAACACGAACACCGGAATGTCGAACTTGCGCTGCGCTTCCGCTGCGGAGACCAGACCCGCCTCGTGCCGAGCCTTCTCGTGCCGCACGATCGCCCCGAACTCCCAAAAACTGCACTCCACCCCAGACCCCTACGCCGTTCCACATTGGACACTTTGGGCCGACCGGCCGAACGGCAGCATATCGACGCCAGGCGCAGATGACTGCGGAACCGGGACGGTGAAGGAAGTCTCACTCAGATGGTCTAGTCAACGTCAAACCAGCAGGCAGAGACCCCGCGTCGGGTATTCGAGGCGCTCCCGCCTGGCAAGCCGAACCCGGCTGAACCGCCGTCAGTTCGCGGACTCCACGGTTACCATGCGGCGGAGAACGATCAAGCAAGAAGCTGCCGTTGGCCGAGCCGTTGACGGAACTCGGAGGACAACATGTCAAGGGACACCGACGCGCCACCTCCGCGCGACGACAACGACGGAGTTTCCGAGGAACCGGGCTCGGACGATGAACTGATCCCATTCGACCAGCCAGAAAACGCCAAGCCTACAGGGCGCTATACCCAGCATCGGGACAAAACGGCTGCACAACGCCGAAGGTTGCTACCGGGTTTCCTGGGACGTAGATACCTACGCAACACACCAGGCTGGCCCGTACTGATTGCACTTGCGGTATTCCTATTCTTGGCGCTGGTCGTCTTTCTACTGAGGCAGCTTGCAGACCTCTACATGAACATATTCTCGTGACCACAAGACGATATAACCCTGAATTCGAGGGAGGCCAGAGGTGACGGGATTTCACGCAGACCCGCCCAGCATCCAGTCCTTCTCGGACTTACTGTATCAGTACGGCAACGACACCAACGAGATTCGGAAGTACCTTCTTCAGCACCGCGACGAGTTCGTCAACACATACGGCGGGATCGCCTTGTCAGACATCGCAAAATACCTGACACCGCCAATCGACGTGCTGAATCATCTGATCAACGATGTGACCAGCTGCTACCAGGCAACCTCCGGACAGTTGGAAATGGCCGCGAACAGGTACGAGTCAACTGACCAGGACCAGGCCAGCCAGCTTGACCAGACGTACCCCGGAGCCCCGCGCTAGAAAGCCAACCCTCATGCCTCAATTCACGCACACGCTCGATGTCGGAACCTATCTCAAACCGCCCGAGGCACCTACCGACGCGGTCGGGAAGATCGTGCAGGAAAATGCCAACTGGATCACGGGCCCAGTCAACGACCTGCTCCAAAAACTTACCGGCCGCAACCTCGCGGCAGACCTCCAAGACCTGATCGTCGGCGACTGGACCTGCGTATACCGGCTCCGCGACGCGGTGGGATCTAGCGCACAAGCCCTATCAGCGGTCCAGGACGCAGCGTTTCAGGACACCCTACGACTACGCGAGGGCTGGGGCGGGAACGCAGCGGAAGCCTTCGTGCACTACATGGGATTGCGGCACGGCGAAATCGAGAAGGTGTGCCAAGCCCTGGTCGACCTCCGGGAGATCATTTCCAGGACGATCAAGGGCCTAGAAGACTTGTGCGGCTTGCTGGTTTCCCGGCTGAATGATCTCTCCAACGCAGTCGTCGGAGCGATTCTGATCGTCGGTGTTGGCGGGCTCGCCACACTGGCCGGCGGGGCGGTTGCGGGCCCGTTCGGTGCAGCAGCAGCCGGCATCATCGCCGAAGTCATCACGACGGGAGCATGGGCTGTTTACCTGATCTACGACACCATCAAGACACTGATTGGAGATATCCCCAAAGCCATTGAGGCTTGGCAGATCAGCAGTGAGGTCAAGGTCAAGGCACCCGGCGTTACCAAGGGCCTGCGAGTCGGAAGCCCTTACGGCGGACCGGAAAACCCGTACTGACGAGGACACAGACCATGAGCGATCTCCAGCCTTCCGAGCGAATCAACGAAATCCTACGGGGCATTGACGGGATCGTTGATTCTGCGCACCAGGCAGAACGAACCAACCCTGCAGCGCGATACGACGAACTTCTTAAACAGCACGGGTATACAGGGATCCACGACTACCTGCAAAAGGCAGGGAAACCCGACGCGCTCGACCGCGTGGAATCGTCGACCATCCGCGACTACCTCGACGGAACAATCACACCGCAGACACTCGTCGAACAGATGTCGACCAACGACCACATGGTCGACCTGTTCTCCGCTGTCTCCCAATTCATCAACACCGACTCCACCGACGAAGAACCACCACAACCAGCTGACACCCAGCGCCCGAGCACTCCGACATGGGCAGAAGACGACGGAGACTTCTCGGACGAAACCTGGCTCGAAGATGGCCTGTAGTTCGACTGGTCGAGCGAAATGAGCTCGGAGGGCCCAGCAAGCTCCTGTGGAGAGGATGAACGCTGACTACCTGGCAGAGTCTCATATCGATCGTGTCACCCGCAATCGCACTGGCGTCAGCGGTTATCGTGTTGAGATCAAGAAGACGCCAGTCAAAATAACCGGCCGTGGCGATGATGGCCAAGTGGTCTTCGGCGAATGGGTCGGGGCGGTGCCTGGGCCGATCGACGACTCGATCGTCTACTACAGGGCGGCGTTCGATTCCACACTGGCGCTAATTACACTTCCCAAGTGGCGGATGCTTGCCGGCCGTCAGCAGTAGAAGCCGCCTCGTGGCGCTAGTCGGGTAGAGGCTCGGAGTCCAGATATCCCCAGATCCCTTCTCTGTTCGATATCTTTCCGTTGTCGGGAGTCTCTGGTTCACGTACAGACCAACCTAGTAGCCAGATGCGATCTCGCTTGGCATCGTCCGGAACGTCTATCCGTACTCTCGCGCCCTTTGTCTCTGCAGAGGCGGCGGAAATTTCCACGTCCTCAAACCATGCGTACCCGCCGAATTGGGTTTTGTTTAGAGCTAGTCGCCCGCGTTTGTCGAATTTTGCCGATTCGCAGGAGATTCCCGTGTGGAAGAATGAGGATTCGAGGTCGAAACTGCTTGAGAAGTGTACGCGATCGAAGTCGGCGTGATCAAGAAACTTGACTCTGGCGAACCCGGCGCGGCCGTTGAACTTAGCATCGTCGAATGCAACTTCTTCGGCGAATGTTGAGTAGTCAAAAGGGGCGCCGAAGTCGAATGTGGCCTTCTTGAATGACGTGGGCTTCATGAATTCTGTCCCGACAAAAGAGGCCCTGGCGAGATGCGCCTCAGAAAAATTCGTCGACGCAAGTCGGCAGTTGTTCATGTCGAGGTCGATCAGCAATGCGCCGCTAAGGACTTCGACTTCGACGAACAGGTCATCAGGGTGCGGCGGCAGGTCAAGAAGCTCGGCAAGCACTTCGTGTTCGCGCTGCCGAAGAACGACCGCGAGCGCATCGTCCCGATGCCAGCGTGGGCAGCGCAAGCGGTCCGCGTCCACGTGACGAAGTACCCGCCGCGGCCCTACTCGCTGCCCTGGGAGAAGCCAGACGGCAAGCTCCGCACCGTCAACCTGTTGTTCCGCTGGACCGACGATCAGCACATCAAGGCACGCAGCTACGACGAGCTGGTGTGGAAGCCAGCCTTGGTCAAGGCCGGGGTCATCCCGCCGCCGGTGAAGGACAACCGGGGCCGGAAACGATACGTAACGGACCGGAAGTCCGGCATGCACGCGCTCCGGCACTACTACGCGAGCGTGACCCTCGCCGACGGCGTGAACATCAAGGACCTGGCCGAGATCCTCGGGCACCACGATCCGGGCTTCACTCTCCGTATCTACGCGCACATGCTCCCGTCCGCGCATGAGCGGGCACGCCAGGCGATCGACGCCCGCATGTTCCGTCCGGCGGGTCGTGCCGGACGGAACATAGACGGAACAGAGGGGTACGGCTCAGGCGATGTGGCGGCCTGAAATGGCCCTGGCCACGACCAATTGCTGGATCTGCTCGGTGCCTTCGAAGATGTCGTAGATCTTGGCGTCGCGGTGCATCCGCTCCACCGGGAACTCGCGGGTGTAGCCGTTGCCGCCGAGGATCTGGATGGCCCGCTCGGTCACCCAGGTGGCCACCCGGCCCGCCTTGAGCTTGGACATCGAGCCCTCACCGGCGGTGAAGCCACCGTTGCGGCCCAGCCACGCGGCCCGCCACACCAGCAGCCGGGCGGCGTCGATCTCCATCCGCATGTCGGCCAGGGTGAAGGCGATCGACTGGTTGTCGATGATCGGCCGACCGAAGGTCTCGCGCTGCTGCGCGTACTCCAGCGCGGTCTCGTAGGCCGCCCGCGCGATGCCGATGGCCTGCGCGCCGACCGTCGGGCGGGAGAGCTCGAAGGTCTTCATCGCCGCCTGCGCGCTGGCCTTGCCGCCCTCGCGGGACCGGGCCAGGCGCTCGTCCAGCTTCTCCTTGCCGCCCAGCAGGCAGCGGCCGGGGACGCGCACGTCGTCCAGGAACACGTCCGCGGTGTGCGAGGCGCGCAGGCCGTGCTTCTTGATCTTGCTGGGCGAGCTCAGGCCCTTGGTGCCCGGCGGGACCACGAACGCGGCCTGGCCGCGCGAGCCCAGCTCGGGGTCCACCACCGCCTGCACCACGTGCACGTTGGCGATGCCGCCGTTGGTGGCCCACGCCTTCTGGCCGTTGAGCACCCACTCGTCCTTGGCCTCGTCGTAGACCGCGCGGGTGCGCATCGCGGAGACGTCCGAACCGGCGCCCGGCTCCGAGGAGCAGAACGCCGCCACCTTCGGGTCGTCGGCGTCGCCGTAGCACTGCGGCACCCACTCGGCCAGCTGGTCCGGGGTGCCCGCGGCGAAGATCCCGGCCACCGCGAGGGTGGTGCCGAAGATCGCCATGCCGATGCCGCCGTCGCCCCAGAACAGCTCCTCGTTGACGATCGGCAGCGACAGCCCGGTGTCGTCGGCCCAGAGCGTGGCCAGGGTCTCGAAGCCGTAGAGGCCGATCTTGGCGGCCTCCTGGATGATCGGCCAGGGCGTCTCCTCGCGCTCGTCCCACTCGCGCGCGGCCGGGCGGATGGTCTGCTCGGCGAAGCCGTGCACCCAGTCCCGCAGCTCCTGCTGCTCCTCGCTCAGCTCCAGGGAAAAAGTCATCGTCGTCCGTTCCTCTGCGAGGTCGTCTCGTCCCGCGCGCGCAGAACGAGTGCTGTGACAGTTCCGTTCGGTCGAACCGCCGGAGCCGCCGGGCCAGTGCCCGGGGCTCAGGCCTTGGGGATCTGGAAGAGCTTGGTGAGCCCGGCGGCGAAGCCGAGGTCGCCGGCCACCTTGAGCTTGCCCTTCATGAACAGCATCGGGGCGGAGGCGTTGCTGGAGGCCAGCTTGAGGAACTCGACCGGCGTGACGGTGATGGTCACCCGGGGCTCGCGCTGCGGGTCCTTGCTGACCACGCACTTGCCGTCGGCCAGCACGCACTCGTAGCGCAGCAGGTCGTCCTCGCTGGTGCCGATCCGCCAGCGCACCACGGCCTCGGTCTTGCCCGCCTTGTCCGCCTTGTAGTGCTCGCCCATCCGGCGGAACACCTCGTCGAGGATGCGTTCACGCAGCTCCGGGCGGGCCATCACGGCCTCGACCTGCGCGTCCGAGGCGCGCGAGATCAGCCGGGCGAACTGCTCCGGGCGCAGGCCACTGAGGTCCGCCCCGTCGGCGTTCTCGGAGGCGGCCTCCAGCAGCGTGACGAACTCGTCCTCGCCGATCTTCTTCGGGTCGACCTCGCCGAGCGCGGCGATCGGATCGGTCTCGGGCATCTTCGCCACCTCCCAGTGCCTGCCTGCGGTCGCGTCGCTCGTCCTCCGACCGTGCGCGGCTGGAGTGGTCCGAGCGGGTGCCGCGCGGAGCGCGGACAGCGGTCACCGGCAGGTCCTCGACGCTTACCTACTCGCGAGTAAGACTACGTTCGAGTAGGTTCGAAGGCAAGCGGCCTGTCACGGCCGGAGTGATCTAGCCTGGCCGGGACCGACCAGCGTGCGAGGTGACATGGTTCAGGAGAACGGCCGTCCCCGGTCGCGGCGGCTGCCGCGAGAAGTCCGTGAACGGCAGATCCTGGACGCTGCCGTGGAGGTCTTCGCCGCGCACGGCTTCCACAACGCCTCGATGGACGAGATCTCCGAGGTCGCGGGCATCTCCAAGCCGATGATCTACGCCTACCTCGGGGCCAAGGACGAGCTGTTCGTCGCCTGCATCCGCCGCGAGGCCGCGCGGTTGATCGAGGCCATCGGCAGCGCGGTGGAGGACGGGCTGAACCCCGCCGAGCAGCTGTGGCGCGGCCTGCGGGTGTTCTTCGAGTACGTGCAGGCCAACCAGGCGGGCTGGACGGTGCTGCACCGGTGGGCCAACGCCCAGGGCGAACCGTTCGCCAGCGAGCTCTCCGAGTGGCGGGAGCGGGCGACCAGCCTCATCGCGGCGCTGCTGGCGCGGGCGACCGCGGGCTCGGCGCAGCCGATGCAGCCGGAGCAGACCGAGCCGTTCGCGACGGCGCTGGTCGGCGCCGGGGAGGCGCTGGTCGAGTGGTGGTTCGAGCACCCCGAGCACACCGCCGACGGCATGGCGATGCGGCTGATGAACATGGTCTGGATGGGCTTCGGCGACCTCGTCGAGGGTCGCTCCTACGCCCCCGGCTCCTGAGCCCGGGGCGACCGGCACCGGGCGGGTGCCGGTCGCCGTCGCCGTCAGCGGACCGAGCCGAGCAGGTGCGGCTTGCCGGAGCGGGAGCGCAGCGCGAAGGCGACGCCGGCCCCCTCGCGCTGGGCCGCGAAGTCCACGGTGGCGGGCAGCAGCAGCGGCTTGCGGAACTCGACGTCCACCGTGCACCGGTCCGGCAGGCGCTCGGCGAGCGCCGCGAGGCAGCGGGCCTTCGACCACATCCCGTGGGCGATCGCCCGGCGGAAGCCGAACGCCTTGGCCGCC
Organism: Saccharopolyspora hordei; assembly: GCF_013410345.1. Taxonomy (NCBI): domain Bacteria; kingdom Bacillati; phylum Actinomycetota; class Actinomycetes; order Pseudonocardiales; family Pseudonocardiaceae; genus Saccharopolyspora; species Saccharopolyspora hordei. The sequence continues at coordinate 778,739 of NZ_JACCFJ010000001.1, forward strand.
AGCGCGTTCAGGTGGATCGGGTTGCGGTCGCCGGACACCGCGGCATAGCGCCGCCCGGTGTCGCCCGGCACCCGCCAGGTCGCGGTCGGCTCCCCCGCCTCGTCGGTCGCGCGCTGCCCGGCGGCCTCGGCGGACCCCCTGCCGCGGCGCAGGTAGGTGCTGGTCTCCCGCCACACCACCTCGCCGTCCACCTCGGTCTCGGTGACGACGTCGAACTGCGTCCCCTTCGGGTGCGGGCGCAGGTCCGCCACCCGCACCCGCTGGGTCAGCACGTCGGTCACCCGCAGCGGTCGCTCCTGCTGGATGCGGTTGGCCACGTGCACCAGCCCGACCAGCGGGAACGGGAAACCGGGGTCGGTCATCAGCCGCACCGACAGGCCGAAGGACAGCACGTGCGGGTAGGTGATCGGCAGCTCGTCGCGCAGCCCGAACCCGCACACCCGGTCGTACTCGGCGAGGTGGTCGCGGTCGACCTCGACGTCCCGCCGCACGTACTCGGTGTCCGGCAGCCGGTCGCCGCGCCGCGTCGGCCCGGTGACGACGGCCTTCGCGTACAGCGCGGACAGCGATGGTGCAGTGCTCACTTCAGGCATGGGCAGTTCCGTTCCGTCGGAGGGGTCGTGAGTGCCGAGACCGGCTCCAACCGGCTTGCGCACTCACGACCGGTCAGGCACCGAGCAGGCTCTGGCCGCAGACGCGGACGACGTTGCCGTTCACCCCGGCCGAGGCGGGGTTGGCGTACCAGGCGATGGTCTCCGCCACGTCCACCGGCAGCCCGCCCTGCGTCATGCTGTTCATCCGGCGACCGGCCTCCCGCACGAACAGCGGGATCGCCGCGGTCATCTTGGTCTCGATGAACCCGGGGGCGACCGCGTTGATCGTGGCGCCGCGCTCCGCCGCCAGCGGTGCGCACGCCTGCACGTGCCCGATCACCCCGGCCTTGGACGCGGCGTAGTTGCCCTGCCCGACGTTGCCCGCGATGCCGCTCATCGACGACACCCCGATGATCCGCCCGCCCCGCCGCAGCGGGGAGCCGTCCGCGAGCAGGACCTCGTTGATCCGCTCCTGCGAGGTCAGGTTGACCGCCAGCACCGCGTCCCACTGCTGGCGGGACATCCGGCCGATCGTCTTGTCGCGGGTGATGCCCGCGTTGTGCACCACGACGTCCACGCCGTCGTGCCGCTGCGCGACGTGGTCCGCGATGCGCTGCGGCGCGTCCTCGGCGGTGATGTCCAGCTGCAGCGTCGACCCGCCGATGCGGTTGGCGACCCGGGCCAGGTCCCCGCCCTGCGCGGGCACGTCCAGGCAGACCACGTGCGCCCCGTCGCGCGCCAGGGTCTCCGCGATGGCCTCGCCGATGCCCCGGGAGGCGCCGGTGACCAGCGCGACCTTGTCCTGGAGCGGCTTCTCCCAGTCCACGTCCGGGACCTCGGCGGGACCGATCCGCACCACCTGGCCGGAGACGTAGGCGGACTTGGCCGACAGCAGGAACCGCAGCGTGGACTCCACCGCCCCCTCGGCCCCGTCGGCGACGTGGACCAGCTGGGCGGTCGCGCCGCGTTTGAGCTCCTTGCCCGCGGTGCGGACGAAGCCCTCCAGGGCGCGCTGCGCGGCCCGCTCCCGTGGGTCGGACACGGTCTCCGGCGGGGTGCCGAGCACGACCAGCCGACCGCAGCGGTCGATCTGCCGGATCGTCGGGCTGAAGAAGGTGTGCAGCTCGTGCAGCTGCTCGCTGCTGCGGATGCCGGTGGCGTCGAAGACCAGCGCCGCGTAGCGCTCACCCTCGGCGGGCGTGCGGTGCACCTGGGCCTGGGCGTTCTTGGTGACGGACTCGATCGCCTCACCGAGCCGGGAACCGGGAGCGGCGCCGAGCAGCACGGGCCCGGCGACCACCGGGTCGCCCGGCCGGTGCCGGCGCAACGGTGTCGGCGCGGGCAGGCCGAGTCGCTTGACGACCTGCCGTCCGAGCGCGGACGAGGTGAACTGCTGGTATCGGTCGGCCATTGCCACTCCCACGGATGTCCGGTAGCTCGACGTCTAACCTACCCGCGGGTAGGTTAGATTGACCAGGGAACGACGGAGCAACCAGGGAGTCAGGCCATGGCCACCGCTCGACGAGTCGCGATCATCGGCGGCAACCGGATCCCGTTCGCGCGGTCCGGCGGCCCCTACGCCCGCGCCTCCAACCAGGACATGCTCACCGCTGCGCTGGACGGGCTGGTCGCCCGGTTCGGGCTGCAGGGCGAGCGGATCGGCGAGTTCGTGGCCGGGGCGGTGCTCAAGCACAGCCGCGACTTCAACCTCGCCCGCGAGACCGTGCTCGGCTCCGGGCTGGACCCGCGCACCCCCGCGCACGACGTGCAGATGGCCTGCGCGACCGGGCTGGAAGCCGTGGTCTCGGTGGCCAACAAGATCGCCCTCGGCCAGCTGGAGGTCGGCATCGCCGGTGGTGTCGACTCGGCCAGCGACGCGCCGATCGCGCTCAACGACGACCTGCGCCGCGTCCTGCTGCGCGCCAACCACGCCAAGACCGCGGCCGCTCGGCTCAAGGCGCTGACCGGTGTCCGCCCGCAGCACGTCGTGCCGGAGATCCCGCGCAACGCCGAACCGCGCACCGGGCTGTCCATGGGCGAGCACGCGGCCAAGACCGCGCTGGCCTGGGGCATCACCCGGGAGGAGCAGGACGAGCTGGCCGCGCGCAGCCACCAGCGGCTCGCCGCCGCCTACGAGCGCGGGTTCTTCGACGACCTGCTCACCTCGTACCTGGGCCTGGCCCGCGACCAGAACCTGCGCCCGGACAGCTCGGTGGAGAAGCTCGCCAAGCTCAAGCCGGTGTTCGGCCGCGGTGAGGGCGCGACGATGACGGCGGGCAACTCCACCCCGCTCACCGACGGCGCGGCCACCGTCCTGCTGGCCAGCGAGGAGTGGGCCGCGCAGCGGAAGCTGCCGGTGCTGGCCTACCTCGGTGACGTGGTGCCGGCGGCGGTGGACCACGTCAGCGGCGACGAGGGGCTGCTCATGGCCCCGGCGTACGCGGTGCCGCAGCTGCTGGACCGCACCGGCCTGTCGCTGGGCGACTTCGACTTCTACGAGGTGCACGAGGCGTTCGCCTCGCAGGTCCTGGCGACGCTCAAGGCCTGGCAGGACCCGGAGTTCTGCAAGGAGCGGCTGGGCCGCGACGAGCCGCTGGGCGAGATCGACCCGGAGAAGCTGAACGTGGTGGGCTCCTCGCTGGCGGCGGGTCACCCGTTCGCCGCGACGGGCGGCCGCATCGTGGCCACCCTGGCGAAGCTGCTCGCCGAGAAGGGCTCCGGCCGAGGTCTCATCTCCATCTGCGCCGCGGGCGGCCAAGGCATGACCGCCGTCCTCGAACGCCCCTGACCCGCCGGGCCGGGTGGCCGGCCCCGGTCCGGAACCGTCCTGCGGCGGTCCCGGCTGCGGGGATGGTGAGAGTGGAGGGCACCTCCCGCCAACCCGGTTGGCGGGAGGTGCCCGCCGCGCCTGTGCGGGAAGGTGCCGGTCGGCCCGGCTCGGCGCGGGCGCACGCGTCCTCGGGGTCCGGTGCCGGTCCGGCTCCGCGGCTGCGGTCCGCGAGCCGGCGGGACCTGGCCGGACGCGGTGTCCACGGGAACCGGACGTCCCACTTCCACGGGAGAGACGTCCCCCGCTGGGGAGCGCCCGGTGCGTCGCGGAGCACGGGTGCCGCTGGTTCGGGTGGAAGATCGGCGGGGCTGCGGTCAGGCTCGGCGCGTGGCGGAGGAGAGCGCGTGGGGGTCGGGCGGACGGGTGCTCGCCCTCTCCGACGGCGTCTTCGCCATCGCGGCGACGCTGCTCGCCCTCGACCTGCGCGTGCCGGAGGGACTGGGGCACGCGGAACTGCTCGGCGCGCTGCGGGCGCTGCTGCCCGCCCTGTTCGGCTACGCCCTCACCTTCCTGGTGATCGGCGTGCTGTGGCTGGGCCACCACGAGCTGTTCGACGGCCTCCGCCGGGTGTCGCGGCCGGTCGCGACGGTGAACGTCGTGCTGCTCGGCCTGGTCGCGCTGCTGCCGTTCTCCTCGTCGGTGCTCGCCGACTACGGCGACGAGCCCGTCGTGGTGATCACCTACGCCGGCAACGTCGCCGCGATCGCGTGCGCGCAGCTGGCGATCGTCGCCATCGCGGTGCGCGACCGCAGCCTCCGGGGCCGGGCGCGGTGGGCGTTCGCCCCGTCCGCGGTCACCGCCGCGATCTTCGTGCTGTCCGTGCCGGTCGCGCTCGTGCGCCCGCAGTGGGCGACGGCCGGGTGGGTCCTGCTGGTCCCCGCGCACCTCGCGCTCACCCGCCTGGAACGCCGCTCCCCGTGAACACGCCGATGCGGGTTTCTCGCCGGATCTCGGACCGGCGCGAGACGGCTGGACGCAGTCCGAGAACCATGGACCCGGTGCGCAACCCCTTCGCGCCCGGCGCCGGGCAGCGGCCGCCCGAACTGGCCGGACGGGGCCGCGAGCTCGACGCCTTCGAGGTCGTGCTCGAACGCGTCGCCCGCGGCCGCCCCGAGCGCAGCCTGGTGCTCACCGGTCTGCGCGGTGTCGGCAGGACGCTGCTGCTCGGTGAGCTGCGGTCGATGGCGCTGCGCCACGGCTGGGGGACGGGCAAGGTCGAGGCGCGTCCGGAGGCCGGGCTGCGGCGACCGCTGTCCGCGGCGCTGCACCGCGCGATCCGCGACCTGGCGGTCCGCCACCGCGCACCGGACCGCGTCGAGCAGGTGCTCGCCGTGCTCAAGGCCTTCGCGCTCAGGGCCAACCCGGACGGCGCCAAGCTCCGCGACCGGTGGCAGCCGGGCATCGACGTGCCCGCCGCGCAGGGGCGCGCCGACCCCGGGGACATCGAGATCGACCTGGTCGAGCTGTTCCCCGAGGTCGCGGAGCTGGCCGCTGACGTCGGCGCCGGGATCACCCAGGACGCCCTGTTCACCATCTCCGGCGGCTACCCGTACTTCGTGCAGGCGTACGGGAAGGCGACCTGGGACGCGGCGGTGTGCAGCGAGATCACCGCGGAGGACGTGCGGCTGGCAGCGGGCGATGGCGGAGCTGGTGGAGGGCCGCGACGAGCCCGACGGCGGCCGTCGCGCAGCACCTCCCGGGCCGCCCGTCCTCGCTGTCCCCGGCGCGGGACAGCCTCGTCAAGAAGGGGCTGGTGCACTCCAGCGAGCGCGGCCTCATCGCCTTCACCGTCCCGCACTCCGGCCGCTACCTGCTCCGGCAGGAGTGACCAGCGCCCCGGCATCGCGATCACCGCAGGTCAGCGGCGTCTCCCGCGCGTGGATCGCGCTCTGTGCAGTCATCGAGCGATGTTGCTACAAACGGTGGTGGAGCCCGATGTGCCATCCGATCGGGCAGAGTTGACGTGACGTGCGCCACATGTCGGTAAGGGTGTAACGACCACCGGTCGGGTGTCGATATGCAGGGTGACCCCGCGGTGCTGTCGGACCCCCGACCTGGCAGCGTCGCGGGGCTTTCCAATTCCTGGGCACCTCTGCCACTCACCCTGATCAACACACCCGAACCGGGTTTTGTTCCCGAGCGATCCGTCGTGCGCGAAGGGAGGGAGTCGACGTGGAGTTCATGATCGTCCTGCTCGGCGCCCTGGTCCCGGCACTCGCCGCCGCGCCGTTCTACCTCCAGGGCCGCGACCGGCACTGATGCCGGTGGGGCCGGGCACCGTGCCTGCACGGTCATCCGGTCACTGGCGGACGTCGACCGAGCGATCCGCTCGTCCTGGGGCGCGGACACCTGTGCCCCGAAGACCTCCCCGCGTGGCACGCGGGCAACCCGGCTCGCGGGCAGTGCGGGGTCACCGCGCTGGTGGTCCACGACCTGCTCGGTGGCGACCTGCTCCGCGGTGAGGTCCACGTCGACGGCCGCCGGGTCGACCACCACTGGTGGGACCGCCTGCCCGGCGGGCTCGAGGTCGACCTGACCCGCGAGCAGTTCGGCCCGGAGGACGTGGTCACCGCGGGCGTCGTGGTCGCACGCCCACCCCGGCTCGCTCGCCGCCAGGAGGAGTGCGCGCGCCTCCGCACCCGCACCCTCGCCGCGCTGGCCGGCTCGGTCACGCGGGCAGGGCCGCGAGGGCCTGGCGCACGGCGGCGGCCGTGGCGTCGAGCTCGCGGCGCGGGGCCTGCCGCCAGTGGGCGCTGATCCGGAAGCCGTCGCCCGCGAACCGGGGGAACACGTGCAGGTGCACGTGGAAGACCTCCTGGAACGCCGCCTCGCCGTCGGCGAGGAACAGGTTGATCCCGTCGCACTCCAGCTCCGACCGGCGGAGGGCCTTGGCGAGCCGGTGGCCGACCGTCCAGACCCGCGCGCCGAGCTCCGGGTCCAGGTCCTCCAGCCCGGCGGCGTGCGTCCGCGGCACCACCAGCAGGTGGCCGGGCGTCACCGGGTGGAGGTCCATGAACGCCACCACGTCGTCGTCCTCGTGGACGGTGCTCGCCTCCGCGGTCCCGCGGACCACGTCGCAGAACACGCACCCGTCGTCGCTCATGCCGCGCACCTCCTCGACCACCCATCCTCGCGCGCCGGCGGCGATCGGGTGGGACACCTCACGGCTCCTCCCCGCCGGAGGAACACCGCGCCGACCGGTGGTGTTGACTTCGGGCGTGAGTGTTGAGCAGCAGAAACCGCGTGCCCGCGTCCGCGCCGCCGAGCTGGTCGGTCGGCAGTGGCTGAACACCGGGGGGACGGAGCTGCGGCTCCGGGACTTCCGCGGCAAGGTCCTCGTCCTCGACTTCTGGACGTTCTGCTGCATCAACTGCCTGCACGTGCTCGACGAGCTGCGGCCGCTGGAGGAGGAGTTCGCCGCCGAGGTCGTCACCGTCGGCGTGCACTCGCCGAAGTTCGAGCACGAGGCCGACCCAGCGGCGCTGGCCGCCGCCGTCGAGCGCTACGCCGTGCACCACCCGGTGCTCGACGACCCCGAGCTGACCACCTGGCAGAACTACGCGGTCAAGGCCTGGCCGACGCTGGTCGTGGTCGACCCCGAGGGCTACGTCGTGCACGTCGCCGCAGGTGAGGGGCACGTCGAGGCGCTGCGCAGCGTCATCACCGAGGTGATCGCCGAGCACGACGCCAAGGGCACCCTGCACCGCGGCGACGGCCCCTACGTGCCACCGGAGCCCGCCGAGACCACGCTGCGGTTCCCCGGCAAGGTCGTCGCGCTGCCGAACGGCAACCTGCTGGTGTCGGACTCGGCGAACCACTCGCTGGTGGAGTTCGCCGCCGACGGCGAGACCGTGGTGCGGCGCATCGGCACCGGCCGGCGCGGTCGGGCCGACGGGACCGAGCCGGAGTTCTCCGAACCGAGCGGGCTCGCGCTGCTGCCGCCGCAGCTGGCCGAGCGGGTCGGCTACGACGTGGTCGTCGCCGACACCGTCAACCACCTGCTGCGCGGGCTGCGGCTCGCGGACGGGCACGTCACCACGCTGGCCGGGACCGGCGAGCAGTGGCGCGACGGCGGCGACTCCGGGCCCGGCCCGCAGACGCCGCTGACCAGCCCGTGGGACGTCGCCTGGTGGGAACCGGCGGGCGGCGTGGTGATCGCGATGGCGGGCAACCACACGCTCGGCCTGTTCGACCCGGTGACCGGGCACGTGCGGCGCTTCGCCGGGACCACGGTGGAGGGGCTGCGCGACGGGCCGGTCGAGGAGGCGTTCTTCGCCCAGACGTCCGGGCTGGCCGACGGCGGCGACCGGCTGTGGCTGGCCGACTCGGAGACCTCGGCGCTGCGCTGGGTCGAAGCCGGCGGCGACGGGTTCCAGGTGCGGACCGCGGTCGGCACCGGGCTGTTCGACTTCGGGCACGCCGACGGCCCCGCCGACCGCGCGCTGCTGCAGCACCCGCTGGGCGTCGCCGTGCTGCCGGACGGCTCGGTGGCCGTCTGCGACACCTACAACGGCGCGGTCCGGCGCTACGAGCCGGCGACCGACGAGGTCTCCACGCTGGCCACCGACGTCGCCGAGCCGTCCGGGGCGGTGGTCGTGGACGGCGAGCTCGTGGTGGTGGCCTCCGCCGCGCACCGGTTGGAGCGGCCCGTGCCGCCCGGCGTCGCCGCGCGGTTGGTGGAAGGCGCGTCGCAGCAGGTCAAGCGGCCCGCCACCGAGATCGCGCCGGGCGAGGTGGAGCTCGCCGTGGTGTTCACCCCGCCGCCCGGCACCAAGCTCGACGAGCGCTACGGCCCGTCCACCCGGCTGGAGGTCACCTCCTCGCCCGCGGAGCTGCTGGTCGAGGGCGCGGGCGTGGGCACCGACCTGACCCGCCGCCTGGTGCTGGCCGACGGCATCGAGCAGGGCGTGCTGCACGTGGTGGCGCAGGCCGCCAGCTGCGACGACGACCCGTCCGTCGAGCACCCGGCCTGCCGCCTGACCAGGCAGGACTGGGGCGTCCCGGTCAGGGTCTCGGCCGGTGGGCCGAGCCGCCTGCCGCTGGTGATGGGCGGCCTCGACGCGGAGAGCTGAGCCGCGTGAACCCCGCCGCCGCGCGCGGCCGTGTGCACCGGTGAGCGGGTCGTTCGTTCCAGGAGGGGGTTCGAGCGGCCCGCTCGCCCGCGTCCGGGCACATCGCCGGATCGTGTGGTGGGCCGCCGCGCCCGCGCACGGCGCGTGCTCAGGTCACCGCCGCCTCGTCGCCGTCGACCGGGGCGGGCCGCCCGCGGGCACGGGCCGCGCGGCACGCCTGTGACCAGCAGGAACAGCGGTCCCGACGGGAGTGTGCGGTTGGTGCACGGGGCGAGGCGGTGCGACACCGGCCCTGGGCGGGCCATCGGCTGGCCCCGGCAAGTAAACTTTTCGGGTGACCGATGCCAAGCTCGAAATCCAGATGCTGCACGATCGGGTCATGGTGCGCATGTCGCAGGAAACCGGCGAGCGCCGCAGCAGCGGCGGCATCGTGATTCCCGCGACCGCCCAGGTGGCCAAGCGGCTCGTCTGGGGCGAGGTCTTCGGCGTGGGCAGCCACGTGCGCAGCGTCAAGGTCGGTGACCAGGTGCTGTTCAACCCCGAAGAGCAGTTCGAGGTCGAGGTCCAAGGGCAGGCCTACCTGGTGATGCGCGAGCGTGACCTGCACGCGGTGGCCAGCGAGCGCACTGAGCAGGGCACCGGACTGTACCTGTAGACGTCCCGACCCCGGTCGGTCGGCGCGACGGCCGACGAACCCGCGCAGGAGCGCGTCCCCTGACGCCCCCCACCGCAGGACCGACAGGAGAAGGGGAAGCGGTGCCGGAAAACCACGAACACGACAGCGGTGCGGACGAGTCCACCGAGCGGATCCACACCGGTCCGGACCAGCGCTCGAGCCACCCCGAGACCGAGGCCGAGCAGACCACCCGCATCCCTCCGGTGCCCGCGTCGGGCGAGGGCACCCGGCAGAACCCGCACCCCGAGTCGGACACCGAGCGCACCGAGCAGATCGCCGCGCTGCCCACCGACTTCCACGGCTTCCCGATCGGCGAGACCCAGGCCATCCCGCAGGTCGACGCCGGCCCGGCCGCGCCCGTCCCGCCGCAGCCGACCGCCGACCGCCGCAAGCGCGGCCTGGTCCGCGCCGGGATCGCCGCCGGTGCCGCGGTCGGCGTCCTGGCCCTGCTCTACCTCGGCGACCTGGTCTTCACCAGCGGCACCGTGCCGCGCGGCACCGTGGTGGCCGGGGTCGACATCGGCGGCCTGGAGCCCGCCGCGGCGGAGGAGGAGCTGCGCTCGGAGCTCGGGCCGAACCTCGACGAGCCGGTGCAGCTGCGGGTCGCGGACCGCTCGGCCACGATCGACCCGAACGCGGTCGGGTTGGAGGTGGACTGGGCGGCCACCGTGGAGGAGGCCGGTGACCAGCCGCTGAACCCCTTCACCCGGCTGGCCTCGTTGTTCACCACCCGCGAGGTCGCCCCGGTCAGCCACGGCGACCGGGAGCACCTGGTGCAGGCGCTGGAGCAGGTCCGGCCGCAGCTGGACCGGCAGCCGGTCGAGGGCACCATCCGCTTCGAGGGCGCCGAGCCCGTCGCGGTCTCCCCGGTGACCGGCCAGTCCATCGACGTGCAGCGCGCCACCGACGCGGTGCTGGCGCACTGGGTCGAGGACGGCCCGGTGCGGGTGCCGTTCACCGAGCAGCCGGTCCGCACCACCGAGCAGGGCGTGCAGCGGGCGCTGCGCGAGATCGCCCGGCCCGCCGTGCAGGCGCCGGTCACGGTGCGCGGCGAGGGCAAGGACGTGGTCCTGGCGCCGGAGGCCATCGCCGCGGCGCTGCGGTTCGAGCCGGGCGCCGAGGGCGGCCTGAAGGCCACCGTCGACGTGCCGAGCGTGGTCGGCGCGGTCGAGCCGCAGCTGGCCGACACCATCAAGCCCGGCAAGGACGCCCAGGTCGTGATCGAGGGCGGCCACCCCGTGGTCAAGCCGTCCGAGGACGGCATCGGCGTGAACTGGGACAAGAGCTTCGCGCGGCTGCTGGACGTGCTGCGCTCGTCGCAGGACCGCTCGGTGCAGGCCGTCTACGAGCACCAGCCGGCGACGTTCACCACCGAGGAGGCCGAGCAGCTCGGCATCAAGGAGGTCGTCGGCGAGTTCACCACCGGCGGCTTCGAGCCGGCGTCCGGGGTGAACATCCGCCGCGTCGCCGAGCAGGTCAACGGCGCGATCGTCAAGCCCGGCGAGACGTTCAGCCTCAACGGCCACACCGGTCCGCGCGGCATCCCGCAGGGCTACGTGGAGTCCGGGATCATCCAGGACGGCCGGCCCGGTCGCGCGGTCGGCGGCGGCATCTCGCAGTTCGCCACGACCTTGTACAACGCCTCGTACTTCGCGGGCATGCAGGACGTGGAGCACAAGGCGCACAGCTACTACATCAGCCGCTACCCGGAGGGCCGCGAGGCCACGGTGTTCCAGAGCCCGAGCGGCGCGAGCGTCATCGACGTCAAGTTCAAGAACGTCTCCCACAGCGGCATCCTCATCACCACCCACTGGACGCCCTCGTCGATCACGGTGAAGCTGTGGGGCACCAAGCAGTTCGAGGTGACCTCGCAGACCGGGGAGCGGACCAACCACACGCCGCCGCGGGAGAAGGTCGTGCCCCCGGGCGAGCCGTGCAGCCCGAGCAAGGGCGCGCCCGGCTTCACGGTCACCGACACCCGGACCATCAAGGACCTGACCACGGGCGAGGTGCGCACCGAGACCCAGCGCACGCGCTACAACCCGCAGCCGATCATCCACTGCGGTGCCCCGCCCGGGGGCGGCCCGCCGGCCGCGCCGCCGGCCTGATCGGACCAGCGCTCGTCGAGGCCCCTGCCGGACCGGCAGGGGCCTCGACGTCTCAGCGGAGCGTCTGGACCAGCAGGCCCGGGTGGGCGCTGCCGTCGATCGGCAGCACCTCGGCGCCCTCGAACCGGAAGGCCTCCATCGCGAACACGTGCTGGACGCTGCCGTCGTCCGCGCGGTACCAGCCCTCCGGCACGCAGTTCTGCACGTCGGGGTCCCCGCCGGCGACCAGGCTCAGGTCCCCGGCGAGCACCGCCTGCGCGCCCAGCGCGGTCGCGGTGGCGGTGAGCTCGCGGCACTGGTCCGCCGCCACCTGGCCGCCCTCCTCGGACAGGTGCGCGGTGCAGGCGCTGAGCTGCGAGTACGGCACGCACAGCAGCACCCGCTGCACGCCGCTGCCGTCCTGCGCGGCGAAGGGCTGCTCGACCGGCTCGCCCGGAGCGCCGACGTCGGGGTGCGACAGGATCGCGACGCCGAGGTCGCCGCGGCCGTCGCGGCACGTCGCCGGGGCGCCGGTGGTCGCGTCACCGGCCGGGGCGAACTCCCACCCGTAGCCGGTCTCGCTGGTCATGCGGGTGATGTCGGAGGCGCAGACCTCGTTGAGCGTCACCACGTCCGGTCGCCGCTGGTGGATGGTCTCGATCGCGGCGTCGACCGACCGGCTCGGGCCGGCGCAGGCCTCGTCGCCGTCGCCGCAGAGGGTGAGTTGGAGGACGTCGAAGGATCGGGCGGCCGGCGCCTGCGCGTGCGCGACGGGCAGCGCGGTCGCGAGGGCCGCGGACAGCGCGGCCACCAACCAGAGCACGGTCGAACGACGCACCATCACAACCTCCTCGGGGATCCCCGTCGTTCGCGCCGATGGGTTCGACACCCGTTGCAGTCTGCTCACCGGCGGGACGTCCGCTCGACCGCTGGATGGGGTAGTGGCGAGTTCTCGACATCGCGAGCGGGACGCTCCGACGGAGCAGCGGTCCCGCCTGCACCAGCATCGTGTGCACGGAGCGTGATCGACCCTCACGTGCCGGAGGTGGTGGCGGTCCTGTTGACCAGTGGCGGGCGCCACCCGAGACTGAGGGGAACTCGGTCGATGCGGGCAAAGGACCCACGCCGGAAGTGGGAGGTTCGGCGCAACGCTGCCCCGCTGTCGTGGTGACGGACCGGCACGTTCGCCGACCTCAGCGCGGTGCGGACGGCGGAGCGGACGGAAAGTTTGATGGGTTTGCAACATTCGGCAGTGGGATTACGCCCGATCGGGTGGCACTATTCGAGACCTCAGGTCTTCACCTACTAGGAGTGACATCGTGGCGCGTCGCAGAACACTTCGAGCGATGGCTCTGCTGCCTGCTCTCGCCCTCGCCACCGCAGCTGCGGCGGGTTGTGCCGAGTCCACCACCGCCGGCGGCGGCACCGCGGACGGCGGCGTGGAGGTGATCAAGGCGGGCGTCCTCACCACCTGCACCCACATGGACTACAAGCCCTTCCAGTTCCACGACCAGGGCAAGATCGTCGGCTTCGACGTCGACCTGGTGGACGCGATCGCCAAGGACATGGGCCTCCGGCAGGAGATCGTGGACACGCCCTTCGAGGGCATCCAGTCCGGTGAGGACCTGAACACCCGCCACTGCGACGTCGCCGCCGCGGCCATGAGCATCACGCCGGCCCGCGAGGAGAACTTCGACTTCTCCGACCCGTACTTCGAGGCCACCCAGGCGCTGCTGGTCAAGAAGGGCGCGAACGTCCGCAGCCTGGCCGACCTGCGCGGCAAGAAGCTCGGCGTGCAGCTGTCCACCACCGGCGAGCAGTACGCCAACGAGAACAAGGACGCCAACGGCTACGAGGTCGTGCAGTTCGAGGACCTGCCGCTGTCGGTGACCGCGGTGCAGACCGGCCAGGTCGACGCGGCGATCAACGACAACAGCGTGCTGGCCGACTACGTCAAGGACAACCCCGAGGTCGAGATCACCACCGAGTTCACCACCGGTGACCAGTACGGCATCGGTGTGGCGACCGGCAACACGGCGCTGAAGGACCGGATCAACGCCGCTCTGAAGAAGCTCAAGGAGAACGGCGAGTACGACCGGATCTACGAGAAGTGGTTCGGCAAGAAGCCGGAGTGAGCTCGGGACTCAGCCACGGAGCAGCGGGGTCGGCGGACGCTCCAACCGCCGACCCCGAACAGTGATCAGGAGACTTCATGACAACCGACACCGAGCGGCCGCCCAAGAAGGGACTGGGGCGGCGGCAGCGGGCGAGGCTGAACCGGGGCGTCCAGTACGCGGTGCTGGTCGTGGTCATCGTGGTGGCCGCCCTGGTCGCGGACTGGAACTCGATCGCGCGCGCGTTCTTCAACGTCGACGTGGCGATCGCCCAGTTCCCCGAGGTGATCACCACGGCGCTGGTGAACACCATCATCTACACCGCGCTCGGCTTCGGCTTCGGGCTCGGCCTCGGCATCGTGCTGGCGCTGATGCGGATGTCGCCGGTCGGGCCCTACCGCTGGATCGCCACCGGCTACATCGAGCTGTTCCGCGGGCTGCCCGCGCTGCTGGTCTTCGTCGCGCTGGGCTTCGGCGTGCCGATCGCCTTCCAGCTGCGGTTCGACATCTACTCCACCGCGATGCTCGCGCTCGGCCTGGTCGGCGCCGCCTACATGGCCGAGACCATCCGGGCGGGCATCCAGGCGGTGCCGAAGGGGCAGGTCGAGGCGGCGCGGTCGCTGGGCATGTCGCCGGGCCGGACGATGCTGACCGTGGTGATGCCGCAGGCGTTCCGCATCATCCTGCCGCCACTGACCAACGAGCTGATCCTGCTGACCAAGGACTCCTCGCTGATCTACCTGCTCGGTCTGGCCTCCAGCGAGTACGAGCTGGCCAAGTTCGGCCGGGCGGCGCTGAACGAGTACGCGTCGCTGACCCCGCTGCTCATCGCCGGGCTCTGCTACCTGATCATCACCATCCCGCTGTCCCGCGTGTCGAACCTGCTGGAGCGCAAGTACGGCAGCGGGGTGCGGACCAAGAACGGGCACGGGGGTGCGGCGGCATGAGCGACCAGCACGCGACCCCTGCGATCCCCGGAGAGGCGGAACAGCGATGATCGAGATCTCCGGCCTGGTCAAGTCGTTCGGCTCGCTGGAGGTGCTGCGCGGCATCGACCTGGAGGTCGAGCGCGGCGAGGTGGTGTGCGTGATCGGGCCGTCCGGGTCCGGCAAGTCCACCCTGCTGCGCTGCGTGAACCTGCTGGAGGAGCCGACCGCGGGCACGGTCGTGGTGGACGGCGTCGAGCTCACCGACCCGGACACCGACCTGGACGCCGCGCGCCGGCACATCGGCATGGTGTTCCAGCAGTTCAACCTGTTCGCGCACCTGCACGTGCTGGACAACCTGACGGTGGCGCAGCGCAAGGTGCTGGGGCGCGACAAGGCGACCGCCGAGGAGGTCGCCCGGGAGAACCTGGCGCGGGTCGGGCTGGCGGAGAAGGCCGACGCGATGCCCGCGCAGCTCTCCGGTGGTCAGCAGCAGCGGGTCGCGATCGCGCGGGCGCTGTCGATGAACCCGAAGGTGATGCTGTTCGACGAGCCGACCTCGGCGCTGGACCCGGAGCTGGTCGGCGACGTGCTCGGCGTGATGCGGGAACTCGCCGACGAGGGCATGACGATGCTCGTGGTGACCCACGAGATGCAGTTCGCGCGCGAGGTCGCCGACCGGGTGCTGTTCATGGACGGTGGTGTCGTCGTCGAGCAGGGTCCGCCCGCCGACGTCATCGGCAACCCGAAGGAGGAGCGCACCCGCACCTTCCTCGCCCGCGTCCTCGACCCCACCCACACCCACCCCGAAGCCCCCGTGGACTGAGGCCCCTCGGGAGCCCCCGGAGGTGTCGAGGTGCAGGGCACCGTTCGCCACCCCAGTGGGTGAACGGTGCCCTGCACCCCTCCTCGCCACGGGCGCGTGACACTCGCGGCTCGCCGCCGCTCCCCCTCCGTGGTGTGGTCCGGGTGGGTGATGGCCCGTGGGCCGGCGGTGGTTTCACGTGGAACGCCTGATTCGGCCGATCGGTTGCATCGTTGCTCCGTTCCGCAACCCATGACCACGATCGCACGTCGGAGTGGTCGAGGTAGCTGATCGACTACCTTTCGTGTGGAGCAACGAATCGGACACGTTCGGGGGATCTTGGTGGCGGTCGTCAAGCCGTGGGAGAGCAACGGTCCGCTGACCGCTGCGGAGCAGCGGTTGGACGACCTGCTGCGGCAGAGCAGGAGTGACCGCGTCGATCCGGACACCGGCGCACCGCTGGACGTGCACGCCGTCAACCACGACCCGGAGCGGGTGATCCGCGGCGAGTTCCTCAGCCGTCGCCTGGTGGAGTCGCTGGAGGAGACGGCCGGCTGGCGGCCGTTCGCGCGCCGCAGCGGTCGGCAACCCGTCATCGCCGTCGAGAACGCGGTCATCACCGGCCGCCTCGACCTGCGGGCCACCGAACTGCCGTACCTGCTGGAGTTCGTCCGCTGCCGGTTCGAGCTCGCCCCCGACCTGCGCCAGGCCAGCATCGCCGGGCTGGTGCTCTGGCACTGCCGCCTGCCCGGCCTGAACGCGCGGAACCTCAGCACCAGCAACGACACGGTGCTGCGGCACTGCACCAGCACCGGCGGCATCGACCTCGCGGACGCGCAGCTGGGCGGCTCCCTGCTGTTCGACGACAGCGAACTGCGCAACCCCGGTGGCCGGGCCGTCTACGGCGACCGGCTGACGGTCGACGGCGCCCTGATCGGGCTGCGGCTGCAGGCCGCCGGCGAGATCCGCATCCCGGGCGCGAAGGTGGGCGGCAACCTCACCTTCTCCGGCGGCGCGCTGCGCAACCGCGGCCGCTACGCGCTCAACGCCAACGGCATCCAGGTCGGCGGCAGCCTGCGCTGCGACGTCGACCGCACCAGCAGGCAGCCCTTCAGCGTGGCCGGGGTGCTGTTCATGCCCAGCGCCCACATCTCCGGTGACGTCCGGCTGCGCGACGCGGTGCTGGAACCCGGCACCATGCCGCCGCGGCGCGGCGAGTCCAAGCACGACGACCCGATCTGCACCCTCATCCTCGACCGCGGTGACGTCCGCGGTGACGTGCAGATCGACCAGGGCTTCCGCAGCGGCGGCACGATCCGCATGGTCAGCGCGCGCATCGGCGGCGACCTGCGGATGGGCGGCGCGTGCGTCGACCTGAGCTGGTCGCGGTCGGCGCGGGCGGCCGTGGAGCAGCCGATGCGCGCGCTGCACATGGACGGCACCGAGGTGCTCGGCAACGTCGACGCCTCCGGGGTCCAGCTGCACGGCCAGGTGCGCATGGTGGACGTCAAGGTCGCCGGGAGCTTCCAGCTCAACAAGGCGCGGCTGACCGGTCCGCGCACCGACGTGCTGCAGGCCAGCCGGATCAGCGTGGGCAGCAACCTGGACTGCCGGGACTCCGACGTTTCCGGCTCGCTGCAGCTGCAGGGCGCCCGCATCGGCGCGAACGTGGACCTGCGCGCGGCACAGCTGACCAAACCCGCCTGGCACCGGCACAAGATGACCTACAAGCCGTCGGTGGACCTGCGCGCCGCCACCGTCGCGCGCGACCTGGTGTGCGCGGCGGGGGGCCGGCCGTTCGTCGCCGAGGGCGAGGTGCAGCTGCGGCGCGCCGAGATCGGCCGGCAGGCCAACTTCTCCGGCAGCCGGCTCGGTGACGGCTCCAACCGCAACGCGATCAACGCGTTCGGCCTGGTGGTGCAGGAGTTCACGCTGCTGCCGCAGGTCCCGCCGCAGGGCCGGATCATGCTGCGCCAGGCGCAGTGCGAGCTGCTGGCGGACAACGCGGAGCTGTGGGCGGCCTCCGGTGGCGTGGACGTCGAGGACTTCAGCTACGACAACTTCACCGAGTCCATCGAACCCACCGACCGCGAGGCGGTGCTGGAGCGGCTCAGCTGGCTGCGCGCGAACTCCGGCGGTCGCTACCAGCCGGGTCCCTACGACCAGCTGGCGAAGGTGTTCCGCGGCAACGGGACCGAGGAGCACGCGGTCACCGTGATGATCGAGAAGCAGCGGCGCCGCTACCAGGCGATCGCCGCGGCCACCCGGCCGGTGTTCCGGTGGCCGGTGCGGCTGTGGAGCATGCTGCAGCTGGTGACGGTCAGCTACGGGTTCCGGCCGCTGCGGGCCATGATCTGGCTGGTGCTGCTCACCGCGGCGGGCACCACCTGGTTCAGCTTCCACGAGCTGGTGCCGATCAACGAGGAGGACCACCCGGTGTGGAACCCGTTCCTCTACACGGTCGACCAGCTGGTGCCGATCATCAACCTCGGCCACGACGTGATGTGGCGGGCCGAGGGGAGCTCGGAGTGGATCACGGTCGTGCTCATCGCGGCGGGCTGGGTCCTGGCCACCACGGTCGCCGCCGGCATCACCCGGGCGCTGCGCCGCGACCCGTGACGCCACCGTGGTCGGGTGAATTCCCCGGCCACGGACGGTCTTCCGTGCTAGATCAGGTCCATTCCTGATCCCGCCCCGGCACGGAGGTCCGCGTGGCCCGCTCCCGACGTCTCCCCCAGCTCGGCTCCGCCCTGGCCGCTGCGGCGGCCCTGCTCGCCCCGGCCGCGCACGCGGCCGACGACCTGCAGTACGTCGCGCTGGGCGACTCCGCCGCGGCCGGCCCGCTGATCCCGGACCAGGACCCGAACGTGCTCTGCTTCCGCTCGGAGGTGGACTACCCGCAGGTGGTCGCCTCGCTGCTCGGCGCGCAGCTGACCGACGTGACCTGCTCCGGGGCGAAGATCGACGACTTCTCCGGGAGCCAGTACGGGATCCTGCCGCCGCAGTACGACGCGCTGAGCAACCGCACCGACCTGGTCACGGTCACCGTCGGCGGCAACGACGTGCAGCTGGTGCAGGCCGCGGTCTCCTGCCTGAACCTGCTGCCGGAACCGGTCGGCCGCTCCTGCGCGGACCGCTTCACCGCCGGTGGCCGCGACGAGCTGGGGGACCGGATCGCCGCGCTGACCGGGAAGGTGGACGGGATGCTGGAGCGCATCCAGCAGCGGGCGCCGAACGCCGAGGTGGTGGTCGTCGGCTACGGCACCTACCTGCGGCCCGGGGGCTGTTACCCGCACCAGCCGGTGTGGGCGCGGGACGCCGACTACATCCAGTCCAGTGTGGACAAACTGAGCGCGCTGCTGCGGGACCGCGCGCAGGCGCACGGCGCGCGCTTCGTGGACCTGGGGCCGGTCAGCCGCGGGCACGACATCTGCGCGGCGCCGGCGGACCGGTACTACGAGGGCGTCGTCCCGGCGTCGGCCGCCGCACCGCTGCACCCGAACGCCCAGGGCATGCGGGCGTTCGGGCACGCCGTGGCCGAGGCCGTGGCCTCCCGCGCGTCCTGACCCCGCTCAGGACGCCAGGTCCTCGGCGAGGATGGCGGAGAACGCCGCCTGCGCCCGCGCGTCGCCCAGCTCGCGCGCGAGGCCCAGGCCCAGCCGGGACAGCTCGGTGCGGGCGTCGCGGTCGCCGAGGCGGTGGTGGAAGCGCCCCAGCGACAGCGCCAGGTGGCAGGCCCGCGCGTGCTCCTGGCGCGCGACCGCCCGCTCCAGCACCCGGTGCAGGGTCGTCTCCTCGGTGCGGAACCAGGTCAGCGCCGACTGCGCGGTCCGCACCGCGGGCGCCTCGGTCGGCGGCGCCAGCCAGCGCGCGCAGTCCCCGAGGAACCGCAGACTGCGGTCGGTGACGTGCAGGTAGTGGTCGAGGAGCCGGGAGAAGGCGCGGTCCCGCTCCGCCGTCGTCTCGGTCGCGGCGACCTCGGTGGCGTAGAGCCGGACCAGGTCGGACCACCGGTAGCGGCCGTGCTCGGTCTCCTGCAGCAGGTGGATCGCCGCCAGCTGCTCCAGCCGCGCGCAGGTCTCCACCAGCGGGGTGTCCGCGAGCGCGGCGGCGGCGGAGCGCTCGACGCTGTCCCCCGGGTGCTCGCCCAGCAGCCGGAACAGCCGGGCCGTGCCCGGGTCGAGGCGGTGGTAGCTGGCGGCCAGGGCGGCGCGCACGCCTTCCCCGGAGTCCGGCAGCGACAGCGCGGTCAGCCGGTAGCGCTCGTCCGCGGCGGCGGTGACCAGCGAGCGGACCGTGCGGTGCGCGGGGCGGGACCCGGCGATCCGCAGCGCGAGCGGGAGCCGCTCGCACAGCTCCGCCAGCTCTTCGGCGGCCTCCGGATCGGCGTCGACCCGCTCGGTGCCGAGCGCGAACCGGAGCACCTCGACCGCCGCGCCGCGGCTCAGCGGCGGCACCGGGACCCGGACCGCTCCCGCGGTGGCGGCCAGCTCGTCCAGCCTGCTGCGGCTGGTCACCAGCACCGCCGAGCCGGGGCCGGGCAGCAGCGGCCGGACCTGCGTGGCCGAGCGCGCGTTGTCGAGGACCACCAGCACCCGGCGGCCGGACAGCACCGAGCGGTACAGGGCGCCGCGCTCGTCGGGGTCGTCGGGGATGCGCGCGTCGGGGACGCCGAGCCCGCGGAGGAACGCGCTGAGCACCGTGCCGGGCTCCACCGGATCGACCTCGCCGAAGCCGCGGAGGTCGGCGAACAGGGCACCGTCGGGGAACTGCGCGGCCGCGCGGTGCGCCCAGCGCAGCGCGAGCGCCGTCTTGCCGGCACCCGCCGGGCCGGTGAGCACCCGGATCGCGCCGTCGCCGGCCCGGTCCAGCTCCGCCAGCTCGGCACCGCGCCCGACGAACCCGGCGTTCTCCGCGGGCAGCTGCGCCGGGACGGCGGCCGGCGGGGAGTCCTCAGTGGACTCGAGCACGCGCTGGAAGGCGGCCTGCAGGGCGGGGCCGGGGGCGACGCCGAGCTCGTCGGCGAGACGGGACCGGGTCGCGTGGTAGACGTCCAGCGCCTCGGCCTGCCGCCCGGCCTGGTGCAGGCTCAGCACCAGCAGTTCCACCAGCGGTTCGCGCAGCGGCCGCATCGCCACGGCCTCGCGCAGCGGCTCGATCGCCTCGGTCGCGCGCCCGATGCGGTGCAACCGCCAGGCCAGCTCGTGCACCGCGCTGATCATCGACTCGTCCAGCCGGCCCACGACCTCGCGCCGCAACCGGTCGGACGCGACGTCGGCCAGCGGTGGGCCGCGGTGCAGCGCCAGCGCGGCGTCCAGCAGCTCGACCGCGTCGGCGTCGGGGGCGTTGCGGGCCGCGGCGACCAGGTCCTCGAAGCGGGTCATGTCGACCGCGGCGCGCGGCGCGACCAGCTGGTAGCCGGGGGCGCGGGTGACCAGGTCCACGCCGTCGCCGAGTTCCTTGCGCAGCTTCGCGATGTGGCCCTGCAGCGCGGCCCGGGCGGTCGGCGGTGGGGCGCCGTCCCAGGCGATGTCGATCAGCCGGTCCGCGGAGACGACGCGGTTCACCTCGATGGCCAGCGCGGCGAGGACGCTGCGCCGCTTGGCGGCGCCGATCGCGGTCGCGCTGCCGTCGGCCCGCAGCAGTTCCACGGGCCCCAGCAGGCGAATCCGCAGCTGTGGTGTTGTTCCTGACATCCGCTCTCGAGTGGTCCGACGGACGAGCGCGCCTGCTGGCCGACGAGTTGGTGCGACGTTGGTCCGGCGTTGGCGACACCCGTGATCATAGTGCGGTGATCGTGTACCCGGGGGATTCATGAGCGAAGTCGAGGAACTCCAGGCGACTCGCACGCTCGCCCGCTCCGCCGCGAGCGTCCGAGAGCTGCGCCGAGCGGTGGAATCGGACGACCTGCGCTTGGACCCGGCCGCGGGTGAGCAGATCCGCGCGGCGCTGGAAGACCAGATGTCCGCTGTGGACGCTTGGCTGGCCCGGGCCCGTGGTCTCACCACGGCCGCCCCGCTGGGGATGAACCCGGTCGGCCAGGCCATGGCGGCGAAGTTCGCCGGCCGCGCGGAGGGGGACGAGAACTCCTTCACCGAGGTGCTGACGAAGTACCGCGCGGTCCTGGAGGAAGCGCGCGACGCCATCAACGCCGCCATGCGCACCTACGAGCAGGCCGACGAGCGGGCCGCGGACGACTTCCGCAAGATCACCGACCAGGCGTTCCCGCACCGCACCTGACCGGGCGCCGCCGGGGTGAGCCCGCCGCATTCGACGAAGAGCGGAGATGACTCAGCCGATGAGCAGTTCGGAGAAGCCGGACATCGTGCTGACCGAGACGCACAACTGGGCCGCGTTCAGCCACGAGGAGCTCTACGCGGCGGTGCACAACGCCAACGATCCCGGCCGCGTGGGGCAGCTGTCCGACGAGTGGAACGCGCTGAGCCGGGAGATCGGCGACGCGGCGCAGCGCATGGCCGAGAAGGTGCGGGGCACCGAGACCGGCTGGCAGGGCCAGGCCGCGGACGCGGCGCGCGCCGCGATCCAGGAGCTCACCGACTGGAACCGCGACGCCGGTGACACCGCGGGGTCGCTGGCGTCGCGGATCGCCGAGCAGGGCCGGATCATGGAGACCGCCAAGGCGGAGATGCCCGAACCCGTCAAGGGCTCCGAAGGCCTGCAGGCGATGCTGCTGGCCAGCTACGCGAACAACGACCTGGAAAGCTTCAACATCGCTACCAAGGCCCTGCAGCTGCACCAGCTCAACGCCACCGTCGCGCACATGCAAGCGGTGGGGGTCATGGCCAAGATGGAGGAGCAGTCCCGCTCCGTCGACGCGGACACGCCTCGCTTCACCCCGCCGCCGAACCCGGTGGAGGAGCAGCGGGCCATGGCCCGGATGGCTCCGATGGCGCCGCTGCGCTCGGTCGAGCAGGGCGCTCCGATGTCGGCGTCCGGAGCGCCGGGGTCCGGTGGTGCGCCGGCCGGCCCGGCGGACTCGCAACTCGCCGCTGCCGCCGCCCCGGACGTGCCGGCCCCGGACGCTCCGGCCCCGGACGCTCCGGTGCTCGGCGGTCCGGGCGCACCCGGTGGTCCGGGCGGGATCGACGGGCCGACGAAGGCCATGCCGATCCCGCAGCTGGGCGACGCCCCGGGCGGTCCCGGTGGCGGGGTCGACGGGCCGACCAAGGCGATCCCGAAGCCGCAGTTCAGCGGTCCGGGGACGCCGAACGTCCCGCAGCTCGGCGACGGTCCGGGCAGCACCACCCCGCAGAGCTTCACCCCGTCGAGCACGACCCCGCAGAGCTTCACCCCGCCGAACCTCCCGGGCCCGGGCCAGGTCGGCGGCGACCACCTGCACCAGCCGCGGAACTTCCAGGGGCCGGACGGCCCGACCTCCGTCGGGCCGGGCGTCCGCGGGCCGGGCAACGGCCGCGACCGGAACCAGCCGGGCCAGGACCGCCCCGGGTGGCGGGGCCAGGTCCCGCCGGTCCCGGGTGGCGGCCCCATCACCGGTGGTCCCGTCGGCGGCGGGAGCCCGAGCCTCAGCGGGCCGGGCGGCGGTGGTCCGGGTGGCGGTGGTTTCCGCGGGGGCCCGGGCTCGGTGCCGGGCCTGGGCGCCGGTGGCGGTGTCGGCGGGGGCGCGCTCGGCGGTGCCGGCGGTGCCGGTGGTGGTTCCTCGAACCTGGCCCCCGGTGGGAGCACGGGTGCCGGTCGTCCGGGTGAGGCCGGGTTCGGCGGCCGGGGCGTGGCCGGTGCGCCCGGCCAGCCCGGTGCGGCGGGCGCGGCCGGGATGGGCGGCCCGATGGGTGCGGGCGCGCAGCGCGGCCGCGGTGAGGACGACAAGGAACGCAACGCCAAGTACGTCCAGGGCGGACCCGTCGTCGAGGTGCCCGGCGCCGACCTGCCGCCGCCGGTGATCGGTGAGGGCAGGAAGAAGAAGCGGCAGCAGGACCAGGGATGATGACGACCACAGAGCCGACGTTCGCGCTCTCCGCCGCCGAGTTCGACCTCGTCACCGGAGCGCTGGGGCTGGGGCGACCGCAGTTCCCGCTCCAGGTGCCCAGCCAGGGCCGGACCATGGAGGAGCGCGCCGACCTCACCGCCGAGGCCTTCCGCGCGCTGGCCGACCGCGGCCTCGCCCAGGGCGACCAGCTCGACGAGCAGCTGGCGGCCATGCTCCGGCTGCTCGTGGACCACGACACCGCGATCGACGTGGTCGGCTACGTCGGGCAGCCGCTGCAGGCGCTGGCGGCGGTCACCCGCCGTTCCGGGGTGCTGGCCCAGCTGACCGGTGACCAGCTGCTGCTCACCGAGATCCGCCCCACCGCCCTGGCGCTGTCCGCGGTGAGCGTGCTGCCGCCCGCCGAGGCGGGCACGAAGCGGGCGCTGTCGCTGCGCGAGGAGCAGCTGAGCAAGGCGGTCGCCGAGGACGACGACGACCCGTTCGGCGGGGACTACGACGACGAGACCGCTCTGGTCCGGGCGGGCCTGCCCCCGCAGGACGCCGCGGTGCTGGCCGAGCTCGTCGAGGCCCGGACCGGTGGCGGGCAGTTCGGTGTCACGCACCGCTCGGTGCGCGCGTCGACGCTGGTCACCTGGTTCGACACGAACGAGGGCCGGTACCTCATGGTCAGCGACAGGGGGTGGCTGAGCATCGCCCCGGCGGACGACCGACGCCTCGAGCACCGCTTGGCCGAAGTCCTGGCCGGGCTCGAGTGAGGGAGGGAACCACGATGACGTTCCAGGTCGAAGCCGAGAACCTGACCGCGCACGCCAGCCACCTGGAGGCCCTGACCGACCGGGTGGACACCGCGATCGCCGCGGCCCAGGAAGTGAGCATGTCCGACGACGCCTACGGGCTCCTGTGCTCCTTCCTCCCGCCCATCATCAACCCGATGGAGCAGCAGGGCCTCGACGCCTTGAAGTCCGCCAAGGAGGGCATCACCACCACGGCGGAGAACGTGCGCCAGACGGCCAAGGAGTACCAGGAGACCGACCAGGCGGGCGCGGACAACTTCAGCCAGTTCGACGACGCGGTCCGGGTCGACGAGGCCGCGGTCGCGCCGCGCGGGGTGCTGCCGGTGGGCGGTCCGGAGGGCGGCGCCGTCGCGTCGGGCCCGACCGCGGGCGCGGGGGTGCCGGTCACGGTCGACAACCCGTCCGGCGGGCCGGTGTCGGTCACGGTGAACGGCCCCGGAGCGGGCCAGCCGGGGCCGCAGGGCCAGTCGTACGCGTCCGGTCAGTCCTACGAGTCCTCCGGCGCGTCGTCGGGTGGCCAGTCGTACGCGCCGTACAGCGCGCCGTCGCAGGACCGCACGTACTCGGCCTACAGCCCGTCGACGGGCGGTGCGACGTACGCGTCCTACAGCGCACCCTCGCAGAGCCAGTCGTACTCGGCGTCCTCGTCGGGGGTGACCGCGCCCCCGACCACGGAGGACGGCGAGCCGATCGAGGGCGACGTCCCGACGTTCGAGGAGTTCAGCGGCTAGCGCCGGAGTTGGGGGAAGCGGCGCACCGCCGTGCGGGGCGCGGAGAACGAGTTCCATCAGGAGGGGTGAACGATGCCGGGTGAGAGCCGAGGCGGGTTCGCTGCGATCGGGGCCGACCCGGACGAGGCGGAGCGCCGGATCCAGGAGTGGGCCAGGAGCTTCGAGGAGAAGGCCCAGCGCTACCAGGCCGTCCAGGCCGAGACCGAGCAGCTGCGGCTCACCGCGGCCACCCCGGACGGCCGCATCAAGGTGACCGTGCGGGCGGACGGCAGCGTCACGGACCTGCAGTTCACCGACAAGGTCCGCTCGATGCCGCCGGACGAGCTGGCCGCCCAGATCCTGTCCACGATGCACCGCGCGCAGGCCGACATCGCCGGCAAGGTCGGCGAGACGATGGCCGCCCACCTCGGCGACGAGGACCTGGAGACGCGCCGGATGATGCTGGACAACCTCCGCGAGCGCTTCCCGGAGCAGCCGGAGGACGAACCCGCGGAGCCCGAGGCCTCCTCGAAGTGGGACGGCCCGGCGGAGGAGGACGAGGAGCCGACCCTGCCCCCGCCGCCGCCCGCACCGCCGGCCGCCGGTCCGAAACCGCCTGCACCGCCCCGCAAGCGCCCGGCCTTCGAGGACGAGGACGACGACGACTTCGGCCCCGACTTCGACCCGCTGCGCGACTGACCGCTGACCTCACCCTTGGAGCTCCGTTGTGACGAACCCACTGGTAGCCGAGCGGCAGGACTCGACGCAGGCGTTCAGCGGCGTGCCGATCCTGGAGTCGATCGACGACACGAAGCAGGCGATCGAGTCCGGTGACTGGGCCGCCGGCGTGATGGGTGTCGTCGGCACGGGCCTGGAGGCCCTGTCGATGGCGATGGACCCGTTCGGGTCGATCATCGCGGCCGGTGTCGGCTGGTTGCTGGAGCACGTGGGCCCGTTGTCGGACGCGCTGGACGCCCTGACCGGGGACGCCGACCAGATCCGGGCGCACGCGGACACCTGGCAGAACATCGCCGACGAGCTCGGCGAGGTCCGCACCGAGATGGCCGCCCTGGTCAGCAAGGACGTCGCGGACTGGACCGGGGAAGCCGCCGACGCCTACCGGAAGCGCAGCGAGGACACCGGGAAGCTCGTCGAAGCGGCGCAGAAGGCCGCCGAAGGTGCGTCGAGCGGTGTCGGCACGGCGGGCGAGATCGTGGCCGCGGTGCGCACGTTGGTGCGCGACATCATCGCCGAGCTGGTCGGTCGGCTGATCTCCTGGGCGCTGCAGGTGATCGCGACCTTGGGCATCGGGATGACCTGGGTGGTGCCGCAGGTCGTCTCGGCGGTGGCCAAGACGGTGTCGAAGATCGCCGACGTCACCACCAAGCTGGTCAAGGCGATGAAGTCGCTCGGTGACCTGGTCAAGAAGCTCACCGACGGCTTCGGCGACGCCAAGAAGGCCCTCGACGCGATCAAGAAGAGCAGCGGCGGCGCACCGAGGCCGAAGAGCCCCGCACCGACCCGCTCCTCAGGCCACGGCGGAACCCCACGCAGCGGCCCGGACGACGCCCCGCGCGGCGGCCCGGCGTCGACGGGTTCGGCGTGGGCCGACCCGCCCGCGGGCTCCAGCACCCCGCGCGGCTTGTCGCCGGCCGATCAGCCCCGGAGCGGCTGGAGCGGTGACCTCTCCGACCCCGGCCCGTCCTCACCCGGCAGTCGGCCGCGCAGCGGTCCGGGCGTAACGCGGGAGGTCGACCCGCCGGACTTCGGCGACTTGAACAACCACAACGTCGCCGGGCCCAGCACCGAGAGCACGATCACTGTGGACGGGGTCGACTACAAGATCGTGAGCACCCCGATGAGCAAGGTCGAGGGCTACCACGGCATCAAGCCGGACCACTACAACGACGTCGTGAACGGCAACGGCGTGAGTCGGCCGACGGAAGGCACCGCGGGCAACTCCGATCCGGACTGGAAGGGCTGGTACCTCGCCGAGGACAAGACCGAAGCGGCAGCGTTCAGCTGGAACGACGAAGGCCCTGGTGCCGTGCTCAAGTACGAGACGCCGGGGCCGGTGACGGTGCACCAGGTCCCGCACGAGTTGACCAGCACCCTGAACGGGCCGGTCGATCCCGCCAAGATGAACGCCCTCAAGCAGCACTTCGGGGTCGGGAACCAGCCCCTCGTGGACGGGCTGGCGGGCCAGAACGGCGTGATCCGCACCCAGGACGGCGAGGGTGGGATGTTCGAGTACATCGTCCCCTGGGACACCGCGACTGGCGGGAGGGTGACGGTCGAGGGGTACCCGGACATGGGCAATGAGGTCAAGCCGAGACCGCGCTCCGGCAACGGCCTCTTCGGGATGGTGTAGCTCGACACCCCTCGGAATCCGCTGGCGCTGACCGGTGAACCGACCCGCCCCTTCCAGAACCGCTCCCCCGGAGGAACAACACCGTGACGAATCCGTTGGTCGCCCAGCGGCAGGACTCGACGCAGGCGTTCAGCGGTGTGCCGATCCTCGAGTCGATCGACGAGACCAAGCAGGCGATCGAGTCCGGCGACTGGGCCGCCGGCGTGATGGGTGCGGTGGGCACCGGCCTGGACGCGCTGAGCATGGCGATGGACCCGTTCGGGTCGATCCTCGCCGCGGGTGTCGGCTGGTTGCTGGAGCACGTGGGCCCGTTGTCGGACGCGCTGGACGCCCTGACCGGGGACGCGGACCAGATCCGGGCGCACTCGGAGACCTGGAGCAACATCGCGACCGAGCTCGGTGAGGTCAGCACCGAGATGGCCGCCCTGGTCAGCAAGGACGTCGCGGACTGGACCGGGGAGGCGGCGGACGCCTACCGCCAGCGCAGCGCGGACACCGCCAAGCTCATCGAGGCGGCGCAGAAGGCCGCCGAAGGCGCGTCGAGCGGTGTGGGCACGGCGGGGGAGATCGTCGGGGCGGTGCGCACGCTGGTGCGCGACATCATCGCCGAGCTGGTGGGTCGGCTGATCTCGTGGGCGCTGCAGGTCATCGCCACGCTGGGCATCGGGATGACCTGGGTGGTGCCGCAGGTGGTCACCGCGGTGTCGAAGACGGTGTCGAAGATCGCCGACCTGACCACCAAGCTGGTCAAGGCGATGAAGTCGCTCGGTGACCTGGTCAAGAAGCTCACCGACGGCTTCGGCGACGCCAAGAAGGCCCTCGACAAGATCAAGAAGGACGGCGGGGGCGGCGCCCCGAAGGCCGACAGCCCCGCGCCCACCCGCTCGATGGGCAACGACGGCCCGCAGTCGCCCGGCTCCTCCGGTGACTACCCGGCCCCGACCCGCTCGATGAGCAACAACGACCCGGCCCCCTCCTCGCCGATGTCCCACGACGGGCCGTCCCCGAGGTCGGCGGAGGGCGGTTCGACGTCGCGATCGATCGACGGTGGTCCAGCGGCGCCCCCGGAGCCCGCCACGACGAGGGCCGCTGGCGCCGCGAACCGTGGTGCCGGGGGCGACCTGCGGACGGTGTCCGGCGATGCGCAGACGCCGAGCCGGGACGTGGCCAACCGGCGGTGCGAGACCGACCCGGTCGACATCGCGACCGGCGAGGTGGTCCTGACGCAAGTCGATGCGGAGATCGACGCTGTGCTGCCGCTCGTCGTGCGGCGCACCCACCTGTCCTCCTACCGGGTCGGCTCGGCCTTCGGTGCTTCCTGGGCGTCCACACTGGACCAACGGCTCGAGGCCGGCAGCGCAGGGGTGTCCTTCGCCGCCGAGGACGGGAAGCTGCTGTTCGCCCCGACCCCGGCGCCGGGGCAGACCGTGCCCTTCGAAGGTTCGCCCAACACGCTGACCAGGCACGACAACGGCGGCTGCACGGTCGTGCTGGTCGCTGAAGGACTCGCGCTGCACTTCGCGCCCGGTGCGGAGGTCCTCCCGCTCATCGGCATCACCGACCGCCACGGCAACCGCATCCGCTTCGAGCGCGACGAGGCGGGCAACCCGGTGGAGCTCCAGCACAGCGGGGGCTTCCGCATCCGGGTGGACACCGAAGACGGGCTGGTCACCGCACTGCACCTCCGGGGCGCGGCCGGTGGTGACGACCTGCCGCTGATGCGGTACGCCTACACCGACCGACGGCTCACCTCGGTCATCAACGCGTCCGGCCAGGCGCTGCGGTTCGACTACGACGCACAGGGGCGGCTCACCGGGTGGACCGACCGCAACGGCATCTGGTACCGCTACACCTACGACAGCGCTGGCCGGTGCGTGCGCACCGAGGGCGCTGGTGGCTTCCTCAACGGCACCTTCGAGTACGCCGGTGACGTCACGCGCTACACCGACTCGCTCGGCCACACCAAGGTCTTCCACCTCAACGACGCGAAGCAGACGGTCCGCGAGACCGACCCGCTGGGCGGCGAGACCACCTTCGAATGGGACGCCCACGACCGCCTGCTCTCCCGGACCGACGCCCTGGGCCGCACCGTCCGGTACGACTACGGTGACACGGGCGAGGTCACGGCGATCACCCTGCCCGACGGCAGTCGGCAGCTGATCGAGTACGACGACCGGCGCTTGCCGGTGACGATCATCGCCCCGGACGGTGCGGTGACCCGCCGGGAGTACGACGAGAACGGCAACTTGACCGCGGTGACCGATCCCGCCGGCGCGGTGACGACCTACGCCTACGACGAGCGGGGTGCGCTCACCGCGATCACCGACGCGTTGGGCAACGTGCGGCGGATCGAGACCGACGCCGCCGGTCTGCCGGTGTCCATCACCAACCCGCTCGGCGCTACCACGACCTACCGTCGTGACGCCTTCGGACGGGTCACCGAGGTGATCGACCCGGTGGGTGGGACCACTCGGATCGGCTGGACCGTCGACGGTCGGCTCGCGTGGCAGACCGGTCCGGACGGCAGCACCGAGCGCTGGGTCCGCGACGGGGAGGGCAACGTCCGGACCCACGTCGACCAGCTGGGGCGGAGCACGACGACCGAGACGACCGCCTTCGACCTGCCGTCGGTGGAGCTCGGTCCGGACGGCTCCCGCAAGGAGTTCCACTACGACACCGAGATGCGGTTGGTCGCGGTCGTCAACGAGCGCGGCGAGACCTGGCGGTACGAGTACGACCCGGCCGGGAACCTGGTGCGGGAGACGGACTTCGGTGGTCGGTCGGTGTCGTACACCTACGACGCGGCCGGGCAGCTGGTCGCCCGCACCAACGCCGCGGGTGAGACCGTCCGGTTCCGCTACGACCTGCTCGGCAACCTCGTGGAGCGCCGCAGCCCGACCGGCACGACGACGTTCCGCTACGACCCGATGGGCCGGCTGCTGGAAGCCGCGAACGACGCCACCCGGGTGTCGTTCGAACGCGACCGGCTCGGGCGTGTGCTCGCCGAGACCGTCAACGGCCGCACCGTCGCGTCGGCCTACGACGCCCTGGGGCGGCGAGTGTGGCGGCGGACCCCGTCGGGTGCGGAGAGCACCTGGGAGTACGACGCCGCCGGGCACCCCGTCGCGCTGCACACGGCCGGTCGCACACTGCGGTTCGACCACGACGTCGCGGGTCGTGAGGTGCGCCGCACGCTGGGTGCGGGCACCGTGCTGGCGCAGAGCTGGACCGCCGACCACCGGCTCGCCTCGCAGGCTCTGATCAGGCCGGACCGCACGGTCCAGCAGCGCTCCTACACCTATCGGCCGGACGGTGCGCTGATCGGCGTCCGCGACCAGCTCGGCGGTGAGCACTCCTACGAGCTCGACCTCGTGGGCCGGGTCACCGCTGTCCACGGGCCGCAGCGGACCGAGCGCTACGCCTACGACGCCGCGGGCGACCTCGCGCACGCCGACTGGCGGAGGTCGGGTTCGGTGGACGACGCGGCGATGGGCGGCCGGCAGTACGCAGGGGCGGTGATCACGCGCGCCGGGCACACCCAGTACGCCCACGACGCCGAAGGGCGCATCATCGCTCGACAGGTCCAGCGAGCGACCTGGTCCTACCGCTGGAACGCCGAGAACCAGCTCATCGGGGTGGACACGCCGGACGGCCAGCGCTGGCGCTACGTCTACGACCCGCTGGGGCGCCGCGTCGCCAAGGAACGCCTGCGCCCGGACGGTGGCGTCGCCGAGCGGGTCGACTTCACGTGGGACGACAGCTCGCTGGTGGAGCAGGTCCACAACGGCACGAACGCGACCGTCTGGGAGTGGCTGCCGGGCAGCTACCGCGTCCTCTCGCAGACCGAGCGCACCGCCACCGCACAGCAGTGGGTCGACCAGCGCTTCTACGCCATCGTCACGGACCTCGTCGGCACCCCGGCGGACATGGTCGACCCGGACGGCGGTCTCGCTTGGCACGTGGACACCACGCTGTGGGGTGTCCTGCAGTCCTCGCCCGGCCGGGCCTACACGCCACTGCGGTTCCCCGGGCAGTACCACGACCCCGAGACGGGGCTGCACTACAACCTCAACCGCTACTACGACCCCACCACCGCCCGGTACGTCTCCCGCGACCCGCTCGGCCTCGCTCCGTCACCGAACCCGCACGCCTACGCGCCGAACCCCACGCGCTGGATCGACCCCCTCGGCTTGATGACCTGCGAGGGCGGTACGGCGTCGAGCCAGGCCGGCCAGGCTGGCGGCAACCGCGGGCTCAACAACCCGCAACTGCAGCCTGGCCCACCGCGACCTCAGTGGATGTTCCGCGGTGACACGAGGCCGGTGACCGGGCCCGACGGCCTCTTCGAGACCGGGATGACGTCCTGGGGGAAGAACTACGACCTGCCGCACCACGTGCACGGCGGCAGCGGTAGCAAGGACTCCGGGTACGT
Source organism: Saccharopolyspora hordei (assembly GCF_013410345.1). Lineage (NCBI taxonomy): Bacteria > Bacillati > Actinomycetota > Actinomycetes > Pseudonocardiales > Pseudonocardiaceae > Saccharopolyspora > Saccharopolyspora hordei. The sequence continues at coordinate 810,115 of NZ_JACCFJ010000001.1, forward strand.
CTCGCTCACCTCAGACCCCCACGTCGCGCACCAGTTCGCGTTGTCCCCCGACGGCGGAGAGGTCATCAAGAAGGACGGCCACCACTACCTCTCGATGTCCGGGCAAGTCCTGAAGGTGCAGTCCACGGACAACATGTTCCACACCGGATCGCAGAACCTGCCGGAGGACCTGAAGCAGCGGATGGCCGGACAGAAGGAGTGGGACGCGGTCCACCACGTCGCCAAGGAGAACATCCACAGCTCGGCGACCGTGCACGGGTACTTCCGGCAGTTCAACGGCGAGAAGATCCTGATGCCCGGCACGAGGATCAGCGTGACCGAGCACCTGAATCCGAACTTCGTCCCAAACCACCCCGGGTACGACCCGCACAGCGACCCGAACAGCGGTTTCACCTCGGACACCGACCTCGGTCTCGGGAACCGCAGCCAGAAGGAGAGCACTCCGGAGGAGACGGACCTGGGCGATCCCAGCAGCAAGGACGAGACCGCTGAGAACGATGACCACCACCGCAGCAGCGGGCGCCGGAGGAGGTAGCCGACCGTCACGTCCCCAGCAGCGTCGCGAGCCGGGGCGAGTAGGCGTGGTCGAGGACCAGTGACGCCGCGCCCACCGCTCCGGCGTCCTCGCCGATCAGCGCCGGGGACACCTGGACCGGGCGGACCTGTGGGGCCCAGACCTGCTTGGACAGCACCTTCGACACCTGGCTGCGCACCAGGTCGGCGACGTGGCGCAGCGCGGGGCCGCCGAGCACGACCCGGTCGACGTCGAGGACGCTGACCACCGACGCCAGCGCCTGGCCGAGCTTGGTGGCCGCGCCGCGCAGCACCTTCACCGCGGCGGTGTCGCCGTCAGCGGCGTGGCGGCAGAGCTGCTCGTAGGACTGCGCGATGGTCGGTCCGGACGGGTCGCCGCCCGCGGTGCGCCAGTCGGCGACGATCGCGCGCATCGAGCAGTGCGTCTCCAGGCACCCCCGCCGACCGCAGTGGCACCCGCGGCCGCCGCCGCTGTGCAGGTGGCCGATCTCGCCGGCGTTGCCGCTGACGCCGCGGTGCACCTGGTCGTGCAGCACCACGCCGATGCCCACGCCGGATCCCCAGTAGACGTAGATGAACGAGCCCGCGCGGTGCTCGCCGCCGGCCCAGTGCTCGCCGATCGCCGCCGCGGTGGCGTCGTTGTCCATCACCACCGGCAGCCCCGCCCGCTCCGCGACGATGTCGGCCAGCGGCACCGTCCCCCACCCGGCCAGGTTCGGTGGTGACAGCACCCGGCGGTGGTCCGGGTCCAGCGGTCCCGGCACCGCCAGCCCGACGCCGAGCACCCGGTCCTCGTCGATCCCGGAGCGGCGCACGAGCTGCTGCAGGGTCCGCGCCAGGGCCGAGGCGACCGCGGAGGGCGCGGCGTCGTCGGGCAGCCGCCGGGTGCTGCGCAGCCGCACCCCGCCGGCCATGTCCAGCAGCACGCCGGTGATCCGCTCCGGGTCCAGGTGCAGTCCCACCGACGAGTAGGCGTCGGCCACCACCTTGAGCAGCACCCGGCGCTTGCCGCCGGTGGACGGGGCGTGGCCGTTCTCGGTGACCAGGCCGTCGTCGATCAGCGCCCGGACGATGTTGGACATCGTCTGCGCCGTCAGCCCGGTGCGCTGGGCGAGCTCCACCCGGCTGATCTCGCCGCGGCGCCGGATGGTGTCGAGCACGACCGCTCGGTTGAAGCCGCCCACGCGGGGAAGGTTCGTGCCCTGCCAAGACGCTTTCGCCATGGGTGCTCCTCAGCGGGTGGCGGCGAGATCGTTGACTTGTTCCATCGAGTGGATTTAACTACCCCAGAGTGTGATCCGGATCTCAAGCCGTGCGCAACCACTGATGGCAGGAGGCTCGCGATGCACCGGCGCAGAGCGATGTCCGTGCTCCTCACCGCGACGTTGGGACTGTCGCTGGCCGCCTGCGGAGGCGGCGCGGCCGACGATCCGAACACGATCAGCGTCGCCTACCACCGATACGGCAACACGCTGCAGGTCGACCAGTGGATGCAGCGGGTCAAGCAGCAGTACGAGCAGGCCCACCCGGGCAAGGAGGTGAAGCTGGACCCGGTGGTCGCCCCGGAGGGCGAGTACCTGTCCAAGCTCCAGCTGCGGCTGCGCTCGCCGTCCACCGCGCCCGACGTGCTCTACGAGGACAGCTTCAACGTCAACTCCGACGTCGAGGCCGGCTACCTGGAGCCGCTGGACGACCGGCTCGCGCAGTGGCCGGACTGGGACGACTACATCGACACCACCAAGCAGGCGGACAAGGCGCAGGACGGCAAGACCTACGGCGTCCCGCTGGACACCGACACCCGCGGCCTCTGGTACAACCGCGAGCTGTTCACCCAGGTCGGCCTGCCCGCGGACTGGAAACCGCGCACCTGGGACGACATCCTCGCCGCCGCCCGCCAGGTCAAGCGGCAGCGCCCGGACGTGATCGGGATCGACCTCCCGCTGGGCAAGGCCGAGGGCGAGTCGGTGAGCATGCAGACGGTCGAGATGCTGCTGTACGGCACCGAGACCGGCACCCTCTACGACGAGCAGCAGGGCAAGTGGGTCGCGCCCAGCAAGGGCTTCACCGACGCCATGCGCTTCCTGTCCACCGCGCTGGCGGAGGGGCTCACGCAGAGCAAGGCGCAGATCGCCGACGCCCAGTACGACAAGGTGCAGCGGGACGAGCTGGCCCGGCAGGGCAAGGTCGCGATCCGGCTGGACGGCAGCTTCGCCTCCGGCAACTGGCGGGACTCCGGTTGGCACGACTGGGCGAACACCATGACGGCCACGCCGATGCCCACCCAGCACGGCCAGGCGCCCGGCACCGTGACGCTCTCCGGCGGCTGGACGCTGGCGATCAGCTCCTCGAGCCAGAAGAAGGACGACGCGTTCGAGTTCATCAAGCAGGCGATGACCAAGGACAACGTCGTCGAGTACACCGCCGCCAGCGGCAACCTCCCCGCCCGGGCGGACGCCGCGGCCGACCCGCGGGTGCTCGGCGCGAACCCGCTCAACGAGTTCTGGATCAGCCTGCTGGAGAACACGCACTACCGGCCCGCGCTGCCGGAGTACCCGAAGGTGTCCGAGCAGATCCAGCGAGCGGTTCTCGACGTGGTGGCGGGCAAGCCGCCGGAGGAGGTCGCTGACGAGTGGGCGCAGCAGGTGTCGCGCATCGTGCAGCCGGCGAACACCAGGGCGGGCTGATGCCGGTGCGGGTGCGGCAGTGGCTGGTGCCGATGGCACCGGCCCTGCTGCTGCTCGGCCTGTTCGTGGCCGGGCCGATCCTGTGGAGCTTCTACGTCTCGTTCACCAACGCGGCGCTGACCGGCGCGGCGGCCACCGACCCGGAGTTCGTCGGGCTGGACAACTTCCGCCGCCTGTTCAGCGATCCCGCGCTGTGGAACTCGGCGTGGCTGACCGTGGTGTTCACCGTCGGGTCGGCGGTGATCGGGCAGAACTGCCTGGGCATGCTCATCGCGGTGCTCACCCAGCACCGCAACCGCTGGCTGCGCACCACGGTCGGCACGGTGGTCGTCTCGGCGTGGGTGCTGCCGGAGCTGGTGGCGGCGTTCGCGGTCTACGCGTTCCTCAACACCGACGGCACGCTGAACAACGTGCTGGTCTGGCTGGGCCTGGAGCCGCGCGACTGGCTCTACACCGTGCCGATGCTCGCGGTGGTGCTCGGCAACGTCTGGCGCGGCACCGCGTTCTCGATGCTGGTCTACCAGGCGTCGCTGTCCGAGGTGCCGAGCGACCTGGTGGAGGCCGCGGCGGTGGACGGGGCCGGGCCGCTGCGCCGGTTCTGGCACGTCACGCTGCCGGTCATCCGGCGCTCGGTGCTGACGAACCTGATGCTCGTCACCCTGCAGACCATCGGGGTGTTCACGCTGATCTACGTGCTCACCGCGGGCGGCCCGAACGCGGCGACGCAGACCCTGCCGCTGCTGATGTACGACTCGGCGTTCGAGTTCCACGAGATCGGCTACGGCGCCGCGATCTCGTTGGTGCTGCTGCTGATCGGCGGGGCGTTCGCGGTGGTGTACGCCAAGAGCCTGAGGGAAGAGGTCTAGATGGCGGCGGTGACGGTGGCCCGGTGGCGGTCGGCGTCGGTGGTGGTGCACCTGGTGCTCGCGGTCATCGCGCTGGTGTTCCTCGCACCGCTGTTGTGGCTGCTCACCGCCGCGTTCGACGCCGACGCGGCGCTGACGGCCAAGGTGCCCGAGGCGTTCACACTGGACAACTTCGCGCAGGTGCTCAGCTGGGAGCAGAGCGGGCGTCCACTGTGGAACGGACTACTGATGTCCGGCGGCGCGGCGCTGATCTCGGTGGTGGCCGCGGTGCTGTGCGCCTACCCGCTGTCGCGCTACCAGCTGCGGTTCCGGCGGCCGTTCCTGTACGTGGTGCTGTTCGCCTCCGGGCTGCCGATCACCGCGGTGATGGTGCCGGTGTACAGCATGTTCGTGCAGCTGGAGCTGGTCGACTCGATGCTGGGCACCACGCTGTTCCTGGCCGCCACGTCGCTGCCGATCGCGATCTGGATGACGAAGAACTTCATGGACGGCGTGCCGGTGAGCCTGGAGGAGGCGGCCTGGGTGGACGGCGCGTCGGCGATGCAGGCCCTGCGCAGCATCGTGCTGCCGCTCATCGCGCCGGGCATGGGCGTGGTCGCCATCTTCACGTTCATCACGGCGTGGGGGAACTTCTTCGTCCCGTTCATCCTGCTGCTCGACCCGGCGAAGCAGCCGGCGTCGGTGGGGGTGTTCACCTTCTTCGGCCAGGGCGGCCTGATCGCCTACGGGCAGCTGGCGGCCTACTCGATCCTCTACACGACCCCGGTGGTCGTGCTGTACCTGGTCGTCTCCCGCGCCCTCGGCGGCGCCTTCGCCCTCGCCGGCGCCATCAAGCACTGACCCCAACCGTCGCGGCGGGTCCCTGCGCGGATCCGGTGGGAGCCGGACGTCCGGTCCCCGCCGACGTCGCACAGCCGGACGCCGCACCACGACCTGACACCTGTCACGGGAAGTCGTGGCGAACGGCAGTACTGCCCGCGATCAACCCCTGGTTGGGTGATCTCCGGACGATCACCGCACGAGGGGGTTCGCATGCGAAGACCAGCACGCGCCTGGAGCGTCACCGCTGCGTTGGGGGTGGTGCTCGCGACCGGCCAGCCGGCGACGGCGGAACCGGCCGCGCCGACGCCCGAGGTCCCGGCGCGGTTCGCCGAGCAGGACGTCCAGTGGGTGCCCTGCTTCGACGGCGAGCTGCCGCCGGACCTGCCGCCGGGGTCGGAACGGCTCGAGTGCGGCACGCTCACCGCGCCGATGGACTGGCACGACCCGGACAACGGCGAGGAGATCAGCATCGCGGTCAGCCGGTTGTCCCCGGAGACGGGACCGGCCGGGCGGGCGCTGTTCACCAACCCCGGCGGGCCGGGCGGCGCGGGGCTGGGCATGCCGCTGGCGCTGCTCGACGGCAGCTCGGACCTGCCCGCGCACTTCGACGTCTACGGCATCGACGTCCGCGGGACCGGCGCGAGCAGCACCGTCTCGTGCGGACAGGACCAGGAACCGCCGGAGCGGTCGGACTTCCGCGACCGGAGCCCGCAGAACATCGCGCGGCTGCTGCGGATGAGCCAGGACTTCGCCGAGGCCTGCCAGCGCCACAGCGGCGAGCTCGGCCGCTTCGTCACCACCGAGCAGACCGTCGCCGACCTCGACCTGCTGCGCCGGGTCGAAGGCCACGACAGGGTCAGCTGGTACGGCATCTCCGCCGGCACCTGGCTCGGCGCCCACTTCGCCACCGCCTTCCCGGACTCGGTGGACAAGGTGGTGCTCGACTCCAACGTCGAGTTCACCGGCACCTGGCAGGACGTGTTCGCCTGGCAGCCGATGGCCTTCGAGCGCCGCTGGCGCGAAGACCTCCGGCCCTGGCTGGCCGCGCACGACGCGACCTACCACCTGGGCGGCACGGCGGAGGCCGTGCAGGCCACTGTGGACGGTCTGCGTGCGGCGCTGGCGGAGGAACCGCTGCCGGTGCCGGACGGTCCGCCGATCGGCCCCACCGAGCTGGACGCCCTGCTGCTGCAGACCATGTACTCCAAGCAGCTCTTCCCGGTGCTGGGTGACGCGCTGGTCGAGCTGCGCGCGGGGACCGGGGACGGGCGAGCCGTGGCCGCGCTCAGCTCCCGGAGCACACCGGTGTCGACCGACCCGCAGGACAGCATGGACGCCACGCTGTACTCGATCCGCTGCAACGACACCGAGTTCCGCGGCGACCCCGTCTCGGTGGTGGTCGACTCCGAGGTCCAGGGCGCGAAGTACCCGCTCTACGGCTACTACGCGATCTTCCAGCCGTGCGTGTTCTGGGACCGACCGCAGGTCGACCTGCCGCAGCCGACCGGCGAGGGCCTGCCGCCGGTGCTCATGGTGCAGTCCGAGAACGACCCGGCGACCGCGCGGGAGGGGGCGGAGCTCGCGCACCAGCGGTTCCGGGGCTCGCGGCTGGTCACCGTGCGCGGCGAGGGCGACCACGGCGTCTACGGTGCGGGCAACGCGTGCGTGGACGACGTGGTGGAGGCCTACCTGGTCGACGGGCGGGTGCCGGCGGACATGACCTGCGAGGGCCTGCCGCTGCCGGAGCCCGGGGCGAGCGCTCTCGCCTCGACCACCGGCGGCACCCTGCTGGACCGGTTGGACGCGCTGCGGCACGCGCTCAGCTGACCCGAGGAGCACCACGGGCGGCGCCGGGGATCCCGGCGCCGCCCGCAGACGTGCTCGTGGAACGGCGTCGAGCCCCGCACCGCGACCTGCACCTGGCGGTGCAGGCGGATCACGTCGTCGGTGCTCGTTCCACCGTCGTGAACTGGTCCCGGCGGATCCGGTCGAACCCACCGCTGTCCTGCTTCTCCTCCGACTCGTCCTCCTCGGTGCGCAGCGCGAGGAACACCGCAGCGACCGCGATCAGGGACAACGCCAGCATGGCCAGGTTGACCATGACACACCCCCTCGGTTCGGCGCCCTTCTTCGACGGCAATCACTGGGACGCACTCAGTGTCCGTCTGGTTGCTGATCGTTGGGGACTTTCCGAACGGCTCCACCGGACCGCGTGGATCCGGCCGGCCCGAACACGAAAGCGGCGTTTCCCCGAAAGAACTTCACGTCCTCTGGGGAAACGCCGCACGATCGCGCACGCTTCGAGGGGGTCCCAGACCGGACGGGTGGCGGTGGGGCTTCCCACGACGCCCCACCAAGACCACCCGTCCGGGGGTCGCTCGGTCAGTTACCGAGACGCTGTTTGAGCGCTTCCAGCTCGTCCCGCATCGAGCTCGGCAGCGCGTCGCCGATCTTGTTGAACCACTCCTCGATGAGCGGCAGCTCGGCCTTCCACTCCTCGACGTCGACCTTGAGCGCCTCGTCGACGTCGGAAGCCGGGGTGTCCAGACCGCTGAGGTCCAGCTCGGACGCCGTCGGGACCCGGCCGATCGGGGTCTCGGTGGCGGCGGCCTTGCCCTCGATGCGGTCGATGACCCACTTCAGCACGCGGGAGTTCTCCCCGAAGCCCGGCCACAGGAAGCGGCCGTCCTCGCCCCGGCGGAACCAGTTCACGTAGAAGATCTTCGGCAGCTTGGAGGCGTCGGCCTCCTTGCCGACGTTCACCCAGTGCTGGAAGTAGTCGCCGACGTTGTAGCCGATGAACGGCAGCATGGCCATCGGGTCACGGCGCACCTCGCCGACCTTGCCGGCCGCGGCCGCGGTCTTCTCCGACGACAGGGTGGCGCCCATGAACACGCCGTGCTGCCAGTCGAAGGCCTCGTTGACCAGCGGGACGGTGGTCTTGCGGCGGCCGCCGAACAGGATCGCCGAGATCGGCACGCCCTTCGGGTCGTCCCACTCCGGCGCCAGGATCGGGCACTGCGACATCGGCGTGCAGTACCGGGAGTTCGGGTGGGCGGCCGGGGTGTCGCTGTCCGGCGTCCAGTCGTTGCCCTTCCAGTCGGTGAGGTGCTGGGGGTCGCCCTCCAGGCCCTCCCACCACACGTCACCGTCGTCGGTGAGGGCGACGTTGGTGAACAGCGAGTTGCCCTTCTCGATGGTCTCCATCGCGTGCGGGTTGGTCTTGCGGTTGGTGCCCGGCGCGACGCCGAAGAAGCCGGCCTCCGGGTTCACCGCGTACAGGCGACCGTCCTCGCCGAAGCGCATCCACGCGATGTCGTCGCCGAGGGTCTCGACCCGCCAGCCCGGGATGGTCGGGCGCAGCATCGCCAGGTTGGTCTTGCCGCAGGCCGACGGGAACGCGGCCGCGACGTAGTAGACCTTGTCCTCCGGCGAGATCAGCTTGAGGATCAGCATGTGCTCGGCGAGCCAGCCCTCGTCACGGGCCATCGCCGAGGCGATCCGCAGCGAGTAGCACTTCTTGCCCAGCAGCGCGTTGCCGCCGTAGCCGGAGCCGTAGCTCCAGATCATCCGCTCTTCGGGGAAGTGCGTGATGTACTTGATCTCGTTGCACGGCCACGGCACGTCTTCCTGACCCGGCTCCAGCGGGGCGCCCACCGAGTGCAGCGCGGGCACGAAGTCCGCGTCGTCACCGAGGCGCTCCAGCACCTTCGAGCCCATCCGGGTCATGATGTGCATCGAGACCACGACGTACTCGGAGTCGGTGATCTCCACGCCGAGCTTCGGGTCGTCGGCGTCCAGCGGGCCCATGCAGAACGGGATGACGTACATCGTGCGACCACGCATGCAGCCCCGGTAGAGCTCGGTCATGGTCGCCTTCATCTCGTTGGGGTCCATCCAGTTGTTGGTGACCCCGGCGTCCTTCTCCTCGCGGGAGCAGATGAAGGTCCGTTCCTCGACGCGCGCCACGTCCGACGGGTCCGACGCCGCGTAGAACGAGTTCGGCTTCTTCTCCAGGCGGGTGAACGTGCCGGCCTCGACCAGCTGGTCGGTCAGGCGCTTCCACTCCTCCGGCGAGCCGTCGCACCACACCACGCGCTCGGGAGTGGTCAGCTCGGCGACCTCGCGCACCCACGACAGCAGGCGCTCGTGCCTGGTCGGTGCTTCGTCGAGACCGGGAACGGTCAATGCGGTCATCGCGTCGTTTCTCCTGACTGGGCGCCACAGCCCGGATCTGTCACCGACGGGGGACCGCCGGCGTGTGCAGGGAATGCTTCGCCCGTCCCGGAGGCCGGGCGAGGTTCAAAAGGGATGCACCGAGGCTAGCGGGGAGAGCGGCGCGCGAAGGAGATCAAGCCTGTTCGTTCTCTCACAAGAACGATAAGGGAATCGATTAAGTTGCGATGTTCCGGAGCGCGGGGGTGGAAATACCGCTGTCAACAAGGCCGGGGAACCGACTTTTTCCGGCGAAACGGACTCTCGCGCGAACGGCCGGTGAACCCCGGACGACCCCCGGACGGCGGTTGCCCGACGCCCCGGAGCCGCCCTCGCGGCGCCCGAGGTCGTCGCGGTGCGGGGCGGGTTCGAGCACGGCGGGGACGCCAGGGTGGCGGTTGAGGCGCGGCCGCGGTCGCCGGGGGGCAGGCCCGGTCCCGGTCGCAGCGGGGTGCCGGGGGAATCCGGTTCGAGCGGGGCAGCGGTGGCCGGAGGGCAGACCGGTTGCCGAGGGGCGGGCCGGTCTCGGTGGCAGCCGGGGCCGTCGAGGGCGCCCGGTCGAGTGCGGTGGAGTCGTCCTCGGGGCCGAAGGAGGGCTCGACCCCGGTGCGGGGCGTGCTGGGCGCCGAGGTGCGGTCGGTCCCCGGCGGGGTGGCTGCCGGTCCTCGGCGGAACCGGCAACCCGCGCGGGCTCGGGGGGTGTGGCAGTCCTGCTTGGAACAGCGCGGCCCGCCCGGGTCGTGGTCCCGGGCGGGCCGCGCGGTGGTTCGGTGCGGAGCGGGGCTTCAGCCCCAGAGGTCGTCGGAGTCGGGGCGGGCGGTGGCCGCGGGGGCGCTCGCCCCGGAGGCGGCGGCCCCGGCACCGGCTCCGGAAGCGCCGGGTTCGGGATCGTCGGCCGGGTCGTCGAGGTCCCAGGTGGCGTCGTCGGTGGCGCCGGCCGCCGGGCTCGGCGCGTACTGGCCGTCGCCGCTGACCTGGCCCTGCTCCACGACGGTCCACTGCCCGTCGCCGGTGTGGTGCGAGATGGTCACCTCGCCGGTCTCGCTGATCTCCACGACCTGGTCGGCCGAGCCGTCGCCGTCCACGTCGGTGACCAGCACGGTCCCGCCGGTCTCGGTCGTCACCACGGCGGTGTCGGCGATGCCGTCGGAGTCGGTGTCCTCGGTGGCCGGCCCGACCTGCAGGTCCCCTTGCGGGGTGTCGATGACCATGGCCTGGCCGTGGTCCTGCTGCGGGTCGACGTCGCCGGGGTGCTGTTGCGGGGCCTCGCCGGTCCACTTGCCGGTCTCGGCGTCGTAGCGGGCCTGCTCGACCACGACCCCGTCGGCGTTGATCGTCTGCATGACGTCGGCCTGGCCGTCACCGGTCTCGTCGATGTAAGCGACGTAGCCGTCGTCGGTCATCACCGCGACGGTCTCGTCCACCCCGTCGCCGTCGAGGTCGTAGTTGGCCTCGGCCGTGTACTCCTCGCCGTCGATGGTGACCTTGATGTCGCCGTCGCCGGCTCCCTGCTCCTCGATGTACACGTCGCCACCCCTCGGTCACCGATCACTGCAGAACCTAGGACGCAGGGTAGGGGCCGCGGGTTCCCGAGGTGAAGCACATGGTCACACCGGGTCCCGGAACCTCCTCCGCGAGCACCTCACCCGCGACCCCACCGCCACGACCAGAGTCGAGCGACGCGCACTCCCCACCCACGGACCGGACCGGGTCTCACCCGCCGAGGTCGCGTCCGTGCAGCTCAGTGGTCGTGAGTGCAGGAGCCGGTTGCAGCCGGTCTACGCACTCACGACCTCTGACCAGCGCTTTCGGTGCAGACCGCGCTGAGCGGGGTGGTCGACGACCTGAGGAAGCGTGCTCTGGCGGAGCGACCTCATCGAGCTGATCACCGACCACTCGCGGCAGTGGGGATCGCGATGGGAGTCCGGCGCAGGTCCGGCCACAGCGGCCCGAGCAGCAACGGCGTCGGGGTGGACCGGCGGAAGTCCGCAGTCCTGAGGTGGGGGCACCTCCCTCCCGCCGGAAGTGCCCCCACCCACGGCTCACGCCGCCGTGTCCCGCAGGTCGCGGATGCTGGCGAGCAGCGACTCCGCCCGCTCCCGACCCGAGGTGGCCTCCGCGAGGCGGCGGTTGACCGTCTGGAGCTGGCGGCTGCGCTCCGCGGCGTCCATCTTCAGCGCCTTGTCCACCTCGCGCAGCTCCGCCTCGATCGCCTCGATCCGCCTGGTCAGGGCTTCGTCGAGGGCGAGCGAGAGCTGCTGCTCGGCCTCGATGAGCTGTTCCGCGACGAGCTGGTCGAGGGCCGACCGGGCGTCGGCGATCGCCTCGGTGAGCCACTGCTTCATGTGCTGCTTGTCCGCCGCGTGCTTGCGGGTCCGGGCCATCCACCAGCCCGCGCCCAGGCCGAGCACGATCGTCACCGGCAGCACCACCGGGTTCAGTGCCGCGATCCCCAGGCCGGCCAGCGGCATCGCCGCCGCGCGCCCGACGCCGAGACCGCCGGACACGCCCATGAACACCAGCAGCTTGTCCTCGGCCGTCGGCGGTCGCCGGTCCGGTGGGCGCAGCGCGATCGGCGCCTGCACGCCGCGCGCGAACTGCGAGCGGATCACGTCCAGCTCCTCGGCCGAGAACAGCTCGGCCAGGGTCTGCTCGGCCACCGTGGTCAACCGCTCGGACAGCGAGGCGGCGATGCGCGTGGACGCCATCTGCAGCGCCACGTCCACCTGGCGGGGCAGTTCGGCGAGCTGCTGGCGGTCGGCGGTGTCGATGGCGCGGCGGAACCAGTTCTGCACGTCGCGGACCTGGCGGGTCACCTCGTGGCTGGTCTCCACGCGGGTGCGCTGCACCTCGCCGCGCAGCTTGACCTGCCAGCCGCGGGTCGACGAGCGCCGGGACGCGGTCAGCTCGTCACGACGTGCCCGCAGCGACTCCGCCTCGTCCTCGCCGACGGTGAGCGCGCGCTTCTCGCCCTCCAGCCGCACCACCAGTTCACCGAGCACAGTGGACAGTGCGCGCATGGTGTTGGCCTCGCCGAGCATCCTGGACCGGCCGCCGATCAGCCGCTCCAGCTCGCTGCGCAGCTCCGCGATGCCGGACTTCTCCCGCAGCAGCTGCGCCGCCTGCTCGTTCGGCGCCTTGCCGGCCATCTCCTGCAGCCGGGCCGAGACGGGGAAGATCGGCACCTCGGCGAACCGCGGGGCGTGCTCGGCCAGCAGCTTGCGGTCCTCGTCGAGGACCTGCCGCCAGCCGCGGAACTGGTCGGTCTTGGCCAGCGCGAACACCACCGTCTCCACCCGCTCGCTGGCCTTCTGCAGGAACTCCAGCTCCCCGCGGGTGAACGGGGCGGAGGCGTCGACGACGAACAGCAGCGCGGTCGCCGCGGACGCGGCCTCCATCGCCAGCTCGCCGTGCACCTCCTCCAGTCCGCCCACGCCGGGCGTGTCCACCACCGAGACCTCGGTCAGCGCCTCCAGCGGCGCCGTGATCCGCACGTAGCGCGGCGGCAGCTGGCCGTCCGGCAGCTCGCGGCCCGCCGAGGTCCAGTTCGGCAGCTCTGCCAGGTCGAACGGCACCGGGTCCTGCCGGCCGGGGTAGCAGGCGTGCGCCGCCCACTCCTCGCCGTGCTCGAACCGCAGGTAGGTGGCGGTGGCCACGGCAGCGTCCACGGGGGACAGACCGGGCTGCTCCAGCATCGCGTTGACCAGCGAGCTCTTGCCGCGGTTGGTCTCGCCCACCACGACCACGCTGGGGGTCGCCGGGCGGTTGCGGCGGACCTCCTCGACCCACTCGGCGGCCTCCGGGTCGACCTCCCGCAGCAGCCCGACGAGCTTGTCCCTGGTCCGCTTGACCTGCTGCGGGAGAGCAGCAGCCACCCCAACACCGGGTGCCGTCATGCGCGCCCAGCTCCTTCTCTCGCGATCCGGTCGACCTGGGGATTCTCCCCGAACCGCGTCGCCCGCGGGTACCACTCGGGCGAACCCGCGGGCCGGGGCTACTGCCGGCGGTACTGGTAGACGGTCACGATCGGCGGGCGCAGCACCCGGTCGCGGTCGGAGAAGCCGACGAGCTCGGTCTCGGCGATGATCCCGTCCAGCGCCGGGTCGTCGGTGGGTGTCGTGCCGCCGGCCTCGTGGATCGCCGGGTCGAAGCGGTCACCGTCGGGGCGGACCAGGGTCACGCCGATGCCGCTGAGCCCCTCGGCCAGCCGTTCCACCACTCCGGCGCTGCGGGCGCGGTCGAGCGCGTACATGCAGAGCTGGATCAGCGTCGCGCGTTCGGCCAGTGCCTGGCCGAGCGGGTCGGTGGTCACGGCGGTCATGTTCGTCCCCCACTCCCCGTCCGATGTGCCCTCGCCCGGGTGGGACGCCTCGGGAACCGCGTCGGTTCCACTTTCGGGTGAATCTTTCCGCCGCCACTTCCACACCGCGGATCACCCCGCCCGGAGCTGCTGCCAGAGCAGGAAGTACGCCCGGTGCACCACGTGCGCGATGCGGCTCTGCGCCGGGGTGGCGCCGAACGACGAGAACGAGCGCCACCAGTTCGCCCGCTCCAGCGCGTGGTCGACCAGCTCGCGGCGGTGGCGCCCGGGCAGGCCCAGCTGCTCGGCCGGGTCGGTGCTGCTGCCGACCCGCATGACCTCCTCCGCCAGGTCCGGCGGGAAGGTCACCGCCCCCGCCGCGACCAGCGTCAACGCCTCCAGCACGCGCAGCTGGTGCGCTTCCGGCTTGGCCAGCAGCACCTCGATCGCGTCGTGCACCCGCTGCCGCTCCCCCAGGTCACCGGAGGAGTGCGCGAGCGCGGTCACCGAGGCCAGCGCGGCGGCGGCCTTGATGCCGTCGGCCCGCGCGCGGAACACGGTGTCCAGCCGGTGCAGCACCGACGCCAGCCCGGAGGCGTCCCGCAACCGGCGGCGCAGCGCACCCGCGGTGATGTCCGGCTCCGCGTCGATCGCCTCCAGCGCGCAGCGGATCCCGTAGAGGTCCAGCCGCTCCAGCAGGCGGGTGCGGGTGCCGGCCGGGACCTCGCACTCCCAGCTGGTGAACAGGTCGGCCGACATCAGCATCGTCTCGCGGGTCGCCTCATCGAGCCCGGCCAGCTCGCGCAGCGCCTCGGCGTCGGCGGCGGTGAACCGGCCCGACTCCGCGGTCTCGGCGAGCAGGCCGATCACCGGCAGCACGTCGGCGACCTTCGGCTTGAGCAGCCCGGCCTGCTGCTCGGCGAGCAGCGTCGCGGCCTTCCACACGTCGTCGTCCGCGCCGTCCACCGTGCTCGCCTCGATGGTGTCGGCCTTGTTCAGCACCCCGATCGCGTTGACCGGCCCGGCTTCCCGGCTGGCGGTGGCCGCGGTGAACGCCGCCAGCGCGTGCTCGTCGTCGGCGCGCACGCCCTGCGTCACCACGTAGAGCACGGCCTCGGCGCCCGCGACGGCGTTGCGCGACACCGGGTCCAGCTCGCCGTCCGCGTCCTCGCCGGTGCCCAGCAGTTCCTCGGTGCGCTTCACCGACGCGGCGTCCAGCGAACCGAGGCCCGGGGTGTCGATGACCGTCAGGTCGCGCAGCACCGCGTTGGTCAGGTAGGCCTCCAGGTGCGAGACCTCGCTGATGTCGACGCCGAGGTCGGCCGGGATGCCGCCGTCGGAGTCGAAGGGCACCGCCTGCTTGCTGCCGTCCCGGAACACGACCTCGACCCGGTCCACCGTGCCGTACTGGAAGCGGGTCACCAGCCGGGTGCACTCGCCCACGTCGGTGGGTGCCACCCGCCGCCCGATCAGCGCGTTGACCAGCGTCGACTTGCCGGACTTGATGCGCCCCGCGACGGCCACCTGCAACGGTGCGGCGAGCCTGCGCAGCACTTCGGCGAAACCCGCCGCGGTCCGCTCCGACACCTGCGGCTGCAGACCGGTGCACAGCCGCGAGACAGCAGCGGACAGCGGGCCGGGCCAGTGCTCGGTTGCCGTGCTCAACGCGGACCTCTCGATGCCGGTGGTTGCGTGTTCTGCGACGCACCATCCTGCCACGCAGCGAACCTCCGGCGGGGGCGCACGTACGACCACGGTCTGATGCGGAACGAGCTCCGGGGATGACGTCACCGCAGGTGGCGGACCCCTAGGCTCGGCGCGTGCGGAAACTGAGCCTGTGGCTGCGGGCCCACCCGGTGGTCGGCGACGGGGCGATCGCGCTGTTCATGGCGCTGCTCTACGTCGCCGACGTCCTGACGCACCGGCACAGCGACCCCGCGGTGTTCTGGCTGCTCGTCCCGGGAGGCGTGCTGCTGACCGTGCCGCTGGCGGTGCGGCGCGTCTGGCCGGTGCACTCGGCGGTCGCCGTGCTGCTCGGGGTGGTGCTGCTGACCATCGCGCGGGAGCCCACGATGGTCGGCAACCTCGCCCCGAACGTGATGGTCTACACGCTGGTCGTGTGCACGAGCCGGCGCATCGCCGTGCCGTACGCGGCGCTGTTCGCCGTGCTGTTCCTCGTCCCGCTGCTCACCGGGCAGGAACCCACCGACGACGTGGGGCAGCTGCTGCTCGAGCGCATCACGTTCCTGGTGATGCTGACCGGTTTCTGCTACCTGCTGGGCGAGTTCGTCGGGGCCCGCCGCGCCTACCTCGCGGAGGTGGAGCGGCGGCTGCGCGCCGTGGAGTTCGAGCGCGACCAGCAGGCCCGCATCGCCGTCGCCGAGGAGCGCAACCGCATCGCCCGGGAGATCCACGACGTGCTCGCCCACTCGGTCAGCGTGATGGTGACGCAGGCCGACGGCGCCGGCTACGCCCTGCGCACCAAGCCGGAACTCGCCGAGCGGGCGCTGCAGACGATCAGCAGCACCGGGCGGGAGGCGCTGCACGAGCTGCGCGGACTCCTCGGCGTGCTGCGCGGTTCCGACGACGAGCCGGACCGCATCCCGCAGCCCACCGCCGCCGACCTGCACGGCCTCGTCGAGCGGGTGCGCGCCCTCGGCGTCACCGCCACGGTGGAGCTGGTCGGCGACTTCGGCGAGCTGCCCACGGGGATCGGGCTCAGCGTGTACCGCATCGTGCAGGAGTCGCTGACCAAC
The DNA here is from genome assembly GCF_013410345.1 of Saccharopolyspora hordei. Taxonomy (NCBI): domain Bacteria; kingdom Bacillati; phylum Actinomycetota; class Actinomycetes; order Pseudonocardiales; family Pseudonocardiaceae; genus Saccharopolyspora; species Saccharopolyspora hordei. Next base: position 826,292 of record NZ_JACCFJ010000001.1, read on the forward strand.
GTGGTCAAGCACGGCGGGCCCGGGGCGGAGGCCGCGGTCCGGGTCGCCAACGACGGCGAGCGGGTGGAGATCGAGGTGGTCGACTCCGGCGCCGCGGCACCGTCCGGGCTGGCCTCGGGCGGCAACGGCCTGATCGGCATGCGTGAGCGGGCGGTCGGCTACGGCGGGTCGCTCGAGGCGGGCCCCCGGCCCGGCGGCGGCTGGCGGGTGCACGCGGTGCTGCCCCTCGCGCTGCCGGACGAGGACCGGGCGTGAGCGTCCTGCCGGTCCTCGTCCGCTCGGCCGGACCGGCACGGCTACGGTCTGGTGCATGATTCGGGTGTTGCTGGTGGACGACCAGGAACTCATGCGCATGGGGTTCCGCATGGTGCTCGACGCGCAGGAGGACCTGGAGGTCGTCGGCGAAGCGGGCAACGGCGAGGAGGCGGTCCGGCTCGTCGCGGAGCTGGAGCCGGACGTCGTGCTCATGGACGTGCGGATGCCGGTGCTCGACGGCGTCGAGGCGACCCGCCGGATCGTCGCCGCCGACGACGCGAAGGTCTTGGTGCTGACCACCTTCGACCTGGACGAGTACGCGCTGTCGGCGCTGCGCAGCGGGGCCAGCGGGTTCCTGCTCAAGGACACCCGGCCGGAGAACCTGGTCAGCGCGGTGCGTTCCGTCGCCAGCGGCGACGCGGTGGTGTCGCCGAGCGTCACCAAGCGGCTGCTCGACCGGTTCCTGGGCGAGACCGGGGGCCGGTTGCGCGACGCGTCGGTGCTCGACGCGCTGACCGAGCGCGAGCGCGAGGTGCTGGTGCTGGTGGCGAAGGGGCTGTCGAACAGCGAGATCGCCGGGAAGCTGTACCTGTCGGAGGCGACCGTGAAGACCCACCTCGGCCGCATCCTGTCCAAACTGGACCTGCGGGACCGGGTGCAGGCGGTGGTGCTGGCCTACGAGACCGGGCTGGTCCGGCCCGGGGAGGGGTGAACTTCGCCTCCCACCAGCGACGACGCGTCCCGCGCTGGATAGCCTGCCGGAGTGACCGACGCCGTGTGGAAACCCCGACTCATCGCTCTCGACGTCGACGGGACCCTGCTGGACCCGGAGACCGAGCGGATCTCCGCCGTGGTCAAGGCCGCCGTGCACCGCGCCGTCGCCGGCGGGGGCCAGGTCGTCGTGTCGACCGGCCGGACCGTGCTCGGCGTCACGCCGGTGCTGGACGAACTGGAGCTGACCAGCGGTTTCGCGCTGTGCTCGAACGGCGCCGTGCGGCTGGACGTGGACGCGCGGGAAGCGGTGTCGGTGGAGACCTTCGACGTGGGGCCGGTGCTCGCGGAGCTCCTCGACCGGCTGCCGGGCGTGGTGTTCGCCGCGGAGGAGCTCGGCGTCGGCAACCGGGTGACCGCCCCGTTCCCGGCGCGCCAGCTGGAGGGCCGGCAGCGACTGACCACTGTGGACGAACTGGCCGCTGTGCCGGTGCCGCGCCTGATCGCCAGCTGGCCCGGCCACCCGCCCGCGGAGCTCGCCGCGCGGCTCGACGGCGTCGAGCTGCCGTCCTGCACCTACACCATCGACCACTACGAGCCGTGGGTGACCGTGACGCCCGAGGGGGTTTCGAAGGGGTCGGCGCTGGAGAAGCTGCGCGCCGAGCTCGGCGTGCCCAGCTCGGACACCCTCGCCGTCGGTGACGGGGACAACGACGTCGAGATGCTGCGGTGGGCCGCGCACGGCGTGGCGATGGGCCAGGGGCCCGAGGTCGTGCGGGAGGCCGCCGACGAGGTGGCCCCGCCGGTGTCCGCCGACGGCGCCGCGCTGGTCCTCGACCGCTTCTTCCGCTGACCCCGCCCGACGGTCCCGCGGGCACCGGAGACCCCCTGTGGCGCGATGGGATTCGGACGTCGGGAACCCACCGGAACCGTGCCGCGGTGTGGTGACCGTCACGTCGTCCTCGGGGAGGGGGACGACTACGACCTGGGTCGGACCCAGGTCGAGACGCGGGGCCGATGTCGGCGCACCCCCGCGGCAGGCATCGTTGCCGTCGTGGCCCGGACCGGGCCGCCGGCGTTGTCCTCGACAACAGGAGTGATCATGATCGAGGCGATCGGCCTCACCAAGCGCTACGGCTCCAAGGTCGCGGTGAACGACCTGTCCTTCACCGTCGAGCCTGGCCAGGTCACCGGCTTCCTCGGCCCGAACGGCGCGGGGAAGTCCACCACCATGCGCATGATCTTGGGCTTGGACCGGCCGACCTCGGGCGAAGTGCGGATCAACGGCAAGGCCTACCACGAGCTCAAGCACCCGCTGCGCACCGTGGGCGCACTGCTCGACGCGAAGTGGGTGCACCCGAACCGCTCGGCGCGCAGCCACCTGCGCTGGCTGGCCAGGTCGAACGGGATCCCGCTGCGCCGCGTCGACGAGGTGCTCGGCATGGTCGGCCTCGCCGACGCGGCCCACCGCCGCGCCGGCAGCTTCTCGCTCGGCATGTCGCAGCGGCTCGGGATCGCCGGCGCGCTGCTCGGCGACCCCGGGATCCTGCTGTTCGACGAGCCGGTGAACGGCCTCGACCCGGAGGGCATCCACTGGATCCGCCGGTTCATGCAGGCGCTGGCCGCGGAGGGGCGCACCGTCTTCGTCTCCAGCCACCTGCTGTCGGAGATGTCGCAGACCGCCGAGGAGCTGGTGGTCATCGGCCGTGGTGAGCTGATCGCGCAGTGCAGCACCCGGCAGTTCGTGGACGGCGCCGGGACGCAGAGCGTGCTCGTCCGCTCGCCCAGCGCGGCCGAGCTGCAGCAGCTGCTCGCCGCCGAGGGCATGGCCGTGCGCAGCACCGCCACCGACACGCTGGTGGTCGACGGCGCGGAGACCGAGCGGATCGGCGAGCTCGCCGCGCAGCACCAGGTCGTGCTGCACGAGCTCACCCCGCAGCGCGGCTCCCTCGAGGACGCCTTCATGCGGCTGACCAGCGAGTCCGTGGAGTACCAGACGAACCTCGGCGCGCCCGCGCCGACCGCACCGGGGGTGGCCCGATGACCTTGCTCGCCGTGGAACGGACCAAGCTGTTCACCACCCGGTCGGCGTGGTGGTGCTCCGCGCTCGCCCTGGCGGTGACCATCGGGTTCGCCGCCCTGTACGCCTCGTTGGTGGACGGCAGCGCGATGTCGCTGCGGATGACGCAGGTGGGTCACCAGTTCGGGCTGATGGTGGTGCTGGTGCTGGCCGCGCTGTCGATCACCACCGAGTACCGCTTCGGCACGATCCGCGCGACGTTCCTGGCGGTGCCCAACCGCACCGCCGCGCTGGCCGCCAAGACGGTGCTCGTCGCGCTGGTGGCGTTCGTGATCGGCGAGCTCGCCGCGTTCGGCTCGTGGGTCACCGCGAAGGTGCTCGTGCCCGGTGCGGACCTGGCGCTGCGCACCGCGGACGACTGGCGGGTGGTGGCCGGCGTCGGGCTGGTGTTCGCCCTCGGCGCGGTGCTGGCGGTCGCGGTCGGGGCGCTGCTGCGGCAGACCGCGGGCGCGGTGACGCTGCTGCTGCTCTGGTCGCTGCTGGTGGAGAGCCTGGTCGGGCTCATCCCGGAGGTCGGGCCGACGGTGCAGGACTGGATGCCGTTCACCCACGCCGGAAACTTCCTCAACGCGGTGTCGGACGCGCCGAGCAGCATGCCGCTGGGTCCGTGGGGGTCGCTGGCCTACTTCGCGGCGATCGTGCTCGCGGTGTGGGTGGTCGCGGCGGTCGTCGTGCAGCGCCGGGACGCGTGAACGCAGCGGAACCCACCATGATCAAGTCTCGAATGCCCAGTTGGGCGGCGGATGGCAAAACGTTACCCAGCCCGGCCGAGAGTCTGGTCACGTCGGACGATAGGATTCACGGCAAGATCGAGCCGCAGCCGTCGTCCGCTCGGCGCGCATGATCGACGCGGCCACGGTGTGTCCTCAGTGGACGCCCGGTGGGGCTGGCGGTGGCGCGGCCGGCTGGCACAACTGAGATCGACCGACTGCAGCAGCGCTCGGGGGCGCCGGCGGTCGGGACGGGGGAGGGCCCGGGCTGTCATTCGGGGGATGGCCCGGGCCCTGTGCTTTCCCCGGTCAGACGTTGGGGCGGACCACCAGCACCGGGCACGCCGCGTGGCGGACGCACTGCTCGGCCACCGACCCGAGCATCAACCCGGCGAACCCGCCGCGGCCGCGGTGGCCGACCACCAGCAGGTCCGCGCCCTTCGACGCCGACAGCAGCGCCTGCGGCGGTGGCGAGTGGACGATGTGGTACTCCACCGGCAGGTCCGCGTGCTCCCCCAGCTTGGCGGCGACGATCCGCTCGGTGTCCGCGCGGACGGTCTCCTCGAACTGGTCCACGCTCGGCACCACGTTCGGCGGGCAGTCCGCGGGTCTCGGGGCGGTCCGCAGGCTCCACGCGCGCACCACGTGCAGCACCGAACCCCGCCGCCGGGCTTCCTCGGCAGCCGCGACGAGCGCCCGCTTCGACGACGCGGAGCCGTCCACCCCGGTGACGACGCCACCGTTGATCTCGACCCGTTGGATCGTGTGGTCGCCCATCTCTCCCCCTCGCGGTCCCGTGCTGCCAGGATGCACCCGAAGCCGCTCGAAACGTGTGAAATCGGACACAATTGACTACATGTTGTCATTGTCCGCACTCGTTGTGGTAATGCATGAGTAGGGGGATGTCCCGAACCAGCGGCGCTTGGGGGCATGAGCTGGTTTCGAGGGCGAGCTTGCGGCTCGCGACTTTCTCAACAGCAGAGAGGTGGGCCATGGTGCATTCGCAGGAGAGCTCGGTCCTTCAAGTGGGGCGGCCGGACGACGTGCAGCTCGAGCCGGTGCCCGGGTTGGAGTGGTCCCTGGCGACGGAAGCGCATCCGGAATCGCAGGAGGCGGCCACACCCGCGTCACTGCGCACCAGCTGGATCCACACCGCGCCGGAACACCAGGTCCTCGAACTCTTCCGCAAGCTGCACGGCGCCGAGCACCACCTGCCCGCACCCTGGTGGCTCCGCGCCCTCGACCGGGGCGAACTCCCGTCGCGCGACGCGGCGTTCGAGATCGAGGACGAGGTGCACGCGGTCCTGCGCTCCCGCCCCGGTTGGGTGTTCGTGCCCTGGGCCGGTACCGGTGAGAGCGGGTACTGGGAGTACGCGCCGTCCGACCGGGCTCCGATGCGCATGCCGACCACCGTGGCGCTCACCGACGAGCACACCGGGTGGCTGAACGTGGTGCCCGCGCACCGCGACACCGAACCCGTGCCGATCCCGATCAAGGGGGTCAGCGGGCTGATCGCGATGGTGCCGCAGATCGAGACGTGGTGAGCAGCACCGCGGTGCCCGTCGCAGGGGGCCGGTTTGCGATACTGGATCCCCGTGAACGCGTCTGACCAGCAGGTTCCCTTCCGTCGTACCGTCGTCAGCTACGTCCAGCGGGGCGAGCGGATGACGGTGGGCCAGCAGCGCGCCTGGGACCGGCACTGGGCCGACCTGGGTTCCGAGGTGACCGCGCTCCCGGACGGGCCGCTGGACCTGGACTCCTGGTTCGGCCGTTCCGCTCCGGTGGTGCTGGAGATCGGCTCCGGCATGGGCGAGACCACGGCGCAGCTGGCGGCCGCCCAGCCGGAGGTCAACTACCTGGCGGTCGAGGTCTACAAGCCCGGCCTGGCCCAGCTCATGCTCCGCGCGGAGAAGCTCGAGCTCACCAACCTGCGGTTGCTGCGTGGCGACGCGGTCGTGCTGCTGCGCGACCACGTCGCGCCCGAGTCGCTGGACGAGGTGCGCATCTACTTCCCCGACCCGTGGCCCAAGAAGCGCCACCACAAGCGGCGGCTGGTCCAGTCCGGGACGGTGGAGCTCATCACGTCCCGGCTCAAGCCGGGTGGGGTGCTGCACCTCGCCACCGACTGGGAGAACTACGCCGAGCAGATGATGGAGGTCTGCGAGGCGGAGCCGAAGCTGCGCAACCGCTACGCCGACGAGCCCGGCGGGTGGGCCCCGCGGCCCGAGTGGCGGCCGGTCACCAAGTTCGAGAACCGGGCGCACGACGAGGGGCGCGTGGTGCGCGACCTCATCTTCGAGCGGGCCTGAGCCGGGGCGGGGGCGGTTCCCGGTCGGTGGTCCCGGAGGTCCGGTGGCTCCGGCGGGGTGGCTTCCGTGCGGTCGGTGGCCGGCGGGACGTCGTGGCCGCCACGGTCGAGTGGGCTCTGGACAGGTCCCGGGCTCGGAAGGTGCTGTCAGGCGAGCCGCGCCGGCCTGCGGCGTGACTGGTGAGCCGCGGTCCGGGCAGCGCTTGCCCGCGCTGTGGCTGCCGAGCCGCCCTCCTCGAGGGGCGTCCTCGTCGGTCCGCGGCCGGGGCGCCTGTGCGAGGCCGGCGTCGGTCCACGGTCGTCGGCCGGTGGTCAACGAGTCCGTGCTTCGTCCGGCGAGCGCGTCGGTCCAGGCGCTCGTGGAGTCGGCTGGGGCGAGCGCCGCAGGAGCTCGGTGCTGACGTCTGCTCCCGCACGCGGTTGCGGAGTGCCGTGCACCGGGAACGGACCGGCTGCGATCCGGCGGCACCGTTCGAGGACGTGGGGGCGGGCGAGGCCGTGGGGCCGCTCGGCACCGCCGAGGGATCCCACTGTTCGAGAACGCGACGAGCGTCGTTCTTCGGAGTTCCGTGATTCCGCTCCATGGTCGATCGGCCAGCAGATTTGCAAGATCGACTGATAACGATTCGTTCGATCGAGCGATCAAGTTCGTGAGCCAAGTGCTCGAAGTCGTTTACTTCGAGTGACTTCGTCTGCGATCGTGGCCAGGAAGTTCACCGGAAAGAAGAGTGCTGCTGGAGTGACGAGCAAGCGTCGAACGCGACTACGTTTCCGGCCCGTGACGGTTGCCCGTGATGACGTGATCCCGATCCAGCCAGACCCGGCCATTCCGGCTCCCGGTGGTGCGCGCCGGGCAGGTGAGTCCGCTGGCCGCTCGTCGAGCGCGCTCCTCCCGATGGGCCCGACCACGGACGTCACGGCTGCCGAGGAGTTCCTCCGCGCCTTCTACGACGCCCACCCGCACGTCGGCTCACTGGCCGAGCGCTTGGCCGAGGTGCGTCGCTCGATCGCCGAGACCGGCACCTACCGGCACACCGGCCCTGAACTCGCCTACGGCGCGCGGGTCGCGCTGCGCGACAGCGGCTGGTGCACCAACGGAGTCCCCTGGCGCCAGGTCACGGTGCGCGACCTGCGTGGACTGCGTGACGCCACGACCGTGGCCAGCGAGTGCTTCGAACACCTGCGGTTGGCCACGAACGGCGGCCGGATCCAACCCCTGGTGACCGTCTTCGCCCCGGACGCCCCCGGCAACCCCGGTCCGCGCATCTGGAACGAGCAGGTCGTGCGTTACGCGGGATACGCGAGGCCCGGCGGCAGGGTGCTCGGCGACGCCCGCTACAGCGGATTCACCGCGGCCGTGCAGCAGATGGGCTGGAAACCGCCGACCGAGCGTGGTCGCTTCGACCACCTGCCGCTGGTGGTGGAGACCGCCCACGAAGGGGTCAAGATCATCAACCTGCCGCGGGACGTGGTGCAGGAGGTGCCGCTGGAACATCCGGAGCACCCGTGGTTCGTCGAGCTGGGCCTGCGCTGGCACACCGTGCCGCTGATCAGCAACATGCAGTTGGAGATCGGCGGGATCCGGTACCCGGCCGCGCCGTTCAACACCTGGTTCGTGGGGACCGAGATCGGCACCCGCGCGCTGGCCGACGAGAACGCCTACGGCATCACTCGCCACGTGGCCGAACGGCTGGGCATGGACACCTCCACCGAACGAACCCTGTGGCGGGACCGGGCGATCGTCGAGATCAACCGGGCCGTGCTGTACTCGTTCGACTCCGCGCGAGTCACGATCACCGATCACCACAGCGAAGCCCTCCACCGGTTGGCCTGCCTGCGCTCCGAACCGTCCACCAGCGCCTCCCGACCGAAGTTCACCCTCACCAGGGAAGCGGCCCGGCGTGCCCGGCGGGGAGCACCGCGTGGCTTCCCGTTCCCCGCACCGACACGGCCGCGCTACGACGAACTCGCCCGGCTGAACCGGCGGTGCCTGGGGACTGGTCCGTGACGGTCCGGTCCGCGCTGCGCCGGGGCGCGAAGCGCTCCAGCACGTCCACGATGACCGAGCTGGCCGACATGAGCAGCAGCACGCCCACTGCGAGGGCGGTTCCGATGACCGAGAGCGTTGTGGTGACCATTCCAACCCCGACCTTCCTGGACTTGGCGCTCCACTGACCGCGCCGTTTCCTCCGACACCACAAGCGTCTCGCTCGCAGGGGGTCTGACGGATCGGTCAGGTGGTCGGGCCGGGTGGCCGATCGGCCAATCCCACGCGGCGACCGGCTGGCCGATCGGTCGGCCGAACGACACGGGTGCGGGCACGGCCGTCGTCGACCGTGCCCGCACCCTGACCTGCCGATGGCCTACTCGTCGCTGATGCGCTCCCCGCTGATCCGGCGCAGCATCGGCCCGCTGCTCGACGAGGCGATCAGCGCGACGGCGATCCCGATCACCACCGGAGCCAAGAGCCAGTAGCTGAGCACCACCGGTTCCGTCGCGAACAAGGTGAAGAACCCGGCCGCGACCGCGGAACCGGCCACACCCGCCCCGATCGTCGCGACCAGCGCGGGCAGCGCCGCCTCGGTCCGCAGCGCCCGGCCGAGCGTCCGGACCGGGGTGCCCGCGGCGATCAACGCGCTGAAGGTGCGCCGCCGGTCGACCACGGACGCCGCCGCCGTGATCGCCGCGCTGGCCCCGGCCAGCAGCACGGTCATCCCGAGCCCGATCGCGGTGATCCGCTTGAGGTCGCCGAGCATCGTCTGCTGCCCGGCGAGCAGCCGCTCCCGGCTGTTGACGAGTTCCCCGGGCAGGGCGCGCACGAGTGCGGTGCGCACCTGCTCCCGGTCCGCCTGGTTCGCCGGTTTGACCGCGAGGGTGGTCGTCCCGTGCTCGGTGAACTCGGGGACGAGCGCCGGATCGATGATCGCCGAGCTGGAGACCTTCGGGTCCCGGTTGCCCAGCGGCAGCACCGGAACCCCGTCCGGGAGCGGGACTTCCTGCGCCGTCGCACTGCTGGCGCTCTCCGGTGGGGTGGACCAGACGTCCAGGCCGGTGTTCGGCACTGGCTGACGGGCGAACGCCCGCACCGCGGGCGGCCCCGCGCAGTCCGCGACGGCGAAGCGGGTGATCGCGGCGGCGTCCTGGCAGCTCATCACGAGCGCCGGCGAGGCGTACCCGTCAGGCAGTTCCAAGCGGACCCGCTCGGTGCGCACCACCGTGGCGGCGGTGCCACTGCGCTCGAGCTCGTCCCGGATCCGCTGCTCCCCCGCCGCGGCCTCCGCCGTCGGGACGTCCACGTAGAGCACCGAGTCCTGGAACGAGCGGCCACCACCGGCGAACGTCTCGAAGCTCGGCAGCAGCGTCAGCGCCATCGAGCCGACGAACACCGCGAGCACGATGCCCGACACCGAGCGGTAGGCCGCCTTCGGGTCGCTGCGCAACCGCCTGCCGGCCAGCAGCATCGACGGCTTCCGCCACAGCGAGGCGAACAGCGAGCCGAGCGCGCCGGTCAGCCAGGGACCGACGATGGAAGCCGACAGCAGCACCACCGCGAGCGAGGCGAGCAGGACCCCCAGCCCTTGGGTCTGCTTGGCCGTGGCCAGTCCGAAGAGGAAGAACGCGGCTGCGGCCACCAGCGACAGCAACCGCCACGCCCCCGGGCGCTTCCGCGTGACGCTCATCGCCGCGCCGAGCGGAGCGCGGACCACCCGCCGCAACCCGAGCACCGCGGCCAGCACGACCAGCACCGGGATCGACACCCCGACCAGCGCGATCGTGGCCACCGACGGGGTGAAGTCGCTGACCAGCCAGGTCCCCCCGCCCCACGGGACCATCGCGCCGAGGTGCCGCAGCGGCCAGCTCAGCAGCAGGCCGGCGACGGTGCCCACCACGGCGGCCACGGCGGTCTCCGCGGTGACCACGCCGATCACCTGGCCCGGGGTGGCACCGGCCAACCGCAGGGCCGCCAGTCGGCGTTCCCGGCGTGCGGCGGTCAGCCGCGCGGCCGAGGCGACCAGGACCATGCTGGGGATCGCCACCACCACGACGCCGACCCCGGAGAGCACGTCGAGGAGGACGTCGCTGGTGTCCGCCGAGACGGCGCCGAACCCCGACTTCGGAGGCTGCAGCGTGCCCGGCGGGTGCCCGACGACGGCCACCAGCTGCTCGGGGTACTTCAGCCACTGCTCGTCGATGGTGCCGACCACCTCACCGGGGAACCGGTCGGCGAGCTCCGAAGCCCGGTGCTGTGCGGCCAGTTCCGCCAGCCGCGGCGACAGCAGCACCTGCCCGGGACCTGGGTACTCCGGCCCGTCGCTCCCGGGCTCCTCACCCGAGACGTCCAGCCGCACGACGGTCTCGTTGAGGAAGTAGTCCGTGCTGATCCGGGCCACGTTCCGCTCGTCCACCGCGCTGTGCTGCCACGCCGAGCGCTCCAGCCGGGCGTCCACCGCGCTCGGCAGCGTGGCCAGGAACAGGACCAGCGTGGTGCCCACCGCGACACCGAGGGCGGTGAGCACCGCGGACAGGCGGCTGCGCCGGTCCACGCGCAGCACCCGCAGCGCCAACTGCACCGGGTTCATGCGGCCATCACCCCGCCGGTGATGAGGCCGTCGCGGATCTCCACCACGCGGCGGGCCTTGGCGGCCAGCTCGCGGTCGTGCGTCACGACCACCACCGCCGCGCCGGTGGTGGCTGCAGCCTCGAAGAGCGCGCGGGTGGTCTCCTCGCCGGTGCGGGTGTCCAGCGCACCGGTCGGCTCGTCCGCGAAGATCACCTTCGGCCGGTGCGCCAGCGCCCGCGCGATCGCCACCCGCTGCGCCTGGCCACCGGAGAGCTCACCGGGCAGCCGGTCCTCCAGCCCGCCGAGGCCGAGCCGTGCCAACCACTCCCGCGCTCCGGCCATCGCCTCCCCGCGGCCGGTCCCGGCCAGCAGCAGCGGCAGCGCGGTGTTCTCCGCCGCGGTCAGCTCGCCGACCAGCATGCCCTGCTGGAACACGAACCCGAACTCGTGCCGGCGCAGGGCGCTGCGCTTGGTCTCGCTGAGCTGGTCGATGCGGTGCCCGTCGAGGAGGACCTCGCCGCCGTCCGGGCGCAGGATCCCGGCCAGCACGTGCAGCAGCGTGGTCTTGCCGGACCCCGACGGCCCGACGATCGCGACCACCTCCCCGGCGCGGAGCGAGACGTCCACCCCGGCCAGTGCGCGGTGCTTGCCGTAGTCCTTCACCAGCCCCCGCCCCACCAGGAACGGAACGTCGGGCCGTTGTGCGGCGATGGGAGCCGACATGACTCTTCCTCCTGCTCGTGTGCCGTGGTCGATCGGCGCCGCTCGGGTCCGGCTGCCGTGTCCTCACCAAGAGTGGTGAGCGGCGGCGTTCGACGGATCGGCCTGGGAGCCGCTGATCGCAGGCGGGAGGTCGGCCGATCGGCCAGGTTCTTCGAGCCGATCGGCCAAGGTGGACCGCCGGTCGCACCGACTACCGTTTCAGCGTGAGCAGTTCTGCGACGACGACCGGGGACGGACCGGACGTGGCGTGGTGGCGCCGGTTCGGGAGCTTGCTGCGCGAACAGTGGATCTTCGCCGCGCTGCTCGGTTTCGTCTGGGCCGGCGACCTCATGGTGATGCTCGCCCACACCCACCACGATGCCGCGGAGCTGGCCCCGGGCATGACCGCGATGGTGCTGCTGGCCCTCGTCGGCCGGTGGTACCCGACCCGGTGTTCGCTGCTCGCTTGTGCGGCCCTGCTGGGCAACACCGCGGTGTTCGCGGTGACCGATGCGGACATCCACTCGATCCACCTGGGCCTCATCCTGATGACGGAGAACGCCGCGGGCACGCTGCTGGTGCTCTACGCGTTCCGGGCGAGACCGCTCCACAAGGCCATCCCGGCAGCCACTGCGCTCGTGCTGAGCTGCTTGACCTCGATCGCGGTCCGGGTCATGACGACGAGCTACTTGGACCCCACCCTCGACCAGGCGGTGGCCCTGGGGTTCCTGGAGTTGGTGCTCGCCGTCGGCACCGGTCTGTACCTGCGGGGGGACTGGCCGGGACGGAGCCAGCACGAGGACTCACCGACCAGAGCGCTGCTGCGCCGCCAGTGGCCGATCATGGCCGCGTTGAGCGTCCTGCTGTTCCTGGAGTTCCTCAGGATCCAGGACCTCGACGTCCTGTCGCTCCTGGTGGTGCTGACCAGCAGCATGGTCATGGCCGCGATCGCCACGTTGGCGCCGATGCGCCCCACCGAATCCGTCTACCTGGGGGCGGCGACGGTGCTGCTGACCGTCGTGGTGATGCAGGTGCTGGGGCTGAACGGGCCGAGGAGCGGCCTGATGGGGCCGATCTCCCTGGTGACCGTCGGAGCAGGCATGCTGCTGGTGACCTACGTGTTCCGCCACGTGGAGTTGCGCCGAGCGATCCGATCCACCGCCGTGCTGGTCGTGGTCACGCTGGTAGCGGTGTTCATGACCCCGGACTCGCTCCACGACTCCGTCCTCGGCTGGCGCCTCAGCTCCGCCGTGCCGGTGGTCTTCATGGGCGGCTTGCTGCTGGTGATCTCGGTCGGCACCGGGATGTATTTCCGCGCCCGGGACGAGGAGCGCACCCGGTCCGTGCACGCCGCGGTGGAGAGCGCGCAGCACGCGGAGCGGATGGCCCTGGCGCGCGAGCTGCACGACGTGGTGGCGCACCACGTGACCGGCATCGTGGTGCAGGCGCAGGCGGCGCAGATGGTGGTCGAGCAGAACCCCAAGGCGGCGACCGAGGCGTTGGCGCGCATCTCCGACAGCGGGACCGAGGCGCTGACGGCGATGCGTCGCCTGGTGGCGAGCATGCGCGGCTCCGAACCGGCCGGGGCGTCGGCCGCGACGGAGCAGGCCACCACCGACCTCGAAGCGGACCTGCGCGCGTTGGTGGAGTCGGCCCGGCGCCGCTCCGCGGGACACACCGCCGCACCGCGCGTCGACCTGCGGGTCGACCTGGTGGACCGGCCGGTGCCGCAGGAGGTGGCGCGCTCGGCACTGCGCGTCGTGCAGGAATCCCTGACGAACTCGGAGAAGCACGCGACGGACGCGAGCTGCGTCCAGGTCGCCGTGTGGGCCGACCACACCAACCTGTACACGGTGATCACCGACGACGGTTCGGGGGTGCAGCATCAACCCGTCGGTGGGTCGGGGGGATACGGTCTCGTCGGCATGCGGGAGCGGATCGAGTTGCTCGGCGGTGAGTTCCGCGCCGGTCCGGGCGAGCACGTCGGTTGGCGGGTCGAGGCCGTGCTACCGCTGGAGGAGCAGAGCGCAGAAGAGGGGCAGCGATGATCCGGGTGCTGATCGCCGACGACCAGGAGCTGGTGCGCGCCGGGTTCCGGATGATCCTGGAATCGCAGGACGACATCGAGGTGGTCGCCGACGTCGCCAACGGGGTGGACGCGGTGCGGGTGGCGCGGGAGAAGCGGCCGGACGTGTGCCTCATGGACATCCGCATGCCGGGCATCGACGGGCTGGAAGCGACCAAGCAGCTGGCCGGCCCCGACGTCGCCGACCCGATGAAGGTCGTGGTGGTGACCACCTTCGACCTGGACGAGTACGTGGAACGGGCTCTGCGCAACGGGGCGAGCGGGTTCCTGCTGAAGGACGCCGGACCGACGTTGCTGCTGGAGGCCATCCGCGCCGCCGTGCGCGGGGACGCGCTGGTCTCGCCGCAGATCACGGTGCGGCTGCTCAAGCACTTCTCCCAGCCGCAGCCGCAGGTGCAGCGCCGGGCGGTCCCGGACGTGGACCTCACCGAGCGCGAGCTCGACGTGGTCCGGGCGACCGCGCGCGGGCTGACCAACAGCGAGATCGGCCAGGAGCTGTTCATGTCACTGTCCACGGTGAAGACGCACCTCGCCTCCGCGCAGAGCAAGATCAAGGCGCGCAACCGGGTGGAGACTGCGGCGTGGGCGTGGCGCAGCGGCCTCATGGACGGTGAATGAGCGCCGCGGGCGGAGGGAAAACCGTTCCGCGCACCAGGCCGGTCGCTGTTAGGCTCCGGTCCTGCGAGTGACCCCGAGCTGGGGAGAGGCAGTGGAAGGCAACGACGACATCTCCGGGTGATCCCCGGACGTGATCGGCCACGGGCCGGCGCACGGCGCCGCCGCAGTGGCTGTCCTGTCGTGCCACCGTTCCCCGTTCCGCACCGGGCTGCTGCACCGCGCCCGCACTCGCCTCAGGGGGTTCCCCATGCCCGAAGCGTTCATCACCTGCTCGAACCTGTCCTTCTCCTGGCCGGACGGCACTCCCGTCTTCACGGACCTGTCGTTCACGGTGGGCAGTGGCCGCACCGGCCTCGTCGCGCCGAACGGTGCCGGCAAGTCCACCCTGCTCAAGCTGCTGGTGGGTGAGCACCGGCCCAGCAGCGGATCCGCGACCACGAAGGGGGTTCTCGGCTACCTGCCGCAGGACCTCCCCTTCGCCGGCGACCTGACCGTCGCCGACGTCCTCGGGGTGTCCGCGGTGGTCGAGGCGCTGCGCGCGGTCGAGTCCGGCGACGTCAGCGAGGAGCACTTCACCACCATCGGACAGGACTGGGACGTCGAGGACCGCGCGCGCGTGCAGCTGGACCGCCTCGGCCTCACCGACGTCGAGCTCGACCGGCAGCTGCACACCCTCAGCGGAGGCCAGGTGGTGTCGCTCGGCCTCGCCGCGCAGTTGCTCAAGCGGCCCGACGTGCTGCTGCTCGACGAGCCGACCAACAACCTCGACCGCGAGGCCCGCCGCAGGCTCGCCGACGTGCTGGAGGAGTTCACCGGGTGCGTGCTGCTGGTCAGCCACGACCGGTCGCTGCTCGACCGCGTGGACCGCATCGCCGAGCTCAGCAGCAGTGAGGTCCGTTCCTACGGCGGCAGTTTCACCGCCTACGAGGAAGCGGTGCGCGCCGAGCAGGAGGCCGCGGAGCGGAACGTGCGCCACGCCGAGCAGGAGCTCAAGCGGGAGAAGCGGGAGATGCAGCAGGCGCGGGAGCGCGCCGCCCGCCGCGCCGGCAACGCCGCCCGCACCATCGGCAGCGCCGGCCTGCCGAAGATCGTGGCGGGGGCGATGAAGCGGCGCGCCCAGGAGACGGCGGGCAAGGCGAACGACGTCCACGCCAGCCGTGTCGAGGACGCCAGGGCCCGGCTCGACGAGGCGAGCCGCGCGCTGCGCGACGACCCGACGATCACGCTGGAGCTGCCGGAGACCCGCGTCCCCGCCGGGAGGACGGTGTTCCTCGGTGAGGGGATGCGGGTCCGCCGGGGTGGGCGGGAGCTCTTCGCCGACCTCGACCTGGTGATCAGGGGGCCGGAGCGGATCGCGTTGACCGGGCCGAACGGTGCCGGGAAGTCGACGCTGCTGCGGTTGGTCGAGGGGCGGCTGCTGCCGGAGAGCGGTGAGGTCAAGCGGGTCGACGGGCGGATCGCGTACCTGTCCCAGCGGCTCGACCTGCTGGACGACGAGTCGACGGTGCTGGAGAGCCTCACCCGGTTCGCCCCGCAGATGGCGCAGTCCCGGCGGATGCACGTGCTCGCCCGGTTCCTGTTCCGCGGTTCCCGCGTGCACCTGCCGGTCGGCGCGCTGTCCGGCGGTGAACGGCTGCGCGCGACGCTGGCGTGCGTCCTGAGCGCGGAGCCGGCGCCGCAGCTCCTGCTGCTCGACGAGCCCACCAACAACCTGGACCTGGTCAGCGTCGGCCAGCTGGCGAGCGCGCTGAACTCCTACCAGGGCGCGTTCGTGGTGGTCAGCCACGACGACTGGTTCCTCACCGAGATCGGGGTGGACCGGTGGCTGCGGCTGGAGGGCGGTCGGCTGACCGAGACCGGGGCACCCGAGCTCGGGTGAGCACCGCGCGGAGCGGACACCCCTCGGCCGACCGGCTGGCGCAGCACTGACCGATCGACGGAGGTCCGCTGACCGATCAGCCGAGGTCACCGGCCCCGTGCCCGGCGATCCTGGAGTCATGACGAAGGGGACTCAGGACACCGTGCTCGTGGCAGTGCTGACCGGTATGGCGACTCTGGCGGGGGTGATGATGCTGCACATCATGAGCGGCCTGGGCCTCGGGTGAGCGTCCGGCAGAATGCGTGGCATGTCGTTCGCACTTCGCCTGCACGCGCCGATGGTCCTGCCCTGCGACCCGGGGTGCTCCGTCATCCGGGATGCGGTGGTCGACATCGATGAGGACGGCCGCATCGCCTACTGCGGACCGCGCACCGAGGCACCGGAGCGGCCGCACGACGGGGACGTCCGGGAGTGCGGCGGGATCCTGATGCCTGGTCTGATCAACGCGCACGCGCACAGCCCGATGACGCTGCTCCGGGGGATGGGCGGCGACCTTCCGCTGCTGCGCTGGCTGCGTGAGGTGATCTGGCCCGCGGAGGCGAGGTTGCGGCCGTCGGACATCCGGGCCGGCATGGAGCTCGGCTGCGTCGAGATGCTGCGGGCGGGGGTCACCACCAGCGCCGAGATGTACTTCGACGGGGAGGCGGTGGTCGACGCGGCCCTCGCCGTGGGATCGCGGGTCGTGTACGGGGCGGCCGTGATCGCCACCCCCGAGCTGGACAAGCTCGGCGGCTGGCAGGGCCTGGTCGACAACATGAGCCGGTGGATCGACGCGGACGGGCTCCGGTTCGGGCCGGGTGAGCGGGTCGAGCTGGCCTACGGGCCGCACTCGGCGTACACCCTGCCTCCCGAGGCGCTGCAGACGATCGGCGAGCACGCGCAGGAGCGCGGGGCGCTGGTGCACACGCACGTGGCGGAGACCCTCGCGGAGGACGTCGAGCAGCGGAAGCAGTACGGCTCGGTGCCCGCGCTGCTGGAGAAGCTCGGCGTGCTGGACGGCCGGGTGCTGGCCGCGCACGGCGTGCACCTGTCCGACGACGACATCGCCCTGTTCGCGCGCCGTGGAGTCGGGGTGGCGCACTGCCCCGGGTCCAACGCGAAGCTCGCGTCGGGGACGGCGCGGCTGGTCGACCTGCTGGCCGCGGGTGTTCCGGTCGGCCTCGGCACTGACGGGCCGTCCAGCAACGATGACCTCGACCTGTGGGAGGAGGTGCAGTTGGCCGGACTCTTCGCGCGCACCACGACCGGTGACGCGACGGCGCTGACCGCCGGCGCGGCGTTGCTCGCCGCGACCCGGGGCGGGGCTGAGGCGCTGCACCGGGACGACATCGGCGCGCTGGAGCCGGGCCGGTGGGCCGACATCGTGCACATCGACGTCGACAACCCGGCGTTCGCCACTGGGCTGGACGTGCCGGACGAGCAGATCGTGGCGAACGTGGTGTGGGCAGCCGGATCGCGGTGCGTGCGGGACGCCTGGGTCGCGGGTGACCAGGTGCTGCGCGACCGGGAACCCACGCAGGTGGACCGCCGCGCGGTCCAGGCCGCCGCGCGCACGGCAGCGCAGCACATCCGCGGCTGAGCTGGTCGAGGCGCCTGGGAGCCCCGGGGCAGCCAGCGGCGATGGGCGCGGCGTCGGCGCTCGGTGCGGTCCTCGGCGCGGGTCGCGGTCCGTGACGAGGGAGCGGGCGGTTGCCCGGCGAGGCGAGCCCTGCTTCGTGCGGCGTCTTCGGACGCGTCCTGCGTCGCGTGGCGTCCGTCGCGTGGCCAGTGCCGGGCTCTCTCCGGGGCCAGCGTTCAGCTCTCCAGGGACCCGTTCGGGAGGCGGGGCGCACCGGGTGCGCAGCGCAGTGCCCGATCCGTGCGTGTGTGCAGGGCGGGAAGTCCGCGCCGCTCGGTTGAGACCTTGATGGCGCCCGAGGTGCGCGTGCAGCGTGGCGAGCGCGGTGACCGGGTGAGGCGTGTCGACCACTGCGCGCCGCTCTCGATCGCGGTCGCGTGGCGTGGCTTCGCGTCGAGTGGCAGCGCCGATCGCCGCAGGAACTGGTGTTCCGGCAGCCAGGGCCGATGCGCGTGCCCGGGTGGTGCAGGCCGTCGCA
Organism: Saccharopolyspora hordei; assembly: GCF_013410345.1. Lineage (NCBI taxonomy): Bacteria > Bacillati > Actinomycetota > Actinomycetes > Pseudonocardiales > Pseudonocardiaceae > Saccharopolyspora > Saccharopolyspora hordei. The sequence goes on from NZ_JACCFJ010000001.1 coordinate 844,298, forward strand.
TGGGGTTGGCCGCTCGGTGGGGCGATCCCGTTCGTCCAGGTCGCGGTGTGCGTGTGCGGTGCTCGCCGAGGGGCCGGTGTGCTGGCTGCTCGAGGGAGGGCGTCCAGCGCTCGGAGTGCACCGGCTGGCAAGTCGGCGTCGCTGTGCGCGGATGGTGAGGACCGCGAGCGCCGTGGTCGCGCAGCAGGGCGGTTCGCTCACGGTGCGCCGAAACCGGTGAGCACGACAACGCCACAGCGCGGAGTTCGGCTTGGAGTGCCGCTCGCGCTGTCGACGGGTGTGCGAGATGGCTCGGGTGCCCCGGCGTGCGGCGGATCCCGCGCGCGCCTCGGGGTGCGGGCCGTGGTGGGCGAGCGGGCGCTCATGGCGGGATGGCCGTTGAGCAGCGGGGCTCGGCTGTGGGTTGCGCGCCTTGACCTCGACCGAGGGGCCGGAGCCGCCTGGGTGCAGGAACGGGCGGTCGGACAGCTCGGGATCGCGCAGCGTCGATGTGTGCCGGGGTGGTGGACGGACAGGTGGCTCCCCAGCGGAGTCGGCCGTTCACCGTGCGCCGACTCCGGCGGCGGCGTGGCGCGCAGCGTCCGGCCCGTGGGCCAACGGCTCGTTCCTCGTGAGAGCCGGGCCGAGGCGGCCGGACGCCGCGCGAGCGATCACGAAGGCCGGATGACGATCTCGGTGAGGTGGGCGTCGTCGGTGGCGCGGATCGCGGACACGATCGGTCCGGCGACCGACTCCGGACGCAGGTAGTGCTCCGGCTGGAACTCGCCGCCCTCCTGGTCGCGGACGCTGCGCTGCATGTCGGTGGCGGTGCGACCGGGGAACACCGAGGTGACGCGGACGCCGTTGGCGGCTTCCTCCGCGCGCAGCACGTCGGCGAAGGCGCGCAGCGCGAACTTGCTCGCGGCGTAGGCACCCCAGTTCGGCTTCGCGGACAGGCCCGCGCCGGAGTTGACCAGCACGACGTGGCCCTTGCTGGCGCGCAGCGCGGGCAGCAGGAGCCGGGTCAGCTCGGTGACGGCGAAGAGGTTCAGTTCGAAGGTGCGTCGCCACGAGTCGACGGGGGCGTCGGCGACCGCGGCCAGCTCGACCAGGCCGGCGCTGTGCACCAGCGCGTCGAGCCGGTCGATGTCGGCGACCGCGTCGGCCACCGCCTGGTGGTCGGTCAGCTCGACGGGCCACGGCTTGGCCCCCGGGAGCTCGTCGACGAGCGCGTGCAGAGCGTCACCGTCGCGGCCGCCCAACAGCAGGTCGTGCGTGTCGGCGAGCGAGCGGGCGACGGCAGCACCGATGCCACGTGAGGCACCGGTGACCAGGGCAATCGGGCGTTCGGGCATGCCTCAACCGTAACGTCGGAGGGTCCTCGCGGAGTCACCGGCCGTCCCAACCAGCGGGCGCCCACTTGACCCATCGGGACGAGGGGGCTTAGGTCTCTCGCGTGAGCGGAGTCGACGCAGCCCCTGCCGCGATGCAGAACCGGATCTTGCGCAAGGTCGCGGTGCGGCTCATGCCGTTCCTGTGCTTGCTGTACTTCGTCAACTACCTGGACCGGGTCAACATCGGCTTCGCCGGCCCGAACGGGATGAACGACGAGCTCGGCCTGACCGCGACGGTGTTCGGGTTCGCGTCCGGCATCTTCTTCATCGGCTACCTGGTGCTCGAGGTGCCGAGCAACCTCGCGCTGCACCGGTTCGGGGCGCGCAAGTGGCTCGCTCGCATCATGATCACCTGGGGCGCGGTGGCCACCGTGATGGCGTTCGTGCCGAACGCCACGACCCTGGTGGTGCTGCGCTTCCTGCTCGGCGTGGCCGAAGCGGGCTTCTTCCCAGGCATCATCCTGTACCTGACCTTCTGGTTCCCGGCCGCGCAGCGGGCGAAGGCGGTCGCGCTGTTCATGACCGCCGTGCCGGTGTCCAGCGCGATCGGTGCCACTGTGTCGAGCGCGCTGATCAGCAGCGGGCACGGCGTCTTCGGCCTGTCCGGCTGGCGGTTCATGTTCCTGGTCGAGGGCGTGCCCGCGGTCCTGCTGGCGTTCGCCACCTGGTTCTACCTGACCGACCGCCCGTCGCAGGCGAAGTGGCTGACCGCCGAGGAACGCACCTGGCTGAGCGACCAGCTGGAGGCCGAGCGCGCGCAGACCGAGGCCCAGCACAGCTGGCCGCTGCGCAAGGCCCTCACCCACCCGCGGATCCTCGCGCTGGCGTTCGTGTACTTCGGCATCGCCTACGGCCTGTACGCGCTCGGGTTCTTCCTGCCCACCATCATCAAGGGCTTCGAGCAGCAGTACGGCACCGAGCTGTCCACCATGGAGACCGGGTTGATCACGGCGGTCCCCTACGTGATCGGCGCGGTGGCGATGGTGCTGTGGAGCGCGCACGGCGACCGCAAGCGGGAACGGGTGTGGCACGTCGCGCTGCCGCTGCTGCTCGGTGGCGTGAGCATCCCGATCGCCCTGTACCTGGGCAACCCGCTCCTGGCGATGGTCGCGGTGACGGTGTGCGCGGTCGGCGTCTGCTCCGCCCTGCCCACGTTCTGGGCCCTGCCCAGCAACTTCCTGGCCGGGGCGGCGGCCGCCGGCGGCATCGCGCTGATCAACTCGCTGGGCAACATCAGCGGTTTCGCCGCGCCCTACATCACCGGAGCCCTCAAGGACGCGACCGGCTCCCAGCGCACCGGCCTGTGGGTGGTGGGCATCGTGATGGTCGCCGCGGCCATCACCGTGATCGTCCTCAAGGCCGCCCCCGCCCCGCGCACCGACTCCCCCGGCGAGACCTCCGACCAGTCCTGACCTGGTCAACGGCGTCGCTCGCCGCCAAGCCCAGCTCAACGCCCGTCTCCAGGCGGGACTGTCGCCCGCCGGACGGCTGCGCAGTTCCGGCGGGCTAGGACTTGCTCGGGGCCGACCGCGGCTGCCACCGGAGTGCGCACGGTGTGATGGCCGCGTGCACGGGCCGGGGCTCTGGCCGCCCCTCGAGCGCCGAGGCTGGTCACAACCGGGAGGCGCTGCCCGGGCGGACGTGTCTTCGCCGGCCGCGCGATCGCGTGCGTCCTCGCTCCCGGCCGCGACCGCCCGCACTGCCCTTCGCCGAACGCAACGGAGGACTTCGAACGGCAACGGCCCTTCGAACGCAACGGAGGCCCCCGGATCGCCGGAGGCCCCCGTGCTCGCTGGGTGGATCAGCGTCGGCCGATCTCACCGCCGTCTTCGCGCCAGACCGCCACGACCGACGGCCGCGGCAGGGAGGCGCCGCCGTCGGGCCAGTGTGACGCCGGGTGGTCGGCGCTCGCGCCGTCCAGCTCGCCCGGGTGCTGCACGCACACCGTCACCAGGTCGTCCCGGACCACCGGGCCGCAGGTCTCCGCGCCGGTCGGCACGGTCAGGAACTGCTTGACGAACCCGCGTTCCGGGCCCGCCACCGGCACCGCGAACAGGCCGTCGTTGCTGCCCAGCGCGTTGCCGTCGGTGGAGATCCACAGGTTGCCGTGCCGGTCGAACGCCACGTTGTCCGGGCACGAGATCGGGCTGACCCGCGACTTGTCGAAGCCGGCGAAGAACGTGCCCGGGTCGTCCGGGTCGCCGCACACCAGCAGCAGTCCCCACCGGAACGTGGTGCCGGTGGCGTCATCGTCGATCTCCAGCACGTGACCGTGCTTGTTGCCCACGCGCGGGTTGGCCTCGTCCGGTCCGGCGCTGCCGCTCGCGCCGCGGTCGGAGTTGTTGGTCAACGCGCAGTAGATGCGGCCGTTGACCGGGTTCGGCTGGATGTCCTCCGGGCGGTCCATCTTGGTCGCGCCGACCGCGTCGGCGGCCAGGCGGGTGAAGACGTAGACCTCCTCGGCGGTGAAGCCGGGCACGAACGACTCGTCACCGCTGGCCAGCGGGATCCACTCGCCGGTGCCGTCGAAGGCGCCGTCGGAGGGCAGCCTGCCGGTGCCGTCGATCTCGCTGTCCGGGCTGTTGCCGGTGAACTTCGCGACGTAGAGCGTGCCGTCGTCGAGCAGCGTCATGTTGTGCCGGCGGGCGTGGGCGCTCTGGCCGCGCTTGACCGTGCCGCGGGAGACGAACTTGTAGAGGTAGTCGAAGCGCTCGTCGTCCCCGGAGTAGGCGACCACGCGGCCGTCCTCGGCGACCTGCACCGCCGCGCCCTCGTGCTTGAAGCGGCCGAGCGCGGTGTGCTTGACCGGCGTGGAGCTCGGGTCGTGCGGGTCGATCTCCACGACCCACCCGAAGCGGTTGGCCTCGTTGGGTTCTCGTGCGAGGTCCCAGCGGCGGTCGAACCGCTCCCACTTGCGGGTGCTGCTGCTGCCGGAGAAGCCGTAGCGCGCGAGGCGCTCCTGGGCCACCGGGTCGGTGACCGCGTCGGCGCCGGCGAAGTACTGGTCGACGTTCTCCTCGCCGGACAGCACCGTGCCCCACGGCGTCAGGCTGCCCGCGCAGTTGCCCAGCGTGCCGAGCACCCTGGTGCCGGTCGGGTCGGCGGAGGTCTTGAGGTGGTCGCTGCCCGCGGCCGGGCCGCGCAGCTCGAACGGGGTGGTCGCGGTGATGCGGCGGTTGTACCGGCTGGGCCGCACCCGGAGGCCGCCGCCGCGCACCCGCTCGACCTCGACGACGGACAGGCCGTGCGCGGCCCACGCGGTGCGGACCTGCTCCTCGGTGGGGTCGTCCTCGTCGTAGCCGGGGAACATGTGCGACTCGGTGGTGTACTCGTGGTTCACCACCAGCAGGTTCCGCCGCCCGGCGCTGTCCAGCGGGACGAGCTCGGCGAAGTCGTTGTTGTAGCCGAACTGCTGCTCCTGCGCTTCTGCGGTCTGGTTCGCCGGGTCGAACTCGGGCGCGCCGGGCAGCACCGGGTCGCCCCAGCGGATCACCACCTGGTGCTGGTAGCCCTCGGCCGTCACCACGCGGTCCTCGGTGTTCGGGGCCACCGCGGTGAAGTCGGTGCCCGGGACCGCGCCGCGCTGCGGCGCCGGGACGGCGGCCGCGGTGCCGGTGAGCGCGGTCGCGCCGCCGAGGGCCAGCGCGAGCGCCCCGCCGGCCTTCAGCGCGGTGCGCCGGCTGAGCACGCTCTCCACGACGTCGCCGAAGCAGGAGTTGTCCGACGTGTTGGGCGCGTCGTGCGCGCACGCGTTGCCGCACCGGTAGGTGCAGGTCACCGAGGACCGGCTCGCGGGGCGGTGGGAGAGCAGCGGGAGCGGGACGACCCGTCTGTCGTTCGGGGACACGCGGACCTCCAAGGGCTGTGTGGGACACCCGGACGGTAGGTCGATCGGCGGACGCCGAGGTGAACAGCGGTCGAACACGCGACGCAGAGCCGTCGAACGGAAATCCGGTTGGGGCCGGTGACCGTGTCCCGCTACCGTCCACCGCATGGCATGTCTCGCCGTCTTCATCCGGCCGCGTTCCGCCTAGGCGGCGCGGCCACCACACCACGCGCCGCCGTCCGCGTCCGGGCTCTCGCTCCGACGCGCGGTTCGTCGTGGACGGACTGCGCTCGCGGGGGCCCGTGTCCCCACCGGCCCGCGCAGCGCAGGAGACGACATGCCCACCCGCCGCAGGTCGGCGCGCGATCGCGCGCGCCGCGAACTCGGCCAGAACTTCCTCGTCGACCGGAGTGCCGCCCGCGGCCTGGTCGACCTCCTCGACCCGACCCCGGCTCCCGTCGTGGAGCTCGGCGCCGGCCGCGGCGCCCTCACCCGCGAACTGGTCCACAGTGGACGCGACATCACCGCGGTGGAGCTGGACCCGCGCTGGGCGGATGTCCTCCGCGGTTCCTTCCCGCAGGTCCGCGTGGTCCGCTGCGACATGCTCGACTTCCGCTTCCCCGCGGCGGAGCACGTGGTCATCGGCAACCTGCCGTTCGGCATCACGACGGCCGTGACGCGCCGCCTGCTGGCCGAGCGGTCCTGGTCGCAGGCCGTGCTGCTGGTGCAGTGGGACGTGGCCCGCAAGCGCGCCGGCGGCGGCAGCCAGCTCAACGCCCAGTGGGCGCCCTGGTACGAGTTCCGGCTCCACGGCCGGGTTCCCCGCGCGCTCGTTCCGCCCGGTGCCCGCGGTCGACGGCGGCGTCCTGGAGGTGCGGCGCCGACCGCGCCCGCTGCTGCCGTGCCGCGGCGGCAGCGCTACCAGCGGTTCGTCGAGGCGGTGTTCACCGGGCGCGGCCGAGGACTGGCCGAGGTCGTCCGCGCCGTCACCGGGTGCCGCGTGCGGGGTCTTCCCGCACTGCCCCGGGACCTCCCGGTCGAGGACTGGCCCCGCCTCTACGTCGAGACCCGGTGAGGCGTCACGCGGCGAAGGCGCGTCGGCAGTGCGCCAGCAGCGCGCGCACGGCCGGGCTGCCGGCGCGCTTCCACACCAGGGCGAGCAGGGCGGGCGCGGTGACGTCCTCGATGGTGCGCGCGGTGAGCCGGCCGTACTGCGCGGCCATCGAGTCGCTGAGCACGGCGACGCCGAGGCCCCGGGCGGCGAGCTCCGCGATCGCGTCGGCGGCGCTGGCTTGCAGCGCGATCGTGGGCCGCAGGTCCTGCGCGGCGCACGCCTGGTCGAGCGCGGCGCGCAGGCCGGTGCCGGGCGGCATGCAGACGAGCGGGTGGGCGCACACCTCGCGCAGGGTCACGGTGCCCTCGACCGCCAGGGGGTGCTCGGCCGGGACGGCTGCGACGAGCCGGTCGCGGGTGATCGTCATGGCCTGGAGCCCGTCCGGGAGGGCGGTGGTCCCGACGAGGGCGAGGTCGAGGGTGCCGGAGCGCACCGCGTCGACCAGCCGGTCGGAGCCGTCCTCCAGCAGCGCGAGCTCCACGCCGGGATGCGCCCGGTGGAACGCGGCGAGGGCCTCGAACAGCGGCGTGACGGTGCAGCCGATGACCATCCCGATGGTGAGCGAGCCCCGGATCAGGTCGGTCACCTCGCCGACCGCCTGGCCCACCGCGTCCGCGGCGGCGAGCGCGGCGCGGGCGTGCTCGAGCGCGGCCTTGCCCGCGACGGTGAGGGTCGCGGTGCGCGCCGACCGGTCGAACAGCTCGGCGCCGAGTTCCCGTTCCAGCTGGCGGATCTGGGCGCTCACGCCGGACTGGCTGATGTGCACCCGCTCGGCCGCCCGCGTGAAGTTCTGCTCCTCGGCGACCGCGACGAAGTACTCCAGCTGCCGCAGGTCCATGACTGGTCATTCTAGTTGTCAGAAGAACCATCTGTTGGACTTCTGGCTCGGGTGCTCGCACGCTGGGAGCGGGGAGAACGACCGAGGAGGACACCGTGCCGGAGCACGAGAAGGCCATGCGCCCGGAAGACATCACCCGCCTGTTCGTCGAGCGGTCCAACGCCGGCGACGCGGCCGGGGTCGCCGCGCTGTACGAGGAGGACGCGGTGCTGGCCTACCCGCCCGGGCAGCAGACGGTCGGGCGGGAGGCGATCCGCGCGCTGTGGGAGCGGGTGCTGGCGGACCGGCCGCACTTCGAGCCGGAGGAACCGCTGCCGACGTTGATCAGCGGCGACATCGCGCTGACGTCCACGCCGCCGAAGGACGGAGCCGGCGCTCGCGCCCAGGTCGTCCGGCGCCAGCCCGACGGGAGCTGGCTGCGGGTGCTCGACCAGCCCGAGTTCGTCCCGCCGTCGCGCTGAACGCGGCCCCTCCTGACCTCGTGAGTGCGCGAACCGGCTCCAACCGGTTGTCGCACTCACGACCCTGATGGCGTCGTGTGTGGGTGGGTGGTGTGGTGGCTCGTGAGTGTTCGTGCCGGTTCTGGCCGGTTCTTGCACTCACGAGCTTGATCGCGCCGTGCGTGGGTACGAGGGAGGGCACCTCCCGGTGGGAGGTGCCCTCCACTCCGGTGGGTCAGCGCCAGACGGCGACGACCGAGGGGCGGGGTTGGGAGTTCCCGCCGTCGGGCCAGTGCGAGGCGGGGTTGTCCGCGCTCGCTCCGTCGAGCTCGCCGGGGTGCTGCGCGGACACCAGGACCAGGTCGTCCTCGATCACCGGGCCGCAGGCCTCCGCCCCGCGCGGGACGGAGAGGAACTGCATCACGTGGCCCCGGTGCTCACCCTCCAGCGGGACGGCGTAGAGGCCGTCGTTGGCGCCGAGGGCTTCCGAGGAGTCCGTGGTGATCCAGAGGTTGCCGTGGCTGTCGAAGGCCACGTTGTCCGGGCAGGAGATCGGGCTGACCTGCGACTTGTCGAACCCGCCGAAGTAGGTGGACGGGTCGTTCGGGTCACCGCAGACCAGCAGCAGGCGCCAGGTGAAGCGGGTGCCCGCCGGGTCGTCGTCGAGCTCCAGGACCTGGCCGTGCTTGTTGGCGATGCGCGGGTTCGCCTCGTCGGCGGGCGCCTTGCCGTCGGGGCCGCGGTCGGAGTTGTTGGTCAGCGCGGCGTAGACGCGGCCGGTCGTCGGGTGCGGTTCGACGTCCTCGGGGCGGTCCATCTTCGTCGCGCCCACCTTGTCGGCGGCCAGCCGGGTGAAGACGTAGACCTCCGCGGCGCTCATGCCCTCGACGAAGCTGGTGTCGTTGTGCGCCAACGGGATCCACTCGCCGACGCCGTCGAACTCGCCGTCGGACGGCAGCGTGCCCGTGCCGTCGATCTCGTCGGGGCTGTCGCCGGTGAGCTTCGCGACGTAGAGGGTGCCCGAGTCCAGCAGCGTCATGTTGTGCCGGCGGGCGTGCGCGCTCCTGCCCGGCTTGACCTTGCCGTCGGAGACGAAGCGGTACAGGTACTCGAACTTCTCGTCATCGCCCATGTAGGCCACGGCGCGGCCGTCGTCGGCGATGCGGATGTTGGCGCCCTCGTGCTTGAACCGCCCGAGCGCGGTGTGCTTGACCGGTGTCGACTCCGGGTCGTACGGGTCGAGCTCGACGATCCAGCCGAACCGGTTCGGCTCGTTGACCTGCTGGGTGAGGTCCCAGCGGGAGTCGAACCGCTCCCACTTGCGCTCGCTGGCGCCGCCCGTGATGCCGTAGCGGGCCAGGCGCTCCTGGGTCACCGGGTCGGTGACCTGGTCGGCGTTGGCGAAGTAGAAGTGGATGTTCTCCTCGCCGTGGAGGGTCGTGCCCCACGGGGTGACGCCGCCGGAGCAGTTGTTCATGGTGCCGAGGGCCCGCGTGCCGGTCGGGTCGGCCGGGGTCTTCAGCAGGTCGCTGCCCGCGGCCGGGCCGCGCAGCTCGAACGGCGTGTTCAGGGTGATGCGGCGGTTCAGCCGGTCCAGCACCGGCTTCGGCGCGCCGGCACCGGTCTCGAGCACCACCACGGACAACCCGTGCGCGGCCCACGCGACCCGCACCTGCTGCTCGGTGGGGTTCTCCGGGTCGTAGCCGCGGAACAGGAACTCCTCGCTGGTGTACTCGTGGTTGTTCACCATCAGCCGCCGGTTGCCGTCCAGCGGCAGCAGCGCGCAGAAGTCGTTGTTGTAGCCGAACTGCTGCTCCTGCGCCTCGGGGGTCTGGTTGTCGAAGTCGAACTCCGGGGCGCCGGGCAGGATCGGGTCGCCCCAGCGGATCACGATGTCGTGCTGGTAGCCGTCCGGCACGACCACGGCGTCCTCGCTGTTGGGCTGGACCGGCGTGAAGTCCAGACCGGGAGGACCACCGGGTGCGGCGGAGGCGGGTCGGGACGTGAGGCCGGGGAGCACCGCGGCGGAGGCCGCGACCACGGCGCCCGCCTTGAGCAGTCCGCGCCGGCTCAGCGCGGCGGCCAGCACGTCACCGAAGTACGGGTTGTCCGTGGGGTTCGGCGGGTGCTCGGCGCACTGGTCGCCGCATCGGTAGCGGCAGGTCACCCTCGCTCGTCCGGCCGTGAGCAGTGGCAGCAGTCGACGTTCGCCCGGCTGTGGTGGCACCGGAACCTCCAAGCTGATCGAGGACGGCTTGGAGCGTATGCCACGGCGGGAGAATGGCAAGAGATCTGGGAAAACAGGTGAATTCTGGCGAAGTTCCGCCGCGGGCGGTCCCGCCCGCCTCGCTGCGAGGCGGGCGGGGGTGGCTCAGAGCTCCTCGCCGACCACGGCCGCGTCCGCGGGCACGTCGTGCGCGTCGGCCTTCTTGGTGCGCAGCTCCAGCGCGAGCAGACCGGCCGCGACCAGGCACAGCACCGCGCCGACGGCGAACGGGGCGTGGTCGGAGCCGAACCAGGTGGCGATGTGCCCGACGACGGTGGCCGCGACCGCCCCGCCGAGCCAGCGGCAGAAGTTGTAGCCCGCGCTGGCGACGGGGCGGGGCGCACCGCTGATGCTCATCGCGGTGCCGGTGAACAGGGTGTTGAGCAGGCCGGAGGCCAGGCCGCTGAGCACGACCGCGACGACCACCACGGGCTTGGACCCGATGGCCATGACGCCGAGCAGCACCGCGAAGGCCAGCACCGCGAGGATGGTGCCGACGACCTCGCCGAAGCGGGCCGCGAGCCGCGGGGCCAGGAACACGCCGGCGAGGGCCACGCACACGCCCCAGCCGAAGAACACCAGGCCGACCGCGATCGCGCCGAACTCGAGGACGAACGGCGCCCAGGCCAGCACGGTGAAGAACGCCGCGGTGTAGAAGGCCGAGCCCAGCGCGGTCCGCAGCAGGCCGCCGTGGCCGAGCGCCCGGATCGGGTCGAGCAGCCGCACCTTGGCCCGCTGGGCGCGGTCCCCGTCCTTCGGCAGGAACCCGGCGGACAGCACCAGCGCGATCGCCATGAGCACCGCGGTCCCGGCGAACGGGCCGCGCCACGAGATGTGGCCCAGCAGCGCCCCCAGCAGCGGGCCGGTGGACAGCCCGATGCCGAGCGCCGCCTCGTAGAGCATGATGGCCGCGGCCTGCCCGCCGCTGGCCGCGCCGACGATCACCGACAGCGCGGTGGCGATGAAGAACGCGTTGCCCAGACCCCACACCGCGCGCAGCGCGACGAGCTGGCCGATCGAGCCGGCCAGCGCGCACGCCAGGGTGGCGACCACGATGAGCACCAAGCCGGTGACCACCGTCCGCTTGGCGCCGAACCGCGCGCTGAACGCGCCGGTGATGAGCATCGCCACGACCTGCACGCCCAGGTAGGACGAGAACAGCAGGGTGACCTGCTCGGGCCCGGCCCGGAGGGCCTCAGCGATGGACAGCAGGATCGGGTCGACGAGACCGATGCCCATGAAGGCGATCACGGCGGCGAAGGCGGTGATCCACACCGCCTTCGGCTGCCCCTTGAACACGTCGAGAAACCGAACGTCATGCCCGGCGCTCATGGCCGACAACTCCTCGCGGTGGGAAAAGACATCGTTCGCCAGGCTAACAATTTCCTCCTTAGCGGACCAAACGAACATGAGTCAGGTCACCGCGGATGCGGCCGACCAGCGGAAACCGCGCCCTCCCGGGGGACGCGGGGAGTGGTGCGAACGGACCGCGTCAGCCGGCCAGGCCCGCGCGCGCCGCCGTCGCGATCGCCTCCTCCGGGTGCTGCTCGGCGATCGCCCCGAGCACCTCCGCCGCGCTGGCGTGCTCGCTGCGCGCGATCTCGGAGATCACCGACAGCTGGTCGTGCTCCGGCCGCTCGGCGAACTCGGCGAGGAACAGCTCGCTGTCCTCGTCCAGCGCGCACGACAGCTCGTCGCCCGGGCGCACCAGGTCGTCACCGCTCGACGTCCGGGCGCGCAACCACACCCGCACCGCCGCGCCCGCCACCGGGTCGTCGACCAGCTCGCGCGCCGCGGCCACGCCCTCCGCACCGGTGCGCTCCAGGACGGCGAGCGCCGACAGCCGCACCGTCGGGTCGTCCACCCGGCGCAGCAGGGCGGCCAGCTCGCCGCTCGCCGCGCGGGCGCCGCGCCGCTCGATCCAGCGCTCCACCAGCACCTGCTGCACGCCGGCGGGAGCGTCGGTGAGCACCAGGGCCAGCAGCTCCGCCGGGGCGGTCACCAGGTCGTCCACGGTGGGGACGTGGAACCCGAAGGCGCGCAGCGACTCGCGAGCGGCCCACAGACCCGCGGGCAGCAGCTCGACCAGGGTGCGCCCGCCGTCCTCGTGCGTGCGGACCGCCTGCATCGACTCCCACTGGGCGAGCACCCGGCCGACCACGTCGCGCACCGCCTCCTGCGCCGCGGGTCCGTCCTCGCCGAGGAGGTCGCAGGTCATCGTCACGATCAGCTCCAGCGGCACCGCGTCGGTCCGCGCGTACAGCACGCTCAGCGCCGCCTGCACGATCTCCGGCAGCGCGTCGGCGCCGTCGGACAGCACCTCCAGCCGGTCCCGGAACACGTCGTCCACCAGCACGAACCGCTGCCACAGCCGGGTCCACAGCAGGTCCGGGTGGGCCAGCAGGGGCTCGGCGACCGCGGTGCGCACCAGCAGGTCGCCCGCCGGGCGGAGCAGGCCGGCGCGCTCGGCCCACTCCAGCAGCAGGTCGGCCTCCTCCGCGCTGCCGCCCAGCGCCTCCACCAGCCCGTCCGCGTCGGACGGGTCGCGGCCGTCGCCGATCCAGTCGAGGAGGGTGCGGATCCGCTGCACCACCGGTGCTCCGGCCGCGATCGCCCGGTGCGGTTCGAGCACCGTGAGCTCGACCGGTGGCAGCCACAGCGCGGGCTGGTCGCCCGGCTCCAGCCCCTCGCGCCGCTCGACCTCCTCCAGCACGTCGCGGTCCACCTCGACCTCGTCGGCCTCCACCGAGGTGAAGAACTCCGCCACGGCCCGCGGATCCTCGGTGTCCACGCCGAGCTCGCGCATCGTGGTCGTCCAGAACTTCTCCGAGCTCCACTCGGTCGGCTCGGCCATCGCCGCCAGGTGCTCCGGTGTCGCCCGCTCGACGGCCTCGTGCAGGTCGGACAGCGGGGACGGGCTGGTGAGCAGGTCGTTCTCGGCGAGGAAGCCGATCCACTGGTGCAGGAAGCCCGGCGCGAGCGACCAGTCCGCCAGCACCGCCCGGCGCGGCACCACCGAGACCAGGAACCGGGTCAGTTCCTCCTCCGGCCACCAGGCCAGCAGGCCGTCCCGGGCGAACTTGTCGGTGAGCAGCAGGTCGACCAGCCGGCCGGCCCGCAGCTCCGGGCGGCTGCGTTCGAACCGGGCGACGAGCTCGGCGCGGGCGCGCTCGAACCGGTCGACCTCGCCGTGGATGAAGGCGGTGCGCATGACGTGCCCCTCTCGATCAGCCGTGCGGATCGAGCGTAGGGAGCGCGCGGACCGTTCCCGGGCAGCGCCAGCGGAGTTCTGCACGTGTGTCGGGACCCTCGAACGGGTGAACTTCGTGGGGGCTTCGGTATGGCCCTCGGTACTTGTCCCGCTTCGCGCACCAGGGTCTTCCGGCATGTTCTCGACTGCGTCGACGAGGGAGCCGCTCCCGTGGCGACGCACCGACGCGGAGGACCTGCGCGGTGGTCCACCGGGGGCCGCCGCCCCGCTCCCGGCCCACCCGGCCGGGACGGCGACGGCGACCCGGCACCACCGCACCGGGGAGGAGGTGTGGCGACCGGCGCAGCACGCCCCCGCTGCCCGGCGCCCGCGCCCCGTCAGCGAGGTGGGTGTTTCCCGTCCGAACGGCGGTGCCGGGAGCCGCCGCACCCACCTCGCTGAGCCGGTCCGCGCGCCGCCCCGACCCACCAACGACGGAACCCGTGGAAGCCATGTCCGACCTCCCCGAGTACCACGCAGCCGGATGGCGGGTGCACCACGACCCGCGCACGAACCGCACCACGCTCCTCGTCGGCGACACCGTCAGCGCCCTGCGCGCGCCCGCCGACTTCGCCGCCCACGTGCACCACGTGCTGGCCGTGCACCTGCTGGCCGGTCCGGTGCTCGCCGACGGCGCGGACTGGCTGCTGTTCACCCAGCCCGAGCAGCCCACCGAGTGCCCGCACGACCTGCCGGAACTCACCCCCGTGCCGACGGGGACCCACCTCCGGCTGCCGCCGCTGCGCGACCCGCGCTGGATCCAGCCACCACGCCTCGGCCTGGCCGTCCCGCCGCGCCAGGTGGTCTTCTCCGCCACCCGCCGCGCGCGCCTGGTCGCGCCCCGCGCGGCCGCGTGAGCGTCACTGCTGCTCGGCGACCCACACCGCGATCTGCGTCCGCGAGGTGACGCCGAGCTTGGCCATGATGTGCTCGATGTGGCTGTCCGAGGTGCGCTTGGAGATCACCAGCTGCTCGGCGATCTGCCGGTTCGACAGACCCTGCGCCACCAGCTGGGCCACCTCGCGCTCCCGCGGGGTCAGCCGCACCGGCGCGTCCGCCGACGCCGCCTGCCGGCGCTCGCCCAGCGCGAACTCGACCAGCTCGTCCAGCGTGCGCTCCTCGCCGCGCCGCCGGGCGGCGTGCCGCTCCGGAGCGGGCAGCGCCCGCCGGACCCGCGCCTCGGCCTCCGCGTGCCAGGCCGCGTACGGGCGGATGCCGAGCAGGTAGCTGCTCGCCGGTTGCCACAACCGGCGCACCGCGGCGCTCAGCTGCGCCGACCGGGCCCACCGGCCCTGGGCGGCGGCCACCCACGACTCGACCTCCACCGCCAGCAGCGCACCGAGGGTGTCGCCGAACTGGTGCTTGATCCGCAGGCACTCGTGCAGGTGGGACACCGCCTCGTCGGGCCGGCCCTGGCGCCAGCGGGCCAGGCCGAGCACCAGCTCGCACCACGACCGCGCCCACCGCTCGCCGTGCTCGGCGCAGACCTCCTGGCACGTCCGGCACAGCCCGACCGCGCGCTCCAGGTCGTCGTCGAAGACGTGCAGCTCGGCCAGGCCCGCCATGCTGATCAGCGGCAGCGCGTCGTGGCGCAGCACCTCGTCCTGCTCCAGCGCCTCGGCGAACCGCGCCCGCGCCGACGCGTGCTCGCCGCGGACCAGGTCGGTGACCCCGGCGACGTGCGGCACGAGCTCCAGCACCCGGTCGGCCCGCACCTGCCGCGCCACCCCCTCCGCCTCGGCGAGCAGCTCCAGCGCGGTGTCGGACTCCCCGTGCCAGCCGTGCACCAGGGCGTCCACCAGCAGCGCCCGGGCCCGCGCCGGGTCGGGGTCCGGCGAGGCCCGCAGGGCGCCGCCGAGCACGGCGATGCCCTCCCGGAACGCCCCGGTGGCGATCCAGAAGTACCGCAGCGCCGCCGCCAGGCACAGCGCCTCGTCGGCCTCGCCGGGTTCGGTGCAGCAGAACTCCAGCGCCGTGCGCAGGTTCTCGGCGTCCAGGCGCAGCCGGGTCAGCCACTCCAGCTGGCCCGGTCCGAGCCACTCGGCGTCGAAGCGCTCGGCCAGCAGCAGGAAGTGGTCGCGGTGGCGGCGGCGCAGCACCCGCTCCTTGGTGCCCCCGCCGAGCCGTTCCCGGCCGTACTCCTGGATGGTGCGCAGCAGCCGGTAGCGGGTGCGCGCGTCCCGCCGGTCCTCCTTGACCAGCACGGACTTCTCCACCAACCCGGCCACCCCGATGAAGACGTCCTCCACGCTCACGCCGTCGCCGACGCACACCGCCTCGGCGGCCTCCAGCTCGAAGCCGTCGGTGAACACCGACAGCCGGGCCCACACCGCCTGCTCCACCGGGGAGCACAGGTCGTGGCTCCACTCGATCGCCGCCCGCAGCGACCGGTGGTGCGGCGAGGCGCTGCGGTCGCCCGAGGTCAGCAGCCGGTACCGGTCGGTGAGCCGGGCCAGGACGTCGGCCACCGACAGCGACCGCATCCACACCGCGGCCAGCTCGATGGCCAGCGGCAACCCGTCCAACTGCTGGCACAGCCGCACCACGTCGGCCTCGTTGTCCGGTCCGATGGCGAAGTCCGGCTGCACCGCCGCGGCGCGGTCGGCGAACAGCTCCAGCGCCTCGTGCCCGACAGCGCGCCCCACCACCCGGCCCTGCGGGTCCAGCCGCGGCATGAGCAGCGGCGGCACCGACCACACCCGCTCGCCGGCGATGGTCAGCGGTGCCCGCGAGGTGACCAGCACGCGCAGCTCGGGGGACGACGCCAGCAGCTCGCCGACCAGCGGTCCGCACTCGTCCAGCAGGTGCTCGCAGCCGTCCAGCACGAGGAGCACCCGCTTGTGGGCCAGCTGCTCGGCGAGCACGTCCGAGGCGGAGGCGGCCGGGTCGTTGCGCAGCGCGAGGGCGCCGAGCAGCACCTGTGCGAGGTCGCTGCGCTCGCCGACCTCGGCCAGGTCCACCAGCCACACGCCGTCCGGGAAGGCGCGGCGCAGGTCGCGGGCGACGCGGACGGCCAGCCGGGACTTGCCGACCCCGGCGACCCCGGTCAGGGTGACCAGCCGGGAGGCCGCCAGCAGCTTCTTGACCTGCGTCGTCGCCGCACGTCGGCCGACGAAGCTCGTCAGGTCGTCGGGAAGCCTGCCCGCTCGCCGGGTTGCCATCCGACCACCCGCTCCCCCGGAGGAAGTAACTGGTGCCCGAGTGTAGGCCCGTCGGGGGACGTTCGACCTGGTGACGAGAGCCGGCGGGATCAGGCTCCGGCGCGGTCGGCGTTGGCGTGGATGGCCGCGCGGACGTACTCCGCCAGGCCCGGCTCCAGCTCCTCGTAGGTCGCGGTGAAGCGCTCGTCCGCGACGTACAGGTCGCCGAGCCCGCGGTGGATCTCGTGGGTGCAGTCGTAGCACCAGCGCGTGATGTGCCTGCGGTGCTCCTCCGCCAGGTCCATCGCCTGCTCGCTGTCCGGTGCCACCCCGGCCCGCTTGGCCTCCGCCAGCCGGCGGCCGACCTCCCGCTGCTCGGCCAGGAAGCGCTGCCAGTCCTGCTTGGTGAAGGAGCGCATCCGCTCCTGGGACTGGCGGTGGGCGTCGGTGCCGCCCCAGCGCCGCTCGGCCTCCGCCGCGTGGTCGTCCGGGTCGAAGTCGCCGAACAGCTCGAACTTCTCCTCCGGGGTCAGGTCGATCCCCACGGTGCTCGCCTCCAGCTCGCGGTCCAGTGCCGCGACCACCCGCTGCAGCCGGTCGATGCGCCGCAGCAGCAACCGGCGCTGCCGCTGCAGGTGCTCACGGTCGCTGCCGGTCTCGAGGATGGTCGCGATCTCCTCGAGGCTGAGGTCCAGCGCCCGGTACCCGAGGATCCGGCGCAGCCGGTCCAGGTCCGCGTCGGAGTAGCTGCGGTAGCCCGCCGCCGTCCGACCGCTCGGGCGCAGCAGGCCGATGTGGTCGTAGTGGTGCAGGGTGCGCACGGTCACACCGGACATCCGGGCCACGTCGCCGACCGAGTGGGGCACGGTCCTCACCTCCTCGCGGACGAGCCTGGAGCCTCACGCGACGTGAGGGTCAAGCCGCATCCTGCCGCCCCGGCGCCGCGTCGGCGACCAGGGCCGATGGCTCCGCCGGGTGGTGTAGCGCAGACCGCCTTGGCAGAAGTTACCGCCAGGTAATACCCTCTTGTTACCGACGAGTAAGGGCTCGAGCCCGGGCCCACCCGCAGCAGCGTGCAAGAGGGAGCCTTTCCATGGGCCACTACAAGAGCAACGTACGAGACCTCGAGTTCAACCTGTTCGAGCTGTTCAAGGTGCAGGAGCGACTGGGCAAGGGCGCCTTCGAGCAGTCCGACGAGGACACCGTGCGCGGCGTGCTCACCGAGCTCAACGAGCTCGCGACCGGGCCCCTGGCCGAGTCCTTCGTCGAGGGCGACCGCAACCCGGCCACGTTCGACCCGGCCACCCACTCGGTGACCCTGCCCGAGGGCTTCAAGAAGTCCTACCAGCAGGTCATGGACGGTGAGTGGTGGCGGCTGAGCCTGCCGGACGAGCTCGGCGGCTACGGCACCCCGCCGAGCGTGATCTGGGCGGCCGCCGAGCTGATGCTCGGCGCCAACCCGGCGATCTACATGTACATGGCCGGCCCGAACTTCGCGACGATCCTGTGGCGCAACGGCACCGAGGAGCAGCGCCGCTGGGCCGAGATCATGATCGAGCGCGGCTGGGGCGCCACCATGGTGCTCACCGAGCCCGACGCGGGTTCCGACGTCGGCGCCGGCCGCACCAAGGCCGTCAAGCAGGAGGACGGCTCCTGGCACCTCGAGGGCGTCAAGCGCTTCATCACCTCGGCCGACCAGGACATGACCGAGAACATCATGCACCTGGTGCTGGCCCGCCCCGAGGGCCCGGACGTGGAGCCCAAGCCGGGCACCAAGGGCCTGAGCCTGTTCCTGGTCCCGAAGTACCACTTCGACACCAACACCGGTGAGCTCGGCGAGCGCAACGGCGCCTTCGTCACCAACGTCGAGCACAAGATGGGCCTGAACGCCTCGGCCACCTGCGAGCTGACCTTCGGCCAGCACGGCGTCCCGGCCAAGGGCTGGCTGCTCGGCGAGGTGCACGACGGCATCGCGCAGATGTTCCAGGTCATCGAGTACGCCCGGATGATGGTCGGCACCAAGGCCATCGGCACGCTGTCCACCGGCTACCTCAACGCCCTGGAGTACGCCAAGGAGCGCGTGCAGGGTGCGGACCTGACCCAGGCCACCGACAAGACCGCCCCGCGCGTCACCATCACCCACCACCCGGACGTGCGGCGCCTGCTGATGCTGCAGAAGGCCTACGCCGAGGGTCTGCGCTCGGTCTACCTGTACACCGCGCAGTGGCAGGACCAGGTGACCCAGGGCCAGCACGAGGGCACCGACTTCAGCAAGGCCGAGCAGATCAACGACCTGCTGCTGCCGATCGTCAAGGGCGTCGGCTCGGAGCGGGCCTACGAGATGCTGACCCTGTCGCTGCAGACGCTGGGCGGCTCCGGCTTCCTGCAGGACTACCCGATCGAGCAGTACATCCGCGACTCCAAGATCGACAGCCTCTACGAGGGCACCACCGCGATCCAGGCGCAGGACTTCTTCTTCCGGAAGATCGTCCGCAACAACGGCGCCGCGATCGGCCACGTCGCCGCCGAGATCCAGGCCACCCTGGAGGCCGAGGGCGCCGACGAGCGGCTCAAGGAGGAGCGGGCGCTGGTCGGCCGGGCGCTGCAGGACGCCCAGGGCATGCTCGGCACGATGATCGAGTTCCTGACCTCCTCGCAGGAGGACGTCAAGAACGTCTACAAGGTCGGCCAGCACGCGGTGACGCTGCTGATGAGCATGGGCGACCTGCTCATCGGCTGGCTGCTGCTGCGCCAGGCCGAGATCGCGCTGGCCGCGCTGGACGCCGGCGCCTCCGCCAAGGACCAGTCGTTCTACCAGGGCAAGGTCGCGGCGGCCCGGTTCTTCGCCAAGAACGTGCTGCCGGAGCTGACCGCTCGCCGCAAGATCATCGAGGCGGCCGACCTCTCCCTGATGGAGGTCGACGAGGCCGCCTTCTGAGCCTGGCCCGGTGAACCCCCACCGACTTCGGGCGCAGCTCCCCGCGAGCTGCGCCCGAAGTCGTTCCCGGGGTCAGCGGAGGGCGACCCGTCGATCCAGACGACCACCGTCGCCGGTGCGGACGCCGAAGTCCGCGGGCCACCCGAGCGCCGCACCGCCGTCGCGGAGGCGGTCACCGCCCTGGCCGTCCGCTACGCCTGCTGGACCGAGGGAGCCGGGCGCCCCGGCAGCACGCGGCCCGGACCGACCGCACCGGTGTTGTCCACAGTGGACCGGGCGGCGAGGAATGCGACGAACAGCCCGACCAGCAGCGCCGCCCGGCCCCACACCCCGATCATCAGCGCCTGCGCGGTGAACCCGTCGTGGACGCCGCTCGGTTCGCCCGCCATGTTCAGGTACATCCAGCGGAAGATGCTGATCCCCATCGCCACGTCCGCCAGCAGGTACGCCGCGATCCACCCCCAGCGCACGTTGACCAGCACGAAGAACGGCAGCAGCCAGAGCGTGTACTGCGGGGAGTGCACCTTGTGCAGCAACAGGAAACCGCACAGCATCGCCGCCGACACCGGCACCCACGGGTAGGTCCCGGTGCGTTCGTACCGCAGCCAGCCCACCGCGCAGGCGATCGCGAACGACGCCAGCACCAGCAGCGGCGACACCACGCCCATCGCCGACTGGAACTCCTCCGACCCGGTCCAGTGCCGGAACCCCCAGTACCAGACCGAGTTCGTGCTGAGGTCGACCTGCCGCCGCGACTGGAACTCGAACGACGCCGCCCACCCGGAGAACCCGGCGACCATGAACGGCACGTTGACCACCACCGCGGTGGCCACCGCGGCACCGACCACCTGCAGCGCCCCGCGCACGTCCCAGCGCCCGCGGCCGCTGGTGAGCACGTGCAACGCCAGCGGCAGCACGAAGATCGCCGGGTACAGCTTCAGCGCGAACCCCAGCCCCAGCACCACCGCGGCCACCGTCGCGCGCCGCCGCAGCGGCACCGACGTCCACCGGTGCACCACGAACACCGCCGCGACCGCGCACGCCACCACCGGCAGGTCCCAGTTGTGGAACGCGTAGAGCACCAGCGGCGGCGACAACGCCCACAGCAGCGCGCGCCAGCCGCTCAACCGGCCCAGCCACCAGGCGGTCGCCAGCCCGAACGGGGCCATGAGCAGCGCCGACGCCGCCAGGAAACCCGCGTCGGTGTCGACGAAGAGCGCCCCCGCCCACATCAGCACCCCGGTCAGCACCGGGTACTCGACGACCCCGCCGTGCAGCGAGCCGTCCGAGTCGATGCCGCCGTTGACGTACGGGAACACGTGGCGGTCGATGTCCCGCCCGATCCACAGGTTCTGGACGTCGGAGTAGCAGACGTCGCCGTACGCCCGCTCCTGGTACGCGGGCTCCGAGCGCCCCCACTCGTCGAACTCCGGGCCGGTGCAGCGCGCCTTGTTCGCGTACCCCAGCGCCAGCGACAGCGCGGTCAGCACGCACAGCGCCACCAGACCGGAGATCGTCAGCCCACGAGCCGTCCTGCTGATGCCGATCCCCCCCAGCCGTCCCGCGTCAGGAGACCTTGCTGCGCAGGAAGGCGATGTCGTCCGCCTGGCCTTCGGCCGGGGTCTCCACCACCACCGGGGCGTCCGCGCTCGCGCACACCGCCACCAGCAGGTCCGGGTCGATGGTGCCCGCGCCGATGTTGGCGTGCCGGTCCCGCGACGAACCGAACTCGTCGCGGGAGTCGTTGAGGTGCACCAGGTCGATCCGGCCGGTGATCGCCTTCACCCGGTCCACCACGTCCAGCAGCTCCTCGCCCGCCGCGTGCGCGTGGCAGGTGTCCAGGCAGAACCCCGCGCCGAACTCCCCGACGGCGTCCCACAACCGCGCCAGCGCGTCGAACTTCCGCGCCATCGCGCCGGTCCCGCCCGCGGTGTTCTCGATGAGCACCGGCACCTCGAACCCGCCGTCCGCGGCCTGCCGCTCGAACAGCTTGCGCCAGTTCGCCACGCCCTCGGCCGGGTCGTCGTCCTTGGTCACGTGCCCGCCGTGCACGACCAGCCCCTGCGCGCCGACCTCGGCCGCGGCCTTCGCCTGCTGCGCCACCGCCTTGCGCGAGGGGATCCGGATCCGGTTGTTCACCGAGGCCACGTTGATCACGTACGGCGCGTGGATGAACACCTGCAGGTCGCTGTCGCGCAGCTGCTCGGCCTGCGGGTGCGGTCCCGGCGCCTTCCAGCCCTGCGGGTCGGAGAGGAAGAACTGCACGACCTCCGCGCCCCGCTCGGCGGCAGCGGTCAACGGGTCGTCATCGCGGACGTGGGCGCCGATACGCATGCCCGAAGTCTAGGCGCCCCGCCCCGACCGCCCGTGCCGCCCGGATCCCACCACGTGAAAACCTCGCCGCCTCGTCACCCACGGCGGTGTTCAAGCGTTGTACAGATCTGAGATCGTCTCTCTGAGAGACTGGTCACGACGCGCACACCCGGGGAGGCGAGCATGGGACGGGGGCGACCCAACCCGTTGATCAGGCCGAAGGCCCGCGGTCGAGCGCTGTCGACCGGGCTCGTCGGTCTCGCGATCACCGCCGGTACGCTCCTCGGCGCCGGCACCGCGCACGCCGAGGCCCTGGTCGTCGACACGCCGCTGGCCGTCGTCGAGGCCGCGCCCGGGCAGCAGGTGGCCGTGGCGCCCAGCACCCTGGACCTCAAGGTGCGCGAGGCCGTGCTGCTGACCATGCCGCTGAACTTCGGCCGCGCCGCCGAGGCCGCCGAGCGCTTCAAGCAGCTCGACCCGATCCCGATCGGCGTCGCCTCGGAGGAGCGGACCTTCTACTCGGGCAAGGACATCGCCGAGGCCGCCGCGTCGCGGCTGACCGAGCTCGGCCTGCCGGAGGACAAGGTCGACACCGTGCGCTGGCACTTCACCAACCTCGTCAGCCTCGGCAACGCGGTCACCGTGCGCGTCGACGAGCCCGAGGAGGAGAAGCCGCCCGCGCCGCCGTCGTCGGAGGACCCGGCCCCGCCGTCGCAGGAGCCGCCGCAGCAGCAGCCGGCGCCCGGGACACCCCCGCCGCCGCCCAGCCAGGACGCGCCGGTCCCGGACCCGCAGACCTCGCTGCCGCAGCCGGGCGGGGCACCCGCCGCGGTGAGCGTCCTGCCGCCCGACCTGCGGGGATCGGCGCTGGCGTGGAGCCAGGGCTACCTCGGCCAGGCGCCCGGCGTGACGCCCGACGTGGACGAGCTGGTCGCGCGGACCCGGGAGCAGCAGGAGGCGCGCGAGCAGCAGGACGAGGTCCGCGCCGCGGGCAGTGCCGAGGCGCTGCCCACCGAGGTCACCGAGCGCGTCGCGGGCCCGGTGCTGCTCGCCTCCGTCGCCCTCGCGGTGGCCACCGCGGGCCTGGTCCGCACCTGGGTCCTGCGCCGCCAGTAGCAGCGCCGCGGCCGAGCCGCCGGGGCGTGTCGGGGCTGTCGGGGGCGCTTGCTAGCCTTGTCCAGTTCGTCGACGCGAACGACCCTCCTGCCATGGAGAGCCCATGGCCGTGAGCCCACAGGAGGTGAATGGTCTTCATGCGTCATTACGAGCTCATGGTCATCCTGGACCCGAGCCTGGACGAGCGCACCGTCGCCCCGTCCATGGAGAACTTCCTCAACATCGTCCGGAACGACGGCGGCACCGTCGAGAAGGTCGACGTCTGGGGCCGTCGTCGGCTGGCCTACGAGATCGACAAGAACTCCGAGGGCATCTACGTCGTCCTGGACATCAACGGCGAGCCGGCCACCATCAAGGAGCTGGACCGGCAGCTGAACCTCAACGAGTCCATCCTGCGGACGAAGGTCCTGCGCAAGGTCGCCCAGCCGCGCAAGGCCGCGCGTGCCGCCAAGGCCCGCGCCGCTCAGGCCAACGCCTGACCCGGCCCGAACACCGACGACCAGACTGGAGTCCCCAGGTCATGGCTGGTGAAACGGTAATCACGGTGGTCGGCAACCTCACCGCCGACCCGGAGCTGCGCTTCACCCCGTCCGGTGCCGCGGTCGCGAACTTCACGGTCGCGTCCACGCCCCGGATCTTCGACCGCCAGACCGGCGAGTGGAAGGACGGCGAAGCCCTCTTCCTGCGCTGCAACATCTGGCGGCAGGCGGCGGAGAACGTGGCCGAGTCGCTCACCCGCGGCATGCGGGTGGTCGTGCAGGGCAGGCTGCGCCAGCGCTCCTTCGAGACGAAGGAGGGGGAGAAGCGCACCGTCGTCGAGCTCGAGGTCGACGAGATCGGTCCGTCCCTGCGCTACGCCACCGCCAAGGTGAACAAGGTCAGCCGAGGCGGCAGCGGCTTCGGTGGCGGCGCTCCGGCCGGCCCGCCGGCCGACGACCCGTGGGGTTCCGCACCACCTGCCGGTTCCGGCGGTGGGTTCAGCGACGAGCCGCCGTTCTGATCGCGGCGACACGCTCTCGAAGTTTTTTCGTTCAGGAGGAAGACCTATGGCCAAGGCGCCCGTGCGCAAGCCGAAGAAGAAGGTCTGCGTTTTCTGCAAGGACAAGGCGGCGCAGATCGACTACAAGGACACGACCCTGCTGCGGAAGTACATCTCCGACCGCGGCAAGATCCGTGCCCGCCGCGTGACCGGCAACTGCAGCCAGCACCAGCGCGACGTCGCCATCGCGGTGAAGAACGCCCGCGAGATGGCGCTGCTGCCCTACACCTCGACCGCTCGCTGATCAGGAAGGAGATACGTCGTGAAGATCATCCTCACCGCTGACGTCTCCAACCTCGGCGAGTCGGGCGACATCGTGGAGGTCAAGGACGGCTACGCGCGCAACTACCTGCTGCCCAAGGGCCTGGCCATCGTGGCCACCAAGGGCGCGCAGAAGCAGATCGAGACGATCCGCCGGGTCCAGGAGGCCCGCCGCGTGCGGAACCTGGAGCACGCCCACGAGCTCAAGCAGCAGCTGCAGAACCTGGGCGCCGTCACCCTGACCGCCAAGGTCTCGCCGCAGGGCAAGCTGTTCGGCTCGATCACCAGCGGCGACGTCGTCGCGGCGGTCCGCAAGGCCGGCGGTCCGAACCTGGACAAGCGCTCGGTCAGCCTGCGCGGCCACATCAAGTCGCTGGGCAAGCACGTCGTCGACGTGCAGCTGCACCCGGACGTGACGGCCAACGTCAGCGTCCAGGTCACCAAGGAGCAGTGACCCGGTAGCACCGGTCGACGAGGCGGCACCGCCCACCCGCCGAGGTGGGCGGCGCCGCCCCCGGTGCCCGCACCGACGCCGGGCCGCGGTCCCCGAGACGACCGGTCACGAGGTGGCGGCGGTCCCACCTGGACCCGCACCGTCACCCGCCGGGGACCGGGAGCGAGGTGCGCCCGCGGCGGTGCGCTGGGGGTGTCCTGACACGCCGACGGGGCGCGACACGCCCGGACTTTTCCACGGATTTCTTCCACAGCCCATGCACAGCCTCTGACCTGGGGATTCGTGTCACGTTCGACAGGTTGTCCCCAGGTTGTCCCCAGCTGCGCGGACGGTTGCGGCGAGTTGTCCACAGGGCCGGGCCGACTTGTCCACAGGTTGTCCCGAGCTCTGTCCACACCGTGAGTTGCCTGCGTGGTGCAGGCGATCTAGCTTCGCGCGGGTCCCCGCGCGTGACGGTCATTGGCGCCGGAGGAGGTGACCGGGTCAGGTGGCGGTGCCTGAGGAACCCGACGACCCGTACTTCGACGACGGCGGCGCTGGCGTCGGCGGCACCTTCGAGCGGCAACCCCCGCAGGACCTCGCTGCCGAGCAGTCCGTGCTCGGCGGCATGATGCTGAGCAAGGACGCCATCGCCGACGTGGTCGAGGTGCTCAGCCCCAACGACTTCTACCGCCCGGCCCACCAGGCGATCTACGACTGCATCCTCGACCTCTACGGCCGCGGCGAACCGGCGGACGCGATCACCGTGTCGGCCGAGCTGGAGCGCCGCCAGGAGCTGCTCAAGGTCGGTGGCGCCCCCTACCTGCACACGCTGATCGCCACGGTCCCGACCGCGGCCAACGCGGGCTACTACGCGGAGATCGTCGCGGAGAAGGCGGTGCTGCGCCGCCTGGTGGAGGCCGGCACCCGCATCGTCCAGCTCGGCTACCACGGGTCCGAGGGCGCCGCGATCGAGGAGGTCGTGGACCGCGCCCAGGCGGCGATCTACGACGTCACCGAGCGCCGCGCCAGCGAGGACTACCACGCGCTCGAAGAGCTCCTCCAGCCGACGATGGACGAGATCGACGCGATCGCGTCCCGCGGCGGCGAGTCCCAGGGCGTCCCCACCGGCTTCGCGGACCTCGACGCCCTCACCAACGGCCTCCACCCCGGCCAGATGATCATCGTCGCGGCGCGACCAGGCGTGGGCAAGGCGCTCGCGCTGGACACGCCGCTGCCGACTCCCGACGGCTGGACGACGATGGGCGAGGTGGCCCCTGGCGACTACCTGATCGGCGCGGACGGCAAGCCGACGAAGGTGGTCGCCGCGACCGAGGTCATGCACGGCCGCCCGTGCTACGAGGTCGAGTTCTCGGATGGCACGGTCATCACCGCCGACGCTCAGCACCAGTGGCTCACGGATACCCGGGCGTCGAAGTCGGCGCAGGCCGCTGCGGTCGGGTACGACCGGATGCGCAACCAGCGCACCTCCGCAGAGGTCCGCACCACGGAGGAGATCGCGGCGTCGCTGCGCGGCACGGCGGCCGACCGTCGGCTGAACCACTCGGTGAAGGCGGCGCAGCCGCTCGATCTCCCAGAGCGGGACTTGCCCCTCTCCCCCTACGTGCTGGGCGTCTGGCTCGGGGATGGCACGTCCTCCTCGGCTGCGTTCACGAGTGCTGACCCCGAGATCGCCATGTACGTGGAGGCGGAGGGGTACCACGCCCCGGAGGTGCGCAACCGCTACTACCGGATCCAGTTCCCACCGGCTGAGCCGTTCGCGGAGCGGTCCTGCGTGGTGTGCGGGGCGGTCTTCGTGCCGAAGACCAGCCAGGTGCGGACCTGCGGGCAGAGCTGTGGCGGCGAGGCGCGCTCCATCTCGGACCCGGTGCCTCAGCCGACCTGCCCGGACTGCGGGAAGCCGGCCTGCGGGTCGCGGCAGTGCCAGGAGTGCCGCAACGAGCGCGGCACGGTCCAGGCGTTGCTGCGGACCATGGGTGTGCTGGGCAACAAGCACATCCCGACGGAGTACCTCCGCAGTTCCGAGGCGCAGCGCCGCGCCCTCCTCGCGGGCCTGCTGGACACGGACGGCACGGTCGCGCCGAGCGGGTCCGTTCAGTTCTCAGTGACCAACGAACGGCTCGCGCGCGACACGTACGAGCTGATCGTCAGCCTCGGTTACCGCTGCAGCCTGACGACCAAGCGCGTTCGTGGCCGGACGGAGGCGTCCTCCACGGCGTTCACGCTCACCTTCACCACGCAGGACGAGGTCTTCCGGCTGCCCCGCAAGCAGGTGGTCCACAAGGAGCGGAACGCCCGGAAGCCGCGGGTGACCGGCATGCGGTACATCACCGACGTGCGGCCCGTGGCGAGCGTGCCGGTGCGGTGCGTCGAGGTGGATGCCGCGGATCACCTGTACCTGGCGAGCCGGTCGATGGTCCCGACGCACAACTCCACGCTGGGACTGGACTTCGCCAGGTCAGCGTCGGTGAAGCACGGGTTGGCCAGCGTCATCTTCTCGCTGGAGATGGGGCGCACCGAGATCGTCATGCGCATGCTCTCCGCCGAGGCCCGCATCCGGCTCGGCGACATGCGCGGCGGCCGGATGACCGACGACGACTGGACGCGGCTGGCCCGCCGGATGAGCGAGATCAGCGAGGCGCCGATCTTCATCGACGACTCGCCGAACCTCACCATGATGGAGATCCGCGCCAAGGCGCGGCGGCTCAAGCAGCGCCACGACATCCAGCTCATCGTCGTGGACTACATGCAGCTGATGACCTCGGGCAAGCGCGTCGAGTCGCGCCAGCAGGAGGTCTCGGAGTTCTCCCGGAACCTCAAGCTGCTGGCCAAGGAGCTGGAGGTCCCGGTGGTCGCGATCTCCCAGCTCAACCGCGGTCCCGAGCAGCGCACGGACAAGAAGCCGCAGCTGGCCGACCTGCGCGAGTCCGGGTCGCTGGAGCAGGACGCCGACATGGTGATCCTGATCCACCGCCCCGACGCGTTCGAGCGGGACGACCCGCGCATGGGCGAGGCGGACCTGATCATCGCCAAGCACCGAGCCGGGCCGACGGCCACCATCACCGTCGCCCACCAGCTGCACTACAGCCGCTTCGTGGACATGGCCCAGGAGTAGCGCGCTCGGCGGCCTCACCGCCGGACCGCGGTGAGGCCCCACGTGGTGTACGGGACGGTGACGTCGTCGCCGGACCCGTCGAGGGCCGCGCGCACCGCCGCCAGCACCTCCGCCGCGTGCTCCGGTGGCAGGCTGGTGAGCCCGCCGGAGGTCGCGACCAGGTCCACGACCTCGTCGCGGCGGTAGGTGCGGTGCCAGTCGTGCCGCCACACGACGGGGTCGTCGAACCCGCCCGCCTCGCGGATCCCGTCCGCGGCCTTGTCGTACAGCCCGCGGTAGGCGTCGCGGACCGTCTCCCCGACCCGGCCGCCGAGGTCCACCGGCGAGCCGGGCGCCACCCGCCGGTAGGCGGCGGCGAGGGGGTCCGCCACGGCGGGCGGGAGCTGGTACACGTTGCCGAACGGCGCCAGCACGCCTCCCGGTCGCAGCACCCGCGCCGCCTTCGCCGCGCCCGCGACCGGGTCGATCCAGTGCCAGGCGGCGGCGGAGACGACCGCGTCGAAGGTGCGCCCGGCCGGGTCCCACGCCTCGAAGGTCGCGACCTCGACGGGAACGCCGGTGCCGCGCGCGAACCCGGCCATGCGCGGGTCGGGCTCGACGCCGAGCACGGTGCGCCCGGCGGCCAGGAACTGGCGGGACGCGATGCCGGTGCCGCAGCCGACGTCGAGGAGGCCGGGACCGGGGCTCGCGGCCACGATCCGCTCGACCACGGCCTCGGGGTAGGCGGCGCGGGTCTGGTCGTAGCGTTCCGGGTCGACGCCGAACGACTCCGCCATGCGACGGTGCTCGTGCGGTTCAGGTGCGGGTAGTGTGGGCATGTGCCCACTCTAGTGGGCGAGCGCCCACTTCGGGGTGCGTCCAGCGGAGGAGGTTCGCGGTGCCGACTGGCGTGGCCTTGCGCGACGCGCGCCAGCAGCTCTTCGAGGCTGCCGAGCGGGTCCTGGTGCGCGACGGTGCGACCGGCCTGACCAGCAGGGCGGTCACCACCGAGGCGGGCGTCGCCAAGGGGGTCCTGCACCGGCACTTCGCCGACTTCGACGCCTTCCTCGCCGAACTGGTGCTGGACCGGCTCGGCCGCGTGAAGGCGCAGGCGGCGGCCCTGCGGGACGCCGCGGGGACCGGTGCCGTCGCCGACAACCTGACCAGCGCGCTGCTGAGCATCTTCGACCCGGTCGTGGTGGCGATCGTGGCCCTGGTCATCGCCCGCGACGAGCTGCGCACCCGGCTGCGCGCGGCCGGCACCGCGCGGTTGCCGCTCGTCGGTGAGAGCGCGGACCTGGTCGCCGGCTACCTGGCGGCCGAGCGCGCCTGCGGCCGGATCGCCCCGGACGCCGACGTCGACACGCTCGCGCCCACCCTGATCGGCGCCGCGCACCTGGCGTTCACCGAGCGCAAGGACGACCCACCGGAGCCTGGGGACGTGCGCAAGATCGTCACCACGGTCCTCGCCGGCGCCCTCCGCTGACGGCGCGCTCCTGCGGCCTGGCGCGAAAGCCGTTGTGCGCAGCGGGACCGGACCGCTCGGGACTCCGCACCGGCCTGGGTGCTCCTACCGTGGTCCGCGTGCAGCGCGCTGGTCTGACCACGACGCCGGACGACGTCCCGGCGCGCTGACTGCTGTTCCACCGAAGCCCCGGGGCGGGTGCCCCGGAGCTGTCGTCGTGTGGTCGCCCGCCTCATCGGCAGTGAGGAGACCACATGCACGACCACCGCAAGCTCGGCCGCGAGCTGGAGCTGTTCGGCACCGACCCGCTGATCGGCGCCGGTCTGCCGTACTGGCTGCCCGACGGCGCTGTCGTGCGGCACACCCTGGAGGAGCACATCCGCGAGGTCGAGCGGCGGGCGGGGTACCGGCACGTCTGCTCCCCGGTGCTGGGCAAGCGCGAGCTGTACGAGGTCTCCGGGCACTGGGCGCACTACCGCGACGACATGTTCCCGCCGATGGACCTGGGCGGTGAGCAGGTCGTGCTGCGGCCGAGCCTGTGCCCGCACCACGCGGTCATCTACCGGTCCCGCTCCCACAGCTACCGGGAGCTGCCGCTGCGGCTGGCGGAGCTGGGCGGGATGTACCGCTCGGAGTTGTCCGGGGTGCTCGGCGGTCTGACCCGGGTGCGCGCGATCCAGCTCAACGACGCGCACATCTTCTGCACCCTCGACCAGGTCGCCGACGAGGCGTCGGCCGCGCTGGAGCTCATCCGCGACGCCTGCGCGGCGATGGGCATCCGGGCCTCCCGCTCCCGGTTGTCGCTGGCCGGTGCGGGCGGGAAGTACGTGGCCGCGCCGGAGAAGTGGCGGCGTGCCGCGGCGTTGCTCACCGAGGTGCTGGAGCGCAGCGGTGTGGAGCACGAGGCCGAGGAGGGCGAGGCCGCGTTCTACGGCCCGAAGATCGACGTGCAGGTGGTGGACAGCGCCGGTCGCGAGTCCACGCTGTCCACCGTGCAGGTCGACTTCCACCAGCCCGAGCAGTTCGGCCTGCACCACGTCGGCGCGGACGGGGCCGAGCACCGGCCGGTCATGGTGCACCGCAGCGTCATCGGCAGCGTGGAGCGCGCCGTCGCGCACCTCGTCGAGGTGCACGGCGGCGCCTTCCCGGCGTGGCTGGCGCCCAGGCAGCTGGTGGTGCTGCCCCTGTCCGGCGCCGAGCTGCCGCACGCCGAGCGGTTCGCCCAGCAGTGCCGGGAACGCGGCCTGCGGCGGAGGTCTCGGCGGACGGCAGCCTCGGTGCGCGCATCCGGGCGGATCGGCTGGTGCCCCACCAGGTGGTGATCGGGCCGAAGGAAGCCGCCGGCGAGCTGGTGTCCGTCCGGCTGCGCGACGGACGCCGCCTGGACGCCCAGCCCGGCGAGGGGGTGCTGTCCCGCGTCACCGCGCTCGTCGCCGAGCGCAGCACCGCGTTGTGGGACTAGTCCGCAGTGGACTCGGTCGGACGGCGGGCCAGGACGTGGGCCTGCGGGGTGCGTTCGGTGCCGTCCGACTCGCGTTCCAGGCGGGCCGTGACCGCGAAACCGGCCTGGCGCAGCAGATCGGCGATGCGGTCGGTCGTCCAGCGGTGGAAGTCCAGGTCGATGCGGTGGCCGAGGGCTTCGGACAGGTGCAGCGGTGGTTCGTCCCCGACCTGGAACGCCAGCAGCAGGTGCCCGCCCGGGGCGAGCACGCGGTGGAACTCGGCGAGCACCGCGGGCACCTGCTCCGGCGGGACGTGGATGAGCGAGTACCAGGCGACGAGCCCGCCGAGCGCACCGTCGGGCAGGTCGAGGGCGGTCATGGTGCCCTCGTCGAAGCGCAGGTGGGGGTGGTTGCGCCGGGCCACGGCCACCATCCCCGGCGACAGGTCGATGCCGCGCACGTCCAGGCCGAGGGAGTGCAGGTACGCGGTCCCGTCGCCGGGCCCGCACCCGACGTCGGCGACGGGGCCGCCGGTGCCGCGCACCAGTTCGGCGAAGGCACTGATCATGGCGCGTGCCAACGGTTTCCCGGCGAGCTCGTCGTGGAAGAGGGCGGCGTAGTCCTCGGCCAGGGTGTCGTAGCCGGCGCGCACGGTGGTGAGGAAGGCGGGTTCGGTCACGGCCGGGCACACTAGCGCCTCTCCCCACGACGCGGCTTGGCAACCGAACGCTCGCTCGGACGTCTGTACGGGTATGAACACCCAACGCATGCGGAACGACTGGGGCGCAGCGCCGGCTCCCTACCGGAGGCCCGCGCCGCGCCGTCGACGGGGTCGCCGAGGGTGGGCCCTGGTGCTGCTCGCGCTGGTCCTCTTCCCGTTGGTGTTCGGCGGATGGCTCTGGTTCCACGTCGACTCGACGATCAACCGCATCAGCGCCTTCCCGGACTACGACGGCAGACCGGAGGCCGGCGCGGGGGAGAACTGGCTCATCGTCGGCTCCGACAGCCGGGAGGGCCTCGACCCGGAGACGGCCGCGAACCTGCACGTCGGCGACGCCGACGGGCAGCGCACGGACACGATCATGATCGCGCACCTGCCGGACAACGACACCCCGCCGACGCTGATCAGCCTCCCGCGGGACTCCCACGTCCCGGTGCCGGGCCACGGGCGGACCATGATCAACGCGGCGTTCGCCCTCGGCGGTCCGGAAATGCTGGCGGAGACCGTGGAACGGGCGACCGGGCTGCGCATCGACCACTACGCGGAGATCGGGTTCGGCGGCTTCGCCGGTGTGGTCGACGCGGTGGGCGGTGTCGAGATGTGCCTGGAGCAGGAGATGCACGACACCAAGACCGGCCAGACGCTGCCCGCGGGCTGCAACCGGCTGAGCGGTGAGCAGGCGCTGACGTTCGTCCGCATGCGCTACAGCGACGCCACACCGCGCTCGGACCTCGACCGGGTCGCCAACCAGCGCGAGTTCATCGGCGCGCTGGTCTCGGAGGCCGCGAGCGCGGGCACGCTCCTCAACCCGTTCACGACCTACGCGCTGGCCGACAGCGGCGCGGAGGCGCTGACGATGCTGGAGGAGGACGGTCCCGGTGACCTGCTGTCGCTGGCGTGGGCGATGCGCGGGATCTCCTCGGGCGAGGTGGTGACGACGACGGTCCCGCTCACCGACGCCACCGCGCACCGCTGGGACAAGGAGAAGGCCAGCGAGCTGTTCGAGGCGGTCGGCAACGACCAACCGATCCGCCCGGAGCTGATCACCGAGTGACCGCGGTCGTGAGTGGAGAAGCCGGTTGGGGGCGGCTTCTCCACTCACGAGCCCTCACCGGCGCGGCGGCCGCTTCTCCAGTGGCATTGCGATGAGGTTGAAGGCGTTGATCAGCGCGACCTGTGCGACGGGGTGTCCGAGCTCGGCCTCGTCCGGGAACGCCGCGCGCAGCGAGTCCCACAGCTCGTCGGTGATGTGCTCGCGGCGGGTCGCGGCCTCGGCGTAGGTGAGCGCGGCCCGTTCCCGCTCGTCGAACAGCTCCGACTCCTGCCAGACCGGCAGCTGGAGCAACCGGTCCTGGTCTTCCCCGAGCTCCAGCGCTTCCCTGCTGTGCTTGTCGACGCAGAACACGCACCCGTTGATCTGCGAGACGCGGAGCTTGACCAGCTCGCGCACGGTCGCGTCCAGCGGTCCCTCCTGGATGGCCGCGTCGGCCTGCAGGAAGTTCGCGTACGGCTCGGCGGCGGTCTTGCTGAGGTCCAGTCGTGCCATGGTGTCCTCTCCTGTCGGTGTTGTGCACCGGGGAGACGGGGCGCGGGACTGGAACGTGACAGGGCGCCGGGATGGTCACGCGATGAGACCGTTCGGCCGAACCCTGACGAGGTCTTGACCAAAGAGATCGCCCTGTTGGGCTAACGAGGACTACCCCAGGTAGTCCACTAACGTCGCCGTATCACGTCGTTGCGGAAGCGGTGCGGCGCAACGAATTTCGCGATCCGCGTTCCGCCGGTCCGGGCCGGCTCCGCCCAGCGCCCGTGCTTCCGCGATCCCCCGACTGGAAGGCAGGAACCGCAGTGCTGAAGCAGATCCGCCGCGTGCTGTTGACCACCGCTCTGATCGCCGGGGGCGTGGTGGCCTCCGCGACGATGGCCCCGGCGCAGGGCAACGCCCCCAGCGTGCTGCACCTCTCGGTGGGCCCCGAGGGGAAGGCGGCGCAGCGCATGACGGTCTTGGAGTGCCACCCGGCCGGTGGCGCCCACAAGTTCGCGCAGAAGGCCTGTGACGACCTCGAGAGAGTGCAGGGCGACTTCCGCCAGATGAACGTGAACCTGGCCCGCGCCTGCACCATGGAGTACGCGCCGGTGACCGCCACGCTCGAAGGCACGTGGCGCGGGAACCAGGTCAACTACACCAAGACCTACCCCAACTCCTGCGTCCTGCAGAACGAGACCGGCGTCGTCTTCGACATCTGACCCGCACCGCGTGGCCGGCGGGCGCCACGACGGGGCACATCCCGCCGGGGCACCCGCCGGCCGCGCGGCCGGAACGGCCGTTCCCGCCACGTAGTCCGGTGCGCCAGCGTCGCGGACGCGCCTCTGCCCGGGGCACTGTTCGTCGGGTACCCGAGCGGTTGTCTCGGCTCGGCACGCACAGGGCCGTGTGCTCGCTCAGTGCGAATTCGTCGGAACTGACGCGGTGCGCACCGTGGCGGAAGGGACAGCGGACCTGTTCCGGGCCCGCTTCCGGTGGGCGATGCGCTCTTCAGCTCCGCTGAGCTGGGAACAGGTTGCGGAGCCGTCCCGAGAGCTCTCGCGCACGCGGAGCGAGCTGCACGAAGCGATCCGCAGGGATTTGCGTGTCGAGCCCCATGAAGACGGGTTGAGGACCGCCGCGGCTGGATCGCGGATCGCCCCGCGCCGATCCAGCTGCGCGTGAGCAGTGCGCCGTTGGCGTGAGATGGCAGAAGGGGTGCTCCCAAAGCCGGGAGCACCCCTTCTGACCTGCTAAGACTCTGTTGGAGCGGATGACGGGAATCGAACCCGCGTTCTCAGCTTGGGAAGCTGATGTTCTACCATTGAACTACATCCGCGCCACCTCCCGTGGGAGGCGACGACAGCTTAACACGGTGGGGCGCGAAGATCGTAGCGGGGTCCCCAGTAGGCTGTGGGCGTGTTGCTGAGTGACCGGGACCTGCGCAAAGAGCTCGACGAGGGGCGCCTCGAACTCGATCCGTTCGACGCCGGGATGATCCAGCCGTCGAGCATCGACGTGCGGTTGGACCGCTTCTTCCGGGTCTTCGACAACACCCGGTACACCCACATCGACCCGTCGAAGCAGCAGGACGAGCTCACCTCGCTGGTGGAGACGCCGGACGACGACCCGTTCGTGCTGCACCCCGGCGAGTTCGTGCTCGGGTCGACCTTCGAGTCCGTGCGGTTGCCGGACGACCTGGCCGGGCGGTTGGAGGGCAAGTCCTCGCTGGGCCGGCTCGGTCTGCTCACGCACTCCACCGCGGGGTTCATCGACCCCGGCTTCACCGGGCACATCACCCTCGAGCTGTCCAACGTGGCGAACCTGCCGATCACGTTGTGGCCCGGGATGAAGATCGGGCAGCTGTGCCTGTTCCGGCTGTCGAGTCCCGCCGACCACCCGTACGGGACGAAGGAAGCCGGCTCGCGCTACCAGGGTCAGCGGGGGCCGACGCCGTCCCGGGCCCACCTGAACTTCCAGCGCACCGAGACCAAGCGGTGACCGTCCGCAATCACTCCTGATCTCCATCTTGCCTGATCGTGGCGTAGATCACCGGTCCACCCGTGAACCTTGGTGACGGTGAGCTACTTCACCCTGAATCGAACAAGTCAAGTAGGGGTTCAGAACTTACGATCCCCTGCGCCCGGCGTTCTGGAACGATTCGCAACGGAGCGGTCGACGTGCGGGCAGCAGGAGTACTCGATGTCCGCAACGCAGGCGCGTGCCTCGGGCGCTGCCACCGAGCACCTCGGGCACGTGGTGATGATCGCCGGGGCTGCGGCGCTCGGCGGATTCCTCTTCGGCTACGACACGTCCGTGATCAACGGTGCGGTCGACGCCATCCAGCAGCACTTCGACGTCGGCCCCGCGCTGACCGGGTTGACCGTCTCCTCCGCGCTGCTCGGCTCGGCCGTCGGCGCCGGGATCGCCGGCGGGCTGGCCGACCGGGTCGGCCGGATCCGGGTCATGCAGCTGGCCGCGATCCTGTTCATCATCAGCGCCGTCGGCTCGGCCGTGCCCTTCGCGATCTGGGACCTGGCGCTCTGGCGCGTGGTCGGTGGCGTCGCCATCGGCATCGCCTCGGTGATCGCGCCCGCCTACATCGCGGAGGTGGCCCCCGCCGCCTACCGCGGGCGGTTGGCCTCGCTGCAGCAGCTGGCGATCGTGCTCGGGATCGCCATCTCGCAGCTGGTCAACTACGCGCTGGCGCAGGCCGCCGGGGGCAGCGCGTCCGGCACGCTCGGCCCGCTCCAGGCCTGGCAGTGGATGCTCGGCGCGGCGGCGGTGCCCGCGGTGGTCTACCTCGTGGTCGCCTCGACGATCCCCGAGTCCCCGCGCTACCTGGTGGCCGTCGGCGAGCTCGACCGGGCGCGGGAGGTCCTGTCGCAGGTCGAGTCCGGTGACCCGGACGAGAGGGTCGCCGACATCGAGGCGGCGCTCGGCGGCGAGCACAAGCCGCGGCTGAGCGACCTGCGCGGGCGGTTCGGGCTGCTGCCGATCGTGTGGGTCGGCATGGCCATCGCCGCGCTGCAGCAGTTCGTCGGCATCAACGTGATCTTCTACTACTCGTCGTCGCTGTGGCACTCGGTCGGCATCGACGAGAGCAGCTCGCTGCTGCTGAGCCTGTTCACGTCGATCGTCAACATCATCGGCACCTTCGTGGCCATCGCGCTGGTGGACAAGATCGGGCGCAAGCCGCTGCTGGTGATCGGCTCGGTCGGCATGGCCGTGTCGCTGGCCGTGACCGGGTGGGCGTTCAGCTTCGCCGAGGTCGTCGGTGACGAGGCGCAGCTGCCGTTCCAGTGGGGTGCGGTGGCGCTGGTGTCGGCGAGCGCGTTCGTGCTGTTCTTCGCCGCCTCGTGGGGCGTGGTGATGTGGGTGCTGCTGGGCGAGATGTTCCCGGCGCGCATCCGCGCCGCTGCGCTGGCGCTGGGCACCGCGACGAACTGGGTGGCGAACTGGCTGGTGACGGTGAGCTTCCCGAGCATGCGGGACTGGAACCTGCCGGTCACCTACTTCCTCTACGCCGCGTTCGCGCTGGTCTCGGTGGTGTTCGTGGTGAAGTACCTGAAGGAGACCAAGGGGCGCACCCTGGAGGAGATGGGCAGCTGACCCCAGGCGTCGAGCGAGGGCGGTCCCGGACCGGGGCCGCCCTCGCTGTCGTTCTGCGCGAGGTCGTGAGTGCTCAGGCCGCTTCCAGCCGGTCTCCGCGCTCACGATCACGCGCCCGGGTGAGGTCGTGGCAGGAGCGTGGCGGGTGTGGAGCGGTGTGTGCGGTGCTGGGGGTGTCGGGTCGGGTCGTGAGTGCTCAGGCCGGTTGGAGCCGGTCCTCGTGCTCACGACCTCGGGTGGGGTGAGGCCTTCGGCGCCTGTGGAGCCGTCTGAGACGTGGCAGGGCCCCTCCAGGCGTGGCCTGGAGGGGCCCTGCGAGGTGGATCCGTCAGCTGCTGGTGGCTGCGGTGTCCTCGGAGTCCTGCTTCTCACCGCGCTTGACGGCGCTGAGCAGGAGCTGGGCGACGTCGACGACCTCGACCGACTCCGAGGCGACCTTCTCGCTCTGGCGAGCGGTCAGGCCGTCCGAGAGCATGACCTTGCAGAACGGGCAGCCCGTCGCGATCTTCGACGGCGCGGTGCCCAGCGCCTCGTCCACGCGCTCGATGTTGATGCGTTTGCCGATGCGCTCCTCCATCCACATCCGGGCACCACCGGCGCCGCAGCACATCGCGCGGTCGGCGTGCCGCGGCATCTCCCGGAAGGTGGCGCCGGAGGCGCTGACCAGGTCGCGCGGCGGCGTGTAGACCTTGTTGTGGCGGCCGATGTAGCACGGGTCGTGGTAGGTGACGTCCTCGGCGACCGGCGCCACCGGGGTCAGGCGCTTCTCGCGGACGAGCTTGTTGAGCAGCTGGGTGTGGTGGACGACCTCGTAGTCGCCGCCCAGCTGCGAGTACTCGTTGGCGAGGCTGTTGAAGCAGTGCGCGCAGGTGGCGACGATCTTGCGCTTGCCCGGCTCACGCCCCTCGAACACCGAGTTGAGCACCTCGACGTTCTGCTGGGCCAGCATCTGGAAGATGAACTCGTTGCCCGCGCGGCGAGCGGGGTCGCCGGTGCAGGTCTCCTCCGGGCCGAGCACCACGTACTTCACGCCGGCGATGTGCAGCAGCTCGGCGACGGCCTGGGTGGTCTTCTTCGCGCGGTCCTCGAAGGCGCCGGCGCAGCCGACCCAGAACAGGTACTCCACGTCGTCGGCCAGTTCGCCGTCGAAGACCGGGACCTCGAAGTCCAGGCCCTCGGTCCAGGCCAGCCGGTCCTTGGCGTTCTGGCCCCACGGGTTGCCCTTGTTCTCCAGGTTCTTGAACATCCCGCCGAGCTCGGTCGGGAAGTTCGACTCGATCATCACCTGGTAGCGGCGCATGTCGACGATGTGGTCGACGTGCTCGATGTCCACCGGGCACTGCTCCACGCACGCACCGCAGGAGGTGCACGACCACAGCACGTCCGGGTCGATGACGCCCATCTCCTCGGGGCCGCCGACCAGCGGGCGCTCGGCCTCGGCCAGCGCCAGCGCGTCGATCTTCGCGAGCTTCTCCTCGGCGCCCTCACCGGTGATGCCGACCTCGTCGCCGGCCATGTCCTTGCGGCCACCGGCCAGCAGGTAGGGGGCCTTGGCGTAGGCGTGGTCGCGCAGCGAGGTGATCAGCAGCTTCGGCGACAGCGGCTTGGCGGTGTTCCACGCCGGGCACTGCGACTGGCAGCGACCGCACTCGGTGCAGGTGGTGAAGTCCAGCCAGCCCTTCCAGGAGAAGTCCTCGATCTTGCCGGCGCCGAACACGTCGGTGTCCGGGTCGGCCTCCTCGAAGTCCAGCGGCTTGCCCGCGGACATCATCGGCTTGATCGCGCCGAGCGCGACGTCACCGTCGTCCTCGCGCTTGAAGTAGATGTTGAAGAACGCCGAGAAGCGGTGCCAGGCGATGCCCATCGTCATCGTCCGCGCCACCACGATGAGCCAGACCGTGGCGCTCATCAGCTTGATGAACGCGAACACCGACACCAGGTCCGGGCTCGCCGGCAGCAGGGCGCCGACCGGGCCGGAGACGAACTCGGCCCACAGCGGCACCTCGTGCACGCCCAGCGCGGACTTCGCGGCGCGCACGCCCAGGATGCCGATGCCCTCGATCAGCACGACGGCTTCGATGAAGTACGCCCAGGCGAAGTTCGAGCCCTGGAAGCGCGACAGCCGGTCCGCGCGCCGCGGGTGGTTGCGCTGCCGGATCCCGATCAGCACCAGGATGCCGACCACGGTGCCCACGCCCAGGACCTCCATCAGGAAGTGGAAGATCGCCAGGTCGTCCAGCACCGGCCAGCCCCAGGTGGGGACGAACACCTCGCCGTAGGCCTCGAACAGGGCCAGCGACCCGAGCAAGAAGCCCCACATCACCAGCCAGTGCCACACACCGACGTTGCGGAACTTGTTCATCCGCGTGTGCGCGGCGAACTCCTTGACCACGGTCGCCAGCCGAGCCAGCACCGGGCCGTTGCGGGTGCTGTCTGGCTGCCCCAAGCGGATGATCCGCACGAACCGGGCAATGGTCAGGGCGAACATGCTCCACGCGACGACGCCGAGCGCGACCGAGATCACTCCGAGCGTGATCTGAACAGCACCCATGCTCGCGGCCTCCTGTTTCGAGGGGGTAGTCCGTTCGGGCAGCGTACGCCCTGTTACCCGCCGGTAACTACAGGGGCTGTGCGCTTGGTGGGAACAGAGGGTGATTCTGCGAGAACGTCGAGCCGAAAACTAGTTGTGCGATTGTCCATGTTTGTCCGGTAGTCTGGCACCGGTCCGTGCCGGACGCGCGCGG
The DNA here is from genome assembly GCF_013410345.1 of Saccharopolyspora hordei. NCBI lineage: Bacteria > Bacillati > Actinomycetota > Actinomycetes > Pseudonocardiales > Pseudonocardiaceae > Saccharopolyspora > Saccharopolyspora hordei. The sequence continues at coordinate 883,269 of NZ_JACCFJ010000001.1, forward strand.
CGTCGGTGCAGCTGGTGTCCGGGTTGTTCCTGTTGACGGCTGCGGCGGCGGTGACGGCCGGCGTCGCCGGTCGCGCGCCGTGCGGGCCGCCCGGGGCGGGATCGCGGAGCCGGTGCGATTTTCGCCACGTTGTTCAAGGGTGTGAACGATGCGTTCGGCCACACCGAACGGTTCAGGGGGTCGGTGATGACTGGGGCGGACAGAGGGTCGATGCGGGCGGCGGACGGCGACCGGGACGCCGTGGCCGAGCGGCTGCGGGCCGCGCTGGACGAGGGACGGCTGTCGCTCACGGAGTACGACGAGCGCCTGCGGCGGGCCTACGCCGCCACCACGTTCGGTGAGCTCGACCCGCTCGTCGCCGACCTGCCCGAGCCGTCCCGGCAGGTCGCCCAGCGCGAGGACGCTCAGCGCAGGGAGGTCAAGCGCCGCCAGGTCAAGCGACACCAGGTCAAGGAGTGGCGCGACTGGGCCGGCGTCAGCGTCATCCTGACCGGGATCTGGCTGGTCACCTGCATCGCGTCCGGTCAGCTGGAGTTCTTCTGGCCGGTCATCCCGATGGGCATCTGGGCCGCGGTGAACGTCAGCGACCTGATCTTCGGCACCGGGAGGTCGAAGAGCTCCGACGACTGATCCACGTCCGTGCGCGGCGGGGCAGAGGTGCGCCCTGGAAGTTGAACGATCGTGCAATTTTTCGGGAAGGGGTTCCGGGCGTGGCCTACCTGGTCCTGGCGGTGGCGATCCTCAGCGAGGTGCTCGCCACGGTGTCGCTGAAGCTGTCCGAGGGGTTCAGCAAGCCCCTCCCCTCGACCCTGGTGGTGGTCGGGTACCTGGTGGCCTTCTCCGCGCTTGGCTCGGTGCTCAAGCTGGGGCTGCCGGTCGGCGTCGCCTACGCGATCTGGGCGGGCGCGGGGGTCGCGCTGGTGGCCGTCATCGGCACCGTGTTCCTCGGTGAGTCGATCAGTGCGCTGCAGGTCCTCGGCCTCGTGCTCATCATCGGCGGTGTCGTCGCGCTGGAGCTCGGAGGTGCGCAGTGACCCAGCCGCGTCACCGCCTCGACGAGGAGACCGACGGTCGCCGGCTCAAGGGCGAACGCCGTCGGCGCGCCATCATCGACGCGGCGCTGCGGGTGGTCGCCCGCGACGGGGTCGCGGCGGTCAGCCACCGCAACATCGCGCGCGAGGCCGGGGTGCCGCCGGCCTCCATCGGCTACTACTTCGACGGCATCGACGACCTGCTCGTGGCCGCGCTGATGGAGAGCTGCGAGACGCTCATCGCGCAGGTGGAGCAGATCGTGGAGCGGGTCCACGAGCGCACCGCGTGGCCCCGGGTCATCGCCGAGCACCTGGCGGGGCTGGTGCGCGAGCACCGCGAGCGCACGCTCGGCGAGTACGAGCTGTACCTGCTGGCGGCCCGCCGCCCGGCGCTGCGCCCGGCCGCGCGGCGCTGGATCGAGGCGGCGTCCAGCTTCGTCACGGGGCCCGGCGGCCAGGCGCCGGACCCGGGGATCCTCAAGGCCTTCTTCGCGGCGATCGACGGCATCCTCATGCAGGCCCTCATCGCCGACGAGCCGCCCACCGCCGACGACCTCGAACCGGTGCTCCGCTTCCTCGTCCAGCCCGTCGACTACCTGGGGGCGGGCCAGGTCTGAGCGTCTCCGGGTTCGTTCCGGGGTGTCCCCGATGTCGAGCCCGGGTGCCGTGCGTAGCGTCATCGTCACTCGTTGTCGGCGGCACCAGGGGGAACGGACGATGGCTCGGCTGGGACTCGCGATCGGCGGCGTGGCGCTCGTGCTGCTCGGCGGTGCCGTGGCGGCCTGGGGAGCGCTGGACCGCGACGAGGAGCGCACCGACCCGGTGGCGGGCATCGGGCGCGTCGTGCTCGACGGCGGGTCCGGGTCCGTCGAGGTCCGGTACGCCCCGGGCGGGCGCGGTCAGGTCACGCAGCACGTCCAGCGGTGGGGGCTCGCGGCCTGGGGCGACGGTGACGAGGCGGGGCACCGCGTCGAGGGCGACACCCTGGTGCTGGACGCCGGCTGCGGGTGGAACTGCAGCGTGTCCTACCAGGTCACGCTGCCCACGCCGGTGCCGGTCGAGGGCGAGCTCGACTCCGGCTCGCTGAGCGCCGTGGGCATGCGGTCGGTGCGCGCCGAGTTCCGCTCCGGTTCGGTCGACGCGCGGGAGGTCTCCGGGCCGGTGGACGTGCGCACCGGGTCGGGGTCGGTGCACCTGGCCGGCGTCGACGGCCCGGTGACCGTGCGCACCCGCTCCGGGAGCATCGACCTCGCCGACGTCGCGGGGCGGGTCGAGGCGAAGGCGGGCAGCGGGGGGATCAGCGGCGCCGACCTGCGCGGCGCCGAGGTCGTCGTGGAGACCGGGTCCGGGCAGATCGAGCTGCAGCTCACCGGGCCGCGCAGCGCCGAGGTCACCACCGGCAGCGGTGGCATCGACCTCACCGTGCCCGCCGACCGCTACCGGGTGGAGACCGACACCGGCAGCGGCGGCGTGGACGTCGACGTGGTCCAGGACCCGGCCGCCGAGAAGCGGCTGGTGCTCTCCACCGGCAGCGGTGACGTCCGCGTGCGTTCCTGATCGACCTGTGTCACCCGTCACTCCGGGGAACCCGGGTGGCCGCCCACGCGTTGCCCTGGCAGAAAGCTTGAGCGAACTGCGCTCAACCCGATTGACGGCGTTGATGTGCAGTGGGTAGAACGTGAGTGGGCAAGGCTCAGGGCCGCGTGGCTGCTGGGCGCACAGGCAAGCAAGTCGGGAGGAACCAAGCATGGCGCGAGCGGTCGGCATCGACCTGGGGACGACCAACTCCGTCGTTTCCGTCCTGGAGGGCGGTGAACCGACGGTGATCGCCAACTCCGAGGGCTCGCGGACCACGCCGTCCATCGTGGCCTTCGCGAAGAACGGCGAGATCCTCACCGGTCAGCCTGCGAAGAACCAGGCGGTCACCAACGTGGACCGCACCATCCGGTCGGTCAAGCGGCACATGGGAACCGACTGGAAGAAGAAGATCGACGACAAGGAGTACACGCCGCAGGAGATCAGCGCCCGCGTGCTCATGAAGCTCAAGCGGGACGCCGAGGCCTACCTGGGCGAGGAGGTCACCGACGCGGTGATCACCGTCCCGGCGTACTTCGAGGACTCCCAGCGCCAGGCCACCAAGGAGGCCGGTCAGATCGCCGGCCTGAACGTGCTGCGCATCGTCAACGAGCCGACCGCGGCCGCGCTGGCCTACGGCCTGGACAAGGGTGAGAAGGAACAGACCATCCTGGTCTTCGACCTCGGTGGCGGCACCTTCGACGTCTCGCTGCTGGAGATCGGCGAGGGCGTCGTCGAGGTGCGGGCCACCAGCGGTGACAACCACCTCGGTGGTGACGACTGGGACGAGCGCATCGTCGAGTGGCTGGTCGACAAGTTCAAGTCCTCGAACGGCATCGACCTGACCAAGGACCGCATGGCCATGCAGCGGATCAAGGAAGCCGCGGAGAAGGCCAAGATCGAGCTGTCCAGCTCGTCCACCGCGAACATCAACCTGCCCTACATCACCGTCGACGCGGACAAGAACCCGCTGTTCCTGGACGAGACGCTGTCCCGCGCCGAGTTCCAGCGGATCACCTCCGACCTGCTGGAGCGCTGCCGCAAGCCGTTCGAGGCCGTGCTGCGCGACTCCGACACCAAGGTCAGCGACATCGACCACGTCGTGCTGGTCGGTGGTTCGACCCGCATGCCGGCGGTGACCGACCTGGTCAAGGACCTGACCGGCGGCAAGGAGCCGAACAAGGGCGTCAACCCGGACGAGGTCGTGTCCGTGGGCGCCGCGCTGCAGGCCGGTGTGCTCCGCGGTGAGGTCAAGGACGTCCTGCTGCTGGACGTCACCCCGCTGTCCCTGGGCATCGAGACCAAGGGCGGCATCATGACCAAGCTGATCGAGCGCAACACCACGATCCCGACCAAGCGCTCGGAGACCTTCACCACCGCGGACGACAACCAGCCGTCGGTGCAGATCCAGGTCTTCCAGGGCGAGCGCGAGATCGCCGCGCACAACAAGAAGCTCGGCATGTTCGAGCTGACCGGCATCCCGCCGGCCCCGCGCGGCGTGCCGCAGATCGAGGTCACCTTCGACATCGACGCCAACGGCATCGTGCACGTCTCGGCGAAGGACAAGGGCACCGGCAAGGAACAGTCGATGACCATCACCGGCGGTTCCGCGTTGCCGAAGGAAGACATCGAGCGGATGGTCAGGGACGCCGAGGCCCACGCCGAGGAGGACAAGAAGCGCCGCGAGGCGGCGGAGACCCGCAACCAGGCGGAGACGCTGGTCTACCAGACCGAGAAGATCTTCAAGGAGAACGACGAGAAGCTGCCCTCGGAGGTCAAGGACAAGGTCAAGTCCGCGGTCGACGAGGTCAACGAGGCGCTCAAGGGCGAGGACGTCTCCGCCATCTCCGCCGCGGTGGAGAAGCTGGCCACCGAGTCGCAGGCCCTCGGCCAGGCGCTCTACGCCGACGCCGGTGCGAACGCGGCCGCCGGTGCGGGCGCTGGTACCGCGGGCGACGCCACCACGGACTCCGGGTCCGGCTCGGACAACGTGGTGGACGCCGAGATCGTCGACGATGAGGACGAGAAGAAGAAGTGACGGCGGATCGGTCCGAGATGTCCAACGACGAACGTGAGCAGGAACCGGTGGTGGTCCGGGACCGGCGTCGCATAGACCCGGAGACCGGCGAGCGCCGGACCCCTGCTCCCAACGGAGAAGAGGCGCAGGTGCCCGACAGCATCTCCGGCACCCTCGAGGACGAGGCCGCCGGTGCCGAGGAAGCGGCGGAGCCCGAGTCCGCCGGCGACGCGGCCCAGGGTGGGTCCGCCGGCCTGCAGAAGCAGGTCGACGAGCTCACCGCCGACCTCAAGCGGGTCACCGCGGAGTACGCGAACTACCGCAAGCGGGTGGAACGCGACCGCGAGGCGGTGATCGCCGCGGCCAAGGCCTCGGTGGCCAACGACCTGCTCACGGTGCTGGACGACCTGGAGCGCGCCGAGGCGCACGGTGACCTCACCGGCGCCTTCAAGGCCGTGGCCGACAAGCTGGTCGCGACCTTGAACTCGGCCGGCCTGGAGGCGTTCGGCGCCGAGGGCGACGAGTTCGACCCGTCCGTCCACGAGGCGGTGCAGCACAGCACCTCCCCGGACGTGAGCGGGCCGACCGTGACCACCGTGCTCCGGCGCGGCTACAAGTTCGGCGACCGCGTCCTGCGGCCGGCGATGGTCGCGGTCACCGACCACGAGCCGGAGTCGGCGGAGGGCGAGTCCGCCGACGAGGACCAGACCGAGCAGGGTTGACCAGGAGCGAGAGGAGGGGCGTCCGGTGAGTGCCCGGGAATGGCTGGACAAGGACTTCTACGCCGAGCTGGGCGTCTCCTCCGACGCTTCGCAGGAGGAGATCAAGAAGGCGTACCGGAAGCTGGCCAGGGAGAACCACCCGGACGCCAACCCCGGCAACGCCCAGGCCGAGGCCAAGTTCAAGGCGGTCTCGGAGGCCTACGGGGTGCTGTCCGACCCGGAGAAGCGCAAGCAGTACGACGAGGCCCGCAGGCTGTTCGGCTCCGGCGGCTTCGGCGGGGGCCAGGGCGGCTTCGGGGGCTTCGGCGGACCGGGCGGCTTCGACCTCGGTGACCTCTTCGGCGGTGCGGGCGGCGCAGGCGGCCTCGGCGACCTGTTCGGCGGGTTGTTCGGCGGCCGCCGTCCCGGGGCCTCCACGGTCAACCGGCCCAAGCGCGGTGCCGACGTGGAGACCGAGGTCCGCATCGACTTCACCGAGGCGGTGCGGGGTGCCACCGTGCCGCTGCGGCTGTCGAGCCCGGCGACCTGCCCGACCTGCCGCGGGACCGGCGCCAAGCCGGGCACCCGGCCGCGCACCTGCACCACGTGCGCCGGTGCGGGGCTGGTGACCCGCAACCAGGGTGCGTTCGCGTTCAGCGAGCCCTGCCCGGACTGCCGGGGACGCGGCCAGATGATCGACAGCCCGTGCCCGGACTGCGCCGGCGAGGGCGTCAGCACCCGCACCCGCACGCTGACGGTGCGGATCCCGGCCGGTGTCTCCGACGGGCAGCGGATCCGGCTGGCGGGCCAGGGCGAGCCCGGTCGGCAGGGGGCCGCCTCCGGTGACCTCTACGTCGTGGTGCACGTCAGCCCGCACCGGGTGTTCGGACGTTCCGGTGACGATCTGACGATCACGGTGCCGGTGACCTTCCCGGAGTTGGCGCTGGGCACTACGTTGACGGTGCCGACCCTGGACGGGAAGGTCAAGCTCAAGGTCCCCGCCGGGACCAGCAGCGGCCGCACGTTCCGGGTGCGCGGCAAGGGCGTGAGCAAGAAGGACGGCAGCAGCGGGGATCTCCTGGTCACGGTGCAGGTCTCGATCCCGTCCAAGTTGGACGGGAAGGCGGTCGAAGCGCTCGAGGACTACGCGAAGGCGACCGCTGACCACGATCCGCGCCGGGAACTGAACGAGCTGCTCGGGAGGTAGTCATGGCTGGTGGCCGCTCAACCGGTCCGGGCTTCGGCTTTCCGCCGGGAGCCGACGAGGACACCCCGATGTTCGTGATCTCAGTGGCTGCCCAGCTCTCCGGCCTGCACGCGCAGACGCTGCGCAGCTACGACCGGCTGGGCCTGGTGTCGCCGGGACGGACACCGGCGGGCGGCCGCCGCTACTCCCTCCGGGACATCGCGCTGCTGCGCGAGGTCCAGCGGCTCTCCCAGGAGGAGGGCGTCAACCTCGCCGGGATCAAGCGGATCATCGAACTGGAGAACGAGGTCGACACGCTGCGGGCCAAGGTCCAGGAGCTCACCGAGGAGGTGGCCGCGGCGCACGCGGCGGCGGAGCAGGCGGCGGCCCAGATCCACGCCTCCTACCGCCGCGACCTGGTCCCGGTCCGCCAGGAGACCGCCCTGGTCGTCTGGAAGCCGAACCGCGGGAAGCGCTGACGCCCAGCGCACCGACCCCACGCCCCCACGCCACGGGCGCCGACCCCACCGGGGACGGAGCCCCGGCGTCGGGGGCGTTCCTGTTCGCGCGGAACCGCGCCCTGCGCACCGGGTGGCAGGCGCGGTCCGGCCCAGGACTGTCCCGACGCGGACGCGCTGTGCCCGCGACCCGGGGTGCCTGCGCGGGCCGGGTCCCGGAGGGTCAGTCGATGGTGAAGGGGTCGTAGCGGATGTGGTCGAGGGGGGTTCCGGCGACCAGCATCCGGGAGACCGTCGCGCGGATCATCCCCGGGGAACCGCTGACCAGGACGTCCCAGTCCTGCCAGGCGCCGTAGCGGGTCACCACGTCGGGCAGCGTGCCGTGCTCGACGTTGGTCAGCTCCGGCTCGTCCTCCAGCACCGGCGTGATCGTCAGCCACGGGTTGTGCATCGCGATGTGCTGGAGGTTGGGCAGGTCGTAGAGGTCCTCGCGGGTCCGGCCGCCGTAGAACACCTGGACCCGCGGGTTCTCCCCGTACTGGGCCAGGTCGTCGATGATCGCCCGCATCGGCGCGATCCCGGTGCCGCCGGCGATCATCAGGACGTCCGGCGACTCCTCGCGGTCCACCGTCATCCGGCCCATCGGCGCACCGATCCGCCACTGGTCGCCCACGTGCGCGTGCGCGACCAGCGCCCGGCTCACCCAGCCGCCCTCGACCGCGCGCACGTGGAACTCCATGATCCCGTCCTCGGCGGGCGCGTTCGCCGGGGTCAGGTACCGCCACAGCCGGGGGCGCTGCGGCGTCTCCACGCTCACGTACTGGCCGGGCAGGTACGGCACCGGGTGGTCGGTCTGGACCCGGATGATCGCGACGTCCCAGTTCAGCCGCTCGTGGTGGATGACCTCGCCGTTGTACCAGGCGGGGCCGTCGTCGGCGGCGGCCGCCTCGGTCATGGCCGAGGCCATCACCGTGTAGGCCTCCGCCCAGGCCCGCTCCACCGTGTCGTTCCAGGCGTCACCGGCGTGCCGCTTGATCGAGGCCAGCAGCGCGGTGCCCACCGCCTCGTAGTGGTCGGCGACCACGCCGAACTTGCGGTGGTCGCGGCCCAGCTGGTGCAGGAACGGCAGCAGCTCGTCCGGCTTGTCCACCATCTGGATGACGTGCACGAGCGCGCGCAGCAGGCGGCTGCGCTGCACCTCCATGTTGACCGCGAACAGCTCGCGGGTGGCCGGGGAGAGGCTGAACAGCATCCCGTAGAAGAACTTGGCGACCTCGTCGAGCTGCGGTTCGACGACCTCGAAGGTCTCTCGGATCAGGCGAACCATCTTGCTCACACCGGAAGACGGCTCGCGGTTCGGGGGTGGTCCGGGGCTCAGTACGGCGTTCGCAGTCATGGTTCGGGTGCAGTCTTCTCCAGGTTGGCGATTCCCCGAGATGGGGCACCGCTACTTGGTGCTTGCGTCCCCCGACACTGGGCTGACCCTAACTCCTGGGTCGGGGAGCGTCTGCCTTGATGCCACTTTTGAGTGCTTCTTAACTACTACTGGTCAATAGTGCATCAGTCGGACGGGGGAACCTAGTATCCACCTCTGTGAGTGGAGAGGAAGGCGTGACACGGTGACCCGCGTGAGCCCCGACCACCCGACACCGTCCGGCACCGCTGACGAGGCGCTGCTCGGCCTGGAGCTGTCCGACCCGCCTGCGCGCCCCGAGAACCCGCAGGTCACCACGCCGCTCCAGGAGAACGTGCTCGAGCCCTGCGACCCGTTCGCGGAAGAGGACCGCCCGGTGCCGCTGCCCGGGTCGGCCGGGGAACACCTCCTGCAGCGCGCCTACGGCACCGAGAAGCGGGCCCGCAGGTTCTACGACGACCAGGTGCTGGACCACCTCAACGACGAGATGAAGGCGTTCATCGGGCGGATGGAGCTGGCCTTCGTGGCCACCGCCGACGCCCGCGGCGAGTGCGACTCCAGCCTGCGCGCCGGCCCGCCCGGCTTCATCCAGGTGCTCGACGACCGCCACCTCTGCTACCCCGAGTACCGGGGCAACGGCGTCATGGCCAGCCTCGGCAACATCAGTGAGAACCCGCACGTCGGGATCTTGCTGGTGGACTTCGTCACCGACCTGATCGGGCTGCACGTCAACGGCGGGGCCCGCATCGTCGAGGACGCCGACCTGCGCGCGGTCCACCCCACGCTGCCCTCCGAGTTCGACCGCGGCCGCACTCCCGAGCGGTGGGTGGTGGTCCAGGTCGAGGAGGCCTACATCCACTGCCGCAAGCACATCCCGCGGATGGTCCCGGTGCTGCGCCAGCGCTCCTGGGGCACCGACGACGTCAAGCGCAAGGGCGGCGACTACTTCTCCGCGAAGGGCACTCCGCGGCCGTGGCACCGCGTCGAGGTCTCGGCCGGCTGATCGCCCCGGAAGCTCCCGGCGGACCCATGTCTAGAGTGGGGCGAAACGGACTAACGTGGGGCCTGGGCCTGATCGAGGCGCCGGGTGCGCCTGTCGGGGCGCGGGCGGGAGAGCTGTGATCGAGCAGGACGAGGCGCGGGCGACGGACGCGGGGCGCGAGGAAGGTGCGGACCGGCGCGCCGCGGCGGAGACCGTCGAGCGCGAGCTGGTGATGATGTTCCGCCGCGCCCGCAACCTCTCGACCACGGTGGCGGCGCACGTCCACCCGGACCTGGACCCGGCGTCGTACAGCCTGCTGCTGATGATCGACGACGCGGGCCCGCTGCGCGGCATGGACGTCGCGGACCGCACGGGCCTGGACAAGTCGACGGTGAGCCGCCAGATCGCGACCCTGGTCGACCTGGACCTGCTGGAGCGCGTGCCCGACCCGGACGACGGGCGGGCCCGTCTCATCCAGCTGTCCGAGCTGGGCCGCGAGCGCCTGGCCCAGGTGCGCGCGGAGCGCAGCAAGCACCTCCACGGCCAGTTCGCCAACTGGTCCACGCAGGACCTGAAGGACCTCGCCCGGCTGCTCGGCAAGCTCAACGACATGACGTGAGCGGCCGCGCGCCCGCCGCGGTCTCCGATCTCCGCCCTGGTCAGGGTCGCTGAACCGTTCTCGCCCGCGCCGCGGGCTCCGGGGGTGCCGGGGGTCACACCGCGACAAGTTGCGTGCTACAACCAAGTGAGATTATGGTTGCGTGCAGCAACTAAAGGATTGGGTGCGCATGGGACCGACACTCGAGACCTGCGGTGAACTGCTGCGCCCGCTCCGGGCGCTGATGGGGCTCAAGCAGATCGCGTATCAACGGGGGCACTTCACCGACCAGGTGCCCTACGCCGCGGCGGGGTTGCTCACCGAACTCGTGTTCCGCGGCGAATGCCGGGCTTCCGAACTCGCCCACCACCGCTTCGTCGACGCCTCGGTGGTGAGCCGGCAGGTGGCCCAGCTCGAACAGGCCGACCTGATCAGTCGTCGGCCCGACCCCGCGGACCGGCGGGTGTCGCTGCTGCGCGCTACACCGGAAGGTGAGCGCGCGGTGGCCGAACTGGAACGGAAGAAGGCGGCGTGGATCGCCGAAGCACTGGGGGACTGGGAGGACGAGAAGGTCCGCGCCCTCACCCAGCTGCTGGGGGAAGCGACGGACGACATCCGCCGCCGCACGATCGACGAGGGAGTCTGCCACGCAGGCTCTTCGACCAGGGAAGGAACTCGATGACCAGCTCGACGGAGGCGGTGCAGGACGCACCGGCCCGGCGGGGTGCGAGTGGATCAGCCGAGGGTGCGCCGATGACGCACCGGCAGGTCATGAACGCGATGTACGGGCTGATGTTGGCGCTGTTGGTCGCCATCCTCAGCTCGACGATCGTGTCCAACGCGCTGCCGCGCATCATCGCCGACCTCGACGGCACCCAGGGCCAGTACACCTGGGTGGTCACGGCGATGCTGCTGACCTCCACCGCGTCCACCCCGATCTGGGGCAAGCTCTCCGACCTGTTCAGCAAGAAGCTGCTCTACCAGCTGGCGATCGTGATCTTCACGGCCGGCTCGGTGGCCGGCGGCTTCGCGCAGTCGATGGAGACGCTGATCGGCTTCCGGGCCCTGCAGGGCATCGGCATGGGCGGCCTGCAGGCGTTGATCCAGGTCGTGATCGCGGCCATGGTCTCCCCGCGTGACCGCGGCCGCTACAGCGGTTACATCGGCGCCACGTTCGCGGTGGCCACGGTCAGCGGCCCGCTGGTCGGCGGTGTCATCGTGGACACCTCCTGGCTGGGCTGGCGCTGGTGCTTCTGGGTGACCGTGCCGATCGCGGTGATCGCGTTCATCGTGCTCGGCCGCACGCTGAAGCTGCCGGTCGTCAAGCGGCCGGTCAAGATCGACTGGTTCGGCGCGCTGTTCCTGGTCGGCGGCGTCAGCCTGCTGCTGGTGTGGGTCTCGCTGGCCGGCAAGTCGTTCGACTGGTGGTCGCCCGAGACCGCGGCCTACGTCGGCGGCGGCGTGGTCGCGCTGGTCGTCGCGGTGATCATCGAGGCCAAGGTCAGCGAGCCGATCGTGCCGCTGGGCATGTTCCGCAACTCCACGGTCACGCTGGCCACCATCGGCACCGTCGCGGTCGGCACCGCGATGTTCGGCGGCGCGGTGTTCCTGGGCCAGTACTTCCAGATCTCGCGCAGCATGACGCCCACCGAGGCCGGGCTCATGACGCTGCCCATGGTCGGCGGCATGTTCCTGTCCTCGACGATCTCCGGTCAGGTGATCTCGCGGATCACCGGCAAGATCAAGCCGTTCCTGATCGGCGGCTCGATCGTGATGATCGCGGCGATGTACCTGCTGAGCACCATGGACCACGAGACCGACCTGGTGCTGGTCGGCTGCTACCTGTTCCTGATGGGCACCGGCGTCGGCATGCTCATGCAGAACCTGGTGCTGGCGGTGCAGAACGCGACCAGCGCGAAGAACATGGGGTCGGTGACCTCGGTGGTCACCTTCTTCCGGACCCTGGGCGGTTCGGCGGGTGTCTCGGTGCTCGGTGCGGTGCTGGCCACCCGCGTCACGGACTACATCGTGGAGGGCCTGTCCGCCATCCCCGGCGCCGCGCAGGCGGCCGGTGGCGGCGGCAGCTCCAGCCTGGACGTCGGGAGCCTGCCCGAGCCGATCCAGGTCATCGTCCGGGCCGCCTACGGCGACGCGATCGGTGACATCTTCTTCATCTCCGCCTGCATCGCGGTGGTCACCTTCGTGGCGGTGCTGTTCCTGAGGGAGACGCCGCTGCGGACCACGATCGACAGTCACGAGGAAAGGGAGGCGGTGGCGGTGGCCGCGCACGAGGACGCTGTGGACAACTTCACCCGTCCTGTGGACAAGTCGTCGGTGACCAGCGCCGCGGTCCACGGCTCTCCGCAGGTCGGTGACGCCGACCAGCGGACCGTCCGGATGTCCGCCGAACCTGTGGACAACCCTGTGGACCGGCGCTCCGAGGCCTGGTCAGAGCCGGTGTCGCCGCGTCCGTACGCGACCAACGGCAAGCACCTGGCGGGCGACATCGGCGGCGACGGCCTGTACGTGCACGGCGTCGTGCAGGACTCCGTCGGCAGCCCGGTGCCCGGGGTGGCGCTCACCCTCACCGACGCCAACGGGCGGCAGGTGGAGCGGGCGCGCACCGACCAGGACGGCCAGTTCCAGATGGGCGTCACCCACGGCGGCACCTACGTGCTCATCGCCTCCGGCGGCAGCTACCAGCCCACCGCGTCGATGGTGGTGGTCGGGGACCGCCCGGTGCGCCACGACGTCCAGCTGCTCGGCGCCGGCGGGCTCGCCGGCCTGGTGCACGTCGGCGGCGTCGGGGTCAGCGGCGCGATGGTGGTGCTCACCGACGTGCGGGGCGAGGTCGTGGCGTCCACGGCGACCTCCGCGGACGGGCACTACACCTTCAGCGACCTGGTCGGCGGCTCGTACGCGCTGACCGTCACCGCGCCGAACTACCGCCCGGTGGCCAACTCGGTGACCGTGACCGACGGCGAGCAGACCACGGTGGACGTCGCGCTGCAGAGCGGCGCGCAGCTCACCGGCGTGGTCCGGTCGGCCAACCTCGGGGTCGCGGTGCCGGACGCGCGGGTGACCCTGCTGAACTCCAGCGGCGCGGTCGTCGGCGCGGCCACCACCGACATCGACGGGCACTACACCTTCACCGACCTGCCGGACGGTGAGTACACGGTGATCGCCACCGGCTACCCGCCGGTCGCCACGTCGGTGCGCCTCAGCGGTGAGCAGAGCACGCACGACGTCGAGCTCGGTTACCCGGAGACCGACTGAGCGCGGTGGGGCGGGCGGGTTCCGCGCCCGCCCCACCAGCGCGCACCCCGATCTTGACGTTCTTCGAGGAGATGTTTCGGATGGACTTCGGCCAACAGCAGGTCGGGACGACTGGCGTTGGTGCCGGGAGCGGTGCGGTCACCGCGAACGTGCGCGGCACCGACGGCTGGCCGGTCCCGGAGGCGGTGCTGACCGTCATCGACGGCACCGGCACCCAGGTCGCGCGCGTGCAGGGCGACGCGCAGGGTTCGGTGGTCGCCACCGGGCTGGAGTCCGGCACCTACACCGCGATCGTCACGGCGGTGGGGCACGAGCCGGTCGCGCGGACCACGCTGGTGCACGACGGGGCCGCCGCCACGCTCGGTGAGGTGGAGCTGCGGCGCGTGGGCGGTGCGGACCTGCCCGCGCCGGGGTTGTGGCGCATCGACCCGGTGCACTCGTCGATCCAGGCCACCGCCCGGCACCTGGGGATCAGCAGCATCCACGGGCGGTTCAACGAGTTCTCCGGGGAGATCCGCATCGGCAGCCCGATCGAGACCTCCACGGTGCAGGCGACGATCGTCGCGGCCAGCATCGACACGGCCAACTCGATGCGCGACGACCACCTGCGCAACCCGGACTTCCTGGACGTGGAGCGCTACCCGGAGATCACCTTCCGCTCCACCGCGCTGCGCCCGCGCGGCGGCGACCGCTGGGACCTGGACGGCGAGCTGACGCTGTGCGGCGTGACCCGCCCGGTGCGGCTGGACACCCGCTTCTCCGGGGTCGGCCCGGACCCGTGGGGCGGCACGCGGGCCTCGGCGACGGCGACGACCCAGCTCCGTCGCGAGGACTTCGCGATGAACTTCAACCAGGCCCTGCAGACCGGCATCGCCGCGATCGGCACCACCCTCAAGGTGGAGATCGACGTCCAGGCGGTCCGCGAGGACTGACGCCTCACCCGGCTGGAACGAGGTGAAGGGCACCTTCCGCCGACCAGGTCGGTGGGAGGTGCCCTTCACGCTCGTGGAGGGTGGTTCACCGCCGCGCCGCGACCGGGGGTGGTGCGATCCCGGTGCGGGGCGCAGGTCCGGTGGGGTGGGTCGTCAGAGCTTCTCGAGCTTGCGGACCTCCCCGGTGCGGAGCTTCTCGCGGTAGGCCGCCAGCTCGCGCTTCACCACCGGGATCATGATGTAGAGCCCGATGATGTTGAACAGCGCCAGCGCGAACAGCACCGCGTCGGCGAAGTCGAGCACGCTGCCCAGCGTCAGCACCGAGCCCACCACGGTGAACACGCAGAACAGGACGTTGTAGACCCGCTCCTTGGCCTTGCTCTTGCCGAACAGGTACAGCCAGGCGCGCTGGCCGTAGTAGCCCCAGGTGATGATCGTGGAGATCGCGAACAGCGCCACGGCCAGGGTCAGCACGTACGGGAACCACGGCAGCACGGTCGCGAAGGACTCCGAGGTCACCGTGACGCCGTCCGGGGTGTCGCCGCCGTTGAGCACCGTCTGCTGCGCGTCGGTCCAGAACTGCGTCTTGGCGATGACGATGGTCAGCGCCGTCATGGTGCAGACGACGACGGTGTCGATGAACGGCTCCAGCAGTGCGACCAGGCCCTCGGTGACCGGGTGCTTGGTCTTCACCGCCGAGTGCGCGATCGGTGCCGAGCCGAGCCCCGCCTCGTTGGAGAACGCGGCGCGCTGGAAGCCGACGATGAGCACGCCGATGAGCCCGCCGAACCCGGCCTCCGGGGTGAACGCGCCGGAGATGATGTCGCCGACGGCGCCGGGGACCGCGTCGTAGTTGACGCCGATGACGGTGAGGCCGGCCAGCACGTAGATCACGGCCATGGCCGGGACCAGGCGGCTGGTGACCGCGCCGATGGACTTGATCCCGCCGATGATCACCGCGCCGATCAGCACCGCCAGCAGGACGCCGAAGACCAGCGCCGCGCCGTCGGAGCCGAGCAGGCCGGTGTCGCCGCCGGTGACGTCGCGCAGCTGCGCGAAGGTCTGGTTGGCCTGGAACATGTTGCCGCCGGCGATGGCGAAGAACAGGATCATGATCGCGGCGAGCACGCTCAGCACCTTGCCCAGCGAGGCGCCGAAGGCGTTCGGGATGCGTTCCGCGATGCCCTTGCGCAGGTAGTGCATGGGCCCGCCGGAGACGACGCCGTCGGCGTCGATCTCCCGGTACTTCACGCCGAGGGTGCACTCGACGAACTTGGTGGCCATGCCGAGCAGGCCGCAGACGATCATCCAGAAGGTCGCACCCGCGCCGCCGACGGTCACCGCGACGCCGACGCCGGCGATGTTGCCGAGGCCGACGGTGCCGGACAGCGCGGAGGCGAGCGCCTGGAAGTGGTTGATCTCGCCCGGCTCGGAGTCGTCGGTGTACTTGCCGCGCACCAGGTCGACGGCCAGCTTGAACGACCGGACCTGGATGAACCCGAAGACCACGGTGAACACCGCGGCGGCGATGACCAGCCAGGCGACGATCCACGGGAAGGTCACCCCGAAGACCGTGAGCTCGCCGAAGACGACGTTGGAGAACGCCTCGCTGACGGGGTCGAAGACGCTGTTGATCGTGTTCTCGATGCCGGAGAGCGCTCCGCCCTCCTCAGCGGCCAAGACGTGCGGACCGTCCGGTCCTGTGCTGAAGGTCATGGCAGTTTAGCTAAATCGAGTGAAATGTCGCCAACAAGTCATCCGTGTGACTTTGTCTGGGATCGAGACCTGTCCGTGTCCTGCGTCACGTCCTATCCTTGAGTGGAACCCGCTCAACTTTTCTTACGTTGGTCATGTGGAAGAGCCCGAGACGAGCCAGGATGAGCTGGCAGGAGCCAGTGGCGACGAGGTGAGGAATGGACGCGTTCAACCCGACGACCAAGACCCAGCAGGCGATCTCCTCGGCGGTGCAGGCCGCGACCGTGGCCGGCAACCCGGACGTCAGCCCCGCTCACCTGCTCGGGGCGCTGCTCGCCCAGGGCGACGGGGTGACCGCGCCGCTGCTCACCGCGGTCGGTGCCGAACCTGCTGCGGTGCACGAGGAGCTCGAGAAGCTGATCAGCACGCTGCCGTCGGCCAGCGGCAGCACGGTGTCGGCCCCGCAGCTGTCCCGCGAGGCCGTCGCGGCGCTCACCCACGCGCAGCGGCTGGCGACCGAGATGGGCGACGAGTACGTCTCCACCGAGCACCTGCTCGTCGGGTTGGCCGCGGAAGGCGGCCGCGTCGCCGACCTGCTCCGCAAGCACGGCGCCACCCCGGAGGCGCTCCAGGAGGCCTTCGGCAAGGTGCGCGGCTCGGCCCGCGTGACCAGCCCGGACCCCGAGGGCACCTACAAGGCCCTGGAGAAGTACGGCCAGGACCTCACCGAGCGGGCCCGCAAGGGCGACCTGGACCCGGTGATCGGGCGGGACGCCGAGATCCGCCGCGTCGTGCAGGTGCTGTCCCGCCGCACCAAGAACAACCCGGTGCTCATCGGCGAGCCCGGCGTCGGCAAGACCGCGATCGTGGAGGGCTTGGCCCAGCGCATCGTGGCGGGTGACGTGCCGGAGTCGCTGCGCGGCAAGCGCGTGGTGGCGCTGGACCTCGGCTCGATGGTGGCCGGGGCGAAGTACCGCGGCGAGTTCGAGGAGCGGCTCAAGGCGGTGCTCAAGGAGATCACCGACTCGGCCGGGCAGGTCATCACCTTCATCGACGAGCTGCACACCATCGTCGGCGCCGGCGCCACCGGCGAGGGCGCGATGGACGCCGGGAACATGATCAAGCCGATGCTGGCCCGCGGTGAGCTGCGCATGGTCGGCGCGACCACGCTCGACGAGTACCGCGAGCACATCGAGACCGACGCCGCGCTGGAGCGCCGCTTCCAGCAGGTGCTGGTCGGCGAGCCGAGCCCGGAGGACACCGTGGCGATCCTGCGCGGCCTCAAGGAGCGCTACGAGGTGCACCACGGTGTGCGGATCACCGACGGCGCGCTGGTCGCCGCGGCGACCCTGTCCGACCGCTACATCACGGCGCGCTTCCTGCCGGACAAGGCGATCGACCTGGTCGACGAGGCGGCGTCGCGGTTGCGCATGGAGATCGACTCCCGCCCGGTGGAGATCGACGAGGTGGAACGCGCGGTGCGGCGGCTGGAGATCGAGGAGATGGCGCTGTCCAAGGAGGACGACCCGGCCTCCCTGGAGCGGCTGGCCGCGCTGCGCGCCGAGCTCGCCGACCGCCGCGAGAAGCTCTCCGAGCTGACCGCGCGGTGGCAGCAGGAGAAGGAGTCCATCGACCGGGTCCGCGACCTCAAGACGCAGCTGGAGCAGCTGCGCGGCGAGTCCGAGCGCGCCGAGCGCGACGGCGACCTGGGCAAGGCCGCCGAGCTGCGCTACGGCCGGATCCCGCAGCTGGAGAAGGAGCTCGAGACCGCCACGGCCGCGCAGAGCGAGCGCAAGGCGATGCTGCAGGAGGAGGTCACCGCCGACGACGTCGCGGACGTGGTGAGCTCCTGGACCGGCATCCCCGCCGGGCGGCTGCTGGAGGGCGAGACCGCCAAGCTGCTGCGCATGGAGGAGGCGCTGGAGTCGCGCGTGGTCGGCCAGGCCGAGGCCGTGCGCGCGGTGTCCGACGCGGTGCGCCGCACCCGCGCCGGGGTCGCCGACCCGGACCGGCCGACGGGCTCGTTCCTGTTCCTCGGCCCGACCGGTGTCGGCAAGACCGAGCTGGCCAAGGCGCTGGCCGAGTTCCTGTTCGACGACGAGCGGGCGATGATCCGCATCGACATGAGCGAGTACGCCGAGAAGCACTCGGTGGCCCGGCTCGTCGGCGCCCCGCCCGGGTACGTCGGCTACGACCAGGGCGGCCAGCTGACCGAGTCGGTGCGCCGGCGGCCCTACTCGGTGGTGCTGTTCGACGAGGTGGAGAAGGCGCACCAGGACGTCTTCGACGTGCTGCTGCAGGTGCTCGACGACGGGCGGCTCACCGACGGCCAGGGCCGCACGGTGGACTTCCGCAACACGATCCTGGTGCTGACCTCGAACCTCGGCTCGCACGCGATCGCGGACCCGAACCTGACCGAGGAGCAGCGGGACGACGCGGTGATGTCGGTGGTGCGCCAGCACTTCAAGCCGGAGTTCCTGAACCGGCTGGACGACGTGGTGGTGTTCCACTCGCTGTCCACCGAGGAGCTGACGTCCATCGTGGACATCCAGGTGGACCGGCTGGCGCAGCGCCTGGCGCAGCGCCGCCTCACCCTCGACGTCCAGCCGGCGGCGCGGGACTGGCTGGCGCTCAACGGGTTCGACCCGGTCTACGGGGCGCGCCCGCTGCGGCGCCTGGTGCAGACGGCCATCGGCGACCAGCTGGCCCGCAAGCTGCTGGCGGGCGAGATCCGCGAGGGCGACAAGGTCCGGGTGGACACCGCGGACGACAACGACTCCCTCGTGGTCAGCGCGGTCGAGAGCTGAGCGCGGCGGCCGTCGCCGGTCCCCCACGGCGACGGCCGACCGCGGCTCAGCGGTGCAGGTAGGTGGAGGTCACGGCGACCACGGCGAACAGGGCGGCCGCCGAGGCGAAGGCGACCGTCGCCGTGGTCAGGCCGAAGGCGGTGCTCACCACGCCCAGCGTCACGCTCGGCACGCCCGCCGACAGGTAGGCCACCACGTAGATCAGCGCCGAGGTGCCCGCGCGGTGCTCCGGCGGGGCCAGGCTGGTCAGCATCCGCATGCCGCCCATGAACATCAGGCCCCAGCCGACGCCGAGGACCGCCGCGGCGGTGAAGAACAGCAGCGGCTGGTGCGCGACGGTCGAGGCCGCCACCCCGGCGAGTCCGACCACCATCACCGGGCCGGCGATGCGCACCGCGCGGCGGGCGTCGAGCCCGGACAGCAGCAGCTGACCGACCCCGCCGAGCCCGGTCAGCACCGCGACCGTCGCGCCACCGACCAGGTGCGGGCTGGCGTCGACCATGCCCTTGGCCACGGACGGGCCGAGGGACATGAACATCCCGCCGACGGTCCACGACGAGAGCAGGGTGGTGGCCATCAGCGTGAACGTCAGCCCCTTGCCCGCCGGGACGGTCGGGCGCTGCGGGCGCAGCGCCTCGCGCAGGGCACCGCGCTGGGTGACCGGTTCCGGCATCGCCAGCACGCCCGGGACGGCCAGCGCGAAGCCGAGCACCAGCAGCAGGTAGCTGGTCAGCGTCGGGCCGGGCACGAACTGCACCAGCGCCCCCGCGCCCAGCGAGCCCAGCGCCATGCCGAAGGCCGAGGACACGCCGTTGACCAGCGCTCCGCGGTTGGAGCCGGGACGCTGGAAGTCCAGCAGCGAGCCGCTGATGGCGCTGGTCGCCACACCGGTGGCCAGGCCCTGCAGCGCGCGACCGGCGTACAGCCAGCCGACGCCGGGGGCGAAGGCGAGCAGCAGCATCGAGACGATCTCCAGCCCGAGCGCCACCACGAGCACCGGGCGCCGCCCGACGTGGTCGGACAGCGACCCGAACAGCAGCAGCGCGACCAGGATCGCCACCGCGTAGGCGGCGAAGACCTCGGTGAGCACGGTGGTCGTGAAGCCCCAGCGCTGCTGGTACAGCGAGTACATCGGGGAGGGGGCGGTGGACGCCATGAGGAACAGCGCGTAGAGCGCACCGGTGAACCAGAAGGCAGCGGGCCGGGACAACCCCTCCCGCGGCGCGCGCACCGCGCTGCTGGCCCTGGCGGGTTCCGTGGTGGTCAAGGCACTCCCTCACTGGACGAGCGGATCCGCACCTGCAACCCGCGATCGGAACGGATCATTCCGGTCCGGGGTTATCCTGTGGCCATGACCACACCGCACAGGCACGCGCAGCACGACGACCGGGTGATCCGGGCGGCGCGCGAGGTGTTCGCCGAGCAGGGCTTCGCGGCCCCGATGGCCGAGGTCGCCAAGCGCGCGGGCGTCGGAGTGGCCAGCGTGTACCGCCGCTACCCGAGCAAGCACGAGCTGGTCGAGCAGGTCCGCATCGCCGCGTTCCAGCTGATGCTCGACGAGGCCGAGCGGGCGCGGGCGGAGGAACCCGACGCCTGGGCGGCGCTGGTCCGGTTCATGCGGCGGTGCCTGCGCGAGGGGTCCGGCATCGGCACGGTGCTGCCGCCGATGGACCCGCAGCACGTCTACTCGGACCGGTTCCGCGACCTGCAGCAGCGCCTGGCGACGGCGATCGAGCACCTCGTGACCGCCGCGCAGCAGGCCGGTGAGCTGCGCACCGACGTCGACTGGACCGACGTGCTGCTGCTGTTCAAGCACCTCAACCCGCGGCTGCCGACCAGCGAGCACCGCCGCGCCGAGCTGCGCGCCCGCTACCTCGGCCTGGTGCTCGAGGGCCTGCGCCCGGGCGGGCCCGAGCTCCCCGGCCCGGCCCCGGACCGCGCGGAGTGGCAGGCCCTCTGCGACAACCTCGCCACGACGTAGCGCGCAACGCCCGGCCGTGCGGGAGTCCCCGCAGCGTTTTCGCAGGTGAGCTTCAGCCGATGGAGCGGTTCCGGGTCGGATGCCAAGGTGATCTTCGTCTTCGGCGGTGATCGGACTACCCTGCGCTGTGTGGGCATACCTGCGTGGCTCTGGTTCGTCGTCGCCGTCCTCGCCATCGGCGCGGGCGTCGCGCTGCTGATCGCCGACCGCTCGCAGCGCGTCTCCAGCAACCGCGAACGGCGGCGGTGGGCGGCGCTGCGCGGTTGGCAGTTCGCCGAGGCCGACCGCGTCCTGCCGACCCGCTGGGAGCGCGGCGCGCTCGCCCAGTACGTCAGCCCGACCGCCACCGACGTGGTCGCCGGCTCGACCTTCACCTCCGACGGCCGGCGCCAGGTCTCCGTGATGGACCTGGAGGTCGGCGGCCGGACGGCGACCGTGCTGGCGGGCATCCGCTGCCGCCGGGAGGCCCCCGCCACCATCGAGCTGTGGCTGCCCGACGTGCCGGTGCCGCAGGACTCCGAGCTCGACCTGCTCGGCCCGGTCGGCTCCCGCTACGCGTTCGTCACCGAGGTGGCGGCCGCGCGCCCGCTGGTCACCCCGGACCTGGTCGACGCCACCGAGGAGATCGGCTCGGACGTCACCGTGGTGTGGCTGGAGAACGACTGGGTGCTGGCCGCCCTGGAACCCGCGCAGGCCGACCCGGCCCGGCTGGAGCGCCTGCTGCGCGACCTCGGCGACCTCGCCGACCTGGTCGACCCGTTCGACAGCGACCCCAACGAGGCAGAGGCCGAGGCCGAGGAGCCCGAGCCGACCTCCTCGGAGTCCTCGTCCCGCTGAGCCCGGCGCTCGGCGGTCGGCCGCGGCGCCGAGGTAAGTTCGGCGCATGCCTACCGCACTCGTCACCGGAGCTACCGCGGGGATCGGGCGCGCCTTCGCCCGCCGCCTCGCCGCTGAAGGCCACGACATGGTCCTGGTCGCACGCAACGCCGACCGGCTCGCCGAACTCGCCGACCGGTTGCAAGCCCGGCACGGGGTGCACTGCGAGGTGATCTCCGCCGACCTCGCCGACGAGACCCAGCGCGCGGAGGTCGAGAAGCGGCTGGCCGACGTCGAGCGGCCGGTTGACCTGCTGGTCAACAACGCCGGGTTCGGCACCGCCGGCGCGTTCTGGGACACCCCCGGCGCCGAGCTGCAGCGGCAGCTCGACCTCAACGCGGGCGCGGTGCTCGCGCTGACGCACGCCGCCGTCCCGGGCATGCGCGAGCGCGGCCGCGGTGACGTGATCAACGTGTCGAGCGTGGCCGGGTTCTTCCCGGTGGCCGGGTCGACCTACGGCGCGACCAAGGCGTACGTGACCGCCTTCTCGCGCGGCCTGTCCATCGCGCTGGCCGGCACCGGGGTGCGGGTCATGGCGCTGTGCCCCGGCTTCACCCAGACCGAGTTCCACCAGCGGGCCAAGCTGGAGATGAGCCGGCTGCCCAAGGCGTTCTGGCTGCAGGTCGACCAGGTGGTGCACGAGGCGCTGGCCGACCTCCGCCGCGGCAAGGACATCTCGGTGCCGGGCGCGCAGTACAAGGCGCTGGTCGCCCTCGGCCGGCTGGTGCCGCAGAGCCTGCAGCGGGCGATCGTCACCCGCACCGTCCCGGGCCGCACCTGACCCGGCGCCGGAGCGGGCGAGGACCGGTCCGTAAGCTGGGGTCTCGTGGTCACAGTGGATGAGCAGCAGCGTTCCGAGCTCGCCGGCCTGGTCCGGGACCTCGCCGTGGTGCACGGCAAGGTGACGTTGGCGTCCGGCAAGGAGGCCGACTACTACGTCGACCTGCGACGCGCGACGCTGCACCACCGGGCGGCGCCGCTGATCGGCCGGCTGCTGCGCCAGCTCACCGCGGACTGGGACTACGTCGCCGTCGGCGGCCTGACGCTCGGCGCCGACCCCGTCGCCACCGCCGTGCTGCACGCCGACGGGGCTCCGCTGGACGCCTTCGTGGTGCGCAAGAGCACCAAGTCGCACGGCATGCAGCGGCTCATCGAGGGTCCGGACGTCACCGGGCGCCGGGTGCTCGCCGTCGAGGACACCTCCACCACCGGGGGCAGCGTGCTCACCGCCGTCGACGCGCTGCGCGAGGCCGGCGCGGAGGTCGTCGGGGTGGCCACCGTCGTGGACCGCGACACCGGGGCGCGGGAGAAGATCGAGGCCGCCGGTCTGCCGTACCGGTCGCTGCTCGGCCTGGCCGACCTCGGCCTGTCGTGAGCGGCTCCGGCCGCAGGCCGTGACGGCGCCGGACCATCGCGGAGGAGCGGGAGCAGTGGACCGCGGAGAGGCGCACACCGTCGTCGGGCCCACCGAGTGGGGCACCACGGTCGGTGTCGGCCCCTGGGAGGGGCCGTGGCCGACCGACGAGCGGTACGACCCCGAGCTGCTGGAGCACGGCGACCGCCGCAACGTGGTCGACCACTACCGGTACTGGCGGCGCGAGGCGATCGTCGCCGACCTCGACCGGCGGCGGCACGACTTCCACGTGGCCATCGAGAACTTCCAGCACGACCACAACATCGGCACCGTGGTGCGCACCGCGAACGCCTTCGCCGCGCGCGCCGTGCACATCGTCGGGCGGCGGCGGTGGAACCGGCGGGGTGCCATGGTCACCGACCGCTACCAGCACATCCACCACCACCCCGAGCTGCCGTCGCTGCGCGAGTACGCGGCCGAGCACGACCTCGCGCTCGTCGCGGTGGACAACACGCCCGGCGCCGTCCCGATCGAGCGCACCGCGCTGCCGCGCCGCTGCGTGCTGCTGTTCGGCCAGGAGGGGCCCGGGCTGCGCGAGGACTCGCGGGAGGGCGCCGACCTGGTGGTCTCCATCGCGCAGTTCGGCTCGACGCGCTCGATCAACGCGGGCGTGGCGGCCGGGATCGTGATGCACACCTGGGTCCAGCAGCACGCCGACCTCGACGCCGCCTGGTGATCACCCGCGCGGGGCCAGCCACTCCTGGACCTCGACCAGGTTCCCCTCGGGGTCGGTCAGGTGCGCGACCCGCATCCGGTCGGTCATCGGGGCCGGGCCGTGGCGCAGCCGGGCGCCGCGGTCGGTGACCTCCGCGCAGTAGCGCTCCAGGTCGTCGACGTGCAGGACGACCAGCGACCGGTACCCGGACGGCTCCGCGCCGAGCTCGTCGAGCACCTGCGCCATCTGCGCCCGGTCCTGCAGGGCGGTGCCCGCGGTGCCGCCGTCCGGGCTGAACCTCGCGCACGGGCCGCCGGGCGCCTCGAACTGCGGCGTCAGCCGCAGGACGTCCCGGTAGAAGCGGTAGCAGGCGGCGAAGTCGGTCACCAGCAGCCGGACCTGGGAGAGTTCCACCGTTCGTGCCCCCTGGGAGTCGCAGGACACCGGTGTCCTGCCACGATCCCCGACCCGCCGGGGCCGGAAGAGCAGATCGCGCGGACCCGGGAGTCCCGGGCCCGCGCGATGTGGCGACTGGTCAGCTCGCGGCGTCGCGGGCCTTCTCGCGACGGCCCTTGAGGTACTCGATGATGATCGGGATGACCGAGACCAGCACGATCACGATGGCCATGGCCTCGAGGTTGTCCCGGATCCACGGGATGTTGCCGAGGAAGTAGCCCAGCAGCGTCATGAGCACGATCCAGGCGACACCGCCGATCGCGGAGTAGCTGAAGAACTTCCGCCGGTCCATCTGCGCGATGCCCGCGACCGCGGTGATGAAGGTGCGGACGATCGGCACGAACCGGGCCAGGATGATCGCCCGCGCCCCGTAGCGCTCGAAGAAGTCGTGGGTCTTGTCGACGTGCTCGCGCTTGAACAGCTTCGAGTCCGGCTTGTTGAACAGCGCGGGCCCGACCTTGCGGCCGATCCAGTACCCGGTCACGTTGCCCACGAACGCGCAGAGGCTCAGCAGGGCGCAGACCAGCCAGATCGGGGTGTCGATCGCACCGGCCGCGACGAACAGGCCGGTGACGAACAGCAGGGAGTCACCGGGCAGGAAGAAGCCGATGAGCAGGCCGCATTCGGCGAAGATGATCAGGCAGACGCCGATCAGGGCGAACGGGCCGAGCGACTGGACGATGTTCTCGGGGTCGAGCCAGTCCGGCAGCAAGGCCAGTGCGGAGGTGTTCGCGGCGGCGTTGGCGAGCGCGGGCAGTTCGGTCGTCACGGTCGCCAACGGTACCGCGACGCTGTGGCGCCCGATCCACGGGCGAGTCACCCGCCGTGCACACCGCACCACCCGTTGATCAGCCCGCGCACACCGGTCTGGTGCCCCTCCCGGGTGTCGATCAGGAGAGCGGAGAGCCGAGGAGGGTCACGGCGGCGGCGACGGCGCCGGTCGCCAGGCCGAGGACGATCGCGAACAGCAGGACCCCCGCCACCGGCAGCCGCTCGCGTCGCGGCGGGGGTGGAGCGGGCGGCGGTGGCACCGCGCCGGGACTCCCACCGGCGTGCGCGCGCAGCGCCGCGGACAGCAGGTGCTCGGGATCGCGTGCGGTCACGCCCCGAGCCTAGCGACGGCGCGCCCCGCCGCGGCGTCGCACGCGCGAGCCGCGTCTCAGCGGGGGGCGACGGCCCACTCGCCGTCCTTGAGGACCCCGGTGAGCTGCAGGTCGGTGTCCAGCACCACCAGGTCGGCGGCCAGGCCCGGCAGGATCGCGCCGGTGCGGTCGCCGAGGCCGAGCAGCCGCGCCGGTCGGGTCGACGCCGCCGCCACCGCGGCCGGCACGCTCTGCCCGCACGACTCGACCAGGTTGCGGAACGCCACGTCCATGGTCAGCGTGCTGCCCGCCAGCGAGCCGTCCGCCAGCCGCGCCTCCCCGTCGGTCACCGTCACCGGCAGCCCGCCCAGCTCGTAGGTGCCGTCCCCGGCGTCGGTGGCGCTGATGGCGTCGGTGACCAGCACCGTCCGCCCGGTGCCCGCGTGCGAGGCGGCCAGCTGCACGATCGCCGGGTGCAGGTGCACCAGGTCGCAGATGAGCTCGACGGTCACCCGCTCGTCCTCCAGCAGCACGCCGATCGGGCCCGGCTCCCGGTGGTGCAGCGGGCGCATCGCGTTGAACAGGTGCGTGGCCACCGTGGCCCCGGCCTCCACCGCGGGCACCACCTGCGACAGCACCGCGTCGGTGTGCCCGACCGCGGCGATCACCCCGTGGTCGACCAGTTGCCGGACGGCGTCGACCCCGCCCGGCAGCTCCGGCGCCAGGGTGACCATCCGGACCGCCCCGCGCCCCGCGTCCAGCAGCTGCTGCACCGCGGCGGTCGCCGGGGCGCGCAGGCTCGCCGGGTCGTGCGCGCCGCACCGCGCCGAGGACAGGAACGGCCCCTCCAGGTGGATGCCGGCGAGCTCGCCGTCGGTGACCAGGTCGCTGAGCGCGCTGATCTGCTTGGCCAGGTCGGGCAGCGGGGCCGACACCAGGCTGGCCAGCATCGTCGTGGTGCCGTGCCGGCGGTGCGCGGCGATCGCGGTCCGCGCCTGGTCGACCTCGGTGCTGGTGAACGAGCCGCCGCCACCGCCGTGGCAGTGGATGTCCACGAAGCCGGGCACCAGCCACTGCCCGCGCAGGTCCACGACCTCGCCCGCCGGGGTCGCACCGGTGCCGACCTCGGCGATCGTCCCGCCGGCCACCCGGACCCAGCCCCGGTCCAGCACTCCCTCCGGGGTGACGACCTGCCCACCGGCGAGGACCAATTCGGGAGCGTTCACTGTCTTTCCAACCCTTCCGTCGCCAGCAGCGCTGCCCCCAGGCAGCCCGCGGTGTCACCGAGTTCGGCCAGTTCCAGGTCTGGGCGGCGGTGGTACGCCGCCAGCTCGTCGTCGAGCCTGCTGCGCAGCGGTCCGGTGAGCAGGTCGCCGGCCTGCGCGAGCCCGCCGCCGAGCACGATGCACTCGGGCGCGGCCACCGTCACCAGCACCAGCAGGCCCTGGGCGAGCGCGTCGACCGCCTCCTGCCACACAGCGTGCGCGTCCGCCTCGCCCGCGCGCACGGCCGCGGCCACCTCCGCGCTGGTGCGCGCCACGCCGGTGCGCTCCCGGTAGCGGCGGGCCACGGCCGCCGAGGACGCCAGCGCCTCCAGGCAGCCGGTGCGGCCGCAGCCGCAGCGCTCGTCGTGGCCGATGTCGAGGTGCCCGATCTCGCCCGCGAAGCCGCCGCCGGAGTGCAGCCGCCCGTCGAACAGCAGCGCCGCGGCGATGCCGGTGCCGATCGGCACCACCGCCACGTCGCGCCGGCCGCGCGCGGCGCCCAGGCGGGCCTCGGCGAGGCCGCCCGCGCGCACGTCGTGCCCGAGGGTGACCGGCAGGTCGACGCGCTCGGCGAGCAGGTCGCGCAGCGGGGCGTCGCGCCAGCCGAGGTTGGCCGACCACACCCCGACGCCGCGGACCTCGTCGACCGCTCCGGGCACCACCACGCCGACCGCGTCCGCGGCGGCGTCCGCGCGCAGCTCCGCCACCAGCTCGGCCACGGCGGTCACCACCAGCTCGGCGGTCTCCGCACCGTCCGCTCCGCGCGGGGTCGGGCGTCTCAGCCGGCGCTGCGGCTCCGCACCGCGCTCGCCGACGGCGACCAGCGCGGCCTTGGTCTCGGTGCCGCCGACGTCGACGGCGATGGCGTTCGCGGTCACGCCGACGATCCTCCGCCACCGACCACCCAGTGGTCTACACCAAACCGGTGTGTTGTTCGCGGAGGTGTCGCGTTCACCCGCTCATCAGCTTCTGCAGCGCGTCCAGCGCGCGGCTCGCGGTGGACTTCACGGTGCCCCGCGACACCCCGGTGGCCTCGGCGATCTCCGCCTCGGACAGGTTGCCGTAGTAGCGCAGCACCAGGACCTCCCGCTGCCGGGGCGGCAGCTTGCTCAGCGCCGCCACCACCGCCTGGTGCTCGGCGCTCAGCATCGCCAGCGACTCCGCCGAGCGCGCGTCGGCCTGGTGCGGCGGTTGGTACTCGCGCGCCGTCTTGCGGCGGCGCAGCACCGACCGGCTGCCGTTGACCACCGCGGTCCGCAGGTAGCCGATCGCGGCCCGGGCGTCGCGCAGCCCGGACCAGTTCCGGTACAGGCCGGTGAACGCCTCCTGCACCACGTCCTCGGCCGTCGCCGGGTCGTCGACCAGCAGGATGGCCAGGCGCACCATCCGCATGCGCTGCTGCCGGTAGAGGTCCTCCAAGGTCAGCGGCTGGCTCGAGTCCGCGACCGCCGCTCCGTCCAGGGTGCGCAAGTGGCCGAGGGTCTGCTCGACGCTCCGTTCGACTCCGCGTGAATCACCGGCCATGATCGAACAAGTTACCGGTCGTCCCCCGGTCGGTGTGGCGCGGTCGGGGTAGCGTGCGCATCGATCGTGATCCGAGGACGGAGGTGTCCGCATGGCCAAGTTCGTGGTCGACCTGGTCTACGGCGAGGACGAGGAGCGCCGGCTGGAGGTGCGCCCGAAGCACCGCGAGTACTGCCGGGACCTGGCGGAGCGAGGGGTGGTGCTGGCCGGCGGCCCGTTCACCGACGGCAAGGGGGCGCAGCTGGTCTACGAGGTCGCCGACCGCGACGAGCTGCAGCGGGTCATCGACGCCGACCCCTACACCGAGGCCGGGGTGATCGCGCAGACCACCGTGCGGGAGTGGGACGTCGTCGTCGGCGCCTGGCTGTGATCGCCAGAGCGGGTGAGGCGGGCGCCGGAGCGCGTCCGCCGCGCCCGCGAAACCCCAGCGTGTGAGGATGTACACAGGATTCGTCCTGATCTGAATCCTTGCACCAGCTTTCCAAAACAGGTCGGGCTCGGGCACTGTGACGCGAAAGTGTGGCGCCGAGCCGACGACGCCCGCGGGTCGCGGGGAGCGGCTCGTAGGATGCTGCGCAACTCTCCGTCACCAAGACTGAACTCCATGCGAGGAGGACGACCGATGCCCATCGCGACCCCCGAGGTCTACGCGGAGATGCTGGACCGGGCGAAGGCGGGCGAATTCGCCTACCCGGCCATCAACGTGACCTCGTCGGAGACGCTCAACGCGGCGCTGCGCGGGTTCGCGGAGGCCGAGAGCGACGGCATCATCCAGCTGTCGACCGGCGGTGCCGAGTTCGCTTCCGGCACGAAGGTCAAGGACATGGTCACCGGCGCCACCGCGCTGGCCGAGTTCGCGCACGTCGTCGCCGCGAAGTACCCGGTGAACATCGCCCTGCACACCGACCACTGCCCGAAGGACAAGCTGGACGGGTTCGTCCGACCGCTGATCCAGATCAGCCAGGAGCGGGTCAACCGCGGTGAGAACCCGCTGTTCCAGTCCCACATGTGGGACGGCTCGGCGATCGACCTCGACGAGAACCTGGAGATCGCGCAGGACCTGCTGGCCGCCGCGGCCAAGGCCAAGATCATCCTCGAGCTGGAGGTCGGCGTCGTCGGTGGCGAGGAGGACGGCATCGCCAACGACATCAACGAGAAGCTCTACACCGCGCCCGGCGACTACGAGAAGACCGTGGACGCCCTCGGCAGCGGTGAGAAGGGCCGCTACCTGCTGGCCGCCACCTTCGGCAACGTGCACGGCGTGTACAAGCCGGGCAACGTCAAGCTGCGCCCGGAGATCCTGAAGAAGGGCCAGGAGGTGGCCTCGCAGAAGCTGGGCCTGCCGGCCGGTTCCAAGCCGTTCGACCTGGTCTTCCACGGCGGCTCGGGCTCGCTGCTGGAGGAGATCCACGAGGCGGTCTCCTACGGCGTGGTGAAGATGAACATCGACACCGACACGCAGTACGCCTTCAGCCGCCCGATCGCGGACCACATGTTCAAGAACTACGACGGCGTGCTGAAGGTCGACGGCGAGGTCGGCAACAAGAAGACCTACGACCCGCGCAGCTACCTCAAGGTGGCCGAGCAGTCCATGGCTGCCCGCGTCGCCCACGCCTGCGAGAACCTCAAGTCCGCCGGCCGGATGCTCGCCGGCTGACGCCGGTCTTCGTCCTGGAGGGCACCTCCCGTCGGGAGGTGCCCTCCGCGCATCACCGGGTCGAGTGGTGCGGTCGGTGCCGGACGGTGGGTCCGGGCACCTGACAGGATTGGGTCATGACGAAGAACCTGTTGGAACCGCCGGAGACCCTGCTCCCGGAGAACACCGAGGCGCAGGCCGAGCTCGGCGCGGGCACCGACCCGGCCGTGGTCGCCGCGCACCACCCGGCCTTCAGCGCCGCGTGGGCCGCGCTCGCCGAGGCCGCGCTGGCGTCCGGGGAGAACATCGCCGCCTACGCCTACGCCCGCACCGGTTACCACCGGGGACTCGACGCGCTGCGCAAGGCGGGTTGGAAGGGCTTCGGGCCGGTGCCGTGGCGCCACGAGCCCAACCAGGGCGTGCTGCGCTCCATCGCGGCGCTGGCCAAGGCCGCGAAGGCGATCGGCGAGGACGACGAGCACGACCGCTGCCGGCAGCTGCTCGTCGACAGCGACCCGGCCTCCGTGGAGGCCACCGGCCTGGCCTGAGCAGCGGTGACGCGGAGGTCGTGAGTGCCGGGACCGGCTCCAGCCGGCCTGCGCACT
Source organism: Saccharopolyspora hordei (assembly GCF_013410345.1). Classification (NCBI taxonomy): domain Bacteria; kingdom Bacillati; phylum Actinomycetota; class Actinomycetes; order Pseudonocardiales; family Pseudonocardiaceae; genus Saccharopolyspora; species Saccharopolyspora hordei. The sequence goes on from NZ_JACCFJ010000001.1 coordinate 913,435, forward strand.
CACGACGTCGCGGCGCGACGGGCGATCTGACGGACAATGCCCGTGTGCACCGACTGCGCGAGGAACTGGTCCGTCGGCTCCGCCGACTGCTGCGCACCGGCGTGCCGATCGTGCAGTGCGCGGTCGCGGCCGGGCTCGCGTGGTTCGTCGCCAAGAACGTGGTCGGCCACCCGTTGCCGTTCTTCGCGCCCACCGCGGCGGTCATCTCGCTCGGCGTCTCGCTGGGCCAGCGGATGCGCCGCTCGCTGGAGCTGGTCGTCGGCGTGAGCATCGGCATCGGCGTCGGCGACCTGCTCATCTCGGTCATCGGCACCGGCTCCTGGCAGATCGCGCTGGTCGTCGCGCTGGCCATGAGCACCGCCGTGCTGCTGGACAGCGGGGTGGTGATCGTGCTCCAGGCCGCCTCGTCGTCGGTGCTGGTCGCGACGCTGCTGCCGCCCGCGAGCGAGGGCGGGCTGACCCGCATGGTCGACGCCGCGATCGGCGGCCTGGTCGGGTTCGTCGTCGCGACGCTGCTGCCCGCCAACCCGCTCACCGTGGCCCACCGCAACGGGCGGCTGGTGCTCGGCGCGCTGGCCGACGCGCTGCGCGGCGTCGCCGGGGCGGTGGCGCGGCAGGACCCCGAGATGGCGGGCGACGTGCTCGCCAACGCCCGCAAGAGCCAGCGGCTGGTCGAGGAGTTCCGCAAGGCGCTGGAGACCGGGCAGGAGATCGCCCGGTTCGCGCCCATCCGGTGGCGGCGGCGCGGTGACCTCGAACGCTACGACAACGCGGCGGCGCCCATCGACCGGGCGCTGCGCAACACCCGCGTGCTGGCGCGGCGGGCGCTGGCCGCGCTGCGCGACGGCGAGCCGGTGCCGCGCCCGCTGCCGGCCCTGCTGGAGGAGCTGGCGGGCGCGGTGGTGCTGCTGCGCGACGAGCTGGCCAGCGGGGTCGACCCGCTGCAGACCCGCGAGGCCGCCCGCTCGGTGGCGAAGAAGTCCACAGTGGAGATGCTCGGCGAGGGCGACTTCTCGATGCAGGTGGTCGTCCTGCAGGTCCGCTCGATCGCGGTGGACCTGCTGCAGGCGACCGGCCTGAGCCGGACCGAGGCCACCGCCGCGCTGCCCCCGCTGCACCCCGAAGCCCAGCGCGAGCGGGACAGCTGAGCGCGCTACGGCCGGTGCAGCACCGCGGTCACGGCGTGGTGCAGGGCTTCGTGGTCGCGCGGGTCGTGCAGCCGGCAGTCCGCCGCCGAGATCCGGTACCACTCGTCGGCCCCGGCGTAGCGGATCCACACCTCGACCGCACCGTCGCGGCAGGTGGTGGCCAGCTCCAGGTCACCGGTGATGACGCCGACCTCGTCGGTCATCACCCCGCCCGGCGGTGCGGCGATGGACGAGCGCAGTTCGGTGGCTTCCGGCATCGGCCCCTCCTCACGACCCCTCGATGATCGCGCCGAGGGCGGCGAGGTGCGACTCGTAGGCGTCGCGACCGGTCCGGGTGATGCCGAGCCAGGTGCGCGGGCGGCCGTCGACGCTGCCCTTGTGCACCGTGACGTAGCCGACCGCCTGCAGCGTCGCGATGTGCTTGGACAGGGTGGAGTCGCTGACCTCGACGGTGTCGCGCACGTGCCGGAACTCGGTCTGCTCGGCGGCGACCAGCAGCGCCATGATGGAGAGCCGGACCGGGGAGTGGATGGTGTGGTCCAGCAGGTGCCGGGGATGCTCGCCCCGGCTCACCCCGGGACGCCTTCGGGCGTGGTGATCCCGATCTTGCACATGCCCGCAATCTCGCAACAGCGCACCGGCGTGTCAAGCGGCGGTCCCGCCGGTGCGGCCCGGCGGGACCCGCCCCGGGAACGCGTCCGGCCTGGTCACCGCGCTCGCGCAGCGACCAGGCCGGTCGGGTGTGATCAGCAGCCGTCGAGGGCCTCCTGCAGCGCCGCCTTCTCCGCCTCGGTGACGGTCAGCTGGTACTTGTCCTTCACGCCGACCCACATCGAGGCGTAGGTGCAGTGGTACTCGGCACGCGGGGGCATCCACTCGTCCGGCGTCTGGTCGCCCTTCGACTGGTTGACGTTGTCGGTGACCGCGATGAGCTGCGGGCCGTCCAGGTCGTTGGCGAACCGCTCGCGCTGCTCCTGCGTCCACTCCGACGCGCCGGAGCGCCACGCGGCGGCCAGCGGCACCACGTGGTCGATGTCCACATCGGACGGCTGGGTCCAGGTCTCGCCGTCGTACGGGCTGTACCAGCTGCCGGAGGTCGGGTAGCAGTCCGAGCCGACCTCGACGCCGTCACCGTCGCGCTTGAGCACCGACTCCCGGGTGTTGCAGCCGTCCGAGCCCTCGATCCAGTGCGGGAACTTGTCCCGGTCGTAGCCGTCCATCGAGCCTTCGGGGGCGACGACGAGCTCGGCGAGGGCGGCCTTGGCGGTCGCCGGGTCCGGGATGCCCGGTGGTTCGGCGCCGGCCGGCGTGGCCAGGCCGAGGCCCAGGGCGACTGCGAGGGGGAGGGCGGTCAGGGTCGCGCGCAACGTGCCTGTCATGGCTTCCTCCGCGTGGGCGTCGGTTTTGAGATGACCATTGCCCACGCAGGTGGACGGATCAATGCCGGTGCGTGGCCAGTGGGTGACTTGGCGTGAAATCGCCACCGATCGTGTCACTTCCTGGTGAATCTCGCACCGAACGCGCGCCACCGTGGCACGGCGGGGTGAGCCCGGGGCTCAGCGGGCGAACAGCAGGTCCTCGGTGTGCCGGTACCAGACCCACTTCTCGGCCGGGCGCGGGTGCTCCATGCCGTCGTGCACGACCGTGCCCGGCAGGAACGACGCCTGGACCGCGCGGCCCTTGGTCACCTCGCTGCGCCGGCGCAGCAGGCCGCGGCGCACCGTGGTCACCACCAGCCCGTCGGTGGCCGGGTCCAGCATCGCGTTCATCGGGTCCGAGGTGGGTTCCGGCAGCGGCTCGGCGTCCGGGTCGGGGGTGACCGTGAGGCTCAGCGCGCGGCCGTTGAGCACCCGTTCGTCGTCGCAGTACACCTGGCCGGTGATCGGCTCGATGGTGCCGGCCCCGAGCAGCACGCCGCCCGAGTCGTCGCGGATCAGCGCGGACGGCCGGGGGTCGGCGGTGAGCGCCCGCTCGAAGTCGCCGGGGGTGAGCCCCCACAACCGGGCGGCGGGCGAGTCGGTCACCGGCACGTAGCCCACCACCAGGTCGGCCAGGCGGCCCTTGCGCAGCAGGCGGAGCACCACCGAGGCGAAGTCGGCGTCGGTGCCGTGCACCACCAGCCGGTCCGAGGCCTCGGCCAGCAACGGGTCCAGGTCCTGCCGGGTCGGGCGGACCGGCACGTCGAACCATCGCACACCGTCACCGGAAGGACGCGCTGCGCGGTCAACGTTTCCGCAGGACAATGCGGTGGTACTCACGTTTCGCTCCTGGTTTACCCTGATCGACCGGCATACCCCGAGGTGGGAGCGGGCGAAGCGTGCGGTCACGCTGGCGACCACCCAGTCCAGGTTGGAGTTTCACATGCCGGCGATCGTGCTGATCGGCGCCCAGTGGGGCGACGAAGGCAAGGGTAAGGCGACCGACCTGCTCGGCGAGCAGGCGCAGTGGGTCGTCCGCTACCAGGGCGGCAACAACGCGGGTCACACCGTCGTGCTGCCCGACGGGCAGGACTTCGCGCTGCACCTCATCCCGTCGGGCATCCTCACTCCCGGGGTGACCAACGTGATCGGCAACGGCGTCGTGGTCGACCCCGGCGTGCTGCTGGAGGAGCTGGCCGGGCTCGAGGAGCGCGGCGTGGACACCTCGCGGCTGCTGGTCTCCGCCGACGCGCACCTGATCATGCCGTACCACGTGGCCATCGACCGGGTCACCGAGCGGTACCTGGGCAAGAAGCAGATCGGCACCACCGGCCGCGGCATCGGCCCCTGCTACCAGGACAAGATCGCCCGGGTCGGCGTCCGCGCGCAGGACCTGCTGGACGAGAAGATCCTGCGGCAGAAGGTCGAGGCCGCGCTCGACGTGAAGAACCAGATCCTGGTCAAGGTCTACAACCGCCGGGCGATGGACGTCGACGAGGTCGTCGACACCGTGCTGTCCCAGGGCGAGAAGTTCGCCAGCCGGATCGCCGACACCAAGCTGCTGGTGAACCAGGCGCTGGACCGCGGCGAGACGGTGCTGCTGGAGGGCTCGCAGGGCACCCTGCTGGACGTCGACCACGGCACCTACCCGTTCGTGACCTCGTCGAACCCGACCTCCGGTGGCGCGTGCGCCGGCTCCGGCATCGGGCCGACGAAGATCACCTCGGTGATCGGCATCCTCAAGGCCTACACCACCCGCGTCGGCGCCGGTCCGTTCCCGACCGAGCTCGCCGACGAGGCCGGCGAGAACCTGCGCAAGCAGGGCGGTGAGTTCGGCGTCACCACCGGCCGCTCGCGGCGCACCGGCTGGTTCGACGCGGTGATCGCCCGCTACGCGACCCGGGTCAACGGCATCACCGACTACTTCCTGACCAAGCTCGACGTGCTGTCCGGGCTGGAGACCATCCCGATCTGCGTGGCCTACGACGTGGACGGCGAGCGCGTCGACGAGATGCCGATGACGCAGACCGGCGTGCACCACGCGGTGCCGGTGTACGAGGAGGTGCCGGGCTGGTCGGAGGACATCAGCGGCGCCCGCAGCTTCGAGGACCTGCCGGCCAACGCGCGGGCCTACATCGAGCGCATCGAGGAGCTCGCGGGTGCCCGGGTCTCGGCGATCGGCGTCGGCCCCGGCCGCGACCAGACCATCGTCCGCCACACCATGGCCTGACCACCGCGGGGGACCGCGCGTCCCCGCCGCGGACAGGAGTGCAGGGCACCTCTCACCGACTGGGTCGGCGGGAGGTGCCCCCCACCTCCGCGGGTCCTCGGCTCAGCGGCTGCGCCAGGAGCTGTCGAGGGCTGCTTCCTGCAGGTCCAGCTCGCGGAGGACGCGGCGGAGGACCTCGTCGTCGAGGTTGCCCGCGTCGCGCTCGTCGGCCATCGCCGAGCGCTGCACCTCCAGCAGGTCGCGGCGCAGGTCCGCGAAGCCGCGGCTGGCGGTGTCCTCCCGCTCGGCCGGCGTCCGGCCGACCTGCTCGGCCGCAGCCATGCCCTGGTGCTCCACCAGGGCCTTCATCCGGGTGATGATGCGCTCGAAGCGCTCCGGGTCGGTGCCCACGTCCGCCGGGGTGAGCTGGTCCAGGTAGCGCAGCGCCGCGTTGGTGGCCGTCACCCGCGCCTCGGCCTCGGCCTGGTCGTCGCGGGCCGCCTCGTCGGGGTCGATGACGTCCAGCTTGCGGATCAGCCAGGGCAGCGTGGTGCCCTGCACCAGGATGGTGGCGACGGTGATCACCGACGCGACGAACTGGATCACGTCCCGCGCCGGGAACGGGTCACCCGCACTGGTGGTGTACGGGATGGCGCCCGCCGCGGCGAGGGTGACCACGCCGCGCATCCCCGCCCAGGACAGCACCGCGGTGCGCCGCCACCGCCCGCCGGGTCGCTTGCCCGGGCTCAGCAGGTGCGACAGGCCGGGCAGGTAGTTCGAGCTGTACATCCACAGCACGCGGAACAGGACCGTCGCGGCGAAGATCGCCAGCGTGGCCACCAGCAGCGAGCCGATGTCCCGCCCAGAGGTGATCAGCTCGTCGACCACGGTCTTGAGCTGCAGCCCGATGTAGGCGAACACCAGGCTCTCCAGCAGCAGGTTGATCGAGGCCCAGACGGTGTGCTCCTGCAGGCGGCCCGCGGCGCGGGCGCGCGGCTGGTTGTGGCCGACGTAGAGCCCGGCGGTGACCACGGCCAGCACCCCGGACCCGGACAGCTCCTCGGCGGTCAGGTAGGCCAGGAACGGCACCAGCACGCCCAGCACGGTCGCCACCTGCACGTCCGGGATGCGGGTGCGCGCGGCCTGCGCGAGCACGCCGAACACCAGCCCCAGCGCGACGCCCACGACCACGGCGAGCACGAACACCAGCGCCCCGTTGGCGAGCGTGGGCGTGGTGCCGACGACGGCGGCGATCGCCATCCGGTAGATGGTCAGCGCGGCGGCGTCGTTGATCAGGCTCTCGCCGCCGAGGATCGTCATGACGCCGCGCGGCAGCTTCAGCTGGCGGCCGATCGCGGAGGCGGTGACCGCGTCCGGCGGGGCGATCACCGCGCCGAGCACGATCGCCGAGGTCAGCGGGAGTTCGGGGATGAGCGTGAAGGCGAGCCACCCGATCACGAACGAGGTGGCGATCACCTGCAGCACGCCGTGGTGCACGATCTTGCGGATCTGCGCGCGGAAGTTGGTGTAGGAGCTCTCCAGCGCCGCGCCGTGAAGCAGCGGGGGGAGCACCACGGTGAGCAGCATCTCCGGGTCGATGTAGAGCTCGGACGTGCCGGGGACCAACGACACCAGCAGCCCGACGAGGACGAGCAGCAGCGGTGCGGCGATCTCGCGGGTGCGGGCCAGGGCGGTGACGAGCAGTGCGCCGATCAGCACGAGGAGCAGTTGGACCACCGGGTGACACCTCCGTCCATCATGGACAGGTTAGGCGCCGCGCCCGCTCCGGGGCTCGCCACTACGACGCTGATCACAGCACGTGACGCCCGCGACCAGCGCCGCAGTGGCGCGCCCCCGCGCGAGAGACCGCGATCCCACGGGAGGTCGAGTGCCCGGCTCCCGCTGGAGTCGCGTCCGACCGGGCCTCCCGGTGACCACGCCCGGTCGCGCGGCGGACCCCCGGGGTGTCAGTGCTCGGCGACGTCGTCGCGGGCGGTCACCGCGATGTCCGGGTGGTCGGAGAAGACCCCGTCGATGCCGGTGTCGAACAGCGCGCGGAAGAAGCCGAAGACGTCACCGAAGTCCGCCGGGTCGTCCGAGGACCGGAACTCCCCCGGCAGGAACTCGTTCTCCGCCCGCACGGTGTAGGGCACGACCTCCAGCCCGGCCGCGTGCGCGTCGGCCACCACCGGCGTCGGCTCGCCCACCGAGCCGTCCTCGCCCACCGGCAGCACCACCTCGATGGCCGGGCCGATCACGTCGGCGTACTCGGCGACCTCCCGCAGCCCCTCCGGCGTCACCAGGTCCTCGTAGGTGCGCGGATCGCCCGCCTCGACGAAGTCCTGCGGTGCCCCGCTGTCGCTGATCAGCTGCACCAGGTCGACGTCCAGCTCCTCGTCGAGCTCCTGGAGGTTGGACACCTCGAACGACTGCACCGCGACCTTCGCGCCCGGCCGGTTCAGCCCGTTGCGGTCCAGTGCCTCGACCACGCCCGGCTCCAGCGGCAGGCCCAGCTCGCGGAAGTAGCTCGGGTGCTTGGTCTCCGGGGCGACGCCGATGTCCCGGTGCAGCTCGCGGGACAACCGGTCACGCAGGTCCAGGACCTCCTGGAAGGTCGGCACCTCGTAGCGGCCGTCGTAGATGGTGTTGTGCGGCCGGACCTCGGGGATGCGCTCCACGGCGCGCAGCGTCTTGAGCTCGGCCAGCGTGAAGTCCTCGGTGAACCAGCCGGTGACCTCGGTGCCGTCGATGACCTTGGTGGTCTTGCGGTCGGCGAACTCGGGGTGCTCGGCGACGTCGGTGGTGCCGCTGATCTCGTTCTCGTGCCGGGCGACCAGCACGCCGTCCTTGGTCGGCACCAGGTCGGGCTCGATGTAGTCCGCGCCCGTCCGGGCGGCCAGCTCGTAGGAGGCCAGCGTGTGCTCCGGCCGGTACCCGGACGCGCCGCGGTGGCCGAAGACCGACACCACCTCGGTGTCGGCCGGCGGTGCGGCGACGGCGGGCGCGGTGACCAGACCGAGCCCCGCGACGGCGGCGGCGGTCAGCGCCGCCAGGCGTCCCCGAATCGTCATGGTGCCTCCCTGCCTCTCTGCAGCGTGGTGATCGCTGCACACTCGTGCAGAACCGTGGCCGCCGCAATCGACCGTTCGCGCAAGCGGGTGCGACGAACGGTCGACGGCCAGGTGAACGTCGTGGGGCGGCCGGTTGGCGGGGGCAGCGCTGACGTGGCCTGCCGCACGCTCTACGCTGCGGTTCGTGCGAATCCTCGTGATCGGTGGCGGTGGCCGTGAGCACGCGATCGCCCTGGCGCTGTCCCGCGATCCCTCCGTCACGGCGCTGGCCTGCGCGCCCGGCAACGCGGGCACCGCTGCGCTGGCCGAGAACTACGGCGTCGACGTCGCCAAGCCCGACGAGATCGTCGAGCTCGCCACGAAGTGGCGGGCCGACCTGGTCGTGTTCGGGCCGGAGACGCCGCTGGTCGCCGGCGCGGCCGACGCGGTCCGCGCGGCCGGCATCGCCTGCTTCGGCCCGTCCGCGGCGGCCGCCCGCATCGAGGGCTCGAAGGCCTTCGCCAAGGACGTGATGCTCGCCGCCGGTGTGCCCACCGCGCACAGCGAGGTGGTGGACAACCCCGCCAAGCTGGACACCGCGCTGACCCACTTCGGGCCCACCTGGGTGGTCAAGGACGACGGCCTGGCCGCGGGCAAGGGCGTGCTGGTGACCAGCGACTTCGACGCGGCGCGGGCGCACGCGCTGAAGCTGCTCGACGGCGGCCACCCGGTGCTGCTGGAGTCGTTCCTGGACGGCCCGGAGGCCTCGTTGTTCTGCCTGGTCGACGGCACCACCGTGGTGCCGCTGCTGCCCGCGCAGGACTTCAAGCGGGTCGGCGACGGCGACGCGGGCCCCAACACCGGCGGCATGGGCGCGTACGCGCCGCTGCCGTGGGCGCCGGAAGGCCTGGTCGACGACGTGGTGCGCACCATCGTGCAGCCGACCGTCGACGAGCTCGCCCGTCGCGGCACCCCGTTCTCCGGCCTGCTCTACGCCGGTCTGGCGCTGACCTCCCGCGGCCCGCAGGTGATCGAGTTCAACTGCCGCTTCGGCGACCCGGAGACCCAGGCGGTGCTCGCCCTGCTGCAGACGCCGCTGGCCTCGCTGTTGTCCGCGGTGGCCCACGGCGAGCTCGCCGAGCACCCGCCGCTGGAGTGGGAGTCCGGTGCCGCGGTGACCGTGGTCATCGCCGCCGAGGGCTACCCGGGGCGGCCGCGCGTGAACGACGTGATCCAGGGCAGCGACGGGCAGGGCGTGCTGCACTCCGGCACCCGGCGCCGCGAGGACGGCGCGGTGCTCTCCGCGGGTGGCCGCGTGCTGTCCGTGGTGGCCACCGGCGAGGACCTGGCGGCGGCGCGGGAGGCGGCGTACCGGCGGGTCGACGGCGTGCACCTGCCGGGGGCGCACTACCGCACCGACATCGCGCTGCGCGCGGTCCGCGGTGAGATCACCGTGCCGACCGCCTGACGCTTTCGGACATCCGGGCGAGGGGCCGCCCGTTGGTCGGGGATTCCCACCAACGGGCGGCCCCTCTTCTGCTTTCCTGATCAGGGGAACCTCGGGCCTGGTCCCCCTCGTCGGAAAGGCCGGGTGAGGAGGAGTCGTGACGCAGGCGGGCTACAACGTGGCGGCGCTGGAGGACTGCCGGGCGGCGCTGGACGGCCAGGCGGGTCCGGTCGGGGCGGTCGGTGACGGGTTCGAGGGCCAGCACGTCGACGCCGCGATCTTCGGCGAGCTGGACGCGGCTGCCGGCTTCGCCGCGGCGATCACCGAGCTGGACACCACGGGCGCGGAGGAGTTCCACGCCGCCGAGGAGCTGCTGCGCAGCGCCGGCAGCGCGCTCGACGCGGTGCGCAGCACCATGGACGAGATCGACCAGGCCAACGCCGAGTCGTTCCGCTGAGCTGGGGGTGCGATGGGGATCGCGGAAGAGGTGGCGAGCAAGCCCGGTGGCGGCGCGCTCGCCGAGCAGCTGCGCAAGGTGGAGGACAGCGAGCCGGACGCGGTCCGGGCGATCGGCGCCCGCTGGCGCGAGGCGGCCGGGAAGGCCGACGACCACAGCAGCGTGCTGGTGCGGGCGGTGCGGGGGCTCGACGGCGCGTGGCAGGGCGCGTCCGCGGACGCCTTCGTCGGCTACGTGGACCAGGTCACCGACGGGTTCGCCAAGGCCCGGGAGGCGCTGCAGGGCTCGGCCGACGTGCTCGACCGGGCGGCCGACGCGGTGCAGGCCGCCAAGGACGCGGTCGTCGCGATCGGTGAGCGGGCGCTGGCCGACGCGCGGCGCGCCGAGCAGGCCTACCAGCAGGAGGTCGCCCACGCCGCCGACGACGCGGCGGAGGCGGAAGCGGCGGAGCGGCGCGACGAGGCCATCCGCCAGGCGATGGAGGAGCACGCGGAGGACGCCCAGGGCGAGGTCGACGCGGCGAACGCGGCGCTCAGCGGGGCGCTGGGTGAGCTGCGGGGCGCCGCGGACGGGCTGCGGGACGTGTTCTCCCGGCTGCCGAAGGCCGGGGACCAGCCGTTCACGCCGGGCGAGGGACGGACGGTCGACTGGGAGATGACCGAGCCCGCGGCGACGGCTCCGCAGTCCGCGGCGCCCGCCGAGCCCGGGTCGGGCGGCGGTTCCGGTCCCGGCTCGGGTGGGGTCGCCGCGTCCGGCGGCGGTGGTGGTGGCAGCAGCGACGGCGGCGGTGGTGGTGGTTCCGAGGGTGGTCTCGGGCCGAGCGGTGGCCCGCCGTCCAGCGGTCCGCCGCCGGGGAACGTCGAGGAGTGGATCCGGGAAGCGATCAAGGTCCTGCAGGCCAACGGCGTCCCGGTCACCGAGGACGACATCGACGAGATCTGGACGATCATCCAGAAGGAGTCGGGCGGTGACCCGCACGCGATCAACGACTGGGACTCGAACGCGGCCAAGGGCACGCCGTCGAAGGGCCTGATGCAGTGCATCGACCCGACGTTCCAGAGGTACAAGCTGCCGGGGCACGGCGACATCTGGAACCCGGTGGACAACATCATCGCGGGCGTCCGCTACACCTTCGACCGCTACGGCGGCTTCGAGAACCACCCGGGCCTGAAGTCGATGGCCCGAGGTGGCGGCTACCGCGGCTACTGACCCGCCGACACGTCACCCGACCTCCACCGGCACCGCTCTCCCCCGCGGCGCGTCGGGCCCCGACACGCCGGGGCGTGCCCACGGCAGGGGGCGGCTGCGGACGGTGGGGGCGGGGGTCCCCGGGACGTGGCGGGCCTGGCACGCTGAACGCATGGTCGATCCCGCGGTTCTGGGCGTCGCGCAGCGCGCTGACGTCGCACCCTTCCAGGTCATGGAGGTCCTGACGGCCGCTGCGGAGCGGCAGCGGGTCAAGGGCGATGTGGTGTCGCTGGCCGCCGGCCAGCCCAGCACTCCCGCGCCGCGCGCGGTCCGCGCAGCCGCCGCCGCGGCCCTCGAGGGCGATCCGCTCGGCTACACCGAGCAGCTCGGCGTGCCCGCGCTGCGGGAAGCCATCGCCGCGCACTACGACCGCTCCCACGGGCTGCCGGTGCAGGCCGAGGACGTGGTGGTGACCACCGGCGCGTCCGGGGCGTTCCTGCTCGCCTTCCTCGCCGCGTTCGACGCCGGGGACCGGGTCGCGCTGGCCCGCCCGGGCTACCCGGCGTACCGCAACATCCTGTCCGCGCTGGGCTGCGAGGTCGTGGAGCTGCCGTGCGACGCCTCGACCCGCTTCCAGCCGACCGTCGCGATGCTGGAGCAGCTCGACGAGCCGGTGCGCGGCCTGGTCGTGGCGAGCCCGGCGAACCCCACCGGCACGGTGCTCTCCCGCGCCGAGCTGGCCGGTCTCGCGGAGTGGTGCCACTCCCACGGAGTCCAGCTGGTCAGCGACGAGATCTACCACGGGCTCAGCTACGGCGACCCGCTGCACTCGGCGTGGGAGGCCTCCCGCGAGGCGATCGTGGTGAACTCCTTCTCCAAGTACTGGTCGATGACCGGCTGGCGGCTGGGCTGGATGCTGGTGCCGCCGCGGCTGCGCCGCGCCGTCGACTCCCTGACCGGCAACTTCACGCTCTGCCCGCCCGCGCTCTCCCAGCACGCCGCGGTCGCGGCCTTCTCCCCGGACGCCCTCGACGAGGCCGCCGGGCACGTCGAGCGCTACCGGCGGAACCGCGAGCTGCTGCTGGGCGGTCTCGAGGAGCTCGGCATCACGCGGGTGGCCCCGGCCGACGGGGCGTTCTACGCCTGGGCGGACATCGGCCACCTCACCGACGACACCTCGGCGTTCTGCCGCCGCCTGCTGGACGACACCGGGGTGGCGGTGGTGCCGGGCGCGGACTTCGACCCGGAGCGGGGCCACCGCTTCGTGCGCATGTCCTTCGCGGGCAGCACCGAGGACGTCGAGGTCGCCCTGGAGCGCCTCGGGGCATGGCTGCCCGGCTGACCGCGGGTCCGGGACATCCCTGGGTTTCCCCCGGTCCTCGCGTCGATCCGGACCAACCGCCTCCTCCGTCTGGCAGGGTGGGGGTGACGGAGTCGGTGCGGCGGAACTGAGGTGGGTGCCATGTTGTGGAAGGTGATCGGCGGGCTGCTGGTCCTGTGGCTGGTGATCTCGATCGCCGGCGTCGTCGTCAAGGGCCTGTTCTGGCTCGCGGTGATCGGTGGCGTCCTGTTCGTCGCCACCGCCGCGATCGGCTGGGCCAAGGAGCGCAAGCAGGTCAAGTCCTAGGTGCGAGGTGGGGCACCCCGGTGCGGCGGTGCCCCACCTCCGCTCAGGTCAGGACCGCGCGGGAGCGCAGCAGCTCCAGGGCCGCCTCCGGACCGGGCCAGAGCTCGGCGGCCAGGCCGACCCGCCGGGCCCCGTCGACGTTCTCCGGGCGGTCGTCGAAGAACAGGCAGTCGCCGGGTGCGGCGCCGAGGACCTCCAGCAGCGCGCGGTGGACCGCCGGCCCGGGCTTCGCCAGCTCCAAGTCGCCCGAGAACACCAGGTGCCGGAACAGCCGCGTCCAGTCCTCCCGCTCGACCGCGCGCCCGAACGCCGACGGCGCGGTGGACCGCAGCGCCAGCGCGACGCCCTGCCGGTGCAGCTCCTCGAGCAGCCGCAGCGACCCGGGGTCGGTCCAGCCAGCGAGCACGTCGGTGCGGGTCAGCCGCTCGGCCAGCGCGGCGTCCACCTGCCGGTCCAGCCGCGCGCGCACCGCCTGCCAGTACGCCAGGTCGCTCCAGCCCCGGTCGTAGGCCGTCCGCTCCGCGGAGCACGCCGCCGCGAAGGCCGCGGCGTCGACGCCGAGCATCGCCGCCATCGTGGGCAGCGCCGCCGTCGCCCGGCTGATCACCTCGCCGTGGTCGAACACCACCACCGCGGCACGGGCTCCTCCTCAGATCCGGGCATCGTCGATCCGCCGCAGCGCCTCCTTGATGTCGGCCCTGCTCACGTCGCGGTGCGTGACGAACCGGATCTGGCCGCTCATCGACACCGCGCGCACGCCGACCGCGGACAGCCGCTCCAGCGCCAGCGCCACGTCCGGCACCGAGGCGAGCACGATGTTGGTCTGCGGCGTGGTGACCGACCAGCCGTGCTCGGCCAGGCCCTCGGCGAGCAACCGGGCGTTGTCGTGGTCGGTGGCCAGGGAGTCGATGCGGTCCAGCGCCACCAGCCCGGCCGCGGCCAGCACGCCGCCCTGGCGCACCCCGCCGCCGAGCATCCGCCGCACCCGCCGGGCCTCGGCGATGAAGTCCTCCCCACCTGCGACGACGGAGCCCACCGGGGCGCCGAGGCCCTTGCTCAGGCACACCTGCACGCTGTCCACGCCCACGGCCAGCGCGGCGGGCGGCAGCCCGAGGGCGACCGAGGCGTTCCAGATCCGCGCCCCGTCGAGGTGGACGCGCAGCCCGCTGTCCCGGGCCGCGGCCGCCAGCTGGGCGTGCTCGTGCGGCGGCGTCACCGCGCCACCGGCGCTGTTGTGCGTGTTCTCCAGGCAGAGCAGCGTCGTGCGGAGGGTGTCGTAGCCGGACTCGCCGAGGCTGCGCACGGTCTCCGGGGTCGGGCGCCCCGGCCCGGCGTTCCACTCCAGCGGGTGCGGCATGCCGCCCGCCAGCCACGCCGCTGAACCGAACTCGTAGTTGAGCACGTGGGAGCCGTGCGGTGCGAGGAACCGGTCGCCGCGCTGCAGGTGCAGCACCAGCGAGATCAGGTTGCCCATCGATCCGCTGGGCACCCAGAGGGCCGCCTCGGTGCCGAGCAGCGTGGCGACGCGTTCCTCCAGGCGGCGCATGGTCGGGTCGTGGTCGAGCACGTCGTCGCCGACCTCCGCGGCAGCCATGGCCGCGGACATCCTCTCGTCGGGACGCGTGACCGTGTCGGAGCGGAGGTCGATGGGAGCCAGGTTGGTCACGAACGGATCACACCACACCTGCCCCGGGGGAGGGCAACAGCCGGGCGCGGCCCACCGGGGAGATTGCGGTATGAATCGCGGGGGTGGATCGCTGGGCCGGCGCGTGCAACGGTTGGGGCCGGGCGTCCCGTCCCAGACGTGCAAGCACTGATGAGCGGAGAGTTCCGCGTGGACCAGCGCGAGGAGCAGGAGTTCGCGGAGTACTTCGCGGCTCGGCGGGAGGCGGTGCGTCGGATGGCGTACATGATGTGCGGTGACTGGCACCGCGCGGACGATCTCGCTCAGACCGCGTTCATCTCCCTGCACCGGCACTGGCGGAAGGTGCGCGACAAGGGCGCGCTGGACGCGTACGTGCGCCGGATCCTGACGCGAGCGGTGATCGACGAGTCCCGCCGTCCGTGGCGGCGGGAGCGGGCTGCGGAGGTGCTGCCGGACCGACCGACGGACAACCCGGACGTGGACGACTCGGTGGCCACCAAGCAGACCTTGCTCGTCGCGCTGCAGAAGGTGCCGCCGAAGCAGCGCGCGGTGCTCGTGCTGCGGTTCCTGGAGGGGCTCGACGTCGCCGGGGTCGCGGCGGTCATGAAGTGCAGCGAAGGCAACGTCAAGAGCCAGTGCGCCCGGGGGCTCGCGGCGTTGCGCGAGGCGCTGGGCGACGAGCTCGGGGACCTGCGGTCAGCGTGAGGAGGTGCGGGTAGTGGACGAGCGCAAGCTCGAAGAGCTCTTTCGCGGTTCGGTGCAGTCCGTGCCTCCGGCGTCGTTCGACGAGCACGACGTGGTGCGGGCGTCGCGGCGGATCACGGCGCGGCGCCGGGTGGCGGCCGTCGGGGCGACGGTGGTGGCCGCGGGCGTGCTCGCCGGGGGCGTCGCCGTCGTCCTGCCCTCGGGGCCCGAGACCAGCCAGCAGGCGCAGCCGCAGGTCACCCCGGCCTCGCCGAGCAGCGAGGACGGGCCCGCCGTGCTGTCCCGGCGCGGGGGTGGCTGCGGGCCGGACGCGACGGTGGCGGCGGCGGTGACCGAGCAGCTGCCGGAGGCCGCGGCGACCGCCCCGGTGTCGGTGCCGAGCTGCCCGTCCGGGGCCGAGGTGGCGTCGTTCGAGCTCCGCGAGGGAGCGGCCGCGGGCAGGGTGACGGTGATCGTGTCCCCGGCCGGCGCGCTGCCGCCGGACCAGGCCACACCGGGTGACGCGCGGCGTCCCGACGGCTCCGAGCAGTCGGTGCGGCAGACCCGCAGCGGCAAGCTCGTCGTGGTGCGCAGTGCCCCGGACGCGGGCTCCCCGGCGGCGCCCTACCGTGCCCGCCTGCCGCTCATCGCCGACGGGCTCGCCGGCCGGTTCTGACCCCGCCGCACGCCTGCGCTGCGGTTGCCTGCCTCACCGAGCGACCCGCGCGCACCATCGGACCGGTACGGTCGTACCAGAAAGCGGCGGACCGAGGGAGAGGGCGACCGGCGATGGCCTGGATCATCCTGATGGTGTCGGGGGTCTTCGAGGCGGGGTGGGCGATCTCGCTCAAGCTCTCGCACGGCTTCAGCCGCCTGGTCCCGACCCTCTCGTTCCTCGTGCTGGCCGCGCTGAGCTTCGCGGGCCTGGCCTACGCGATGCGCGAGCTGCCCGCGGGCCCGGCGTACGCGGTGTGGACCGGGATCGGCGCCGCGCTGACCGCGATCGTCGGCATGGTCTGGCTCGGCGACGGGTTCTCGGTGCTCAAGGCGGTGTCGATCGTGCTTGTCGTGGCCGGCGTCATCGGCCTCAACCTCGCCGGCTCCGGCCACTGAGCGCGGCCACCGGGCCGGGGGATTCGCGGGGTGACCGGGTCGCGCGCGGTGGCGCATAGGATCGGCAGGCATGACAGCGGCCAGTACCCCGAAGGGCGAGCGGCGACGGCAGGCGCTGGTGGCGGCCGCCGCGGAACTGCTCGCCGAGGGCGGCTTCGACGCCGTCCGCCACCGCGCGGTCGCCGAGCGCGCCGGGCTGCCGCTGGCGTCCACCACCTACTACTTCTCCTCGCTGGACGACCTGGTCAGCGCCGCCGTGGAGCACGAGTCGCGGCAGGAGCTCGCCGCGGGCCGGGCACGCCTCGACGAGCTGACCGACCAGCCCCGCAGCACCGACGCGGTCATCGAGCTCATGCTCGACATGCTGCTGGGCCTGGACTCGCGGGAGGGCGGCGTCGAGGCGGTGCTGCTGCGCTACGAGCGGCTGGTCGGCCTGCCCCGGCGCCCCTACCTCGCGCCGCTGGTGCGCGAGCTCAGCGCGGAGCTGCACGACCTGCTGGCGGAGATCTTCGCGCGCAGCGGCATGGCACTGGGCCGGGAGCGGCTGCTGGAGCTGATCGCGCTGGTCGACGGGGCCGTGGTCAACGCGCTGATCGAGAGCGACCCGGACCCGCGCGGCGCGGCCCGCCGGATGCTGCGCTCTCAGCTCGGCTGAGCCACCCGGTGCAGCGCGGCGTACGAGCCGTCGGCCGCGAGCAGCTCGGCGTGGCTGCCCAGCTCGACGATGCGCCCCTCGGACATCACCGCCACGCGGTCGGCGTCGCGCGCGGTGTGCAGCCGGTGCGCGATGGCGATCACCGTCCGGCCGTCCAGCAGCGTGGCCAGTGCCTGCTCCAGCGAGCTGCTGGGCCCGCGCCGCGGGCACCGGGTGCCCGCCCGCGCCGAGCACGGTGTCCAGCCCGTCCGGCAGCGCCCGCAGCCACTCCGCGAGCCCGACCGCCTTGAGCGCGTCGACCAGCTGGTCGTCGGTGAGGTCCCGGTCCGCCAGGGCCAGGTTCTCCCGGACCGTGCAGGCGAAGACGTGCTGCTCCTGGGTCAGCAGCACCACCTCGCGGCGCAGCTGCCCGTCCCCCGGTCGGACGCCCTCGTCGAGGGCGGCACCGACGACGAGCGGTGCCAGTGCGGTGGGCAGCATCCAGAGCGAGCCCGCGACGGCGACGAGCAGCAGCAGTCCCGGTCGCCGTGCGAGCAGGGACCACAGGAACCGGGCAGGACTCGCGGGAGCCATGCTCCGACCGACGGAAGTTCGGGCGGGCGCGGGGAGCGATCGATTTTCCGCTCGTCCCGCCGGCGGTCGCTCAGAAGTCCCAGGTGGTTTCGGCGTAGTCGGCTTCGGCGATCCGCGCGGCGCAGTCCGGGCACCGCTCGGTGATGGACTTCGAACGGGGGTCGCGGCCGATCGGGGTCGGCTGCGGGACCTTCAGCTGCGCCCCGCACAGCGCCGGCACGACCTGCCCGGCGTAGACCGCGCCGGGGCGCATGGTCGTCGCGTGCCGCTGGGTCAGCCCCATCCCGACGATCCAGAACACGTCCTGCCGCTCGCCGTCGACCACGTCGATGTCCATCCTGCTGCGCCCTCGTCCTCGGTTGTCGCGTTACAACGATATTCGGCCGGACGTCCGCAGGACCACCACCGCCCGGGGCGTCGGTGGCACCTCGGCCCGCTCCCCGGCGTCGGAGTCCGGGGAGTCCGTGCAACCCCGCGCGAGCCGCGCCCGTGGGGAGCGGCGGTCGCGCGGAAAGGGGACGTGGTCGATGCGGGCCGAACAGGAACGGGCGTTCCGCGAGTTCGTCAGCGAGCGGGCCTTGTGGCTGCGCCGCTCGGCGTACCTGTTCCGCGGGGACTGGCACCTGGCCGAGGACCTCGTGCAGACGACGCTGCTCGAGCTCTACCGTTCCTGGCGCCGGGTCGACATGTCCACAGTGGACGCGTATGCGCGGGTCGCCCTGCTGCGGGTGTGGCTGGACGAGCGCGAGCGGCCGTGGCGCCGCGCCGAGTGGCACGACGCCGACCCGCCGGAGACCGGCGACCGCGACGCGGACCCGGCCGAGCTCGGCGAGCGGGCCTGGGACCGCGACGTGGTGCGGCGCGCGCTGGCCGAGGTCCCGCCGCGGCAGCGCGCGGTGCTCGTCCTGTGTCCGCACCGGAGCTGGCGGCGCACGGCGAGCGGGTGCTGCGCCACCTCGTCGAGGTGGTCGCGCACGACGTGCCGGGCACCAGCGACGTCGGTGCCCCGAGCCCGTTCGAGGCGGTTCCGGGGCACCGGGCCGAACCACCCGCGTCCGTGGACGTGTTGTCCCGCTCGACCGCGTCGCCGCCGGTGGGCGCCCGGTGCCGGTGCTGCTGCACGTGGCGGTGCACGGGCCCGGGGTCGTGACCCGCCGGCCCGAGCGGCCCTGCGCGGCCGACCCGCCGGTCGTCGTCGAGCACTGCGACCGGCAGGTCCGCCCGGACGGGTCCGTCGTCGTGGACCGCACCACCCGGCACCCGGTCTGGGGCGCCCGACCGCGAAGCCACGCACGACCGGGTCGACGGCTCGGTCGTGACGGTCCGCGCGTCCCTCGGCGGCACCCGGCCGGACCCGACCGCGAGCGCGCAGCACGCGCCGCCGCTGGACGCCGCCGCGAGCACCGCGCTGGTCACCGACCCGCAGCTCGCCCTCACCGGGTGCGCGCCGCACCACGACGACGAGGAGGACACGACCATGTCCACCACCGCACGCCGGCGCTCCGCGCTGGCCACCGCGCTGGCGCTGGCCGCCGCGGTCTTCGCCACGCCGGTCGCCGCCTCGGCGGCACCCGCCGACGTCCCGGACATCGAGGGGCCCCGGCCGGCACCACGCCGCCGGACCACACCCCGGAGGAGGTCGAGGCGATCGCCGCCCGGTTGCAGCAGCACGTGGCGCAGACGTTCCCCGAGCGGGTCCCGCAGGCGGCGGACCCGGCGACGCCGGTGCCCCGGCTGCTGGAGGACGACGTCCTGTTCCACACCACGACCTTCCACGTCCTGGAGGGCCGCACCGGGCTGCCCCTCCAGTACGACGCTCCGGGCGAGGTGACGGTCTCGCCGGAGGAGTCCTGCGCGCGGGACACCACGGCCACGCGCTGCGAAGGCGTCCTGCTCCCGGACGGCTCGGTCCTGCGCACGGCCCACGGCCGCACCCCGAGGATCCGGAGGGATCGATCACGGTGCAGCACTGGCGGCTCGACGGCTCCGTCACCTTCGCCAGCGCCTGCAACGACGACCCGGTCCTCGACGACGACCAGGACCCGAACCCGCGGCCGCAGATCCCGGTGACGTGGGAGCAGCTGGCGGCGTTCGCCACCGACCCGGCCCTCGCCTCCCGCTGATCCGGCGCGGCGGCCCGACCCCCGACCGGGCCCCGCACCCGGCGGGCGGTGGGCCGAACGGGGGATGCACGCCGGTACCCTGGCTGTTCGTGACGGTCAAGCCCAGCATCCCGAACGTCCTCGCCGCCCGCTACGCCTCGCCCGAGCTGGTCGAGCTGTGGTCGCCGCAGCACAAGATCGTGCTCGAGCGCAAGCTGTGGCTGGCGGTGCTGCGCGCCCAGGCCGACCTCGGCATCGAGGTCCCGGAGTCGGCGCTGGCCGACTACGAGCGGGTGCTGGAGCAGGTGGACCTGGACTCCATCGCCGCCCGCGAGCGGGTCACCCGCCACGACGTCAAGGCCCGCATCGAGGAGTTCAACGCCCTCGCCGGTCACGAGCAGATCCACAAGGGCATGACCTCGCGGGACCTCACCGAGAACGTCGAGCAGCTGCAGGTCCGCCGCAGCCTGGAGCTGGTGCGCGACCGCACGGTGGCCGTCCTGGCGCGGCTGGGGCAGCTCGCCGCCGAGCACGCCGAGCTGGTCATGGCCGGGCGCTCGCACAACGTCGCCGCCCAGGCCACCACCCTCGGCAAGCGCTTCGCGACCGCCGCGGACGAGCTGCTGGTCGGCTACCGCCGGCTGGAGGAGCTGCTCGCCCGCTACCCGCTGCGCGGCATCAAGGGGCCGGTCGGCACCGCGCAGGACATGCTGGACCTGCTCGGCGGCGACGCCGAGAAGCTCTCCGAGCTGGAGCGCCGGGTGGCCGAGCACCTCGGCTTCGGCCAGACCCTGACCAGCGTCGGCCAGGTCTACCCGCGGTCGCTGGACTTCGAGGTGCTGACCGCGCTCGCCCAGCTGGCGGCCGTGCCGTCCAACGTGGCGACCACGATCCGGCTGATGGCCGGGCACGAGCTGGTCACCGAGGGCTTCAAGCCCGGCCAGGTCGGCTCCAGCGCGATGCCGCACAAGATGAACACCCGGTCCTGCGAGCGGGTCAACGGCCTCGCGGTGGTCCTGCGCGGCTACGTCTCGATGACCGGCGAGCTGGCCGGTGACCAGTGGAACGAGGGCGACGTGTCCTGCTCGGTGGTGCGCCGGGTGGCGCTGCCGGACGCGTTCTTCGCCTTCGACGGTCTGCTGGAGACGTTCCTGACGGTGCTGGACGAGTTCGGCGCCTTCCCGGCGGTGGTGGCCCGCGAGCTGGACCGCTACCTGCCGTTCCTGGCGACCACGAAGGTGCTCATGGCGGCGGTGCGGGCCGGTGTCGGCCGGGAGACCGCGCACGAGGCGATCAAGGAGAACGCGGTCGCCGTGGCGCTGGCCATGCGCGAGCAGGGCGTGGAGCGCAACGACCTGCTCGACCGGCTGGCCGCCGACGACCGCCTGCCGCTGACCCGCGAGCAGCTCGGCGAGCTGCTGTCGGACCGCCTCGCCTTCACCGGCGCGGCGGCGTCCCAGGTCGGCGAGGTGGTGCGGCAGATCGAGGAGATCACCGCGAAGCACCCGGAGGCCGCCGCCTACCGCCCCGCCGACATCCTCTGAGGTCGCGGCGCCCGCTCAGGCCGAGTGGGCGTCGAGCAGGTCCCGTTCGCAGCGGGTGGCCTGCTGGAACAGGCGCAGGCAGCGGGCCCGGTCGCGCTCGTCGAGCTCCGCGCTCACCCGGTCCAGCTCGTCGCACAGCCAGCGCACCCACGCGCGGACGTCCGGGTCGGCGTGCAGCGTGATCCACTCCCGGTGCACGAAGTTCTCCGGCAGGGCGCTCGGCGCGCGCACCGCCCACTCCAGGGCGGACCACTCCGCGGCGGTCAGCACGGCCAGGACCTCGGCGTAGCCGCCGCGCTCGGTGGTGTCCCGCAGCAGCTCCCGGAAGTCGGCGGTCGCCTCGTCCAGCACCGGGCGCACCCGGTCCGCCGCGCCGACCCCGAGCGAGTCGAACGCGCGCCGGAAGTAGGCGCTCTCCTCGTCGGCGACCACCGCGGCCCGGCGCGCGAGCACCTGCCGCGAGGCGGAGCGGTCGGCGGTGGCCACCCCGGCCCCGAGCAGCGCCAGCACTCCGTCGGTGACCTGGTGCTGCTGCACCACGTAGGAGCGCAGCTCGTCCACCGGCACCAGCCCGTCGAACAGGGCCTGGGTGAACGGGTGCATGACGACCGCCGTCCAGTCGGGTTCGCTGCGCTCGCGGAGCCAGCTGGTGAACGTCTCGCTCACGGGATCCTCCTGTGCGCCGGGGTGGGCCCGCCCCCACCACTGCGCCACGCCGGTGCGGTCCGCGCCACGTGGAGCGGCCCGTGTGCGGGTGCGCGGGGACCCGTGGGGGAGAATCCGGCACGTGGTTGCACTCGCCGAATACCCCCAGATCGCCGCGGGCAAGGTCCGCCAGTTGCACGCCGTGGACGACGACCACCTGCTGCTGGTGGCCTCCGACCGCATCTCGGCGTACGACCACGTGCTCGACACGCCGATCCCGGACAAGGGCCGGGTGCTCACCGCGATGAGCGTGTACTGGTTCGAGCTGCTCGCCGACCTGGTGCCCAACCACCTGGTCAGCGCCGACGACCCGCGCATCCCCGGCGAGGTGCGCGGCCGCGCGCTGCTGGTGCGGCGGCTGGAGATGCTGCCGGTCGAGTGCGTCGCGCGCGGCTACCTCACCGGCTCCGGGCTGGCCGACTACCAGCGCACCGGCGCGGTGTGCGGGGTCGAGCTGCCGCCCGGCCTGGTCGAGGCCTCGCAGCTGCCGGAGCCGATCTTCACGCCGGCCACCAAGGCGGAGATCGGCGACCACGACGAGAACGTCAGCTTCGAGGCGGTGGCCGCGACGGTCGGCCAGGAGCGCGCCGAGCAGCTGCGCGAGGTGACGCTGCGGGTCTACCGGCGGGCGGCGGAGCACGCGCGCGAGCGGGGCGTGATCCTCGCCGACACCAAGTTCGAGTTCGGCCTGGCGCCCGACGGCTCCCTGGTGCTGGGCGACGAGGTGCTCACGCCGGACTCCTCGCGCTACTGGCCGGCGGACGGCTACCAGCCGGGCCGGGTCCAGCCGTCGTTCGACAAGCAGTACGTGCGCAACTGGCTGACCTCGCCGGCCTCCGGCTGGGACCGCGGCTCGGACGTCCCGCCGCCGCCCCTGCCGGACGACGTGGTGGCGGCGACCCGCGACCGCTACGTGGAGGCCTACGAGCGGATCACCGGCCGCTCCTTCGCCGACTGGCCCACCCCGGAGGCCTGACCTCCAGGGCTGCCTCCCGCGCAGCGTCGACGCTCGTCCTCGTCCAGGGGGAGATTCCGAACGAGACGGAGCGAGACGATGCCCCTGATGGCGTCGACGACCCGTTCGACGACGCGTTCGACGACCGGCTCGACCGGTACGACCTGGACGACGACCGGTTCGAGCACGACCGCTGAGCGCGTGTGCGGCGCGGGGCCCGGGAGCCCCGCGCCGACGCGTCAGACCTCGGCCGCGGTCCCCCGGGTGAGGACGTGGACGGTGGTGCGCTCCGGCTTGAGCTGCTCGAACATCCGGTAGTGCATCTGCGGCCGGGCCAGCACGGCCTCGTGGATCGGCACCGCGGTGCGCGGGGCCACCGCGCGGAGGAAGTCGACCGCTTCGGAGAGCTTCAGCCACGGCGCCCCGGTGGGCAGGCCGAGCACGTCGACCCGCTGGTCGGGCACGAAGAACGAGTCGCCGGGGTGGTAGAAGGCACCGCCCTCGACGAGGTAGCCGATGTTGTCGACGACCGGGATGTCCGGGTGGATCACCGCGTGCCGGCCGCCGACGACGGTGACCGACGTGCCGCCGAGCTCGAGCGCGTCCCCGGCCCGCGCGGTGGTCGCCTCCAGGCCCTTCGACTCCACCGGCCCCGCGGAACCGGGGTCGACCACGAGCCGGGCGCCCGGGTTGGCCTCGAGCAGCGCGGGCAGCCGGTCCAGGTCGAGGTGGTCGGGGTGCTGGTGGGTGATGAGCACGGCGTCCAGGTCGCGCAGGCCCTCGAAGTCCGAGGAGAACGTCCCCGGGTCGATCAGCAACCGCGCCGAACCGGTCTCGACCAGCACGCACGAGTGTCCGAAGTGGGTGATCTGCACGGTGTTCCTCCTCGGTGTCCGGTGCTGCACCCCCACTCTGGCACGGTGATCAGTCTCCGGTGCGGGCGAACCCGAGGACACCGCGGGGCGCTCCCGGCGCGGTCGGAGCGCCCCGCGGCGAGCAGGTCAGCCGAGGACGGTGATGACCATCGTCGGCCCGGCGGAGCCGCCGACGCGGGTGTGCACGGTGTAGTCCCCCGGCGGGACGTCGGCGATGGTCGCCACGGCCTCGACGACGCCGTCGCGGTCGGTGACGATCTGGGCCACGCCCTCGTCGGCCCCCACCGGGTGCTCGCCGTTGCGCACGAACGCCGCGGAGGAGATCCAGCTGACCCCCTCCAGCCCGTGGTCGAGCCGCATGACCAGCGTGTTGCCCGGCCGGACCTGCGACTTGTCGGCGGTGAAGCCCGGCTGCTCGGCGACCGCGACCCGGTCGGTCGGCTCCGGTGCGGCGATGGCGGGAACGGTCGCGGTCAGCGCCATCCCGGCGATCAGGGCGGCCCCCAGCAGCGTCTTGATGGTGCGCATCGGTGTGCGTTTCCCCTCAGTGGTTCGGATCAGTGCCGGGCACCTCTCTCATGTGCCCGACCGTTGGACGGCCGGGAGGGGCAAAGGTTTAGACAGGTCGCGCTTTTTGTGACCGACGGCACAGGTGCGACTCGGGACGTGGTGAGCCACACCGCACCCACCGCCCCTGCTGGGAGGGGTGAAGCCGCAGCTCAGTTACGCTTTGGCAGTACTGCTGGCCATCCGCCGGGTCCCGGCGGATCTGCACGGAAACCGGGAGCAGCACCCGTGGCCCGAGTCGTTGTCGACGTCATGCCGAAGCAGGAGATCCTCGACCCGCAAGGGCAGGCGGTGGCCAATGCGCTGCCGCGGCTCGGGTTCACCGGGGTGACCGAAGTCCGCCAGGGGAAGCGTTTCGAGCTGGAGGTCGCCGACGACGTCGACGACGACACGCTCGCCAAGATCGCCGAGACCCTCCTGGCCAACCCCGTCATCGAAGACTGGACCGTGCGCAGGGTCGAGGCGTGACCCGCGCTCTTCCCACCCGGCTCCGGGCACGCGGGGCCGGGGGACGCGAGATCGGTCCGGACGCACCCACCACTGCACAGCGCGGAGAGGCGGTACTGGCATGAGCGCGAAGATCGGCGTCATCACCTTCCCCGGCACCCTCGATGACGTCGACGCAGCCCGCGCGGTGCGTCGCGCCGGTGCCGAGCCGGTGGCCCTCTGGCACGCCGACCGCGACCTCAAGGGCGTGGACGCGGTGGTCGTCCCGGGCGGCTTCTCCTACGGCGACTACCTGCGCTGCGGCGCGATCGCGAAGTTCGCCCCGGTCATGACCGAGGTGGTCGAGGCCGCGGGCAAGGGCATGCCGGTGCTCGGCGTGTGCAACGGCTTCCAGGTCCTGTGCGAGTCCGGGCTGCTGCCCGGCGTGCTGACCCGCAACGCGGGCCTGCACTACGTCTGCCGCGACCAGTGGTTGAAGGTGGAGAACACCAGCAGCGCGTGGACCACCCGCTACGACGAGGGTGCCGAGCTGCTGATCCCGATCAAGCACGGCGAGGGCAACTACATGGCCGACGAGGCCGTGCTCGACGAGCTCGAGGGCGAGGGCCGGGTGCTGTTCCGCTACGCGGGGGAGAACCCGAACGGGTCGCAGCGCGACATCGCGGGCATCACCGACGCGCGCGGTCGGGTCGCGGGCATGATGCCGCACCCCGAGCACGCGATCGACCCGCTGACCGGCCCCACCGACGACGGCCTCGGCATGTTCCTGTCCGTTCTGGATGCACTGGTGGCAGCATGAACAACCCGGTGAACGCAGCTCCCGGCGGTCTGGCCGTCGACACCGTGGACCACGCGAAGTCCACGCCCGAGGTCGCCCAGCCCTACCGCGAACTGGGGCTCAAGGACGACGAGTACGCCCGCATCCGGGACATCCTGGGGCGTCGGCCCACCGACGCCGAGCTGGCCATGTACTCGGTCATGTGGAGCGAGCACTGCTCCTACAAGTCGTCGAAGGTGCACCTGAAGTACTTCGGTGAGACCACCACCGAGGAGATGCGCCAGAAGATGCTCGCGGGCATCGGCGAGAACGCGGGCGTGGTCGACATCGGCGACGGCTGGGCGGTGACGTTCAAGCTGGAGAGCCACAACCACCCGTCGTACGTCGAGCCCTACCAGGGTGCGGCGACCGGTGTCGGCGGCATCGTCCGCGACATCATGGCGATGGGCGCGCGCCCGGTGGCGGTGGCCGACCCGCTGCGGTTCGGCCCGGCCGACGCCGAGGACACCAAGCGGGTGCTGCCCGGCGTGGTCGCCGGCGTCGGCGGCTACGGCAACTGCCTGGGCCTGCCGAACATCGGCGGCGAGGTCGTCTTCGACGAGTGCTACAGCGGGAACCCGCTGGTCAACGCCATGTGCGTGGGCGTGATGAAGGTCGACGACCTGCACCTGGCGCACGCCAGCGGCACCGGCAACAAGATCATCCTGTTCGGTGCGCGCACCGGTCTGGACGGCATCGGCGGCGTGTCCGTGCTGGCCTCGGAGACCTTCGAGGGCGACGAGAGCGGCGCGGGTCGCAAGAAGCTGCCGAGCGTGCAGGTCGGGGACCCGTTCGCCGAGAAGGTGCTCATCGAGTGCTGCCTGGAGCTCTTCCACGCCGGCCTGGTCGTCGGCATCCAGGACCTCGGCGGGGCGGGCCTGTCCTGCGCCACCTCCGAGCTGGCCTCGGCCGGGGACGGCGGCATGCGGGTCGACCTGGACCAGGTGCCGCTGCGCGCCGCCGGCATGACGCCCGCGGAGATCCTCTCCAGCGAGTCGCAGGAGCGGATGTGCGCCGTGGTGGAACCGTCCAACGTGGACGCGTTCCTCGAGGTCTGCGAGAAGTGGGACGTCACCGCCACCGTCATCGGTGAGGTCACCGACGGCGACAACCTGGAGATCTACTGGCACGGCGACCTCGTGGTGGACGTGCCGCCGCGCACCGTCGCGCACGAGGGCCCGGTCTACGAGCGGCCGGTCGAGCGGCCCGCCGAGCAGGACCTGATCGTCGCGGACAGCGCGAACACGCTGGCCCGTCCGTCCACACCGGACGAACTGCGGGAGACCGTCCTGCGGATGGCGGCCTCGCCGAACCTGTGCTCCCGCGCGTGGGTCACCGACCAGTACGACCGCTACGTGCGCGGCAACACCGTGCTGGCGCAGCCCTCGGACGGCGGGATGCTGCGCATCGACGAGGAGTCCGGGCGCGGCATCGCGGTCTCCACCGACTGCAACGCCCGCTACACCCGGCTCGACCCGTACGCGGGCGCGCAGCTGGCGCTGGCCGAGGCCTACCGCAACGTGGCGACCACCGGTGCGACGCCGGTGGCGGTCACCAACTGCCTGAACTTCGGGTCTCCGGAGGACCCGGGCGTGATGTGGCAGTTCCAGCAGGCGGTGCGCGGTCTGGCCGACGGCTGCCGCGAGCTGGGCATCCCGGTGACCGGCGGCAACGTCAGCTTCTACAACCAGACCGGGCAGAAGGCGATCCTGCCGACCCCGGTGGTCGGCGTGCTCGGCACGATCGACGACGTCACCCGCCGCATCCCGACCGGCATCGGCGGCGAGGAGGGCGAGACGCTCCTGCTGCTCGGCGAGACCCGTGAGGAGTTCGGCGGTTCGGAGTGGGCCCGGGTGGTGCACGACCACCTCGGCGGGGTGCCGCCGAAGGTCGACCTGGCGCGGGAGAAGCTGCTGGCGGAGATCCTGGTCGCGGGGTCGCGTGACGGGATGGTCTCGGCAGCGCACGACCTGTCCGAGGGCGGCCTGGCGCAGGCGCTGGTGGAGACGGCGCTGATCGGCGAGTGCGGTGCCCGCGTGGTGCTGCCGGAGGGCGCGGACCCGTTCGTCTGGCTGTTCTCCGAGTCCGCGGGCCGGGTCCTGGTCGCGGTCCCGCGCACCGAGGAGACGCGCTTCACCGACATGTGCACGGCCCGCGGCCTGCCGTGGCACAAGATCGGTGTCGCCGACGCGGGGTCGGACTCGCTGGACATCCAGGACGTCGCGGACATCCCGCTGACCGAGCTCCGCGAAGCCTGGGAGGGCACCCTCCCCGAGCTCTTCGGCTGAGTCCTCGGTGACGGGGCACCTCCCGCCACCCCGGTCGGTGGGAGGTGCCCCGCACGCGTTCGACCGGAGGTGCCCGTCGTGCCGTCCGGCGCGGGCTCACGCCCTCCAGGTGGGTGGGAGGGTGACGTCGTGGTCGGGGTCGGTGGTCGCGCCGTCGGTGAGGGGGTCGGTGCGGAAGGTCGCGCCGGCGAGGTGGACGTCGTGCTCGAAGCGCGCTGAGCGGAAGTCGGCCTGCGCGTGGAACTCGGCGCCTTCCACCGACAGGCTGCCGGTGAAGCGGGCCTCGTCGAACCCGGCCTGGCCGGTGAAGCGGGTGCGGCGGAAGCTCGTGCGGCCGTGGAACTCCGCGCGGGCGAACCAGGCGCCCTGGTGGAACACCGCGTCGTCGCACCGGAACCGGCCGGGCCGGACCGCCGCGGCGGTGAACCACGCCGGACCGTGGAACGCGCACCGGCTGAAGTTGTTGTCGCTGAACAGCTTCCCGTACCGCAGGACCAGCGTGCCGACCTTCCGGTCGGAGAGGTCGAAGTACTCCAGCGTCGCCCCGGTCAGGTCCAGGTCGTAGGCGGGGGCGTCGGCGTCGTCGGCGCGCGGCAGCAGGTCCGCCACCAGCCGCTGCGCGGTGAGCCGGACCTGGAGCATCCGCTCGGCCTCGTCCTGCTCGGCGCGGGAGTCGAGCTCGGCGCCGTAGCGCGGGTGCGCGAAGGGGCGGCGCAGGTAGGAGCACAGCACGTCGAGCACGGTCTGGGTGTGGTCGGGGCGGTTGCGGGCGAGCCCGGCGAGGGCGTGCAGCGCGCCGACGCGCACCTGGTCGGTCTCGTGCCCGAGCAGCTCGACCGCCCGGGCGAACCGCTCGTCGGCGATGCGGTCCCGGTCCAGCTCGGCCCGCCGGTTCTCCAGCTCGTACCGCTCGCGCTCGACGGCCTGCCGCTGTTCCTCGGTGCGGCGCCGGCGGTCGTTGAGCCACAGCGCGTGGAGCGCGACGACGGAGCCCGCGGCGAGCCCGCCGGTGCGCAGCGCGTCGGCGCCGGTGGTGCGCGGGTCGAGGACCAGCAGTCCGACCGTGGCGCCGACCAGCACCGTCACCGCGACGACGATCGTCGCCACCAAGCCGATCCCGCGATCACCCATGCGCGTGATTCTGCCGGGCGGCGGGGCTCGGACGGTCGTGAGTGGCGAGACCGGCTCCAGCCGGTCCGCGCACTCACGACCCCCGGGGTGTCCGGCCCGCGGTGCCGTCGGGAGCGGCACCGCGGGCCGGAGCTGGCGGCATCAGCCGTTGGCCAGGGCCTGCAGGCGGTCGTAGGCGCCGTTGAAGGTGTTCTTGTCCAGCGGCGAGGACGTGTACTGCCAGATCGTCCACACGCTCCAGTTGTGGGGCAGCTGGCCGACCGAGTCGGCGTAGCGCGCCACCCACAGCGGGTTGGTCGAGCTGAAGTCACCGTCCACGCACTGGTTCCACCAGCTGGTGCTGGTGTAGATGACGGGCCAGCGGCCGGTGCGCGAGTGGTAGGTGTCGCTGAAGTCCTTGATCCAGGCGGTCATCTGGCTCTTGGACTTGCCGTAGCAGGTGTCGCCGTAGGGGTTGTACTCCATGTCCAGCGCGCCGGGCAGGGTCTTGCCGTCCTTCGACCAGCCGCCGCCGTTGTCCACGAAGTAGTTCGCCTGCGCCGCGCCGCTCGAGCGGTCCGGCAGCGCGAAGTGGTAGGCGCCGCGGATCATGCCCACGTCGTACGAGCCGTTGTACTGCTGGGCGAAGTACGGGTTCGTGTAGCCGGTGCCCTCGGTCGCCTTGACGTAGGCGAACTTCATGCCCTGGTTCCACCAGGACTGCCAGTCCACGTTGCCCTGGTGGCTGCTGACGTCCATGCCGGGCACGGTGGCCAGCGGGTCCACCTCGGGCACGGCGTGCTCGTCACCGCCCTCGTGCTTGCGGATCTGGGAGCCCATCGGCGTGTCGGTCACCGGTTCGGTGCTGGTCTGCGAGCTCATCGCGGATCCCTTCCCCGGAGTGCTGGCCAGAGCTGGCGCGCACAGGAAGACGCCACCTGCGCAGACCGCAGATACTAAGGAGACGAGTCTGGACAGGCGACTGCGTCCACCCGGACGGTTCATCGGGGCCTCCTGGTTCTGATCGCGTTGCGTTGTCGGGGGACAACGCGGCTTGCCCCGAAAGTGTTGCGAATCGTTTTCGTCAGGAGTAGATCCTGTGTTAGTTTTTAACCGGATCGGCTCAATCCGGACAGCCGTGGGTGGGTCCCTCGCCCCAGGTGGGTAGACATGAGCCGGAGTACAACCTCTCGACCGGGCTGAGCGTCGGGAACAACAGACTGATCACGGCAACCGTGCTCGGCGACAGGTGGTTGCCCAGGGTGATCGCTCCTCGTGGCCGGCCCCCCCGAACGGCTTGATCGGACGAGGTGACGGCTTGCCCCGGGTGCCGCGTGATGTTCGACCGCCGGACCGATCCAGTCGTATGCTCCGAACGAGAACGGGCCGGGCGAGGACGAGTGGAGGGCGCCCCAGGCATGACTGGCTGGACCGCGCCGGTGCCAAGCGCTCACGAGGTGACCGCCGAGGTGAACCGAGCCGACCGACGCCGCTTCGCGGCGGCCTGGGCGCATGCCCTCATGGGGACCAGCTACGTGCCCATGACCAGCGCCGAGATCCAAGGACGCCTGCACGGCTACACCGACCGGCTGGTCGACGCGCTGCTCAGCGACCCGTTCGACACCACGCCCGCCCGCGAGGTCGGGGTCGACCTCATCGCGGTGCACTTCACCAGCGCCGAGTCGCTCGCCCGCACGGTCTCGCTCATCGGCGAGGAGATGCTGGACGTGCTCCGGCTGGAGAGCACGCCCGAGTGGCGCAGCCGGGTCGCCGGGCTGCAGGCCGCGCTGTGCTCGGGGTTCGTGCAGGCCGCGCGCAAGCGGACGCTGGACGAGCAGGAGGCCATCCGGCAGGCCGTGCTCGACGCCCGCGACGCGGTCGAACAAGCCCTGCGCACCAGCGAGGCGCGGTTCCGCGCCATCTTCGCCGAGGCCGCCATCGGCATCGGGATCGGCGACATGGACGGCCGGATCCTCGAGGTCAACGACTCGCTGATCCGCATCATGGGCCGTTCCGGCGACGAGCTGCGCAGCATGCTGGTGTCCGACATGATGCACCCGGCCGACCCGGAGAGCGTCTGGCGGATGTACGAGGAGCTGGTCCGCGGCGAACGCGACCAGTTCCGGGTGGAGAAGCAGTTCTCCCGCCCCGACGGCGGCACGGTGTGGACCGAGATGATCGTGTCCCTGGTCCGGGACGAGGACGGTCTGCCGCTCTACCAGGTCGCGCTGATCGAGGACGTGACCGACCGGCTGATGCTGCAGGAGCGGTTGCGGCACCAGGCCATGCACGACCCGCTGACCCGGTTGCCCAACCGCGCGCTGTTCCTGGAACGGCTCACCCGCGTGCTGCGCGACCACGGTCCCGAGGACCGGGTCGCGCTGTGCTACATGGACCTGGACGGCTTCAAGGTCATCAACGACAGCCTCGGCCACCACGTCGGCGACGACCTGCTGGTCGCCGTCGCCGACCGGCTCGCCGCCGTGGTGCACGGCGACGACCGGCTCGTCGCGCGGATGGGCGGCGACGAGTTCGTGATCCTGCTGCAGAGCTCGGCCGGCACCGACCAGGCCGTCGAGGTCGCCGACACGGTGCTGGACGCGCTCAACGAGCCGTTCCGCGTCGGCGGCCACGAGCTGTCGGTCGGTGCCAGCATCGGCATCGTCGAGCGGCCGGTGAGCGGGCAGACCGCCGCCGAGCTGATGCGCGACGCCGACGTCACGCTGTACTGGGCGAAGTCCGACGGCAAGGGCCGCTGGGCGCTGTTCGACCCGGAGCGCAACGCCACCGAGGTGGCCCAGTTCCACCTCTCGGCGAAGATGCCGGCCGCGCTGGAGCGCGGGGAGTTCTACGTCGACTACCAGCCGCTGGTGGGCCTGCGCGACGAGAACGTGGTCGGGGTGGAGGCCCTGGTCCGCTGGGCGCACCCGGAGCTGGGCCGGCTCGGCCCGGACCGGTTCATCGGGCTGGCCGAGGAGACCGGGCTGATCGTGTCCCTGGGCCGGTGGGTGCTGCGCGAGGCCTGCCGCCAGGCCAAGCACTGGCAGGACCAGTTCGGCTCCACCGCGCCGTTCGTCAGCGTCAACCTCGCGGTGCGGCAGTCGCGGGACCCGGACCTGGTCGGCGACGTCGCGGCGATCCTGGCCGAGACCGGGCTGGAACCGTCGCGGTTGCAGCTGGAGCTCACCGAGAGCGCGATCATGGGCACCGCCGACGAGCCGCTGGACGCGCTGCGCGCGCTGTCCCAGATGGGCGTGCGGATCGCCATCGACGACTTCGGCACCGGCTACTCGAACCTGGCCTACCTGCGCCACCTGCCGGTGCACGAGCTGAAGATCGCGGGCTCGTTCATGGAGGGCCTGCGCGACGCGGAGCGGGCGGACCCGGTCGACGCCCGCATCGTCGCGACCCTGGTGGACCTGGCGCACGCCCTCGGCCTGACGGTCACCGCCGAAGGCGTGGAGACCCTGGCCCAGGCCCGCCGGATGGCCGACATCGGCTGCGAGACCGGCCAGGGCTACCTCTTCGCCAAACCCGGCTCGCCCGAGGAGATCACCCAGTTCATCGCCGACCGCCTGGACTGACGCCTCAGCGGGGCCGGCCGTCGCGGCGGCTGCGCTGGCCGCGGGTGAGGCCGCCGTAGAGCACCGCCGCCGAGTTGACCAGCGCCAGGTGGCTGAAGGCCTGCGGGAAGTTGCCCGCGAAGCGACCGGTCTCGCCGTCGTACTCCTCCGCGTACAGGCCCACGTCGTTGGCCAGCGCCACCAGCTCGCCGAACAGCTGCTCGGCCTCCGCGCGGCGCCCGATGGAGGCCAGCGCGTCGACCAGCCAGAACGAGCAGGCCAGGAACGAGCCCTCCCGGCCGGTCAGGCCGTCCACCTCGTTGTGGTCATCGGTGGTCGTGTACCGGTCGACCAGCACCCGGTGGTGCTGCAGCTCCCGCTGCACGGCCTCGACCGTGCCCACCACGCGCTCGTCGTCGCCGGGCAGGAAGCCCACCGACGGGATCAGCAGCGTCGCCGCGTCCAGCGTGCGCCCGCCGTAGTACTGGGTGAACGCGCGCAGCTCCGGGTTCCACGCCTGCTCCAGGACCTCCGCGCGCACCTCGTCGCGGATCTCCCGCCAGCGCTGCACCGGTCCGGGCAGCCCGTCCTCCTCGGCGGCGCGCACCGCCCGGTCGAAGGCCACCCAGACCATGACCCGGGAGTGCGTGAAGAAGCGGCTCGGGCCGCGCACCTCCCACAGGCCGCGGTCCGGCTGCCGCCAGACCTTCTCCAGGTGGCGCAGCATGCCGCGCTGCAACGCCCAGCTCTCCGCGCTGTCCGGCAGCCCGCGCTCCCGGGCCAGGTGCAGCACGTCCATGACCTCGCCGTAGACGTCGAGCTGGAGCTGCCGGAAGGCGGCGTTGCCGAACCGCACCGGCACGCAGCCGCGGTAGCCCGGCAGCCACTCGGCCTCCCACTCCACCAGGTGCCGGGCGCCGTCGACGCCGTACATGATCTGCAGGTCGGCCGGGTCGCCGGCGACCGCGCGCACCAGCCAGTCGCGCCAGGCCGCCGCCTCCGCGGAGCAGCCGAAGTCGTCCAGCGCCAGCAGCACCAGGGTGGCGTCGCGCAGCCAGCAGTACCGGTAGTCCCAGTTCCGGTCGCCCGGCACGGCTTCCGGCAGCGAGCTGGTCGGCGCCGCGACGATCCCGCCGGTGGGCGCGTAGGTCAGCGCCTTGAGCGTGGCCAGCGAGCGGTTCACCGCGGGCGCGTGCGGTCCGCGGTAGCAGATCTTCGTGGTCCACTCCCGCCAGAACCGCTCGGCCTCGTCGACCTCCCGGACCGGGTCGACGGGCGCGGGCAGGTCGTCCGCGTCCGGGCACCACTGCAGGGTCCAGGACAGTTGCTCGCCCGCCCGCACCGCGCGGACCAGCTCGTGCGCCCGCTCGTGCTCGACGCGCTGCGGCAGGACGTCCCCGCGCAGCACCGCGGTGTGCGGACCGGCGATGGCCAGGATGAACTCGTCGGTCGCCGACCCGGTCTCGCGCACCCGGCGCACCCAGGGCACCGACTCGCCGTAGGCGAACCGCACCACCCAGCGCAGCTTGACGTCGACCTCGCCGGAGATCCCCTGCACGGTCCGCACCAGGCACGGCTGGGCGCGGTGGTCGGCGGCCTCGTGCGGGCGCATGCAGTCGACCAGCCGCAGCACGCCGTCGTCGGTGTGGAAGTCGGTCTCCAGCACCAGCGAGTTGTCCCGGTACCGGCGGCGCACCTCCCGGACCGGGGCGGTCGGCGCGATCTGCCAGTGCCCGTCGCGGTCGGTGCCGAGCAGCCGGCAGAAGCACGACGGCGCGTCGAAGCGGGGCAGGCAGAGCCAGTCGATCGACCCGTCCTTGCCGACCAGGGCCGCGGTGCGCAGGTCGGACAGCAGGGCGTAGTCCTCGATCGGCCCCGGCTCGCGGTGCCGCTGATCGCCCGTCATCCCACCGAGAGTAGGCACCCGGCGGGGTGATCACAGTTCGACCGAGGCGCTCAGGACCGGTCGGCCGCGGCCTGCACCAGGACGCTGTGCGGGATCACCGCCTGGACCGCCTCGTGCAGGTTGAGCCCGAGCGCGAGCCCGTCCAGCAGCTCCGGCAGCGCGCTGCCCGGCACGCGGCGGAAACCCGGCCAGTCCTCGGGGACCCGGCCGGCCGAGGTGCACGCCGGGAGGAGCTGGCTGCCGTCGGACATCTCGGCGGCGTAGAGCATGCGGTCGTCCTCGCTCGGCGCGTAGAGCAGCAGCTCGGCGTCGAGGACCGCTGCGGGCAGCGCGGAATCGTCCAGGCGCCCCTCGGCGATCTCGACCAGCACCCGCTCCAGCTCGTTGGTCGGCTCGGGCCGCTCGGTGACCATCTTGGACGGCTGGTAGCGGTCGTTGTGCTGGAACTCCTCGTCGATCTCGCCGTTGGCGTCGATCCGGAAGGCGCCCACGATGCCTTCCGGCGGGACCTCGCCGCCGTCGGTGCCGTAGCCGGGGTCGGTGATGTAGAGCCAGCTGTTGGGGTTCTCTCGGGCGTGCGCCCGCATCTCGTCGGTGATCGGCGGGGTGGGCGGGGTCGCTTCGGACATGGACGGCTCCGTGCTGTCGATCTCGTGCTCAGCTGCTGCAGGGCACCACTCCGAGGGTCCCACCCGGTCCCGGGGCGGCGCCGAGGAGCCCCCGCACCAGCCGTTCCGAAGTGCCGCTGCGCCGGATCCGGGGGGAAACTGGCGAGAGGGTCCGGGGAGGGGAGCGGCGATGATCGGTCAGCGGGAAGCGTTGCGGATGTTCGGCTGCGAGGTGTTCGACCCGGACGGTCATCGGATCGGCATCGTCGGCCAGCTGTTCATCGAGGACGAGACCGAGCAGCCCGCCTGGGTCACCGTCCAAACCGGACTCTTCGGGACCAACGAGAGCTTCGTGCCGCTGGAGGGCGCGGCCTTCGACGGCGACACGCTCACCGTCGCGGTCGGCAAGGACGCGGTCCGGCTGGCACCCCGGGTCTGCCTGGACCAGGGCGACCTGCCCCCGGCGCAGGAGCGCGCCCTGTACCTGCACTACGGCATGAGCTACGGGGTGGCCCCCGACGGCTCGGCCGAGGAGTACGTGGAGGCGGTCCGCCTCCGGCTGCGGCGCTGGGTCGCCGCGACCTGACTCCTGGTCACTCTGCGCACGCGGACGGGCACCGTCCGGCTCGGCGTGCTGGCCGTCGTGGAGCGCCCGCCCCGTGATCTCCCACCCGCCCGCCGCTGATCGCGGCGGGCGGGATTTTGCCTGCTCATTCCCGGTAAGAGAGCCAGAGCTGGGAAAGCGTTCACCCCTCCGTCCGATTGTGTGGCGACAATTCGCCAACATCACCCGTACGAGTGTTTTCCCTGGTTACGTTCCGGCGTGAAACACCTTCGCTCGGCCCCACCCGAGCGAATCCTTGAAGGAGGGGACACATGAGGAAGCTGCTCTACGGCACCGGGGCAGGGGTTGCCGCAGCGGCGCTCGTGTTCGCCGGGGCTCCCGCCGGCGCACAGCCGCAGATCGACCTCGCACCGCTGTACCTGCACCCGCAGGCCAAGGTGACGAGCGCCGAGGACGCGGACGTCTACATCGTCAACCTGAAGGACGGCGTCACCGCCCAGGGTGTCGCTGAGGAGCTGGGGGTCCAGGCCCGCCACGTCTTCGACTCCGCCATCAACGGGTTCTCGGCCAAGCTGACCCCCGAGCAGCTGGACGCGGTGCGCGCCAGCGACAAGGTCGAGGGCGTCTCCGAGAGCTACCGCATCCAGGTCGAGCCGGCCAAGACCCAGGCCGCCGAGTCCTGGGGCCTCGACCGCATCGACCAGGCCGACCTCCCGCTGGACGGCGACTACTCCCCGAACGGCTCCGGGTCGGGCGTCACCGCCTACGTGATCGACACCGGCATCGACGTCTCGCACCCCGAGTTCGGTGGCCGCGCCGAGATCGGCTTCGACGCCACCGGCGGTGACGGCAGCGACGGCCAGGGGCACGGCACCCACGTCGCCGGCACCATCGGCAGCACCACCTACGGCGTCGCCAAGGACGTCAAGCTGGTCGGCGTCAAGGTGCTCGGCGACGACGGCAGCGGTACCACCGAGCAGGTCGTGTCCGGCATCGAGTGGGTCACCGAGAACCACAGCGGCCCGTCGGTGGCGAACATGTCGCTGGGCGGCCCGAAGGACCCGGCCCTGGACGAGGCCGCGACCAACCTGGTCAACAGCGGCGTCTTCCTCGCCGTGGCGGCCGGCAACGAGAGCCAGGACGCCTCGAACGTGTCCCCGGCCAGCGCTGAGGGCGTGTTCACCACCGCCGCGTCGGACGAGAACGACGGCTCCGCCGAGTTCACCAACTACGGCGAGACCGTCGAGGGCTACGCGCCCGGCGTGGACATCGTCTCCACCGTCCCGGGCGGCGGCACCGAGGCGCTGAGCGGCACCTCGATGGCCAGCCCGCACGTGGCCGGCGTCGGCGCCCTGTACCTGGAGGCCAACCCGGACGCCGCCCCGGCGGACGTGATCTCCGCGCTGCAGGGCCAGGCGGCCACCGGCAAGATCGAGAACGCGCCGTCCGGCACGATCACCGACCTGCTGCAGATCGGCGACCTGTGATCCGGTAGCGACATGCGACCGCGGGCCCTTCCTGACGACGATCGGGGAGGGCCCGCGCCGTCGTTCGCTGCTGCATTCGGGGGACGCCGGGACGAGGCCGTTCGGGGTCAATCCAAGGTCGCTGCGAGCCATCCTGCGAAAGTCGGTTCCAGCGACCGTTCCCGGTGGATACGTTTCCATCAACGGGGGTGTTCAGTGTCCACGCGGTACCGGTTCTGAATCGGTGCTGCCAGGGCACACGAGGAGGAGTGTGCCGTGCTCGGATACACCGAGGAGTTGGCGCAGACGTCGACCGCGGTCGACGCACCGGCCAGGGAGACGGCGGCCACTGAGCCGCTCACCGAGCGGGCCGTGCGGGCGCAGGTCGCCTCGGTCACCCGCGCTGCGCGAGCCCAGTCCGGCAACGGTGGCGTGCTGCAGGTCGTGCACGGGGCCAAGCGGGTCGGCTGGGCGGCCTACGAGCTGCAGAGCAACGCCACGCACCTGGTCCAGGGAGTGGCCAAGCCGCCCTACGTGACGACCGGACCGCTGGACTCCCTGGAATCCCGCAAGCTCGCCGAAGGCGTGCAGTACCAAGTGCTCTACGACCGGTCCGCGCTGGCGCTGCCGCCGCAGCTGGACATCACCACCAAGCTCGTCGCCCAGGGCGAGCAGGCGCGCGTGATCCACGTCGCACCGACCAAGCTGATCATGGTGGACAACGAGATCGCGCTGATGCCGCTGACGGTGAGCCAGGACACCGTGGAGAGCGCGGTGGTGGTGCGCAGCTCGGCGATGCTCGCCGCGCTCGGCCGGATCTTCGACGACATGTGGCGCTTCGCCGCACCGTTCACCGCGGCCCAGGACCTGCTGTCCGGCCAGGAGATGCAGCCCACCGAGGAGGAGCGGTGGATCCTGTCGCTGCTGGCCTCCGGGGCCACGGACGACACGATCGGCCGGCTGATGGGCTTCAGCGCCCGCACCGCGCACCGCAGGGTGCGCGAGCTGATCGCCCGCCTCGGCGTGGAGACGCGCTTCCAGGCGGGCATGCAAGCGGTCAAGCTCGGCTGGCTCTAGGTGGTTCCGCGGCTCGCGCTGCGCGGCGGTGCCGGTTGCGGAACCGCAGCGCCCGCCTGGACCGCGGGGGCACCGGGGTCGGAGTGGTGCGGGTGGGGGTCCTCGTAGGCTGGCCGCATGGCGAGTCGACGTGCCGTTGACCCTGGGGAAGTGCGTGGTGCCGTCGCGGCGGTGCGGGGCTGGCTCGACGACGACGCGCAGCGCCCCGCGCGCACCGAGCTCGCCGCCGCGGTGCGGTTGAGCCTGCGGACCTTGGAGCAGGTCGCGCCCGGCAACAGCGTCGAGGTGCGCGTGCCGCCGTTCGCCGCGGTGCAGTGCGTCGCCGGCCCCCGCCACACCCGCGGCACCCCGCCCAACGTCGTCGAGACCGACCCCCGCACCTGGCTGCTGCTGGCCACCGGACGGCTCGCCTGGGGCGACGCGGTCGACCGGGGCGCCCTCACCGCCTCCGGCACCCGGGCCGACCTCTCCCAGTGGCTGCCCCTGGTCCGCGTCGACGACTAGCGTCACGCCGGGTCGCCACCCGGCCACGCGCGGTGCGCGAGCGGCGGCTCGGTGAGACGGCCGCCACCGCCAGGTGAGCGCTCGGTCGGCGCCCCGCTGTTTACACTGAGGTGTAACTCCGGCTCCGTCTCTCAGGGAGTTCTCGGTGGTCACCGACCGGCCCGAACCGGCCAACACCAGCACGTGCGCGGACCTCCCCGGCCCCGCGGAAGTCGAGCGAGACGTCCCCCGCGAGGAGTGCGGCGTCTTCGGCGTGTGGGCACCCGGCGAAGAGGTCGCCAAGCTCACCTTCTACGGGCTCTACGCCCTCCAGCACCGAGGCCAGGAAGCCGCCGGCATCGCCGTCGGCGACGGCTCGCAGGTGCTGGTCTACAAGGACACCGGCCTGGTCAGCCAGGTCTTCACCGAGCAGACCCTGGCGTCGCTGCGCGGCCACGTCGCGGTCGGCCACGCCCGGTACTCCACGACCGGCGGCGGCACCTGGGAGAACGCCCAGCCGACCTTCCGCACCACGGTCGCGGGCACCGGTCTGGCGCTCGGCCACAACGGCAACCTGGTCAACACCGGTGAGCTGCACGAGCGCGTCGTCGCCGAGGGCGTCGACACGGTGGCGGCCAACGCCTCCTCCCCGGCCAACGCCTGCGAGCGCGCCACCACCGACTCCGACCTGGTCACCGGGTTGCTCGCGGCGCGCGCCGCGGACCTGGGCGTCGAGCAGGCGGCGATGGAGCTGTTCCCGACCGTCCGGGGCGCGTTCTCCATGGTCTTCTGCGACGAGGAGACCCTCTACGCGGTGCGCGACCCGCACGGCGTGCGCCCGCTGGTCCTCGGCCGCCTGGAGCGCGGCTGGGTGGTGGCCAGCGAGACGGCCGCGCTGGACATCGTCGGCGCCTCCTTCGTCCGCGAGGTCGAGCCCGGCGAGCTGCTGGCCATCGACGGCGACGGGCTGCGCTCGCAGCACTTCGCCCACCCGCAGCCGAAGGGCTGCATCTTCGAGTACGTCTACCTGGCCCGCCCGGACACCACCATCTCCGGCCGCTCGGTCAACGGCGCCCGCGTGGAGATCGGCCGCCGCCTGGCCAAGGAGCACCCGGTGGACGCCGACCTGGTGATCCCGGTGCCGGAGTCGGGCACGCCCGCGGCGATCGGCTACGCGCAGGCCTCCGGCATCCCCTACGGCCAGGGCCTGGTGAAGAACTCCTACGTCGGCCGCACCTTCATCCAGCCCTCGCAGACCATCCGCCAGCTGGGCATCCGGCTCAAGCTCAACCCGCTGCGCGAGGTCATCCGCGGCAAGCGGCTCGTCGTGGTGGACGACTCCGTGGTGCGCGGCAACACCCAGCGCGCCCTGGTCCGGATGCTGCGCGAGGCCGGCGCCATCGAGGTGCACGTGCGGATCGCGTCGCCGCCGGTGAAGTGGCCGTGCTTCTACGGCATCGACTTCGCCTCCCGCGCCGAGCTGATCGCCAACGGCCTGGACACCGACGGGGTCCGCCGCTCCATCGGCGCGGACAGCCTGGGCCACGTGTCGCTGGACGGCCTGGTCGCGGCCACCGAGCAGCCCCGCACCCGGATGTGCGCGGCCTGCTTCGACGGCGAGTACCCGATCCCGCTGCCGGACGACGCCAAGCTCGGCAAGTACCTGCTGGAGGGCGGGTCCGAGCGGGGCGTGGCCGGGCCGGCCGAACCGGTGCTGCCGACGAGCTACGGCGCCGCCGACGCGCTGCGGCGGCCCTGACCGCTGGCGCAACCGTGCCCCATCTCACCGTCGACGCGTAGCGTTGTCCGTGCTACACATGCGCGTCCGGCGAATCGCAACTGACCAGAATGTGGAGCCAGTCGTGTCCGAAGACCTGCTCGCGGGGTCTACCCAGCCCGAGAGCCCGAAAGCCACCTACGCCGCGGCGGGGGTGAGCATCGAGGCCGGTGACGAAGCGGTCGAGAAGATGCGCCCGTGGGCCCAGCGCGCCACGCGGCCCGAGGTGCTCGGTTCGCTCGGCGGGTTCGCCGGGTTGTTCCAGCTCAAGCTGGACCGCTGGAAGGAGCCCGTGCTGGCCTCGTCCACCGACGGGGTGGGCACCAAGCTCGCCGTGGCGCAGGCGCTGGACAAGCACGACACCGTCGGCGTCGACCTGGTCGCGATGGTGGTCGACGACCTGGTGGTGTGCGGCGCCGAACCGCTGTTCCTGCAGGACTACATCGCTGTCGGCAAGGTCGTGCCGGACCGGATCGCCGACCTGGTCAAGGGCATCTCGGACGGCTGCGTGCAGGCCGGCTGCGCGCTGCTGGGCGGCGAGACCGCCGAGCACCCCGGGATGATGGCGCCCGGCGAGTACGACATCTCCGCGACCGGCGTGGGCGTGGTCGAGGCGGACGCGATGCTCGGCGCGGACAAGGTGCGGCCCGGCGACGTGGTGATCGCGATGGGCTCGTCCGGCCTGCACTCCAACGGCTACTCGCTGGCCCGGCACGTGCTGCTGGACATCGCCCGGATGCCGCTGGAGGGGCACGTCGAGGAGTTCGGCCGCACCCTCGGCGAGGAGCTGCTGGAGCCCACCCGGATCTACGCCAAGGACTGCCTGGCGCTGGCCGCCGAGGCGGGCGTGCGGACGTTCGCGCACGTCACCGGCGGTGGGCTGGCGGAGAACCTGGCGCGGGTCATCCCCCAGGGCCTGACCGCGGTGCTGGACCGCGGCAGCTGGACCCCGGCACCGGTGTTCCGGTTGATCGCCCAGCGCGGCCGCGTCGAGGCCGCGGAGATGGAGCGCACCTTCAACATGGGCATCGGCATGGTCGCGGTGGTGACCGCCGAGGACGTGGACCGCGCCCTCGCGGTGCTCACCGCCCGCCACGTCCCCGCGTGGGTGCTGGGCGAGATCGCCAAGCAGCCGACGGTCGAGGAGGCGGGCGAGCAAGACCGGGTGGTCCTGCGCGGCAACCACCCGCGGTTCTGAGGCGCCGGCGCCGCATTCACCCGCTCGGTCGGGAATCCTCGGACCGGCCCGGTCGTTGAACCGGGAGCCGGCGAGTGCGGTGCCCCCGGGCCCCAACCATCGCCTGCGGGGAACACCGTTCGGCTGGAGCCTCGCAGCGCCTTTCGCCGAGAGGCGGCCCGCCTCGCCGGCCTGACGTGCCGTGCGGCCCGGTCGGGACACCCCGGTCGGGCCGCACGCGTGTGCGCGCTCGAAGCCTCGGTCGGGTCGTCAACGCAGCCAGCCGAGCGGTGCGCCACCGCTCGGCTGCTGTTCCACGAGGCAGACGCACGTGAGTGGCGTCACCGGTGTCCCGGCGACGCCACTCAGGTGAGCTTCCTCCTGTGTGGGACCTGCGAGTTCGTCAATTCCCACGTCTCGGGCGAGACGAACGACGTGCGACGCATGTG
This sequence comes from Saccharopolyspora hordei, assembly GCF_013410345.1. Taxonomy (NCBI): domain Bacteria; kingdom Bacillati; phylum Actinomycetota; class Actinomycetes; order Pseudonocardiales; family Pseudonocardiaceae; genus Saccharopolyspora; species Saccharopolyspora hordei. The sequence continues at coordinate 955,130 of NZ_JACCFJ010000001.1, forward strand.
TCCACCGAGGGAGCTGTGCGAAAACGGCTGTCTCGGTGGAGACGTGCTTCAGCGCCGGCCGTAGTCGTAGTCGTCGTACCCGTCGTCGTGCGAGTCCTCGCGGTCCTCGTTGGACCACTCGCGGGACTCCGAGCCGGACAGCTCGCGCTGCAACGCCTCGATGTCCATGGACGGGGAACTGTACTTCAGCTCGCGGGCCACCTTCGTCTGCTTGGCCTTAGCCCGGCCGCGCCCCATGGCTCGACCCCCTCGCACAGGGTGTGCGGGGCGGACAGGGGAAAGTCGGCCCCGCATGATCTCGACAACGTTTCCTGTAACTACCGTACCGTGTCGAGGCGGTTGAACGCGACGTGGTGCCGAGTCTGAGTGGCCGTGTCTTGGGTGACGTCAGCCTCGCCGCCGTTCTGCCACGTCCGCGAGTCGGCGGCGGGCAGGTCCCGGCTGTCTGGCACGATGCTGCTGTGCCTGAGCCGTTCGTCGCCTACCTGAGGGTGTACGAGCCCTTGTCGTCCTTCGACGCACCGCTCCGCGAGGAGCTGGCGGCGGCGATCGACCGGGGTCCGGTGGACCCGTTCGACGCGGGGCTGCGGGAGCAGGACGTCTGGTTGCGCAGCCAGCTCGCCGCCCCGCCGCGCCTGCTGCCCGGGGAGGCGCCCGACGGCAGCGTGCAGGGCGAGCGGGACGTGCTGGTGCTCGACCCGGAGGAGGTGCCGACCGCGCCCGCGGCCACGGTCGGCCCGGCGCCGCTGGTCTGCCCGCTGGACCTGCGCGGCCGGGCCGCGGCGGCGCTGGTCGGGTTCCTGGGCGACGCGGAGCTGCCGCTGCGCGCGGCGGCGCTGTCGGTGCCCGCCGAGCAGGCCAAGGTGCGCGCCAGCGCGGTCGTCAGCGAGCTGGCCGGGAGCGCGGTGCACGTGCTGTCGTCGACCTGGACCGTGCCGCTGCCCTGGTTCGTGCTGGTGGACCCCGCGGAGCGCTGCGTGTTCACCGAGCGGGACCGCCGCCGCGTGTGCTGGCGGGTGGCGATGGCCGACGCCCGCCGCCGGGTGGCGCGGGCGCACGCGATCGGCCGCCAGTCGATCGGCGAGGAGGGCCCGACGCGGATCCTGCGCGAGACCGGGCGCTGGCTGGAGCGGTTCCACCCGCACTCGGCGGTCGAGCTGGACTACGGCGGCCTGGTGCAGCTGATGAGCGACAGCGACCTGGAGGCCGACACCTCGGCCGAGGACGTGCACGCGATCGTCGACGCCATGGAGGCCGACGACGCCGAGGAGGTGGCCACCCGCTACGAGGCGCTCCGCGACTTCTGGTCGGAGTTCGCCGCGCGGGAACGCCACAACTGACGCCTCAGGGGCGGCAGAGCACCTCGCCGTTGGGGACCGCGAACCAGCCGTCCTCGGCGTCGACCCAGGCGTGCCAGGCCGCCGCCAGGTCCTCCAGCTCCGCGCGGGTCGTCAGGCCGTGCCGCAGCGCCTGCTCGGCGAACGCGGACTCGCGGACGCGGTCCGCCCACAGCCCGCCCCACCAGGCGCGCTCGTCGGGCGTGGCGAAGCACCACGCGGTCGCGGTGCAGGTGACCTCCCGGAAGCCCGCCTCCCGCGCCCACGCCTTCAGCCGCGGGCCGGCGTCCGGGAACGCCCGGTTGCGGTGGGCGACCTCGCGGTAGAGCGCTTGCCAGCGGTCCAGGCCCGGGTTCTCGGGGAACCACCGCATGCCGCCGTAGTCCGCGTCGCGGGCCGCCACCACCCCGTCGGGTCGGCACACGCGCCGCATCTCGCGCAGCGCCGCCACCGGGTCGCTGAGGTGCTGCAGCACCTGGTGCGCGTGCACCACGTCGAACGAGCCGTCGGCGTGCGGCAGGTCGTGGACGTCGGCGCGGGCGAAGGTGACGTTGTCCAGGCCGCGTTCGGCCGCGCCGCGGCGCGCCGGCTCCAGCGGCTCCTCGACGTTGTCCACGCCCAGCACGCGCCCGGGCGCGACCAGGGCGGCGAAGTCGTGGGTGATCGTGCCGGGCCCGCAACCGACGTCGAGCACCTCGGTGCCCGGCCGCAGGTGCGGCAGCAGGTACGCGGCGGAGTTCTCGGCGGTGCGCCAGCGGTGCGAGCGCAGCACGCTCTCGTGGTGCCCGTGGGTGTAGGTGTCCCCGCTCATGCCGTGGCGTCCACTGTGGACGTGGTCATCGCCGGTCCCGCTCCTCTGCCAGCCGGTCGTCCACCGAGGCCGCGCCCTCGCGGTAGCGGCGGGCGATCTCGGCGTTGAGCCGGTCCACCACGGCCTGCACCTCGCGGCGGCGCTGGGACACCGAGTCCTCCTCGGCGGTGTAGGCCTGCAGCGCCTGCTCCAGCTTCGCCTCCGACAGCGAGGTCACGTCGGAGAGGTCGACGTCGGAGACCAGCGCCTCCACGTGCCTGCGGTGCGCCTCGGCCCGCGAGGGTTCGGTGGTCTGGTAGCGGCCGGAACCGGTCGCCGGTCCGACCGCGTTGTCCGACAGGATGTTCACCAACTGCTCGACCACCGAGGTCGAGCCGCCCTCGACCCGGCGCCGCTGCTCGGCGCGCACGATGTCGATCCGCGCGTGCAGCACGCGGCGCAGGTACGACAGGTCGGTCTCCTCCTGCGCCGCCTCGTCCCGCAGGGCGCGGACCTCGCTCAGCTCGAGGTTCTCGATACCACTGGTGTAGTCCGGGGACAGGACCCTGTCGATGCGGCGCCGTCCACCCGGGCGGACTTCGATCACGTGGCCATCCTCCGGCAACTCGGCGGAACTCGCCAACACTCCATGCGATGTCTTTGCGAAAGCGGAACCCGCCGGCTACCGGCCGCGCAGCCGCTCCACCGCGACCCGCCCCGGCGGTTCCCCGCTGTCCGGCGGCACCGAGTCGGGGTCGACCGCGGCGGCCACCGCCCGGTCCTGCTCCGGGTCCCCGGCGACGAGCTCGGCGTCCACCGGCGTCGACCGCTTGAGCAGCGCCAGCGCCACCGGGCCGAGCTCGTGGTGCTGCACCACGCTGCCGACCCGGCCGACCTTGCGGTCGCCGTGCCACACCGGGTCGCCGGTCTCCGGCTGCACCTCCACCGAGCCGTCCAGGTGCAGCAGCACCATGCGGCGCGGCGGCTTGCCCACGTTGTGCACCTTCGCCACGGTCTCCTGGCCGCGGTAGCAGCCCTTGGCCACGTGCGCCGCGACGTGCACCCAGCCCAGCTCGTGCGGGATCGCGCGGTCGTCGGTGTCCAGCCCGACCCGCGGCCGCAGCGCCTCCACCCGCAGCGCCTCGAAGGCGAGCGTGCCGGAGGGGCGGATGCCCGCGTCGGTCAGCTTCGTCCACCACTCGACCAGCGACTCGCGCGGCACCACCAGGTCGATCGTCGGCAGCGAGCGGAACGGCACGTTGCGGGCGAACCCGCCGCCGGGCAGCGCGGTCACCGCGTACGGCCGGGACGGCACCGCCGCGAACTGGGCGAGGACGCCGCCCGCGTCCGGGCCGAGCGCGGTGAGCACCGCGAGCTCCGCGGTGGCGTCCCGGGGCTCCACCTTCGACCAGAAGCGCATCGCCTCCAGGTACTCCAGCACGGTCTGCTTGCCGTCCACCCCGATGGTGGGCAGCGCGCTGGTCGCCATCGCGCCGGCCTCGGTGTCCAGGTACACCACGTCCTCGTGGTGGGCCACCATCAGGTGGCAGTCCACGCGGCCGTGGCTGTCCAGGACCAGCGCCTCGGTGCCCTGGCCGTCCGGCAGCTCGGTCATGTGCTGCGAGAGCACCAGGTGCAGCCAGCTCAGCCGCTCCTCGCCCGGCACCGCGATCACCTGCCGGTGCGAGCGGTCCACCAGCGCCGCGGAGCGGCTGGCGGAGCGCTGCTCGGCGAACGGGTCGCCGAAGTGCCAGGGCACGCCCACGTCCACCGCGTCCTCCGGTGCGGGCACCGCACCCGGCAGGTCCAACAGGGGTGAACTCATCAGCGCTCCTCGATGTGGTGGTGCGGCGTGCGGGCGGTCATCCCACCTCGGTCCTGCGGCAGTTCCGGCAGGTGCCGGAGAGCGCGAGGTGGTTGGCGTCCAGCTCGAAGCCGCGCAAGCGGTGCAGTCGCTCGGCCAGGTCGTCGAGCGTCTCGGTCGGCACCTCGTCGACCGCACCGCAGCGGTGGCAGGCGAGGTGGACGTGCTCGTGCTCCTCGACGGAGTACGTGGGCGCGCCGTGCCCGAGGTGCGTGTGCCGCACCAGGCCGAGCTCCTCCAGCAGGTCGAGCGCGCGGTACACGGTGGTGATGTTGACCGTGGAGGCGGTGCCCTGGACCTTCCGGCAGACCTGCTCGGGCGTGGCGTGGCCGAGCTCGCGAACGGCGTCGAGCACGAGCTGGCGCTGCGGCGTCATGCGCATGCCGCGTTGGTGCAGGGTGCTGCGCAGCGATGCCTCGTCGCTCAATGCCCGCTCCTGTGCTCGGCGCGCTCCGGTCGGCATGCTCGATCGTAACTCCGTGGCGAGGACTGCCCGACGTGCGCGACCCGGGCCGACACCGGGCGCCAGAAGCTCTACGCTCGCGGCATGCGCGTACTGGCACTTCTGGACGGGACGATCGTCGACCCGCAGGCACCGCTGTTCCGCGCCGATGACCTGGGGGTGACGCGAGGGGACGGGATCTTCGAGACGATCCTCGTCGCCGACCGCCAGCCGCGGGAGATCGGCCCCCACCTGGACCGGTTGGAGCGCTCCGCCGGGCTCATGCAGATGGAGCTGCCCGAACGCGCGGCCTGGGAGCGGGCGGTGCAGGCGGTGATCGACAACTGGCCGTGGGACACCGACCCGGAGATGGCCCTCAAGCTGGTGTGCACCCGCGGCATCGACGGCGGCGACGGCACGCCGCACGGCTTCGCGATGGGCATGCAGGTCGGCGAGGACACCCGGCGCAAGCGGCGGGACGGCGTCGCGGCGGTGACGCTGGAGCGCGGCTACGCGCCGGACCTCAAGGAACGCGCGCCTTGGCTGCTGCTGTCCGCCAAGACCCTGTCGTACGCGGTGAACATGGCCGCGATGCGGGAGGCGGAGGCGCGCGGCGCGGAGGAGGTCATCTTCACCGCGACCGACGGCTCGGTGCTGGAGGGCCCGACCTCGACGGTGGTGATCGCCCAGGGGAAGACCCTGCTGACCACCCCGCCGAGCTCCGGCATCCTCCAGGGCACCACGCAGGGAGCGCTGTTCCGCGCCGCGGAGCGGGCGGGGTGGCGGACCGAGGTGTCGAAGTTCCCGGCCTCGTCGCTGTTCGAGGCGGACGGGGTGTGGATGTGCTCCAGCGTCCGGCTGGTGACCCAGGTGCACACCATCGACGGCACCACGGTCAAGACCGACCCCGACCTCCACACGGAACTCACCGACCTCTACGAGTCCAACTACTGACCGTCCGCCCGGTGGGGTCACCGTCCCGGGCGGGACCGTGACCCCGGTCCGGCCCGGGTGCCGCACCGTGCCCGGCGGAACCGCGCGGAGCACACCCGTTCGGTGGAGGTGGGAGAGGCGCGCCTGCGGCGCGGGGTCAGCCGACGACGCGGTCGAGCTTGGCGGACAGCCGCGGCTGCAGCTCGTGCTCGGAGGTCGCGCGCTCCTCGACGTAGGCGAGCGCGCCCTCGACGACGCCGTAGAGCCGGCTGGCCGCGGCGACGTCCTCGCTGGTCGGGGTGCGCATCACGGCGTCGGTGCCGAACTCCCAGGTGGTCTGGTTCTTCGGCCGGCCGAAGAACATCTCCGCCACCCCGGTCTCGTGCAGCAGCAGCAGCTCGATGGTGTCGTCCGGCTGCGGGCGGAAGAAGCCGGTCTCGCGGAACGCCGGACCGACGACGTCGCCGCCCTCCCCGGTGAGCCGCCACGCGCGGCTCTCGTAGGTCAGGAACGGGCGGCCGTCGTGCGCGATGGTGACCTGCTGGAGGAAGCGGTAGGTCTCCGGGAGCGACGGGTGCGAGGCCTCGCCCTCACCGCGCCACACGCCCACCAGCGGCAGCAGCGACAGGCACGCGTCGTCCAGCGACGGCCCCATGCGCAGGTTGGCCGTGTCGCCGGGGCCGGGCAGGTCCTCGAACTCGGGCAGGTTCCGGTGCGCGGTGAGCTTGGCGCGCTCGGCGGCTGCGGCGACCGCGGCGTCTCCGCTGCCGCGCTGCGGTTCCTTCGGCGTGTCAGTCACGGTGAGGAGGCTACCGGTCGTCCCAGGTCAGTCCGTGAACAGGCGGTACACCACGTAGCAGGCGAACCAGATGGTGGCCACCGCGGCGAGGCCGACGAGGGTGACGAGGCCGTAGTGCAGGAAGTCGATAAGTTCCACGGGCAAAGGATAACCACCGAACGGGCCCGGCGGAGTGTGGCGTCGGGCATGATCTGGCGGGCACCGACGGCCGAGACGGGGAGCACATGGACTTCGACACGCTGCGCGAACGGGCGCTGGCCTTCCGCGAGGACCTGCTGGCGCGCAAGGAGGCGATCGCACCCAGCGACTTCGGCTGGTACCCGTACGACACGATGGCCAACATCTTCCACCTGGACGCCCTGCTCACCGGGCCCCAGCGGCAGGTGTTCGACCGGATCGCGGGCACCAGGGTCGCCGACATCGGCGCGGCCGACGGCGACTTCGGGTTCTTCCTGGAAGCCGAGCTGGGCTGCCAGGTGGACGTGATCGACAACGGGCCGACCAACTTCAACGGCCTGCGCGGCGCGCGGCGGCTGGTGACCGAGCTGGACTCGAAGGTCCAGGTGCACGAGATCGACCTGGACGCGCAGTTCGAGCTGCCCGCCGAGCACTACGGCGCGGTGTTCTTCCTCGGCCTGCTCTACCACCTGAAGAACCCGTTCTTCGTGCTCGAGCAGCTGGCCCGGCGCGCGGACCTGTGCTTCGTCTCGACCCGGATCGCGCAGCTCACCCCGGACGGCACCCGCATCCAGCAGCAGCCGGTGGCCTACCTGCTGGACCCGACCGAGGCGAACAACGACGCGACCAACTTCTGGATCTTCAGCGAGGCGGGGCTGCGCCGGCTGTTCGACCGCACCGGCTGGGAGGTGGTCGACTTCACCACGGTCGGCTGCACCGAGGACTCCAACCCCAGCGCCCAGGACCGCGACGAGCGCGCCTTCGCCCTGCTGCGCTCCAAGAACGCCCGCTGACGTGCGAAGAGGGCGTCCCCTGCCGAGCGGCAGGAGACGCCCTCCTCGTGGTCGCTGCCGTCAGGCGACGGCGATGTCCACCGCGTGGACACCGGGGCCCGACGTGGTGACGCTGGACTGGCCGTTGCCCTCGCGGTGCAGGGCCCGGACCGTCCAGTCACCCGGCGCGGCGTAGAAGCGGAAGTCGCCCTCCGGGGAGGAGACGACCTCCGCGGTGAACTCGCCGGAGGAGTCCAGCAGGCGGACGAAGGCGCCGCCGACCGGACGGTCCCCGGCCCGCACCTTCCCGGCCACCACGACCTGGTCGGTGTCCTCGGGCACCGCCGTCGCCGACTGCTGCGGGGCTCCGCATCCGCTGCTCATGCTCGTCTCTCCTTCGGGTCGAGGACCGCGGTCTCCACGCCGACCGGGTCCGTCGGTTCGGCCAGGGCTGCCCGGGTGTCAGTTCCCGGCGGACTCGGACGGGTTCTCGATCGGGACGCCCACCAGCGAGCCGTACTCGGTCCAGGAGCCGTCGTAGTTCTTGACGTTGGTGTTGCCGAGCAGCTCGCGCAGGACGAACCAGGTGTGCGAGGAGCGCTCGCCGATGCGGCAGTAGGCGATGGTGTCCTTGGAGGTGTCCAGCCCCGCCTCGGCGTAGATCTGCTTCAGCTCCTCGTCGGACTTGAAGGTGCCGTCCTCGTTCGCGGCCTTGCTCCACGGCACGTTGATCGCCGTCGGGATGTGGCCGGCGCGCTGCGCGGACTCCTGCGGCAGGTGGGCCGGGGCCAGCAGCTTGCCGGCGAACTCGTCAGGCGACCGCACGTCGACCAGGTTCTTCTTGCCGATCGCGTCGACGACCTCGTCGCGGAACGCGCGGATCGAGGTGTCCGGCTCCTGCGCCTTGTAGGTGGTGGCGGGCCGGTTCGGCTCCTCCTTGGTGAGCTCGCGGCCGTCGAGCTCCCACTTCTTGCGGCCGCCGTCGAGCAGCTTGACGTCGGCGTGCCCGTAGAGCTTGAAGTACCAGTAGGCGTAGGCGGCGAACCAGTTGTTGTTGCCGCCGTAGAGGATCACCGTGTCGTCGTTGCTGATGCCCTTGGCGGACAGCAGCTTCTCGAAGCCCTCGCGGTCGACGAAGTCACGGCGCACGTGGTCCTGGAGCTCGTTCTTCCAGTCCAGCTTGATGGCGCCAGGGATGTGGCCGCCGTCGTACGCGGTGGTGTCCTCGTCCACCTCGGCGAACACCACCCCGGGGGTGTTCAGGTTCTGCTCGGCCCACTCGGTGGAGACCAGGACATCTGCGCGGCTCATCGAGCGACTCCTTCGTTCATCGTCAGTGGATCAGCGGGTGTCTGGAGTGGACGCCCCGGCGGGCGCCAAGCGCCGGAGCACCAGGTACAGCTGGCAGCCGAGGCAGTAGCCGAACACCGCGTTGAGCAACGCGGCGACCAGCGCGAACACGTTCGCGACGATCCCCACGGTGGTCCACTCGGCGGCGTAGCCGACGGTGGCCACCAGGGCGAACACGAACCCGACCCCCTGGGAGAACCGGACGGGTTCCGGGTCCTCGCGCTCGGCCGGGTCGATCGGGGCGAGCCGCGGTTGCACTGCCTGCCGGTACACGAAGCCCCACGGGTTGAGCCGCATTCCGAGGAACGCGCACATGCCGAACAGCACCGTCTGGGCGGCCAGCACCCGCCAGCTGGTGGTGACCAGCCCCAAGGCGAGGATCACGCTGGTCACCCCGGCGGTGAAGCGGACGCCGCGCGGGTCGAGCGTTCCGACAGACATGGGACCTCCTGACTGTGGACTTCGGCTGCCGAGTCCGTCAGGCGGTGGGGACGCAGGCACTCGCGCCGCGGCACTGGCCGTGCGAGGTGCAGACGTACTACCGCCCGGTCAGTGTCCGCAACACAGGCTGCTACCCACGCGGCAGAGATCGACCGCGCGCCTTCGGGTCAGCAGTACATGCACGACCCGGAGGTTACCGCGTGGGCCGATCGGCGGGAAGGATGTTCACAGGGTGGGACGCCGTGGGGTGATCACCGCGGCACCGAACGCGCTGCTCGGGGCGGTCAGACGAGGTGCGGCTGCAGGGCGGCGGTCAGGTCGGTGCGGTTCGGCACACCGCTGATGCGGAACAGCTCACGGCCGCGCGCGTCGAGCACCAGGGTGGTCGGGGTGGTGTGCACGCGCAGCGGCGTGGACCACTCCGGGTGGTCGGTGAGGTCGACCTCCACGTGCCGCACCCCGTCGGTGCGCTGCGCGAAGTCGCTGAGCAGGATCCGGGTGTGGCGGCACGGGGCGCAGAAGGTCGTGGACAGCTGCAGCAGCGTCACCGCCGCGTCCGGCGCGTCGTCGAGGCGCTGCCGCAGCGCCTCGGGCAGTAGGTCGGTCACGTTCTCCCCGCCGTTGTTCGTGCGGACCTTGCCCTGCCGGGCCTTCCAGACCGCGCCGCCGAGCAGCGTCGCGGCCACGGCCACCAGCAGGGCCGCAACGCCCGGGCTCACTCGGTGGTCACCCCGTCCCCGCTGATCGTCACGTCGGTGGCGACGCCCTCGACGACCAGCGCGCCGCGCTCGGCGCGCACCCCGGTGGGCTCGACCTCGAACGGCAGCACGCCGGGGTCGAGGGTGGTGCTGAACTGGTCCAGCACCGACTTCTCGAAGATCGGCGGCAGCTCGATCGCGCCGAAGGTGCTGTTGTTCAGCTCCAGCTTGCGCGGCTCGATCTGCATCGTGCCGCCGACCAGCGACAGCACCGCGATGACCCGCACCTTGTTGTCCGAGCCCGCGATGTTCACGGTGCCGTCGAGCTGCACCACCGCCTTGGTGCGGTCGGTGCCGGCCGCGAGCTGCTCGTCGGCGGCGCTGAGCGAGCCGTCGTCGTCGGCCAGCGCGTCCTTGGTGGCCGGGTCGATGGTGAGGTCCTGGATGCCGATCAGCCGGGCCACGTCGGAGGCCCGGAGCTTCACCCGGCCGACCAGCTCGTCGACGGTGATGCGGTCGGCGGTGCCGGCGATCAGCTCGGACGTGGACACCTTCGCCCCGTGCAGGTCGGCCTCGATGCCGACCTCGTTGAACGGGCCCGCCTGCACCGCGTCGGCGGCCAGCTGCACGTCGCGGTAGTTGCCGGCGATGACCTGGGTGAGGAACGGGAAGCCGTTGATCCGCACCTCGGGGTTCTCGCGCAGCCGCATCTGCTCGGCGACCTTCTTCGAGACCTGGTACTCGGCGATGGCCGCGCCGCCGAAGTCGGCCGCGACCAGCAGGCCCACCACGATCACGAGAGCGATGACGAGCTTCTTCACCGAGCGGTCCGTTCTGTCGAGGGCGGCGGACGGGCGGTGGCGCGCTAGCGGTCGCCACGATCGGGTGGGCCCACTGTAACGGCCGCCCACCGCGCGATGCGGTCCACCAAGTCCGGGGTGGTCGCGCTCTCGGCGTGCCGCATGCCCTCTTCCAGCCACAACTCGCCGCCGCCCGCTTCGCTGAGCGCGACCGCGTCGGCCGCCGGGAAGTAGTGGTCTTGCGCACCGTGCACGATGAGCTGCGGCACTCGGATGCGGGAGACCAGCTCGATCGGCGAGACCGGCACCTCGGTCCAGGGCGGGGCGAGGCGGACGCCGAGCAGCCGGGCGCTCCACCGGCCGTGCGGCTGTTCCAGCAGCCAGTGCACCCGGCGCATCGCGGGCGTGTCGCGCACCCACCAGCGGGCGGGGCTGCTCACCGCGACCACCGCGTCCGGCGGCGTGCCCAGCGCGGCTTGTCGGAGCACCACGGACCCGCCGAGCGAGAAGCCGATCGTGACGATCGTGCGGCAGCCGAGCTCGCGCAGTCGCGCCGCGGCGGCGTCGATGTCCAGCGCCTCGGCCGGGCCGACGGTGGTGCGGCCGCCGGACCTGCCGTGGCCGCGGAAGTCGACCGCGAGCACCGGGGCGTGCCGGGCCAGCCGGTGCACGATCCGCTGCATCGCGGGCTTGCGGGTGTGGTTGGTGAAGCCGTGCCCGACCACGAACCCCAGGTCGGCGGGCAGCCCAGGACCGGGCAGCAGCAGGCCGCACAGCGCGGTGCCGTCGGCGGCCGACAGCGCCACCGGGCGGGGACGACACATGGGTGAAACACGGCGTCCACTGCCGTTCACAAATGTGACGCGGCCCGTCGGACCTGGGTTTTTCGAGCGCATGTCGGTTATTCTCCTTGCCATCCACAGGCAACGACGCCGAGTCATGCGCCCGTGCGGCTGGCCAATCGCTGACCGGACGTCGGGTTCCCGCCTTGGGGACGGAGGCCCTCCAGATGAGCTCCGAACTGCTGCTTCTCACCAGTGAACCGGACTGCGACAGCGCCCTGCCGGCGCTCTCGCTGCTGCCGCACCGGGTGCGCGTGCTGCCGGCCGACCCGGGCTCGGTCCTGCCGGGCGGTGCGCACGACGTGATCGTGGTCGACGCCCGCACCGACCTGGCCGGTGCCCGCGACCTGTGCCGTCTGCTGTCGGCCGGTGACGTGCCGGTGGTCGCCCTGGTCAACGAGGGCGGGCTGGTGACGATCAGCGCGGAGTGGGGGGTCGACGAGATCCTGCTGCCGAGCACCGGCCCGGCGGAGGTCGACGCGCGGCTGCGCCTGCTCACCTCGCGGCGCGGCGACGCGGCCGGCAGCGGTGACGGGACGCTGACCGTCGGTGACCTGGTGATCGAGGAGTCCACCTACACCGCGCGGCTGAAGGGCCGGGCGCTGGAGCTCACCTACAAGGAGTTCGAGCTGCTCAAGTACCTGGCCCAGCACGCGGGCCGGGTGTTCACCCGCGCCCAGCTGCTGCAGGAGGTGTGGGGCTACGACTTCTTCGGCGGCACCCGCACCGTGGACGTCCACGTCCGGCGGCTGCGCGCGAAGCTGGGTCCGGAGCACGACGCGATGATCGGCACGGTCCGCAACGTGGGCTACAAGTTCGTCCGTCCCGCCCGCCCCACCAACCCGGTCGAAGCCGAGGAGGCCGAGGCCACGGCGACGGCCACCCCGGACCGCGCAACCGTCCCGGCCACCTGAGGCCATCCCCACACCTCGCCCGTCGTCGTCCGCAACTGCCATTGAGGTTGGACGTGCGATTTCAAATGAGGTTTTTTCATCGTGTTTGGTGTTCGAGGGTGAGGATGGCTTGGGCGAGGGTGGTGACGTGGTGGGGGCTGCAGCGGACGCGGTCGAGGACGTGCCAGTTCTTGAGGGTGGCGAAGCCGCGTTCGCCGTGGCAGCGGATGCGGGCGTGGGCGGTGTTGGCGTCGGTGTAGGGCGTGGTCAGGGGCCCGTGCCAGCTCTTGTAGGGGGTGATCACGCCGGGCGCGAGTTTGTGGTAGCCGCGGTCGGCCAGCAGCCAGATCCCGGCTTTCTCGGCCAGCTCGGGGATGCGGTGGGCGCGGGCGGCGCTGGTGTCGTTGACCGACCCGGCGGGCAGGCCCGGTGAGATCCAGATCAACCTGCCGTAGGGGTCGGTGAGTCCTTGCAGGTTGATGGCGTGATGGCGGTGTTTGCCGGAGTAGAACGGGCGGTTGGCCGCCACACGGTTGATGCGGATCTCGGTGCCGTCGAGGATGGCGAAGTTGTTGTGCGTCCAGGCCAGCCGCCACAACGCCGCCTGCAGCGAGGGGGCACGCCCGGCCAGCAGCCGGGTGGTTTCGTGGATGTAGCGGTAGACGGTGGCCACCCCGATGCCGAACCCGGCGGCCAGCCGCGCGTAGGTGTCGCCATGCCGCAGAAACGCCAGCACCAGTCGTGCCTGCTCATGGGCAGCCAGCTTGCGCCACCGCGACCCCACAGCCCTGCGGTGCGCCCGCAGCAGGTCGGCGACATACCGCAGCGTGGTAGTGGACAGATCGATCGTCGACGGATACAACAACACCCGAAGCTCCTGGCGCGCTGGTTTGATCTTGGTCGACAACCCAGCTACCAGGAGCTTCACCACTTTCCCCGCACCGACACGCCACACCCACCCAACCAGACACCAAGTTGAAAAAACCTCATTGAAGTTGCGTCTCTGTCCACAGCGGACGGTGGTTGTCCCCATCTGTCGGCGTGTCGGGGTCCGACACGCCGGTGGTGTGTCGAGAGGACGTTCCGGTGGCGTGAACGTCCGGTCCGGTGTCGTGAACGTCTGGTCCGGTGGTGTGAACGTCTGGTCACCGTGCCCGTCGGTGGTGCCAGGTGCGGAGGGTCGTGCCCACGGCGAAGCAGGTGAGGCCTGCGAGGACCGAGGTCCAGGGCAGGGTGAGGGCGAGTACCGCGCAGCCCGCCAGGCCCAGGGCCGGGAGGACGCGGGGGAACCAGCGCTGGTCGGGCCGCAGGGTGAGCGCCGCGGCGTTGGCGATGGCGTAGTAGACCAGCACCCCGAACGACGAGAACCCGATCGCGCCGCGCAGGTCCACGAGCAGCACCAGCACCACCACCGCCGCGGTGACCAGCAGGTCCGCGCGGTGCGGGGTGGCGAAGCGCGGGTGCACCGCGGCCAGCGGCGCGGGCAGGTCCCCCTCCCGGGCCATCGCCAGCGTCGTCCGGCCCACCCCGGCGAGCAGCGCGAGCAGGGCGCCGAGCGCCGCCACCCCGGCGCCGACCACGGCGAACGGCGCGAGCTGCGGCAGGTCGCCCGCGCGCACCGCGTCGGCCAGCGGGGCCGACGACGTCGCGAGACGCGGCCCGAGGGCCACCAGCAGCGTGCTCCCCACCACGACGTACAGGCACACCACGATCCCGAGCGCGAGCGGGATGGCGCGCGGGATCGTGCGCTCCGGGTCGCGGACCTCCTCGCCGAGCGTCGCGATGCGGGCGTAGCCCGCGAAGGCGAAGAACAGCAGACCGGCGGCCTGCGGCACGCCCAGCGGTGCGGGCGGCAGCGCCGAGGCGGGCGCCGAGGCGCCGCCGAGCCACACCGCGAGCAGTGACGCGGCCAGCGCGGCGAGCGTCAGCGCGAGCAGGACGCGGGCGAGCCTCGCGGTGCGCGTGATGCCGGCGCAGTTCACCGCGCCCAGGGCGGCGGCGAACACCGCCGCGACGGGCCCGGCGTGGTCCGGCACCAGGTACTCGGCGGCGGTGAGGGCCATCGCCGCGCAGGAGGCCGTCTTGCCGATCACGAAGCCCCAGCCCGCCAGGAAGCCCCACAGCGGGCCGAGGCGTTCCCGGCCGTACACGTAGGTGCCGCCCGCCGCCGGGTGCAGCGCGGCCAGCGCGGCCGAGCTGCTCGCGTTGCAGAACGCGACGACCGCCGCCAGCAGCAAGCCGACCAGCAGCGCCGAGCCCGCCGCTGCCGCAGCCGGGGCGAAGGCGCTGAACAACCCCGCTCCGATCATGGAGCCGAGGCCGATCACCACGGCGTCCGCCGTGGTCAGCCGTCGGTGCAGTGGGGGCACGTGTCCTCGCTTCCAGACCGGTCGCACCACTCTCGACCGGGCCCCGCGCGCACCGCAAGCGCTCGGCGTGCGCCACGGGCGCGCGGGGCTGGGTAACGTCGGGGGCGTGCAGCTGACGTGGCGGAATGGACTGGACAGCAGCGAAGCGGCCGAGGTCATGGGCCTGCTCGACAAGACCGAGAAGGCCGACGGGGTGGCGCCCGTCGGCGAACACGTGATCCTGCGCCTGAAGGCGCACCGCGACCTCACCCGGCAGATCGAGCCGGTGCAGGCCGACGTCCGCTCCGAGCACTTCGTGCTGCGGGACACCCACACCGACGCCCTCATCGGGTACGCGCACCTGGACACCGAGCACGAGGGGACGACCGGCCAGCTGGTCGCCGAGCTGGCCGTGGACCCCGACCACCGCCGCAAGGGCGCGGGCACGCGCCTGGTCGAGGCGCTGCTGGAGCGCGCGGAGCTGTCCCTCGACCCCGCCCCGGACACGGCCAAGCTGCGGATCTGGTCGCACGGCGAGCTCCCGGGCGCGGTGCGGCTGGCCGAGCGGTACGGGTTCAGCCGTCCCCGCGAGCTGTGGCGGATGGGACGGGACCTGGCCGAACCGGAGCTGCCGGAGGTCGAGCTGCGCGAGGGCGTGCGGCTGCGCACCTTCCGGCCGGACCGCGACGAGGCCGCCGTGGTCGCGGTCAACCACCGGGCGTTCTCCTGGCACCCCGAGCAGGGCGGGATGACCGAGCAGGACCTGCGGGTCAAGGAGCGCGAGGACTGGTTCGACCCGGCCGGCTTCTTCCTCGCCGTGGACGAGCGCGACCAGCTGCTCGGCTTCCACTGGACGAAGGTGCACCCCGACGGCACCGGGGAGGTCTACGTCGTCGGCGTCGACCCGGACGCGCAGGGCGGCGGCCTGGGGCGGTCACTCACGGTGGCCGGATTGCGGCACCTCCACGACACTGGGTGCCCGCGGGTGATGTTGTACGTCGAGGCGGACAACGCCCCCGCGGTCTCGGTGTACCGGCGGTTGGGGTTCGAGAAGTGGGACGTGGACGTGCAATTCGGACGGTGATCGCCGCCGTGCGGTGCGTCACCGCAATTCTCGTTCGGTTCCCCCGGAGGGATGTGCGTCTGCTTACTAAGCGTGCCTTGTTCACCTCGCGTTCACCTCGATGGCGAGGGCCGTCCACCCCGGCTCCTTAACGTCCGTGTCTGGGCGGCTGGGAGCACGGGCGGACCGGGCCCGCCGCGCCCGCGCAGGTCCTTTCCGAGTGGAGGAGCGAAGTGACGATCAAGCGGCACAGCGCTGCGTCGGCCGTTCTCACCGCGGGCGCGCTCGTGCTCGCCGGCTGCGGCACCGACCAGAACGTCCCGCCGGGCGGCGGCAACCCGGCCCTGCAGTCGCTGCAGGTGGAGTGCGGCACCAAGTCGGTCTCGGGAGAGGGCTCCTCGGCGCAGAAGAACGCGGTCGACGTCTTCGCCCGTGACTACGGCCTCAAGTGCGAGGAGAACGTCAACTACACCAAGTCCGGGTCCGGCAAGGGCGTGGCCGCCTTCACCGCGGGCCAGGTCGACTTCGGCGGCTCCGACTCACCGCTGAGCGAGGAGAAGGGCGAGGTCGCCGAGGCCGCCCAGCGCTGCGGGGGCAACCCGGCGTGGAACCTGCCGATGGTCTTCGGCCCGGTCGCCATCGCCTACAACCTCGAGGGCGTCACCGACCTGACCCTCAACGCCGACGTCATCGCCAAGATCTACCAGGGCCAGATCACGAAGTGGGACGACCCGGCGATCCAGGCGCTGAACCCGGGCGCGCAGCTGCCGGCCACCGACATCGTCCCGTTCTTCCGCTCCGACGAGTCCGGCACCACGGAGAACTTCCAGAAGTACCTGGCCACCGCCACCGGCGGCTCCTGGACCGGCAAGGGCAAGACCTTCCAGGGCGGGCCGGGCGTCGGCCAGGGCCGGGAGGGCAGCGACCAGGTGTCGCAGTCGGTGAAGGCCACCCCGGGCGCCCTCACCTACGTCGAGTGGTCGTTCGCCAAGAACCTCGGCCTGGGCCAGGCCAAGATCGACAGCGGTGCGGGCCCGGTCGAGCTGACCACCGAGAACGTCGCCAAGGCCATCGAGAGCGCCGAGATCGAGGGCGAGGGGCACGACCTGCGCGTCCGCCTCGAGTCGATCTACGGCAACGAGCAGCCCGGCGTCTACCCGATCGTGCTGAACACCTACGAGATCGTGTGCTCCAAGGGCTACGACCCGGAGACCGCGAAGTCGGTCAAGGCGTTCCTCACGGTCGCGGCGCACGCCGACCCCGAGCAGCTCCAGGCGTCCGGCTACGTGCCGCTGCCGGACGGCTTCAAGTCCAAGGTCCTCGAGGCCGTCAACGCGATCTCCTGACTTGACCTGGGTCGCACCCGACCTGGTCGAACAACGGGTCGAACCGACGAAGTGAGAGGCTGCGAACAGCAGTGACCGACTCGACGAGAGCCGATCTGCGCCCCGCGGACACCGTTCCCGGTGCCTCGCGGGGCGCGTCGGCGCCCAGCTCTGGACCGGAGGCTCCCATTTCCGCTCCCGACACCTCCGCGGGCAAGACGCACCGGCTCGGCGACCGCGTGTTCTCCACCATCGCCACGGCCTCCGGCGCCTTCATGGTCGCCCTGATCGCCGCGATCGCGATCTTCCTGCTCATCCGCGCCGTGCCGTCGCTGCAGGTCAACGAGGCGAACTTCCTGTTCAGCCGGGAGTGGGACACCCGCGACCCGGACAGCCTGAAGTTCGGCATCCTCGACCTGGCCTGGGTGACCGTGGCCAGCTCGCTGGTCGCGCTGGTCATCGCGATGCCGCTGTCCTGCGGGATCGCCCTGTTCCTCACCCGCTACGCCCCGCGCAGCCTGGCCCGGCCGTTCGCCTACATCGTCGACCTGCTGGCGGCGGTGCCGTCGGTGGTCTACGGCCTGTGGGGCTTCATGGTCCTCGGGCCGGTGCTGCGGCCGGTGGCCCTGTGGCTGAACGAGTACCTCGGCTGGATCCCGCTGTTCGCCGAGGGCAACGTGCGCCCGATGGGCCTGGGCACCGACATCTTCACCGCCGGCATCGTGCTCGCCGTGATGATCATCCCGACGATCACCGGCGTCACCCGCGAGGTCTTCGCCCGGACCCCCAACCAGCAGATCGAGGGCGCGCTCGCGCTCGGCGCCACCCAGTGGGAGGTCGTGCGGACCACGGTGTGGCCGTTCGGCCGCAACGGGTTCATCGGCGGCTCGATGCTGGGCCTGGGCCGCGCGCTGGGCGAGACGATGGCGCTGACCATCATCCTCAGCTCCACCAGCGCCCCGCCCGGCTACAGCATCTTCGACGCCGGCGCCACGTTCGCCTCCAAGATCGCGCTGGGCTCCGCGGAGTTCAACAACAACATGCAGGTCGGCGCCTACATCGCGGCGGGGCTGGTGCTGTTCGTCATCACCTTCGCCGTCAACGCCATCGCGCGTTGGATCGAGAGCGCCAGCGGCAAGGGGAAGGCATGAGGACCGACACCGCTGACGTGGAGCAGCCGGCCACGCCCCCGGCGTTCCAGCGCATCAGCTTCGCGCGCAAGTTCAAGAACAACCTCGCCACCACGCTGTTCGCCGCGGCGTTCGTCATCGCCGTGGTCCCGCTGCTGTGGGTGTTGTGGACGCTGCTGGAGCGCGGCCTCACGCCGGTGCTCAGCACCACCTGGTGGACCCACTCGTTCAACGGCCTGCTGCCCGAGGACTTCGGCGGCGGCATCTACCACGCCTTGGTCGGCACCCTGCTCGAAGGCCTGGTGTGCCTGGTGATCTCGGTGCCGCTGGGCATCATGGTCGGCATCTACCTGGTCGAGTACGGGCGGCAGTCGCGGTTCGCGAAGGTGGCCACGTTCATGGTGGACGTCCTCAGCGGCCTGCCGTCGATCGTGGCCGGCCTGTTCATCTACGCGCTGTGGATCACCACCTTGGGCTTCACCCGCAGCGGGTTCGCGGTGGCGCTGGCGCTGCTGCTGCTCATGGTCCCGGTGGTCGTCCGGGTCACCGAGACCATGCTGCTGATCGTGCCGGACGAGCTGCGCGAGGCGGCGTACGCGCTCGGCCTGCCGAAGTGGAAGACGATCGTGAAGATCGTGCTGCCCACGGCGCTGTCCGGCATCCTGACCGGCATCATGCTCGGCCTGGCCCGCGTGCTGGGCGAGACCGCACCGCTGCTGATCCTGGTCGGCTACTCCTCGTCGATCAACTTCAACCTGTTCCAGGGCGAACTGGCGTCGCTGCCGCTGACCATCTACATGGAGCGCAGCACCGGCACGGAGGCCGGTGACTACCGGATGTGGGGCGCCGCGCTGACCCTCGTCATCGTCATCATGCTGATCAACCTGGTCGCGTCGCTGCTGTCGAAGCTCTTCGCGATCAAGACGAAGTAGGGACCGAAACATGGCCAAGCGTCTCGACATCAAGGACCTGAACCTGTATTACGGCAAGTTCCACGCCGTGCAGGACGTGACCCTGCAGGTGCCCGCCCGCAGCGTCACGGCCTTCATCGGTCCGTCCGGGTGCGGCAAGTCGACCGTGCTGCGCGCGCTGAACCGGATGCACGAGGTGGTCCCGGGCACCCGCGTCGAGGGCAAGGTGATGCTCGACGGCGAGGACATCTACGCCAGCGACGTGGACCCGGTGCAGGTGCGCAAGACCATCGGCATGGTGTTCCAGCGGGCCAACCCGTTCCCGACGATGTCGATCCGGGACAACGTGGTGGCCGGCCTGAAGCTGGCGGGCGAGAAGGACAAGAAGAAGCTCGACGAGGTCGCCGAGCAGGCGCTGCGCGGCGCCAACCTGTGGGACGAGGTCAAGGACCGGCTGAACAAGCCGGGCGGCGGCCTCTCCGGTGGTCAGCAGCAGCGGCTGTGCATCGCGCGGGCCATCGCGGTGCGCCCGGACGTGCTGCTGATGGACGAGCCGTGCTCGGCGCTGGACCCGATCTCGACGCTGGCGATCGAGGACCTCATCGCGAACCTCAAGCAGGACTACACGATCGTCATCGTCACCCACAACATGCAGCAGGCGGCGCGGGTGAGCGACCAGACCGCGTTCTTCAACCTGCGCGCGGTGGGCGAGCCGGGCCAGCTGGTGGAGATCGACGAGACGGGCAAGATCTTCTCCAACCCGTCCCAGAAGGCCACCGAGGACTACATCTCCGGCCGTTTCGGCTGATCCGGAGCAGCGCCCGGAGGCCCGGGACGGGGGAACCGCCGGCCCTCCGCTCGCCGCTGGGGCCCGCAGTCCTGCCGGGGGCTGTGGGCTCGGTCCTGCGCCGCGGACCTGGCAGGTCGCTGCCGATGCCCCCCGGCGCGACCGGGTGAGCCCTCAGCCGGGGAGTTCGTCGGCGACGGCGGAGATGAAGGCGCTGGAGTCCTTGGGGGTGAGGGCTCGGGCGCAGACCCGCTCGAAGGCCTTGAGGTAGTCCGCGGTGTCGGCCGGCTTGTCGAGGAACCGGGAGTTCGCCGAGTCACCGAGGTGCACCACCTGCGGGTCGGCCTCGTCCGGGAACGAGAACACCGCGATCCGGTCCCCCATCAGCGGGTGCCCGCCCACCCGGAACGGCAGCACCTGGATGGTCACGTTGCGCCGGTAGCCGAGCAGCACCAGGTGCTCCAGCTGCTGGCGCATCACCCCGGGGCCGCCGACCGCGCGCCGCAGCGCGGCCTCGTCCAGCACCGCCCACAGCTCCAGCGGCTGCTCGCCGAGCAACCGCTGCTGGCGCGTCGAGATCACGGTGAGCCGCTCCTGCAGCTCCTCCGCCGTGCGCGGTTGCGCGTCCGCGGTGAGCAGGGCGCGGCTGTAGTCGGCGGTCTGCAGCAGCTCCGGCAGCGGGTCCGCGCCGTAGCAGCTCACCGCCTTCGCGGCGGTCTCCAGGCCGAGGTAGGTCTGCAGCCCCGGGCGCTGCGCGGTGCTCGGGTACTGCTGCCACCAGCCGCGCTGCTTGGAGTCCTGCGCGAGGTCCACCAGCGCGGCGAGCTGCTCGGCGGTCGCGCCGTAGAACTCGGCCATCAACCGCACGTCCGAGGTGCGGACGGGGACCCGGCCGAGCTCGATCTGGCTGATCTTGCCCTGGGAGCAGTCCAGGTGGGCGGCGACCTCGCGGTGCGTGCGGCCCGCGGCCTCGCGCAGCCGCCGCAGCTCGCTGCCCAGGCGTCGTCTGTGCACGGTCGGACTACCGCGCATCGGGCACCCCATCGGCCGCAGTTCGGTTCCGTCTCACCCGGACCAGGATCGCACAGGACGATGACAGCATCGAGTGTCGAGAGCGACTACTAATACTTCCCCGGCAGCGAGTCGGTGACCTGCGGCGACGGCTCAGGCGTTCGGCATCTTCCCGGTCACGATGAACACCACCCGGCGAGCCACCGACACCGCGTGGTCGGCGAAGCGCTCGTAGAACCGGCCGAGCAGCGTCACGTCGACCGCGGCCGCCACGCCGTGCTCCCACTCGGGGCTCATCATCACGGTGAACAGGTGGCGGTGGAGGTCGTCCATCTCGTCGTCGTCCTCCTCCAGACCCCGCGCGGCCTCCACGTCCTGGGTCTGGATGACGTCCCGCGCGCGGCCGGCGAGCTTGACCGCGATGCGGCCCATCTCGGCGAAGTACGGCTGCACGTCCGGCGGGAGCACCGCGTTCGGGTGGCGGCGGCGCGCGGTCTTGGCCACGTGCAGCGCCAGGTCGCCCATCCGCTCCAGGTCCTCGGCGGTGTGGATGGTGGAGATGACCGTGCGCAGGTCGCCGGCGACCGGGGCCTGCAGCGCCAGCAGGCCGAAGGCGTGCTCCTCGGCGCGGGCCCGCGCCTCGTCGACCTGGGTGTCGTCCTCGATGACCCGCTCGGCGAGCTCCAGGTCGGCCTCCAGGAGAGCCTTGGTGGCGCGCTCCATGGCGGTGCCGACCATGGCCGACATCGAAGCGAGTTCTTCGGCGAGCTCGCCGAGCTGTTCCTGGTAGACCTCACGCATGCCGCCCAGAGTACTTCCAGCGGCCGTCCGGCAGGGTGCCCCGTGGTGAACCACCGGTGAACACGCCATGAGGGGCAGCTGGCGTCGTGAGTGCGCAGACCGGCTCCAGCCGGTTCACGCGCTCACGAGCCTCAGCCGCAGAGGTCGGTGCCGGCGTTCACCGTGGACAGGCCGCTCGGGACCTCCGGCTCGTCCGGCTGCGACGGGTCCGCCGGCTGCTGGTGGAAGCTCGCGCCGCCACCGCTGGGCAGCTGGCCGGCGACCTGCTGCGGACCGGCCTCGGGACCGATCGGCTTGTCGTCGAGGATCGCCTGGAACAGCGCGCGGGTGTCGTCCTCGCGCAGCTCCTCCATGCCCTGCTCGTTCGGGTAGCCCACGGTGGGCACGGTGATGAAGGTGACCCGGCTGGGGTCCAGGCCCTGCAGCTGCTGGCCGAGGTCCATCAGTCGGTCCACGCCGATGTTCTCGCCGAAGGTGTTGGCGCTGACCGCCTTGACGAACTCGCTCAGCTTGCCCGGGTCGAGCAGCACCTGGCCGGACATCACCTTGCGCAGCAGCGCGGACAGGAACAACTGCTGGCGCTGCATCCGGCCGTAGTCCGAAGTGCCGTCACCGTAGACCTTGCGGGCGCGCACGTAGTTCAGCGCCTGGTCACCGCTGATGGTGTGCCGGCCCGCCTCGGGGATCACGGTGCCGAGCGTCTCGTCCACGATCGGGATCTCGGTGCAGATCTCGACGCCGTGCACGGCGTCCACCATCGACTTGAAGCCGTTGAAGTCGATGCCGAGGAAGCTGTCCACCCGCAGCCCGGAGATCTGCTGGATGACCTTCGTGGTGCACAGCGGACCGCCCAGCGCGTACGCCGAGTTGAGCCGGACGTCCTCCTGGGGCGGGAGCTGCTCCCCGGTGTACTGGCCGGTCTTGGGGTCCCAGCGCTCGCACGAGGGCAGGTCCACCTGCAGGTCGCGCGGGAACGACACCAGGACCACGCGGCTCCGGTCGGCCGGGATGTGCGCGATCATCGTGGTGTCCGCGCGGGCGCCCTGGGTCTCTTCCTCGGTGCCCACGCCGTCCTCGGGCTTGGCCCCGGCGCGGCTGTCCGAACCGACCAGCAGGAAGTTCTGGTCACCGGTCTGCTTGGTGACCTCCTTGATGGAGTCGGACTCCGGGTCGAGCGCCGCGATGGACTCCGGGCCCCAGAACGTCGTGGCGCCCCAAGCGAAACCGAGCGTCAGGAACACCGACAGCGAGGCGGCCACCGCGACCGCCATCACGATGATGTTGGTGCGGCGCTTGCGCTGCTTGCGCTTCCACTCCATCCGGGACTGCCCGTCCCGTCCTTCGTGGAAGTCGAAGGGCATGTCGGTGCCGAGCTCGGGTTCCTTGCGCTTGCCGAGCAGCCACGCGTACTTCTTGCGGCGGGCCGCTTCCTCGGCGGCGATCTCGTCGTGCACCGCGGAGAACCGGGCGAGGGTGGCGTCGATCTCCTCGATGTCGGCCTTGCGGCTCTCGTCCAGTTCCTCCTCGTCGTCCGCGGAGTCCTGGTCGAGCTCGTCCAGCTCGTCGGCCTCGTCCGCCAGCTCGTCGAGGTCGTCCGCGGGCGCGACGATCGCGGTCTCCTCGGCGGCGTTCGCCGGCGCCACGGGCGTGGCGAGCTTGGTCTCCTGGTTGTCGGGGTTCAGCCGCGAGCCGACGGAGGACCCCTCGCTGCGCGGCGGCGCGGGGGGAACCGGTGCGTGCTGGGTGGTCGCCTCGAGGTCCTCGTTCACCGGCGGCGGGACCGGTCGGCGCGGCGGGCGCGGCGGCGCGGCCGGAGCGCCACCGCTCAGGGCCTGGTTGATGCGCGTCGCCTCGGCACCGGGCGCCTCGGGCCGGCGCGGTGCGGCACCGGGCGGCTCGGGAGCCGTGCCGCTGAACGGCGTGCCCTGGGGCGGGGTGCCACCGCGCGGCACGCCGTTGAGCGGGGTGCCGTTCGGCGGCGTCCCCCTGGGCGGGACGCCGTTCGGCGGCGCGCCGTCCGGTCGTGCGCCGCGGGCGGCGGCGCCACCGGCGAAAGCGGCTGCCGCGCCACCGGACCGCGGCCGACGGCTCGGCGGCGGTGGCGTGTCCTGGCGCCGGCGCGGCTCGGCCGCCTGCGGGGGACGCCCGCCCGCGGGCGGCGTCCAGCCGGGCGGCGGAGTGCTGGGGCGGTTCTGTGGAGCCGGGCGGCGGCGGGGCGCGGAGTCCTGGGGGCGCGCGGCCGGTTCCGCGGCGTCCGGCGGTGCGACCGGGCCGGGCGCGGGCTGCGGCGGTCGGGTGCGGCGCGGCTGCTGCGCCTGCGGGGGTTCGGGTTCGGCCGCGCGGCGGTGGTGGGAGCCACCGGGGGCCTTGCCGTGCTTGGAGAGCAGGTCGATGACCCGAGTGCCACCGGTGCCGTCTTCGCTCAGCGCGCGGCGACGTCGACCCGTTGCGGGGGAACCGCTGTCCACGTCGGAATCCGGGCGGGAACGTCGGTGCCCGACTTCACCATGCCGGGGGTCCTGCGGCACGCGTCTTCCCTCCCACCTGTGAAAGCCAACGGTCTGTGCGGAGCCGGCGCGCTCGATACCCCCCGACGTGTATCGGACGGCGCCTCCGAGATAGTACGGCCGATCGCCCGAACTGACGATAGGGCCGACAATTTCTTCACAATCAGTGCACGATCTACTCTGCCACCTCGTCGGATTCGAGCAACCGTGCTATGCCGTTTGCCCGGGTCAACAGCAGTTGATCACACCGAGTGCCACCTCTCGGTCGCGATCAGTGACCGGTCACGGCGTGCGGGTGTGTTCCTCGTCGCTCAGCGGCCTTCCCGGCGAGCCGGACCTCCGGCCCGATCCGGTGGGCGACCGCGTTGCGCCCCGCCTGCTTCGCCGCGTAGAGCAACGCGTCCGCGCTGATCAGCTGCTGCTCGGCGGAGACCGGCTCGGGCTCGGACGAGGTGTGCTCGTGCGCCACGCCGATGCTGATCGTCACCCGCAGCCCCGGGGCCATCTGCGACCACGGGTAGCGCTCCACCAGGGAACGGGCGTTCTCGCACACCGCCACGGCTTCCGCCGGTTCCACGTCCGGCAGCACGAGGACGAACTCCTCCCCGCCGTAGCGGGCGCAGAACGCGCCGCTGGGCAGTGCTTGCTGCAGCAGGTCCACCACCCGCTGCAGCACCCGGTCACCGAGCAGGTGGCCGTAGGTGTCGTTGACCTGCTTGAACCAGTCCAGGTCCACCAGCGCGACCGCCAGCCCGGCGTCGGAGCCGGCGTGCTCGGTGAGCAGGTCGGCCAGCCGCTCGTCCAGGTACCGGCGGTTGTAGCTGGCGGTGAGGCTGTCCCGCAGGCTCTGCTCGCGGGCTTCGGCGTGCTCGCGGCGCAGCCGGTTGACCTCGTGCCGCAGCTGCTCCGGCACGCGCGGGGCGTCGGCGCGCGACCGCAGGTCCATCGAGGTGCGCAGGTGGTGGTACGCCTGGCGCCACTGGCCGCGCGAGGCCATCAGGCTCGCGATCGACTCGTGCATCTCCGCCATGCCGGGCCCGTTCAGCAGGTCCTGGCGGGAGCGGCGGCCGGGAGGCAGCACGGGCGCGTCGTTGTCGCGCAGAGGTTCCGGGCCAGCCACACCGTGGCGCAGTCCGGTCATCGCACTCACCTCCCGTCCGTGGTGTCGTCGGGTGCGACGGATCGCTTGAGCTGGTCTGACCCGCCCGTCGCTCAATTCGCTCAACCGGCTGACCCCCTGGCCTTGGTACGAACTGCCGAGCGTCGCCGAAACCCCAGCTGCCTGTGATGTGTACCGGGCGTGGGGTGGATGTGGAAGTGAATCGCTCCGGACCCACCCGCACGGACCAGCAGATCAACACCGCTTCGGCGACGCTGCATCAATGTGTGATCGCTGCGGGCGCGGCGGGGGTTACCGCGGTGTGACCACATCGACGATCACCCGCTGGGGCAAGGCGCGAACGCGCGGATCCGGCCGTCCAGCAGCACGAGGTGCTGCGACCCGATCTGGTGGCCCGTCACGGTTCCCGCGGTGCGCGTGGTCACCTCGACACCGACCACCCAGACCTCGCCGCGCGGCCGCCGCCCGTCCGGCGCGAAGCCGGGGTCGGGGCGCAGCGTGGACATCGCCGGGTCCAGTTCCACCGTGGTGTCACCGAGTTCACAGGCCTGGTCGGTGAAGTCCGGGTGCTGCGTGCGGCGGAAGAACTCCTGCTGCGCCTCAGGACCGGAGCGCGCGGCGGCGTTGTTGTCCGCGAAGTACTGCTCGGCCAGCGCGGTCGGGGCGGGAGGTTCCTGCGGTGGCGCGCACGCGGCGACGACGAGGACCGCGCCGGTGAGGACGCCTGCGCGGCGGCGGGGTCGGTCGTGCACAACGGTGTCCGGCACCCGGGGCTCCTGGTGGTCCGTGGGTCCTCGTCGGTGTGGCGCCGCGGGATCAGCCGCCGCTGTGGTCGATCTCGGCCGCGGTGGGCACGGTGATGTCGTCCGGGTCGTCGAGCCAGCCCTCCGGGAGCACGACCTTGCTCGCCGAGCCCTGGCGGCCGCGCGGGCCCTCGGCGTCGGCCGGGAACGGCACGTCCGGGTCGAGCTGGGCCAGCAGGTCGTCCAGCTGCGCCAGGCTCGACACCAGGCCGAACTGCTGCCGCAGCTCCGAGCCCACCGGGAAGCCGCGGAGGTACTGCGACATGTGCTTGCGCAGGTCGCGCACGCCCTTCTCCTCGCCCATGTGCTCGGCGAGCAGTTCGGCGTGCCTGCGGAGGACCGCGGCGACCTCGCCGAGCTTCGGCCCGGGCGGGACCGGCTGGCCGGCGAAGGCGGCCTGCAGGTCGCGGAACAGCCACGGGCGGCCCAGGCAGCCGCGCCCGACCACGACCCCGTCGCACCCGGTCTCGGACATCATCCGCAGCGCGTCGCCGGCGCTGAAGACGTCGCCGTTGCCGAGCACCGGGATGGTCGTGACGTGCTCCTTGAGCCGGGCGATGGCCGACCAGTCCGCGGTGCCCGAGTAGCGCTGGGCGGCGGTGCGGCCGTGCAGCGCGACCGCCGCCGCGCCGTTGTCCTCGGCCAGCCGCCCCGCGTCGAGGTAGGTGGTGTGGTCGTCGTCGATGCCGATGCGGAACTTCACCGTCACCGGGATCCCGGCCGGTTCGGCGGCGCGCACCGCGGCGCGCACGATCTCGGCGAACAGCCGCCGCTTGTACGGCAGCGCGGAGCCCCCGCCCTTGCGGGTCACCTTCGGCACCGGGCAGCCGAAGTTCATGTCCACGTGGTCGGCGAGGTCCTCGTCGACGATCATCTGGACCGCGCGGCCCATGGTCTCCGGGTCGACGCCGTAGAGCTGCATGGAGCGCGGGTGCTCGTCCGGGTCGAAGGTGATCATCTCGAGCGTCTTGGGGTGCCGCTCGACGAGCGCCCGGCTGGTGATCATCTCGCACACGTACAGGCCGGCGCCGTACTCGCGGCACAGCCGGCGGAAGGCGACGTTGGTGATCCCCGCCATCGGCGCGAGCACCACCGGCGGATCGACCTCGTGCGGTCCGATCTTCAGGGCGGGCTTGCTCAGCGTCGCGGTCACGTCCCCCATTGTCCGGGTCGCGGGTCGTGACGTGCGCCGGGGGCGTCAGGCGCCCGGGACGCGGCGGTACTGCTGGGCGCCGCCGCGGTCGCGGACGACCACGCCGATCTCCTGGAGCCGGTCGGCGAGCTCGGCCGCCGTGCCCAGCTGCTCGTCGGTGAGCGCGCGGGCGCGGGACCGCAGCAGGCCGTGGGCCTCGTCGTCCAGGTCGGGGTGGCCGTCCACCCAGGTGCGGAACTCGCCCTCGTGCGGGTCGGCGGTGCCCGCCCACGGGTAGCCGCAGCGCTCGAAGGCCGCGCGGACCTGCTGCGCAGGCAGGTCCGAGGCCCGGTGGCGGGCCAGCTGCCGGGTGGTCGCGTCGAGGAACACCAGGTCCCGGCCGTCCAGGAACACCGCGGCGACGTCCTCGCGCCGCAGGTACCTCTCGGCGCGAGCCTGCTCCAGGTGCACGCCGTCGTGGTCGACGACCAGCTCCAGGGCGTCGCGCTTCGCCTCGGCCGCCAGCCACGCGCCCGCGGCCAGGCCGACGGCGGTGAGCACCGGGACGGCCCAGGCGGTGGGCAGGGCGGCGGCCAGGCGCAGCGGGCCGGGGGCGTCCCCGACCAGGCCGATGATCCCGTGCACCAGCGGCTTGACCAGGAAGCCCAGGCCGAGCCCCAGCGCGCCGCAGCCGAGCCCGAGGGCCCAGAGCACGGCGCGGTGCACGCGGACGGTGGTGGCGGTCATGCGGCGTCTCCGGCGGGGTCGTGCGGCGGGGAGAGGAAGCGGGTGATCATCCGGCGCAGCATCGGGCGCGGGTCGTGGTCCGGGTCGGCGTTGACGAACGCGCCGTCGATGACGACCTGGATCCACTGCGCGGTCTCGTGCGGGTCCAGCGTGGGGTCGATCGCGCCGGTGCGGATGCCGCGCTCGACCAGCGCCGCGAAGCCCTCGTGCTGGACCCGCGCGGTCTCGGTGACCACCCGCGCCAGCTCCGGGTCCTTGCCGGCCTGCCGGAGGACCTCGACGAGGATCCCCGGGGCCAGCGGGTCCAGCGCTTCGGCGGCCAGCGCGTCCACCATCGCCAGGATCGAGGCCACCGGGTCCTCGCCGTCGGCGTGCCGGGCGACGAGCTCGCGGGCGGCGGGCAGGTCCGCCTCGAACAGGGCGCGGAACACCGCCCGCTTGTCGGGGAAGTAGTAGAAGACGCTCCCCGAGCTCAGCCCGGCGGCCTTCGCGATCTCCGCGGCCGAGGTGCTCTCGAAGCCGCGCTCGGCGAACAGCGCGGCGGCGCTGCGCAGGATGGCGTCGCGCCGGGCGGCGGCGCGTTCCGGGTCGGGAGGTCGGGCCATGCCCCCAGGGTAGTTCATTGACTGAGCAGTCAGTCGAAGAACTGGGCACGAAGGAGGGGCACCCGGTCGCGCGGGTGCCCCTGTGGGCTCAGAACTCGGCGTTGAGGCAGGCCAGGCGGCCGCCGGCGGTGCCCGCCTTGCCCGGCTCGGTGTGCGTGGGCGTCTCGTGGATCACGAACGACTTCGCGTCCTGCCGGGTGTCGAAGGACCAGGTGCCCTCCGTCGTGGCGGTCGCGTCGCCCTGCGCGTCGGTGCGGAAGTCCAGCCACACCTCGTTCTGCGGGTTGGCGTAGGCCGGGTCGACCGACGGCGTGACCGGGTCGGCCTTCTCCTGGAAGTGCGGGCCGGCGTCCTCGCCGGTGGGCCCGCAGGGCTTGGTGTGCACGTGCGCGCCGTACTCGCGGTCCGGCGCCAGGCCCTGCAGGTTGACGGTGATCTTGGTGGTGCCGTTGGTCCGCTCCGAGGTCAGGTCGACCTTGGCGCCCTCCGGGACCAGGGCCGGGTCGTAGGTGATCGCCTTGGCGTCCGGCTGGTACGGCCCGTACGTGGCCGAGGCCTGCTTGGCCGAGGCGGACTGCTGGCCCTGCTCGGGGCTCTGCTCCTGCTCCGGCGCTGCCGGGGTCTCGGGGCTCTCGGCGGGCGGGGACGCGGGCTCACCGCCGCACCCGGCGAGCAGCGCGGCTGCCGCGCAGGTGGCGGAGATCGTGGTGAGCAGTCGGGTCCGCTGCTGCTGGAGCATGGGTATCCGTCCTTCGTTCGGTGCAACGGCGTCGTGCCCGTGAGGTCCTGCTCACGACGCAGGTGAGCTTCCTCCGGGTTGTCCGGTTCGAGCGTAGGGCGGCGCGGTCCGCACGTCCTGCCATCCGGAACGCCGACGATCGGGTGATCTCCGGCGTGGTTGAGTGGGTGGCATGGCGTGGGAACGGGGTGCGGACCGGACGTGGCTGGTGGCGCTGGCCACCGCGATGTGGGGCACGGACGCGCTGTGGCGGCAGCCGCTGGCGACCTCGCTGCCCTCGGCCAGCGTGGTGTTCTGGGAGCACGTGATCATCGTCGCGCTGCTCGCCCCGTTCCTGCCCCGCGCGTGGCGCGCGCTGCGGGCGTGCGGGCCGCGCGAGCGCCTCGCGATGGTCACCGTCGGCGTCGGTTCCTCGGCGCTGGCCACGACCCTGTTCACCACCGCGTTCCAGGTGGGCGACCCGGTGACGCCGCTGGTGCTGCAGAAGCTGCAGCCGGTCTTCGCGGCCGTGGCCTCCTACGCGCTGCTGCGCGAGCGGTTGACCCCGCGGTACTTCGCCTTCGCCGTCCCGGCGCTGGTCGGGGCGTGGCTGCTGGCGTTCGAGGACCCGCTGCACATCCGGGTCGCGCAGGTGGTGCCCGCGCTGCTGGCGCTGGGCGCGGCCGCGCTGTGGGCGGCGGGGACCGTGCTCGGCCGGTACGTGAGCAGCCGCGTCCCGGCGCGGGACGTGACCGCGCTGCGGTTCTCCCTCGGCCTGCCCGCGGCCGCGGTGGTGCTGCTGGTCAGCGGGTCGCCGGTGGCGGTCGGCTGGGACAACGCGGGTGGCCTGGTGCTGCTGGCGCTGGTCCCCGGCCTGATCGCGCTGGCGCTGTACTACGTGGGCCTGAGCACCACCCCGGCGGCGCGGGCGACGCTGGCGGAGCTGTCGTTCCCCGCCACGGCGGCGGTCGTCGGGGTGTTCGTGCTGGGCGCGGAGCTGAGCGCGACGCAGTGGACCGGGTTCGCGCTGGTGGTCGCGATGGTCGCCGGGCTGGGCTGGCACGAGCGGGTCAGCCGGGAGAAGGTCGTGGTCGCCCCCGACCTCGTGCGCAGCTGATCAGCGCGCGGACAGCTCCGCCGGTGCGGGGGCCAGCCCCAGCACCGACCGGGCGACGAGGTCGCTGGTGCCGAAGAACCCGGCCGCGGCCGGGTCGGGGGCGGGTGCACCCACCGCGGCCACGTACGGGCCGACCGCGAACCGCCGGGGATGGGCCCGGCCGTCCGCGTGCAGCAGCCGGTGGTCGCTCGCGCGGGCGCTGATCCGGCCCGTGGACCAGCGGACGCCGTCGGCGCCCACGAGCGTCTCCGCGGTGCACTCGCCCCGCCCGTGGAGCCGGCGCAGCAGGGCGTCGTCGGCCTCGGCCAGGGTCGGCTCGCGCAGCCTCGACTCGACCAGGCAGCGGGCCTCCACCTCCGCCACCGCGCTGCGCGCGCGGAAGCAGCCCCGGTCCGGGTCGGCGACCACGTCGGTCCCCGGACCGAGGAAGCGCACCACGCCCGCGCGGGAGAGGGCGTGCAGCTCGGCCAGCCGCCGCGGTGGTGGCCCGCTGGTCACGAAGCTCATCAGCGGCAGGAACTCGGCCTCCACCTCCCGCACCAGCGACCGCGCCTCGACGTCGCCGGCCTCCACCAGCTCGAACAGCACCTCGACCGTGGACAGCAGGCCCCGCACCGCGGCGAGCTCGGGGCTGAAGGCCGGGTCGCCGCGGTGCTCGAGGTCGTCGGCGATGTACTGGCGGACCGTCCGCTGCAGGCTCTCCGCGTCCTCCCCGCGGCCGTCGAAGCGCCGGTCGAGCAGGTCCCAGCGGAACCGGTCGGACTCCGCGGGCACCGCCGCGGCCACCCGCTCCTCCCAGGCCGGGCTGCCCCAGTCGAGCTCGGCCAGCGCGGCGGAGAACTCCGGCCAACCGCACCGGGTCCGCTCCGGGTGGGCGCGGAAGAGCTCGTGGTAGTAGGCGGCGGCGATCTCCTTCGACACCAGCGGCCACAGGTCCCGCCGGAACTCCAGCGGGGTGCCCAGGGCGCGCGCCGCGTCCGCGGTGAAGAACCGCGGCAGCGGCGGCGGTCCCGCGGGCAGGTCGTAGCGGAACTTGGCGTGGTAGGGCAGTCCGCGCCGGGACCCGACGTGCAGCACCGGCTCCCGGCCGCTCGGCCGGTAGGTCAGGCCGTGCTCGGGGTCGGGTTCGAAGCGACCGCCCCGCCCTTCGCACAGCAGCGCCATGCAGTCGATGAAGGTGAGCCCGAAGCCGCGCATGATCACCGGCTCGCCCGCCGGGACCTCCTCCAGCGCCGGCCCGTCGAAGTACCCGGACGGGAGGTACCGCAGACCGTGCCTGCCGGCGAACTCCGCCAGGCCCCGCTCCTCGGCGGTGGCCCGCGACTCGAAGTTGCCCTGCGCCAGCACCACCTGGTCCACCACCAGGCCGGTGCCGTCGTCCAGCGCCACCCGCTGCCGCCCGTCGGGCTCGTCGACGACGTCGGTGGCCCGCGCGCGGTGCACCACGACCCGCACCCGGTCGGGTGCGGTGACCACGATCCGGTCGAAGACCCAGGAGTAGTACTCGCCCACGAGCGGGCGGGGCGCGAACGACCGCTCGGTCATCCGCGCCGCCAGGTCGGCCAGCTCCCCGGTGAGCTCGTGCGGGGCCACGGTCGCCAGCCACTCCGCGAACGAGGGCACCGCCCCGGCGGGGCCGAGCACCGCCGTCTCCGGAGCGACGAACATCCGCACGTCGCCGACCGTGGAGTTCATCCACAGCAGGCCCGACTGCTCGCGCCGCCAGATCCGGCCGGGGCCCGGCGGGAACGGGTCGACCACGTGCACCACCAGCTGCCGGTCGTCCGGCTGGTGCGCGGCCCAGGCGACCAGCCGCTCCAGCACCGAGGTGCCCTGCGGTCCGGCACCGACCACGCACACCGCGGTGGTGCCCCCGGCGGGCGCGCTCATGCCGCGGTGCGCAGCCGGCGGATGGTCACGGTCGCCTCGCGGTCGGGGACCAGCGTCACGTGCCGCCGCACCGGCCCCTCCGGCGGGGCGTCGGTGGTGGCGAACTCGAAGCGGCGCAGCAGTTCCTTGAGCACCACGCGGGACTCGACCTGGGCGAAGGTCGCGCCGAGGCAGCGCCGGTTGCCGATGCCGAACGGGATCCAGTCCGCCATCGCGCCCTTCTCCAGGAACCGCTCGGGGCGGAACTCGTGCGGCTCGGGGAACGACTCCGGCGACTCGTGCAGCAGCTCGATGCTCGGCCACAGGTGGGTGCCTGCCGGGATCCGGTACCCCGCGAAGTCGGCGTCGCGGGACAGCATCCGGCCGATCTCCGGCACCACCGTGCGGGCGCGCAGCGTCTCCTTGACCACCGCGTCCAGGTAGGTGTCGTCGTCCTCGTCCGCGGCGGCCTGGGCCGTGGCCAGCACCTCGGGGTTGCGGACCAGGCGCTCCAGGCACCACGCCAGGCCGGTGGCGGTGGTCTCGTGCCCGGCCAGCAGCAGGGTGATCAGCTGGTCGCAGATCTCGTCGTCCGGCATCGCCGTACCGTCCTCCGTGGACGCCCGCAGCAGCATCGACAGCACGTCGCGGCGCTGGTCCAGGTGCGGGTCGCGGCGGTGCGCCTCGATCTGCCAGCGCAGCAGGGCGTCGGAGCGGGCGCGCAACCGCCTGCGGCGCACGGCCGCCGGGTGCAGCGTGGGGAACCGGTCCTGCCCGGGGAGGAGGTCGAACCACGACCCGTTGTAGACCAGCTCCCGGACCGAGAGCTGCACGTCCGCCTTCAGCTGCGGGTCGTCGATGCCCATCACGTTCCGGGAGATCACCTCCAACGAGATGGCCTGCATCTCCGGCAGGGCCCGGAACTCCCGGCCCACCGGCCAGCCCGCCAGGTTCGCGGCGGTGATCTCGCGCATCAGCTCGACCTGGTCGCGCACCGCCTTGCCGTGGAACGCGGGCATCATCAGCGCCCGGCTCCGCGCGTGCTGCTCGCCGTCGGTGACGAAGACCGACTTCTCGCCCAGGACGACGGCGCCGAAGCTGTTCGACGCCCCCGCCTGGAAGACCTCCGGGTCGGCGCGCACCAGCGACTTGACGTCGTCGCGGTCGGCGAGGAAGACGACGGTCCCGAACGGCCAGACGTGCAGGGTGAACCGGTCGCCGTACTTGGCGTGGCACTGCCGGACGTAGGTGGAGGGTTCCCTCCAGTAGCGCCAGGTCTGCACCACCTTCGGGGACGAGGGCCCCGGCGGCAACGATCGCGTGCTCACGGTTGACGTGGTCATCTCGACTCTCCCCAGGTCGGGCCGGTCAGGCGGGGCTGGTCGCCCGGTCCACGACCTTCTTCGGCGTGATCACCTCGGTCGGCAGCGCGTTGTTGGTGATCCTGGAGAACATGTTGCGCGGCCCGATGATGTGCACCTGCTCGGTCCCGGCGTCGCGCATCCCGCCGACCACGGTGCTCCAGTGCACCGGGGTCACCCAGCCGTCCAGCAGGTCCTGCTCGATCTCCTCCGGGTCGGTCAGCAGCTTCCCGCTGACGTCCGACAGCATCGGCCACTTCGGACGGTGCCACGAGACCCGGTCGTACACCTCGGTCTCCAGCCGGTCGCGCAGCGGACGCACGCTGGGGCAGTGCTCCGACCGGTTCATCGTGTAGAAGGGGAACCCACCGGCTTCGCGGACGCGCGCCTCCAGCAGTTCCAGGTCGGCCAGCGTGCCGGACACCGCGTGCACCGAGTCGTCCAGGTAGATGGACACCTCGACGTCCCGCCCGGCGGCGCGGAACTCGGCGACCAGGTCGTCCACCTGCTGCGAGGTCATCCGGTAGAAGAACAGGCAGCCCAGCGGTTCCGGCTGGTGGTCGAAGTAGTCCACCTCGACCAGCACGCTGTTGCGCACCAGTGCCAGACCGTCCTGGTAGGACAGTGCGCCGGAGAAGACCGCGGCGATGATGGCGCCGAAGCTCTGGCCACCGCAGAGGACCGGGTTGAGCTCCACGTTCTCGAGCGCCCAGTCCGCGAGCGCGAGCGTCACCACCATGAAGCCGGACTCGTAGACCTCCCAGTCGTAGACGTCCGCTTCGGCATAGGCGTCCATGAGGGAGTACCCGAGGAACTCGTCGGCCTCGGCGAGCCGGCGTCGGGCGTGGTCGTCGGTCCGGAGGAACGTCTCGATGGTCGAGAACTTCGTCGGGACGAGCCCGGGGAAGTACAGCGCGTCACGGCGCACCGGGGTCCACCTCTCTCCGCGGCGGGACGGGCCGCGGTCAGAGCCGGTCGAGCAGCTCTCGCTTCTTCTGCTCGAACTCCTGCTGGCTGACGATGCCCGCCTGGTGGAGCTCCCCCAGTTCGCGGATGGTCGCGAGGATCTCCGACCGGGACATCGCGTCGGGCTGGTGCGGGGCGGCGGCCGGCAGCGCCGGGCGTCCCGCGGAGGTCGCCGAACCGGCCGCCTGCGCCGCGGCCAGGACGGCGGCGGCGAACGGCAACGACGTCGCGGTGGAGCCGTAGCCCAGGCCGAACAGCAGCGCGTGGTCGTTGTCCGACGGGGACACGTCCGCGGTCTCCTCGTGCAGGACCAGCTGGAGGTGCCCGGAGGCCAGGCCCGGTCGCACCCACCGGACGCCGGCGATCTCGGTCAGCGGGAAGCGCCGCCTCGACGACCGGTGCTTGGCCGTGGAGGCGTCCTCGTGCCAGTGGAACTCGACCGCGGACCCGTCGAAGGTGGCCTCGCCGTCGAAGCCCTTGAGCCGGCGGGGCGCCTGGTCCACCTCGACCAGGAAGCGCGGTGCGGGCGATCCCGCGTCCGGGTTCAGCGAGCAGTGGTCGTTGACGTGGTCGGCGTAGTAGTTCGCCAGGTCCTGCTGGTCCGGCTCCAATTCGAGCTGGTGCGGTTCGGCGTCGTCGTCGAGTTGTCCGGCGGCCACTTCGGTCAGCGGATCGGCGCCGGGACGCAGGTGCAGCACCAACTGCGGGTTCCCGTCCCCGCCGGTCGCCGTGGCGCGCGAGATCGCCTGGTACGGGATCGAGCGGTGCTTCAACTTCCGGAGCAGCCGCGGGTGCCCGAGACCGCTCGAATAATTGATGTCGATCCGGTCGTTCTCGAAGACCCACGTGGCATTAGCACCGACGAGTTCCAAACCCAGGCCCATGCGCTCAACCTACCAGGACGAGAAATGAGGGACAGACGTTTTCCGCGGGAGTTCGGCACGGGTTCCGCGCGTTCCGGCGGAGCCGGTGGCCGCGAGCGGCCACCGACGTCTCCCGCGCCCGCCGCGCGCCGACAGGCCAGGTCAGCTGGCCAGTTGACCGCTCCGGCCGGTCGGCTGCGGTCCGGCCGTGGCGAGCTTCAGTCCAGCTCCTTCTTCTTCGCGGGGAAGAAGACGTAGCTGAGCGCGATGAGGATTTCGACGCCACCGATGATGGCGACCACGTTGCCCACCGTTCCCAATTCGAACGGGCCCACCTCGGTCTCCCCGCCGTAGATGCGGAGCAGGATGCCGATGACCACCATCACCACGCCGCCGGCTATCGCTTTCAACGTTGACATGGAATCCTCCAGGGTGAAACAGATCGCACGCGCGATGCTACCAGTGCGCGTGCTCCGAACGAGTGGTTTCGGCGGAATTCGCCACCGGGTCCGGACGATTCCGGTCCAGATTTCAACGACCCGTTCGGCGCGGGCGGGAAATCGGTTGTCCGGGCAAGCACGGGGAATGGGTTCACCGGGACCACCGCACCGTCGGCATCGGGGCCGGGCCGACCCGCGGGATCGGCTGGGTCAGCCCGGCGTCGGCGGACAGCACCCACAGCCGCTGCCCGGGCGCGGCGGTGGTGATCTTGGGGATCGGCTGGGTCACCGACAACGGGTCGAGCACCCGCGGGATCGGTTGCGTCGGCGGCGCGGTGTCGCGGACCCGCGGCAGCGGCAGCGTCACGTCGGCCAGGTCGGTGCCCGCCGGCCGCTTCCGGTCCATGCGGTGCAGGTGCCGGACCGGGACCAGGCCGAGGGCGAGCACCAGGTAGCAGCACCCCAGGGCCAGCAGCGTCACCTGCACGCCGACCTCGCTGATCAGCCCGGTCACGGCGGACACGGCCAGCGGCGCGGGCGTCGACATGATGGTGTTCGCGATGCTGATGACCCGGCCGAACACCTTCTTCGGCACGCGTTCCTGCAGCACCGCCATGTAGATCAGGTCCAGCGGGCTGGTCACCACCCCGGCCACCGCCATCACGGCGAACGTCCCGACCACGCCGAGCTGCACCGACATGAGCATGACCAGCAGGGCGAAGGCGAGGTACACGCCGAGGTACGTCGGGCGCCGGGGCATGCGGTGGCCGACGGCGCCGAAGCCGATCGTGCCGATCAGCGAGCCGATGCCGAACGCGCTGATCAGTCCGCCGTACAGCGCCGGTTCGTGCAGCACCTCGGTGGCGTAGGCGGTCAGGCCGATCGAGGCGAAGCTGGTGTCGAAGGCGACGAACACCATCGTCGCGACGACCAGCGTGCGCAGCAGCTTGTCGTGGAACAGGTAGCGCAGCCCGATGCGGAAACGCCGGTAGTAGCTCAGCCCGTCGTCGGCCGGGTCCCGTTCCGTCGCGGGCACGTCCGCCTTCGAGGCGCGCAGGGCGACGAGCAGCACCACGGTGCCGAGCACGCCGGTCACCGCGTTGAGCAGGATCGTCCACGCGCTGCCGGCGAACGCGGCGATCCCGCCCGCGGCGAGCGGGCCCACCAGGTTCGACGACGCGGTGACGGTGCGCAGCGTCGCGTTGGCCCGCTCCAACGGCACCCCGGCGGGCGTGGCCAGCTGGGGCACCAGCCCGAACATCGCCACCCGGCCCGGCTCGTCGGCGACGCTGCGCACGGTCGCCAGCACCAGCAGCAGCGCGGGGGAGAGCAGGCCGAAGACGTGCAGCAGGTAGAAGGCGATCGTGGTCAGCGCGGCGAAGGCGCTGGAACCGAGCAGGCTGGTGCGGAAGCCGAGCTTGTCGACCAGCGGCCCCTGCAGCAGGCCGGTGACGACCGAGGCGCCGACGCTCACCGCGGCGATCCAGCCGGTCAGCGTCAGGTCGTGGGTGGTCTCCAGGACGAACAGCGGCAGCGCGGCGTTGCCGATGACGTCGCCGACGACGGTGATCGAGGAACCCGCGAGGAGCCCGCGGTACGGGCCGCGCTGCCCGGTGTGCGCGGGACGGCGCTTGTGCGGGGGCCGGACCGTCGGCCGGTCTGCTGCTCGGTGTCGTCCCATGGGCTCAACCGGTGCCGTCTCGGCTGTCGTCGGGGGTCTTCACGGTGCGGGGGAAGAGGGTGCGGAAGAGCGCGCCGACGGTGTCGACGAGGTAGACCACGACCCAGATGCGGCCCACGGCGGTGAGCCACTCCGGTCCGTCCAGCGGCGCGCCGAACTCCGCGGCCAGCGAGGAGGACCCGAGCAGCCACAGCACGACGTGGCCCGCGACGAAAGCGCCGGTGTGCCAGTACCACTCGCGGCGCCGCGTGCGGGAGTGCGCTCGGTCGACGGTGCGCGACGCGGGGTCCTCCGTCGGCGCGGTCGGGGTCAGCGCGCGCCAGGCGAGCGGGACGGCGGCGGCGCTGAGCGCCAGCGCGACCGCGGCGGCCGCACCGGTCAGCGCGATCCCCGCGCGCTCGTAGAGGACGCCGACCGCGCCCGTGCCGACGGCCACCCCCGCCAGCTGCGCGCTCTCGTAGTAGCTGATCCGCCGGCCCACGCGCGCCCCCGCGCCCCCGGCGACCGCGGCCTGTTCCGCGGGCAGCGCGATGCCCAGCGCACCGGCGGAGAGGATCCACACCAGGCCCAGCACCCAGGGCTCGGGGGAGGTGGCGAGCACGGCCGTGACCAGCGCGCTGGCCAGCAGCGAGAGCACGACGGCGGTGCGCCCGCCGAGCCGGGCCAGCACGTGGTGCGCGACGCTCGGCACGGCGATGAACGCGATGAAGCCCGGGGCCAGCACCGACGCGATCTGGTACGGGCCGTAGTGGTGCTCGAGCTGCAGGTGCATGATCAGCACCAGGGCCATCCCGGCCTCCAGCGCCGCGGTCACCCCGCACACGCCGAGGAAGGGCAGCAGCGTCCGCACCGCGGTGCGGTCCTCCGGGAGCGGTTCGTCGGCGGACGCACCGCGGTCGGCGCCCCGGACGGTGGACCCGAGCAGCACGGCCGCGACGAGCGCGGAGCCGGCGCCGAGCGCGAACACCGCGGGGTAGCCGAGGTCTTCGAGGGCGACGAAGCAGAGCACGTAGGCGACGAGCGCGCCGGTGCCTTCGAAGGACAGCAGGCGCCCGAACCCGCGTGCGTCGTCGGAACCGGACTGGGCACCGGTCCAGCTGCGGACGCCGACCCAGAAGAACGCGCCGCCGACGCCGCTGAGCGCGGCCATCGCGAACGCCGGGAGGAGACCGCCGGACAGCGCGAAACCGAGCAGCGCACCGGCGTGCAGGAGCGCGCCGAGGGCGGCCACGGCGAGCTTGTCGGTGCGGTCGGCGAGGGCGCCGGAGACCGGGCGCGTGACCAGCGCGGCGATCGAGCACACCGCGACGAGCGCGCCGACTTCGGCCGGGGAGGCGCCGAGCACCGCTCCGCTGTACAGCGGCAGGAGGAACTCGAGCACCTCCATGGGACCGCTGGCGAACGCGGTCGAGTACAGCACTCGTTCTGCTCGGCTGGAACGCTGCCGGTCAGCGCTGGTGGTCATCGTCGTCCCGTTTCGGTCGAAAGTGCTGGAACAATCGGTTCGGGACAGTACCGCAGGGCGTGGTCGCCGAACGTGGTTCCGCCGGCTCAGCCGGGTGGCCGAGCCGGCGGAACGCCGGGGGAGTCAGCAGTGCTTTCTCGTTCGACCCTCCCGGGGGCCGAAAACGGGTCGCGCGAGATCGCTGCGCCCTTTCGGGTCCGGTCGTGTCGAACACCCCTGACTCCTCGTTCCAGCTGTGCTGCGGAATGCTGCGCAGCTGGCGCGACCGCGATACCGCGTGATTCCCCGAGAAAGGGTTCGCGCAGGAATTCCCGGAACCCTCAGGGGCCAGAGCGGGTCACCTGTTCACCGCGGTCGCTCCCATCGGTCCCGTCAGCAGCCGCTGCTGACGGTGCTGCCCGGGACCAGGGCCTCGGCGGCCGAGGTCTCCAGCGCCTGCAGGTCGAGGATCGACATGGGTGGGTCACCTCCTTCCCGTTTCCCCATCCGTGTTCCGACTGCTGTTCTCCCTGGTGGGAGGCTCAGCAGCCGCTGCTGACGGTGCTGCCCGGGACCAGGGCCTCGGCGGCCGAGGTCTCCAGCGCCTGCAGGTCGAGGATCGACATCAGGGATTCACCTCCTCGGGGTTCTTCGCGGACGGACGGTGGGTTCCTCAGCCCGGTTCAGCAGTTGCTGCTGACGGTGCTGCCCGGCACCAGGGCCTCGGCGGCGGCGGTCTCCAGCGCCTGCAGGTCGAGAACGTTCATGAGTGACCTCCTCATCGTTTTCCAGTGGGATCGCGCCGCGGTGATCGCTCTTTCCGGGGCGCGGGAGAAGATTAGCAAGGAATCGGTCCCCGAGAACGGTTTTGGCGAATTTACGATCCCAGTCCTCCGGCGTTCTGAGAGCGCGCTGGAGCCGCTTTTTCCGACGCCAGGAAAGGAATGGCGGGAATGCTCGGATCGTCGAGTGAAGCGAGTGCGACGAGCACTCCGGCGCCACCCGTCGCGTAATCCATGGAGAGCCGGAAATTGCCCTCTCCCGGAAATGCGAGGTGCCCGCGGTAGCTCAGCGCGTGCCAGTGCAGCACGGAGGCGTGCGCCTGGGCCGCGTCCGGGGCCGCCGCGTCGCCGCGGGACAGCTGCACCAACGTCGCCATCAGCCCGGCCCGTCCGTTGAACAGCCCGGACTGCAGCACGAAGGTGCTCCGGCAGGCGTCGCTGAGCCCGCCCGTGCTGTCCGCGACCCGCTGGTCGGGCACGTGCCGCAGCACCTGGTCGGCGACCAGCGCGATCCCGGCCGACCCGACGTCCAGGTAGGGCAGGGTGCGGAACCCGCCGTCCACCTGGAGGGTCCCGTCCGGTCGGTGCACGCAGAGGTCGAGGTCGCGGTGCAGCGCGCGGACCGCGAGGTCGAGGAAGTCGCGCTGCCCCGTCGCCTCGTAGCACCGCAGGAAGAACAGGGCCGGACCGCTCCAGCCGCGGAGCAGCCCGCCGTGGGAACCCGCTTGCCGGTGGCCGATGCGCGCGCTGTCGATGCCGCAGGGCTTCCCGCTGTCGACGGCCTCGGCGACCCGCTCGGCGATCTCCAGCGCGCGGGCCAGGTGCTCGGCGTCCCGGCGCTGCAGGTGCAGGTGGTTCAGCCCGATGCCGGCCAGCCCGCTGAACAGCGTGACGTCGTGCGTCCGGGCGACGTCCGGCGCGGCGTCGCGGATGAGCTCCGCCGCCAGGTCGGTGTGCCCGAGCAGGTCGAGCACGTGCGCGGTGCCGTGCGCGCCGTCGAAGAAGCCCGGCCGCTCGGCGGACTGCTGCGCGTGCTCCACCAGCCAGATCTCGTGCACCGGGTCGACCGGGTGCCCGGTGGTCCGCAGCGCCCAGAGGACCCCGGCGGCGCCGTGGGCGAAGTCCGCCCCGCCGTGGTGGAACACGCGCACGTCACCGGGGAAGAGCCGGTCGTCGCGCTCCGGGGTGGCGCTGGCGTGGATCGCCGCCGCCAGGGACGTGCACGCCGCGCGGCGGCCCGCCGCGTCGTCCAGCCGGACGTCCGGTGCGGCCGCCACCTCCGCCTCGGGCCGGCGGGGCCGGACCCGGCCGCGGACCAGCGCGCGCACGTCCTCCGGCAGCTCGAAGTGCTCCTCCGCGGCGGCGATGAGCTCCTCGGCCTTGTCCGGGGCGAGCGCGTTGAGGCTGGTCAACGGCATGAACAACCACAGCGCGAGCACGCCCAGCGCCTGCTGGTCGACCTCCGCGCCGCGGGCGTCGGAGTCGGTGAAGCCGGCGTAGCCCATGTGCTGCCGCTGCGCCGCGTCGATCTCGGAGACGGCTTCGAAGTCGACCAGCCCGACCCGGTCCTCGTCGTCGATGAGGACGTTCGCCGGGTGCAGGTCGCCGAACACCAGGCCGTGCTGGTGGATCTGCTCCACCAGCTCCGTGACCTGCCGCAGGACGGCCAGGGCGCGCTCGGTGTAGGCGCGCTTGGCCGCCGCGTCCGCCTCCGGACCGATGAGCGGGTGGTGCAGCCCGACCCACTGCTGCAGGGTCTTCCCCGGGACGCGGTCCAGCACGGCGAACCGGTGCTCCCACACGTCGACGACGTCGTGCACGCGCGGCACCCCGGGCACGCCGTCGAGCTTGCGCAGCGCGTCGACCTCGTGGTCCAGGCGCGCGACCGCGTCCCGGCCGACCGAGTCCAGGCCGGCCAGCGGTCGCGCCTCCTTGAGCACGACCTCGCGGCCGTCGCTGTTCCGCTTGCCGAGGTAGACGCCGCCGCCGTTGGAGAAGTGCAGCGCTTCGACGACCTGGTAGTCCAGCGCGGCGGACTGCGAGGTGCGCGCCTCCAGGTGCGGCGCCAGGAAGTCCGGTGTGGACACCCAGTCCGGCGTGGTGAAGAACGGGCGCCGGTCGTCCGGCACCAGGGTCCCGTCCGGCCGCTCGATGGCCAGCACCTGCTGCCCGTCCTCGGTGAAGCAGTACCGGGGCGTGAAGCCGCCGTAGCGCACGAACACCGGGCCGTCACCGATCCGCAGGTCGGTGAGGACGTACGGCCCGCGCTCGCCCTCCAGCGCGGTGGCGAGAGCGTCCACAGTGGCCTCGAACTCGGCGTCGTCCACCGGGTACAGCGTGAGGAGCTTGCCGCTCGCCGAGCGCGGCGCGTACTTCAGGCTGTAGGCGCGCACGAGCCGCGCGGTGCGCAGGAACTTGAACGCGACCCGCTCGCGGAAGCAGTGCTGCGCGACCACGGAGAGCACACGCTCGGCGTTGTCCGGGGTCGCGGACACGTGGACCTTCCAGCCCTGGTCCGGCAACTGCACGTCCGCGGGACGCAGCATGCGCCAATCGTCGTTGCCGCTGCGGATCCAGCCGTCCGGGCACTCCCCATCGGTGAGGTCGAACGTGCTCTCTCCCGCCCGCCACCGCGACGGTGCTTCGTAGAAGAACTGGTCCGCGAGGGAGTACAGCTCCAAGTCTTCACGCATGCGTCGTGGACACCTCTGGTTGAAGAGCGAACAAGTGTGCCCGGAACTGCTCTGGAGATCAGTACGGGCGGACTCGGGCGGCGCGCTGCTCGAAGTCCTGCAGCGACGTGTGCGGGTCGTTCGCCAGGTACTTGCGGAACATCTCCTGCGCGGCCTGCTTGTCCTCGGCCGGGATCGCGTCGATGACCGGGTAGAGGTCGCGGTTGGCCGCCGCGTGTTCCTCGAACTCCTCGCGGAGGATCGACCAGATGGTGCGGTCGTAGTACATGCCGTCGACGAAGTGGTAGTCGCGCAGCACGCCTTCCAGGACGAAACCGCCCTTGGTCAGGATGCTCATCGTCTCCTTGTTGTAGACGGCGGTGGAGAATTCGACGCGGTGCGCGTTGAGGTTGTTGAAGAGGTGGTCGATGACGAGCCAGAAGGCCTCCGCCCCGTAACCGCGGCTCCACTTGTGCGCGTCACCCACCACGCCGCCGATGCTGTAGGACCCGGAGCTGTTCACCGACCGGTAGTTGACCGCGCCGACGCGGTCTCCGTCCCTGGTCACGGCCATGAAGAACCGCACGCCGCCGTCCTCGTTGACCGCCTTGACCTTGGCCGGGGTGAGGAACTCGCGGCTGTCCGCGGTCATCGCCGCGGCGGGGGAGAGCGGCTTCAGCCAGCTCGCGATGAGCTCGTAGTCGTCTTCGGTCGCCCATTCGATGCGGACGAGTCTTCCCTGCATTTCCACCGT
Organism: Saccharopolyspora hordei; assembly: GCF_013410345.1. NCBI lineage: Bacteria > Bacillati > Actinomycetota > Actinomycetes > Pseudonocardiales > Pseudonocardiaceae > Saccharopolyspora > Saccharopolyspora hordei. Next base: position 998,226 of record NZ_JACCFJ010000001.1, read on the forward strand.
CTCTTCGGTAGGTGTTCACGACGCAGCACGAAATGAGGTCGGGAGCGTGGTCATCCACTTCCGACCGAGTGGTGGAGAATGGCGCGAACGGGTCGGCGACAACTGCGGGCAGCAGTTGTCCGCCGATCGTCCACGGCGCACTCGCCTGTGTTTTCCCGGTGCTCCGGATCGCCTTGCTCGCTTCAGTCCCACTTCGGACGCGGCTCTGCGGTCACCGGTTCCCGGTGGGACCGGAATTCCTCGGAGCCACGTCCTCCCGTGCCCTTCGACGCAGCGCGGCGATCATCGGTTCCCGCGAATTCTCGGCTCTTTCCCGTCGCGGATTCGCGCAGCCTTCCACCCCAGTTCCGTGGTTCGGTTCCTTTCCCCAGGTCGAGGCCCTCCAGTTGGCGCGGAACGCTATGGCTGCACACCTGCACTGTCAAGGAAAGTCCGGTCGATTGCTGTCATGGTCAGAGCGAGGTAGTCCGTTCGGCCGAGCACGTGGCCAGTTCTGGACAAACCGGTGGACTGCGCACTGGTCGAGCGTCGACATTGGGTCATCCCGCTTGACCCGATCAGCGGTTCTTGGTTCACTGTGGTCGCTCCGCGATCACTCTCCGCAATCAGGAGCCGCTTCAGTCTCACTTCCCTGCGCCAGCTGGGTCATCGCTGTGCGCAGGTCCTCGATCGCAGTCCTGTGGTGCCTGCGTGCCGTGCTGTCGTCGCGGTTCACGCCGGCCCCGACCCGAAGTGGCCGTGAGGAACGAGATGAGCCGTTGGACTCCGTTGTTGATGGACGAGGTGTCGCTGAGCGAGATGCCGAAGCTCCCGGTGAGCGAGGTGATGCGGCACGCGCACCTGGTCGCCGAGCAGAGGCTGAAGCCCAAGGAGCTGTACGAGAGGTGGGAACGCCAGCAGTGGTCCGCAGTGGACATCCCGCTGGAGCAGGACCGGCACAACTTCGACACCGTGCTCAAACCCGGCTTGCGCAAGATCGTCGCCGGGTCGATCGCGACGTTCATCATCGGTGAGTACACCGGGCTGGACATGCTGGGGCCGATCATCACCGGCTCGCCCGACGAGCAGTACTCGGTCTTCCTCGGCACCCAGATCGCCGACGAGACCCGGCACACCCACCTCGTCTTCCGGCTCGGCGAGGAGATCCTCGGCATGGACGCCGACCCGAAGAAGATGCTCGTCGACAGCTGGCAGATCACCGCGCCCGCGCACCGCGAGCTGAGCCTGCTGGAGGCCGGCCTGGTCAGCGACCTGCAGCAGCGTCCGCTGGACTACGCCCGGTGGCTGCGCGCGGTCACCCTCTTCCACATGATCACCGAGGGCGTGCTCGCCCTGGTCGGGCAGCGGGTCCTGGTCCAGACGCTGCGCGACCTCGACCTGCTCGACGGCATCAAGACCGCGTTCACCGCGATGTGCCGGGACGAGTCCCGCCACGTCGGGTTCGGCATGCACGCGCTGCGCACGGGTGTCCAGGAAGGACACCACGACGACATCTGCGAGGTGCTGGAGAAGGCGGTCCCGCTGGCCCTGCGCATCGACGAGGAGACCGCGGGCGCCCCGAGCGCCGGGCTGCGCCAGATGAGCATCGACATCCTGCGCAGGCACATGAAGCTGATCGGCATCGACGAGAAGTTCCAGGACCACCTGGTCCAGCACTCGGTGCGGACCGCGGACCTCGCGCGCACGGGCGCGGAGAGCTGACCCGCCGTCGCACCCGACACCCAACGGTTCTCGTCCACGGGACTAGGAAGGCGTAGTTGCATGGGGGATCATCGACGAGGCGGGCTGATCACCAACGACGGTGTGGTCACCCGCGACCAGGTCGCCTGGGACGCCGCACTGCTGGCCTCACGGCTGCGCGGCAGAGGGGTCCGGCCCGGCGACCGCGTGCTGCTGTCGGCGGACAACTCCGCCGAGTTCGTGGTGGCGCTGCTGGCGCTCATCGCGGTGGACGCCTCGATCGTGCTGATCGACCACCGCCAGTCCGCGAAGGAGCACAGCCGGGTCGCCGCGCACGCGAGGGCGCGGTGGCTGCTGTGCGACGACAACGTGCTGCCCGACGACTCCGGCGTCGAAGCCGTGCCGCTCAGCGGCGTGCTCAGCGGGATGCGCACGCCCCAGCCGGCCGACGCGTTCGCCGACGTCAAGGAGGCGCTGTCCTTCGACGCCTGGTACCGGCGGGAGGACGGGCTCGTGCTGTGGTCCTCGGGCACCACCGGCACGCCGAAGGGCATCGTCCGCTCCGGCGGTGCGGTGCGCGCCAACATCGAGCGCACCCAGCGCCGCATGCAGTACGTCGCCGACGACGTGCTGATGCCGCTGCTGCCGTTCTCGCACCAGTACGGGCTGTCCATCATCCTGCTGTGGTGGTGGACGGAGTTCACGCTGGTGGTGGGCTCCTCGGCGCGGCTGGACCGCGCGCTCGACCGGATCACCGAGCACGGCGTGACGGTGGTCGACGCGACCCCGTCCAGCTACGACGCGATGCTGGCCATCTACGACAAGCGCAACCGCTACCACGGTGCGCTGGGCAGCGTGCGGATGTGGTGCGTCGGCGGCGCACCGCTGTCGGCCCGGCTGGCCGGGCGGTTCCGCACCGTCATGGGCAAGCCGCTGCTGGACGGCTACGGCAGCAGCGAAGCGGGCAACATCGCGCTCGCGGTCGGCGACGACCCGCATGGCGTCGGGCAGGCGCTGGACGGCATCGAGATCGAGATCGTCGACCCGAAGGGCAACCCGGTGCCGACCGGGCAGAAGGGCGAGATCGTGGTCCGCACGCCGGACTACATGACCGCTCTGCTCGGTCCGGACGGCGAGCTGGTGCCGGTCGAGGACCGCGACTACCGCACCAACGACCTCGGCTGGCTCGACGAGCACGGCAACCTCACGGTGGTGGGCCGCAAGCAGGCGGTGCACCGGCTCGGCCACACCATCTACCCGGACGCGCTGGTCGAGAAGGTGGAGCGCTGCGGGTGCCAGGTGCGCGTGGTGCCGTTCGACAACGAGCGCCTGGGCAGCGAGCTGGTGTTCGTGGTGGCCGACGAGCAGGGGCGTGAGGCGCGCTACTGGCGGCACCGGTTCACCGCCGAGCTGGCCGACTACGAGCTGCCGAACCGCGTCGTCGTGGTGCCGGAGTTCCCGCTCAACCTCAACGGGAAGGTCGACACCGAGGCGCTGCGCGAGATCGCCCGCGGCGGCGGCACCAACGCCAGCAAGCTGCTGGTGCCGTACCCGGAGCGGTTGCAGGCGCTGCGCAACGTCGTGGACTTCCTGCAGACGCACCGCACCGAGGTGCACGAGCTGCTCACCGAGCTGGAGCACCACGCGACCGCCAACGGCGAGATCGACCTGTGCATCCGGACCCTGGAGGGCGCGCAGGACGAGGTGCTGCGGTACCAGCCCAGGGCGGTGGGGAGCACGGCGGTGTTCATGCCGTCGAACATCCCGCTGTACGCCTACGTGCTCTACCTGCTGGTGCCGAGCCTGTACTCCGGCGAGGTCCACTTCCGCGCCTCCAGCAAGATCGCGGACCTGACCCGCAAGCTGCACGCGCTGCTCGCGGACGTGCACGGGCTGCCGATCCACGAGCGCTCGGTGGCGCAGCGCGAGTTCATCGCCGGCCCGGTGGACGCCTCCGAGGTCATCGTGTTCACCGGCACCTACCACAACGCGGAGAAGGTCCGGCAGCAGTTGCGGTCCGACCAGCTCTTCGTGTTCTTCGGCCAGGGCGTGAACCCGTTCATCGTCGGGCCGGACGCGGACCTGCGCAGCGCCATCCCGGCGCTCATCGACGTGCGGATGATCAACTCCGGGCAGGACTGCTTCGGCCCGGACCGGATCTTCGTGCACGAGTCGATCGCGGACGTGTTCGTGCCCGCGCTGTGCCACTACGTGGGCAAGCTCCGCCACGGCGACAACCGGGACGTCACCAGCGACTACGGGTCGATGTACTACCTGGAGGCGTTCGCCGACTCCTTCGACTACCTGCGCCGCAACTCCGAGCACATCGTCTCGGGCGGCGAGGTCAGCATCATGGACATGCACCTGCGCCCGACGGTGCTGGACCTGCCGCTGGACCCGAAGGCGCCGGCGCACGAGATGTTCGCGCCGATCTTCAACGTGGTGCGCTACTCCACCGAGGAGGAGCTGCTGTCGGTGCTGAACTCGCCGTTCTACATCGACCGCGCGATGGGCGCGACGGTCTACGGCGACATGCCGAACGTGGTGGAGTTCCTCCGGAAGCGGCACTGCGTGACCGTCAACAGCACGCTGGTGGACCACGACGACGGCAACAAGCCGTTCGGCGGCCGGGGCATCGTCGCCAACTACGCGGCGCTCGGCACCAAGCGCGTCGCCGAGCCGCTGCTGCTGTCCAAGGCGGTGGCCGACTACCTCGGCACGCTGTCGTCGGCGGCGCGCGAGCGCGAGCTGATCGGTGCGGGCGACCATGTCTGACCACGTGGAAGGGGCCTGGGCGGCGGTCCTGGAGGTGTTGCGGCAGCACGGGGTCCGCACGCTGTTCGGCCTGCCCGGTGACGACCTGGAACTGCTGTCGGCGCTGGAGCGCGCGGCCGAGCCGCCGCGGCTGGTGCTGTGCCGGGACCAGCGCAACGCGCTGTTCATGGCCACCGGCCAGGCCCTGCACACCGGGTCGGTGGCGGTCGCGGTCATCGGCAAGGGCCCGGCGGTCACCAACGCCACCACCGGGCTGCTGGAGGCGACGTGCTCCCGCGCCCCGGTGGTCCTGGTCGGCGCGGGCACCGACGTCAAGCACCGCGGTGCCCGCGCGTTCCAGGAGCTCGACCAGGTCTCCGCGCTCGCACCGCTGACGAAGTGGGCGCACCGGGTCGACCACCCCGACCGGCTGGTCCCGGCGCTGCGCCGGGCCCTGCTGGTCGCGACGCAGGGCGCGCCCGGCCCGGTGTACCTGGAAGTGCCGGACCACCTGCTCACCGCCGAGGTCCTGGTGCGCGGTGCCGGGCCGGTGGTGTCCGGGCCGACCGGGTCGGCGGTGGTGCCGGAGCCGGTGCGGGCGTCCCGGCGGCCGCTGCTGCTGGTCGGTGGCGGCATGCGGCACCGCAACGGCGACCGTGTCGTGGAGCGGCTGGCCGAGCGCCTCGGCGCGGCGGTGTTCAGCACGGCCTCGGGTCGCGGCGCGGTGGACGAGGACCACCCGCACTTCCTCGGCCTGTCCGGCCTGTACGCCGCACCGGCGACCGCACCGCTGTGGTCCACAGTGGACTGCGTGGTGAGTCTCGGCAGCCGGCTGGAGGAGACGGCCACGTTCGGCTGGCCGGAGCCCATCGGCGACTCGGTGCCGGTGGTCCAGCTCAACGTGGACGGTGCGGAGTTCTCCGCCGACTTCTCCGGACCGTGCCTCACCGGGGACGCGGCCGCGACCGTCGAGCACTGGCTGGCCGGCGACCTCGGCACCGCGGCGAGCCGTGCGGAGTGGGCCGGGCTGGTGACCAGCACCCGGCAGCGGGTGCTCGCCGACCACCGGGCGGAGCTCGCGCGGCTGGCCGGGTCGGACGAGCCGCTGCGCGTCCCGGAGGTGCTCGCCGCCGTGCAGCGGACGGTGCCCGCAGACCGGGTCCTGGTGCAGGAGAACGGCTTGCAGGACATGTGGTCCTACTTCTTCCCGAACTACCGCTGCGGCCGGGACGGCGGTTCCGTGGTGCCCTCCGAGCAGACCAGCCTCGGCTTCGGGGCGGCCGCGGCGGCCGGGGTCAAGGTCGCCGACCCGCACCGGCCGGTGCTCGCCCTGGTCGGCGACGGCGCGTTCACCCTGTTCTCCAGCGACCTCCGCACGCTGGTGCAGGAGCGGATCGGCGTCTGCTACCTGGTGCTGCGCAACGGCGGCTACGGCTGGTTGCAGCAGCAGGCCGAGCAGCACGACCCACCGCTGAGCGGGTTCTGCTTCACCCGCGACGAAGGGCCGCTGGTGCGCACCCCCGGGGTGCACCACGCGGTGGTGCAACGGCGCGACGCCCTGGTCGCGGCCCTGTCCGAGGCGGTGCGGGTGGCCGCCGACGGCACGCCGAGCGTGGTCGAGGTCCCGGTCTCCCTCGACGACTCCGCGCTGCGGCCGGACGGCGACTTCGGCACCGCCCACTGACTGACGAGGAGCAAACCCATGGTTTCCGAGAACATCCGGCGCTCGCGCCGTCGCGTGGTGGTCACCGGGTTCGGTGCGGTCACCCCGGTCGGGCTGACCTTCGACGCCACCTGGGAGGCGTTCCTGGCCGGCCGCAGCGGGGTGGCCGAGATCAGCACGTTCGACACCTCCGACCTGCCCACCTCGATCGCCGGGCAGGTCAAGGACTTCGACCCCACGGTGCACATGCCGCGCACCATCGCGCGGCGGATGGACAGCTACGCGCAGTACGCCATGGCCGCGGCCGTGCAGGCGCAGCAGATGGCGAAGCTGGAGATCGACGAGGACGACGCCGACCGGGTCGGCGTGCTGATCGGCAGCGGCTACGGCGCGGTCAACTCGATCGACGGCTTCTCCGTGACGATCCGGCAGAAGGGGCCGCGCGCGATCAGCCCGTACGCCCCGATCACCGGCGCGATCGACAGCGCCGCCGGTGAGATCAGCATGGCGCTCGGCGCGCAGGGCCCGAGCCGGGCGATCAGCAGCGCGTGCGCCACCGGCACCGACGCGCTGGGCGAGGCGGCGCGCTGGATCCAGTTCGGCGTGGCCGACGCGGTCGTCGTCGGGGGCGCGGACAACTGCGTCACCCGGGTCGACCTGGCGGGCAGCGGGAACGCGCGGGCGCTGTCCCGCCGGGTCGACGCCCCGCAGGAGGCGTCCCGCCCGTTCGACGAGGACCGGGACGGCTTCGTGATGAGCGCCGGCGCGGGCGTGCTGGTGCTGGAGGAGGCCGAGCGGGCGCAGGAGCGCGGCGCCACCATCCTGGCCGAGGTACTCGGCTACGGCTGCTCGTCCGACGCCTACCACTGGACGGCCCCGCAGCCCGAAGGGCGCGGCGCCAAGCGCGCGATGCGCGCCGCGCTCACCGACGCCGGCATCGAGCCGGACCAGGTGGACCACGTCAACGCGCACGGCACCAGCACCAAGCTCAACGACGCCTCCGAGGTCGCCTCGCTGCGCGAGGTCCTCGGCGAGCGGGTCACGCAGATCCCGGTCTGCTCCATCAAGTCGATGACCGGGCACATGATCGGCGCCGCCGGTGCGGTGGAGGCGATCACCGCGGTGCAGACGATCCGGACCGGCATCGTGCCGCCGACGATCAACTGCCACCGCCCGCTGGCCGACGACATCAACTTCGTGCCGCACGAGCCGCAGCAGCACGACGTGCGCGTGGTGATGAGCAACTCGTTCGGCTTCGGCGGGCACAACGCGGTGGTCGTGCTCGGCGCGTGGGACGGGTGAGCGATGGCGGTGCTCGTGACCGGCGGGAACCGGGGCATCGGCCTGGCGATCGCGCGGGAGTTCCAGGACGCGGGTGAGGCGGTCGCGGTGACCCACCGCGGCCCGGAGGCCCCGAGCGGGATGTTCGGCGTGCGCTGCGACGTGACCGACGCCGAGCAGGTCGACGCCGCCTTCGACGAGGCGGAAGCCGAGCTGGGCCCGATCACCACGGTGGTGGCCAACGCGGGCATCACCGACGACCAGCTGCTGCTGCGCATGGACGAGGAACAGTTCACCAGGGTGGTCGACACCAACCTCACCGGCGCCTACCGGGTCGCCAAGCGCGGCGCGCGGACCATGCTGCGCCAGCGGCGCGGTCGGCTGGTGTTCGTGTCGTCGGTGGTCGGGTTCCGCGGCGAGGCCGGGCAGGCCAACTACGCCGCGAGCAAGGCCGGGCTGCTCGGGCTGGCGCGGTCGCTGGCCCGCGAGCTCGGCTCGCGCGGCATCACGGCCAACGTGGTGGCCCCGGGCCTGATCACCACCGACATGACCGACGCCCTGCCCGAGGCGCGCAAGAAGCAGATCCTCGACGGCGTCCCGCTGGGCCGCTGCGGTGAGCCGGCCGAGGTGGCGGCCGTGGTGCGCTGGCTGGCGTCGGACCAGGCCGGGTACGTCACCGGGGCGCTCATCCCGGTCGACGGCGGCGCCGGCATGGGGCACTGATCCACCGGCCCGGCGCTTGCCGGGCTCGTCAACTCGCAGAGGAGGAGCGCGTGCCTGGTTTGCTCGCGGGCAAGCAGGTCCTGATCACCGGGGTCCTCACGGAGTCCTCGATCGCCTTCCACGCGGCCAAGGTCGCGCAGGAGCAGGGGGCGCAGGTGGTGCTGACCGGCTACGGCCGGCTCAGCCTGGTGCGGCGCATCGCGAACCGGCTGCCGGACCCGCCGCCGGTGATCGAGCTCGACGTCACCGACCAGCAGATGCTCGACGGGCTCGACGCGCAGCTGCGCGAGCACGTCGACGGCCTCGACGGGGTCCTGCACTCGATCGCCTTCGCACCGCGGTCCTGCCTCGGCGAGGGCTTCCTCGAGGCCCCGTGGCAGGACGTGGCGACCGCGGTGGAGGTGTCGGCCTACTCGCTGAAGTCGCTGGCGGTCGCGTGCCGCCCGCTGCTGCGTCCGGGCAGTGCGCTGGTCGGTGTGGACTTCGACGCCCGGGTGGCCTGGCCCGGCTACGACTGGATGGGCGTGGCCAAGGCCGCGCTGGAGTCGACCACCCGGTACCTGGCCCGCGAGCTCGGCCCGGAAGGGGTGCGGGTGAACCTGGTGGCGGCGGGGCCGCTGCGCACGGTGGCGGCCCGGTCCATCGGCGGGCCGGACGACGTGGAGCAGGCGTGGAAGGAGCGGGCTCCGCTGGGCTGGGACAGCAGCGACCCGGAACCGGTGGGTCGGACCATCTGCGCGTTGCTCTCCGACTGGTTGCCGGTGACGACGGGGTCGATGGTGCTGGCCGACGGCGGGTTCCACGCCGTGGGGCCGTGAACCGGTCCCTGGTGCACGCGGTCTCGGTGGGGATCGGGCGTCCGATCCGCTGTGGAGTCACGGCGGTCCACTGTGGACGTCGCGCGGAACGGTCCGTGGATGTGCGGTGGGGGCGGCCGGTCGGCTTTGCGGGGAGGGGAGCAGCGCCGACCGGCCCGCAGGGCCCGCCCGCATCGTCGGGGGCGCGGTCGCGGCCGGGCCGGGATCGGAGAACCCGCCGGTCTGGTGGGGAGTGAGCGACGTCAGAGGCGGCGGAGCGCGTCGAGGACTCGACGTGGGAGCTCGACCGGTGGCACTGCGGTCGGAGACGCGTCCGGAGTGGACTGTGGCGTCGGTTCGTCTGGTGTGGACGGTGGTGGACCGGTTCGTGGTTCGCGGAGTCGGTGTCGCCCGGTTGGGTTCGCGTCGTCGTTCGGTTTCGACGTCCTCGATGAGCTACCACGCGGGGACCGCGCCGTCGCGTCCCCCGGCGTGCTGCGGGCCGGAGGTGCCGCAGCAGAGCGCGAACAGGTAGCAGACGGCACCGCTGACGATCATGATGATGCCGGGCAGTGCGGTCGCGATCTCAGGCGCTCCCCTCGGTCGACGGGGTCCGCAGTCGGTGGGCCCGCGGCGCAGGAACGGGTGAGCCGTAGCTGAGGCAGATCAACGCCGCGGCGTGGCTGGCCCTCTCGCGCCGTTCGAGGGCGTCGATCGCCATGCCCCCGGTGTCGGCGAGGAACCGCGCACACCCCGCCCCGGCCACCCGGCACACCTACCAACGCCGCCCCCGACCACCACGAACGGATACGACGCCGTCCCCGCGTGGACGTCGTCCTGCAAGAGCGCTGCTGTCATGCGGTCTCCCAAATCAGACAGTCGAGACAAACGAGACCGATGGAACGGAGACGCATGATCGAGATAGACGGGTATTCTGGTCGACATCCGCTCGATCGGGTCATACGGTCTAGACGTGGCAGACGAGACCCCCGGTTGTTTGACAACCGGTCAGGTGGCCAAGCGTCTGGGCATCTCTCCCCGGACGCTGGCGCGCTACGTCCGCGAAGGCTTGCTGAAACCGTCGCTCACCCTGCCCACCGGCCACCACCGCTGGCTCTGGGACGACGTCCTCAACCAGCTCAAGCAACAACGCGACTGAGCCACCCCGAGCTCACCCGCACCGCCTCCCGATCGAGCGACCCAGACGAGGCGGAGGGCGCCTTTCACCAACCGGGTTGGCGAAAGGCGCCCTTCACTCCTCCCCCGATCCGGTCGCGCACCGAGCCGCACCCCAACCCGCGCGCAACCGCCCCGACGACCGTCACCCCACGACACCCTCAGACCTGCTCATGAGTGCGTAAACCGCCCCCAACCGGCCTCAGCGCTCACGACCCCCCACGCCCCTGCGCCGAACGCCCCTCGGTCGACTCTGCCTCGGCCCGGTTGTGGTCGTGAGTGCGAAAGCCGGTTGGAGGCGGCCTCAGCGCTCACGACTCCCGCATTGCTTGAGCCGGACACTCCCCGGTCGACTCCGCCTCGGCCTGGCTGTGGTCGTGAGTGCGAAAGCCGGTTGGAGGTGGCTTCAGCGCTCACGACCCCGGTGCCCCCCGTGGTCCCCCGAGCGGCGCTGGTCAGAAGACGGTGACGCCCTGGCCGGTGGGCTGGAAGGACCCGATCTGGACCGCGGTGACCGGGAACTCGGGGTAGCCGCCGGCGTTCGAGGGGGACGCGATGTGGGCGTTGGTGGTCCCCTCGCCGCCCGGCATCGAGGCCGAGAAGCCGGTGGCCACGCGGACGTTCGGGTCTTCCTTGCTCCCCAGCTCCAGCTGCACCCCGGCGAACGCGGTCTCACCCGGCTCGAGCCGGGTCGCGGTCGGCGCACCGGGCACCTCGACCTGCTCGGTCGGCACGTCGATCACCGAGCCCGTCATGTCGAGCGGCTTCAGGTCGGCCCAGCCGTCGACGGTGCAGGCCTCCTGCGAGCTGTTGACCGCGGTCAGCAGCAGGACACCGGGGCGCCCTGGCTGCGGGGTGAGCGTCACGTCGACGTCGTCGGCCGAGCACGCGGCCACCTGCTCCTGCGCGGCACCCCCGGGCTGGCCGGCCTGCCCGGTGAGCGCGTTGCCGCCCTGCTCAGGCGCGGCGATCCCCTGCCCGCACGCGGTGAGCAGCGCGACCCCGCCGGCGAGAGCGGCAACAGCGCCCAGTGCACGAGTCCGGTTGCGCTTCATGAACGGTTCCCCTCCGAGATCTGGTGTGTCGGCATCCCACGCCCTTCGCCCCTGAAGACGTCCACCCCCGCCCCCGGTTGCTCCGATCCGGCGAGGACGCTCACCACCTGCGAAGACACCACCGGTCACCCGAGCCTCTGGCCCGCACCGGAGTGGAAGCCTCACCGCGGACGAGCGTGGCGACGTGGATCCCCCACATCCCCAGCGCATGTGACCTTCATCGGAGCCCAGAACCGCCCACCAGTACCGCACAAGATCGTCTGGACCTTGTAACCTGAGCACGCGGGTCGTTAGCTCAACTGGCAGAGCAGCGGACTTTTAATCCGCGGGTTCAGGGTTCGATCCCCTGGCGACCCACCAAAACCCCAGGTCACAGACCTGGGGTTTCACGTTGGTGGGGGCCGGGCCACACCTTTCCCGCGCGGACCGGCCAGCGGCCGCTCCCCTGGCTGTCCACGGGATGGCTCGCCCTGCACTACGCGATACATGGGTGCCTGGCGGGTGCATTGCGATCAGTCGACTACCCGTCATTGCGGCAACCGAACCCATAAGGCTGCAGGAACCGAACTCCTTGGTCCTCCGGAAGACCTGACGGCATGGTCGTCTAACGAGCTGTCGATGGTGGCCTGGAAGCGTCATGTGTTACCGGCTCGACAGCCTTAGATGGGCACATGATCGCCGGTAGCAGGGCAACGGAAATTGCTCCGTCTGTCGGGCGGAGGTGAAACGGAACTCGGGTAGGCTCCGATGTAGCAAATGGACTGGCCAGTAGCTAGCATTCAACAGGTCTGCCCACCGTGGTTTGGCCACTTGGGGCAGGTGCAATAGAAGGCCCGGCCAGTGCCGAGAACACCGGCGGGGCCGCAGGTGGTGCTACTGGAAGGGCCACCAGCCCAAGTGGTCACGCAACCACTGGGCAACATGGGTGCGCACCTCTTGCCAGGCCGTCCAGAGAAGGAGCCGGATCCCTGCCCTGAGCAAGCTGCGGGTCCGGCTTTCTTCCTGAACGGGGTGCGACACCTTGCGGTGCCGTTTCCCGTGGGGAACGTAGGCCAATGCGGCCTCACCTCCTCCGTTGAGAGAGCGAGCTCCTTGTGACTCGCTCCGGGTCCGGAGTCGCCCCGACTCGACAGGGCCGGAGGAGGCAGGCGTATTGCCTAGTGCCCTCGCGGGCGGTAACCGAGTGGTTTCGGTTGATCAGAACGATACGGTCTTCGCACACAGCGACGCGAACGACAGCGCTGTGACAATTTGCACATAACACCGGATGCAGGTTGGTCGATCCGCGGCGTTTGTCGAGGTCAGCGCGCCGCGCTTCACGGGTTTCCGGGTCGCAATTGATCATTATCAGTGTGATGTCAGGCACACTAACGCAAGTATGGGTGGCCTGCCTGTGCAGTGACCGTCGGCCAGGTGTGCGGCTGAGGCCGGGCTGGTGGTCGCGGGCCGGCCTAGCCCTGCCTCGGCAGGGGTGTGGCACTGCTTCAAAGAGTTCGAATCGCGGTGCCCCTGCTTCGGTCGGCGCCTTCCATGTTGGGCCTCTTATTCCACCGAAGGCGACTGGACCTGCCGTCTGCGCGGAGCGTGGACGCTCGCAGTCAACCGGCGCGGTCGAAGCCCTGTGTCCGATGTGGACTGGAAAAGCCCAGTCCGAAGAGGACCGACCGGTTCCGCGCTGCTGTGAGCGGAACCGCTCACAGCGGAGTGAGCGGCCACGAGGGGCCGCGCGGGCGCATCGTCGGAGGCATGACGAACGACGAGAAGCAGCCGCTGTTCGACCACCGCATGCGGGAACGGTTCTTCAGCCAGCGCGTGCTGGTGCTCGACGGGCCGCTCGACGACGACAACGGGACCGTGCTCACCACCCAGCTGCTCTCCCTGGCCGGCGACGACCCCCGGAAGGACATCGCGCTGTGGATCCACTCGCCGGGCGGCTCGGTGCCCGCGATGCTGGCCATCCGGGACGTGATGCGGCTCGTGCCGTGCGACGTGGCCACGGTCGCGCTGGGCCTGGCGTGCAGCGCGGGGCAGTTCCTGCTGTCCGCGGGGACACCGGGCAAGCGGTTCGCGCTGCCGCACTCGCGCATCCTCATGCACCAGGGCTCGGCCGGGATCGGCGGGTCGGCGGTCGAGGTGGAGGTGCAGGCCGACGACCTGCGGCACACCCGCGACACCGTGCTCGGGCTCATCGCCGAGGACACCGGCCAGCCCCTCGAGCGGGTCTTCGCCGACTCGCTGCACGACCGCTGGTTCACCACCGAGCAAGCCCTCGACTACGGCTTCATCGACCACGTCGTGGAGCGCCTCGACCAGGTCCTGCCCGTCCGCACGCACCAGGTCGGCATCGGCTCGACGCAGGGAGGCGACGCATGAGCACCTACACCATCCCCAACGTCATCACGCGCAACGCCACCGGCGAGCGGATCATGGACGTCTACTCGCACCTGCTGTCGGAGCGGATCGTCTACCTCGGCACCGCGATCGACTCCGGGGTGGCCAACGCGCTCATCGCCCAGCTGCTGCACCTGGAGGCGGACAACCCGGACCGGGAGATCAACCTCTACATCAACTCCGAGGGCGGCGACCCGTCCGCGATGCTCGCGCTGTACGACACGATGACCTACATCAAGGCGCCGGTGGTCACCACGTGCGTGGGCCAGGCGGTGGCGGCCGGGGCGGTGCTGCTGGCCGCCGGCGAGGCGGGGCGCCGGTCCGTGCTGCCGCACACGCGGGTCGTGCTGCACCAGCCCGCGGCGCAGGGCCGCGGCTCGATCCCGGACCTCATCATCCAGGCCGACGAGGTGGTGCGGGTGCGCGCGCAGCTGGAGGAGATCCTGTCCGCGCACACCGGGCGCTCCGTGGAGGAGCTCCGGCACGACACCGACCGGGACCGGGTGTTCGACGCCCAGGGCGCGGTCGACTACGGGCTGGCGGACCGCGTCCTCGACCGTCGTCGGTGATCAGGCGGCCATGAGCACGGGGCCTGCCGGACGGCGCCCGACCGCGGGGCGCGCGCTGCGGGAGCGTCGCACCTGGCCGGCGAGGTCGGAGAGCAGGTCCGCCAGGTCGAGGTCCAGCGCGCCGGTCACCGCGGCGATCATCTCGCTCGACGGCTCCTTGCGCCCGCGCTCCACCTCCGACAGGTACTGCGGCGAGATCCCCGCCCGCTCGGCGACGTCGACGAGCCGACCGCCCCGTTCCTCCCGGACGGCGCGCAAGTGCCGCCCCAACACCTCGCGCCACAGCGGCTCCGGCTCGCGCTCCGGAGCAGTGCGCTCCTGCTCGAAGGGAAGGATGTCCGCCATGCCGGCCATCGTCGCACCGCACCCACGCCACCGACAGCGGTTCCGCTCCCAGCAGAAAGCCCACCCCACCCGACCAGGCGATGTCACGAGGTCCCGCACCAGCGTCGGCGCCCCGAGGACCTCAGGTCACGACACAGGAGGGACGGCCCGGAACTCCTCCTGAGGGCGCGGTGGACCGAGTCCGACGTGGACTGCGGAACCGGGGGCCGGCCCGCCCCGGAGAAGGAGAGAGCGGCGATGGCGGGGTCCGCCATCGCCGCTCCTCGACCGGGGTCCGACGCGATCAGGCCTTCTCGACGTCCGATTCCTTCACGTAGACCCAGCGGTGGTTGTAGGAGATCGGGACGTAGGTCTCGCCGCCGATGACCACCGTGTGGTTGTGCGGGTCGTCCGCGCCGTCGTAGCCGACGTGGTAGTCGATGCCGCGGCTCGCGCGCCCGGCCACGTACACCTGCCCCGCGGGCAGCTGGTACGGCAGCGGGTCGATCACCGTGGGATCGAGGCCCTCGGGGTAGTCGTCGGCACCCGGCGCCGCCATGCCGTAGGTCGGCACGCCATCACGCACCGGGGTCACCAGCTCGGCGTCGTCGGCCGGGGCGGTGTTCACCCCGTCCGGGTCACGCAGCCAGGCCTTCTTGCCGTCGAACCAGATCGCCAGCCAGTCGCCCCGGCGCTCCGCGACCGCGTACTGCCGGCCGACGGTGGCCTTGGCCGACCAGTCGTCGATGTTGGTGGTGCCGGGCGAGCCGTCCGGGTGCAGCGACGGCGTGCTGATGAGCGGGGCGTCGTCGCGCGGTTCGGTGTGCAGGTAGAGGAAGTTCGCGGGCTGCGAGGGCAGTTCGTGGCACTCCTCCTCCGGCGGGCACTCGGTCACCACCGGGGTGTTGGTGTCGAACCGGGGGAAGATGGTGACCACGTCGTCGCCGCCGGTGCCACCGTCCAGCGGGGCGCCGAGCAGGTTCATGTAGTGCGCCCAGTCCCAGTACGGGCCCGGGTCGTAGTGCTCGGTGCCCGCCTTCGCCGGCTTGTCCGCGCTGACCTCGTCGTGGCCGACGACGTGCTCGCGGTCCAGCGGGATGTCGTACTTGTCCGCGAGGTAGCGCACCAGCGCTGCCGAGGCGCGGTACATCTGCTCGGTGTACCAGGTGCCGCCGTCGTTGGCCCAGCCCTCGTGCTCGATGCCGATGGAGCGGATGTTGCGGTCCCAGCTGCCCGCGTGCCACGCCATGTCCTTGGTGGGCACCATCTGCGTGACCTGCCCGTCGGAGGAGCGGATCACGTAGTGCGAGGACGAGCCGGTGGTCGGGTCCTGGAAGGACGAGATCGTGGTCTGGTACGAGAGCTCGGTGTCGTGGATGACGATGGAGTCGATCCGGACGTCCTCCGGGCGTTCCGCGGTGTCGTAGTTGCCGTACCCGCCGGTGGGGTCCTCCGGGTCGGTCGGCGCGTAGGCCGCCGGGACGTACTGGCAGTCCAGCTCGGCCGGGCACTCCGGTTCGGGCTCGGCCGCGGTGGTGCGGACGTCCGCCAGGTCGGTGCCGGACAGGTCGCGGTTCGGGGTGACCGCGGGGATCTCGGCGAAGCCGACCCGCTGCCCGGTCGAGGTGGTGCGGACGCGACCGCGGTCGAGCACCTCGTACACCGAGTCCGCGAAGGACCGCGCGCCACTGGCCTTCGGGCTGCCGCTGAGCTCCGCGATGGCCGGGTACCAGTCACCGAAGTTCGTGGGCAGCTGGCCGCCGTTGAGCTGCTTGGCGCGTGCGGCCAGCAGCGCGGCACCGGCCCGGATGTTCTGCGCCGGGTCGCGCTTGACCTGCTCCGGCGGCAGGTCGACGAGCGCGGCGGCCTCGGTCAGCGTGTGCAGGCTGCGGTGGTCGGCGAACTTCCGCAGCTCGGGGTTCTCGCGGCGCAGCGCCTCGAGGTCGACGTCGGTGAGGTGCATCGGGCCGTAGCCGCCGGCCTTGCTCTGCTCGCCGTGGTGGTCTTCCCACCGGGTGAGCTGGTAGGAGGTGGCCAGCAGCAGCGGTGCGGGGACGCCGAACTCGGCGGCGGCGGTGTCGAAGGCGCGCTGCTCGGCGGTGTGGGGGTCGTCGGGAGCGCCGACCGCGGGCTGGATCGCGCCGGTCACCAGACCGGCCGCCGCAGCCACCACCAGTGCGGCCCTCCACCAGGGGAGTTTTCGGTTGTTCAAGGTTCCTGCTACCTCGCGGTTTCCTGCGCGGGTCGTCCGCAGTGCGGACCGGACTCCGGTGCGCCGCCGGGGAAGACGCCCGACCCGGGGCGAGCGGCGACGTCCAGCTGAGCCTACGCCGCGGCGTCGCAGCGCAACCGGTGATCGTGGAAATCCGTCCCCGAACCGTGGCCCGGTTGCGGCCGACGGGCGCAGTCACTCGTCCGTTCCACGCACCCGGGCCCGCGGACGGTTCACCGGCTCAGGGCGTGACGGCCTCGACCTCGTCGAGGACGCGCGACCACGGGATGCCCGGGGCCTTCCCGCTGCGCGGACCGTGCTCCGCGAACCGCTCGTCGAGCAGCAGGTGCACGCCCGCGGCCCGGAGGGTGTCCACATGGGACTGCCAAGCCGGGTGCCGCACCTGGGTGGCGTTGACCTTCGGGAACACCACCACCGGGAGGCCCGGCGTGCCGATGGCTTCGCCGAGCGTGGTGAGCGCCTGGTTGTCGGCGATGCCGAGCGCCAGCTTGACGACGGTGTTCCCGGTCGCCGGGCACACCAGGTAGCAGTCGATCTCCGGGTGCGGTCGGCCCGCACCGGGCAGTCGCGGCTCGACGCGGCAGGGCAGCCCGGTGACCTGCGAGATGCGCTCCACCTCGCCGGTCGCGCGCAGCCAGGTCCCGGCGGTCGGGGTGAGGGTCACCGCCACCCGCCACCCGCGGGCGAGGGCCGGTTCGACGAGCTCCGTCCGGAGGACCTCCACACCGCCCGCAGCGCAACCGATCACCCCGAGAGTCCGCACCGCCCCAGTATGCCGTTCGGCCGGCGCCCGGCCGGGGGTGCCCGTGCGCGATTCCCGCGCACGTCGACGCGCGCCGGGGCACCATCGGTGCATGCCGATCCTGTCCAGCCCCGAGCCGCTGTCCGGTGACCTCCTCGTCCGGCCCGCCGGCCCCGGCGAGGAAGAGGCCGTGCTCGACCTGCTGTCCGAGGCCGCTGCCTGGCTCCGCGACCGCGGCATCGCGCAGTGGCCGCCGCGCTTCCCGGTGGAGTCCGTCCAGGCGCAGATCGCAGCCGGCGAAGCCCTCCTGGTGGAACGGGAAGGCGCTCCCGTCGCCACCGTCGCGGTCGCCGAGGACGACGAGTTCTGGGGCCCGGGCGCCGAACCCGCGTACTACGTCTCGCGACTCGCGGTCGCCCGGCGCGCGAGCGGTGCCCGCCTCGGCCACCGGATCATCGACTGGGTGGAGGCGAAGGCGGCCGCTCGCGGCTGGCGCTACGTCCGCCTGGCCACCTCCCGCGACAACCCGGACCTGCGGCGCTACTACGAGGAAGTGGGCTTCCGGCACGTCGCCGACCCGCCGCACGCGCGCTGGCCCACGAGCCTCTACGAGCGCGAGGTCGGTGCGCGACACCGCGTCGGACCCGACAGTGCTGTGTAGACGTCCGAAGAGGACGGACAGCGATCAGCGATCCCCGTGGTGCCGATCCCCCGCGTCGCCAAGGGAACCCGCCTCCAGGATCCGCCGCGCCTCGCCGAGCAGTTCACAACCGCGGTGCCAGTCGCCGGACACCGCGACCGCCACCTTCTCCACGCCCGCCTCGGCGTAGGCGGCCAGCCGCTCGGCCACCTGCGCCGGAGTCCCGGCGACGACGCAGCGCCGCGCCTGCTCCACCGGCACCCCGTGGGACGCCGCCACCTCGCGCGCCAGTCCCTCGGCCAGCGTCGGGTCGGGGCGCGCGGTGAGCGCGCCCGGCACCGCGGCCGCGAGCCGGGGAGCGGGACGCCCGTGCTGGTCGGCGAGCTCGCGGAGCCGTGCCGCCGTGCTGCTCACCTCCTCCGGCGCGTGCAGGGCGGCGAACCAGCCGTCCCCGAAGCGGGCCGCCCGGCGCAGCGCCGCACCGGACGAGCCGCCGACCCACAGCGGCGGCGCGGGCACCGGCGGAGCGAGCTGGACGGTCGGGCCGCCCGGCAGCTCCGTCGGCTCCCCGGCCAGCAGCGCGGGCAGGAGCTGCAGGAACTCGTCGGTGCGGGCACCGCGCGTGGCCGGGTCCGCGCCGGCACCGGCGAAGCCGCTGCCGTGCTCGCCGACGCCGATGCCCAGGTGCAGCCGGTCACCGCCGGTGAGGTGCTGCAGGGTCGCGATCTGCTTGGCCGCGACGACGTGCGGCCGCAGCGCGGGCAGGTACACCGCGAACCCGATGTCGAGGCACTCCGTCACCGCCGCCGCGGTCGCCAGGGCCAGCATCCCGTCCAGCACCGCGACCCCGTCGGCGAGGTGGTCGCCGCACCACACCGAGTCGAGTTCGACGTCCACCGCGTGGTAGGCGGCCTCCCGGACCTCCGCGCCCGGCGGGTCCGGCAGGTAGATCCCGATGTCGATGGTCATCCGCTGCTCCCGTGGACTGCTGCCCACAGGATCGGACTTCGAGCGCGCTGCAGGTCAAGCGCGGCAGAGCGACGGGACCGCCCGCGCCAGCCCCGCCGTGTGCACCGGGTCCAGCCGCAGCTCGTGCCGGGTCCGGACGAAGGTGCTCGCCAGTCGGCCGTCGCAGGACGGGTGCTCGCGCAGCTGCTCGGTGTCGCGCAGCTCGCGCAGGACCTCGTCGTTGAGGCGGTCGATGACCGGCCGCACCTCGCCCAGGTCGGGGCGCTCGGTGGGCTGCTCGTCGGGGTGCGCGGCCCAGTGGCTGTGCAGGGCCCGCTGCACGACCTTGCTCGCCTCGATCTGGTCGCGGAAGACCCGCTTCGCCTCCTCGGGGTCCAGGCCCAGCTCGACGGCCTCGCGCGCCACCGAGTCGAGCACCTGCTGCTCGCGGGCCGGGTCCTCGATCGGCTGGTCGGTGCCCCACTTGGCGGCCGCGACCTGGTCGGAGGTCGCGACGCGTTCGGCGGCCGCGTGCAGCAGCGGGTCGAGCGAGGCGGGGTCGGCGTGCGCCGGGGTGGCGAGCGCGACGACGACGGCACCGGTGACGAGCAGCGACCGCACGGCGGCACCTCCAACGGGGGAACGACGGGCCGCGCAGCAGTATTGCCCACCGCGCGTCCCGGGGCCAGCGTCCGTTCCGCCGGTAGTCTCGGCCTGGTGCTGTGGGACCTCAGCGCGGAGGCGTACCGCGCGATCGTGAGCTGGGCGGCCGCGACCCCGCCGTGGGTGCACGCCTCCGCGCTGGTCGCCACCCAGGGCCTGCTCGCGCTGCTGGTCGCGCTGACCCTGCTGTCGTGGTGGCGCGCGGGACGCCGACCCGCGCAGCTGGTGCCGCTGCTGGCCGGCGTCCTCGGCTGGGTGCTCGCCGGACTCGTCAAGGACGTGTTCCAGCAACCGCGCCCGTGCGCTTCCGCGCTGCTCGACACGATCGAGGCGTGCGCGGACGTCAGCCGCTGGTCCCTGCCCAGCGGTCACTCGGCGGCCGCCGCAGCGCTCGCGGTCGCCCTGGCGCTGCAGTGGCGGCGGATCGCGGTGCTCGCCGCCGTGCTCGCCGTCCTGGCGGGTTTCACCCGGGTCTTCATCGGGGTGCACTACCCGCACGACGTGCTCGCCGGGTTCACCGTGGGCGCGGTGGTGGCGGTGGTGTGCACTCGGCTCGGTGCGCGCGCACGAACGCGCGGAACGACCGCGCCGGACGCCCGGTGAGGTCCGGGACGGTCGAGGTGACCAGGTCCTCGGACCCGGCGCGGATGTCGACGTCCACGGCGGCCAGCGCGGCGGCGCAGTCCGCGGGCAGCCCGGCGGCGAACTGCCGGGCCCGCTCGTCCGGGGTGACGTCGACGTGCCGCACCGGCCGCCCGGTGACCTCGCTGATCACCGCCGCGGCCTCGGCGTAGCTCAGCGCCTCCGGCCCGGTGAGCAGCAGTTCCCCGGTGACGTCCGAGGCGAGCACCGCGTCGGCGACGGCAGCGATGTCGGCGGCGTCGATCCAGCCCAGCCGGCCGTTGCCGGTGGCGGTGCGGAGCACGCCGCGCTCCCGCAGGTCCACCGCGACCGGGTGCCGGCCGGTGAAGTTCTGCATGAACCCCGACGGGCGCAGCACGGCGGAGCCCGGCAGCGCGGCCACGCGCTCGCACAGCTCGGTGTGCCCGGGGACCACCGCCAGCGCCCCGAGCAGCACCACCCGCCGCCCTCCCGCGGCCCGCAGGAACGGCTCGACCAGCGGCACCGGGTCCAGCACCCCGACCGGCGGCACCAGGTACACCTGCTCGGCACCCGCCAGCGCGGGCCCGTGCGTGCGCGGGTCGGACCAGTCGAAGCGCACGTGGTCGGGCTCGGCGGCGGGGTGCCTGCTGGCGATGCGCACCGGGACGCCGCGCTCGCGCAGCAGCGCCGCGAGCGCACGGCCGGTCTTGCCGGTGCCGCCGGTGACCAGCACGGTCATGCCCGCGCCTCCGCGGTCAGCGCCTCCGCCAGCTGCCGGACGGTGCCCGACGCCCGGGCCGCCCGCACCGGGCTCCAGTAGTCGCGCAGCTCGGCGACCAGACCGTCGCGCACCACGAGCACCCAGGCGTAGCGCATCTCGTACGCCTCCCCGGTCGCCACGGTCCGCCCGTGCGCGGTCAACTCGACGACGAGCGTCGACGGGTCGGTGGTCCGGTGCACCAGGACCGACGGGAACCCGGTGATGTCCATCCGCTCCGGGTAGTCGGCCAGGTAGGCGCGCACCTCCTCCCGCCCGGTCAGCCGCGCCGGGGTCACCTCGGCGAACGGGAACTCGACGGTGCAGTCCGGGGCGAACAGGTCGGTGAACGCGTCCATGTCCTTGGCCAGCAGCAGCTCCGTGCCGCGCTGGAACAGTTCTTCGGCTTCCACGCGGTCCAGGCTCCCGCCGCGGCTCGGCCGCGGGCAGGGCCGCGGTTGCCCCGGACCAGCGGTCCGTGGCTGGGAGGTCCGGGGGCGTGCCAGTCTGGTCCGGTGAACAAGCGCGAGCTGGCCGAGTTCCTGCGCCGCCGCCGGGAGGCGCGGCGACCTGAGGAGGTCGGTCTTGCAGTGAACGGTCGCCGCCGCACGCCGGGGCTGCGCCGCGAGGAGGTCGCCTGGCTGGCGGGGGTGTCGGCGAACTACTACGAGCGCCTGGAACAGGCGCGCGCCCCGCGCCCGTCCACGCAGGTCCTCACCGCGCTGAGCAGGGCGTTGCGGCTGACCGAGGCGGAGAGCGAGCACCTGACCCGGCTCGCCGGGCAGGCCCCTCCGGTGCGCGACGAGCCGGTGCCGGACGGCGTGCTGCGCCTGCTGGACCGGCTGGGGCCGGTCCCGGCGTACGTGCTCGACGAGCGCTACGACGTCGTCGCGTGGAACGCGCTGGCCGCCAGCCTGGTCGCGGACGTCGCCGCGGTCCCGCCCGCGGAACGCAACGTGCTGCGCATGGCGATGCGCGAGCGCCGGTGCTCCTCCCACGGTGACGAGTTCGCCCGGCACGCCGCGGCGGACCTCCGCCGCGCCGCCGCCCGCCACCCGGAGGACCGGCGGCTCGCCGAGCTGGCCCGCGAGTTCGCCGAGCACAACGCGGGTTTCGCGGAGTCGTGGACCGACCACGAGGTGCGGCCCCGGCCCACCGTGCGCAAGCACATCGACCACCCGCACCTCGGCGGCCTCGACCTGGAGGTGCAGGTCCTGCACGCCCCGACCAGCGCCCACCGCCTGGTCTTCCTCACCGCGGAACCGGGGACGCCCACCCACGACGTCCTGACCCGGCACCACCTCGCGGCGAGCGGAGGTTCGTAGCCAAGCTGTGACGCGGTGATCGACGGCCGCGGACACGGGCCGCGCAGGGTGGGCTCCATGCGAAACCGATCTCTGCTGTTGGCCGCCGTGCTCGCGCTGGCCGCACCCCTGGTGGGCGCCGTGCCCGCGCAGGCCGTCGTGGGCGGCACCGAGTCGACCGAGCCCTACCCGTTCATGGGCTCCTTCCAGCCCTCGTTCCCCAGGTCACCGCACCCGGACGGGCACGGGTGCGGGGTGATGGTCCTCGACCCGCAGTGGGTGCTGACGGCCAGCCACTGCGCGGGTCGGAACCCGACCGACGCGAAGGTGGGCGTGCCACGCGGCTGGCAGGTGCGCATCGGCTCGCTGGACACCGGCGACGGCGGCGAGGTCGCCGAGGTCGACCACTACTACCGCCTGGCCACCAGCGACGACGAGGGCGGCTTCTGGGGCAAGGACCTGGCGCTGATGCACCTGCGGACCCCGGTGCGGGCCGAGCCGGTCCGGATCGCCTCGGCCACCCCGCCGGAAGGCACCCCGGTGCGGATCATGGGGTGGGGGATGACCTGCGAGAGCAGCGCCAACCCCGAGTGCTTCACCACCAGGCTGCGGGAGGCCGACACCGAGGTGCAGCCCGCCTCGGCGTGCCGGGAGCTCGCCGACGGGGAGCTGTGCATCGGCAGCCGCGACGGCAGCGTCGCGTCGAGCAACATGGACTCCGGCGGCCCCGCCCTGGTCCGCGACGGTGACGAGTGGAAGCTCGTCGGTGTGGTCAGCGGCCCCAGCGGGGAGAACGCGCCGACGCTGTTCACCGACGTGACCAGGCACGTCGACTGGATCAACGGCATCATCAGCGGCACCGCCGTGCCGCCGGACGACGAGATCGAGGACGTCTCGGGCGCGGTGACGATGGACGGCTGCGTGGGGTCGGTGGTCCGCACCCCCGCCGCGCGCCCGGAGGACCCGGCGCTGCTGCTGACCAACGGCCACTGCGTGGAGGGGGAGCGGCCCGCGCCCGGCAGCGCGCTGGTGGACCGGCCCGCCGACCAGGAGGTCCCCATCGCCGACCGGCAGGGCTACCCGCAGACCTACGCGCGGGCGAACCGGCTGGTGTACGCGACGATGACCGGCACCGACATCGCGCTCTACCGCCTGGACAAGACCTACGGGCAGCTGGCCGAGGAGGGCGCGCGGGTCTTCGACCTCGCCACCGAACCGGTGCGCGCCGGTGAGCCGCTGACCATGGCCTACACCAGCCAGCGGTTCCACTGCACCGCCGAGGCCGTGGTCCCGCACCTGCGCGAGGGCGGCTACCAGCAGGACGACGCGATCCGCTACGCCACCACGGAGGAGTGCGCCCCGTGGCCGGGCACGTCCGGTTCGGCGCTGCTGGCCGCGGACGGCCACACGGTGGTGGGCGTGCACAACACCCACAACCGCGACGGCGGGCAGTGCACCGAGAACAACCCCTGCGAGGTGGGGCCGGACGGGAGCGTGACCGCCGTGCAGGGCCGCGCGTACGGGCAGCAGGTCCACCAGGTCGCGGCCTGCCTCGCCGAGGGTTCCGAGCTGGACCTGTCCCGGCCGGGCTGCACCCTCCCGAAGTGACCGTCGGCGCCGGGACCCGC
Organism: Saccharopolyspora hordei; assembly: GCF_013410345.1. Classification (NCBI taxonomy): domain Bacteria; kingdom Bacillati; phylum Actinomycetota; class Actinomycetes; order Pseudonocardiales; family Pseudonocardiaceae; genus Saccharopolyspora; species Saccharopolyspora hordei. The sequence continues at coordinate 1,022,157 of NZ_JACCFJ010000001.1, forward strand.
CCGTCAGGGGTGGGTCTCGGCGTAGGTGAGCTCGCCGAGCACGGCCTCCGCGGTGCCGCCGGTGATCTCCGCCAGCCAGGTGCGGAAGGACTCCACCTCGGGCACCGGGACGTGGACGTGGAACCGCACCACGTCCTGGTACTCGGTGTCCACCACCTGGTACCCGGCGGACCGCAGCTCGTTGTCCAGCTTCCCGGCCACCAGGTAGTCCACCGAGGTCGTCACCGTCCGCACCGGGCGGCGCTCGACCGTGCCGACGTGCTCCAGCGCGGCGGACACCGCGCCGCTGTAGGCGCGCACCAGACCCCCGGCACCGAGCAGCACCCCGCCGAAGTACCTGGTCACGACCGCGACCACGTTGGTGATCTCGTGGTGGCGCAGCACTTCCAGCATCGGCACCCCGGCGGTGCCCGCCGGCTCGCCGTCGTCGCTGGACTTCTGCACCTCGCCCAGGTCGCCGAGCACGAAGGCCGAGCAGTGGTGGCGCGCGTCGTGGTGCAGCTTGCGCCGCTGCTGGACGAACTCCCGCGCCTCGGCCTCGTCGGTCACCCGCGCCAGCGCGCACAGGAAGCGGGACTTCTTCACCTCCAGCTCGTGCTCGCCGGACTGCTTGATGGTGCGCATCCGTCCCCTTCGGCAGGTGGCGTTCCTCACGGCCCCGCAGGGCTGCTCCTGCCATCCTCGCATTGCAGCAACGGTGCAGGTCAGTGCGGTACGACGACGATCGGGGGATGGCGATTTCCGTTGCGGCCCGCCGGCACGTAACGTCCCCCCTCATGGAGCAGTCCTCGAACCCGTTTGAACCAGGCGCCCGGGTCCGCGCCACGTTCGGCCGGTTCCGCGACAAGGTCGGCACGGTGGTGGAGACCGCCACCGGTCTCCCCGATGTCTTCGACGGTCCCGTGCTGTGGGTGCGCTTCGACGACTCGGAGGAACCCGGGCTGGTCGCGGGCCGCTTCCTCGAAGCCGCCTAGACCCGGCGAGCGGGCGGCCGCAGTCCCGACCGGGGCTGCGCCCCAGCACCCGACACGCCCGACCGCGGGGGGACGTCCGCGATTCCCGTGGGGATCGCACCGGTCCGAGGCTCCGAGGCCCCGAGCCCGTGCGGGCGTCGGGGCCGGGCCTCGAGCGCGGGGTCAGCCCCAGACCTCGGCGGCGGTCTCCACCACCAGGCGGAGCTTGGCCACCTCCTCGTCGTAGGTCAGGGCGTTGCCGTCCTTGGTGGAGGCGAACCCGCACTGCGGCGACAGGCACAGCTGGTCGAGGTCGACGTAGCGGGAGGCCTCGTCGATGCGGCGCTTGAGGTCGTCCTTCGACTCCAGCGCACCGCGCTTGGTGGTGACCAGGCCGAGGACCACGACCTTGCCCTTCGGCACGAACCGCAGCGGCTCGAAGCCGCCGGAACGCTCGTCGTCGAACTCCAGGAAGAACCCGTCCACCTGCAGCTCGTTGAACAGCGCCTCCGCGACGAAGTCGTAGCCGCCCTCGGCGACCCACGACGAGCGGAAGTTGCCCCGGCACATGTGCGTGGTCACGGACAGGGTGTCCGGCCGCCCGCGCAGCGACTCGTTGATCAGCTCGATGGTCTGCAGGTGGTGGTGCTCGGCGTCGTCGCCGCGCGCGGCGAGCTGGGCGCGCTGCTTCGGGTCGTTGAGGTAGGCCAGGCTGGTGTCGTCGAGCTGCAGGTAGTGGCAACCGAGGTCGGCCAGCGCGCGCACCTCGGCGCGGTAGGCCGCGGCCAGGTCGGCGCGGAACTCGGCCAGGTCCGGGTAGACGGTCTCGTCGATGGCCGCCCGGCCGCCGCGGTAGTAGAGCATGCCCGGCGACGGGATGGTCAGCTTCGGCGTCGCGGTGGTGACCTTCTCGCAGAGGTAGGTGAAGGCCTCCTCGAAGATCGTCCTGCTCAACCCGACCTTGCCGGTCACGTGCAGGTCGGGCGTGGCGAACTCGACGTCGCCCTGCTCGTTGTGGAACTGCACGGTGAGGTCGGAGTCCTCGACCTTCTCGACGCCGTCGAGCTGGTACAGGAAGTCCATGTGCCACGAGCTGCGGCGGAACTCGCCGTCGGTGGCGCTGTGCAGGCCGACCTCTTCCTGCATGGCCACCACCTGCGCGATCGCCTCGTCCTCGACGCGCCGCAGTTCGGCGTCGTCGATGCGCCCGGCGGCGTGGGCGTCGCGGGCGTCGAGCAGGGCTTGCGGTCGCAGCAGGCTGCCGACGTGGTCGGCCCGGTACGGTGGGGATACACGAGGGCTCATGCCCGCAACATAGTTCTCCGTCACGATCGTGCCTAGACGTCGTTCGCGAGAGGTCCCGGGACGCCCGGGTTGTGAGCAAGGACAAATCGGTACTACCGGTCTGGTGGATAAAATCGACGCGACAGCTGGCGTCGGGGCTGACGGATGGAGACGATGCGGGTTCTCGTGATCGGTGCCGGAGTCGGGGGACTCGCCATCGCCAACGGGCTGGTCGCCCAGGGTCACGAGGTCCGGGTCTTCGAGCACGCCGACACCCTGCGCACGACCGGCGCCGGCATCACCGTCTGGAGCAACGGCACCGCCGCGTTGCGCGACCTGGGCATCGACATCGAACCGGTCGGCCGCCGGCTGAACAGCCTGCGCGCGCTCACCGACACCGGCCGGTTGCTCTGGGAGGCGGACCTCCGCGAGGTCACCGAGCGCCTCGGGTCCCCCACGGTCCAGATCGCCCGCCGCACCCTGATCGCCGAGATGGCGGCCGCGCTGCCGCCCGAGGTGCTGCACTTCGGCAAGCGCTGCGTCAGTGTCACCGAGCGTCCCGACGGCGTCACCGTGGCGTTCGCCGACGGCAGCAGCGCCACCGGTGACCTGCTGGTCGGCGCTGACGGGCAGCGTTCGGTGGTACGCCGCGAGGTGCTGGGCGGTGGCCCGGCCAAGCCCACCGGCTGGGCGAGCTGGCAGGGCCTGACCCGCAGCGACCTGCCCGTCGCGCGGGGGCACCGGACGCTGAACATCGCGGGCCGCAACGCGCACTGCGGGCTGATCCCGACCGGCGGCGGGCTGCTGCACTGGTGGTTCGACATGCCGTGGAAGGAGGGCGACCCGGTGCTCACGGTCGCCGACCTGCGCGCGGCCTTCCGCGGGTGGCCGGACCCGGTCGAGGAGCTGCTGGCCTCGGTCACCGACGACGACCTGGGCTTCTTCCCGCACGTCCGGCACAAGGTCCCGCAGGTCTGGGGCGGTCCGCGCAGCACGCTGCTCGGCGACGCGGTGCACGCGATGCCGCCGGCGGTGGCGCAGGCGGCCAACCAGACGCTGGAGGACGCCTGGTTGCTCACCCAGTACCTCGCCGACGCCGACGGTGACCTGGCGCCGCGGCTGCGCGCCTACGAGCAGGAGCGCCGCCCGCGCGCCCTCAAGGTCTCGCGCACGGCGGCCCTGACCTCGGCGCAGCGCAGCACGCCGCTGCAGCGCCTGGCGAAGTTCCCGGGCTGGCTGGCCACCCGCAGCCAGGTGGTCTCCCTGCGCTCGGGCAGCAACGTCCTCCGCGGGGCGGCGCCGCGCCCCGCCTACCAGGCCGCCTGACCCAGGACGCGGAACGGCCCGCCGCGCCGGGTGGCGAGGCGGGCCGTCGTGGGCTCCTCAGGCGCCGAAGGTGTCCGGGTCCGGGCCGACGCGGACGCCGGTCTCCAGGGCCGAGATCGCCTTGACGTCGTCCTCGGCGAGCTCGAAGTCGAAGACCTGGATGTTCTCCTTGATCCGCGACGGGGTCGCCGACTTCGGGATCGCGATGTTGCCCAGCTGCACGTGCCAGCGCAGCACGATCTGCGCCGGGGTCTTGCCGTACTTCTCGGCCAGTGAGGCCAGCGTCGCGTCCTCGAGCAGGCCCTTGCCCTGGCCCAGCGGGCTCCACGCCTCGGTGGCGATGCCGTGCTCGGCGTGGAACGCGCGCAGCTCGGCCTGCGGCAGGTTCGGGTGCAGCTCGATCTGGTTGACCGCGGGCACCACGTCGGTCTCGTCGAACAGCCGCTTCAGGTGCGAGACCTGGAAGTTCGACACACCGATGGCCTTGGCGCGGCCTTCCTCGTGCAGCTTCTGGAACGCCTTCCAGGTGTTGACGTACTCGTCCTTGGCGGCGACCGGCCAGTGGATCAGGTACAGGTCGACGTAGTCCAGGCCGAGCCGCTGCAGGCTCTCGTCGAACGCCTTGAGGGTGCTGTCGTAGCCCTGCGCGTCGTTCCAGAGCTTGGTGGTGACGAACAGGTCCTCGCGCTTGATGCCCGATTCGGCGATCGCCCGGCCCACGCCCTCTTCGTTGCCGTACACCGCGGCGGTGTCGATGCTGCGGTAACCGGCCTCCAGCGCTGCCTTCACCGGCTCCACGACCTGGTCGGCCGGGATCTGGAAGACGCCGTAGCCCAGCTGCGGCATCGCTGCGCCGGTGTTCAGCGTGATGTTCGGAACCTGTGTCATGTGGGTGCTTTCCTCCGCCGATGTCGGGTTCGTCGCCGGCCGCGCGAGGGCCGGCACCAGGTGGAACCGATCCAGTTGATCGTGGATTCCCGCCACGAGGTGTGGCCCGTGCCGCAGGCCACGGTAGGCCAGCCGGTGCCTGGTCGCTCACGCAGTGTGGTGGGAGTGGCGCCCGGTGCGAGGACGAGGCGAAGCGCCCCACGCGGGCCGTCGCGTGGGGCGCTTCGCGGGCTGCGCCGCTGCGGTCAGCGGACGTCGACGGACTCGGCGGTCCGCTCGGCGCGGTGGGAGCTGACCAGGCCGGTGCGCCGGGGCCGGCGGTCCAGCCAGCCGGACACCAGCGCGAAGGCCAGGCCGACGAGGGCCAGCAGGGCGCCGACCCAGCTCGGGGCGGTGAGCCCCAGGCCCGCCGCGATGACCAGGCCGCCGAGGTAGGCGCCCAGCGAGTTGGCGATGTTGAACGTGGACTGGATGCTCGCCGAGCCCAGCGCCGGGGCCTCCTTGGCCTGGTCCAGGATCCGCGCCTGGATGCTCGGGATGGCCGCGAAGCCGGTCGCGCCGATCAGGAACACGGTGATCGGGGCCAGCACGGCGCTGTGCGCGGTGAACACGAACAGGCCGAGCGAGGCGGCGAGCGCGGTCAGGAAGACGTGCAGCGTCCGCATCGGGTTGCGGTCCGCGAGCCGCCCGCCGACCGCCGTGCCGACGGTCATCCCGACGCCGAACAGGGCCAGCAGCGGCGTGACCGCGGTCGGCGAGTAGCCGGTCACGTCGGTGAGCACCGGCTTGATGTAGCTGTAGAAGGAGAAGGTGGCGGCGAAGCCGAACACCACGACGGCGAACGCCAGCCACACCTGCGGGCGGCGGAAGGCGCGCAGCTCGCCGCGCAGGCTGACGTCGGTCGGCTTCGGCTGCGCGGGCACCAGGGCGGCGACCGCGGCCAGCGCGACCACGCCGATCACCGCGACCAGCCCGAACGCCCAGCGCCAGCCGAGCGCCTGGCCGAGCAGCGTGCCCGCCGGCACGCCGACGATGTTGGCCACGGTGAGGCCGATGAACATCATCGAGATGGCCTGGGCGCGCTTGTCGGCGGCGACCAGGCTGGCGGCCACCACGGCGCCGATGCCGAAGAACGTGCCGTGCGGCAGCCCGGCGACGAACCGGGCGCCCAGCAGCAGCTCGTGCGTCGGCGCGAACGCCGAGAACAGGTTCCCGACGGTGAACAGCACGAGCATGCTCAGCAGCATCGTCTTGCGCCGAGCGCGCATGCCCAGGACGGTCAGCAGCGGTGCGCCGATCACGACGCCGAGCGCGTACAGCGAGATGTACCCGCCGGCGTCCGGGATGGACACGTGCAGGTCAGCGGCGACCTCGGGCAGCAGGCCCATCATCACGAACTCGGTCGTGCCGATCCCGAACGCTGCGATGGCGAGGGCCAACAGGGCGATGGGCACAGGAAGTCCCCTCTGAACAGACGTGCCGGACGGTTGCGGTCGAGTCCTCGTCGCGCGCACGCCGGAGCGGCGCTGCTCGCACATGGCCGGGACGAGGAGGCGGTGGCAGGGAGACGGCTCGACGCAGGCGCTCCCCGGACGTGTTCAACAGTAGTCGTTCACCCCGCTGTTCCTGGAACGATTATGAACCGCGCCACGTCTGGCTTCGCTCGTTCGGCCCATCCGTGACGTTCCACTGTGGACGATCGTGGTGCGGGACGCACAACCGTGGCGCGGCGCCGCTGTGCGGTCTGGCGAACGTGGAAACTTTTCGCAACTGACTCCCGCCCGCGCACTGATCGGTGATAGCCCTCGTCGGGACCCGACCCCGGTGGACGGAGGGCCCGATGCGCTCGAGACTCATCGCGATCCTGTTCGCGGCGATCGCACTGCTGGTGGGGACGGCACTGCCCGGCGCGTCCGCGCCGGTGCTCGGGACCGCCGAGCCACCGGAGCCGCACCACTTCGTCACCCGGCCCGACCTCAGCCCGCCGGTGGTGCGCATCGACACCCCGGCGAACGGCACCGAGCCCGGCGGCATCTTCCTCGCCCCGCACGGCACCGCCGCCCAGAGCGGCCCGATGATCGTCGACGACCAGGGCCAGCCGGTCTGGGTCAAGCCGGTCGGCGACGGCGACCAGCTGTTCACCATGGACTTCAAGGCGCAGACCTACCGGGGCGAGCCGGTGCTGACCTGGTGGCAGGGCGCGCCGCGCCCGGGCTACGGCGAGGGCGAGTACGTCGTGCTGGACCGCTCCTACCGGCAGATCGCCACCGTCCGGGCGGGCGGGGGCCTGCGTGCCGACCTGCACGAGATGGTCATCACCCCGCGCGACACCGCGCTGCTCATCGCCTACCACACGGTGCAGCGGGAGCGGCCCGTCGTGGAAGGCGTCATCCAGGAGATCGACATCGCCACCGGCGAGGTGCTGTTCGACTGGCGCAGCCTGGACCACGTCGCGCTCGACGAGTCCACGGTCCCCGAGCCCGAGGACCCCGCCGCGCCGTACGACTACCTGCACCTCAACTCGGTCTTCGAGGACGCGTCGGGCGACCTGCTGGTCTCCGCGCGCCACACCGACACGATCTACCAGCTGGACCGCGAGACCGGCGCGGTGCAGTGGCGGCTGGGCGGCGAGCGCAGCGACTTCGCGGTCGACCCGGACGCGGTGTTCGCCCGGCAGCACGACGCGCGCTGGCAGCCGGACGGCACGATGAGCCTGTTCGACAACGCCTCCAGCGAGCCCGGCCCGACCTCGCGGGCCCTCGTGCTGGCCGTCGACCAGCAGGCGCGCACGGTCGGCGTGGTGCGCCAGTTCGCCCACCCCGGCGGTGGCACGAGCGTCAGCCAAGGCGACCACCAGGTCCTCCCGGGCGGCGGCAGCTTCGTCGGCTGGGGATCGCAGCCCGAGTTCACCGAGTTCGACGCGAACGGCGAGGTGGTGCTGCACGGTTCGTTCGGCGACGGCATGCCGTCCTACCGGGCGTTCCGCCTGCCCTGGACCGGCACACCCACCGACACGCCGGTCGCGGCGCTGCGCGAGGACGGCGGGGTCTCGACGGTCTACGCGAGCTGGAACGGGGCCACCGAGGTCCGCACCTGGCGGGTGCTCGCCGGCCCGGCGCCGGACCAGCTCCGCCCGGTCGCCGAGGTCCCGAAGACCGGCTTCGAGACCTCGGCCGCCCTGCCGGCTCCCGAGGAGTACGCGGCGGTCGAGGCCCTCGACGCCGACGGCCAGGTGCTGTCCCGCTCCGAACCGGTCCCGGCGGGGGCGTGAGCGCTACGACGAGGTCTCGCGCTCCTTCCGGCGCCGGCCGACGTGCGCCTCGACCTCCAGCCGTTCGGACATGTGCGGGTAGTGCAGCTCGAACGCCGGGCGGATCGACCGCACCCGCGGCAGCGACGTGAAGTTGTGCCGCGGGGGCGGGCAGGAGGTCGCCCACTCCAGCGAGTTGCCGTGCCCCCACGGGTCGTCCACCCCGGCCACCACGCCGTACCGGTAGCTCTTGAACACGTTGTAGAGGAACGGCAGCATCGAGCCGCCCAGGATGAACGCGCCGATGGTGGACACCACGTTGAGCGCGGTGAAGCCGTCGCTGGCCAGGTAGTCGGCGTACCGGCGGGGCATGCCCTCGTTGCCCAGCCAGTGCTGGACGAGGAACGTGGTGTGGAAGCCGACGAAGGTCAGCCAGAAGTGCAGCTTGCCCAGCCGCTCGTCCATCATCCGGCCGGTCATCTTGGGGAACCAGTAGTACACCCCGGCGAACACCGCGAACACGATGGTGCCGAACAGCACGTAGTGGAAGTGCGCCACGACGAAGTAGGTGTCGTGGATGTGGAAGTCCAGCGGCGGTGACGCCAGGATGATCCCGGTCAGCCCACCGAGCAGGAACGTCACCAGGAAGCCGATGGCGAACAGCATCGGCGACTCGAAGGTCACCTGCCCGTGCCACATCGTGCCTATCCAGTTGAAGAACTTGATGCCGGTGGGCACCGCGATGAGGAACGTGGTGAACGAGAAGAACGGCAGCAGCACCGCGCCGGTGGCGAACATGTGGTGCGCCCACACGAGCATGGACAGCCCCATGATGAGCAGCGTGGCGAACACCAGGCCCAGGTAGCCGAACAGCGGCTTGCGGCTGAACACCGGCAGGATCTCGGTGACGATGCCGAAGAACGGCAGCGCCACGATGTAGACCTCCGGGTGGCCGAAGAACCAGAACAGGTGCTGGTAGAGGATCGCGCCGCCGTTGGCCGGGTCGAACGCGTGCCCGCCGAGGTGCCGGTCGACCACCAGCCCGAACAGCGCCGCGGTCAGGATCGGGAAGGCCATGAGCACCAGCAGGCTGGTGGCCAGCATGTTCCAGCAGAAGATCGGCATCCGCCACATCGTCATGCCGGGGCAGCGCAGGCACACCAGCGTGGTGATCATGTTGACCGCGCCGAGGATGGTGCCCAGACCGCTGACGATCAGGCCCGTCGTCCAGAGGTCCCCGCCGATGCCCACGCTGTACTGCGCGCGCGACAGCGGCGGGTACGCGGTCCAGCCGAAGTCGGCCGCCCCGTTGGGCACCACGAACCCGCTGATCACGATCAGCCCGCCGAACAGGAACAACCAGTACGACAGCGCGTTCAGCCGCGGGAACGCCACGTCCGGCGCCCCGATCTGCAGCGGCAGGATGACGTTGGCGAAGCCGAAGATGATCGGGGTGGCGAACAGCAGCAGCATCACCGTGCCGTGCATGGTGAACAGCTGGTTGTACTGCTCGTTGGACAGGAACTGCAGCCCCGGGTTGGCCAGCTCGCCGCGGATCAGCAGCGCCATCGCCCCGCCGACGATGAAGAAGAAGAACGAGGTGATCAGGTACAGGATCCCGATCTGCTTGGGATCGGTGGTGCGCAGCCACGGCCCCAGGCGCGCGCCCTTGAGCGTCCGCCGCGCGTTCCAGGCCCGGGTGGGGATCGGTTGCGGTTCGATCCGGGTCGTGGCCATCTCCGCCTCCAGCTCGGTCCCGCTGCACCGCCTCGCTGGCCGGGTGCTTACCCACTGCCGGGCTCCCGCAACCACCGGTCACCGGGTGCGTTCGGCCGGCGGGGCGCGCGGGTGCCCTGACTTGCCATTGGACGACGTCAGGACCGGTCTCGCCAGCGCAGGCGGGGTCGGTCAGCTCGTGGCGCGGTCGATGGCGCCGAGGGCCATCGAGTGCAGCAGCCGGGACATCGCCTCGGTGTCCAGGTGCTTGCTGAAGGGCGTGGAGTTGATCAGGCCGAACACCGCGTGCGCGGTGGCGCGGGCGGTGGGCCGCTCCAGGTCCGGCCGGACCTGGCACAGCACGTCCACCCAGACCTCCACGTAGCTGCGCTGCAGCTCGCGGACCTTGTTGCGGTCGGTCTCGGCGAGGTTGTCCAGGTCGCGCATGTGCACGGTGATCAGCGCCGGGTTGGTCAGCGCGAACTCGACGTGCCAGCGCACCAGCCGGTCCAGCGCGTCGCGCGGGTCCGCGGCCTCGCCGACGCGGTCCTGCCCGCCGTGCAGCAGCCGGTCGCTGATGCCGGTGAGCAGCTCCGCGAGCATCGCGTCCTTGCTGCGGAAGTGCCGGTAGAGCGCGGGCCCGGAGATGCCCACGGCGCTGCCGATGTCGTCGATGCCCACGCCGTGGAAGCCGGCGCGGGCGAACTTCTCCGCCGCCGCGGCCAGGATCTGCTCGCGGCGGGTGGGCTTGCTGGAACCGGTGGACATCGGTGTCGATGCTAGACGAGTCGGTTAGTCGTCGTTAACATCGGTCGCGTTAACGCTGACTAACGTCCCGTGGAAGGTGTGCCCCGCATGGATGCGCCCGTCCTGCGCACGACCGCGGACCCGGACTCGGCGGAGTTCGCCCGCTACACCGAGGAGCACGCGAAGCTCGTCGAGGACCTCAACGCCCAGCTGGCCCGCGTCCGGCTCGGCGGCCCGGAGAAGGCCCGCGCCCGGCACGTGCAGCGCGGCAAGCTGCTGCCCCGCGACCGGGTGGACGCGCTGCTCGACCGGGGATCGCCGTTCCTGGAGCTCTCGCCGATGGCCGCGCACGGCCTGTACGACGACGAAGCGCCCTCGGCCGGCATCATCACCGGCGTCGGCCGGGTGTCCGGCCGCGAGTGCGTGGTGGTGGCCAACGACGCCACGGTCAAGGGCGGCACCTACTACCCGATCACGGTCAAGAAGCACCTGCGCGCGCAGGAAGTCGCCCTGCACAACAACCTGCCCTGCCTGTACCTGGTGGACTCCGGCGGCGCCTTCCTGCCCCGGCAGGACGAGGTGTTCCCGGACCGCGAGCACTTCGGGCGGATCTTCTACAACCAGGCGACCATGTCCGCCCGCGGCATCCCGCAGATCGCGGCCGTGCTCGGCTCGTGCACCGCGGGCGGCGCCTACGTGCCGGCCATGAGCGACGAGGCGGTGATCGTCCGCGAGCAGGGCACCATCTTCCTCGGCGGCCCGCCGCTGGTGAAGGCCGCGACCGGCGCCGAGGTGACCGCCGAGGAGCTGGGCGGCGGCGAGCTGCACTCCCGCACCTCCGGTGTCACCGACCACCTGGCCGCCGACGACGCCGACGCGCTGCGCATCGTCCGCTCCATCGTCAGCACCCTCGGCCCGCGCGCGCCGCGGCCGTGGGACGTCGCGCCGGTCGAGGAGCCGGTGGTCGACCCGGACCAGCTCTACGGCGTGGTCCCCACCGACAGCCGCACCCCCTACGACGTGCGCGAGGTCATCGCCCGCATCGTCGACGGCAGCCGGTTCGCCGAGTTCAAGCACGACTACGGCCAGACGCTGGTCACCGGGTTCGCCCGCATCCACGGCCACCCGGTGGGGATCGTGGCCAACAACGGCATCCTGTTCAGCGAGTCGGCGCTCAAGGGCGCGCACTTCATCGAGCTGTGCGACAAGCGTTCCATCCCGCTGGTGTTCCTGCAGAACATCTCCGGCTTCATGGTCGGCAAGGAGTACGAGGCGGGCGGCATCGCCAAGCACGGCGCGAAGATGGTCACCGCGGTGGCCTGCGCCCGGGTCCCCAAGTTCACCGTGGTCATCGGCGGGTCCTTCGGCGCGGGCAACTACTCGATGTGCGGCCGGGCGTACTCGCCGCGCTTCCTGTGGATGTGGCCGAACGCGCGGATCTCGGTGATGGGCGGCGAGCAGGCGGCCTCGGTGCTGGCCACCGTCCGCCGCGACCAGATCGAGGCGCGCGGCGAGCAGTGGTCGGCCGAGGACGAGGAAGCGTTCAAGCAGCCGATCCGCGACCAGTACGAGCACCAGGGCCACCCCTACTACGCGACGGCCCGCCTCTGGGACGACGGCGTCATCGACCCCAAGCAGACCAGGACGGTGCTCGGCCTGGCGATCTCGGCAGCGGCCAACGCCCCGCTGCAGGACGTCTCCTACGGCGTCTTCCGGATGTGAGGGCACCGATGACCAGTCGTGAGCCGTGCGAGGCGAAGGGATGACGATGCAGCACTTCGACACGGTGCTGGTGGCGAACCGGGGTGAGATCGCGGTCCGGGTGGTCCGGACGCTGCGCCGGATGGGCATCCGCTCGGTGGCGGTGTTCAGCGACGCCGACCGCGACGCCCGGCACGTGCGCGAGGCCGACACGGCCGTCCACATCGGACCGAGCGCGGCCGCGGAGAGCTACCTCGACGTCGAGCGGGTCCTGGACGCCGCCCGCAGCACCGGCGCCCAGGCGGTCCACCCCGGCTACGGCTTCCTCGCCGAGAACGCGGCGTTCGCCGAGGAGTGCGCCCGCGCCGGGATCGTGTTCATCGGCCCGCCACCGGCCGCGATCGAGTCGATGGGCGACAAGATCCGCGCCAAGCAGACGGTGTCGGCCGCCGACGTCCCGGTGGTCCCCGGCCGCAGCGACCCGGGCATGACCGACGCGGACCTGCACCGGGCGGCGGTGGAGGTCGGGTTCCCGGTGCTGCTCAAGCCCTCCGCCGGTGGTGGCGGCAAGGGCATGCGCCTGGTGCACGACGAGGCCGCGCTGGACGAGCAGATCGCCTCGGCCCGGCGGGAGGCGCGCGCGGCGTTCGGCGACGACACACTGTTCGTGGAGCGCTTCGTCTCCCGCCCCCGGCACGTCGAGGTCCAGGTGCTGGCCGACGCGCACGGCGGTGTCGTCCACCTCGGCGAACGCGAGTGCAGCCTGCAGCGGCGGCACCAGAAGATCGTCGAGGAGGCCCCGTCACCGCTGCTGGACGCCGAGACCCGCGCCCGCATCGGCGCCGCCGCGGTGAACGCCGCCCGCTCGGTGGGCTACGTCGGCGCGGGCACGGTGGAGTTCATCGTCTCCGCGGACCGGCCGGACGAGTTCTTCTTCATGGAGATGAACACCCGCCTGCAGGTGGAGCACCCGGTCACCGAGCTGGTCGCCACCGTCGGCGGCCGGAGCGGCATCGACCTCGTCGAGCAGCAGGTGCGCATCGCGGCGGGCGAACCGCTGGCCTGGACCCAGCAGGACGTCGTCCTCGACGGGCACGCCGTGGAGGCCCGCGTCTACGCCGAGGACCCGGCCCGCGGCTTCCTGCCCACCGGCGGTGACGTGCTCGCCGTGCACGAGCCCACCGGCCCCGGGGTGCGGGTGGACTCCGGCGTCCGCGCGGGCGCCCGGGTGGGCTCGGACTACGACCCGATGCTGGCCAAGGTCATCGCCTGGGGCACGGACCGCGCCGACGCGCTGCGCCGCCTGGACGCGGCGCTCGCCGACACCGCGGTGCTCGGCCTGCAGACCAACGTCGCCTTCCTGCGCGCGCTGCTGCGGCACGAGCGGGTGCGGGCCGGCGACCTCGACACCGGCCTGGTGGAGCGCGAGCTCGACGCGCTGGTCGCCGCGAGCGCCACCACGCCCGAGGAGGTCCACGTCGCCGCGGCCCTGGAACGGCTGCTCGCGGCCGAGCCGACCGGGCCGGTCGTCGACCCGTGGGACGTGCCCAGCGGCTGGCGGCTCGGCGAACCGGCGTGGAGCACCTGGCGCTTCGCCGCCGACGGCGGCGAGGTCGCGGTCCACGTCCGCGGCCGCGCCCACGACGCCGAGGTCGCCGTCGAGGTACCGGGCTCGACCGGTGCAGACGCGACTCCCGGGGAAGTCGCGGACCGGGCCGCGGCGGAGGTGCGCGGGGACGAGCTGGTCGTCACCCACCGGGGCCGCACCCGGCGGTACCGGTTCGCGCACGTGGACGGCACCACCTGGCTGGCCGCCGACGGCCACGTCTGGGCGCTCGCCGAGCACCGGCTGCTCGCCGACCGCGGCGGCACCACCGGCCGCTCCGACGGCGTGGTGACCAGCCCGATGCCCGGCACGGTGCTCGTCGCCGACGTCACCGCAGGTCAGCAGGTCACCAGCGGACAACGCTTGTTCGTCGTCGAAGCCATGAAGATGGAGCACTCCGTCACCGCTCCGATCGACGGCGTCGTCACCGAAGTGCACGCGAGGGAAGGACAGTCGGTCGGGCTCGACCAGCCCCTGGCTGTCCTCGTCAGTCCGCCGGACTCGCCAGCGGCGGCCGGCGCAACACAGGAGGCCCAGTGATGGTGGACCACCGGCTCAGCGAAGAGCACGAAGCCCTGCGCGACAGCGTGCGGGCCTTCGCCCGCAAGGAGGTCGCCCCGGTCATCGGTGAGTACTACGAACGCGAGGAGTTCCCGTACCCGCTGGTGCGCACCATGGGCGAGATGGGCCTGTTCGGCCTGCCGATCCCCGAGGAGCACGGCGGCATGGGCGGCGACTACTTCGCGCTCTGCCTGGCCCTGGAGGAGCTCGCCCGCGTCGACTCCTCGGTGGCCATCACCCTCGAGGCGGGCGTGTCGCTGGGCGTCATGCCGATCTACCGCTTCGGCAACGACGAGCAGCGCCGCACCTGGCTGCCGCGGCTGGCCCGCGGCGAGATCCTCGGCGCCTTCGGCCTGACCGAACCGGACGGCGGCTCCGACGCCGGCTCCACCCGCACCACGGCGGTGCTGGACGGCGACGAGTGGGTGATCAACGGGTCGAAGGCGTTCATCACCAACTCCGGCACCGACATCACCGGCCTGGTCACGGTCACCGCGGTGACCGGGGAGAAGCCGGACGGCCGCAAGGAGATCTCCACGATCATCGTGCCCGCCGGCACGCCCGGGTTCACCGTCGCCACGAAGTACTCGAAGGTCGGCTGGAACGCCTCGGACACCCACGCGCTGTCCTTCGACGACTGCCGGGTGCCCGCGGAGAACCTGCTCGGCGAGCGGGGCCGCGGCTACGCGCAGTTCCTCGCCACGCTCACCGAGGGCCGGGTGGCGATCGCGGCGCTCGGCGTCGGCCTCGCCCAGGGCTGCGTGGACGAGTGCCTGCGCTACCTCGACGAGCGCGAGGCGTTCGGCCGCAAGATCGGCGAGTACCAGGCGCTGCAGTTCAAGGTCGCCGACATGGAGCTGCGCGCGCACACCGCGCGCCTGGCCTACTACGACGCCGCGTCGCGGATGCTGCGCGGCGAGCCGTACAAGAAGCAGGCGGCGATCGCCAAGCTGGCCGCGTCGAACGCGGCGATGGACAACGCCCGGGACGCCACCCAGATCTTCGGCGGCTACGGGTTCATGAACGAGACGCCGGTCGGCCGCTTCTACCGCGACGCCAAGATCCTGGAGATCGGCGAGGGGACCAGCGAGGTCCAGCGGATGCTCATCGCCCGGGAGCTCGGCCTCCCGGCCTGACCCCCACCACGACCGGTGGGGGTCCCGGGCGTCACGCCTGGAAGCGGTTCTGCGGGACGGTGATCTCCTCGGTCTGCTCGACGTCGCCGTACGGCCTCGGCTCGGCGACCGGGGAGAACTGCTTCTGGGTGTCCTGTTCCGGCCACATCGGGTCCGCTGCTGCCGGCGGTGCCGGCGGCGGCGGACCCACCGGTGCTCCCGGCGGGACCGGCGGCGTGGGCGCAGCCGGTGGGGCCTGCGCGGCCGGCGGTGCCTGCGGGGGCTGAGATGCTGGCGGGGTCTGCGGGGCCTGCGGCGTGGGCGGCACCGGTCCGCCCGAGGCCTGCTCGTCCTCCAGAGCGAGGTGCTGCATCACCCAGTCGCGCGCGAGCGCGGCCGGGGAGGTGCCCTGCTTGGCGGCGAGCTCCTTGAGCCGCTCGTTGGCCATCAGGGGCAACCGGAGCTGGTAGACCTGCGCCGCGCCGAAGCGGCGGCCGGCCCCGGTGGACTCCACGTCCTCCTCCGGTGCCAGCGCAGCCAGGTACGACTCGAACTCGGGATCGGGTTCGGCCTCTTCGGCCGCCTTCTGCCGACGGCTGGTCTTGCGTCCTAGAGCCACGCGCCCACGATAACGGTTGGGTTGCGGCGCGCGAATCGCTGTGAGGCCGGTCACGGCCCGTGGTGGGTGCGCTACGCCGTGCTGACGCGGAGGGCCCCCGCGTCAGGGGGACGAACGCGGGGGCCGGAGGGGATCTCCACAAGTGCTGACCGGGGGTGTGTCAGCGACCCGATTGTGGCACGCGACAGGGTGGTTTGGGGAGCTCTCGACGCACGATTCGTGCGTACGGCATGCGGCGAGGGACTCCGGTCGGCGGTCTCGCGCAACGCATCGCGCCGGTGCCGTCGGGATCGGTGCGTCGCCCCCCCCGGTCAGCCGGTGGCGCTCAGTTCGCGCTCGGCCACTCGGTGAGGGTGTAGCCGGCCTCGGTGACCGCTGCGCTGACCGCCTCGCGGCTGAGCTCCTGCTCGCTGGTCACCGTCACCTGCCCGCTCTCCACCGCGACCTGCACGTCGGTGACGCCGGGCAGCTCGGAGAGCTCCTCGGTGACCGAGGTGGCGCAGTGGCCGCAGGTCATGCCGCTGACGGTGAACGTGCGCGTGGTCATGTGCGTTCCTCCCTGGGGCACCGCCCCCGGACGGGCGGCGCGCTGGACGACTCCGGTCGGTGTCCAGTGTGGATGATCGAGGTGGCCGCTCGTCGCGGGGCGAGCATCCGATGTGGATCGTGGTCGCGCCCGTGATTACTCAGCGTGCGAGTCAAATCACTCTCTGGGGGGCTGCGGGTGTGGACAACCTGTGGATAGCCTGCGCCGGTAACCCGAGGTCGGGGAGGCGTCATGTACGGGTCGCTGGACGTACGGAAGTTCTTGTGGCAGCAGGAAGACGGGCACGCTCGCCAGTCCGCGACGGTGCCCGCTCCGCGCACTGGCGAGCCCGCGCGGATCTCGCCGGAGCAAGTGCACAAGGCGAGGATGGCGGTCGCTCGCAGCGCGGAGAGCGCCGAGGATTGCAGGCTGTTGCTGGACATGCTGGGCTTGGCCCCCGACGAGGACGGTGAGCCGCCGGTCACCCGCTGAGGTGCCGCCCAGCGGTGTCGGCCGCTGGGCACAGCACGCGGGGCTCGGTGACCCTCTGGTGGTCGCGTTGATCAACCGATCGTGGGTCCCGTCGCTCGGACGGGCGGGATCGGCGAACGGTCTCCGCCTCGACTGCGGCGCCCCGGCCGGGCGTGGTGGCGTGCCGGTGGCCGCGCCGAGGGCTGCGGTGTGCCGGGCTCGCCCGGTGGTCGCGCCGGGCTGGGTTCGGGCGGCCGGGAGGTGCGGCGCGGATCACAATTCTCGACCATGTCCGTTCTGCCGGGTTCTCCAGCCGTGGTCGCCCCCTGGGCGGCCCGGGAGCGGCCCCGTCGCGAGGTGAGGACGCCCGGCGCGAGGACTCGAAAACTGCAGGTCAAGGCGGTAGTCTGGCCGTCAGGCGCAGGCTCCGCGAGGGGCCCGCGAGGGGGCGGCTGGGCCCAAGTGACCCCCCGTGTCAGGCCCGCTGGAGGCATGTCGTAAGCTTTAGTCACTGCCAACGGAGCGGACCTGAAAAGGGAAAGCCGGTTGGAGGCAAGGCCGGGTCGGTTCCGGATCGGCCAAGCCCCCATCGTCTAGCGGCCTAGGACGCCGCCCTTTCAAGGCGGTAGCGCGGGTTCGAATCCCGTTGGGGGTACGAACAACTGAAGAGAGCAAGCATGGCCCAGTGGCGCAGTTGGTTAGCGCGCCGCCCTGTCACGGCGGAGGTCGCGGGTTCAAGTCCCGTCTGGGTCGCCAAGGCGAACGGCATGGAGCCGGACGCTATCGGCCAGGTAGCTCAGTTGGTACGAGCGTCCGCCTGAAAAGCGGAAGGTCGGCGGTTCGACCCCGCCCCTGGCCACCGCCATGAGCTGCCAAAACGGCCCCACCGAGATCGGTGGGGCCGTTTTGGGTCTCAATCTGGGTCTCAGTTGGTGCCCCAGAAGTAGGTGTTCAGCCGGTCGGCTACGTCGTTTCGGACGGAGTCGATGACGTGCATGTACCGCTGCTTCATGGCCACCGACGACCAGCCCATGAGCTCCATCACGACCCGGTCAGGGACGCCGAGGATCAGCAGCACGGTGGCCGCGGTGTGCCGTGCGTCATGTAGCCGGGCCTCGCGGACGCCAGCCTCGGCGAGGATCGCCTTCCACTCGTCGAGGTCGTCGCGCGGGTCGATCGGCTTGCCGTTGGGCTGCGTGAACATCCACCCGCCGTTGTGCCACTCCGTGCCCGCATGCGCACGCTCGGCGGCCTGGGTCTTCTCGTGCTTGAGGATCAATTCGAACAATTGGTCGGGCAGTGTCACGGTCCTGCGCCCAGCCCTCGACTTGACGTCGACCTCGACCAACCCGCCACCGGTGCGCTGCGGACACCGACGGGCGTGGTCGGTGCAGTCGGGCGGGCATGGCGGCGGGCAAGCTCGCTTGTGGCGCTTGCAGCCCTCCTTGCACGGCTTGGTCCTGTGGTACTTCGCGCCGCACTGGTGCGGATTGGAGCAGCCGTGCCTCCACGTCCGACGCTGGAGCGCCTTGGTGATCCGCAAGGTGCGCTTCTGCCGGTTCAGTCGCTCCCACTTCAGCGCGAGGGACTCACCTTGCCGAGTGCCGAGAGCCAGGGCGATGACGTACCGGACGCCGTTCCTGCGCTTGAGCGCGGCCTCGATGACCCGCTGCATCTCCTCGATCTCAAGCGGTTCGATCTCTTCCTCTTCCACCCGCGGTGCCTTGGCGATTGCCACCGGGTTGCGCAGGATGTACTGCCGCTTGTACGCCTCGCCGAACGCTGTCCGTGCGGTTCGGTGCACCTGGTGCGCGGTCGCGGGCTTCAGCCCTGACTCGATCATCCGCAGGTAGAACCTCTCGAAGTACTCCGGGTGGTTCTGAATCCGGTCGAGCCGGTGCGCCCCCAGTCCGGGAATGAGGATGCACCGTCCGCGTCGGGCACGACTTCCTGGCCGCTCCGCCGCTGCCCGGCGCCGGCTGGTCCTCGACCGGCCCGTCCTCGACCTCGGCCCGGCACGCCGAGGTCGGCGCCCCCCCGATCACTGCCTGGACGACGACCCCGGGCTCGGCTGAAGACGGCCGCCGGCTCCGCGGCACCGGCCCGGAGATGAAGGACGCCCCCGCGCTCAACCGGCCTGGGGGTCACCGGGAGTGCGGGGGCGTCAAGGTCCACCCCTGGGGGTCAGGTGGACGGCGTCCATGCTACTGCGTGGTATCCAAGATGTCTCTAGGGGCAGAGATTTTTTTCTGACCGACCGTCGTGAATCTCAGGAACACCTGGGTCAGCGGACCGATCGCCGCAGCGTAGAGCGCGGTTCCGACCCCCACTGTGCCGCCGAGCACCCAGCCGCCGGCGAGGACGACGACCTCGATCGTGGTGCGGACCACACGGATCGACCACCCGGTGCGGGCGTGCACCCCGGTCATGAGGCCGTCCCGCGGGCCCGGCCCCAGCCGCGCGCCCACGTACCCGGCGGTCGCGAGCCCGTTCAGCACGACCGCCCCGGCCATCAGCGCGATCCGGCCCGGCAGCGCGTCGAGCCGCGGGACCAGCGCCAGTGTGATGTCCACCGCGAACGCGATGACGACGACGTTGGCCACCGTGCCGATGCCCGGTCGCTGGCGCAGCGGCAGCCAGGCCAGCATGACGA
This sequence comes from Saccharopolyspora hordei, assembly GCF_013410345.1. Taxonomy (NCBI): domain Bacteria; kingdom Bacillati; phylum Actinomycetota; class Actinomycetes; order Pseudonocardiales; family Pseudonocardiaceae; genus Saccharopolyspora; species Saccharopolyspora hordei. The sequence goes on from NZ_JACCFJ010000001.1 coordinate 1,041,573, forward strand.
GCACGCCGGTCAGGGCGGTGACCGCGCCGAAGGTCCAGCCCAGCCGCTCGGACAGCCCCTCGTGCAGCACGTCCCACGGGGACAGGCCGAGCTCCGCCCGGACCATCAGCCCCATGCTGGCGCCGTAAGCGACCAGGCCGACGAGCAGTTGCGCGAGCCGCGGGACCGGTCTGCACCGGAGCCGGAGCGGGGAGAGGTCCACGGGGACCTTGCGGAAGGCCATGAGACCTGTATAGAGCAGGATTGGCCTCGACTCGATGGCCAATCGGACTAGGGTGGTTCCATGGTGTTCCCGGTCACCGCGCAGCTCCGCGGTCGCAAGCTCGCCGAGCTGCTCGGCCCCTGGCACGGCGCGGACCGGCCGTCGTCGTCGCTGCTGGCCGTGGCGGTGCGGCACCTGGTGCTGGACGGCCGGCTGCCACCGGGTACCCGGCTGCCCGCCGAACGCGAACTCGCGGAGAGCCTCGGCGTCAGCCGCACGCTGATCACCCGCGCGCTGGACCGGCTGCGCGAGGAGGGGTTCGTGGCCAGCCGCCGCGGCGCCGGGTCGTGGACCACGCTCCCGGACGCGGCGCGCGCCACCGGAGCGAGCGGCGGCTGGTACCCGCCGGCCACCCCTGAGGTGATCAACCTCGCGCAGGCCGCGCCCACCGCGCCGCCGGAGCTGTGCGCCGCGGTCGACCGGGCCCGGGTGCGCCTCCCCGAGCACCTGACCGGACACGGCTACCAGCCGCACGGCCTGCCGCTGCTGCGCGAACGGATCGCTGAGCGGTTCACCCAGCGCGGCCTGCCGACGACCCCGGAGCAGGTCCTCGTCACCCACGGTGCCCAGCACGCGTTCGCCCTGGTGCTGCGCATGCTGGTCTCCCCGGGCGAGCGGGTGCTCGTCGAGCACCCCACCTACCCGAACGCGCTGGAGGCGCTGCGCGGTCTGCACGCCAGGCCGGTGGCGGTGCCGATGGTCGAGGACGGCTGGGACCTGGAGCTGCTGGCCGCGACCCTGCGCCAGACCTCACCCCGGCTGGCGTACCTGCTCCCCGACTTCCACAACCCGACCGGCGTCCGGCTGGACGCCGAGGGCCGCGCCCGGCTCGCCCGCGCGCTGGCGCGGACCTGCACGAACGCGGTCGTCGACGAGACCCTGGTGGACATCGACCTCACCGGTGAGGAGCCACCGCCGCCGATGGCCGCGCTGACCGAGCGGGTGATCACCGTCGGATCGGCCAGCAAGTCGTTCTGGGGCGGCCTGCGGCTGGGCTGGGTCCGGGCGTCCGAGGAGTTCGTGCAGCGCGTGGTCGCCGGGCGGGCAGCGCTGGACCTCGGCAGCCCGGTGTTCGAGCAGCTCGTGCTGGCCGAGCTGCTGACCGACGCCGACGAGGTCCTGGCCCGTCGGCGGGCCGAGGTGGTCGAGCGGCGGCAGTGCCTGGTCGACGCCCTGCGCGAGCACCTGCCGCACTGGCGCTTCCGGCTCCCCGACGGCGGGCTGGCCCTGTGGTGCGACATCGGCGAGCCGGTGAGCAGCCGGCTGGCGGTGGCCGCTGAGCAGCACGGGGTGCGCGTCGCCCCGGGCGCCCGGTTCTCGGTGCACGGGTCGCTGGAGCGCTGGATCCGCGTGCCCTACACGTTGCCCGGGGACCAGTCGGTGGAAGCGATCCGGCGCCTCGCCGCAGCGGCCGGCACCGGGTGCTGCGGCAGCGGCCCGACGATCCTCACCGCACCCCTCGCCTGAGCTGCGGCGCGGCCGCCCGGACGGACCGGGACGGCCGGCCGCGCGCCGCCGCCCGCACATCGGCACGGCCCCTCGTCGTGCCGATGTGCGGGGCGTGCGGTTGGTGTCGCCCCGGTGCCGCAGGGGCATGTGCGGCACCGGGGCCGGGGCCCACGCCTTCACGGGTCGGCAGGTCAGTGACGTCGCCGGGAGGCTCGTGGGCCCCGATCCGAGTCGGCCGGGCGCAGACGACCGACTCGGAGCTGGGGTGTGGTGGAACAAGCGTCACCGCCGGAGCGGTTCGGTGCAGCGTCAGTCGGGAGATGCCGACGGTTCGGCGGACGACGTTCCCAAGACCGGGCGGTCTTCCGGGCGCGGCACGCCGAGCGCCGACGGGTGAGCCAAGCTCGGGCCGGTGGGGAGGACGACCAGCGCGGTGCGCAGGTCGTGGGCGCCGCCACCGTTGCCGGACGCGGGCTGGGACGGCGCGTCGGTGCCGTGGTCACTGTCGTCCAGCGGTGCGGTGCCCGCTGGTTCGGCGGGGTCGGGCGCGCGCGGTTCGGCCGCGCCGCGCGGGTGGTCGCTCGTCGCGGCGGTCGTTGCCCGGTCCGGTGGCGCGCCCAGCTCGACGCGTGGTGCTGCGTCGGGGCGTGGTGGCTCCGGCGGCAGCGTGGTCGGTGCCGCCGGGGTGGCCGTCGGGTCCACGGCGAGCTCCGCGGCGAACGGTGCCGCCGGGGCGGTCGTGGCGATGTCGGGCAGCTCGGGTTCGGCCGGCTGCACCTCGTCCAGGTCGGGTTCGGCGGGCTCGACCTCGTCCAGGTCGGGCCTGGACGGCCGCAGCTCGTCCTCCTCCGGTACCGCGGGCCGCGCTCCACCCCGCTCGGCCGGCCGCAGCTCGTCCAGCTCGGGCCGCAACTCGTCCAGGTGAGGGTGGGTGACGCCCGGCTCGGTCGGGGTGACCTCGACCCGAGGCCGCTCGACGTCGGGCGGTTCGACGGCCTCGGCGACCGCGCCCCCGCCGAACCAGCCAGCCGCGCAGAGGCCGCCGAGCAGCGAGACCCGCGCGACGAGCAGGGCGAACCGCGATCGGGGACCGCGCTGCGCGCAGCTTCCGGTCACGATCACCACCGCCCTGTCGGTCGGGTCCGCGCCGCCGAGCGCGGCATCGCGTTGGTTGCGCCGTGATCGACGCCGATGATGGCATTCAACCACTTCGAGTGGCAGTTGACCGCCACCGACCGCGTGGTGGTCAGCGGTCGGTCCGCCATTCTCCACGCAATCGGGCGACGGGGGAAGATCGTGGAGCCCGTCGGTCGGGTGAGTCGGGCCCCGGAGAGCGGCGTGTCCGCTGTGGACGGACGGGCCCGGCGGCAGGGTGTCCGCTGTGGATCAGGGATGGGGAAACCAGCTCGGGATCGGTGAACTCCGGCAGCTGTGGGCCGCTCACGGCCACGACCTCCTGCTGCACGACCCCGGGGGCAGCGGGGAGTGCCTGGTGCGGCGCGGGGAGCTGATCGCGTCGGCGACCGCGCTCGACCCGGTCCTGGACCGGTTCCGGCGGTGGATCGACGGCGTGCAGCACGACGACGGCCTGGCCCGGGTCCGCCTGCGCGGCCCGGAACGGGACCGCTGTGTCGAGATGGCGCGGGAGACCGCCGGTGTCGCCGCCAACCACGTGCACTTCGGCTGCCCGGTCATGTACGGGACGCCCGTCATGTACGGGACCGGTGCGGACGCGCGGGCCGCGCCACCGGTGCCGGAACCGCTTGCGGTGCGGTGGGATCCGCCCGTGGTGGTGGGCGTGTTGGACACCGGCTGCGACCCGCACCCGTGGTTCCGGGACCGGCCGTGGTTCGAGGCGGTGCCGGAGGTGCTCGACGCCGACGGCGACGCGGGGCAGGACCGGCAGGCCGGTCACGGCACGTTCGTCAGCGGCGTGCTGCTGCAGCACGCTCCGGGCGCGGTGGTCCGGGCGCAGCGGGTGCTCTCCTCGCTGGGCTTCACCGACGACTACGCGGTGGTGGCGGGGCTGCGGTCGCTGCGGTCGGCGGCGGCCGCGCGCGGTGAGCGCATCGGGGTCGTCGTGCTCACCGCCGGGTGCCACACCGCGGACGACGAGTGCCCGCCTGTCCTGCGTGAGGAGCTGGACCGCTGGTCGGACGCGGTGGTCGTCGCGGCGGCCGGGAACCAGGCGCGGAGCCGGCCGTTCTGGCCCGCGGCACTGCCGTCGGTGGTGGGCGTCGCCGCCGTCGGTGGGGACGGGGCGCTGGCGGGGTTCTCGAACTTCGGGCCGTGGGTCGACGCCGCCGCGCCCGGGGTCGGGGTGACCAGCTGCTTCGTCCGGTTGACCGGCGACGGCGGGCGGACCTTCGGCTACGCGAGCTGGAGCGGCACGTCCTTCGCCGCTCCGCAGGTGGCCGCGGCCGTGGCGACCGCGCTGCACGAGGGCCGGACCCGGGAGGAAGCACTCGATCTGGTCCGTGATCGCCACCCGTTCGAGCGGTAATCGATCTCGAGTGGATCTGTGCGGCCTGCTCGCTCCTCTATTCCCCGGGAGCGGAGACCGAGAGCGGGGAGGAGCAGGTCGTGCACGAGGCCGGGGAGACCGGCACCGCGGTGCTGTTGCGCCGGGCGGAGGCCGGTGACGAGCAGGCGTGGCGGGAACTGGTGGACCGCCACGCACCGGTGGTCTGGGGCGTGTCGCGGGCGTTCTCCGCGAACACCGCGGACGCCGAGGACGTCTGCCAGGCGACGTGGCTGCTGCTGGCGGAGAACCTGGGGCGGCTGCGCGATCCGGGGGCGCTGTCGGCGTGGCTGGTGACCACCGCGCGGCGGGAGTCGCTGCGGCTGCACCGCGCTCGCCGGCGGGAATCACCGGTGGGCCTGGACTCGGACGTGCTCGGCACGGCCGGGCCCGTCGCGGACCCCGAGCACGAGGTGCTGCGGCGGTGGACCAGCTCGCGGCTGGCGCGGTCGTTCGCCGAGCTCCCGCAGCGCTGCCAGCAGCTGCTGCGCGTGCTCGCGGTCGCGCCGGAGGCGAGCTACGCGCAGGTCAGCGAGGCCCTCGGGTGGCCGCGCGGCACCATCGGGCCCAAGAAGAGCCGCTGCCTGGCGCAGCTGCGGCGGCGGATGCTCGCCGCCGACGTGCCGGAGGAGGTGGCGGGATGAACGCGGGGATGCCGCACGAACTGCGCCGGCTGCGCGCCCTGTTCCAGTCCTGCGACCCGGTTCCGGAGCGCGCGCTCGCGGGCGCGTACGCGGCGATGTCGCGCCGGGCGGGCTACCGGGACGCGGTGGCGCTGCACCTGATCGGGGACTCGGCGGAGTCGTCGGCCGTGGTGCGGTCGCTCGGTGCGCCGGAGCCGCGGGTGTTCACCTTCGCCATGCCCGGCCGGGTGCTGGAGCTGGACCTGGCCCCGGTCGAGGACGACCGGTACCGGGTGTCCGGCATGGTGCTCAACCGGTCGGGCGGCACGCCGCCGCGCGGGGACGTGGTGCTGCGCCACCGCTCGGGCGAGAGCGCGTCCGAGCTGGACGAGCACGGCGCGTTCCACGGCGCGGAGGTGCCGCGCGGTCCGCTCAGCGTGGTGTTCCGGCCGCTGCGGTCGGCGCCCGCCGTCGCGGATTGGGTGGTCTGTTGAGCGCCGGGACGGCGGTGGCACCGCCGGACCCGATCGGCTCCGCGCTGTGGTGGCGGGACCACGCCAGCTCCGCGCCGGACGCGGCGATGCGCAAGGCCGGGGAACTGCTGTCCAGCCCGGACGGCGAACTGCGCGCGCTGGCCCGGCACATCGCGGCGCTGGCCGCGGTCGAGCAGGGGCGGGTGCGGCAGGCGCACCGCCACGCCCGGCTCGGGCTCGCCGCCGCGCGGCGCGCGGAGCGGTGGCAGCTGGCCGGGCAGGTGCAGCTCACGCTGGCGTGGATCGAGCTGGAACGCGGGGGCGTGGACGCCAGTTGGGCGAACCTGCGCGCGGCCGAGCCCCTGCTGCCGGGGGGCGAGCAGGGGCGGGCCGCGTGCCTGCGCGGGTTGCTGCACTGCCGGAGCGACCAGCACCGCGAGGCCCGGGCCGAGCTGACCCGGGCGCTGGACCTCCTGCGGCCCGACGACCGGCGCTGGGTGGCCAACGCGTTGATGGGGCGAGGTCTGGCCAACCTCGACGCCCACCGGTTGGCTGCGGCCGAGGCGGACCTGTCCGCAGCGGAGCGGGTCTTCGCGGCGGCCGGGCAGACCGCGCGGGCCGCGGGCTGCCGGCACAACCGGGGCTTCGTCGCCTACCGCGCCGGTGACCTGCCGCGCGCGCTGCGGCTCTACGAAGAAGCCGTCACCGCGGGGCTGGACGTGCGGTCGAGCCCGGAAGCGCTGGTCGACCGGGCGGAGGCGCTGGCCGCGGCCGGGCTGGCCACCGAGGCGCGGGTGGTCATGGAGCAGGCCGCCGACCGGTTGGCGGTCTGCGGCCGGGCGGGGCGGCTCGCGGACACCCGGCTGGCGTTGGCCGGCTGCGCGCTGCGCGTCGACGACCTGCCCGCTGCGGTGCAGGCGGCCGACAGCGCGCGTCGGTTGTTCCGCGCGCAGCGGCGCCCCGCGTGGGCGGCGCTGGCGACGGCGGTGCTGTGGCAGGCCAAGCTGCGCTCCGGTCAGTGCTCGCGGTACTCGCTGGCGGCGGCGCGGCGCGCGGCGGCGGCGTGCGCCGACCACGGGTGGACGGGAGCGGCGGCGGAGCTCCGGCTCACCGCGAGCGGCTGCGCGGCCCGGGCCGGGATGCGCGCGATGTCCCGGAAGCTGCTGGCCCAGTGCGTCCCGCTGCGCGACGCCGCGGTGGCGGCGCCGCAGCACCGGGCCCTGGGCTGGTTGGCCGAAGCGCTGCTGGCGGAGCAGGACGGCGACCAGGAGCGGCTGTTCGCGGCGTGCCGGGACGGGTTGCGCGCGGTGGACGGCCAGGTCTCCGAGATGGCGGCCTTCGAGCTGCGCGCGCACACCGCCGGGCTGGCCGCGGAACTCGGTGACCTGGCGGTCGGTGCCGCACTGCGCAGCGGGGACCCGGAGCTGGTGCTGCGCTGGACGGAGCGGTCGCGGGCCGGCGCCCTGCACCGCCGTGCGCTGCGCCCGCCGGTGGACGCGAGGCTGGACTCGGCCCTGGTGCGGTTGCGGGCGGCGGTGCAGGAGACCCGCCGCGTGCGGGACCCGAAGCGGGCGCTGCGGAGAGTCGCCGCGCTGGAGGAGCAGGTCCGGCACCGCGCCCTGCTCGTGGAGGGGCGGACCCGCGAGCTCCCGGCACCGTGCGGCCTGGGCGAGGTGACCGCCGAGCTGGGCGACTCGGTGCTGCTGAGCCTCTGCGCCCACCGCGGGAGGTTGTTCGCGGTGTCCGTGGTGGACGAGGTGGTGCGGTTGCACGTGCTGGGCCCGGAGTCCAGCGCGCACGCGCAAGCGGCCCGCCTCCGGCACCTGCTCGCCCGGCAGGCCACCGGGACCGCGCCGAGCGCCACGCCGACGTTCGAGCGCGGTGCCCGGCGAGCCGCCGAGGAACTGCAGGCCCAGCTGCTGGAGCCGGTGCTGCCCGCGCTGGAGCGGGGACGTCCGCTGGTGGTGGTCCCGACCGGGCGCCTGCACGTGCTGCCCTGGGCGGCGCTGCCGGCCTGCCGCGGGCGGAGCGTCACGGTGGCGCCGTCCGTGCGGTGCTGGCTGCGCGCCGCACTGGACGCGCGGGCCGTCGACCCGGCGGGGTCGTCGGTGTGGATCGCCGGACCGGGACTGGACCACGCGGAGCGCGAGGTGCGGGCGCTGCACGCGGCGGCGGGTGGTCGGTTGCTGCTCGGCGCGGACGCCACCACCGAGCGAGCGCTCTCCACTGTGGACGGTGCGGAGGTGGTGCACTTCGCGGCGCACGGTCGCTTCCGCGACGACCAGCCGCTGCTGTCCTGCCTGGACCTGGCCGACGGCCCGCTCTACGCCTACGACCTCGACCGCCTGCACCGCGGTCCGACCACGGTGGTGCTCTCAGCGTGTGACGTGGGCAGGTCGGCGGTGAGCCGCGGCGACCAGCTCAGCGGCCTGGCGACGACCCTGCTCGGTCGCGGCACCGCCACGGTGATCGCCAGCGTGGTCCCGGTGCCGGACGAGCGGACCGCCGAGGTCATGACGTCGCTGCACGCTGCCTTGCGCGCCGGCACGGCCCCCGCCGAAGCCCTGGCCAGGGCGCAGGCGGAGCACGGCGAATCGGGGTTCGTCTGCCTCGGCTACGGAGGTGCCAGGTGAGCGATCGTCGTCGTCGGAGCGGTCATCGGGCGTCCGTCGCGTGGACCGTGCGCGTGCTGCGGAGGCGTGGTGCCGCGTGGACGGCCCCGGCCCGAGCGGTCTGGTCCACGCCGACTCCACCGGGTGTTCCGGACACCGGTGCGGGCGCCGTTGACCGCAGGAGGAGGTTCGGGCGCGATCGCCGCGCGGCGTGGTGGGATCGCTCCGCCCGGCCGCCGCCGAGCGGCCAGCGCGGAAACACCCCGGCCGACCCGCGGGTGCGCGCCGCTCGCGGCGCGGCGCGCACCGACCGCGGGTTCAGCCGAGCTTGTGGAGGCGGGCGATCGCTTCGTCCAGCACCTCGTCGCGCTTGCAGAACGCGAAGCGGACCAGGTGCCGGACCGGGTCCGGGTCGTCGCAGAAGACCTGCACCGGGATCGCGGCGAGGCCGATGCGCTCCGGGAGCGACCGGCACAGCTCGGCACCGTCGTCGAACCCGAGCGGGCGGACGTCGGCGCAGATGAAGTAGGTGCCCTCACTGCTGAGGACGTCGAAGCCCGCTTCGGTCAGGCCTTCGGCGAGCCGGTCCCGCTTGCGCTGGAGGTCCTTGCGCAGCTGCTCGACCCAGTCGAGCTCGTGGCGCAGCGCGTGCGCGACCGCGGGCTGGAACGGGGCGCCGCCGACGAAGGTCATGAACTGCTTGGCCGCGCGCACCGCGGCGACCAGTTCGGCCGGGCCGCAGACCCAGCCGATCTTCCAGCCGGTGGCGCTGAAGCTCTTGCCCACGCTCGAGATCGACAGCGTCCGCTCGGCCATCCCGGGCAGGGTGGCCAGCGGGTGGTGTTCCCGACCGTCGTAGAGGAGGTGTTCGTAGACCTCGTCGGTGATGGCGATGACGTCGTTCTCGCGGCAGACCTCGGCGATGGCGGCCAGCTCGGCGTCGGTGAACACCGTGCCGGTCGGGTTGTGCGGCGAGTTCAGCACCAGGGCGCGCGTCTGCGGTCCGACCGCGGCGCGCAGCGCCTCCAGGTCGAGCTCGAAGCGGTGGTCGGGGCCCTGCCGGAGCGCGACGGTGCGGCGCACCCCACCGGCCATCGCGACCGCGACCGGGTAGGAGTCGTAGTACGGCTCGATGAGCACGACCTCCTCGCCCGGCTCGACCAGGGCGATCATCGCGGCGGTCAGCGCCTCGGTGGCGCCGACGGTCACGAGGACCTCGCCCTCGGGGTCGTGCTCGATGCCGTAGCGCGTGGAGCGGTGCTCGGAGATCGCGGCGCGCAGGTCGGGCTCACCGGCCCCGGGCGGGTACTGGTTCACGCCGTTGGCGATCGCCTCCTGAGCGACCCGCAGCATGCCCTCGGGGCCGTCGGTGTCCGGGAAGCCCTGGCCGAGGTTGACCGCGCCGGTCCGGCGGGCCAGTTCGGTGATCTCGGCGAAGATCGTCGAGGTGAACGGGCGCAACCTGGTGGTGAGGGCTGGAGTACGCACGCCTGGGGAGCGTAGTCGACACGAGCAGCGGCGAGTGGTCCAGACGGCGGGCGTCCAGAGCGTGGGACCCCCGCTGACGGCGCCTCGCCGGTCGGCCGCTCCCGGGGCGCGTGGGGACAGCGTTCCGACGTGCGCACGGACACGTCGCGGCAGCTCACCAGCGGCCCCGCCCGCCGGGCCCGGCTCGGTCGGGACGTCCCTTTCCGCAGGTCGGAGGTGGTCGGCGCCGATCACCAGGGCGGGCAGCCGCGCAGCCCAGCCGGCCCCGGCCCTGGGTGCGGCCGTGCTGAACCGCCGTGGGCGGCCCCCGAGCGCTGCCACAATCGGTCCTGTGCAGCCCTCATCGGTTCCCGACACTGACAAGCGCCGACGCCTCCGCCGGATGAAGGCCGTCGCCGGCGGGCTCCTGCTGTTCGCGGCCGTCGTCTACGTCGTCGCGCGCTGGCAGGAGAGCGGCGGCGCGGCGTGGGCGGGCTACCTGCGGGCCGCCGCCGAGGCGGGCATGGTCGGTGCGCTGGCGGACTGGTTCGCGGTCACCGCGCTGTTCCGGCGGCCGCTCGGGCTGCCCATCCCGCACACCGCGATCATCCCCACGCGCAAGGACGTGATCGGCCGCAGCCTCGGCGACTTCGTCGGCTCCAACTTCCTGTCCGAGCAGGTGGTGCGCGACAAGCTGCGCCGGGCCCAGATCAGCCGGCGCCTGGGCGGGTGGATCGACGACCAGGACCACGCCGAGCGGGTCACCTCGGAGCTGGCCACCGCCGTGCGCGGTGCCGTGCAGGTGCTGCGGGACGAGGACGTGCAGGCCGTGCTCGAGCAGGCGGTGGTGCGCAAGGTGCTGGCGCAGCCGTTCGGTCCGCCGCTCGGGCGGATCCTGGCGCAGGTCTTCGCCGACGGCTCGCACCACAAGCTGGTCGACCTGGTCTGCGACCGGGCCTACGACTGGGTGCGGGACAACCACGACACCGTGCTGCGCGTGGTCAGCCAGCGTGCGCCGTCCTGGTCGCCGAAGTTCTTCGACGCCATCGTGGCCGACAAGATCTACTCCGAGGTGCTGTCGTTCGCGTGGGCGGTCAAGACCGACCCCGAGCACCAGATGCGCAAGGCGGTCGACCGGTTCCTGGTCGAGTTCGCCGACGACCTGCAGCACGACCCGAAGACGATGGCCAAGGCCGAGCAGATCCAGCAGCAGGTGCTGGAGCACCCCGAGGTGCAGAACCTGGTGGCCTCGGCCTGGGGCACCGCGAAGAAGATGCTGCTCGACGCCGCTGAGGACCCGTCGAGCGAACTGCGCGTGCGGGTCCGCGACGGCCTGCGCTCGCTGGGCCGCCGGGTCGTCGAGGAGCCCGAGCTGCAGGCCAAGGTGGACGGCTGGCTCGAGGGCGCCGCGGTGCACGTGGTGTCCAACTACCGCGCCGAGCTCACCACGCTGATCACCGACACCATCGAGCGGTGGGACGCCCAGGAGACCTCGCGCAAGATCGAGCTCCAGGTCGGGCGCGACCTGCAGTTCATCCGGATCAACGGCACGGTGGTCGGCGCGCTCGCCGGCCTGGCGATCTACAGCGTCTCCCAGCTCTTCTTCTGACGTCGTCCGGTGTGGGCGCGTGGCGTGCCGGCAGGACCGGCACGCCACGCGGTCATGCGCTGGTCGTGTGGCGCTCGCGCCAGGAACGGGCCTTCTCCCGGTTGCCGCACACCCGCATCGAGCACCAGGTGCGGGAGCGGTTGCGGGACCGGTCGTAGAACGCCCACAGGCAGCCCTCGGCCGGGCAGATCTTGATCCTGTCCCAGTGCCCCGTGTGCACCAGGCGGGTGGCGGCCACCAGCACGGTGCCGAGGGCGTCGACGCCGGTCAGGACGGGTATCCCGCGTCGGAGCCGGACCTGCACCGGCCACGCGGTGGTGGCCAGTTCGGGAGGTCTGGCGCCGTAGGAGACCGCGTTGCGCATGGAGTCGCGGATCTCGCGCGCTGCTTCAACGGCGGGTACTGCTTCGAACCCCCGGTCGGTGCACCACTGCTGCCACTGGTCGTGATCGTCGAGAGTTTCGGTGCCCTTCTCCGCGTCGCAGGTGTTGAGGAAGGCAAGGACTAGCTCGATGTCGTGGTCGAAGTCGAGATCGACCGCTCCCAGCGTCGGTGGCCGGACCGCCTCCGGAGCGACAGCTCTGCTGTTCACGAACACCATCGTAAGCGAGTAAGTGGTTGTGCCGAGCGCACATAACCGCCATACTTCGTTGACCAGTTAGTAACCACCGTGGTGGGCTCAGTGGTTGTGGCCGGTGCGCGCTGCGCGAGCGCCGGAGACGGACGGAGGAGCGATGACGGAGTTGTCCCTGGCGGCGTTCGCGATCGACTGCCCGGACCCGCGGGCACTGGCCGACTTCTACGGGCGGCTGCTCGGCTGGGCGGTGGACGAGGACTCGACCGACGACTGGGTCGAGCTGGTGGACCCGCGCGGCGGTGCGCCGCTGGCCTTCCAGCGGGACCCCGAGTACCGGCCGCCGACCTGGCCCGGCAACGAGGTGCCGCAGATGATGCACCTCGACATCCGGGTGCGGACCCTCGACGAGGGGCACGAGCGCGCGATCTCGGCGGGAGCCACCCAGCTGCCGCAACCCCCTGACCGCCTGGACGCGAACTTCCGCGTCTACGCGGACCCGGTCGGTCACCCGTTCTGCATGTGCGCGGTCCAGTCCTGACCCCGGGCACGCGCCCGCGGCGCCCGCCCGACGAGGCCTGGCAGGGCTGCCGGTCCCGGCTGTGGCCGGCAGCCCTCGCGCGGCCCAGTCCCGCCGGGGCCGGCAGTGCGCCCCGGCGGTCGGGTGTCGGTGCGGGCCGCCGCCGGTGTCCCCGAACGGGTGCAAGCAGCGTGCTTGCAACAGCTAGCACTCGTGCGTACCGTGGGTGGTGACCGGAGAGGTGCTTGCCCGTGGAACGTGTGGACAAAGCCGTCAACAAGGCCGTGAACCAAGCGGTCAGCGACCTCGGCAGCTACATCCGGACGCAACGCAAGAACGCCCAGATCTCGCTGCGGCAGCTGGCGAAGCTCGCCGGTGTGTCGAACCCGTACCTGAGCCAGGTGGAACGCGGGTTGCGCAAGCCGAGCGCGGAGATCCTGCAGCAGATCGCCAAGGGGCTGCGGATCTCCGCCGAAGCGCTCTACGTGCAAGCAGGGATCTTGGAGCGCCGCGAGAGCGGGCCGGTGGTCGACGCGATCCTCGCCGACCCCGTCCTCGACGAGCGGCAGAAACAAGTGCTTCTGGACATCTACGCCTCGTTCCGGCGGGAGCACGACGCCGGGGCGGGCGAGGACAGCCAGCGATCCGAGGAGTGACCACCCATGCCGGTTTTCCTGAAGACCGAAGACGTGAACAAGGTCCGCGAGCAAGCGGAGAAGGCGTTCGGCGACGCCGTCGAGCAGGCCCGCACCCCGCTGCTCGCCGCGCTCGGCGCCGGTGACCTCGCGGCGCAGGCGCTGCTGGAGGCGGTCGGCAAGGTCCGCACCCAGCTGAACGAGCGCGCCGAGGCGGCCCGCCAGGAACTGCCCCGCGACCTGGAGGACCTGCGCGGCAAGTTGGACCCGGTCGAGCTGCGCAAGCGCGTCGACGCCTACAGCCAGACGGCCAAGCAGCTCTACGAGTACCTGGCCGAGCGCGGTGAGGAGACCCTGCACCGCCTGCAGGACCAGCCGCAGGTGAAGAAGGTCAAGGAGCAGGTCGGCGTCGCGCAGGAGAAGGTCGAGGAGAGCGTCGGCGAGGCCCGCGACCTGGCCGATGACGTGCTCGGCAAGGTCAGCCGCCCGTTCGGCGGCGCCGAGGGCACCGGGTCCGCCGGCACCGAGAAGGCGGAAGCCCCGACCTCGACCCGTGGGTCGGCGACCAAGCCGGCCGCCAGGACCCGGAAGTCGACCGCGAAGACCACCACGAAGTCCGCGGCCACGAAGCGGACCGACGGCGCCGGCGAGCGCTGAGCCCGCGGGGGTGCGCGCGCAGCGGGGCCCGGCGCCGCTGCGCGCGCCACCGGTGGGTGTCCGAGCCGCTGTCCAGCACGTAAGGTGGAGCCGTGGCATTCACCGGCTTGGCGTTGTACCAGTGGATCTTGCTGGTCATCTGGTTCCTGGGTATCCCGGTCGGGGTGTTCGCGTTCGTGCACGCGGCGCTGCAGCGACCTGACGCGTTCACCGCGGTCGACAAGCTGAGCAAGGTCAAGTGGCTGGCCATCACCGGTGCGGCCGCACTGCTGCTGATCCTGGACCAGCGCGGGCCGTACGGGATCATCTGGATCGCCGGGCTGGTCGCTTCGCTGGTCTACATCGTCGACGTGCGCCCGAAGGTGCGAGAGGTCCAGGGACGGTCCTGGTAGTGGCACCCCGCTGGCGCGCGCACGGCCGCGGTGAGCCCGTGACCCTGGTCGTGCACGGCTTGGGCGCGACCGAGGGCGAGGCCCGCATCCCGTCCTCCGGGCTGCCGGGCACCCGGGTCGTCGTCACGCTGCCCGGGCACGGCACGGCCCCGGACGCCCCGCCCGGCTACTGGACCTACCCGACCGTCGCCGCCGACGTCCTCGCGATCGCCGACGAGGTGGGGGCGACGCGCGCGGTCGGCGTCTCGCTGGGTGCGGGCGCGCTGACCCGCCTCGCCGCCGAGCACCCGGACCGGTTCGAGCGGCTGGCGCTGCTGCTCCCGGCGGCCCTGGACCGCCCCCGCGACGTCGCCGCCACCTGGTCCTTCGAGCGCCTCGCCGACGCCGTCGCGGCCGGTGACGAGGCGGAACTGCGCAAGCTCGTCGCCGCCGACCTGCCCGCGGACGCCGAGGTGGGCGACTACGTCGAGCAGCGGGCAGCGGCGTTGATGCGCCTCGAGGACGCCCTCCGCGCGCTGCCCGAGCAGGCACCGCTCGCCGACGCGTCCCCGCTGCGCGCGGTGACCTCGGACGTGCTCGTCGTCGCGGCCACCGACGACCCGCTGCACCCGACGGGGGTGGCCGAGGCGGTGGCCGCCGCCTTCGCCCGCGCGCGGCTGGAGGTCTTCCCCTCCCCGGCGCCGATGCTCACGCACCGCCGGGAGCTGCGCGGACTGCTGGTGGACTTCCTGCGGTGAGCCGCCCGACGGGCGGGCCGAGCGGGTTCGTATCGTCGTGCCATGGGTGTTGACTGGTCCTCGGCTGCAGGAACGTTGGACGTGGTACCGGCGCTGGAGCGCCTCGACCTGCTCGCCGACCCGGTGGCGGAGGTGGTCCGGGAGCTCGACGACGCCCGCATCGGGGCGACCGAGATCGATCCCGACCTGGCGGACACTGCGGCGTTCTGCGAGCAGTACGGCTCCCCGCTGGAGCTGTCGGCGAACTGCGTGGTCGTCGCGGGCAAGCGGGCCGGCGAAGTCCGCTACGCCGCCTGCCTGGTCCTGGCGACCACCCGCGCGGACGTCAACGGTGTGGTCAAGCGCCGCCTGGACGTGCGCAAGGCGTCCTTCGCGCCGATGGACGACGCGGTGCGGCTGACCGGCATGGAGTACGGCGGGATCACCCCGTTCGGCCTGCCGGCGGACTGGCCGGTGCTGATCGACCCGCAGGTCGCGAAGGCCCCGGCGGTGGTGGTCGGCAGCGGCGTGCGCCGCAGCAAGCTCATCACGCCCGGCGAGGTCCTGACCCAGCTGCCCACCGCAGAGGTCCTGGAGGGCCTGGGCCGCTGACGCCGTGGGGGTGCGCGGTGGCCCGGTGCCGCCGCGCACCCGTCCATCCACAAGGGACACGTCATCGAGTCCGCGTGCGGCGCAACGGGATCACGCGTTCTCTTCGGTGATCTCCTCGAGCCGCGGCGACCGTCCCTCCCCGTGGCCGCCCTTCCCGCTGCTCGCGATGTCCGTTCGGGAGCCGGGAAAGCTGGTGAACGGACACCCCGCTCGCGACGTCTGGACGAGCGATCCTCGTTGTGCCGTCGGCGGGAACCGGCACCATGACGCCGTTCAGCGCTGCCCGGCCTGCTGGTCCGCGTCGGGCAGCTGCGGCGCCGGCGCGGGTGCGGCGGTGGCCGGCCCCGGCCACGGCGGCCTGAGCCGGGAGGGGGTGGTGCCGGGCGACCTCGTGGGCGTGCGCTCCCGGCCGTTCCGCTGCTCGCTCGGCGCGTGGGCGTTCTCCTCGGTCGCGCTCGGCGGCGCTGCCGCTGTTCACCGCGGTGAGCACCCGGGAGCCGGTGGCCGTGTCGGTGGTGGCGGCGGCGACCGCGCTGCCGTGGCTGCTGGTCGCGCTGCCGGCCGGTGCGGTGGTCGACCGCTGGCGGCTGCGCGGCACCCTCGTCGCCGCCCACGTCTCCCGCTGCGTGGTGACGCCGGGGCTGGCCGCGCTCGTCCTCGTCGACGGCGCGGGCGTGGGGGCGCTGGCGGTGTGCGGGTTCCTGCTCGGCAGCGCCGAGACCTTCGCCGACTCGGCAGCGCCGAGACCCTCGCCGACTCGGCAGCGCCGAGACCCTCGCCGACTCGGCAGCGCCGAGACCTTCGCCGACTCGGCGGGCCAGTCGCTGCTGGTCGCGTTCGCCGGTCCGGCCGACCTGGAACGGGCCAACGGCCGGCTGGTGGGCGTGGAGACCGTGGGCGTGGAGATCGCCGGACCGCTGGCGGCGGCCGCGCTGCTCGCCCGGGACCCCGTGCTGTGCTTCGCCGTCGACGCGCTCGCGCTGGGGTGCGCCGCGGCCCTGCTCACGGTCGTGCCGTCCCGGCCCGCCGCGGCGCCCGGTCCCGACCGGGGGCCGCTGGCGGCCGAGGTGCGGTCCGGGCTGCGGTACCTGGTGCGCCACCGGGTGCTGCGCACCCCCGTCGGCGTGTCGGCCTGACCGCGCTGCTCGCCAGCGGGGTCAACGTGGTGGCCTTCCTCCACGCGATCGGGTCGCTGGAGGTCCCCGCCGCCGCGGTGCCGCCGCTGCTGGTCTGCACCGCGCTCGGCACCCTGCCGGCGACGCAGCTCGCGGTCCGGCTGTCGAGCCGGCTGGGCAGCGGGGTCGTCGTGGTCGGCGGGCTGCTGGTCCTGGCGGCCGGGGCCGGCGTGCTCGGCTCGGTCCAGGTCGTGGGGTGGCGTGGCTCGCCGACCTCGTCATGGGCCTGGGCGCGGGGAGCTGGACCGTGCTGTCCGCGGCGAACCGCCAGCGCCTCACGCCCGGTCCGATGATGGGCCGGGTCACCAGCGCGCACCGGGTGCTGGCCCGGGGCCTGGTGCCGCTGGGGGCGGCGCTGGCCGGACCGGTCGCCGAGGCCACGTCGGAGCGCGCGGTCATCGTGGGCGCGGCGGTGCTCACCGCGGCCGTCGCCCTCGCCGCCGCGCCCCGGCCGTGGCGGCTGCGCAGCGGCTAGAAGACGACGGTGCGGCGGTTGTGCACCAGGACGCGGTCCTCCAGGTGGGCGCGGAGACCGCGGGCCAGCACGAGCTTCTCGATGTCGCGGCCCTTGCGCACCATGTCCGCCACGTCGTCGGTGTGGTCCACCCGGATCACGTCCTGCTCGACGATCGGGCCGGCGTCCAGCTCCGGGGTCACGTAGTGGCAGGTCGCGCCGATCAGCTTCACGCCGCGGTCGTAGGCCTGGTGGTAGGGCCGGGCGCCGGCGAAGGACGGCAGGAAGCTGTGGTGGATGTTCAGCGCGCGCCCCGCCCACGCCTCGCACAGCTCGGGCGGCAGCACCTGCATGAAGCGGGCCAGCACGACGGCGTCCGGGTCGTGCTCGTCCACCAGCTCCCGGACCTGCTTGAACGCCTCCGCCTTCGCGGCCGGGTCCTTGGCGAAGGGCACGTGGTGGAACGGCACGCCGTGCGCCTCGGTGATCGGGCCGAGGTCCGGGTGGTTGCCGATGACCGCGCGCAGGTCGACGTCGAGCTCGCCGGAGCCGATCCGGCCGAGCAGGTCGTGCAGGCAGTGCCCTGCCTTCGACACCAGGATCACCACGCGGCGCCGCTCCCCGGTGTCGGAGACGCGCCAGCTGCTCTCCTCGCCGAACTCCGCGGCGACGGCGGCGAAGCGCTCGCGCAGCTCGTCGATGCCGAACGGCAGCGAGTCGGCCCGCACCTCCTGCCGGGTGAAGAACCAGCCGGTCTCCATGTCGGTGTGGTAGCCGGCCTCGACGATCCACCCGCCGAAGTCGGCGAGGAAGGACGAGATCCGGGCGATGATGCCGGTGCGGTCGGGGCAGCCGAAGCTGATGACGAAACGCCGTTCGGAAGAGCTCACGATCCGTGATTGTCGCAGGTGACGCAGGTCCTGCAGGCCCCAGGTCGGCCCTGTGGCGCCGCCCACGGCACCTCCCGCGGGCAACCCGCCACGCCGACGGCCGACCGGGTTCCACTCTCGCGGTCGATCGGGTGCTCGCCCGTCCGGGGGTGTCAGAGGCCGGAGACCAGGCCGGCCAGCGCGGTGTCGCCGGTGACCACGGCCCGGCTCGGGCGGCCCCACACCTTCCGGTACACCGCGTCGGCCGTCCCGGCGATGGTCGCGTCGACCTCGAGCGCCGCGCCCGTCACCGGTCCGGCCTCCGGCGGCTCGCCCGGGCGGAACTCGACCAGCCACGCCCGCCCCGCGTCCGGGCTGTGCACGAGCACCTGCCCCGCGCGGTCGTGCTTCGTCCAGTCGACGGCCGGCAGCACCGCCGTCAGGAACTCGTCGATGCCGTCGGCGGCGAGCTCGGGGTCGAAGATCAGGTCGTGCACGTGGTCCGGGCCCAGTGCGGCCAGCGCGTGCTCGGCGTCGAGCCGGTGGATCGCCGTCTCGTGCGCCACCCGCCGGGCCCAGTCGCCCGGCGTGCCGCTGCCGGTGAGGAACCGCACCCGGCGGTCGGGGTCCACCGTGGACAGCGTGTGCCGCAGTTCGGCGAGCCGCTCGTCCCACCAGGCCAGCACGTCGTCGAACTCGGCCGGTGGGCGCGCGGATTCGGGGCGCGGGCTGCCCGGCTCCAGGTGCATCGAGCGCTCCGCCCGTGAGTAGGCCTGGCCCAGGTGCTGCACCAGGTGGCGGACCGTCCACCCTGGACAGGTCGCGACCTCGGCGTTCGGTCCGGCGCGGAGCGCGGCGCTGCGGAACGCCGCGGCCTGGTCGTGCAGGGCGTTGTGCAGCAGGTCGCTCGCCATGCCCCCACCGTAGGCCCACACCGGCGCTCGGTGCCCGCGCTCCGCGGTCAGCGCTCGGGGGCGACCGTCGACCACGGCACGGTCAGCTCGCCGAGGCGCCAGCGCCGGCGGCGGTCCAGCACCGGCCAGCCCCGGTCGGCCAGCAGCTGCACCGCGTGCGCCCAGCGGATGCGGGGACCGAACGGGGCCATCGGCGCGGCCGTCGCCCAGCAGGCGTCGAGCTCGGCCAGCAGCGCGTGCACCCGCTCGCCCGGCACGTTGCGGTGGATCAGCGTCTTCGGCAGCCGCTCCGCCAGGTCGGACGGCTTGTCGAGGTCCGCGGGCAGGCACGACAGGGTGAACGTGAGCGGGCCGCTGCGGTCCAGCGTCACCCAGCAGCAGCGCCGCCCGATCTCGTCGCAGGTGCCCTCCACGAGCAGCCCGTCCGGGGCCAGCCGGGAGCACAGCTCCTCCCAGTGCCGCCAGGCCTCCGGCTCGGAGTACTGCCGGAGCACGTTGAACGCCCGCACCAGCGCCGGGCCGGGGAAGTCGCGGACCCCGGCGGCCAGCCCGGCCAGCTCGAACCCGCCGCGGCGGAACTCCAGCGCGGGCGGGTCGGCGACCGCCTTGCCCCTCGCCACCCGGTCCGGGTCGATCTCCAGCCCGACCACCCGCAGCTGCGGGTGCAGCGGGCGCAGCCGGGCGGCCATCTCCAGGGTGGTCACCGGCGTCGCGCCGTAGCCGAGGTCGATCACCACCGGCTCGGCCGCGCCCCGCACCGCGCCGGAGACCCACGGGGTGCCCAGCACCCACCGGTCGACGCGGCGCAGCCGGTTCGGGTTCGTCGTGCCGCGGGTGGGCATGCCCAGCGCGCGGGCGCGACCGGCCGCCAGCCGCGGTGCCCGCTTCTTCGGGACCGACGTCATCCGCGGCGGCTCAGCCACTCGGAGGTGAAGCGCTCCTCGGCGCTGAGCAGCTTCTGCACCTGGTCGGCCACCAGGTCCTCGAGCTTGCCGCCCACGAACGGCACGTTCACCCGCACGTTCCCGTCGACCACGAACTCGCTGGTCACCGCGCCCCCGGCGTCGCGCAGCCACATCGAGCCGGTGATGGTGCACGGCGCCCCGGCGATCTCGGCCGCGATCTCGCCCGCGAAGTGCCCGTCCTCCTCGCGCCGCCACGACTCGCTGCGGTCGATCGTGAGGTCCCCGCCGACCACCGTGCGGGCCAGGGACGGCAGCGTGTCCGCGGGGACGGCGTGCCGGATCTGGAACCGCGCGCCCTCGTCGGTCGACACGTGCTGCACCAGCTCCGCGCTGTCCCCGCCGAGCTCGGCGAGCCGGTCGTTGAGGTACTCGACGTCGATCAGCGCCTCGTACAACCGGACCGCGGGCCACTCGGAGGTGCTTCGGTGCTCGATGCGGCGTGCCATGCAGCGGAGGTTACCTTTGGCAACCGTGAACCCCTCCAAGTCCGGTGCCGAAGACGTGCGCGGCAGCACAACGCACGCGGCCGGTGCCCGCGCTGGCGTCCCCCTGGCCGACCACACCACCCTGCGGCTGGGCGGACCCGCGGCGAGCTGGGTGGTCGCGACCCGGCCCGACGAGCTCACCGACGCGGTCCGCGCCGCCGACGCCGACGGCGAGCGGCTGCTCGTGCTCGGCGGCGGCTCCAACGTCGTGGTGGCCGACGAGGGGTTCGACGGGCACGTGGTCCGCGTCGCCACCAAGGGGCGCCAGTACGACAGCGTCGGCGACGGGCTGGTGCAGCTCACCGCGGAGGCGGGCGAGGACTGGGACGACCTCGTCGCCGACACCGTGCGGCAGGGCCTGGGCGGGCTGGAGTGCCTGTCCGGCATCCCCGGCCTGACCGGCGCGACCCCGGTGCAGAACGTCGGCGCCTACGGCGTGGAGGTCTCCGAGCTGCTGGTCTCGGTCGACCTGCTCGACCGCCGCACCGGGCAGGTGCGCACCGTCCCGGCCACCGAGCTGGGCCTGACCTACCGCGGCAGCGTGCTCAAGCACAGCGACGCCGCCGTGGTGCTGCGCGTCCGGTTCCTGCTGCGCGACGACGACCGCTCCGCCCCCATCCGCTACGGCGAGCTGGCCCGCGCCCTCGACGTCGAGCCGGGCACCCAGGTGGACGTGGCCAGCGCGCGCGAGGCGGTGCTGGCGCTGCGGCGCGGCAAGGGCATGGTGCTCGACCCGGACGACCACGACACCTGGAGCGCCGGCTCGTTCTTCACCAACCCGATCGTCGCCGAGGACGAGCTGCCCGGGGTGCTGGAGCGCATCACCGCCCGCGTGGGCGCCGACCAGCGGGTCCCGCAGTACCCGGCCGACGGCGGGGTGAAGCTGTCCGCCGCGTGGCTCATCGAGCGGGCCGGGTTCGGCAAGGGCCACCAGGGCCCGGGCGGGCGGGTCAGCCTGTCCACCAAGCACACCCTCGCGCTGACCAACCGCGGCGCCGCGACCACCCACGACCTGCTCAGCCTTGCGCGTGAAGTTCGGGACGGCGTACGCCTGGCCTTCGGCGTTTCGCTGGCACCTGAGCCAGTCTTGGTGGACTGTTCGCTGTAGCAGCCGAAGAGCCGAACGGCCGTAAGGGTGACTCTTCGTGACTGGTGCGTAACCCTGAGTGTTAAATGGTGTAGGTGGAGGGGGCCACCATGCTGAGCATCAGGGAGCTGAGAGATCGGGCCGTGATACGGCCGATCAAGAGGGCGGTCGAGGACCAGCTGCTCGACCTTCCCGGGGTGACGGCCGTCGACATCGGTGCGAGGCACTCTGCCGGACGCTGCACCGGGCAGCAGGTCATCATCGTCTCCGTCGCGCGCAAGAAACCGCGTGACCAGCTGGAACCCGGCGCCTGCGTGCCGTCCGACGTCTTCGGCATCCCGACCGACGTGATCGAGGAAGAGCCGGTCCTGCAGCACATCCACTGCGCCGAGGACGAGCCGCTGCCGCCGCGCCCGCGCCGCGGCGAGCGGACGGGCGTGATCGGCGGCGGCAGCGGGATCGGTCCCTGCCGGGCGGTCCACCTCGCGCCCCCCGAGGTGCCCGTCCCCGGGCCGCACCGGCGGATCGGCACGCTGGGCGCGCTGGTGGTCGGCACCACACCGACCGCGGTCACGATGGGCCTGACCACCTTCGACGTGGGCTGCCTGGACGACGGCTGGTCGGTGGGCGACCGGATGTTCGACCCCGAGGACGGCCGGGTGCACGCCGAGCTCGCGCGCGCCGCGCTGTCCGGCCGCGTGGACGCGGCGGCGGTCGCCCTGGCCCCCGGGTCGGCGACGACCTGCGTGGTCGAGGGCATCGGGCCGGTCACCGGGCCCGCCACGGCCTACCCCGGCGAGCGGGTGCGCAAGCACGGCTTCGGCACCGGGGTGACCACCGGCGTCGTGACCTCGGTCGATGCGACGGTCCGGATCGACCACGGCGAAGCGCTCGGGGTCCGGGTCCTGCGCGAGCAGATCCGGGTGGTGAGCTCGGAGTCCCGCTTCTGCGGGCCCGGGGACGCCGGCGCGGCCGTGCTCGGTCCAGGCGGTCGGGTGATCGGCCTGCACGTCGCCGGCAGCCGCGGCGGTGCCGTCGGTTTCGCCAGCCCGATCGCCGACGTGCTGGAGGAGCTGGACGTGGAGCTGTGCACCGAGCCCCTGCGCATCCACGCCTAGCCGGCCGGCGCCCCCTCCACCGGGCTCACTCGTGCCGGTGCATCCGGGTCGCCGAGTGCTGGTCGCGCGGCTTGACCTCGATGAAGTCGAGGTTGACGTGCGACGGGCGGGTGACCGCGAAGGTGATGACCTCCGCGACGTCGTCGCCGGTCAGCGGGGTCATGCCGCGGTACACGGCTGCGGCGCGCTCCTTGTCGCCGCCGAACCGGACCTCGGAGAACTCGGTCTCCACCGCGCCGGGCGCGATCTCGGTGAAGCGCACCGGCTGGCCCAGGTGCTCACCGCGCAGCGTGCGGTGCAGCGCGCCCTGGGCGTGCTTGGCCGAGGTGTAGCCCGCGCCGCCGTCGTAGACGCCGGTCGCCGCCACCGAGGTCACCGTGACCACGTGGCCGTCGCCGGAGGCGACCAGCTTGGGCAGCAGGGCCCGGGTGAGCCGCAGCGTGCCGAGCACGTTGGTCTCCCACATCCAGCGCCAGTCGTCCTCGACCGCCTCGGCGACCGGGGCCAGGCCCTTGGCGCCACCGGCGTTGTTGACCAACACGTGGCACTCCGGGACCTGCGCGACGAACGAGTCCACCGACTCCTGGTCGGTGACGTCCAGCGGCAGCGCCGTGGCGCCGATCTCCTCGGCCAGCGCGGTCAGCCGGTCCAGCCGCCGCGCGCCCACCACCACGGTGAAGCCCGCGGCGGCGAGGTGCCGCGCGGTGGCGGCGCCGATGCCGGAACTCGCCCCGGTGACCACGGCCACGCGGCCTGCAGCACTCGTACTCACGTCTCACGTCCTCCTGCCGATGTCGGGTGCCCCCATCATGCGACCGCGGGCCTGCTCGCCAGCGGACCGGTGTGACACGACACACTGGGGGGCGAGACATCCTCGCGATCTCCCGGGCGTCTCATGGGAGGAGACGATCTCCTGGTGACCGCCCTGCTCGACCCCGGCGGAGCGGACGGCGCGGACGAACCTCTCGGAAGGGAACTCAAGTTGCGTGGTGCCACGTTGCGGCCCTTGTGGACGGTGCTCGCCGGAACTCTCGCGGCGGTGCTGCTGCTCTCCGGGTGCGGGTCGCCCGCGCCGACGGAGCGCGCCCCCGCCGGACCGGTCGCGAGAGTCTCCTTCGAACCCGGCCCGGACGCCCGCGACGTCAACCCGACCGCGCCGGTGCGGGTGCGCGTCGAGCGCGGCCGGCTCGACGAGGTCGAGCTGACCAACGAGGACGGCAAGCAGGTCCCGGGCGAGCTCGCGCCGGACGGCAGGAGCTGGAAGGCGACCACCGAGCTCGGCTACGGCAAGACCTACACCTGGTCCGGCAGCGCCACCGGGGACGACGGCAAGCAGGTGTCGGTGGAGGGCAGCTTCACCACCCTGCAGCCGGAGCGGACCGTGCGCGCCACCATCAACCCCACCGACGGGGCCGAGGTCGGCGTGGCGATGCCGATCAGCGTGAAGTTCGACGAACCGGTCGAGGACAAGGCGGCGGTGCAGCGGGCGCTGACCGTGCAGACCTCGGTCCCGGTCGAGGGCGCCTGGGCGTGGCTGAACGACAAGCAGGTCGACTGGCGCCCGAAGGAGTACTGGCCCGCGCACACCCGGGTCAGCGTGAGCGCCAAGCTCTACGGCGTGCCCTACGGCGGCGGCGCCTACGGGCGGGCCGACCTGACCACCGACTTCACCATCGGCCGCGAGCAGATCGTCAAGGCCGCCGTGGGCACGCACCGGATGGTCGTGGTGCGCGACGGCCAGCAGGTGGCCAGCTACCCGGCCAGCTACGGCGAGGAGAACGACCCGGGCCGCAACACGCCCAACGGCACCTACATCATCATGGAGAAGAACCCCGTGGAGATCATGGACAACCCGCGCTACGGGTACCGCGACGTGCGCAAGACCTGGGCGGCGCGGTTCTCCAACCACGGCGAGTTCATCCACGAGAACGAGGAGAACGCCGCGGCGCTCGGCAAGGTCAACAACTCGCACGGCTGCATCAACCTCAGCGCGGCGGACGCGAAGGCGTACTACGACAGCGCCCTCATCGGTGACCCGGTCGAGGTGACCGGGTCGGCGAGCAGCATGCCCCCGCAGTACGACGTCTACGACTGGCTCCTCAGCTGGGACCAGTGGACGGCGAAGTCCGCGCTGTGACGCCCGCCCGCGCCCCCGTGTGACCAGTGCCACCTGGGGCGTTCAGGCGGTGGGTCGCGCAGGTCGCGGGCGGTAGCGTCAGGCGTTGGCCTGGTGCCGCCGGACGGTGGCGGGAATGTTTCCGCCGCCCCGGGTGTCGGGTTCGTACGAGCGTCCCGAACCCCTCGGGGCGTCCCGCTCGCGATGGACAGCAGATGACCTCCAGAACGTTACGCATGCGACCGCGGCGCGCGGCCGTCTTCTCGTTGCACACCTCACCGCTGGAGCAGCCGGGCACCGGTGACGCCGGGGGCATGAACGTCTACATCGCGCAGACCGCGCGGCAGCTCGCCGAGTTCGGCACCGAGGTCGAGATCTTCACCAGGGCGACGTCCTCGGACGTCCCGCCGATCGCCGAGCTCGCCCCCGGCGTCCTGGTCCGCAACGTCGTCGCCGGGCCCTTCGAGGGCTTGGACAAGAACGAGCTGCCCTCGCAGCTGTGCGCCTTCGCGGCCGGCGCACTGCGGGTGGAGGCCCGGCACGAGCCCGGCCACTACGACATCGTGCACTCGCACTACTGGCTCTCCGGGCAGGTCGGGTGGCTGGCCCGGGAGCGCTGGGGGGTGCCGCTGGTGCACACCGCGCACACCCTCGCCAAGGTCAAGAACGCCAACCTCGCCGCGGGCGACACCCCGGAGCCGCGGGTGCGCGTGCTCGGCGAGGAGCAGGTCGTCGACGAGGCCGACATGCTGGTGGCCAACACCGACTTCGAGGCCGCCGACCTGGTCGAGCGCTACGGCGCGGACCCGGCCTCGGTCGCCACCATCCCGCCCGGCGTCGACCTGGAGGTGTTCGCCCCGGGCGACCGCGTCGCCGCGCGCGCCGGGCTGGACCTGCCCGCGGACGCGGTCGTGCTCGCCTTCGTCGGCCGGATCCAGCCGTTGAAGGCCCCGGACGTGCTGCTGCGGGCCACCGCCGAACTGCTGGCCCGGCGCCCGGACCTGCGGGAGCGCCTGGTGGTGCTGGTGGTCGGCGGGCCGTCGGGCAGCGGCCTGGAGCGCCCGCGCGCGCTGCAGGAGCTGGCCGCGGAGCTGGCGATCACCGACGTCGTGCGGTTCCTGCCGCCGCGCTCCGGCACGGCGCTGGCCGACGTCTACCGGGCCGCGGACGTCATCGCGGTGCCGAGCCACAACGAGTCGTTCGGCCTGGTCGCGCTGGAGGCGCAGGCCTGCGGGACCCCGGTGGTGGCCGCGGCGGTCGGCGGGCTCCCGGTCGCGGTCGACGACGGGGTGTCCGGGCTGCTGGTGGACGGGCACCGTACCGGGCAGTGGGCCGACGCGCTGGGCTCGGTCGTGCTGGACCCGCAGCTGCGGGCGCGCCTGGCCGCGGGCACGGTGGAGCACGCGGCCCGGTTCTCGTGGCGGCGCACCACCGAGCTGCTCCTGGACGCCTACGCGCGGGCCAGAATGGCCTTCCACGCGCGACTGCGCTTCGAGGAGGTGACCGCGTGAGCGTCGACGAGGTGATCAAGTCCACCCTGGACGACAACGGGCTGGAGCACCGGCAGGAGGGGCCGGGCCGGTTCTTCGTGACGCTGCCCGGCAGCAAGAAGCTGCAGACCAACTGCTGGCTGGTCGTGGCCGAGCACGCCCTGGTGGTCGAGGCGTTCGTGTGCCGGCAGCCGGACGAGGCGCACGAGGAGGTCTACCGGTACCTGCTGCGCCGCAACGCCAAGCTCTACGGGGTGCACTACACCCTCGACGCCAACGGCGACGTCTACCTGGTGGGCCGCATCGGCCTGCACGCGGTGACCAGCGAGGAGCTGGACCGGGTGCTCGGCCAGGTGCTGGAGGCCGCCGACGGGGACTTCAACACGCTGCTGGAGCTGGGGTTCGCCACCGCCATCCGCCGGGAGTGGGGTTGGCGCGAGTCGCGCGGGGAGTCGCTGGCGAACCTGCAGCCGTTCCGCCAGCTCGTGGAGCGCGAGGGCCCGCTGGAACCGCTGCACGACAAGCCGTAGGTGCCACCGGACGACCGCGCCGCGCCCGGGACGGGGCGAGGCGGCGCGCGTCACCGCGACACGATCGGGTCGCGGTCCGCGAGTTCGTCGAGTGCGGAGCGCGCGGCGCAGGTGTCGCAGTGCAGCGCCGGTCCCGCGTGCCCGCAGCAGGACGAGGTGGTCCGCACCGCTGAGCTCGACGGGGTCCTTCGCAGCGCCGTGAGGCGGGTGGCGCTGCCCTTCGCGGCGGTCCTGGCCGTCCCGCGGTGCCGCTGGGCGTGCTCGTCCGCCGTCGTCGGGTGCGCGAGGCCGCCCGCGTCGCCGGGCCTGCCCCGGTCGTCGGCGGAGGACCGCGGGGGCGGCTCGGGAGAGAGGGGGAGTCACGAGCTCGAGCCGCCCCGCGCGGGGTCCCGCGTGTCGGGCCGGTGGGCGGGGGGCACCCTGGCCCGGCGGGCGCGGTCCGATGGGGGGCGCGGACCGCGTTCACGCGTCCTCGTGATCGGGGAGTGCGTGGGAGCCGATCAACAAGGAGCGTTGTCAACTTCGCAGAGTCATGCGACCGCCACAAGGCCGCCACATTCCTCCATCCGTGTGATGTTCACAACAGGGAGTAACACTCGGGAATCAAACTGCTGTCGTTTGGTCAACGCGGGTGACGGCCGCCACTCCCGGGTCACGGAGCTGCGGTGATCACATAACTGTCGAGTGAACCCCGCAACCGATGTGCGGGTCTCGGTGCGGTGCGCGAGGCTGGGGGCGGCGGAGGGGCGGGGAGCCTCCGCGGACCCCAGCAGGAGCGGTGAGATGACCGATCGCAACGCCACCACGCAGTGGACCGGGGACCTGGAGTCCGGCTCCGGTTCCGTCACCCTCGACTCGTCGAACGCCGGCCAGTTCCCGGTCACCTGGGCCTCGCGCGCGGAGTCCCCGGACGGCCGCACCAGCCCGGAAGAGCTCATCGCCGCCGCCCACTCGGCGTGCTACTCGATGCAGCTGTCCGGGCTGCTCTCCGCGGCGGGCACGCCGCCGCGGTCGATCGACACCAGCGCCGAGGTCTCCTTCGGGCCGCGCGGCGACGGGTTCGCCATCACCGGCATCGCGCTCACCGTGCGGGCGGAGGTGCCGGGGCTGAGCGCGGAGGACTTCGCCGCGGTCGCGCAGAAGGCCAAGGAGGTCTGCCCGGTCTCGGTCGCCCTCGCGGGCACCACCATCACCCTCGACGCCGCGCTGGGCTGACCGGTGCGGCAGGCGCCCGGGGCGTGACCACCCGCTGTGCTCTATAGCCTGGGTGCATGACTTCGACCCTGGTGCTGCTGCGGCACGGTGAGAGCACGTGGAACGCCGAGAACCTGTTCACCGGCTGGGTGGACGTCCCGCTGTCGCCGAAGGGAGAGGGCGAGGCCAAGCGCGGCGGTGAGCTGCTGCGCGAGGCCGGTGTGCTGCCGGACGTGCTGCACACCTCCCTGCTGCGGCGGGCGATCTCCACGGCCAACATCGCCCTGGACGTGGCCGACCGGCACTGGATCCCGGTCCGCCGCGACTGGCGGCTCAACGAGCGCCACTACGGCGCGCTGCAGGGCAAGAACAAGAAGCAGACGCTGGAGACCTACGGCGAGGAGCAGTTCATGCTCTGGCGCCGCTCCTACGACACGCCGCCGCCGGAGATCGAGCTCGGCAGCGAGTACAGCCAGGACGGCGACCCGCGCTACGCCGGCCTCGGCGCGGAGCTGCCGCGCACCGAGTGCCTCAAGGACGTGGTGGCCCGCCTGCTGCCGTACTGGGAGTCGGCGATCGTGCCGGACCTCGAGGCCGGCCGCACCGTGCTGGTCGCCGCGCACGGCAACTCGCTGCGCGCGCTGGTCAAGCACCTCGACGGCATCTCCGACGAGGACATCGCGGGCCTGAACATCCCCACCGGCATCCCGCTGCGCTACGACCTGGACGAGGACTTCAAGCCGACCAACCCGGGCGGCACCTACCTCGACCCGGAGGCGGCGGAGAAGGCCGCGGCCGCGGTCGCCAACCAGGGCCGCTGACCCGACCGGGCGGTGGTGGGCACCTCCCGGTCGGCGCGCCGGAGGTGCCCACCAGTCCTCACTCTCGCGGGGGAGAGGTGGCGGGACGTGGCCGCGCGGGCGAACGCAGTGCGACCAACGGTCCCGCGGACGGTGAACGCGCTGCCAGCGGCGGGTGACGCAGAGGTGAAGAACTCCCCGGTTCGTGTCACGGGCATCACGGAACGCCCTCGTGGACTGGCCCCTCCCCACCCCGCCGCCCTTACGATGCTGGCGTGACCGCATTGGGCTACACCGCCCTGATCGTGGCCGTGCTCCTGGTGGGCGCGGCCGGTGGCTTCGGCATCGCGCGACTCCGCTTCTACGGTCGCGGCAGGCCGGAGGGGCCCACCGTTGCGGAACTGCTCCAGCGGCTGGTGCACACCAGCGCAGGCGGTGTCGTCGTGCTCAACAAGTTCGGCGACGTGGTGCTGCACAACCCGCGGGCCGACGAGCTCGGCATCATCCGCGACCACCGCGCCGACCCGCGCGCCCAGAAGGCCGCCCAGCAGGCCCTGGAGACCGGCGAAGCCGTCCCCGTCGACCTCTCCCCGCTGACCGAGCGCACCGCGCTGCGCGGTCGCGCCCCGGCCGCGGTGCTGGGTGAGGTCCGGCCGCTCGGCGACGGCTTCACCGTCGTCGACGCCGCCGACGAGTCCGAGTCGGTGCGGCTGGAGGCCACCCGCCGCGACTTCGTCGCCAACGTCAGCCACGAGCTCAAGACCCCGGTCGGGGCGCTCGCGCTGCTCGCCGAGGCGGTGCTGGACGCCGCCGACGACCCCGACGAGGTGCGGCGGTTCTCCACCAAGATCCTGCACGAGTCGACCCGGCTGGGCACCCTGGTCTCCGAGCTGATCGCGCTCTCCCGGTTGCAGGGCGCCGAGCGCCTGCCGGAGCTGACCACGGTCGACGTGGACGCCGTGGTCGACGAGGCGCTGAGCCGCTGCCGGATCGGCGCGGAGTCCGCCGGCATCGAGATCACCGTCGACGAGCCCTCCGGCCTGCTGCTGGACGGCGACCGGACGCTGCTGGTCACCGCGCTGAGCAACCTCATCGACAACGCCGTGGCGTACTCGCCGCCGGGCAGCCCGGTGTCGATCAGCCGCCGCCAGTCCGGCGACTTCGTGGAGATCGCGGTCACCGACCGCGGCATCGGCATCGAGCCCGAGTACCACGAACGCGTCTTCGAACGGTTCTTCCGGGTCGACCCGGGCCGCTCCCGCGCCACCGGCGGCACCGGCCTCGGCCTGGCCATCGTCAAGCACGTCGCCGCCAACCACGGCGGCGAGGTCAAGCTCTGGAGCCGGCCCGGGACCGGCTCCACCTTCACGCTCCGGGTGCCCAGGCACGGCGCTCGCACGACAGACGGCCAACCGGCCGCCGAGCCGGGACCGGCGGCAGCGGACCACCAGGTCGGTGCCGCCCGTCCCGGGGACGAGGGTGCAGACGGGGTCACAACCGTCGAAACGGGAGGAGTCCGGTGACCAGGGTGCTGATCGTGGAGGACGAGGAGTCCTTCGCCGACCCGCTCGCGTTCCTGCTGCGCAAGGAGGGCTTCACGCCGTCGATCGCGGCGACCGGTCCGGAGGCGTTGGACGAGTTCGACCGCAACGGCGCGGACATCGTGCTGCTCGACCTGATGCTGCCCGGCATGAGCGGGACCGACGTGTGCAAGCAGCTGCGCCAGCGCTCCTCGGTGCCGGTGATCATGGTGACGGCCCGGGACAGCGAGATCGACAAGGTCGTCGGGCTGGAGCTGGGCGCGGACGACTACGTCACCAAGCCGTACTCGGCGCGCGAGCTCATCGCCCGGGTGCGCGCGGTGCTGCGCCGCCGCGGCGGCGAGGCGGAGGAGCAGCAGCCGCAGGTGCTCACCGCGGGGCCGGTGCGGATGGACGTGGAGCGGCACGTGGTCACCGTCGACGGCGAGGACGTCAACCTGCCGTTGAAGGAGTTCGACCTGCTCGAGTACCTGCTGCGCAACGTGGGCCGGGTGCTCACCCGCGGTCAGCTCATCGACCGGGTGTGGGGCGCGGACTACGTCGGTGACACCAAGACGCTGGACGTGCACGTCAAGCGGCTGCGCTCGAAGATCGAACCGAACCCGGCCGACCCGCGCCACCTGATCACGGTGCGTGGTCTCGGCTACAAGTTCGAGGCGTGACCGGCACGCGTGACCAGGAGCACCCGGCGCACCAGCGGACCAGGTCCGGGTGCGGACGGCCCAGCGCGGGTGGGCCGTTCGCGGGCCCACCCGACCCCTGGTCGTGTGCGCAGCCGGTAACTTGTCGGTCATGCGCCTAGGGGTGCTCGACGTCGGATCCAACACGGTCCACCTGCTGGTGGTGGACGCGCACCGTGGTGCCCATCCGACCCCGATGACATCGGAGAAGACCGTGCTGCGGCTGGCCGAGCGGATCGGCGCGCACGGCGGGAGCCTCAGCGAGGACGACGCCGCCGAGCTGGTCCGCACGGTCGCCGACGCGCAGGAGGCGGCGGTCGCGGCCGGGTGCGAGGAGCTGATGGCCTTCGCCACCTCCGCGGTCCGGGAGGCTGACAACGCCGCCGAGGTGCTCGACCGGGTCACCGACGAGACCGGCATCAAGCTGGAGGTGCTGCCCGGTGAGGACGAGGCCCGGTACACCTTCCTCGCCGCGCGCCGGTGGTACGGGTGGTCCGCGGGCAACCTGCTGGTGCTCGACATCGGCGGTGGCTCGCTGGAGCTGGCGATCGGCATCGACGAGCAGCCCGACCTGGCGGTCTCGCTCCCGCTGGGAGCCGGGCGGATGGCCCGCACCATGCTGCACGACCCGCCCCGCCAGGACGAGGTCAAGAAGCTGCGCGAGTGGCTGCAGGGCCAGCTCGCCCCCACCGCCAAGCAGTTCCGCAAGCTCAGCCGGCCGGACCGGGCGGTGGCCAGCTCCAAGACCTTCCGCTCGCTGGCCAGGCTGACCGGGGCCGCCCCGGCCTCCGCCGGTCCCCGGGTGCGGCGCACCCTCACCGCGACCGGGCTGCGCCAGCTGATCAGCTTCATCACCCGCATGTCGTCGAAGGACCTGGGCGGCCTCGACGGGGTCAGCTCCGCGCGGGCGCACCAGCTCGTCGGCGGTGCGCTGGTGGCGGAGGCCACCATGAGCGCCCTGGAGCTGGAGGAACTCGACATCTGCCCCTGGGCGTTGCGCGAAGGGGTCATCCTGCGGCGGCTGGACCACACCAACGGAGACAGTCACACTGCCATCCAGACCCGGGAGGCGCTGCAGCTCGCCGGGGTTGAGGACGGAACTGGACGCCGGACGGAGCACGGGGCACGGTGGGAGCGATGAATCGGGACAGCGGGGCCGATCAGCCCACCCAGCGCACCGTGGCGGAACTGCTGGCCGAGTACGGCGGGGGCGCCCAGAAGAGCAGCCGCCGGCGGCGCAGGCGCGCGGAGGACCCGAGCGAGACCGCGCCGCAGGCGATCATCGAGCGCGTGCTGTCGGACAGCGGGCAGATGCGCGCCGTGCAGCCCGACGCCGACGCACCGCAGTACCGCAGCCACCGGGCCGCCGGCCGCCGGTCGCCCGCTCCGCCACCACCACCCGCGGCCCAGCCACCGGCGGCCCAGTCCCCGGCGGCCCAGTCCCCGGCGGCGCCGCCACCGGCCCCGGCGCCGGAACCGCCCGCGCCCGCTCCGGAACCGCCTGCCGCCGAGGCGCCCGCGGAGCCGCAGTCCGGTCCGAGCTACTGGGCGAAGCGGTTCGCCAGCGGCGGGGGCAGCGCTCCGCCCCCGGCCCCGGCGGCCCCGGCTCCGCCGCCCGCCGAGGACGCGGAGGCGACCATCCAGCAGCCCGCGCTGCGCCCGGACGCGTCCCCGGCACCGCCCGCCGCGGCGCCGCCCCCGGAGGGCGCCACCGAGCAGCTGCCGCGCGTGGCCGCGCCGGTCCCGCCGCCCCCCGAGGACGGCACCGAGGTGCTGGCGGTCCCGACCGCTGCGCCGGAGGAGGCCGAGGAGGAGCCGGCGCGCGCGGACGAGGACCCGTACGACTTCGACTACGACGAGCCCGAGTACGCCGAGGAGGACGACGACTACGACCCCGAGCTGCCCGCCGGCCTGGACGCCGACGACTACCGCGCGGACGACTCCGAGGAGGAGGCGGAAGCGCCGTCGCCGGCCAAGGAGTGGGGCACGCTCGCCGCGCAGGGCGTCGCCGGTCTGGTCGGTGGCGGGGCCGTCTGGTTCGGGTTCCGCTGGCTGTGGGGCTTCCACGCGCTGGCGGCCCTGGCCGCGGCACTGCTGTTCACCGGTCTGCTGGTGCTGGTGGCGTGGAAGTTCTTGCGCAACAACGACCTGCAGACGATCC
Organism: Saccharopolyspora hordei; assembly: GCF_013410345.1. NCBI lineage: Bacteria > Bacillati > Actinomycetota > Actinomycetes > Pseudonocardiales > Pseudonocardiaceae > Saccharopolyspora > Saccharopolyspora hordei. The sequence goes on from NZ_JACCFJ010000001.1 coordinate 1,074,274, forward strand.
TGCTCGCCGTGCTGGTCGGGCTGTTCTGCACGGTCTCGCCGGCCGCGCTGCTGCTGATCAGCCATTGAGCCGCGCGCCGTCCCCGCCCGGCGGGTGTGAGCTGCGCTCCTCCTGCGGGGCCGACGCGTGACCCCGGAACGATCGTCGGTCATCCTTGGCAGGACATGACAGTGCAACCGCCACCGCGCGAGGACGCCCCCGGACGCATCCCGGTCGGGTTGTCCAGCGCCTCGGTGTGGCCGCAACCGGCCCGGGCCGCGTTCGAGATGGCCGCGGACCTCGGCTTCGACGGGGTCGAGGTGATGGTCTGGGCGGACGCGGTCAGCCAGGACGTGGCCGCGCTGCGCCGGCTCTCCGACCAGCACGGGGTTCCGGTCCTGGCGGTGCACGCGCCCTGCCTGCTGATCACCCAGCGGGTCTGGTCACCGGAGCCGGAGGAGCGGCTGCGGCGGGCCGTGGTGGTGGCCGGCGAGCTCGGTGCGTCCACAGTGGTCGTGCACCCGCCGTTCCGCTGGCAGCGCCGCTACGCCGACGGGTTCAGCGACCTGGTCGCGGAGCTGGAGGAGACCAGCGGGATCGCGGTCGCGGTGGAGAACATGTTCCCGCTGCGCCCGCCGAGCACGCTGAACCGGCTGCGCGGCGCCAAGGCCGGCGGCCTCTCGGCGTTCACGCCGTCGCCGGACCCGACCGAGGTGGGCTACCGCAACTACACGCTCGACCTCTCGCACGCCGCCGCCGCGCACGTCGACGCCATCGACCTGCTCAAGCGCATGAAGGGCGGGCTCGCGCACGTGCACCTGGCGGACGGGACGGGGGCGCCCCGGGACGAGCACCTGGTGCCGGGCCAGGGCAACCAGCCCTGCGCCGAGGTCTGCGAGGCGCTCGCGGCGGACGGCTACCGGGGGTCGGTGGTGCTGGAGGTCAACACCCGCAAGGCGCGCACCCGGCAGCAGCGGGCGGCCGTGCTGGCCGAGGCGCTGCGCTTCACCCAGGAGCACCTGCGGCCGCTGTCGTCGACCTGACCGGCTGGCGGGCTCGACCGGAGCCTGATGATCAACTTCGATCAAGGTCACTAGAATCGGTGACCATGAACCCGTTGCGCGCATCGGTCTTCGAGCGCATCCGACCCCTGGACCGCACGTGACCGAGGCCCTGGACCCCTTCGCGGCGGCCACCTCGGTCCGCCCGCTCGGCGACGGCACCTTCGTCGCCCACCTGCACCCCGGATGGGCCGTGGGCGAACGCCCGCACGGCGGCTACCTGCTGGCCCTGCTGACCAGGGCGCTCGGCGAGACGACCGGGCTCGCGCCGCTGGCGGTGAGCGCGCAGTACCTGCGCCCGCCGCGGGTGGGGCCGGTGCTCATCCGCACCGAGCTCCTCAAGGCGGGCAAGACGGTGACCGTGGCCCGAGCGGTGCTCGAGCAGAGCGGGAAGACCTGCGTCGACGCCACCACCACCCTCGGCAAGCCGCCGGAGGACGAGCCGACGTGGGCGGACCTGCCCGACATGCCGGTGAACCCGCCGTCGAACGCCATCGACCTCAGCGCCGGGGAAGCGCGGAAGTTCTTCTTCCTGGCGCAGGTCTGCGACATGCGGCTGGACGCCGACACCGCCGAGTTCCTCGACGGGCGCACCGGGCCGCCGCGGCTGCGGATGTGGGTCCGGCCCCGGGAGGGCCAGCCGGACCTGCTGTTCGGCCTGGTCGCGGGAGACCTCTCGGTGCCGGTCACGCTGAACCTGGCCCGCTTCGGCTGGGCACCCACGGTGCAGCTGACGGCCCTGCTCCGCGCGGAACCGGCGAACGGCTGGCTCCGCCTGGCGGTCGACTGCCGGGCCGTCCACGGCCAGTGGTTCGACGAGGACGTCACGGTGGTGGACTCGGTCGGCCGCCTGGTCTGCCAGGCCCGCCAACTCGCCCTCTCCCCCTGAGCCGCGCGGCACCGGCCTCGTGAGCACGCGAGTCCGGCGGAAGTCGGGCACGCGAGCTCCGCTGGGATCGCGGACCTCCGGCGTGTCGGGCGACGACACGCCGGAGCGTCACCCCCGACCCGCGCGACTGGAGCGGGAACCGGACGTCCGATCCCCGTCGGGATCGCGTCGACCCGGTCGCAGACCGCGGCCGCGGAGGGACCGGGGTCGAGCGGTGAGCGGCGCGAGCGCCCACGGCGAGCAGCGGTGCACGACCCTGCACAGGGGTGGAGGGCACCCTTCTCCCGGTGAGCTCGGGTTCTAGCGGTGGTTGCAACGCCTGATTTGTTCAGGGGTTGCGGTGTTCGAGATCCGTCAGGACAGGTCGCCTCAGGGGTGTAAGAAGTTGCTTGCTGAGCGCGAGGTCTATTTTGATCTTGTGGCGCGGGGTGTGGGCACGGTTGAGGCATGCCGGATCGTGGGGGTCAGCCGCACGACCGGGTATCGGTGGCGATTCGGCCGACGGGCGGGGCGTGGGACCACGTGTTCTTGCGCCCCGCCGTCACCTCCGGCTCGTGCCCGGCCCGAGGTGTCGTCCCGGTTTTTGTCTCAGGACGAGCGGCTGGTGATCGCTGACCTGCGTCGGGCCGGCCTGGGTGTGCGGGCCATCGCAGGCGAGCTGGGGCGTGATCCTGGCACGATCAGCCGGGAGCTGCGGCGCAACAGTCATCCCGGTAGCGGTGACTACCGGCCCTATGCCGCTCAGGCTCGCGCCGAGGCGCGCCGCGCCCGGCCGAAGACCGGCAAGATCGCCGCCCATCCCGAATTGCGTGAACGGGTGCAGGGCATGCTCGACGACCGGTACAGCCCGGAGCAGATCAGCCATCGGCTGCGCCGGGACCATCCCGACCGCCCGGAGCTGCACGTGACCCACGAGACGATCTACCAGGCCCTTTATGTCCAAGGTCGCGGCGGACTGCGTCGTGAACTGGCCCGGGCGCTGCGCACCGGCCGTACGGTGCGCCGACCCCGCCGGACCACCGAGCAACGCCAGTCCCGCTTCACCGCACCGATGCTGATGATCAGCGACCGCCCGGCCGAGGTCGCGGACCGGGCCGTGCCCGGCCACTGGGAAGGTGACCTGATCCTCGGTGCCGGCGGGGCATCCGCGATCGGCACACTGGTCGAGCGCACCACCCGCTACGTGCTGCTGGTCCACCTGCCAGAACGACACGACGCCGAAACCGTCCGCGACGGCCTCATCACCACCATCCAGACACTGCCCACCCACCTGAAACGGTCCCTGACCTGGGACCAAGGCGCTGAGATGAGCCGCCACCACGAGTTCACCCTCGCCACCAACATCCCGGTCTACTTCTGCGACCCTCACTCGCCCTGGCAACGCGGCAGCAACGAAAACACCAACGGCCTGCTCCGCCAGTACTTCCCCAAAGGCAGCGACCTCTCTGTCCACACCCCCGACGACCTCGCCGCCGTCGCCGCCCAACTCAACCGCCGACCACGCAAAACGCTCGGCTGGGACACCCCAGCCGAGCGCCTGACTAAACTCCTGACCCAAACCAATTGATCAACCGCGTTGCAACGACCCCCCGAAACCGCCCAGTCGGCGGAAGGTGCCCTCCACCTCGTTCCAGGCCGCGGCGGGCACCGGCGGCCGGGGTGCTGCCGAGGTAGCTGGGTTCAGCCGAGGCGGGTGACGTCGAGTTCGCCGTCGGCGTGCTGCTGGCGGAGGCGCTTCTTGTCGAACTTGCCGACGCTGGTCTTCGGCGCCTCCGGGATGAACGTCCAGTACTCCGGCAGCTGCCACTTCGCCACCGAGCCCGCCAGGAAGTCGCGCAGCTCCGCGGGGTCCACCTGCTCGCCGTCGCGCAGCACCACCGCGACCAGCGGCCGCTCCGACCACTTCTCGTCCGGCACCCCGATCACCATCGCCTCGGCGACCGCGGGGTGGTCCATCACCTTGTTCTCCAGCTCCACCGACGAGATCCACTCGCCGCCGGACTTGATCACGTCCTTGGCCCGGTCGGTGAGCCGCAGGAAGCCGTCCGGGCTGATGTGCCCGACGTCCCCGGTGCGCAGCCAGCCGTCGTGGAACTTCTCCGGGTCGGCGTCGCCGTAGTAGGAGGCGGTGACCCACGGCCCGCGGACCTCCAGCTCACCGACGCTCTGGCCGTCCCACGGCAGCACCTGTCCGCCGTCGCCGACCAGCCGCGCCTGCACCCCGGCGGGCAGCCGCCCCTGGCTGGCCCGGTACTCCCACACCCGCTCGCCGGTGACGCCCGCCGGCGGCCGGGCGACGCTGCCCAGCGGCGAGGTCTCCGTCATGCCCCAGGCGTGCACCACCGGGATGCCGTACTGCTGCTCGAACGTCTTCATCAGCGACGGCGGGCAGGCCGCCCCGCCGACCACGACCTCGCGCAGCGACGACACGTCGTGCGGGTCGTCGGCCAGGTGCTTCAGGACGCCCTGCCAGATCGTCGGCACCGCCGCCGCCATCGTCGGGCGCTCGTCCGCGATCATCCGCACCAGCGGCTCGGGCTGCAGGAACCGGTCCGGCATGATGATCGAGGCGCCCACCATGAGCGCCGCGTACGGCAGGCCCCAGGACATCGCGTGGAACATCGGCACGATGGCCAGCGCGCGGTCGGCCTGCGACAGCGCCATCCCGTCGGTCATGCACACCTGCATCGAGTGCAGGTAGATCGAGCGGTGCGAGTAGACGACGCCCTTCGGGTTGGCCGTGGTGCCGGACGTGTAGCACATCGCCGCGGCCGACCGCTCGTCCAGCTCCGGCCAGGGGAACTCGGTCGGCTGCCCGGCCAGCAGCTCCTCGTAGCCGTGCACCTCGATGCCCTGCGGCGCCTCCAGCGCTGCCGCGTCCCCGCCCACGACGACCACGTGCCGCACCGTCCGCAACTCCGGCAGCATCGTGCTGAACAGCGGCACCAGCGTCGCGTCGACGAGCACCACCTCGTCCTCGGCGTGGTTGGCCACGTAGACGAGCTGCTCCGGGAACAGCCGGATGTTCAGCGTGTGCAGCACGGCGCCCATCGCCGGCACCGCCAGGTAGGCCTCCAGGTGCTCGGCGTTGTTCCACATGAACGTGCCGACCCGCTGGTCGCCGGTGACGCCGAGACCGCGCAGCGCGTGCGCCAGCTGCGCCGCCCGGCGGCCGACGTCGGCGTAGCTGCGCCGCCGAGAACCTTCGCCGGTCCACGTGATGACCTGGGCCGACGCGCCGTGCGGGCCGCTGCCCTGCTCGAGGATCCTGGTGATCGACAGGGGCGCGTCCTGCATGGTGCTGAGCATGGTCGAGAGCTCCTTCGGTCTGGATCGTCGGCTGTGGCGGGGCCTGTGGTGGCAGACACAGTAGTTGTTGAGATCGCGTTGCGGGAGGCCTCGCGCCGGTGCTCGCGGGGACGGCAGATGTCGTTCGCGGAGCGTGGTCTGGCACCCTGAGCGGCATGACGACGATCGCAGTGCTCGGAGCCGGGAAGATCGGGGAATCGCTGCTGTCCGGGCTGCTCAAGGCCGGGCGCGCCCCGGCGGACCTGCTGTTCACCGAGCGGTTCCCGAACCGCGCCGCCGAGCTGTCGGAGACCTACGGCATCACGCACGTGAGCGTGGCCGACGCGGTGCGGCGCGCGGACGTCATCGTCGTCGCCGTCAAGCCCCAGGACATCGAGCCGCTGCTCGACGAGGTGGCCCCGAACCTGCCCAGCGGCAAGCTCGTGGTGTCGCTGTGCGCGGGGCTGCCCACCTCGCTGTTCGAGCGGCGGTTGCCCGAGGGCACCGCGGTGGTCCGGGTCATGCCGAACACGCCGATGCTGGTCGGCGAGGCCATGAGCGCCATCTCCGCCGGCTCCTGCGCCACGGACGCCGACCTGGAGCTGGTCGAGGAGCTGCTCGGCAGCGTCGGCAAGGTGGTGCGCGTGCCGGAGAGCCAGCAGGACGCGGTCACCGCGCTGTCCGGGTCCGGCCCGGCGTACTTCTTCTACCTGGTCGAAGCCATGATCGACGCGGGGATCCTGCTCGGCATCCCGCGCGCCACCGCCGCGGACCTCATCGTGCAGTCGGCGGTCGGCGCCGCCGCGATGCTCCGCGAGGGCGGCGGGCACCCGGTGATGCTGCGCGAGGCGGTCACCTCGCCCGCCGGCACCACCATCGCGGGCATCCGGGAGCTGGAGAAGCACGGCGTCCGGGCCGCGCTCATCGACGCCATCGAGGCCGCCCGGGACCGCTCCGTGGAGCTCGGCGCGGCGCACGAGGACCGCGACTGAACGACGGGCGAATACTCAGGTAGTTCGGCCATCGCAGGCTCCCCAACCGTCCCGCTACTCTCGATGGAGCACGTGCGTGAGGTTCCCGTCGGAGGGGAAGCCGACGGGCGCGACACGTGCCGAAGGGCACGGTGAAGCATGTCTGCCAACTCCGAACCCAGCCAGCAGGCGCCTCCCGGCATGGGGCAGGTGCGGTTCCTCACCGTCGCTGAAGTCGCCAAGCTGATGCGGGTGTCGAAGATGACGGTGTACCGGCTCGTCCACGCCGGCGAGCTGCCCGCAGCACGCGTGGGCCGGTCGTTTCGAGTGGCGGAGAAGGACGTCCACGCCTACTTGGAGAGCGCCTACTACAACGCGGGCTGACGCGGACGGGCACCGCCGTCGGCCGCCGCGGGCAGCGCGCCGCGGCGGCGGGCGAGCGGTGCCCAGCGGCGCTTCCGGGACCACGGCGGCGGGTGGCCGGTCCAGGGCAGGTAGAGTTGAGGGCTGGTCGTGCCTGGTGCGCTCGTCGCGGCTGCACCGGCGCGGGAGACGTTCGAACTGCCGTCAAGAGTGAAGGAGTCCGCATGGGCTCGGTCATCAAGAAGCGCCGCAAGCGCATGTCCAAGAAGAAGCACCGCAAGCTGCTCCGCCGGACTCGCGTCCAGCGTCGCAAGTTGGGCAAGTGATCTGCGCACCGCCGCCGGCCCGGGGTCGGCGGCGGTGTTGTCTGTGCGGGCCCTCGACCGGCCACCGCGGCGCCGCGGTGGCGGTAGCATCACGCGTGGTGACCGTGGTCGAGACGCGGGGAGACGCATGGGCCCGAACGTCGTGCTGGTGACCGGGGTCAGCCGCTTCCTCGGCGGGCACCTCGCCGCGCGGTTGGCCGCCGATCCCACGATCGAGCGGGTGCTGGGCGTCGACACCGTGCAGCCCGGCCGCGACCTGCTGCGCCGGATGGGGCGCACCGAGTTCGTCCGCGCCGACATCCGCAACCCGCTGATCGGCAAGGTCATCGCCCGCGCCGGCGTCGACACCGTGGTGCACGCGGCGGTCGGCACCCACCCCGGGCCCGGCGGTCGCGACGCGGTCAAGGAGATGAACGTCATCGGCACCATGCAGCTGCTGGCCGCCTGCCAGCAGGCGCCGTCGGTGCGCAAGCTGGTGGTCCGCTCGACCTGCGCGGTGTACGGGGCGAGCTCGCGGGACCCCGCGGTGTTCACCGAGGACATGGAGCCCAAGGACCTGCCGTCCTCGGGCTTCGCCAAGGACGCGGTGGAGGTCGAGGGCTACGTGCGCGGTTTCGGCCGGCGCCGCCCCGACGTGGACATCACCACGCTGCGGTTCAGCAACCTCATCGGGCCGCGCATCGACGCGGTGCTCACCCGCTACTTCGCGCTGCCGGTGGTGCCGACGGTGTTCGGCTTCGACGCGCGGCTGCAGCTGCTGCACTCCGAGGACGCGCTGGCGGTGCTGGAGCGGGCGGCGCTGAACGACCTGCCCGGGGTCTACAACGTGGCCGGCGACGGGGTGCTCATGCTGTCCCAGGCGATCCGGCGGGCCGGGCGGGTCGCGCTGCCGCTGCCGGGCCCGGCGGTGCTGCCGGTGACGCAGTTCTTCCGCGGCGCGCGGCTGGTCGACTTCTCCCCGGAGCAGCTGCGCTACCTCGGCTTCGGCCGGGTGCTGGACACCACCCGGCTCCGCGAGCGGTTCGGGTTCGCCCCGCGCTGGACCACGCAGCAGGCGTTCGACGACTTCGTCCGCGGACGGGACCTGCGGCCGGTGGTGGACCCGGAGACCGTCCGGGCGGCCGAGCGCGGCATCGGGGACCTGCTGGTGAAGCTGCGCGGACCGTTCTCCGCGCGGGACGTGGGGTCGTGATGGCGGATGCGCAGGTGATCCCCTTGCGGCCGGAGGACCGGCGGCGACCGGCCCCGGAGCCCGCCGAGCCGGGCTGGGAGGAGGCCGTCACCGAGGTGCTGGCCTTCGCCCGCCGCCGGCTGCTCGGCGACTACGAGGTCGACGAGTTCGGCTTCGACCAGGAGCTGACCGACGAGGTGTTCCTGCGGCTGCTGCGGCCGTTCTACGAGAAGTGGTTCCGGGTGGAGGCGATCGGCACCCACCACGTGCCCGCGGACCGCGGCGCGCTCGTGGTGGCCAACCACTCCGGCACGCTGCCGTGGGACGCGCTCATGACGACCGTGGCGCTGCACGACCACCACCCGGCGTCGCGGCACCTGCGGATGCTCGGCGCCGACCTGGTGTTCCGGACGCCGGTGCTCGGCGCGCTGGCCCGCAAGGCCGGGCACACGCTGGCCTGCAACCCGGACGCGGAGCGACTGCTGACCAGCGGCGAGCTGGTGGGCGTCTGGCCGGAGGGCTTCAAGGGCATCGGCAAGCCGTTCAAGGACCGCTACAAGCTCCAGCGGTTCGGGCGCGGCGGGTTCGTCTCGGCGGCGCTGCGCACCGGGGTGCCGATCGTGCCGTGCGCCATCGTGGGCGCGGAGGAGATCTACCCGAAGCTCGGTGACATCAAGCCGCTGGCCCGGCTGCTCGGGGTGCCGTACTTCCCGGTCACGCCGCTGTTCCCGCACTTCGGCCCGCTGGGCGCGGTGCCGCTGCCGTCGAAGTGGTACATCGAGTTCGGCGAGCCGATCGAGACGACGGACTACCCGGAGGGCGCGGCGGACGACCCGATGCTGGTGTTCGGCATCAGCGACCAGGTCCGCGAGACCATCCAGCACACCCTCTACCGCCTGCTGGCCCAACGCACCAACGTCTTCCTGGGGTGAACCTCGTGCCGGGCGCGCGGAGTCGCGTCCCCGGCGACGGGCCGGGAGGGGTGCTCGGCGCGCATCGTCGACGTGCCGGTGGACCGCCGGGGGCGGAGGCGCCGGGCTCGTCACCGGCTGATGGTGACCACCCAGGTGATGCCGAAGCGGTCGGTGCACATGCCGAAGACGTCGCCCCACACCTGCGTCTCCAGCGAGACCGCGACGTCTGGCGGTCCGCGATCCCCGTGGGGATCGCACGTCCGGTCTCCATCGAGGTGGTGGCCCCAGGGGTCAGGAGCGGTCGCGGTGGCGGTAGGCGAGGCCCGCGGCGATCGCGCCCGCGATGGCGCTCGCGCCGAGCATCGAGTTCAGGCCGATGCGGGCCGCCTTGCGGCCGGTGCGGAAGTCGCGGATCTCCCAGCCGCGGGTGCGGGCGATGTCGCGCAGTCGCTGGTCCGGGTTGACCGCCACCGCCGTGCCCACCACCGACAGCATCGGGATGTCGTTGGCCGAGTCCGAGTAGGCCGTGCAGCGGCGCAGGTCGAGGCCCTCGCTGGCGGCCAGCGCGCGCACCGCGTGCGCCTTGGCCCGCCCGTGCAGCATCTCGCCGACCAGCCGCCCGGTGTAGACGCCGTTGGCGTTCTCCGCGACCGTGCCGAGCGCGCCGGTCAGGCCGAGCCGGCGGGCGATGATCTGCGCGAGCTCGACCGGCGTCGCGGTCACCAGCCACACCCGCTGCCCGGCGTCGAGGTGCATCTGCGCCAGCGCCCGGGTGCCCGCCCAGATCCGGTCGGCCATCAGCTCGTCGTAGATCTCCTCGCTGAGCTCCACCAGCTCGGAGACCTTGCGGCCGGCGACGAAGGACAGCGCCTGCTCCCGGCTGGCCTGCATGTCCTGCTGGTTCTCCCGGCCGCCGACCCGGAACTTCAGCTGCTGCCAGGCGAACCCGGCCAGGTCGGTGGCGGTGAGGAACTTCCGGGCGGCCAGGCCTCGGGCGAAGTGGAACAGCGAGGCGCCCATCATCATGGTGTTGTCGACGTCGAAGAACGCCGCCGCGGTGAGGTCAGGTGGGGCCGCCAGCGAGCCGTCCGGACCGGGGGCCGCCGCCACGGCTGCTTCCGCCGAGGCCCGACCGGCCACCTTCGCGCTGTCGACCCGCGTGCGCAGGCCGCGCTGCTCCGCGCCATCGGCCGAGCCCTGACGTGTCGGCACCGCCGCGCCTCCTCGGGGTCCTCCGGAGTGTTCGTGCGAAGTCCTGGTCTTGCCGACCCTGGGCCATCCGGCTCAGCAGACTCCTAGCTTAGAGCCTCCCGGCAACCACCTTTGCGCACCTCCGGCGGGCGCGGCAACGCTTCAGCGGAGATCGTCGGGCAGCAGCTGCGCCAGTCGGCGGATCGCCCGGTGCTGCAGCGCCTTGACCGCTCCCTCGTTGCGCCGCATCGCGGCCGCGGTCTCGGTGACGGACAGGCCCTGCAGGAACCGCAGCCGGATGCACTCCCGCTGGTCGGGGTTGAGCTGGCGCACGCAGCGCAGCAGCTCGCGGTGGGTGGCCTCGGTGAGCACGTGCTGCTCGGGGCCGTGGGACGTGCGGTGCGTCGCGAGGTTGTCGGTCCAGTCGGCGGTGGGGATCTCCAGCCGGTACCGGCTGGACTTGATGTGGTCGAGGATGAGGTTCTTGGCGATGGTGATGAACCAGGCGGCCACGTCCCGGCCCTGGTAGCTGATGGAGGCGATCCGGCGCAGCGCGCGCAGGAAGGTCTCGCTGGTGATGTCCTCGGCCAGGCAGTGGTCGCTGACCCGGAACAGCACGTAGCGGTAGACGGTCTGGGCGTACTCGTCGTAGAGGTGCCCGAAGGCGTCGCTGTCGCCCTGCTGCGCGGCGCTGACGTAGGCCCAGCTGTCCGATCTCGGGGCGATGTGGTGACCGACGCGACGGCGGGCGACGTCCGGGGCGGGGGGTGCGAGCGTGTTCGGGCTGCTCATCTCTTGCGACCTCCTGCCGTCGTTGGCGGGCCGGTCCCGGTGCGCGTGGGGGCGCCCCGGGCCCGGCGTCATGTCGCGGTGTCCTTCGGACACCCGCCTCCGGTGCGGAGCGAGTCGTTCGTGGTGGTCTCTCGGGTCACTCGTTCGGGATCCAGGCGGGGCCTGGGGGTGCTCCGGGGGCGTGGGCGTTGGAGCAGCAGCATACGTGTTGTTACTCGGAAGTAGGTAGTGCATCGCGGTGATCGTCGCACTACGCAGCGTGACCACGAGCGTGTCGCGAACCTCGCTCACAGGGGTGATTTTGGACACGTGACCAGCGGTGTTCCCCGAACTGTCCGCAGTTTCCGAATCGGTACCGTGAGAGGTCGGGAACGGGCCGGAAATCTTCGGGAGCGGCGGCATGCACCGAGTGACCGTGATGACCCGCGAGGGGTGCCACGCGTGCGAGGACGCGATCTCCGACGTGCGTCGGATCTGCGCTGAGCTCGGCGTCGAGTGGTCCGCGGAGGACGTCGACGCCGACCCGGAACTGCGCGCGGAGTACGGTGACCGGGTTCCGGTGATCTTGGTCGACGGAGCCGAGCACGGCTTCTGGCGGGTCGAGGAGGAGCGCTTCCGCCGCGCCTTGGCCCGCTGATCGTCCCGCGCCTCGCGGTGATGTCCGCAACGTGCCCCAGACCACGCGTTTTGGCACGTCGGGGGGCTATCCGCAATGATGGCGGAGGAAGGCTCGCGCCTCCGGGCCGGTGCGCCGCAGCGACTTTGTGCCTGCATTCACAAGTGGTTACGGTGTACGGGTCGGGCCGCCGGGTTCTCGGTGCGGATCAGCGGATCAGGTGCCGCCCGCGGTGCCGGGACGACGCCGTCGGAGGAACGGCCGGTCGGCGTCGGAGATCCCCGCCTGCGGATGGAGTCGGGAGTCGACGACCACGGCAGCCCCCCGCGAGCGGGTGGACAGGTGAGCGAGCAGCAGGGCGAGGGAGATCCAGCGTGACGGCCCACGGAGCGGACGTGCAGGACGGCGACGGGCAGGTCGAGGCCGATCCCCGGGCCGAGTCCAAGCAGTCGGTCGAGGTGCCCGCGGCCCGGGACCGGGCCCGCGCGATCCCGGAAGCGGCCGTCGCCCGCCTCGCCGTCTACCTCCGCGCCCTCTCCAGCCTCGCCGAGCAGGACGTCACCACGGTCTCCAGCGACGAGCTGGCCGTCGCGGCGGGCGTGAACTCCGCCAAGCTCCGCAAGGACCTCTCCTACATCGGCTCCTACGGCACCCGCGGCGTCGGCTACGAGGTGTCGGTGCTCATCGGCCAGATCGAGCGCACCCTCGGCCTGACCCGCAAGCACAGCGTCGCGGTGGTCGGGATCGGCAACCTCGGGCACGCGCTGGCCAACTACGGCGGGTTCCCCAGCCGCGGGTTCCCGGTGGCGGCGCTGTTCGACCTCGACCCGGACCTGATCGGCGTGCCGGTCGGCGGCATCCCGGTCAGCCACATCGACGACATCGTCGAGGTGTGCCGCGAGCGGGAGATCACCATCGGTGTGATCGCCACGCCCGCGCAGGGCGCCCAGGAGGTCTGCGACCGCTTGGTCGCCGGGGGCGTCGCGTGCATCCTGAACTTCGCGCCGGTCGTGCTGCAGGTCCCCGAGCACGTCGAGGTGCGCAAGGTCGACCTGGCGGTGGAGATGCAGATCCTGTCGTTCCACGTGGCCAGGCGTCAGCAGGAAGCGACCGCGCAGTCCGAGGTGGACGGTGCGGACCTGGGGCCGCCGGGCACCGGAGACCAGGTGCCAGGCGATGTCGATTCGGCGAACAGGATGGTGGAACGGCTGTGAACCTGCTCACCGTCGGGATCTCCCACCGAAGCGCCCCGGTCCGGGTGCTGGAGCGGGTCTCGATCAGCGGCGACGAAGTCCGCAAGGTGCTCGGCGAACTCCTGCAGCAGGACCACGTGTGCGAGGCGTTCGTGATCTCGACCTGCAACCGGGTCGAGGTGTACGCGATCGCGGAGACCTTCCACGGCGGCCTCGACGACGTCAGCTCCGTGCTGACCCGGCACGCGGGTGCCGACTTCCGCGAGCTGGCCGACCACCTCTACGTCTACTACGCGGGCGCCGCCGTGGAGCACCTGTTCTCGGTGGCCGCCGGGCTGGACTCGATGGTCGTCGGCGAGGCGCAGATCCTCGGCCAGCTGCGGCAGGCCTACGGCACCGCGGACGAGGTCGGCACCGTCGGCAAGGCGCTGCACGAGCTGGCCCAGCAGGCGCTGCGCGTCGGCAAGCGGGTGCACAGCGAGACCGGCATCGACGCCGAGGGCGCGTCGGTGGTCTCCGAGGCGCTCGCCGACGCCGAGGTGGCGCTGGACGGCCTGGCCGGGCGCAGCGCGCTCATCGTCGGCGCCGGTTCGATGGGCGGCCTGGCCGCCGCGCAGCTCAAGCGCGCGGGCATCGGCGAGGTCGTGATCGCCAACCGCACCCCCGCCAACGGCGAGCGGCTCGTCGAGTCGCTGGGCGCCGACGGCGTCACCGCGCGCACCGCGGACCTCAGCGACCTCCCCCGCGCGATCGCCGAGGCCGACCTGGTGGTGGCCTGCACCGGCGCGGTCGGCGCCGTGGTCACCGCGGACGTGGTCGCCGAGGCGCTGGCCGCGCGCGACGGCCGACCGCTGCTGTGCTGCGACCTCGGGCTGCCGCGGGACATCGACGCCGAGGTGGCCGAGCTGCCCGGCGTCACCGTCGTCGACCTGGAGAGCCTGCAGCAGCGGCTCTCCGACCGGCGGGGCGGCAACGAGTCCGAGCGCGCCGCCCAGATCGTCGCCGAGGAGCTGCGCGCCTACCTCGCCGCGCAGCGCTCGGCCGAGGTGACCCCGACCGTGACCGCGCTGCGCAAGCGCGCCGCCGAGGTGGTGGACGCCGAGCTGCTGCGGCTCGACTCGCGCCTGCCCGAGCTCGACGGCCGGGTGCGCGAGGAGCTGGCGCGCACCGTCCGCCGCGTGGTGGACAAGCTCCTGCACGCCCCCACGGTGCGGGTCAAGCAACTGGCGTCGGTGCCGGGCGGAGCCGGCTACGCCGACGCGCTCCGCGAGCTCTTCGAGCTCGATCCGCAGACCACCGCGGTGCTCGGAGCCCCGCAGGCCGACGACGGCCGGACCGGGGCCACCGTCGCGCAGGCCCAGAAGCGCGACCGAGCACCACGAGACGGGGAGGACCGTTGAACAAGACCCTCCGCATCGGCACCCGCGGCAGCGCGCTCGCGATGGCGCAGTGCTCGTGGGTCGCCGAGCAGCTGGAGCAGGCCGGCTACCCGACCGAGCTGGTCCCGGTGAAGACCCCCGGCGACCTGTCGATGGCGCCGATCACCGAGATCGGCGTCGGCGTGTTCACCTCGGCGCTGCGGGAGGCGCTGGCCGACGGCGAGGTCGACGTCGCGGTGCACTCCTTCAAGGACCTGCCGACCGAGCAGGACCCCCGGTTGTCGCTGGCCGCCGTCCCGGTCCGGGAGGACCCGCGGGACGCGCTGGTGGCACGGGACGGCCTGACGCTCGGCGAACTGCCCCCGGGCTCCGTCGTGGGCACCGGTTCGCCGCGCCGCGCCACCCAGCTCCGGGCCCTGGGCCTGGGCCTGGAGGTGCGCAGCATCCGCGGCAACGTGGACACCCGCCTGCGCAAGGTGACCGACGGTGAGCTGGACGCCGTCGTCCTCGCCCGCGCCGGCCTGGCCCGCGTGGGCCGGCTCGAGGTGATCACGGAAACGCTCGATCCGCTGCAGATGCTGCCCGCGCCCGCCCAGGGCGCGCTCGCAGTGGAGTGCCGCGTCGACGACGTGGACACCGAGCACCTGCTGCAGTCCGTTCTGGACGATGAGGCCAGCCGCGCCGCGGCGACCGCCGAGCGCGCGATGTTGAACGCGCTCGAAGCGGGCTGCACCGCGCCGGTCGGCGCGCTGGCCGAAGTGGTGGAGGACCTCGACGAGGACGGGCGCGTGGCGCTGCGGCTGTCCCTGCGCGGGGTGGTGGCGGCCGACGAGTCTCGGCTCGTCCGCGACTCCATCACTGGTGAGACGACCGCCGCTGACCAGCTGGGCCGCCGGCTGGCCGCTCAGCTGATCGACGCCCGGGCCGCACTGCTCAGCGGTCCCGGCAGTAGTTGATGGGGAGTGCCCTGATGACCCGAGCACGCAAGACCCCCGGACGCATCGCATTCGTGGGCTCCGGTCCAGGAGACGCCGGACTGCTCACCGTTCGGGCCCGGGACGCGATCACCCGCGCTGCCCTGCTGGTGACGGACCCGGACGTACCCGCCGACATCGTCGGCCTGGCCGCGGAGGGCGCCGAGGTGCGCCCGGCGGTGGGCGACCCGGCGGACGTGGCCAAGGACCTGGCGAACGAGGCGTCGACCGGGCGCGGTGTGGTGCGCCTGGTGGCCGGTGACCCGCTGACCGCCGACGCGGTGGTCCGCGAGGTGCAGGAGGTCGCCAAGACCGGTGCCACCTTCGACGTGGTCCCCGGTGTGGCGGGCGGCAGCGCGGTCCCGGCGTACGCCGGTGTCGCGCTGGGTTCCGCGCACACCGAGGTGGACGTCCGCGGCGACGTGGACTGGGCGGCGCTGGCCGCCTCGCCCGGCGCGCTGGTGCTGCACACCACCGGCAGCCACCTGGCCGAGGCCGCGTCCCGGCTGGTCGAGCACGGCAAGGCCGCGACCACGCCGGTCGCGGTGACCGCCTCCGGCACCACGGTGCAGCAGCGCACCATCGACACGACGCTGGCCTCGCTGGCCGCCGACGCCGGTGAGCTGCAGGGGCACCTGGTGGTGACCATCGGCGACGTCGTGTCCGAGCGCAGCAAGCTGTCCTGGTGGGAGTCGCGGGCGCTGTACGGCTGGAAGGTCCTGGTGCCGCGCACCAAGGAGCAGGCCGGCGTGATGAGCGAGCGCCTGTGGTCGCACGGCGCCGTCTCGCACGAGGTGCCCACCATCTCCGTCGAGCCGCCGCGCAGCCCCGCCCAGATGGAGCGCGCGGTCAAGGGCCTGGTCGACGGCCGCTACCAGTGGGTGGTGTTCACCTCGGCCAACGCCGTCAAGGCGGTGTGGGAGAAGTTCAGCGAGTTCGGCCTGGACGCGCGGGCGTTCTCCGGCGTGAAGATCGCCTGCGTCGGCGAGGCCACCGCGGAGCGGGTGCGGTCCTTCGGGATCATCCCGGAGCTGCTGCCCTCCGGTGACCAGTCGAGCGAGGGCCTGCTGCAGGACTTCCCGCCGCACGACGACGTCCTGGACCCGGTGGACCGGGTGCTGTTGCCGCGCGCGGACATCGCCACCGAGACGCTGTCGGCCGGTCTGCGCGAGCGCGGCTGGGAGGTCGACGACGTGACGGCCTACCGCACGGTCCGCGCCGCGCCGCCGCCGGCCGAGACCCGCGAGATGATCAAGACGGGCGGGTTCGACGCGGTGTGCTTCACCTCGTCGTCCACGGTCCGCAACCTGGTCGGCATCGCGGGCAAGCCGCACGCCCGGACGCTGGTGGCCTGCATCGGCCCGAACACCGCGGAGACGGCCAAGGAGTTCGGCCTGCGGGTCGACGTCAAGCCGGAGGTCCCGCGCGTCGAGGACCTGGTGGACGCCCTGGCCGAGCACGCCGCCCGGCTCCGCGCGGAGGGCGCCCTGCCGCCGCCGCGCAAGGCCAAGCGCGCGCGCCGCAGCTGATCCGCTCCGAGGGGCGCCCGGTGACCGACCTGGTCACCGGGCGCCCCTCGCGGCGTCTGCGAGTGGTGGGGATCTCGGGCTGACCCTGCGGCGTCCGGTTCGTCGGAGTGGTTAGGCTCGTGGTGTCGCCCCTGTCGAGCCGCTTGGGGAGCTGCTGGATGTATCCCTCGCACCGTCCGCGTCGGCTTCGCCGTGACCCGGCCCTGCGTCGCCTGGTCTCCGAGACCTCCGTCGAACCGCGGCACCTCGTGCTGCCGATGTTCGTGCGCGAGGGCCTCGACGAGCCCGCGCCGATCCCGTCGATGCCGGGCGTCGTGCAGCACACCCGCGACTCGCTGCGCAAGGCCGCCGTCGACGCGGTGAGCGCCGGTGTCGGCGGGCTGATGCTCTTCGGCGTGCCCGCGGAGCGGGACGCGACCGGCTCCGGGGCGGTCGACCCGGACGGCATCCTCAACGTCGCGCTGCGCGACCTGCGCGCCGAGGTCGGCGACGACACCGTGCTCATGGCCGACCTGTGCCTGGACGAGTTCACCGACCACGGCCACTGCGGCGTGCTGGACGAGGACGGCACCGTCGACAACGACCGCACGCTGCAGGTCTACGGCGAGATGGCCGTGGTGCAGGCGCAGTCCGGGGCGCACGTGGTGGCGCCCAGCGGCATGATGGACGGCCAGGTCGGCGTGATCCGCGAGTCGCTGGACGCGACCGGCTACCTCGACACCTCGATCCTGGCCTACTCGGCGAAGTACGCCTCCGCCTTCTTCGGGCCGTTCCGCGAGGCCGTCGACTCCCAGCTGCAGGGCGACCGCAACACCTACCAGCAGGACCCGGCCAACGGGCGCGAGGCGCTGCGCGAGGTCGACCTGGACCTGGCCGAGGGCGCCGACATGGTGATGGTCAAGCCCGCCCTGTCCTACCTCGACGTGCTGCGCGACGTCGCGGGCGTGGCCGACGTGCCGGTGGCCGCCTACCAGGTGTCCGGCGAGTACGCGATGGTCGAGGCCGCGGTGGCCAACGGCTGGCTGGACCGCCGGCGGACCGTGCTGGAGTCGCTGACCTCGATCCGGCGGGCGGGCGCGGACATCGTCCTCACCTACTGGGCCGTCGAGGCCGCGCAGTGGTTGCGGGGCGCTCGCGCATGACCGACCCGGGACAGCGCGTCGACGCGTTCGGACGGCCGGTGCCGGAGCAGGGGCCGCAGGGGCCGCAGGTGCCGCAGTCGCTGCTCACCGCGCGGTGGCTGTGGATCGGCTCGGTGCTCATCGGCATCGTGCAGGCCTTCGTCCAGCTCGCCGACCGGGCACGGCTCATCGACGAGCTCCGCCGCGTGGACCCGAACCTGACGCAGACGCAGCTCGACGCCGCGGCCAACAGCGGGATCATGTTCACGTTCCTGCTCAAGGCGCTGATCCTGATGGTGTACGTGGTGCTCACCAAGCGGGTGCTGGAAGGGCGGAACTGGGCGCGGGTGCTGCTCACCGTGTTCGGTGGTTTCGGCGTGTTCAACGCGCTCGTCACGCTGCTCACCGTCGGGGTGTTCGGCCCGGCGGTGGTCCAGCAGCTCACCGGGGTCTCCATCACCTGGGTCGAGGTGCTGTTCTCGCTGGTCGTGGCGGCCGTCGAGGTGGCCGCGATCGTGTTCACGTTCCGGCCCGACGCCAACCGGTACGTCCGCGAGGCGGCCCCGCGCCCGGCCTTCGGCGGCACGCCGCGCTGAATTGTCGTCTCCCGCGGGCGTTCCTAGTCTGAGCTGGTGACGCCGCAGGACCCCGACCTCGCGGCCCGGCGCGGACGACCGGGCACGGTCGAGGGCGCGTTCTGGGCGGGGCTGGCCAGCGTCGTGGTCGGCTTCGCCATCGTCGCCACCTCGTACCTGCTGGTCTCCGGCGCCGAGCTGCAGGTGGTGGTGGAGGAGGCCGCGTCGCAGGGCCAGCGGCTCACCCCCGAGGAAGCGCGCACCGTCTACACCGGGGTGCTGGTGCTGGTGACCGCGGTCGTGGTGGTCGTCGCGGCGCTGTGGACCGTGTTCCTGGTCCTCATGCGCCACGGCCGGAGGTGGGCCCGCACCGTGATCACCGTGGTCGGCGCGGTGTGGATCGTGCTGACGCTGCCGTCGGTGACCGGGGGGACCGTCGGCGGCGTGGTGAGCCTGCTGCTGGCGGTGCTGCAGGTCCTCACCGTCGGGGCGACGCTGCTGCTCGCCCACCTGGCGCCGTCGAACCAGTACTTCCGCCGCGCGCGGCGAGCCCGCGGTCCCGGTACGGCGGAACCGCTGGACCGGGGGTGACCTCGCCGCTGGAGGTGCTCGTTGCCCTGGTCACCCCGGTGCTGGTGCCCGGTGGGCGGGCGCACGCGCACGCCGCGCCGAACTCCCCCCGGTGAGTTCGGCCAACTCGGTGGACAGGCGATGAGTCGGGTTCATACTGTTTGCCGGTGACCTCACCGCATGATCCGTGGCAGCAGGGCGGGTACCCGCAGTACCCGCAGGGCGGCACGCCGTCCGGCGGCTTCCCCCAGAGCAGCACGCCCTCCGGGGGCTTCCCGCAGCAGCAACCGCAGGGCGGGTACCCGCAGAACCCCTACGCGGCACCGCCCGTGCCCGCGCAGGAGATGGCGCAGGTCCCGCGACCGATGACCGTGGAGATCGCGTTCTGGATCGCCATCGCGGTGCCGCTGCTCGTGACGGTGCTGTCCGTGGTCAGCTTCATGACGCTGCAGGGCTACCTCAACGACACCGTCGCCAGCGTGACCTCCGACCCGGAGCTCGCCGAGTTCCAGGACGGGATGTCGTCGTTCATGAACGGCATCATGCTGGCCACCTTCATCTTCTTCACGGTGATCTACCTGGTCCTGAGCGCGCTGTGGATCCTGTTCGGCTTCAAGATGCGGGCCGGCCGGAACTGGGCGCGGATCACGCTCACCGTCTTCGCCTCGCTCTGGGTGCTCAGCGCCCTGGCCAGCCTGGTGCAGGGCGGCAGCTCGATGGCGGTCACCGGGGAGGTGCCGGAGATCGAGCTGCCCACCTCGTACTACGTCATCGCCTACGTCGAGAGCGGGCTCGGGCTGCTGGCCATGGGCGCGTTCATCGTGCTGGTGTTCCTGAAGCAGTCGAACTGGTACTTCGACGCGGCGGCGCGCCGTCCCCGCTGATGGCGCCACCGCGACCGCTGCGCTTCTCCGTCGTCCTGTGGTGGACGGTGGCGATCCTCCTGCTGCTGCAGGCCGGGCTGATGTGGTCCGGCCGCGCCCAGCTCGTGCAGCAGATCGCCGAGCAGCAGCACGTCATGGCGGCGGACGCGGCGGCCCGCGCGCAGCAGCTGGTCTGGGTCAACACCGGGTTGGCCGTCGTGCTCGCGGCGGCCTACCTGGGGTTCGGGGTGGCGCTGTACCGGCGGCACGCGTGGGCGCGGATCGGGTTGTCCGCGTTCGCCCTGCTGCACCTGGTGCTCGTGCTCGGGTCGGGGGCGGTGCTCAGCGTGCACCTGGCCCTGCTGGTGCTGGGGGTGGTGGCCGCGGTGCTGCTCTGGCGGGCGCCGTCCACGGAATGGCTGACGGGGGAGCGATGAGCGAACCGGTGCTGTACGCGGAACGCGGGAGCAGCTGGTGGCCGGTGCTCTGGGGACCGGCGTTCGCGCTGCTGGGCGCCGTCGTCGAGGTGACCACCCCCGGCCCCCGCCACGGGTGGGTGTGGCTGCTGGTCGGGGGCCTGCTCGCGATCGCGGCGGCGGTCTGGGTGCACGGCCGCCGCCGCCTGGTCTCGGTGCGGCTGACCCCCGCCGAGCTCGTGCAGGGGCGCGAGGAGCTGCGGGTCGAGCGGATCGCGGCGGTCACCGACGTGGGCGCGCCGGTCGGCGCCCGGGTGCTCGGCGGGAGCTGGGCGGTGCCGAGGGGGACCGGCGAGGTGCCGCTCCGGCTGGACGACGACGAGGTGGTGCTGGCCTGGGCGAAGGACCCGGCGGCCCTGTCCCGCGCGCTGACCCGGTTGGTGGAGGAGTAGCGGTCGGCCCGCGCGGCTGACGGTGCGCGGCGCGTCATGAGACGCTTCTGCGCGTGACCACTCCGGAACCCTGGCCTGCCGACGGGCCGAAGTTCAGCGCGGAAACCTTCGAACACCGCGAGCCGCGGGGCGGTGCGCACCAGCCCTGGCGGGCCGCCGTGGCCGGGATCGAGCTGGTCGTGGCCGTGGCGCTGGTGGTGGTCGGCTGGTGGGCGTGGCGGAACGGCACCGTGACGATCTACCTGCCCGGTCCGGAGGGCGCCATCGACGTGGTCACCCGGTCGATCGGCAGCTGGCTGGCCTCCGCGGTGGCGGCGGTGACCGTCGCCGGGTTGCTGCTGCTCGACGCGGTCCGGCAGGTGGTGCTGGCCCTGCGCACCCGGCGTCGCTAGTCGGGGTGCGGCCGGTCACGGAGCCGCGCCTGTCAGACTGGGGGTGTGACAGCTTCTGCGAACTCCGCACCGAACCCCCACCACGATCCGGCTCCGCGGTCGCGGTCGCTGTTCGACCGCGCGCAGACCGTGACGCCGGGCGGCGTCAACTCGCCGGTCCGCGCCTTCCACTCGGTCGGCGGCACGCCCCGGTTCATGGTGCGCGGCGAAGGCGCCTACCTGTGGGACGCCGACGACAACCGCTACGTGGACCTGGTGTCCTCGTGGGGGCCGATGATCAACGGGCACGCGCACCCCGACGTGGTCCGCGCCGTGCGGGAGACCGCGGCGCACGGCCTGTCCTTCGGCACGCCCGGGCCAGGTGAGATCGACCTCGCGCAGGAGATCATCGACCGGGTCGAGCCGGTCGAGCAGGTCCGGCTGGTCAACTCCGGCACCGAGGCGACGATGAGCGCGGTCCGGCTGGCCCGCGCCTTCACCGGCCGCTCGAAGATCGTCAAGTTCGCCGGCTGCTACCACGGGCACGTCGACGCGCTGCTGGCCAGCGCCGGCTCCGGCATCGCGACGCTGGGCCTGCCCACCTCGCCGGGCGTCACCGGGGCGCAGGCGGCCGACACCATCGTGCTGCCCTACAACGACCTCGAGGCGGTGCGCAGCGTCTTCGCCGAGCAGGGCGAGGAGATCGCCTGCGTGATCACCGAAGCGGCGGCGGGCAACATGGGCGCCGTCGCGCCGCGGCCCGGCTTCAACGAGGGCCTCCGCGAGATCACCCGCGAGGCCGGGGCGCTGCTCGTCATGGACGAGGTGATGACGGGGTTCCGCGTCTCCCGCGCGGGCTGGTTCGGCATCGACGGCGTGGCCGGCGACCTCTACACCTTCGGCAAGGTGATGTCCGGCGGGCTGCCCGCCGCGGCCTTCGGCGGCCGGGCCGACGTGATGGAGCGCCTCGCCCCGTCCGGGCCGGTGTACCAGGCGGGCACGCTGGCCGGGAACCCGGTCGCGGTCGCCGCCGGGCTGGCCAACCTGCGGGCCGCCGACGACGAGGTCTACGCCGCGCTGGACCGCAACAGCAAGCGGCTCGGGGACCTGCTCGGTGCGGCGCTGACCGCGGAGGGCGTGCCGCACCAGGTGGCCTACGCCGGGAACATGCTCAGCGTCTTCTTCAGCGAGACGCCGGTGCACGACTACGAGCATGCCCAGGCGCAGCAGACCTGGCGGTTCCCGCCGTTCTTCCACGCGCTGCTCGAGCGCGGGGTCTACCCGCCGCCGAGCGCGTTCGAGTGCTGGTTCGTGAACGCGGCGATGGACGACGCGGCGTTCGAGACGATCGCCGAGGCGCTGCCGCACGCCGCCCGCGCCGCCGCGGAGGCCACCGCATGAGCACCCGCACCGCGGGTGCCTCGTTGGACCGGCTGGTGGTGCGGCCGGAGGCGGCAGCGGAACGCGGAGGAGTGGAGCTGTGAGCCAAGAGCGGACCGTGGTGCACTTCGTGCGCCACGGCGAGGTGCACAACCCGGAGGGGATCCTCTACGGCCGGTTGCCGGGCTACCGCCTGTCCGACCGCGGTGAGCAGCAAGCGAAGGTCGTCGCCGAGTTCCTGGCCGGGCGGGACGTCGTCCACGTCGTCGCCTCGCCGTTGCAGCGGGCGCAGCAGACCGCCGAGCCGATCGCCGCGGCGTTCCAGGTCGACGTGGCCACCGACGAGCGGCTCATCGAGTCGGAGAACCGCTTCGAAGGGCTCAAGGTCTCGGTCGGCGACGGCGCGCTGCGCTCGCCGAAGCACTGGCCGAAGCTGTGGAACCCGCTGCGGCCGTCCTGGGGCGAGCCCTACCTGAAGATCGCGCACCGGATGCTCGGCGCCGCCCACCGCGCCCGCGCGGCCGCCGCCGGGCACGAGGCGGTGTGCGTGTCGCACCAGCTGCCGATCTGGACGCTGCGCCGGTTCCTGGAGGGCAAGCCGATGTGGCACGACCCGCGCCGGCGCCAGTGCTCGCTGGCCTCGCTGACCAGCCTGGTGTTCCGCGGCGAGGAGCTGGTGCGCATCGCCTACGTGGAGCCGGCCGGGACGACCGATCCGAAGGTGACAGGGGCATGAGGAAGCTGGTGGCGCGCGTGGGCGTGGCCCTCGCGGCGGTGGCGCTGGTCGCCGGGTGCGCGACCCAGGGCGACGACGCGGTGGCGAACGGGGGCGAGTTCACCTTCGTCTCGCCCGGTGGGCAGACCCGCCTGTTCTACGAGCCGGAGGAGCGCGGCCGGGTGTCCGGGCTGGCGGGCGAGAGCCTGCTGGAGGAGGGCAAGAAGATCAGCCTGGACGACTTCCCGGGCCAGGTCGTGGTGCTCAACATCTGGGGCTCGTGGTGCGGGCCGTGCCGGTCCGAGGCCGACGACCTGCAGGCCGTGCAGGACAAGGCCGGTCCGCAGGGCGTGCAGGTGCTCGGGATCAACGTGCGGGACGACCGCACCGCGGCGGCGGACTTCCACCGCGACCGCGGGCTGACCTACCCGTCGATCTTCGACCCGTCCGGCCGTTCGCTGCTCGCGCTGCGCCAGTTCCCGCGCAGCACCGTCCCGGCGACGATCGTGCTGGACCGCCAGCACCGTGTGGCGGCGATCTTCCTCACCGAGCTGCTGGAGAGCGAGCTGCTGCCCGAGGTGCAGAAGGTCGCGGCCGAACCGGCCTGAGCCGGGGTCCCCGGGCGCGCGAGGACGCGATCCCGGCGGGACGGGGGTCCTGGAAGCGCGGGACCAACGTCCCTGGCGGCTCGCTGCCGGCTCGCTCCAGGCCGGTCACCAGGGACGATGTGGGCCGCTTCACCGAGCCCGGTGCACCGGTGCGGTGCTGGCTTTCCTACCCTCGAAGTGTGAACCCCACTGACCTCGCCGCGTCCGGACCGCTGGTCTTCGCGGCGGCCGTCGCGGTGTTGGCCGGGGCGATCAGCTTCGCCTCGCCCTGCGTGGTGCCGCTGGTGCCGGGCTACCTCGCCTACCTGGCGGGCGTCGTCGGCGCCGAGACCCCGCCGGTGGAGGAGGCCGAAGCGGACGGCGCGCGGCGCGGGCGCTGGCGGGTCGCCGGTGCGGCGCTGCTGTTCGTCGCCGGGTTCACCGCCGTCTTCGCCGCCGGGACGCTGCTGCTGCTCGGCCTGTCCGACGTGCTGCTGGCCAACGAGCCGCTGCTGCAGCGGATCGGTGGGGTGGTCACCGTCGCGATGGGGCTGGTGTTCCTCGGCCTGGTGCCCGCGTTCCAGCGGGACCTGCGCATCCACCGGGTGCCGCGCGCCGGCATCTGGGGAGCCCCGCTGCTGGGCGCGGTGTTCGGCCTCGGCTGGACCCCGTGCCTCGGGCCCACGCTGACCGGGGTGACCTCCATCGCCATCGCCACCGACGGCTCGGGCAGCACCGCGTTCCGCGGGATCCTGCTGATCGCCGCCTACTGCCTGGGCCTGGGCGTGCCGTTCGTGCTGCTGGCCCTCGGCGCCCGGTGGGCGCTGCGCAGCGCGGGGTGGCTGCGGCGGAACGGACGTGCCGTCCAGATCGCAGGTGGGGTGCTGCTGGTCGTCGTCGGCCTGCTGCTCGTCACCGGTTTGTGGGGAGAGTTGATCGCCGTGCTCCGTGGCCCGATCGCCGGATTCGAGACGATCCTCTGATGCGCGGCCACCTGACCACGACGCTGGCGTTCCTGCGCAACACGTGGCGCGGGCTGACGTCCATGCGCACCGCGCTGGTGCTGCTGTTCCTGCTCGCCCTGGCCGCGCTGCCGGGCGCGCTCATCCCGCAGCGCTCGCTCAACGCCGCCGAGGTGGAGGAGTACTTCGCCGAGTACCCGACGCTCGCGCCGATCCTGGACAAGGTCGGTGCGTTCGAGGTGTTCAGCTCGGTGTGGTTCGCCTCCATCTACGTGCTGCTGTTCATCTCGCTGATCGGCTGCCTGCTGCCGCGCTGCTACGAGTACTACAAGCAGTGGCGCAGCAAGCCGGTGCGCACGCCGCGCAACCTCTCCCGGCTGCCGCACCACGAGCGGGCCACCCTGGACTCCTCGGTCGACGAGGTGATGGCCGCCGCCCGCACCCGGCTGCGCGGCTGGCGGACGGTCGAGCGGGAGGAGGGGGACGGCGCGAAGTCGATCAGCGCCGAGCGCGGGTTCCTGCGCGAGATCGGCAACCTCGTCTTCCACTTCGCGCTGGTCGGCCTGCTGGTCGGTGTCGCGGGCGGCAAGCTGTACGGCTACGAGGGCCAGGTCATCGTGGTCGCCGACGGCTCCGAGTTCTGCAACTCCGGGACCTACAACTACGACTCGTTCCGCGCCGGGCTCAACGTCGACGGCACCCAGCTGAGCCCGTTCTGCCTGCGCGTCGACGGGTTCGACATCGACTACCGGCCCAACGGCCAGGTCGCCGACTACCGGGTGCACACCCAGTACCAGTCCGGCGACGACCTGGCGAACGACACGTGGCGGCCGTACCTGCTGCAGATGAACCACCCGCTGCGCACCGCAGGCGACCGCATCTACCTGACCGGCAACGGCTACGCGCCGCGCTTCACCGTCACCTTCCCGGACGGGCAGCAGCGCACCGGGGTCATCCAGTGGCAGCCGGCCGACCCGGCCACGATGCTGTCGCAGGGCGCCACCAAGTTCGACCCGCCGGGCGTGCAGGACGAGGCGGAGCGCCGCCAGAAGCAGCTCGCCGTGACCGGCCTGTTCGCGCCGACCGCCTCGTTCGACGGTGCGGTCCTGAGCTCCCGCTTCCCCGACCTGCTCGACCCGGCCGTGGCGGTGGACGTGCTGCGCGGTGACCTGGGGCTCGACTCCGGCCGCGGGCAGTCGATCTTCGGTGTGGACCAGTCCATGGTGGAGCAGGGCAGGCTCCAGCGGGTGGCCCGCGAGAACCTGCGCCTGGGCGAGGAGCTCCGCCTCGACGACGGCACCACGGTCCGCTTCGACGGCGTCGAGCGCTGGGCGAACTTCCAGGTGTCGCACGACCCGTTCCAGTCCTGGGTGCTGGTGTTCGCGGTGCTGGTCATCTTCGGCATCAGCACCTCCCTGATGGTCAAGCGGCGCCGGGTGTGGGTCCGCGCGGTGCCGCACCCGGACCAGGACGGGGCCGGTCCCGCACGTACGGTTGTCGAAGTCGGCGGACTCGCCCGCACCGACCAGGCCGGGTACGGCGAGGAGTTCACCAGGCTCGCCGCCGACGTCCTCGGCACGGGCGCAGACCGCTCGCCGGAATCCCGCGCGGCCAGTGGCCCCGCGCGCGAAAGGAAGAACTGATGCCGGTCAACCAGACGCTGTCGACCTACAGCGACATGGCCTACGCCACGTCCGTCGTGGTCTACATCCTGGCGATGCTGCTGTACTTCGCGGAGTTCTCCGGTGGACGCACCGGGACGGTCGCCCGCAAGCGCGAGTCGGCCCTGGTCGGTGCGGGCGGCGGGGACTCCACCTCGACCCCGGCCGTGGGGCACGTGCCGACCCCGGAGAAGCGGCCGCTGGGCGAGCGGCTCGGCGGCATGGCCGTCGCCATGACGGTGCTGGGCACGCTGGTGCACGTCTCCTCGCTGCTGCTGCGCGGCCTGGCCACGGGCCGGGTGCCGTGGAGCAACATGTACGAGTTCGGCTCGGCGATCTGCCTGGCCGCCGTGGTGGCCTGGCTCGTCGTGCTGTTCCGGCAGACACGCACCGCCCGTCGCGACGCCACCCCGAGCCAGCTGCGCGCGCTCGGCGGCTTCCTGATGCTGCCGGTGGTGGTGCTGCTGTTCCTGTCCGGCACCGTGCTCTACGCGCAGGCGGCGCCGCTGATCCCCGCGCTGCAGTCCTACTGGATCGTGATCCACGTCGCGGCCGCGATCGTCTCCACCGGTGTCTTCACCTTCGCCGGCGTGGCCAGCGTGCTGTACCTGGTGCGCTCCCGGTACGAGAACAACCCGCTGAAGATGACCAAGGTCGGGTCGCGGCTGCCCACCAGCCAGGCGCTGGACCGGGTCGCCTACCGCGCCACGGTGATCATCTTCCCGGTGTGGACGTTCGCCATCGTCGCGGGCGCGATCTGGGCGGAAGCGGCCTGGGGCCGGTTCTGGGGCTGGGACCCGAAGGAGACCTGCTCGTTCGTCGCCTGGGTCGTCTACGCCGCGTACCTGCACGCCCGCGCGACCGCGGGGTGGCGCGGGGTGCGCGCCGCGTGGATCAACGTCCTCGGCCTCGCGGTGATGGTCTTCAACCTGTTCTTCGTGAACATCGTCGTCGCCGGGCTTCACTCGTACGCTGGACTCTGAGCGGGTGATCGGCTCCCCGCGGGGCGCGGCCGGGACGCAGCGCGGCGTCCCCACCTGCGCACTCGGCGCCAGGCCGGGGAGCGGCACCGCGGTGATGACCGCCCACCCCCGGTGACCCGGAGGTGTCCCGGCGACTACCGTGCCTTGCGGGAACGGGGAGATCTCGATCCGGACCGGCGGAGCCCGGCTCGATCGCAGGGAGGACGGCAACGGTGACCGGACAGCACGAAGAGCCCGAAGCGCGTCGGAACGCCCCCGCGGCGCAGGCCGACGGCACGGACGTCGAGTCCGGCAGTGCGGCGCCCGGCGGCCAGTACGTCGAGCCGGAGACGCGGCCCGCGCACCCCACTCCGTCGTACGTCGACCCGTCGCAGGTCGACCCGTCCGGGAACCCGGTCGGCGACGTGCCGCAGCCGTACTACCCGAGCGGGGCGCCCGCGTACGGCGACCCGAACCAGTCCGGTCCGCACCCGCAGGTGTCCGGGCCGCACCAGGTGCCCGGGGCGCAGTCCGGCCCGTACTCGGTCTCCGGTGGGCCGTCCGGTCCCTACCCGCAGGTCTCCGGCGGGCCGTCCGGCCCGTACCCCCAGGCGTCCGGCGGGCCGTCGGGTCCGTACCCGACCCAGTACCCGCAGGGCGCCCCGCAGCCCGGCCAGCAGCAGCCGCCGTACCCGCCGCACCCGGGCGCGGGCCCCGGGGACCCGGCGCTGGCCCAGGACCTCTCGTCCGCCCAGCTGCTCCGGCAGTCCAAGCGGGCCCCGCAGACCGGGTGGCGCAAGGCCGTCTACCTGGCCACCGGCAAGACGGTGAACCTCGGCGAGAGCCCGGCCGACCGGCGCCGCCGCGAGCTGATCGCGCGGATCAACCAGCCGCTGCAGGGCTGCTACAAGATCGCGATGCTGAGCCTGAAGGGCGGCGTGGGCAAGACCACCACGACCGCCACCCTCGGGTCCACGTTCTCCTCGCTGCGGGGCGACCGGGTGATCGCGGTGGACGCCAACCCGGACCGCGGCACCCTGGCGCAGAAGATCCCGCTGGAGACCACCGCGACGGTGCGGCACCTGCTGCGCGACGCGCACCGCATCCGCAAGTACAGCGACGTGCGCGCCTACACCTCGCAGGGGCCGTCCCGGCTGGAGGTGCTGGCCAGCGAGCAGGACCCGGCGGTGTCGGAGGCGTTCAGCGAGGACGACTACCGGCGCACCGTCACGCTGCTGGAGCACTTCTACAACGTGGTGCTCACCGACTGCGGCACCGGCCTGATGCACTCCGCGATGAAGGGCGTGCTGGACCTGGCCGACTCGCTCGTGGTCGTCTCGTCCAGCTCGATCGACGGCGCGCGCAGCGCATCGGCCACATTGGACTGGTTGGACGCGCACGGCTACGGCGACCTGGTGGCCCGGTCCGTGGCGGTGATCAACTCGGTGCGGCCGGCGTCCGGCAAGGTCGACATCGACAAGCTGGCGGCCCACTTCAGCGCCCGCTGCCGAGCGGTGGCGAAGATCCCGTTCGACCCGCACCTGGAGGAAGGTGCGGAGGTGGAGCTGGACCAGTTGAGCTCCGCGACGCGGCTGGCGCTGCTGGAGCTGGCTGCGACGGTCGCGGACGACTTCCCGCACGCTCCGGGCCGCAACCGTCGGGTCTGACGCCGCTGGTCGCGGCGTCGGCAGGGCTGGATCGAGGGTTGCCGGCACCTGCTGGGCAGGTGCCGGGCGGTCAGTCCTCTTCCGTCGGCCGGGACTGGCGCCGCTGCTCGTCCAAGCGGCGCAGGAACTCGGGGTCGTCGTCGGGCGGGATCGGCGCCTTCCTGGTGTGCGGCCGGTCCGTCACGGCGGGGCCGAACGCCTTCCACACCAGGACCGCGATCGTGAGCGCGCCGATCGCTGCCAGGACGTAGATCATCGAGCCACCTCCAACTCTGCCACTTCCGAGACTAGCCGCTCGCAGCCTCGGTTGTCCGCGTCGCAGGTGGCCTCTCCGGGCCCAGGTGGTGCCTCACTGCGGGCGAGGCGCCACCTGGACCGGCGGTCGTCGCCGGGCGTCGTCCGGTGCTGGGTCCCGGGTGCTCGCCTGCGAGGGGCACTGGCGAGCGTGGCGTCCCGTGCGCGAACCGCAGCACCGGTCGCCCGGCTGCTCGTGGACGAGCGTTCAGACCGCGCGGTTGACGTCGTTGGTCAGTTCGGCGAGCAGGGCGCGGACCTCAGACTCGCGGAAGCGGCGGTGACCGCCGGGGGTCCGGATGGAACCGATCCGGCCGGCAGTGGCCCACCGCGTCACGGTCTTGGGGTCGACCCGGAAGAGAGCCGCGACCTCACCGGGGGTGAGGAGCTGTTCCTGACCGTTCTGGCGCGGCTGCTGGGTCGTCGCGGTCACAGGGAGACCTCCACGTTCGCGAGATTCATTCGGGCAATCCGGTCGCATCCTGGCACCTCGGTGCCCAGGTACTCGAACATTTGGGTCTAGGTAAAGGGAAGGTAAGGGACGAAAGCGGCGCTTCGGGCCGCAGCCGCCCGGTGGGTGCCCCGGTCGCGTGCTCTACCCTGGGTGACGTGCAGGAACAGGACCAGCCGGACACCGCTGCCCCGGACGGGCGATCGACCCTCGCGCGGGACATCGCGCTGTACACGCTCGCCAGGTTCTCCCTGGTGGCCCTGGTCGCGCTGGTGCTGATGCTGTTCCAGGTGCCGGCGCTGGTGGCGCTCGCCGTTTCCGTCGTGGTGGTCATGCCGCTGTCGCTGGTGGTCTTCGGCACCCTGCGGCGCCGGGTGGCGACCGGCATGGCGGAGCGGTCCGCGGTGCGCAAGGCCCGCCGCGAGGAGCTGCGGGCCCAGCTGCGCGGCGAGGCCGGCACGAGCGCCGAGTGAGCCGGGGGATGCTCAGCAGCGTCGACCGCTCCTGCGAGCGGACCCGGTCCTGGGCCAGCGAAGCCGTCCGCATCATCGAGGCTGACGCCAACCGCAGCGCGGACACCCACCTGCTGCGCTACCCGCTGCCCGCGGAGTGGGGCATCGACCTCTACCTCAAGGACGAGTCGACGCACCCGACGGGTTCGCTCAAGCACCGGCTGGCCCGCTCGCTGTTCCTCTACGCGATCTGCAACGGCTGGGTGACCGAGGGCACGCCGGTGATCGAGGCCTCCTCCGGCTCGACCGCGGTGTCCGAGGCCTACTTCGCCCGGCTGCTCGGCCTGCCGTTCATCGCGGTCATGCCGCGCTCCACCAGCCGCGAGAAGGTGGCGCTCATCGAGTGGCACGGCGGCCGGTGCCACTTCGTGGACGAGCCCGGGGCGATCTACACCGAGTCGCGGCGGCTGGCCGCCGAGCTGGGCGGCCACTTCATGGACCAGTTCACCCACGCCGAGCGGGCCACCGACTGGCGCGGGAACAACAACATCGCCGAGTCGATCTTCGAGCAGCTGGCGCTGGAACCGCACCCCGAGCCGACCTGGATCGTGGTCGGCGCGGGCACCGGCGGCACGAGCGCCACCATCGGCCGCTACCTGCGGTACCGGTGCCACCGCACCCAGCTGGCCGTGGTGGACCCGGAGTGCTCGGTGTTCTTCGAGGCCTGGCGGGACGGCGACCCGGCGCGCACCAGCGACCGCGGGTCGCTCATCGAGGGCATCGGCCGCCCGCGCGTCGAGCCGTCCTTCATCGGGCAGGCGATCGACCGGATGATCAAGGTCCCGGACGCGGCGTCGATCGCCACCATCCGCTACGTCGAGCCGCTGCTGGGGCGGCGGGTCGGCGGCTCCACCGGGACCAACCTGTGGGGCGTGTTCGCCCTGGTGTCGGAGATGGTCGCGGCCGGTCGGCGCGGCAGCATCGTGACGCTGCTCTGCGACGGCGGCGAGCGGTACGCCAACACCTACTACGACGACGAGTGGGTGGCCGCCCGCGGCCTGGACCTGGCCGGGCCGCGCGCGGTGCTCGAGCACTTCCACGAGACCGGCGAGTTCCTGGCGACGGAGAGGTGAGTCCGGTGAGACGTGCGGCGTGGCTGGCCGCGGCGGCGCTGGTGGTCGTCGCCGGGTGCTCGTCCGAGCAGCCGCAGCCCGCTGAGGTGCCCTCGACGTCGGCCACCTCGGCGGAGGAGTCGGCCACGGAGTCGGAGGCGCCCTCGATGACCCGCGAGGTCCCGCCGGAGCAGCGCGTCCGCCTCGCCGAGCTGTCCGCGGAGCAGCTCTGCGGGCTCCTCACGCCCGCGGACCTCGAGGCGCTGGCCTTCCCCGCCGAGGCCGGGCAGCCGCGCGAGATCGACCCCGACCCGCCGACGCGCGGGTGCCGCTACGACGCGGTCTCCGGCGGCCGCTCCGTGCTGGTCGCCGCGCAGCGGGCCGGGTTCGCCGAGCTGGGCCGCGAGGAGGTCGACCTCGGCGGCGCGCCGGCCACCCGGACGCTCCGCGCGAGCGACTGCACCGTCTACGTGGCAGTGACCGACGCCACCCTGCAGGTCTCGGTGGCCGCCGCTGAGACCGATGTGGACGATTGCCGCACCGCGGAACGTGTCGCGGCGCACGTCGTCCCCGCTCTGGTGCGCTGAGCGGAGGGGACGGACCGGGCGCGAGTGCCCGAACCGGACACCTCGGGTCACGAACGGAGAACGATTCTCCCGTTCCCGGAACGCTGACCCCTGCGTGGCGTCCAATCGTCCTGAACGGACAGGTGCTAGTCGGGGGTTCGGGTTGGCGGAAAACCTCAAGGCGATCCCGGAGGAGATGAAGGCCTTCGAAGGCCTCCTCGAGCGGAACGCCGGCTACTTCAAGAAGATCGACGAGTGGGCGGAGAACACCGCGTCCGACACCAGCGGGTTCACCGGCCTGATGATGGTGCTCATCCCCGTGGTCGAGATGGTGACCGCGCTGTACGGCGAGACCTTGGAGTGGGCGAACAGCGCGCTGCTGAAGGTCAAGGACGACCTGGCCGACGCCTCCGCGGAGTACGAGGAGATCGAGCAGAAGATCGTCGGGATCTTCCGCAAGATCGAGGCCGAGATCGACGACATCAAGATCTGAGGGGGCGGGGATGGCTTCGTTCGCGGACGCCGAGGACCCGATGGGCGTCCTCACGGCGGATCCGAGCCAGAGCGACGCGGAGGCGCAGAAGCAGGCGATCCAGGACGCCGGGTGGCAGGTGCAGGCGGTCAACTGGGTCTACGAGAAGGTCACCGGTCAGAACCTGGTCGAGACGTTGATCTCGCCGATCGCCGGTGACTTCTCGAAGATCGAGGTCAACGCCAAGGCCTGGGAGCAGGTCGGCGACGCGCTGCGCGCCATCCGCAAGAATCTCAACCAGGGGATCAGCGACCTGCGGGAGAGCTGGGACGGCTCCGGCGCGATCGCGTTCGAGACGCTGCTGGTGTCGACCTGGACGGTCGCCCTCGAAGGCGACGCGATGCTGGCCAAGCTGATCGGCCAGGGCTTCCAGAAGGCCGCGGACATGTCGCGGCGGATGACCGACAAGGCCCTGGAGCTGATCAAGAAGCTGGTCGACCGGCTCATCGAGACCGCGGCCACCGGGTGGATCCCGGTCGCGGGCTGGGCCAACGTGGTCCGCAACGTGGAGAAGTGCGTCGAGATCGTGATGGCGATCCTCGACCTCTTCGAGGCGCTGCAGCAGATGTACGAGTCGGTGGTGAACCTCGTCGAGTCCATCAAGAACGCGGGCACCAACCTGGCCAAGATCAAGGACGCCAACAGCCTCGGTGACGCGGTCAACATCGGGCTGCAGGCCAAGGACGACTTCACCGCGGTGCGCGACGCGGCGACCGGGGTGCGGAACTCCGCGACGGGCGTGCGGGACGCGACGACCGGCGTCAGGGACGCGGCGACGGGCGGCAACGGCGACGGCAGCGACGGTGGCGGCAACGGTGGCGACGGCGACGGTTCCGGTGGCGGCGGTTCCGACCCCGCCACGGACTCGTCCGGCGGCACCGGTGGCGAGGGCGAGGGCACGGGGTCCCGCAACGGCTACCAGACACTGGCGTCCGGCAGCCTGTGACGGTCGGGGAGGATGACGCGACGTGAGTGACGACTGGATGACCCCGGAGGTCCGCGACGCGCAGGCGATGCTCGAGGAGCGCATGCGCCAGGCCGAGGAAGTGCTGGACCGCGTGACCCAGTACGAGGCGGAGCTGCCCGAGGTCAAGCTGACCGACGACCAGATCGAGGACATCGAGCAGCGCATCCGCTCCGGCCAGGCCCCGCCCGAGGTCGCGGCGCTGCAGGCCCGCATCGACGCCGGCGAGTTCAGCTGGCAGGACATCGCCAGCGGCGAGGCGCTGCGCGACGAGTCGGTGCAGGCCGCGTTCGCCACGAGCGTGGAGAACATGCAGCAGGCCAAGGAGATGCTCGACGCCGGCTACGACACGGCCACGGTCATCAACAACGACCCGAACCGCGCTCCCGAGGACAGCTACGACGACGAACCGCCGGACTCGTTCCTGCGGTGAGGACGGGGTGGTCCCACCATGAACCGCAAGACCCTGATCGGCATCACCATCGGCTGGGGCGTCCTGGTCGTCGCGATCTTCGCGGTGTTCCTGGGCATCGCGATGTTCAGCGGCACGTCGTTGGCGAAGGCCAGCCCGGCGGAC
Organism: Saccharopolyspora hordei; assembly: GCF_013410345.1. Taxonomy (NCBI): domain Bacteria; kingdom Bacillati; phylum Actinomycetota; class Actinomycetes; order Pseudonocardiales; family Pseudonocardiaceae; genus Saccharopolyspora; species Saccharopolyspora hordei. The sequence continues at coordinate 1,108,160 of NZ_JACCFJ010000001.1, forward strand.
GGCCCCGACGCCCCCACCTACCGGTGGAACGGCGAACCGATGCTCATCACCAGCACGGAGAACGGCAAGTCCGCGACCTGCCACGTCGTGCCGGACGACGGCGAGCCCCGTGACGTCAACACCTTCCGCGCGGAGGGCCAGCGGTACGTGCGGCCGGTGACCTCGTGGTTCTCCGGCTCGGCGGACGTGACCTGCTCGCGGGCGGTGAAGATCCGGGTGGGCTCTGAGGTGTCCACCTACGAGCTGGTCACCAAGAACCGCGTCGTGCAGATCGGTGCCGCGGTCGTCGCGGCCGCCCCGTTCTGCGCGGTGAGCGTCTTCGGCGTCGGCACCCGCAAGGCCCGCGCCTGACCCGACGACGAACGGCCCGTCCACCGAGGTGGGCGGGCCGTTGTCGTGCTGCGGCGGGTCAGCCGAAGGCCAGGGCGGCGCCGGTGAGCGCCGCCCAGACCAGCATCGCGATCCCGGTGTCGCGCAGCGCCGGGATCAGCGCGCGCCCCTGCGCGCCGCTGACCACGGTGCGCAGCGGGACGACGAGCGGGAGCAGCGCGAGAAGACCGAGCAGCACCCACGAGTTCCGCAGGCCGATCAGCACGGTGATGAGGAACGGCACCAGCGTCAGCGCGACGTAGAGGGTGCGGGTGTCGCGGTCGCCGAGCAGCACCGCCAGGGTGCGCTTGCCGGTGACCCGGTCGGACGGGATGTCGCGCAGGTTGTTGGCCACCAGCACCGCGCTGGACAGCGCGCCGACGCCCACCGCCGCGCCGATGCCGAAGCCGCTGATCGTCCCGGCCTGCACGTACATCGTGCCCAGCACCGCGACCAGTCCGAAGAAGACGAACACGGCCAGCTCGCCGAAGCCCGCGTAGCCGTAGGGGCGCTTGCCGCCGGTGTAGTACCAGGCGCCGGCGATGCAGAGGGCGCCGACGAGGAGCATCCACCACTGGCCGCTGAGCACGACCACGCCCAGGCCGGCGAGCGCGGCGAGCCCGAAGCAGGTCCAGGCCGCGTTGCGGACCGCGGCCGGCCGGGCCGCGCCGGAGCCGACCAAGCGGAACGGGCCGACCCGGTCGTCGTCGGTGCCCCGGATGCCGTCGGAGTAGTCGTTGGCGAAGTTCACCCCGATGATCAGGAACATCGACACCAGGAGGGCGAGGACCGCGATCAGCGGGTCGAACCCGTCGATCCCCGCAGCGGCGCCGGTCCCGGCGAGCACCGGCGCGATCGCGTTCGGGAAGGTGCGGATCCGAGCTCCCTCGATCCACTGCGCAACAGTCGCCATGGGAGCCATCTTCGCGCACCGGGATCACCTGGTCGTGGCAGCCTCCGGGTTCAGCCCTGGAACAACGCGGCCAGCGCCCGCCGGTCGGGCTTGCCCGGACCGCGCAGCGGCAGCTCCGGCAGGAAGGTGACGCGCTTCGGCGCGGCGGCGGGGTTGAGCTCCGCGCGCACGGCGGCGCGCAGGTCCGGTTCGGCCGGCGGTGCGGCCGTGTCGTCCGGCACGACCGCGGCGACCACGGCCTGCCCCCACTCCGGGTCGGGGACGCCGAGCACGCAGGCCTCGCGGACGCCGGGCTGCGCGGTGAGCACCCGCTCCACCGCCAGCGGGGCGACGTTGACCCCGCCGGTGATGATCATGTCGTCGGCGCGGCCGAGCACCTCCAGCCGGCCGTCCCGCCAGCGGCCGAGGTCGCCGGTCCGGAACCAGCCGCCGGTGAACGCGGCGGCCTCCGGCTGGTGGCGGTAGCCCCGGGCCAGCATCGGCCCGCTCAGCAGGACCGGCCCGGTCTCGCCCTCGACCCGGACCTCCGCGGTGTCCAGCGGCACCCCGTCGTAGACGCACCCGCCGGAGGTCTCGCTCATCCCGTAGGTCGTGGTCACGCGCACGCCCTCGGCGCGGGCCCGGTCCAGGAGGGCGGGCGGGGTCGCGGCGCCGCCGAGCAGCACCGCGTCGAACTCCCGGAGCGCGGCCAGGCCGTCACCGCCCGCGCTGACCAGCCGGGACAGCTGGGTGGGCACCAGGGCGGTGTAGTGCGGTCCGTCCGCGGCGAGCACCCGCCGCGCCGCGGTGGCGAAGCGGTCCGGGCGGAAGCCCTCGGTGGTGTCCACGGCGTCCGGGCGCGTGCCCGCGAGCAGCGCGCGGACCAGCACCTGGATGCCGGCGATGTGGTGCGCGGGCATGGCCAGCAACCAGTGGCCGGGCCCGCCGAGGCGCCGGTGCGTGGCCCCGGCCGAGGCACGCAGCGCGGAGGCGCTCAGCAGCACGCCCTTCGGGGTGCCGGTGGAGCCGGAGGTGGCGATGACCAGCGCCGTCGGGTCCTCGGCGGCGTCCTCCGCGGGGGTCAGCGGCCCGGCCAGCGCGGCGGCCAGGCGGCGCGCTTCCGCCCCGTCGTCGCCGCGGACCGGAATCCGGGCCGGGCCGTCGCCGTCGAGCGCCCGCTGCAGCGCGGGCAGGACGTCCAGCGCGCCCGCACCCGGCGGCACGGGGAGCGGTTGCAGGTGGCGGGCTCGCGACATGGCTCCATTCTCGGCCAGCCATCGCGCCGCACCCCCGTGACCCTTGGCATCGATCACCAGTTCGAGCGATCAAGTGTTCGATGTCGGGGGCCGATCTTGTGGGTGTGAGCGTGCGAGAGGAGTCCGTGATGGTGGTCGTGATCGTGCTGGTGTGCCCCGTTGACCCGGTCGGTGACTTCCAGTTCCGCGCCCGTGCGCGTGCGAGTGCGTCCCGGGGAGCCCCCGGCTCCGCGCCGCCGGGTCGTCGCGCGGGCGGAGCTCGGGGGCCGACGTGCGGCTCAGTAGTACCAGGGGAAGGCGGACCAGTCCGGGGTGCGCTTCTCCAGGAAGGCGTCGCGGCCCTCGACGGCCTCGTCGGTCATGTAGGCGAGGCGGGTGGTCTCACCGGCGAAGACCTGCTGGCCGACCAACCCGTCGTCGATGGCGTTGAACGCGAACTTGAGCATCCGCTGCGCGGTCGGCGACTTGCCGTTGATCTCGCGGGACCACTGCAGCGCGGTGGTCTCCAGCTCCTCGTGCGGGACGACCGCGTTGACCATGCCCATCTGGTGCGCCTGCTCGGCGGTGTAGGTGCGGCCCAGGAAGAAGATCTCGCGGGCGAACTTCTGGCCCACCTGGCGGGCCAGGTAGGCGGAGCCGAAGCCGCCGTCGAAGCTGCCGACGTCGGCGTCGGTCTGCTTGAACTTGGCGTGCTCGGCGCTGGCGAGCGTGAGATCGCACACCACGTGCAGGCTGTGCCCACCCCCGGCGGCCCAGCCCGGCACCACGGCGATGACGATCTTGGGCATGAACCGGATCAGCCGCTGCACCTCGAGGATGTGCAGTCGCCCGGCGCGGGCCGGGTCGACCGTGTCGGCGGTCTCGCCGTCGGCGTACTGGTAGCCGGAGCGGCCACGGATCCGCTGGTCGCCGCCGGAGCAGAACGCCCAGCCGCCGTCCTTGGGCGACGGGCCGTTCCCGGTGATGAGCACGCAGCCGACGTCGCTGGTCATCCGCGCGTGGTCCAGGGCGCGGTACAGCTCGTCGACGGTGTGCGGGCGGAAGGCGTTGCGCACCTCGGGGCGGTTGAACGCGATGCGCACGGTGCCCTTCGCAGGGCCGTCCTCGACGCAGCGGTGGTAGGTGATGTCGGTGAAGTCGAAGCCCGCGACGGGCTCCCACGAAGCCGGATCGAACAGCTCAGAGACACGGGGATTCTGCACGCCTGGGACAATAGGCGTCGCACGCGCCCGGCGCGGGGGCCTCCCCGGCAGCATTCCGGCGCCTGCGCGGACGACGGCAGGAGGGACCATGACCACCCCGGCCTGGGTCCGCCAACGAGGTTCAGAGGTGATGGGTTGAATCCGTCCACGGCTCAGGCTGAGGTCATCGTCGACGAGCTCGTCCGCAACGGGGTGCGGCAGGTGGTGCTCTCCCCGGGATCCCGCAACGCGCCTCTGTCCTACGCACTGCACAAGGCCGATCACGCTGGGCGCTTGCAGCTGCACGTCCGCATCGACGAGCGCAGCGCGGGGTTCCTCGCCCTGGGGCTGGCGGCGCGCGCCGGGTCACCGGTGGCGGTGGCCTGCACGTCGGGCACCGCGGCGACGAACCTGCACCCGGCGGTCAGCGAGGCGTACCACTCCGGGGTGCCGCTCATCGTGCTCACCGCGGACCGGCCGCCGGAGCTGCGGGCCGCGGGCGCCAACCAGACCATCGACCAGCACCGCATGTTCGGTTCCGAGGTCCGCCTCTTCGACGAGTTGGCGGTGGCCGAGGAGCGGCCGGGGCAGAACGCCTACTGGCGCAGTCAGGTGTGCCGGGCGTGGCAGGCGGCGGCCGGCGACGCCCGGAGCGGACCGGTGCACCTGAACCTCCCGTTCCGGGAGCCGCTGGTGCCCTCCGGCGGCGACGACTGGTGCGAGCCGCTGGACGGGCGCCCGGACGGCGGGCGCTGGACGGAGGTCTGCGGCCGCGGACGGGTGCCCAGCGCGCTGTCGCGCGTCCGCGCCCGGCACGGGCTGGTGCTCGCCGCGGACTCCGGTGCCGATGGTGTCGGGGAGTGGGGCGAGCAGTACGGCTGGCCGGTGCTGTCGGAGGTCGGCGGCGTGGGCGTGCCGGGCTCGGCGGTGATCAGCACCGGCATGTGGCTGCTCGGCCTGCCGGAGTTCCTCCGGGAGCACCGGCCGGAGCAGGTGCTCTGCGTCGGGCGACCCACGGTGTTCCGGCAGGTGCAGCGGCTGCTCGCCGACACCGAGGTGGAGGTGCTGCTCACGCACGGCGGGGACGACTGGCCCGCCCCGGCGCACAACCTGCGCGAGGTCGCGGAGACCTTCGGGCAGGCGTCCGCACCGGCCGACCCGGACTGGCTGACCGCGTGGCAGCAGGCGGACCAGAAGGCCTCCGCCGCGCTGCACGCCGCGCTGGACCTGGAGCGCTGGCCGAACGGCCCGGTGGTGGCGCGCGCGGTGGTGGACGCCCTGCCGGAGCAGGCACTGCTGGTCCTGGGCTCGTCGAACCCGACTCGCGACGTGGCGCTGGCCGCGCGGCAGCGGCCCGACGTGGTCGTGCACCGCAACCGCGGGGTGGCCGGGATCGACGGCACCGTGTCGACCGCCGTCGGTGCGGCCCTCGCGCACCGGCGACCGGCGTACGCGCTGCTGGGCGACCTGACCTTCGTGCACGACAGCAACGGGTTGCTGCTCGGCCCGCACGAGACGCGACCGGACCTGACGATCGTGGTGCTCAACGACGACGGCGGCGGCATCTTCTCGCTGCTGGAGCAGGGCAACCCGGAGCACAGCGACTCGTTCGAGCGGATCTTCGGCACCCCGCACGGCACCGACCTCGGGAAGCTGTGCGCGGCGCACGGCGTCGAGCACCAGCTGGTGCAGCAGCAGTCCGAGCTCGTCGAGGCGTTGCGGTGGCGGCCCGGCCTGCGCGTGATCGAGGTCCGGGCGGACCGGTCCGCGCTGAGGTCGGTGCACGAACGACTGCACGCCGCGGTCCGCTCCGCGGTGCTGGGCTGAGACCGCCGTCGCGGCGGGACGTCGGTGCGGCGTCGCACCCGTTCACCCCGCGGTTGGGCCGTCGTCGCCGTGGCCCGTCGGAGTGATTCGCGGATTCCGCGGCATTCTGGGAAAAACAGGCCGGTGAAAAAGCCACCTGCTGGTCACGACCTTCTCTAGAGTCCGATCGGACCACGAGATCGAGGAGGTGGCAGGTGTTCCGACGACACGGCCTGCGAGCGGTGGCCGCGGCCTGCTGTGCGACGGCGCTGTGGGCATCCCCGGCACTGGCCGGGAGCGAAGGCCCGGGGGCGCCCGGTGCCGGCGACGACTACTTCCCGGGGTACGGCAACGGGGGCTACGACGTCTCGCACTACGACATCCAGGTGCGCTACCAGCCCGCGGACGACCACCTGCAGGGGACCACGACGATCGTCGCGAGGCCGACGCAGGACCTCACCGCGTTCAACCTGGACTTCGCGCTCACACCGAAGTCCGTGCTGGTCAACGGCGTTCCCGCGGAGTTCTCGCAGCAGGGCACCGAGCTGACGGTGACCCCGCCGGACACCCTGCCGGAGGGCAGCCTGGCGACCTTCGTCATCGACTACGAGGGGGTGCCGTCCACGGTGGAGGTCGACGGGCTCAACCCGTGGATCCGCACCGCCGACGGCGCGCTCGCGGTCGGCCAGCCGGAGATCTCCGCCTGGTGGTTCCCCGGCAACGACCACCCGCGGGACAAGGCCACCTTCGACATCGCGGTCACCGTGCCGGAGGGCACCGAGGTGGTGGCCAACGGCGTGAACACCGCGCGCAGCGACCTGGCCGGGTGGACCACGTGGAAGTGGCGCACCACCAAGCCGACCGCCACCTACCTCGCCTTCTTCGCCGCCGGGCAGTACGAGGTCAACGAGCGCGTCGGCGCCTTCGGCCAGCCGTACCTCAGCGCCTACTCGGACGGGCTCGGTGAGCTGGAGGGCCCGGCGAAGGCGAGTGTGGAGCGCACCCCGGAGGTGCTGGAGTTCCTCAGCGACCTGCTCGGCGAGTACCCGGTCGAGGCGCAGGGCGGCGTGGTGTCCTCGGAGGGCATGGACTTCGCGCTGGAGAACCAGACCCGGCCGACCTACAGCCACCTGTTCTTCCGCGACGGGGCGAACACCTCGGTGGTGGTGCACGAGAACGCGCACCAGTGGTTCGGGGATTCGGTCTCGGTCGACACCTGGCGCAACATCTGGCTCAACGAGGGCTTCGCGTCGTACGCGGAGTGGCTCTGGTCGGAGGCGCACGGGACCGGGACCGCGCAGGAGCTGTTCGACCACTACTACGCGCAGTACCCGGCCGACGACCCGTTCTGGCAGGTCACCCCGGGTGACCCGGGCAAGGACGACGTCTTCCACGCCGCGGTCTACGACCGGGGTGCGATGGCGGTGCACGCGCTGCGCACCGTGGTGGGCGACGAGGCGCTGCTCGACATCGTCCGCACCTGGGTGAGCGAGAAGCGCTACAGCACCGGCACGATCGAGGAGTTCATCGACCTCGCGGAGCAGAAGTCCGGTCAGCAGCTGGACGAGCTGTTCGACGCCTGGCTGTTCACCCCGGGCCGGCCGCCGGTCGGTGCGGCCACGGGCGTCTCGGCCAGCGCGCTGCGCGTGCAGGCGCCGCCGAAGGCGGTGGCCGAGCTCGACCGGACCCACGCGCTCCTGCACGAGCACTGACCGGTCGACATGCCCGCCCGTCCTGACGGCGGGACGGGGTTCAGCGGCCCCCTCGCGGAACGAGCTCTCCCGCGAGGGGGTTTGCTGCTGCTGCGCTGTGGTCCTGGCCGGTCGCCCTCGGGGCGAACCGTCCGTCAGTGCAAGCCTTCCAGGGCCTCGCGGATGGGGAGCAGCTTGGCCTCGGCCTCGGCGACCTCCAGGTCCGGGTCGGAGCCGGGGACGATCCCGCAGCCCGCGAACAACCGGACCCCGCCGCCGCTGCGCCCGGTCCCCGGCGCAGCGGTGTTCTCCACCTGGGCGCAGCGCAGCGCCAGGCCGAGCTCGCCGTTGCCGCCGCCGTCGAGCCAGCCGACCGGCCCCGCGTAGCGGCCGCGGTCCATCGTCTCCAGCTCGCTGATCAGCTGCACCGCGTCCGGGGTCGGCGTCCCCCCGACCGCGGCGGTCGGGTGCACCGCGGCGGCCATGCGCAGCAGCGTCGCGGCCCGGCCGTCGGCGTCGCTGAGCTTGCCCTCGACGTGGGTGGCCAGGTGCAGCACGTTGCGCAGCTGGAGCACTTCCGGCTCGTCGGGCGTGATGAGGTCGCTGCAGAACGGGCGCAGCCGCACGGCCAGGGACTCGGCCGCGCAGGCGTGCTCCTCGCGGTTCTTCTCCGACGCCAGCAGCTCCGCGGCCAGCTCCTCGGTGCTGTGGCCCTCGCGCGGCCAGGTCGTGCCGGCCAGCACGCGGGAGCGGACTTCGTAGCCCGTCCGCTCCAGCAGCAGCTCCGGGGTGGCGCCGACCAGCCCGTCGACCGCGAAGGTCCAGCAGGACGGGTAGCGGGCCGCCAGGTTCTGCAGCAGAAACCGGGTGTCGAGCGGTTCCGAGGTGGTGGCCACGAGGTCGTGCGCGAGGACGACCTTGCGCAGGCCACCGGGCCCGCGCATCCGGCGGACGGCTTCGGCCACCGCTTCCCGGTAGCCGGTGGCGGAGAGCTGCCCGTCGCTGTAGGAGACGGTGCCGGGTGGGTGGACCGGATCGGGCTCGTGGACGGGTTCGACCGAGTCGGTGCCGATCGTGGTGAGCCAGCGCACCCCGTCCCGCTCGCCGACCACGACCTCGGGCACCACCAGCACCGAGTGCCCCGGGTGGTCGGCGAAGGCGAGGCTGGCGAACGCCACCGGGCCGCACCCCGGCAGGCCCACCGGGTCGACCACCTCGGTCCGCTCGCACTGCTGCTGCCACCAGTGGTCGGCCCGCTCGAACCGGTCCGGCCCGGACACCTCCAGGCGGGCCGCGCAGCCCCAGCCGACGAGCCCGGCGCCGTCGCGGACCCAGCTCAGCGGTGTCCCGCCGGGCAGCACGTCCAACAGCGGGCGGTCGTGTCGGGGGTCACCTGGTTCGAGCCGACGGGTTCGCGCCGCCAGTCGCCGGGATGTAGGAGCCACTCCTGGAGGGTATGCGGCGGTCCGACGACGGCGGACGGCACCGAGCCGAGCAGGGCGGCGACGACGGGGCACTACAATCGGTCACCGTGGCGAGCGACGCGGTGGCACCGGACGCGGCCGACCTGGTGACCGGCTCCAGCACGGAAGGTGACCGGTCGGTGGCGCGGCCCTCGCGCCGCAAGGCCTGGGCGCGTGCGGCGCGCGGCGTCCTGGTGGTCGGCGTGCTGATGACCGCGATGGGGCTGTCGATCATCATCGCCTGCTTCATCAACGACCGGACCATCGAGGAGGCCCGGGGCGAGGCGGTCGCGGAGGTCGTCGACACCTCGCTGACCCGCACGGTGGTGCGCTTCAACACCGACGAGGGCCGCGTGTACATCCCGCCGAACGGCGTGCTGTACCCCGAGGACCTGCAGACCGGGCAGACGGTGCGGGTCGAGTACGACTCGCGCAACCCCGACCTGGTGCGCGTGGCCGGCCGCGGCGCGACGCTCTCCTTCCTGCCGGTGGGCAGCCTGCTGGCGGTCGTGTGGGCCGTGCTGCTCCCGCTCTACTGGCTCTTCCGCCGCGCAGCGACCCGCTGACCACCGCCGCCGAGGCCTGGCTGGACGGTGGTGCTCGTCACCGGGTGACCGCCGGGAGGGGCCACGGCGGAACGTGCGCGATGCCGTGTGGACGCGGGGAATTCCTTTACCCGGCACCGGGGTGCCCGACGTGGCCGCGGTCGCGGCCCCAGGCGGGACCGCACCGGTCCTGACCAGGGCCGAACGGACTTCCCTCGGCTCGGTGGGCGGTGTGACACTGGGGTCGTCCGCCGACGGCTCAAGCGTGGCGGGAACGTCGTCCCCGGTGCTCGGCCCCGGTCTGCGAGGTCGCCATGATGAACGTCCGGGAAACACCAGCCGGAGAAGCGGATGTGCAGCGGTGGGTGCTCGGCGCGCCGACCATGTCCACTGTGGACCGCTCGGTGCCGGGTGGTGTGCTCCTCGCCGACCTCGCCCAGTACTGCACGATGCTGGGTGACGACGCGCTGGTGCTGGCGCACCGGTTGTCGGAGTGGGGAGTGCGCGCGCTCGAGCTCGAGGAGTCCGCGGCGCTCGGCGGGATCGCGCTGGACCTCCTGGGCCAGGCGCGGATCCTGCTGCACCGCGCCGGCGAGGTGGAGGGCGCGGGGCGCGACGAGGACCGACTGGCCTACTTCCGGCCGCCCGAGGAGTTCCGCAACGTGCGGCTCGTGGAGATCGACTGCGGGCCCGGCCCGGGCGGTGACTTCCCCACCACGATGGCGCGGCTGCTGCTGTTCGCGGCGTGGCGGTACGCGCTCTTCGAGCGGTTGACGCAGAGCCGCGACGCGGTGCTGGCCGCCGTGGCGGCGGGTTCGCTGAACCGGCTCGCCCGCCACCGCGACCACGCGGCCCAGTGGGTCATCCGGTTCGGCTCGGAGTCGCCGCGGCGCATGGAGGCCGGGATCCAGCGGGTGTGGCCGCTGACCGCGGAGCTCTTCGTGCCGCACCCGGTGGAGGCCCGCATGGCCGACCTCGGGTGCGGTGTCGACCCCGTGCAGGTGCGCGACGACGTGAGCGGCGTGCTGGACGAGGTCTTCTCGGTGGCCCGGCTGCAACGACCCCGCCCGGCGGACTTCGGGGGGTTCCGACGTCCCGGTGGCCGAGACGGGGTGCACACCGGCGGGTTCGAGTTCCTGGTGGCCGACCTGCAGTACCTCGCCCGGGCCGGTTGACCCGACCGGACGGCTCGGAGCTGGAGAGCGGGCGGCGGCTCCCGGCAGCGGTCGCTGCGCAGGGTGATCGGCGAGATTGAGTACTTCTCCCCAAGACCTTCCCCGCTGATCGGAGCAGAGTGGGGCGAGAGCGCCCGGAGGCTCCGGTCCGGCACCGCGTCAGGTCGGCGTCCGCGGGCGAGGAAGTTCCGGCAGCGGCTCGCGGCCGAGTGGGAGGGCGGACCCGACGTGGACGGATCATGGGTGCAGGTGCTGGTGGCGCTGGTCGCGGGCGCTGTGGGGGCCGGGGTGGTGCTGGTGGTCCGCTTGGGCAGGCGACGGGCTGAGCCGCCGCGACCGCAGCCACGACCGGACCCGGTGCCGCCCGTCGAGGTGCGACCGCCGGACTGCTGGGTGCGCGAGCTCCGCCGGTGTGAGCAGGCGGTGCACCGGGCGGCGCGGGCCGTCGACGCGGTGTCCTCGACCCCGGCCAGGCAGAACCTGCAGGCGGTGGTCCGCCGCATGGGCGCCGAGCTGCCGGACGCCCGGGCCCTCGCCGAGCTGGGGTGCGGCCTGGCGAGCACCGGCTCCGACGCCGCGCGCCGGGTGCGGGAGCAGCTGGAGGACGCCGCGGTCCGCTTCGGCGCGGTCACCGACCACGTCGTGGCGGTGGTGAGCGACCTGGTCACCGATCCCGACCTGAGCCGCGTGCAGCAGGAGGTCACGGCCCTGCGCGCCCAGTTCCCGCTCCTGCGCCCCATGTCCGCGGTCCTCAACCCGACCCCGGCACCGACCTCGACTCCCGACCGCTCTCTCCTCCCCGCCTGACAGGACCGCTCCCGCCGGCGAGGTCCCCGCGTCCCGGGACTGAGCGCCCGGAACGGCCCGTGGACGGACTGTGCCGCCTAGAACTGTCACCCGGCCACGCCCCCTCCCGTGGAGCGCGTCCGCCTGGAACTCTCGACCTGCCACTGCCCGGGGCGGGCGGCGGTTCCGCCTGGACCCGTCCCCTGCCACCGCCCGTGGGGGAGACGGCTCGTGTCCGGGACTGCCACCCGCCACCGCCCGTGGGCGGCCGCGGTCCCGCCGGGGACCGAGCTCCCGGACCCCGCGCGAAGACGGGCAGGGTCCGCCCGGGGTTCCGGGCGTCGGAGGTGATGCCGGCCGCGGGGCGTGGTGATCAAGGGTGTCCGCAGCGCATACTGAACTGGTGTTCGAAACGCCGGTGGGTGTGCACCCGATGCTGGGGCGAGTGCTGGGCGAGCCACGTCCGGTGTGGGTGGACCTGGCCGCTCTGCTGCCCCGTGACGGGTCGGAGTCCCGGCGTGGCCGCCACCGGCCGCTGATCGTCCGCGCGCAGGGGCTCGCCCTCGACCGCGAGGTGGAGGGGCAGCTGCACGCCTGGGTGCGTGCCTCGAACGGCCTCTGGCTCGGGCTCGTCACGTTCGCCCTGCACAGCCGCGCCCTGGGCGACCTGCCCGTCCGGCAGCTCGCGCCACCGGCCGCGCTCCGCCCCCGCCCCTCCGACACCGACCGAGCCCCGCAGCGCGACGCACCCTGAGCCGGAGCGCGCCCGCGGACCGCCCGTGTGCGCTCGGGGTCGTGAGTGCGCAAGCCGGTTCTGGCCGGTCTTCGCACTCACGACCCGGGTGCGGGGTCTTCGCCCGGTGTGGGTGCTGGTGTCACCGCGTGGTCGGCCGCTCGCCGTCCCGGGGCGGACCGTGCGGCTGGTGCGCGACGCGATCGTGACCTGCTCCCGCGAGGCGACGGAGGCACCGGCTCGGTGCAGCGAGTGCGGGAGCGCCCGCGCCACTGCGGCCACCCGGCGCCGGCCCGGAGGAGCACGCGGGGCTCCCCGTGGTCCGGTCGCCCGCCGGGGACCTGCCGGCGGTCCGTCGTCGCCGATCGGGTTCCCGACGCGGCGGTTGCTGCGCGGGCTGCGGGGCGCCGGCCCGACGTCGTGCACCTCGCGTCGCCGTCCGTGGGTGGGCCCGGCGGGCGTGGTGGTCGCCTCACGCCGTTCGCCGCGTACGCTGCGGGTGTGTCTCGGGCAGGTTTGGACAAGGACCCTCGCGAAGTCGCCGCGATGTTCGACGGTGTCGCGCGCCGGTACGACCTGACCAACACCGTGCTGTCCTTCGGGCAGGACCGGCGGTGGCGGGAGATCACCCGGCGGGCGCTGTCGCCGAAGCACGACGAGCGGGTGCTCGACCTGGCGGCGGGCAGCGGGGTGTCGACCGAGGAGTTCGCCCGCTCCGGCGCGTGGTGCGTGGCCGCGGACTTCTCGCTGGGCATGCTGTCCGTGGGGCGGCACCGCGGGGTGCCGATGGTCGCCGCCGACGCGCTGCGACTGCCGTTCCAGGACGAGTCCTTCGACGCGGTGACGATCTCGTTCGGGCTGCGCAACCTCGTGGACACCCAGGCCGGGCTGCGGGAGATGCTGCGCGTGGTGCGCCCGGGCGGGCGGCTGGTGGTGTGCGAGTTCTCCACCCCCACCTGGCAGCCGTTCCGCACGATCTACCTGAACTACCTGATGCGGGCGCTGCCGCCGATCGCCCGCGCGGTCTCGTCGAACCCGGACGCCTACGTCTACCTGGCGGAGTCGATCCGCGCGTGGCCGGACCAGCGCGCGCTCGCGGAGCTGATCGCCGAGTCCGGCTGGACCGACGTGGCCTGGCGGAACCTGACCAGCGGCGTCGTCGCGATCCACCGCGCGGTCAAGCCGTCCTGACCTGCAGCCAGGTCGTCTCCGGCGGCAGCGGCGTGGCGGGACGCTCGGCGACCGCCCGCAGGAAGGCCTGCGAGGCGGCCGCGAGCGGGCGGTGCGGGTTGCGCACCACGGCGATCCGGCGGCGCACCTCCGGTTCGCGGAGCGCTCGGTGCTCCAGCCCGGCGAAGCGGACCAGCGGCAGCACCAGGCCCGGCACCACCGCGACCCCGAGGCCCGCGGCGACCAGGCCGGCGACGGTGCTGATGTTGCGGGACTCCATGACCACGTGCGGCCGGACCTTGGCGGTGGTGAAGGCGCGGTCGGCGTGCTGGCGGATGCTGCTGGTGGGGTCGAACGCGATGTGCGGTTCGCCGGCCAGGTGCGCCCAGTCGAGTTCGCGCCGCGCGGAGAACCGGTGCTGCGGCGGGAAGACGCAGCAGAACCGGTCGGTGGCGATCGGCTTGACGTGCAGGTCCGGCAGCGGTTCGGCGACCACGGTGACGGCCAGGTCGACGGTCCCGGCGCGGACCTGCTGCAGCACCTCGTCCGACATCGCGTCCACGATGGACAGTTCGACGTGCGGGTGGTCGGCGCGGTAGGCGGAGACCACCGGTGGCAGCAGGATCGCCGCCAGCGACGGCAGCGCCGCGACGCGCACCCGGCCGCGACTGCCCGCCAGGAACCCCTCGAAGTGGTGGATCCCGGCGTCGAAGGACTCGACCACGCGCCGGGCGATCCGGCAGAACTCGCGGCCCTCCGGGGTGGTGGCCAGGGTGCGGGTGGTGCGCTCGAAGAGCGTGACGCCCAGCCGCCGCTCGACCTCCCGGACCGCCCGGCTCACCGACGACTGGGTCAGCTGGAGCTGGTCGGCGGCGAGCGTGAAGCTGCCCGCGTCGTGCACGGCGAGCACCAGCCGGAGCTGCTGCATCGTCAGGTCCATGCGCACAGCTCATGAATCTATCAACAAATCACGCTTGACCTGCATGAGCGACGCGGATCACAGTGCCTGCGATCGAGTTCGGAGGTGCGCATGCTCGCCGTCACCGGTTTCCTCACCGTCGGCGTCTTCCTCGCGCTGGTGCTGTCCCGCCGGGTGTCCGTGCTCTTCGCGCTCACCCTGGTGCCGGTCGCGGCCGCGCTGCTGAGCGGCTCCGGCGGTCGGCTGGGCGAGCTGGTCGCGGACGGCCTGGTCACCGTGGCCCCGGTGGCCATCATGATCACCTTCGCGGTGCTCTACTTCAGCCTGATGGTCGACGCCGGGCTGTTCGACCCCGCGATCGCCCGCGTCCTGCGCTGGGCGGGCGGCGACCCGATGAAGATCACCGTGGGCACCGCGCTGCTGACCCTGCTGGTCGCGCTGGACGGCGACGGCGCCTCCACCTTCCTGATCACCGTGTCCGCCCTGCTGCCGGTCTACCGGCGGCTGGGCATGCGCCGCGTGGTGCTGGCCGGGGTGGTCTGCCTGGCCGCCGGGGTGATGAACATGGTGCCGTGGGGCGGCCCGACCGCCCGCGCGATGGCCGCGCTGCACCTGGACAGCGGGCAGCTGTTCCTCCCGGTCCTGCCCGCGATGCTGGTGGGCGTCGGGTGGGTGCTCGTGGCCGCCTACCTGATCGGCCGCCGGGAACGAGCCCGGCTCGGGACCGTCGAGGTCACCGTCGTCGAGCGCCCCCGCCTCACCGGGGCCGACCGGGTGCGGTTCTGGGCCAACGCGCTGCTCACCCTGGTGCTCGTGGCCTGCCTGCTGGCGCAGCTGGCCGAGCTGGGAGTGCTGTTCCTGCTCGGGTTCCTGGTGGCGCTGCTGGTCAACCGGCCGAGCTGGGCGGCGCAGCAGGAGCTGCTCGCCAAGCACGCCCACAACGTCGTGCTGGTCGTCGTGGTGATCTTCGCGGCGGGCGTGTTCACCGGCGTCCTCACCGGCACCGGGATGGTCGGGGCGATGGCCGAGGCCCTGGTGTCGGTCGTCCCCGACTCGGCGGCCGGGCTGCTGCCGGTGGCCACCGCGGTCGCCAGCATGCCGCTCAGCCTGGTGTTCACCCCGGACGCCTTCTACTACGGCGTCGTCCCGGTGCTGGCCGAGACGACCGCGGCGCTCGGCGGTGACCCGGCGGCGATCGGCCGCGCGGCGGTGCTCGGCCAGATGACCACGGGCTTCCCGCTCAGCCCGCTCACCGCCTCGACGTTCATCCTCGTCGGGATGAGCGGGGTGCAGCTCGGCGAGCACCAGCGGTTCGCCTTCGGGTGGGCCTTCGGCACGACGCTGGTGATGACCGCGGTCGCGCTGCTGACGGGGGTGCTGTGATGCGGATCGGCAGCGGGGCCGGGTTCGCCGGTGACCGGATCGAACCGGCGGTGCGGCTCGCGGCCGGAGCCGGGCTCGACGACCTGGTGCTGGAGTGCCTGGCCGAGCGCACCATCGCGCTCGGGCAGCAGCGCCGCCTCCGCGACC
The DNA here is from genome assembly GCF_013410345.1 of Saccharopolyspora hordei. NCBI lineage: Bacteria > Bacillati > Actinomycetota > Actinomycetes > Pseudonocardiales > Pseudonocardiaceae > Saccharopolyspora > Saccharopolyspora hordei. The sequence continues at coordinate 1,123,676 of NZ_JACCFJ010000001.1, forward strand.
CGGCGGCCGGCCACGACCCGCGGCTGCGCGCGCGGTTCCGGCCGCTGCTGCCGGTCGCGCTCGACCGCGGCGTCCGGGTGGTGAGCAACATGGGCGCGGCGAACCCCCTCGCCGCGGGCGAGCTGACCCGTGACCTGCTGGTGGAGGCGGGCCTGCGCGGACGGGTCGCGGTCCTCACCGGCGACGACGTGCTGGACCGGCTGGACCTGCGGCGACCCGCGCTGGAGGACGGCATCGCGCTGGCCGACCACGGCGAGGTCGTGTCGGCCAACGCCTACCTCGGCGCCGACGCGCTGCTGCCGGCGCTGGACACCGGGGCGGACGTGGTGCTGACCGGCCGGGTCGCGGACCCCTCGCTGTTCCTGGCGCCGGTCGCGCACCGGCTGGGCTGGGACCTCGACGACTGGCCGCGCGTGGCGGCGGGCACGCTCGTCGGGCACCTCCTGGAGTGCGCGGGGCAGGTCACCGGCGGCTACTTCGCCGACCCCGGGGTGAAGGACGTGCCGGACCTCGCCGACCTGGGGTTCCCCTTCGCCGAGGTGGCGCCGGACGGCACCGCCGTCATCGGCAAGCTCGCCGGCACGGGCGGGCTGGTCTCCACCGCGACCGTGCGCGAGCAGCTGCTCTACGAGGTGACCGACCCGACGGCCTACCGCACGCCCGACGTGGTGCTGGACCTCCGCCGGGTGCGGGCCGAGCAGGTGGCGGCCGACCGGGTCCGGGTCAGCGGCGCGGTCGGCCGCCCCCGGCCCGCGGAGCTCAAGGTCAGCGTCGGCTACCGCGCCGGGCACCGGGCGGAGTGCGGCATCACCTACGCCGGACCGGGCGCCGCCCGCCGCGCGCGCCTCGCGGCCGACGTCGTCACCACCCGGTTGCGCGGCACCGGGCTGCGCGTGCGCGCGGAGGTGCTCGGCGCGCTGGGCGGGGCGGGCGAGCCGGCCGGCGAGTGCCGGCTGCGGGTGGCCGCGCTGGCACCGGACCCGGAGGCGGCCGAGCTGGTGTGCCACGAGGTCGAGGCGCTCTACACCAACGGGCCGGCCGGGGGCGGCGGGGTGCGCACCGACGTCCGCGAGGTGATCGGGATCGTGTCGACGATGGTCCCGCGGTCCGCGGTGCGGACCCGGGTGACCGTGCTGGAGGCCGACGGTGCTGCTGCATGACATCGCCCACTGCCGGGCCGGGGACAAGGGCGACACCTCGACGCTGTCGCTGTTCCCGCTCCGCGACGAGGACTACGACCTGCTGGTCCGCGAGGTGACCGCCGAGCGGGTGCGCGCGCACCTGGGGGTCCGCGGCGAGGTGCTGCGCTGGGAGCTGCCGAACCTGCGGGCCCTGCAGTTCACCTGCCACCGGGCCCTCGACGGCGGCGTGACGACCTCGCTGGCCCTGGACACCCACGGCAAGACCCTCGGCTCCCGGCTGCTGGCCATGCCGGTCCACCGCTGACCCGAGCGGGCCCGGCGGGGGTCGTTCGGTCGGCCGAGTCCGGCCTCCTAGCTGGGGTGATGGTCACTCAGGTGGCGTAGTCGCAGGGGTCGATCGCGGCGTTTGCCCGGCTTAGACTCGGCGTTAGTGAACTCGTTCACAAGCGGGTTCCCGGTGCGGTCCGCCGGGAGGGAGGAGCCGCACCGCGCACTGCACTAGTTCGAGGAGTGTCATGACCAGCGCCACCAGCCGCCGCCGACCGGACGACGACGCCGAGGTGATCGTCGTCGGTGCCGGACCGGCCGGATCGACGGCTGCGACGTACCTGGCCCGGGCCGGCCTGGACGTCCTGCTTCTGGAGAAGAGCGTCTTCCCGCGGGAGAAGGTCTGCGGCGACGGCATCACCCCGCGAGGCGTCAAGCAGCTCATCGACCTCGGCGTCGACACCCGGGAGGAAGCGGGCTGGCTGCACAACCGCGGGCTCCGGGTGGTCGGTGGCGGGGTGTCGCTCGAACTGGACTGGCCCAGTCTGGCCAGCTTCCCGCCGTACGGGGTGGTGCGGCCCCGCAACGACTTCGACGACCTGCTCGCCCGCGGTGCGCAGCAGGCCGGGGCGCGGCTGCGGCAGCAGACCACGGTGACCGGCGCGCTCACCGACGAGCGGACCGGCCGGATCACCGGGGTGACCGCCAAGACCGGGCCGGAGCGCACCCCGGTCACCTACCGGGCGCCGCTGGTGCTGGCCTGCGACGGGGTGTCCGCGCGGCTGGCGCTGTCGGTCGGCATCGAGAAGCGCGAGGACCGCCCGATGGGGGTGGCCGTGCGGCGCTACTACACCAGCCCCCGGACCAAGGACGACTTCCTGGAGTCCCACCTCGAGCTGTGGGACCGCTCCGACCCGGACCGGCCGGTGCTGCTGCCCGGCTACGGGTGGATCTTCGGCATGGGCGACGGGACGGTGAACGTCGGGCTGGGCATCCTGTCCACCTCCAAGGCCTACGGCAAGACCGACTACCGCAAGCTGCTGCGCTCCTGGCTCGACGGCACCCCCGAGGAGTGGGGGTTCCGCGAGGAGAACGCCACCGGGCGGGTCGGCGGCGCCGCGCTGCCGATGGGCTTCAACCGGACCCCGCACTACCGCAACGGGCTGCTGCTGGTCGGCGACGCGGGCGGGATGGTCAACCCGTTCAACGGCGAGGGCATCGCCTACGCGATGGAGTCCGCCCGGCTGGCGGCGGAGTGCGTGGTGCACGCGCTGGCTCGCCCGACCGGGTTCTCCCGGGAGCAGGCGCTGCGCCGGTACCCGGTGGCGGTCAAGCAGGCCCTCGGTGGCTACTTCCGGCTCGGGAACACCTTCAGCAAGTTGATTGGCAATCCGGTGGTCATGCGCACGGCCACGAAGCACGGTCTGCCGAGGACGACGCTGATGCGTTTCGTGTTGAAGCTGCTGGCAAATCTGTACGACGACAAGGACGGGGACGTCATGGACCGTGTGATCAGCGCCACTACTCGTCTCACCCCTAGCGCGTGATGGCACGAGTCTGGTCAGATGTGCTCGCAAGTGTGCGAGAAGTCATAGAGTTAGGTTCGCCTCACTACGGAGACGACTCGAACGACCGCATAGAGTGTGGACCAACGCGAGGGACGTGACGCACGTCTCGCGCGGGGGCCGACGATGAGCCCCGCGGAAGCGGGGTCGATCCGGAGGGCAGCGAGATGCTCGATCCCTACATCCCGCTCGTACTGATGTTCGCGCTGGCGTTCGCGTTCGCGCTGTTCTCAGTGACGATCGCGCCCCTCGTCGGCCCCCGCCGGTACAACAAGGCGAAGCTCGACGCCTACGAGTGCGGCATCGAGCCTTCGCCGCAGCCGGTGATCGGCGGTGGCCGCATGCCGGTCGCCTACTACCTGACCGCGATGTTGTTCATCCTCTTCGACATCGAGATGGTCTTCCTCTACCCCTTCGCGATCTCCGCGGACGCCCTGGGCCTGTTCGGCGTGATCGAGATCGTGCTCTTCATCGCCACCGTCGGCTTCGCCTACGTCTACGTCTGGCGCCGCGGCGGACTGGACTGGAACTAGGGAACTTCGCGCGGCGACTGGGAAGGAGTGCCAGGTGGGACTTGAGCAGCAGTTGCCCAACGGGATCCTGTTGGCCAACGTCGAGAAGCTCGTCAACTGGACGCGGAAGACGTCGATGTGGCCCGCGACGTTCGGGTTGGCCTGCTGCGCCATCGAGATGATGACCGTCGGCGGTTCCCGCTACGACATCGCGCGGTTCGGCATGGAGCGGTTCTCCGCCACGCCGCGCCAGGCCGACCTGATGATCGTGGCCGGCCGGGTCACCAACAAGATGGCGCCGGTCCTGCGGCAGATCTACGACCAGATGCCGGAGCCGCGCTGGGTGCTGGCGATGGGCGTGTGCGCCTCCACCGGCGGGATGTTCAACAACTACGCCGTCGTGCAGGGCGTGGACCACGTGGTGCCGGTGGACATGTACCTACCGGGGTGCCCGCCGCGTCCGGAGATGCTGCTGGACGCGATCCTCAAGCTGCACGCCAAGATCATGGACGAGCCGATCAACGCCAAGCGCGCGCAGCTCAAGCTGGAGAGCGGCGAGCGCACCCCGATGATCCCGTCCTCCGAGCGGTACGCGCCGAAGAACGCGTCGCAGCGGCGCCGCGCGCAGCGGCAGCAGGCCGCGCAGCGCAAGGAGATGGGCTCCAGCACGGACCCCGGGTCGCTGACGGCGTCGCCGCAGCGGCCCCGCGAGCTCAAGGCGGGCAGGTGAGTTCGGTTGGCTGACAAGGAATCCTCGCAGTCCTGGGCGGTGGAACCGGCCCGGCCGCAGTCCGCGCCGGTGGCCGGGCGCGCGCGCCGGGGCATGTTCGGCGTGCGCGGCACGGGCGACACCTCGGGCTACGGCGGGCTGCGCCTGCCGGCCTACGTGCCGCCCGCGGCGGAGCGCCCCTACGGCGGCTGGTTCGACGAGGTGGCCGACGCGCTGTTCGCCGGGCTCCGCGAGCAGGGCCTGCCCGCGGACACCGTGCAGCAGGTGACCGTGGACCGCGGCGAGATCACCTTCTACGTGCAGCGCGAGCACCTGGTGGCGGTCTGCCGCACGTTCCGCGACGACCCGGCGCTGCGCTTCGAGCTGTGCAGCTCGGTGTCCGGGGTGGACTACGGGCCGGAGGTGCCGCAGCGGCTGCACTCGGTCTACCACCTGACGTCGATGACCTACCGGCGGCGGGTCCGCGTCGAGGTCGCCGTCGACGTCGAGGACCCGCACGTGCCCTCCGTGGTCGAGGTCTACCCGACCGCGGACTTCCAGGAGCGGGAAGCGTGGGACATGTTCGGGATCGTCTACGACGGCCACCCGGCGCTCACCCGGATCTTGATGCCCGACGACTGGGACGGGCACCCGCAGCGCAAGGACTACCCGCTGGGCGGCATCCCGGTGGAGTACAAGGGCGCCGAGGTCCCGCCGCCCGACCAGCGGAGGGCGTACTCGTGATGGCGCTGGGCATCGCGTACCCGGAGGGCGGCGACACCGCGGAGAGGTGTTGGAGATGAGTACCGAATCACTGGCGGGCACCGGGGTCGGCCCGGAGGCCGCCGAGGCGCGGGAGACGACGGAGGGCCGGGTCTACACCGTCACCGGTGGCGACTGGGACGAGTTCATCGACGAGACCTCCGGCGAGGAGCGGGTCGTCATCAACCTCGGCCCGCAGCACCCGTCCACGCACGGCGTGCTCCGCCTGGTGCTGGAGCTGGAGGGCGAGACCGTCACCAAGGCCCGTTCGGTGATCGGCTACCTGCACACCGGCATCGAGAAGAACCTCGAGTACCGCACCTTCACCCAGGGCGTCACCTTCGTGACGCGGATGGACTACCTGGCGCCGCTGCACAACGAGGCCGCCTACTGCCTCGCGGTGGAGAAGCTGCTGGGCATCGAGGCGCCGCCGCGGGCCCAGACGTTCCGGGTGATGCTCATGGAGCTCAACCGGATCTCCTCGCACCTGGTGTTCCTGGCGACCGGTGCCATGGAGCTCGGCGCCACCACCGGCATGACCTTCGGCTTCCGGGAGCGCGAAGAGGTCCTGCACCTGCTGGAGTTCCTCACCGGGCTGCGGATGAACCACGCGTTCATCCGGCCCGGCGGCATCGCGCAGGACCTGCCGGAGGGCTGGCAGGAGAAGGTGCTGGCGTTCATCGACGTGATGGACTCCCGGCTGCCGTCCTACGACAAGCTGTTCACCGGCCAGCCGATCTGGAAGCAGCGCCTCAAGGACGTCGGGTACCTGCCGCTGGACGGCTGCCTGCAGCTGGGCGTCACCGGCCCGCTGCTGCGCGCGGCCGGCCTGCCCTGGGACCTGCGCAAGGTGCAGCCGTACTGCGGGTACGAGGACTACGAGTTCGAGGTGCCGACCAGCACCGACGCCGACTGCTACGCCCGCTACCTGCTGCGGCTGGAGGAGATCCACCAGTCGCTGAAGATCATCCGGCAGTGCGTGGACAAGATGGAGCCCGGCCGGCACATGGTCGACGACCCCAAGATCGCCTGGCCGGCGAAGCTGAGCATCGGGCCGGACGGGATGGGCAACAGCCTGGAGCACGTCCGCAAGATCATGGGTCAGTCGATGGAGTCGCTGATCCACCACTTCAAGCTGGTGACCGAGGGCTTCGACGTGCCGCCGGGCCAGGTGTACACGCAGGTGGAGTCGCCGCGCGGTGAGCTCGGCGTGCACATGGTCTCCGACGGCGGCACCCGACCGTTGCGGGCGCACGTCCGGGAACCCAGCTTCGTGAACCTGCAGGCGATGCCCGCGATGTGCGAAGGCGGACTGGTGGCCGACGTGATCGCGGCGGTCGCCTCCATCGACCCGGTGATGGGCGGGGTGGATCGATGACCGAGCAGTTCGAGTTCACCAACACCGAGGAAGCGGTCCACGAGACCGCGGACACGTCGGTGTTCGACGCGAAGACCCGTGACGAGGCGCAGCAGATCATCGCGCGGTACCCGGAGTCCCGGTCGGCGCTGCTGCCGATGCTGCACCTCGTGCAGTCGGTGCAGGGGCACGTCAGCGCGGCGGGGATCCAGTTCTGCGCCGAGCAGCTGTCGCTGTCCACCGCGGAGGTCAGCGCGGTCGCGACGTTCTACACCATGTACAAGCGCAAGCCCTGCGGCCAGCACCTGGTGAGCGTGTGCACCAACACGCTGTGCGCGGCGCTCGGCGGCGACGCGATCTACCGGCAGCTCAGCGAGCACCTGGGCGTCGGGCACGACGAGACGGCCGGCACGCCGGGCGAGGAGGGCTCGATCACCCTCGAGCACGCCGAGTGCCTGGCGGCCTGCGACCTGGCGCCGGTGCTGCAGGTCAACTACGAGTACTTCGACAACCAGACGCCGGAGAAGGCGCTGGAGCTGGTGAAGGCGTTGCAGCGCGGGGAGAAGCCCGCGCCGACACGCGGCCCGGAGCTGACCGACTTCCGCACCGCGGAGCGCCAGCTGGCCGGGTTCTTCGACGACCTCGAGTCCACTGTGGCCGGTCAGTCGCAGGCGCCGGAGACGCTGCGCGGTGCGCAGCTGGCCCAGGAGCGCGGCTGGACCGCGCCGAGCATGCCCGACGACGTGGACCTGCCGCCGGTGCCGGAGAAGAAGTGAGGTTGCGGCCATGACCCGAGCTCAGTCCAACGTCGACCCGGTGACCCCGGTGCTGACCAAGCGGTGGCTCTCGCCCAACTCCTGGACCCTGCGCACCTACGAGCAGCTGGAGGGCTACACCGCGCTGCGCAAGGCGCTGCAGGGCACCCCCGAGCAGCTCGTCGAGCTCGTCAAGTCGGCCGGGCTGCGCGGCCGCGGTGGGGCGGGCTTCCCGTCCGGCGTGAAGTGGAGCTTCATGCCCTCCCAGCCCACCAAGCCGCACTACCTGGTCATCAACGCCGACGAGGGCGAGCCGGGGACCTGCAAGGACATCCCGCTGATGATGGCCGACCCGCACTCGCTGATCGAGGGCTGCATCATCGCCAGCTACGCGATGCGCGCGAACACCTGCATGATCTACGTGCGCGGCGAGGCGCTGCACCCGATCCGGCGGCTGAACAACGCGGTGCGCGAGGCCTACCAAGCCGGGTACCTGGGCAAGGACATCCTCGGCTCCGGGTTCGACCTGGACATCGTGGTGCACGCGGGCGCGGGCGCCTACATCTGCGGTGAGGAGACCGCGCTGCTGGACTCGCTGGAGGGCAAGCGCGGGCAGCCGCGGCTCAAGCCCCCGTTCCCGGCGGCCGCGGGCCTCTACGCCTGCCCGACCACGGTGAACAACGTCGAGACCATCGCCACCGTGCCCTACATCGTCAACGGCGGTGTCGACTGGTTCCGCAGCATGGGCACCGAGAAGTCGCCGGGCCCGAAGATCTACTCGATTTCCGGGCACGTCGAGCGGCCCGGCCAGTACGAGGCCCCGCTGGGCACCACGCTGCGGCAGCTGCTGGAGCTGGCGGGCGGCATGAAGGACGGCATCCCGCTGAAGTTCTGGACGCCGGGCGGCTCGTCCACCCCGATGTTCACCGCCGACCACCTGGACGTGCCGCTGGACTTCGAGGGCGCGGCCGAGGCCGGGTCGATGCTGGGCACCACCGCGGTGATGGTGTTCAACGAGACGGTGTCGGTGCCGTGGGCCGTGATGAAGTGGACGCAGTTCTACGAGCACGAGTCGTGCGGCAAGTGCACCCCCTGCCGCGAGGGCACCTACTGGCTGGCGCAGGTGCTGGAGCGCATGGTCGAGGGGCGCGGCACCCAGGAGGACATCGACACCCTGCTGGACGTCTGCGACAACATCTTCGGCCGCTCGTTCTGCGCCCTCGGTGACGGTGCGACGAGCCCGATCGTCAGCGGCATCAAGTACTTCCGCGAGGAGTTCCTCGCGCTCTGTGAGAAGAACAAGGCCGACGAGCCGGAACTGGTAGGAGCGGCCCGATGACGGTGGCACCAGAATCAGAAGCCCGCCCGGTGCCGGAGGGCTACGTCCGCCTGACCATCGACGGGATCGAGGTCGAGGCGCCCAAGGGCGAGCTGCTGATCCGCACCGCCGAGCGGATGGGCATCACCATCCCGCGCTTCTGCGACCACCCGCTGCTGGACCCCGCGGGGGCCTGCCGGCAGTGCCTGGTCGAGGTGGAGATGGGCGGTCGGCCGATGCCCAAGCCGCAGGCGTCCTGCACCATGACCGTCGCCGACGGCATGGTGGTCAAGACGCAGCGGACCTCGCCGGTGGCGGACAAGGCGCAGCAGGGCGTGATGGAGCTGCTGCTCATCAACCACCCGCTGGACTGCCCGATCTGCGACAAGGGCGGCGAGTGCCCGCTGCAGAACCAGGCGCTCAAGCACGGCCGGGCCGAGTCCCGCTTCCACGAGAAGAAGCGGACCTTCGCCAAGCCGGTGCCGATCTCCTCGCAGGTGCTGCTGGACCGCGAGCGCTGCGTGCTGTGCCAGCGGTGCACCCGGTTCTCCAAGCAGATCGCCGGGGACCCGTTCATCGAGCTGCTGGAGCGCGGGGCGGTGCAGCAGATCGGCATCGGCGAGCAGCAGCCGTTCCAGTCCTACTTCTCCGGCAACACCATCCAGATCTGCCCGGTCGGTGCGCTGACCAGCGCGGCCTACCGGTTCCGCTCCCGGCCGTTCGACCTGGTGTCCACGCCGGGCCAGTGCGAGCACTGCGCGTCGGGCTGCGAGATCCGCACCGACTGGCGGCGCGGCAAGGTGATGCGCCGGCTCGCCGGGGACGACCCGGAGGTCAACGAGGAGTGGATCTGCGACAAGGGCCGGTTCGCGTTCCGCTACGCCACCGCCGCCGACCGCATCACCCGCCCGCTGGTCCGCGAGGGCGGTGAGCTCCGCGAGGCGTCCTGGACCGAGGCGCTGCAGGTCGCGGCGAAGGGCCTCACCGAGGCCCGCGAGGCGCACGGGGTCGGCGTGCTGCCCGGCGGTCGGCTGACCGTCGAGGACGCCTACGCGTACGCGAAGTTCGCGCGGATCGCGCTGCGCACCAACGACATCGACTTCCGGGCGCGACCGCACTCCGCGGAGGAGCTGCGGTTCCTGGAGTCCACTGTGGTGGGCGTGACGCCGGGGACCGGGGTCACCTACCGGGACCTGGAGTCCGCGCCCGCGGTGCTGTGCGTGGCCTTCGAACCCGAGGAGGAGTCGCCGATCGTCTTCCTCCGGCTGCGCAAGGCGGCCCGCAAGGGCGGGACGAAGGTGTTCCACCTCGGCCCGTGGGCCTCGCCGGGCGTGGAGAAGACCACGGTCATCGTGCACAACGGCGGCCCGGTCAGCACCGGCGAGCTGGTGCCGTGCACGCCGGGCGGCGAGGCCGCCGCGCTGCGCGAGCTGCCGCCCGCGGTGGCCGAGGCGCTCCAGCAGCCGGGCGCGGTGCTGCTCGTCGGCGAGCGCGCCGCGCAGGTCCCCGGGTTGTACTCCGAGGTCCTGCGCACCGCGCAGCGGACCGGCGCCCGGGTCGCCTGGATCCCGCGCCGGGCGGGCGAGCGCGGCGCGGTCGAGGCGGGCGCGCTGCCGACGCTGCTGCCCGGTGGCCGCCCGGTCACCGACGCCGCGGCCCGGTCCGAGATCGAGCAGGCCTGGGGCGTGGGTCCCGGCGCGCTGCCCGCGACCGCCGGTCGCGACCTCACCGGCATCCTCACCGCGGCCGCGGCCGGGGAGCTGTCCGGCCTGGTCGTCGGCGGGGTGGACCCGAACGACCTGCCCGACCCGGCGCTGGCCGAGCAGGCGCTGCGCCGCGCGGACTTCGTGGTCAGCCTGGAGCTGCGGCCCACCGCGGTCACCGAGCACGCCGACGTGGTGCTGCCCATCGCGCCGAGCCCCGAGAAGTCCGGCAGCTTCCTGAACTGGGAAGGCCGCCGCCGCGAGTTCCGCACCACCATCGAGGGCACCGGGGCGGTGCCGGACTGCCGGGTCCTCGACACCCTCGCGGTGGAGATGGACGCCGACCTGTTCACGCAGTCCCCGGCCGCGGCGTCCGCCGAGCTCGAGCGCATCGGCCCGAACGTCGGCGACCGGCTGCCCGGGCCGGACGAGCCGGTCTCCGCCGCGCCCACACCGGGACCGGGCCAGGCGGTGCTCGCGACCTGGCGGCAGCTGCTGGACAACGGCTCGCTGCAGGACGACGAACCGAACCTGGCGGGCACCGCGCGCCGCACCGTCGCCGTGCTGTCGCCGCGGACCGCGGAGCGCATCGAGCTCGGCCTCGGCCAGCGCATCGAGGTGCGCACCGCCAAGGGCGCGATCGTGCTGCCGGTGGAGCTCGCCGACATGCCCGACGACGTCGTCTGGGTGCCCACCGACTCCGGGACGTCGCGGGTGCACCGCGCGCTCGGCGCCGGGCACGGCGCGCTCGTCGACATCGCCGCCACCACGCCGATGTCCCCCGCGGCCACCAACGGCCACGGCACCACCCACCTCGACGGGGGGAGAGCATGACCACCACCGCGGAACTGCTCGCCGACGACCCGCTCTGGCTGATCCTGCTGAAGGTCGTCGCCATCTTCGTCTTCCTGGTCGTCATGACGCTGCTGTCCATCTGGGGCGAGCGCCGGGTGCTCGGGAAGATGCAGCACCGGCCCGGGCCGAACCGGGCGGGCCCGTTCGGCCTGCTGCAGTCGCTGGCCGACGGCCTGAAGCTGGCGTTCAAGGAGGACATCCGCCCGGTCCTGGCGGACAAGTGGGTCTACTTCCTGGCGCCGGTCGTCGCGGCGACGCCGGCGATGGTGTCGTTCTCGGTGATCCCGGTCGGGCCCGAGGTGACCATCTTCGGCGAGCGGACCGCGCTGCAGCTGGTGGACCTGCCGGTCGGCCTGCTGGTGGTGCTGGCCTGCGCCTCCGTCGGCGTGTACGGCATCGTGCTGGCCGGCTGGTCGTCCGGGTCGCCGTACCCGCTGCTCGGGTCGCTGCGCTCGGCGGCGCAGGTGATCTCCTACGAGATCGCGATGGGCCTGTCGTTCGTCGCGGTGATCATGTACGCGGGGACGCTGTCCACCTCGGGCATCGTCGAGGCCCAGCAGCACGGCTGGTTCTTCCTGCTGCTGCCGTTCAGCTTCGCGGTCTACGTGATCTCGATGGTCGGTGAGACCAACCGCGCCCCGTTCGACCTCCCGGAGGCCGAGTCGGAGCTGGTCGGCGGCTTCCACACCGAGTACTCGTCGCTGAAGTTCGCGCTGTTCTTCCTCGCCGAGTACATCAACATGGTCACCGTCTCGGCGCTGGCGACCACGCTGTTCCTCGGCGGCTGGCGCGCGCCGTGGCCGCTGTCGCTGGTCGGCGACGGGGTGCTCAACACCGGGTGGTGGCCGGTGCTGTGGTTCCTCGGCAAGACGCTGGCCTTCCTGTTCTTCTTCGTCTGGCTGCGCGGCACCCTGCCCCGCCTGCGCTACGACCAGTTCATGAACCTGGGCTGGAAGGTGCTGGTCCCGTGCAGCCTGCTGTGGATCATCGCGGTGACGGTGATCCGCGCGCTGCGCAACGACGGCACGGTCACCACGCAGCAGTTCCTCATCGGCGGCGCCGTCGTGATCGCGGTGCTGCTGGTGGCCACGTTCCTGATCCCGGACCGCCGCCCGGAGAAGGACACCGACGACGTGCCGCTGGCGGGCAGCGGCTACCCGATCCCGCCGCTCGACCTCAAGGTTCCCGAGACGCCGCCGCGCCGCACCCCGGTGCGCACCGGTGCCGCGGGCGAGGTCGAGAGCGCGGAGGGCGAGGAGGCGCCTCATGGGAATGTTTGATCCGATCAAGGGCTTCGGCGTCACCTTCTCGACGATGTTCAAGAAGGTCGTCACCGAGGAGTACCCGGAGGTCAAGAAGGTCCCGGCGCCCCGGTACCACGGGCGGCACCAGCTCAACCGGCACCCGGACGGGCTGGAGAAGTGCGTGGGCTGCGAGCTGTGCGCCTGGGCGTGCCCCGCTGACGCGATCTTCGTGGAGGGCGGGGACAACACCGAGGAGGAGCGCTACTCGCCCGGTGAGCGCTACGGCAAGAACTACCAGATCAACTACCTGCGCTGCATCGGCTGCGGGTTGTGCATCGAGGCGTGCCCGACGCGGGCGCTGACGATGACCAACGAGTACGAGACCGCCGACGACAACCGCCAGGACCTCATCTACACCAAGGAGGACATGCTGGCGCCGCTGCTGCCCGGCATGGAGCAGCCGCCGCACCCGATGCGGCTGGGCGACGACGAGCAGGACTACTACGTGCGCGGTCCTGAGCTCGCCCGGCAGCGCGGGGTCCCGGCGGACGAGACGGTCGAGTCCGGGCACGAGGAGGCCAGGCGATGACCCTCGCAACCGCGCAGGTACTGGCACAGGGCGCCACCGTGGGCGCCGGTGAGACCGCGGTCTTCTGGATCCTCGGACCGCTGGCGCTGGTCGGCGCGCTGGGCATGGTGTTCGCGCGCAACGCGGTGCACTCCGCGCTGTGGCTGGTGCTGACGATGCTGTGCCTCGGCGTGCTCTACATGGCGCAGAGCGCGCAGTTCCTCGGCTTCACGCAGATCATCGTCTACACCGGCGCGATCATGATGCTGTTCCTGTTCGTGCTGATGATGGTCGGCCGCGACTCCTCCGACTCGGTCGTGGAGGTGCTGCGCGGGCAGCGGTTGTGGGCCGGCATCGGCGGCATCGGCCTGGCCGCGCTGCTGGTGTCCGGGCTGGCGCGGGCGCTCACCGACGTGCCCGTCGCCGCGCCGCTGAACCCGTGGACGCCGCAGGGCGGTGGTGCGGGCGGCCTCGGGCGGCTGATCTTCACCGACTACCTGTTCCCGTTCGAGCTGACCTCGGCGCTGCTCATCACCGCCGCGGTCGGCGCGATGGTGCTGGCCTACGGCGGCAAGGGCCGCGGCCCGCGGGTGAGCCAGCGCGAGCGCGCCAACGCCCGCTTCCGCAGCGGGCGCCCGTCGCCGCTGCCCGGCCCCGGCGTGTACGCCACCGCGAACTCGGTGGCCGTGCCCGCGCTGCTGCCGGACGGGTCGGTCGCGCCGGAGTCGCTGTCCGAGCTGCTGGAGAGCCTGCCCGCCGAGCGGCTGGTGGAGGAGCGCCGGTTGGTCAAGGGCGAGACGCCTGCCCCCGACCCGCACGCGCTCACCGCCGGCCACCACGAGGCCTCGCCCGAGGTGCCCGAGCAGCCGGCGGACGAGCCGCGCGGCAACGGCACCGGGACGAAGAACGGTCACGGATCCGAGCACGCCACCACCGAGGAGGTCCGGCAGTGACCCCCACGTACTACCTGCTGCTCTCGGCGCTGCTGTTCACCATCGGCGCGGTCGGCGTCCTGGTGCGGCGCAACGCGATCGTGGTGTTCATGTGCATCGAGCTGATGCTCAACGCGGTCAACCTGAGCCTGGTGACCTTCGCCCGCATCGAGGGGTCGACGCACGGGCAGGTCATGGCCTTCTTCGTGATGGTGGTCGCGGCGGCCGAGGTGGTGGTCGGCCTGGCCATCATCATGTCGATCTTCCGGACGCGTCGCTCGGCCTCGGTCGATGACGCCAACCTGCTGAAGTACTGAGAGGGCGCGTGGTGACGGCAATGATGACTACCGGGGCCTTCCTCGCCGCCAGTCCTGAGGTGACGGCGGCTGCCGGCGGTGTCCAGCAGAACGCCTGGTTGCTGGTCGCGTTCCCCGCCCTGGGCGCGCTGGTCCTGCTCGTCGCCGGACGCCGGGCCAACGGCTGGGGGCACGTCCTCGGCTGCGCCACGGTGATCGCGTCCTTCGTGTACGGGGTGGTGCTGTTCGGCTCGATCTCCGGGCTGCCGGAGAGCGAGCAGCTGCGCGAGCTGCACCTGTTCTCGTGGATCCCGGTCAACGCCCTGCAGGTCGACTTCGGGCTCCGGATGGACCCGCTGTCGATGGTGTTCGTGCTGCTGATCACCGGGGTGGGCTCGCTGATCCACCTCTACTCGATCGGCTACATGGCGCACGACCAGCATGGCCGCACCGGGCGGGACAACACCGAGCGGCGCCGGTTCTTCGCCTACCTGAACCTGTTCGTCGCGGCGATGCTGGTGCTGGTGCTGGGCAACAGCTTCGTGACGCTGTACCTCGGCTGGGAGGGCGTCGGCCTCGCCTCCTACCTGCTGATCGGGTTCTGGCAGGGCCGCCCGTCGGCGGCCGCGGCGGCCACCAAGGCGTTCGTGATGAACCGGGTCGGCGACGTCGGCCTGGCGCTGGCGATCTTCCTGCTGTTCGCCAACCTCGGCACCACGCAGTACGCCGAGGTGTTCGCCCGCGCCGGCGAGCTCTCGCCGGGCGTGCTGCTGGCCATCACGCTGCTGCTGTTGCTGGGCGCCTGCGGCAAGTCCGGCCAGGTGCCGCTGCAGGCGTGGTTGCCGGACGCGATGGAGGGCCCGACGCCGGTCTCCGCGCTCATCCACGCCGCGACCATGGTCACCGCGGGCGTGTACCTGATCGCCCGCGCCAACCCGCTGTACTCGCTGTCCCCGGGCGGGCAGCTGGCGGTGACGATCGTCGGTGCGGTGACGCTGCTGGTCGGGTGCGTCATCGGCTGCGCCTACGACGACATCAAGAAGGTCCTGGCGTACTCCACGGTCAGCCAGATCGGCTACATGATGCTGGCCGTCGGGCTCGGCCCGGCCGGGTACGCGCTGGGCATCATGCACCTGCTCACCCACGGCTTCTTCAAGGCCGGGCTGTTCCTCGGCGCCGGTTCGGTGATGCACGGCATGCACGACGAGGTCGACATGCGCAAGTTCGGCGGCCTCTACCGGTACATGCCGATCACCTTCGCCACCTTCGGCCTCGGCTACCTGGCGCTGATCGGCTTCCCGTTCCTGTCCGGCTACTACTCGAAGGACGCCATCATCGAGGCGGCGTTCGGCCAGGAGGGCTGGCGCGGCTGGGTGTTCGGCGGCGCGGCGCTGCTGGGCGCGGGCATCACCGCCTTCTACATGACGCGCCTGGTGCTCATGACCTTCTTCGGCGAGAAGCGCTGGGAGAAGCTGAAGGCCGGCAACGGCCAGGACTTCCACCCGCACGAGTCGCCGACGATCATGACCGCGCCGATGGTCGTGCTGGCCGTCGGCTCCGTGGCCGCGGGCATGTTCTTCGCCGGCGGCGACCGGCTGGTCAGCTTCCTGGCGCCGTCGCTGGGCGAGCTCCAGGAGTCCGGGCACAGCGCGATCCCGCACGCGATGATCCCGGTGCTCACCGTGGTGGTCTCCGCGCTCGGCGTGCTGGTCGCCTGGCTGCTGGTCGGGCGCAAGCCGGTGCCGGTGGAGCGCCCGGTGCGGGTGTCGCCGATCGTGCGCGCGGCTCGCGCCGACCTCGGCGGCAACGCGCTGAACAACGCCATCGCGGTGCGCCCGGCGTTCGCCCTGGCGCGCGGACTGGTCACTGTGGACGACAAGGGCGTGGACGGCGCGGTCAACGGCATCGCAGGCGTCCTGGGCTTCAGCTCCGGGAAGCTGCGCCGCTGGCAGACCGGGTTCGTCCGCTCCTACGCCCTGTCCATGCTCTTCGGCGGCGTCGTGGTGGTCGCCGCCCTGATGGCCGTGGGGATCCCGACATGACGACGCTCTCGCGCACCCAAGGGCAGTTCCGGGTGGAACTGCACGTCCACTGTGGATCCTGCTGGCGGAGCGAGCTCCGGGAGGAGATCCGATGACCCTGCTCGTCGCAATGGTCCTGCTGCCGATCGTCGGGTCGGTGGTGGTGGCGCTGCTGCGCGGCAACGCGCCCGCGGCGAAGTGGACCGCGCTCGGGTTCTCCCTGGTGGAGATCGCGCTCGCGCTGGCCGCGTGGGCCGCCTACGACCCGGCCGGGCCGCGCTTGCAGCTCACCAGCTCGCTGGCCTGGATCCCGGCCTTCGACATCAGCTTCTCGTTCGGCGTGGACGGCATCGCGCTGGTGATGATCGCGGTGATCGCGCTGCTCACCCCGCTGGTGCTCGGCTACAGCTGGGGCGAGCGGCTGCCGGAGGGACGCACCCACGGCGGCTTCTTCTCGCTGCTGCTGCTGGAGCAGGCGCTGACGGTGGCGGTGTTCGCCGCGACCGACCTGTTCCTGTTCTACGTGCTGTTCGAGATCATGCTGGTCCCGATGTACTTCCTCATCGGCGGCTACGGCGGGGAGAAGCGCACCTACGCCGCGGTGAAGTTCTTCCTGTACTCGTTCCTCGGCGGCCTGATCATGCTGGCCTCGGCGATCGGCGCCTACGTCTACAGCGCTGAGGCCACCGGCCGCGGCACCTTCGCCTGGGAGGAGCTGGTGCCGGTGCTGCGGGACGCGCCGACGAGCGTGCAGGTGTGGCTGTTCCTCGGCTTCTTCACCGCGTTCGCCATCAAGGCCCCGCTGGTGCCGTTCCACACCTGGCTGCCGGACGCCGCGCAGCAGGCGCCGATCGGGGTCGCGGTCATCGTGGTCGGCGTGCTGGACAAGGTCGGCACGTTCGGCTTCCTGCGCTACAGCCTCCCGCTCACGCCGGAGGCCTCGCAGGTGCTCGCGCCGCTGGTGCTGGTGCTGGCGGTCATCGGCGTGCTCTACGGCTCGTTCCAGGCGTTCGGGCAGACCGACTTCAAGCGGTTCATCGCCTACGTCTCGATCGCGCACTTCGGGTTCATCGCGCTGGGCATCTTCGCGTTCACCTCGCAGGCGCACGCCGGCTCGGTGTCCTACATGGTCAACCACAGCATCGCGACCGGCATGCTGATCCTGGTGATCGGCATGGTGATCACCCGCGGCGGCTCCACCCGCATCGCCGACTACGGCGGCATGGCGAAGGTGACGCCGCTGCTGGCCGGGACGCTGCTGATCGCCGGGCTGAGCACCCTGTCGCTGCCCGGCACCAACTCGTTCATCAGCGAGTTCCTGGTGCTCATCGGCTCGTTCGAGACCCGGCCGGTGTACACCGTGCTGGCCACCGTCGGCATGGTGCTGGCCGCCGTCTACGTGCTGTGGCTCTACCAGCGCACCATGCAGGGCCCGGTGCGCGGGGACGCGCTGCTGGGCGCCGCGGCCGGTCCGGGCGCGGTGACCGACCCGAACGGCGCGGGCGCGCACCGGCTGCGGATCGCCGACCTCGGCGCCCGCGAGATCGCCGTGCTGACCCCGCTGATCGTGCTGGTGCTCGCGCTCGGCTTCTACCCGAAGCCGGTGCTGGACGTGATCAACCCGTCGGTCGCGGCAACCATGAGCGAGGTCGGCGTCACCGACCCCGTGACCTCGCAGGGAGGTAACTGACAGTGGGTGTCATGACGAGCGGCGCACTGGCGCAGCTGCAGTCCGTGGAGATCCCGCCGATCGACTACGCGGCGATCGCACCGATCCTGATCGTCCTCGGCGCGGCCTGCCTGGCGATCCTGGTGGAGGCGTTCCTGCCGCGGCACCAGCGCTGGCCGGTGCAGGTGGGGCTGAGCCTGGTGACGATCGTGGCCGCCGGGGTGGCGCTGGCCGTCCACGCCCGCTCGGGCGGCACCGGGGTGACCACGCTCTCGGACACCCTGGCGGTCGACCCGCCGACGCTGTTCCTGTGGGGCACCCTGCTCGCGCTCGGGCTGGCCGCGATCCTGCTCATCGCCGACCGCTCGGTGGAGTCGGGCGGCGCGTTCGTCGCCGAGTCCCGGGCCGCCGAGGGGCCGGGCACCATGAGCCGCGCCGCGGCCGCGGTCTCCGGGATGCGCACCGAGGTCTTCCCGCTCGCCCTGTTCTCCCTCGGCGGGATGCTGGTGTTCACCGCGGCCAACGACCTGCTCACCATGTTCATCGCGCTGGAGGTGCTGAGCCTCCCGCTGTACCTGATGTGCGGGCTGGCCAAGCGGCGCCGGCTGCTGTCGCAGGAAGCGGCGGTGAAGTACTTCCTGCTCGGTGCCTTCGCCTCGGCGTTCTTCCTGTACGGCCTGGCGCTGCTCTACGGCTACGCGGGCTCGGTGAAGCTGCAGGCCATCGCCGACGCCACCGCCGGGTCGGACCGCTCGGACACCCTGCTGTTCGCCGGGCTCGGCCTGCTGCTGGTGGGCCTGCTGTTCAAGGCCTCGGTGGGCCCGTTCCACACCTGGACCCCGGACGTGTACCAGGGCGCGCCGACCGCGGTGACCGGTTTCATGGCCGCCTGCACCAAGGTCGCCGCCTTCGGCGCGATCCTGCGCGTGCTGCAGGTCGGGTTCCAGGCGTCGAGCTGGGAGTGGAAGGGCGTGCTGTGGGCCATCGCCATCGCCTCGATGGTCATCGGCGTGGTGCTCGGCCTCACCCAGCAGGACATCAAGCGGATGATCGCCTACTCCTCGGTGGCGCACGCCGGGTTCATGCTCATCGGCGCCATCGCGCTGACCGAGCGTGGCCTGTCCAGCACGCTGTTCTACCTGCTCGCCTACGGGTTCACCACGATCGCGGTGTTCGGTGTGATCAGTCTCGTGCGCCGGTCGGACGGTGAGGCGACTCACCTCTCCGACTGGGCGGGGCTGGCCAAGCGGTCGCCGCTGGTCGCCGGGGTGTTCGCCTTCCTGCTGTTCGCCCTCGCCGGCATCCCGCTGACCAGCGGTTTCATCGGCAAGTTCGTGGTGTTCGAGGCGGCGCTGGCCGACGGGATGGCGCCGCTGGTCGTGGTGGCCCTGGTGGCCAGCGCGGTCGCCGCGTTCTTCTACCTCCGCGTCATCGTGGTGATGTACTTCAACGACCCGGCCGAGGACGGCCCGACCGTGAGCGTGCCGGGTGCGTTCACGACAGCCGCGATCACTCTCGGTGTCGTCGTCACCCTGCTGCTGGGCGTCCTGCCGACTCTGGCGCTGGACTGGGCGAACGTCGGTGGCTTCGTGTCGTAGAGTGCACGCCGGTAGGGCGAACGTTGGGGGAGCGAAGGCGACGGTGACGTGAGCAGGCCAGCGGGTGACCCGATCAGCGAGCTGATCAAGGGCAACGGAACCGGGATCGACATCGCCGACTCGGCGTTGGCCGACTCGGTGCAGCAGGGCATCGATCGGGTGGAGCGCTTGCTGCACGACTCGGTGCAGAGCGAGTTCGAGTTCGCGACCCGCACCTCGCTGCACCTGGTGGAGGCGGGGGGCAAGCGGTTCCGGCCGCTGTTCACGCTGCTGGCCGCGCACTTCGGCGACCCGCACGCGGACGAGGTGATCAAGTCCGCGGCGGTGGTGGAGCTGATCCACCTGGCCACGCTCTACCACGACGACGTGATGGACGAGGCCACCATGCGGCGCGGCGCGAGCAGCGCCAACGCCCGCTGGGACAACTCGGTCGCCATCCTGACCGGCGACTTCCTGTTCGCGCGGGCGTCGGCGCTCATCGCCGACCTGGGCGCGGAGGCGGTCCGCTCGATGGCGGGCACCTTCGAGCTGCTGGTCACCGGGCAGATGCGGGAGACCGTCGGGCTCGGCGCCGACGAGGACGCCGTCGACTCCTACCTGCGGGTGGTCTACGAGAAGACCGGTTCGCTGATCGCCACCGCGGGCCGGTTCGGTGCCTGGTTCTCGGGCGCGGACGAGAAGACGGTGGCGTCGCTGGAGCGGATCGGCCGGCTCGTCGGCATCGGCTTCCAGATCTCCGACGACATCATCGACATCGCCTCGCCGGCCGACGAGTCCGGCAAGACGCCGGGCACCGACCTGCGCGAGGGCGTGCGCACCCTCCCGATGCTGTACGCGCTGGCCGACCCGGACACCGACCCGCGGTTGCGCGACCTGCTGTCCCGCCCGCTGTCGGACGACGACGAGGTGCGCGAGGCGCTGGACCTGCTGCGCGAGTCGAACGGCCTGGCCCGCAGCCGCGCGACGCTGGACTCCTACGCCGGTGACGCACGCGAGGAGCTCGCCTCGCTGCCCGACGCCCCGGCGCGGGACGCGCTGGCGGCGCTGGTCGACTACGTGGTGGCCCGGACCCGCTGAGCCGTGGTGGGGGCTGCTGGATCACGAGCCGGTCACGACACCTCGTCGGTGTGGTGCTGCGTGGTAGGTATGCCGGGACCGACCGGCGGCGCCGGAGCTCGTGAGGAAGGACATCGCTCGTGATCACCTGGTTGTTCACCCAGGTGTGGCTGTGGAGCCTCGCCGCGTTCGCGCTCGGCGCCCTGATCACCTGGTTGTTGTTCGTCCGCCCGGTGCAGCGGCGCTTGGCGGAGTACGAGGCCGCCCAGTACGACCACGGCTCGGCCGACCACGACGAGCCCGGCTACGACGAGGACGGCTACGACCAGCCCGGCTACGTGGAGCCGGAGACCGCCCGGGAGCCGCTGGACCTGCTGCACCCGGCGCGGCCGCACGACGCCGACGAGCCGCCGATCGGTGACTGGGACCGGCCCCCGCGCGCGTGGGCGGACCCGCGTCTGCGCGCGCCGGAGGACGAGGACACCGAGAACAGCTGGTTCCGCAGGTGGGACGAGTCGGTGCAGCACGCCGACCCGGAGGCCCCGCCGGACGTCGCGGTGACCGCGGTGCGACCGCGCGTCCCGGTGGCCGAGCAGCGCGCCGAGCCCGCCGACGGTCCGTCCGGCCGCGACGGCTCGGAGGCCGACCCGGCGGAGACGACCCAGCGCAGCGAGCCGGGTGCGGAGACCGCCGCGCGCGGCGGACCGGCCGCCGAGGACGGCGGTGCGCGCGGCGAACCGTCGCCGGAGACGGCGGGTGCCGGTCCGGCCGAGACCGGTGCGTCGAGCGACGGCGCCGAGCGGGGCGAGACCGCTGCGTCGCAGGACGAGGACGCCGCGGCGACGCCCGGCGAGGAGCCCGCACCGGAGCTGACCGGCTTCGCCGGGCAGCTGACCGACCCGGAGCGCCTGTCCGGGCAGTTGCGGTCGCTGCTCGAGTCGATGGAGGACGGGGCGCAGCCGGAGACGCCGTACGTGCCGCCGGTCGGCGCGGAGGCGACGCAGGTCATCCCGGTCGTCGAGGACCCCGACGCGCCGCCGCTGCCGCACCGCACCCCGGGCACGGGCCCGCACCCGGGGCAGGACCACGGCTGGTCCGGCACCGGCCCGATGGTCAAGGGTCACTCGGCGTCCCGGCAGTACCACACCCCGGACTCGCCGCACTACTCGGAGATCGTCGCCGACGTGTGGTTCCGCTCCGCGAAGGACGCCGAGATCGCGGGCTTCGAGCCCTGGAACGGCCGCCGGGCCGCCCGCGGCTGACGGCCGCCTCACTCGGGCTCGGGCTGGCGCTCCAGCAGTCGGGACAGGACCACGGTGGAGACCGTGCGGCTCACGAAGTCGACCGAGCGCAGCCGTTCCATCGCCTCCTCGAGGTGGTGGATGTTCGCCGCGCGCAGGTGCACGATCGCGTCCGCCTGCCCGGAGACGGTGTAGGCCGCCACCACCTCGGGCAGCGGTTCCAGGCCGGTGCGGATGCGGTGCGCGGGGACGTTGCCGGCGCAGTGGACCTCGACGAACGCCTCGGTGCCCCAGCCGAGCGCCTCCGGGTCGACGACCGCGGTGAAGCCCCGCAGCACGCCCAGGTCCAGCAGCTTGTCCACCCGCCGCTTCACCGCGGGGGCGGAGAGCCCGACCTGCGCACCGATCTCCGCGTAGCTCGCCCGGGCGTCGGCCACCAGGTGCGAAATGATTCGATGATCCAGCGCGTCCATACGCAACATTCTGCCGCACGAATCGAACGGAGCGGCGTTGATGCGTGCTCTCGACTCCGCTTACATTTCGATTCATGACGGTCATCGCCGAGCAAGGAGCCACTGCCCTCGAGTCGCCGCAGGCCAGCCCGCGGCACTACGTGATGTGCCCGCCGCAGTACTTCACCGTCGAGTACTCGATCAACCCGTGGATGGACCCCGGGACGCCGGTGGACGTCGACCGGGCGATGGCCCAGTGGACCGAGCTCAAGCGCACCTACGAGCGCCTCGGCCACACCGTCGACGTCGTCGAGCCCCAGCCGGGGCTGCCGGACATGGTCTTCGCGGCCAACTCGGCGACCGTGATCGGCGGCAAGGTGCTCGGCGCCCGGTTCCGCGCGCCGCAGCGGGCCGCCGAGGCCGAGCACTTCCGGCGCTGGTTCACCACGCGCGGGTACCGGGACCTGGTGATGCCGTCCCGCACCAACGAGGCCGAGGGCGACTTCGCCTGGACCGGCGAGGTGCTGCTGGCGGGCACCGGGTTCCGCACCGACCCGGAGGCGCACGCCGAGGCGCAGGAGGTCCTCGGCGTGCCGGTGGTGTCGCTGCGCCTGGTCGACCCGCGGTACTACCACCTGGACACCGCGCTGTTCGTGCTGCGGCGGGGGCCGGGGGCGCGGATCGCCTACTACCCGGAGGCGTTCTCCGACGGGTCGCGGCGCGTGCTGGAGCGGATGTTCCCGGACGCCGTGATCGCGAGCGAGGCCGACGCGGCCTGCCTGGGGCTCAACGGGGTCTCCGACGGCAAGCACGTGGTCCTGCCGGTCGAGGCGACCGCGCTGGCCGCGCAGCTGGCCGACCGCGGCTACGAGCCGGTCCTGGTGGACGTCTCGGAGCTCCGGAAGTCAGGCGGCGGCCCCAAGTGCTGCACCCTCGAACTCCACCCGTGACCGAGGGGGCGTGAGCGTCCTGTCGCGCGATCCCGGTGGGGACCAGGTGCCAGGGCCCCACCGGGATCGCGTGGGTTCACCGCTCCGGGTGGCGTTGGTCACCGGTCCCGGAGCGGTGGGTCACTGCTCTCGGACGGCTTGGACGCCGATCTCGAGGTCGATGGTGGCGCCGACCACCGCGATGCCCTTGGCCAGCGTGGCCTTCCAGTTCACCGCGAAGTCCTCGCGGTGCAGCGTCGCGGTCGAGTGGCAGGCCACGCGCAGGTCGCCGTCGAAGCCCGGCCCCTGCCACTTCCGCTGACCCAGGTAGGTCGTGGCCAGCTCGACGGGACGGGTGGTGCCGCGCAGCGTCAGGTGCCCGCTGACCGACCAGCGGTCCGCTCGCAGGTGCGTGAACCGGTCGCTGGTGAACCGCAGGTGCGGGTGGTTCGCCACGTCGAAGAAGTCCGCCGAGCGCAGGTGCTCGTCGCGCATCGCGACCCCGGTGTCGACGCTCGCGGCGTCGATCACCACCTCGATGCGGGAGTCCTCGAACCGCTCCGCCACCTCCACGACGCCGTCGAACTCCCGGAACGCGCCGTGGATCTTGGACATGCCGATGTGCGGCGCGGTGAACCGGATCTCGGTGTGGTACGGGTCGAACCGGTACCGGCCGGGCAGCGGCGGCTTCAGCGACTCGTCCGGCTCCAGCCGGACGGTGCCGAGCTGCAGGTGCTGGTTGACCCCGACCTCCACCTGCGTGCTGGAGCGGCGGTAGCCGCCCGCGCTGATCGACAGCCGGTGCGTGCCCGGCGAGACCGAGGTGGTGAAGCTGCCGTAGTTGTCGGTGACGCCGTGCGCGGTCCGCTGGTTGAGCCGACCGGTCAGCGTCACGACCGCGCCCGGCAGCAGCTGCCCCCGCTCGTCCTGCACCTGGAGGGTGATGACGCCGCTGTCCAGCGGGGTCGGGAGCAGTCCGGCGGCGCCTGCACCGTGTCGCGGACGACGCCGGAGCTTGCCGAAGATCATGTGGGGGTCCTTCCTGAGCCGGGTACGGTGGACGTGGTTTCACATTCAACAACCGGCGGCACGTCCGAGATCGCCTCGGGGAGGCTGCGAGTTGCCTTCGGCACACGCGGAACTAGGCCTCACGTCGACTCGTTCTGTGGGTAGACCGTCTACGAGAGCGGGGAGATCGTCCGCCCTGAGACCACCCAGAAGGTGTCGGCCCCCGTGGGGCCCTTGGTGGAGGCAGGCACGGTGCACAGTCACTTCAACGGATTGAAAACGGCGTTGCTGCTCGGCGGCATGAGCGCGCTGGTGCTGCTCGTCGGCTCGCTGTTCGGCCGCACCGGGCTCGTCATCGCGCTGGTCGTCGCGCTGGGCATGAACGGGTACGCCTACTTCAACTCGGCGAAGCTGGCGCTGCGCGCCATGCACGCGCGGCCGGTGTCCGAGGCGGAGCAACCCGCCATGTACCGGATCGTCCGGGAGCTGGCCACCTCGGCCAAGCAACCGATGCCCGCGCTCTACATCAGCCCGACCCGCGCCCCCAACGCCTTCGCGACCGGCCGCAACCCGCGCAACGCCGCGGTGTGCTGCACGGCCGGCATCCTCGAACTGCTCGACGAGCGCGAGCTCCGCGCGGTCCTCGGCCACGAGCTCTCGCACGTGTACAACCGGGACATCCTGATCTCCAGCGTGGCGGGCGCGCTGGCGAGCGTGGTGACCTTCCTGGCCAACTTCGGCCTGTTCTTCGGCATGGCGGGCGGCCAGGACGAGGACCGCCCCAACCTGTTCGCGGTGCTGCTCGTCGCGCTGCTCGGGCCGATCGCGGCGGCCGTGGTGCAGATGGCCGTCAGCCGCTCCCGCGAGTACCAGGCCGACGCGTCCGGGGCGAACCTCACCGGCGACCCGCTCGCGCTCGCCTCCGCGCTGCGCAAGCTGGAGCGCGGCACCCAGCAGGCGCCGCTGGCCCCGGAACCGCAGCTGGTGTCCCAGTCGCACCTGATGATCGCCAACCCGTTCCGCCCCGGCGAGCGGATGGCGCGGTTGTTCTCCACGCACCCGCCGATGGCGGACCGCATCCGCCGCCTCGAAGGCATGGCGGGTCACCAGCTCCCGCCGGTCTGGTGACGCCTCAGACCGCGGCGCCGGCCCGGCGGGCGATGTCCATCACGTACTGGCCGTAGCCGGACTTCGCCTGCCGGGAGCCCAGTTCGTAGCAGTGCTCCGGGGTGATGTAGCCCATCCGCAGCGCGATCTCCTCCAGGCAGGCGATCCGCACCCCCTGGCGGTGCTCCAGCACCTGCACGAACTGGCCGGCCTCCAGCAGCGAGTCGTGCGTGCCGGTGTCCAGCCACGCGAAGCCGCGGCCCAGCGGCGTCAGCCGCGCGCGGCCTTCCCGCAGGTAGGTGAGGTTGACGTCGGTGATCTCCAGCTCGCCGCGCGCCGACGGGGTGAGGCCCTTGGCGATGTCCACCACGTGGTTGTCGTAGAAGTACAGCCCGGTGATGGCCATGTCGGACTTCGGCTCGGCCGGCTTCTCCACGATGGACACCAGCCGGCCCTCGTCGTCGACCTCGCCGACGCCGTAGCGCTCGGGGTCGCGCACCGGGTAGCCGAACAGCGTGCAGCCGTCGAGGTCCCGCACGCACTGCTGCAACAGCCCGGAGAAGCCCTGGCCGTAGAAGATGTTGTCGCCGAGCACCAGCGCCACCGAGTCGTCACCGACGAAGTCGGCGCCGATCACGAACGCCTCGGCGAGGCCGTTGGGCTCGGGCTGCTCGGCGTAGGAGATCTCGATGCCGAACTGCGAGCCGTCGCCGAGCAGCCGCTGGAACAGCGGCACGTCCTCCGGGGTGGAGATGAGCAGCACGTCCCGGATCCCGGCCAGCATCAGCACCGAGAGCGGGTAGTACACCATCGGCTTGTCGTAGACGGGCAGCAGCTGCTTCGACACGACCTGGGTCAACGGGTGCAGCCGCGTCCCGCTGCCCCCGGCCAGCACGATCCCCTTCACCCGGAAAAACCTCCCCGTCCACTCCGGTGGTGCCGCTCCCTCCCCGGCGCCGCCGGAGCCCGGTGCGGCGCGCACCGCCCGTGAGGTGCCGTCGCGGGAGCTCGGCGGCACCTCGCGACCAGCGGTGTCAGCGGTAGTTCTCGAACTGGAGGGCCACGTCGAAGTCGGACGACTTCAACAGCTGGATGACCGCCTGCAGGTCGTCCTTCTTCTTGCCGGAGACCCGGAGCTGGTCGCCCTGGATCTGCGCCTGCACGCCCTTCGGGCCCTCGTCGCGGATCTTCTTCGAGATCTTCTTCGCCACGTCCTGCGAGATGCCCTGCACGATCTTGCCGGTGGCCTTGTAGACCTGCCCGGAACTGGCCGGCTCGCCCATGTCCAGGGCCTTCAGCGAGACGCCGCGCTTGATCAGCTTCTCCTTGAAGACCTCGATCGCGGCCTTGCAGCGCTCCTCGGTCTCGGACTCCAGCACGACCGCGTTCTCCCCGGACCACTGGATCTTTGTGCCGGTGCCGCGGAAGTCGAACCGGTTGGCGAGCTCCTTGGCCGCCTGGTTGAGCGCGTTGTCCACCTCCTGGTGGTCCACCTTGCTCACCACGTCGAAGGACGGGTTTGCCACGTGTCTTACCTCCCGTTGAGACGCAGCGTCGTGTCGTGCGAACACGCTACCGGGTGCGCCGGTGCCGCGGTGGGTACGCGCCCGAACCTCGCCCAACGACGAAACCGGCCCCGCGACCTGGTGGTCACGGGGCCGGTTCCTGCGTGCCAGGTGGAGGATTCGAACCTCCGAAGGCAATGCCGGCTGATTTACAGTCAGCTCCCTTTGGCCGCTCGGGCAACCTGGCGTGCGGTGAAAAGGATACAACCCGATGTCCACCCCGTGTCCAAGGGGGGTGGGTCAGCCGGGTCCGTCGTCGTGGACCAGGGCGGTGGCCTGCGCCGACCCGGCGTCCAGCGCGGTGCGCGCCGCCTCGGGCAGGCGGCTGCGGAAGTCCGGCCCGGCGGCCTTGAGCAGGACCATGAGCCGCTTGGCCAGTCCGCGGGCCTGGGTGAGGCGGATCTCCGGGGCGGTCAGCACCCGCTGCGAGTCGGCGAGCACCTTCCGGTAGCGGTGGTTGAGCTCGGCGTGCTGGTCGACCACGGCCAGCGCCCGTCCCAGGTCCTCGAGCTCCGCCGTGCTGACCTGGACGAAGTACGGATCGGGCACGTCTGGCAGCCTACGCGAGCGGTGGCGGGAGTCCGCCGACGGCGGCCGGTGCGTGGTTCGCCCGGTTAGCCTGGGTGCATGGCCATCGACCGGGCGGGCCGCGCGAGGCGGCGGCAGGAGCGGCGAGCAGCTGCGCAGCCGGAGCGGGAGGCGCGACCGTCCGGGTCCGCGGTGCTGGGCGTCGAGGGCCTGTTCAACGCGGGCGCCCGGCACCAGCTGGAGCACCTGGCCTGGGTGGAAGTGGTCAAGGAGGACGAGCGCGAGTCCGGCGGCCCGCTGGACCTGGACTCCGACGTGGTCCGGCTCGACCCGCGGGACTGAGGTCACGGCCGCCAGCCGCTCCACCGGTCCACCCGCACCACGATCAGCCGCCCGTTCGGGCGTTCTTCCCGGTACTGCGGGTACTTCGCGACGAGCGCGGCGACGAGGTCCGGGTGGTCGGGCGCGTCGGCCACCTCGGCACGGCCGTCGGCGCGGACCCACCACAGCCGGTCCCAGTCGTCGTCGTAGTGGTCCGCGAGCACCGTGACCTGCGGGTTCTCCACCACGTTGCGGAGCCGCCGCAGCTGCGTGGTCCGCTTCGGCTTGTGGTCGACCGCGGTGACGACCACATCGCCGGCGACGGCGAACGTGATCGGCACCAGGTGCGGTCGCCCGGACGTGTCTGCGCTGGCCAGACGGGCCACTCGCGCCCGCCCGAACCACTCGCGAGCCTGCTGCCGGTCGATGCGCACAGTCCTGCCGACTCCGTACCTTCGTGGTGTGCCTCCGAGCGCTCCTTCCGCACCAGGGTCCGCCACCGACGTCGGCCCCGGCTACCACGAACAGCTCCACTGGCTGCGCTACCAGGAGTTCTTCCCCGGTGCCCTGCGGGTCACCGCGGAGAACGCGCCGGCCGAGCAGTGGTGGCCGTGGCGGGACGTCCAGGTGCACGTCGACCGCGTCGCGCGCGAGCACGCGCCGACCAAGCTGATCTCCCTGCACGGCATCGGCACCTACGGCCGGATGCTCGCCCCGTACGGGCGGCTGCCCGCGCTGGCCGATCTCGAGCACATCGCCCCCGACCTGCCCGGCTGCGGCCTCACCGCCCCGTCCCGGCGCGGCACCACCTACCAGGACTGGGTGGACTGCGTCCTCGACCTGGTGGCGCTGGAACGCGCCCGCGACGACCGGCCGATCGTGCTGTTCGGGCTGAGCACCGGCGGGCGGCTGGCCTACGACGTGGCCGCGCGCGCCGGGGACGCGGTGGCCGGGGTGATCGCCACCTGCCTCGTCGACCCGCGGCGCACCGAGGTCCGCCGCCACCTGGCCGCCCGGCCGGAGATGGCCCGGTGGTCGGGGCTGCTCGGGCTGGCGCCGGGGCCGCTGGCGTCCGCGCGGGTGCCTGCGCACTGGCTGGCCAACATCGCCGCGATCTCCAACCACGCCCAGCTGGCCAACCTGGTGTGGGCGGATCCGCGCGGCGGCGGCAGCTCGCTGGCGCTCGGCTTCGTCCGCAGCTGCCTCACCGCGCCGCCCGCGGTCCCGCCGGAGGAGTTCACCGGTCCGCCGCTGCTGCTCGCCCAGCCGGCCGAGGACCGCTGGACGCCGCCGCTGCTGTCCCGGCGGTTCTTCGACCGGATCGGCGGGCCGACCCTCGTCGCCGAGCTGTCCGGTGCCGGGCACCTGCCGGTCGAGGAGTCGGGGCTGGCCGACCTGGACCGGGCCGTCCGCGACTTCCTGGACGAGTTCGGGCTGCCGTGGTGACCCGCGGTGACCGGCGTGCGCGGACCGTGCGCGCGGGTTTGGTTGCTGCGGGAATGCTCACAGGATCGTCGTGGTCGCGGTGCTGAGCCCAACGAGCGGTGGTGCTCACCGCTCCCCGTGAGGTCTGCGCAGGTCACTGCGCGTGCCCGGGCGATGTCACCGGAACGGGTGCCTCGTACCGGTGTCGGCGGAGGTGTTCGCTGCCTGCGAGCGGGGCCGTTCGCCCCTGGCCAAGGCGTGCTGGCGTGAGTCACGATCGGCGACGGCGATCTCGTGGTGCGCCCGTGCTGCCGGGCGGGGAGGAGAGTGGATGGTCGGGCGTCACCGCTCCCTCGGTGCACAACCCGAACTGGAGCACTCGCGTCCCCCGGTGCGGCCCGAGGTCGACCCGGCGCGGCGGCGCACGTTCGCCGGCTTCTCCTTCGCGGTGCTCCTCGCCGGGGTGCTGGCCTCCGCGCTGACCTCGGCGTGGCTGCCGTTCCACTACCGGTCCGACCTGCTGTTCCTCGGTCCGCTGCTGGCCATGGGCTTCCTGCTGGCCGAGCAGCTGACGATCGACGTGGACGTCAAGCGGGTCGGCTGGACGATCTCCTTCACCGAGATCCCGCTCATCCTCGCCCTGCTCACGGTGCCGTTCGAGGTGGCGCTGGCGGCGAACCTGCTGGCCGGGCTGGGCGCCCAGGTCGGGCGCCGGGCGGCCACCCACGTCGCCTACAACGCCGGGGTGATGTGCCTGGAGATCGCGGTGCCGTTCGCGGTCGCCCACGCGGTCAACCAGGCGCTGGTCACGGTCGCCCCGGTCTGGTTCGGCCCCGTCGTGGGCACCCTGACGTCCTCGCTGATCAGCTGCGGCTTCGCGCTCGCCGCGCTGCACGTGCTGGGCGGCGCGATGCGCGTCTCCGCCGGCGCGCGGCTGGCGGTGCGCACGCTGGCCGTCGGCCTGCTCAACACCTCGGTCGGCCTGGTGAGCTACGAGGTGGCGCTGACCACCCCGTGGGGGTGGCTGCTGGTGGCGCTGGTCGCCGCGGCGGTGATCGGCCTGTACCGGGCGTACTCGGACCTGATGCGCGAGCAGCGCGACCTGGAGACGCTCAGCGACGTGAGCCTCAGCGTGGCCCGCTACGGGCAGCGGAGCCCGCGGCAGGGCCCCGGCGAGGCGGTCCCGGAGGTGGGCGAGTGGGAGCCCGTCGCCGAGCGGATCCGGGAGCAGCTCAACGCCACCCGCGTGGTGCTGCGGCTGCGGCTGGACCCGAGCGGTGAGGTGAGCACCCTCGTCGCCGGTGAGGACCTGCCGGAGGCGGCCTGGCAGGCCGCGCCGTCGGCGTTGCGCGAGGACCCGCTGCTCCAGCTGCCGGGCAGCCACGTGCGCTCGTTCCGGACGCTCGAAGCGCCCGAGGAGGTGCGGCGGGCGCTGCGGCAGCGCGGCGCGTACGAGGCCCTGGTGGTCCCGCTGCGCGGCGCGACGCAGCTGCTCGGCGCCGTCGAGGTGCACGACCGGGTGAGCCGCTGGCGCGGTTTCGGCCGGGCGGACGTGCGGTTGCTGCACACGCTCGCCAGCCACCTCGCGACCGCGATGGACAACCGCCGGCTGCTCGCGCGGCTGCGCCACGACGCCTACCACGACCCGCTGACCGGGCTGCTCAACCGCACCGGCTTCCGCGAGATGGCCGCCGAGGAGCTGCGCGGCGGCCGCACCGCGGTCGTGCTGCGCGTCGACCTCGACGTGCTCACCACGGTCAGCGAGGCCCTCGGCTACACCTGGGGCGACCGGATGGTCGTCGCCGCCGGGCAGCGGATGAGCGAGGAGCTGGGCGGGGCGCCGCTGGCCCGCCTGGAGGCGGGCTCGTTCGCGGTGCTGCTGCTGGACCACAGCGAGGCCCAGGCCCACGAGGTGGCCCAGCACCTGTGCGAGACGATCGCCCGCCCGTACCCGCTGGACCGGATCGTGGTGGAGGCCGCGGGCGTGGCCGGCTACGCCTCGTCCGCGCCGGCCGACGGCGAGTGCGAGAACGACGTCGACACCCTGCTGCAGCGCGCGGACGTCGCGGTGCGGGCGGCGCGCAACAGCGAGCACGTGGTGCGCGGCTACGCGCCCGCGATGGGGCAGGTGTTCCTGCGCCGGTTCCAGCTGGTCACCCAGTTCCGGCACGCGCTGGACACCGGCCAGGTCGAGGTGCACTACCAGCCCAAGGTCGCGCTGCCGGAGCGCAGCGTGGTCGGCGCGGAGGCCCTGGTGCGCTGGTCGCACCCGGAGTACGGGCGGCTCGACCCGGACGAGTTCGTGCCGCTGGTCGAGGCGACCGGCCTGGTCGACGCGCTCACCTCGTTCGTGATGGAGTGCGCGCTGGTCAAGATCCGGCAGTGGCTGGACGCCGGCCTGCGGATGTCGGTGGCGGTGAACCTGTCGGTGCGCAACCTCGCCGACGAGGCCTTCCCGGACCGCGTCGCCGAGGCGCTGGAGCGCCACGACATCCCGCCCGAGCTGCTCACCTTCGAGCTCACCGAGTCCAGCGTGATGGCCGACCCGGAGCGGTCGCTGCCGGTGCTGCGGCGGCTGCACGCGATGGGCGTGGTGCTGGCGGTGGACGACTTCGGCACCGGTTACTCGTCGCTGGCCTACCTGCGGCAGCTGCCGGTGGACGAGGTGAAGATCGACAAGAGCTTCGTGCTCGGCATGGGCACCGACCTCGGTGACATGGCCGTGGTCCGCTCCATCGTCGAGCTGGGCCACTCGCTGCACCTGGCGGTGGTCGCCGAGGGCGTCGAGGACGACGCGGCGCGCGACCAGCTGGTGGAGATGGGCTGCGACGTGGCGCAGGGCTACCTGATCTCGCGGCCGCTGTCCGAGGAGCGGTTCGAGGCGTGGCTGAAGGCCCGCACCAAGCGCGGCGTCGGTCCCCGGTCCGAGACCGTCCTCACACTCCTGCACTGAAGCGCCGCCCGCCGCCCGCGGACCCCCAGCGGAGCCGGGAGAGTGGTCCTGACCAGGGTTTTCGCCGAAAGTGGACCCCCCTGTTCAGGGGCCTCGAGAGGGTGTGTAAAGTTCTAGGCGTTCCGCAGGGAACACGCCCCAATAGCTCAGTCGGCAGAGCGTCTCCATGGTAAGGAGAAGGTCTACGGTTCGATTCCGTATTGGGGCTCGAAAGACAGCCGCAGTGCTCGGTAAACTAGGTGCTGTGGCTGTTTTGCGTGGGACATCCTGCGTCGGCTGAGGCTGCCGGTGCGCGGCGCATCGAAGGTCCCAGCAAGGCGGTGTAGCTCAGTCGGTAGAGCAAGCGGCTCATAATCGCTGTGTCGCCGGTTCAAGTCCGGCCACCGCTACCAGTCACGGTCCGCGCGGATCACCCGCGAACCGCCCAGCAGTATCACCGAGACAGAAAGGCACCCCCGTGGCCGCCACCGACGTCCGACCCAAGATCACGCTGGCGTGCGAGGAGTGCAAGCACCGCAACTACATCACCAACAAGAACCGGCGCAACAACCCGGACCGGTTGGAGATGAAGAAGTTCTGCCCGAACTGCGGTACGCACAAGCTCCACAAGGAGACCCGCTGAGCCAGGCACGTCCGCGGAACGGTTCGCCGTTCGCGACTGCTCAGTGTCCCTGAGTGGCTTCGAGCCCGCCCCCGGCGCCGGGGGCGGGTTTTTTCGTGCCGGTGTGGTGAGGCGCACGGGTGTTCGGGAAGCGGGTGGGGCGGCGCCCGGGGTCGGGTAGCCTGCGCGCGTGCCGCTTGACCAGTCATTCATCGGACGCGAGTACCCGCCCACCCCGCCGTACGAGGTCGGGCGGGAGAAGATCCGGGAGTTCGCCACCGCGATCGGCGACGACTCCCCGCTGTACCGGGACGTCGAGGCCGCCAAGGCCGCCGGGTACCCCGACGTGATCGCCCCGCCCACGTTCGCGGTGATCATGTCCATGGGCGCGCACGACGCGCTCGTCGAGGACCCGCAGCTCGGGCTGGACTACAGCCGCGTGGTGCACGGGCAGCAGGAGTTCACCCACCACCGGCCGATCCAGGCCGGCGACCGGTTGGTCACCGTGGTGCACGTGGACGACATCAAGACGCGCGCGGGCAACGACTTCCTCACGGTGCGGGCCGAGATCAGCACCGTCACCGGGGAACCGGTGTGCACCGCGAAGTCGATGCTGGTGGCCCGCGGGACCGGGGAGGACGAGGCGTGATGGGCGTGCGGTTGTCCGAGGTCGCGGTCGGCGACCAGCTCCCCGAGCTGAGCGTGGCGCTCACCCGCACCGACCTGGTCCGGTACGCGGGCGCCTCCGGTGACTTCAACCCGATCCACTGGAACGAGCGGTTCGCCACCGAGGTCGGCCTGCCGGGCGTGATCGCGCACGGCATGCTCACCATGGCGGTGGCCGGTCGCCTGGTCAGCCAGTGGACCGGCGACCCGGGCGCGATCGTGCACTACGGGGTCCGCTTCACCCGGCCGGTCGTGGTGCCCGACGACGAGACCGGCGCGCGGGTGGACGTCACCGGCAAGGTCTCGGCGATCAACGACGACGGCACGGTGAAGGTCGCCATCACGGCCAAGAGCGCGGGCCAGGGCGTCCTCGGCGGCGCCACCGCCACCGTCCGCCTGCCCCGGTGAGCGAGGAGGTGGGGGCGCCCGGTCCGGCAGCCCCCACCCCGGGAGATCACGTCGCTTCGGCGAGCAGCGAGCCGAGCCGGTCCACCCCGGTGACCAGGTCCTCGTCGCCGAGGGCGTAGGAGAGGCGGAAGTAGCCGGGCGTGCCGAAGGCCTCGCCCGGGACCACCGCGACCTCGGCGTGCTCGAGGACCAGCGCGGCCAGCTCCACGCTGCTGCTCGGGCGCACCCCGCGGATCTCCTTGCCCAGCACGTCCTTCACCGACGGGTACGCGTAGAACGCGCCCCGCGGCTCGGGGCAGCTGACGCCCGGGATCGCCGAGAGCATCTCGACGATCGTGCGCCGCCGGCGGTCGAAGGCCGCGCGCATCTCGTGGACCGCGTCCAGCGAGCCGCTGACCGCCGCCAGCGCGGCCCGCTGCGAGACGTTGGCGACGTTGGACGACAGGTGCGACTGCAGGTTCGTCGCCGCCGCGATCACGTCCGGCGGGCCGATCATCCAGCCCACCCGCCAGCCGGTCATGGCGTAGGTCTTGGCGACGCCGTTGAGCACCACGCAGGTGTCGGCCAGCTCGGGCACCACGGCGGGCATCGACACGTGCCGGGCGTCGCCGTAGACCAGGTGCTCGTAGATCTCGTCGGTGACCACCCAGATGCCGTGCTCGACGGCCCAGCGGCCGATCGCCTCCACCTGGTCCGGCGGGTAGACCGCCCCGGTCGGGTTGGACGGCGAGTTGAACACCAGGACCTTGGTGCGCGGCGTGCGGGCCGCCTCCAGCTGGTCGACGGTGACCAGGTAGCCGGTCGACTCGTCGGCCGGGACCACCACCGGAACTCCACCCGGCAGGGTGATCGCTTCCGGGTAGGTGGTCCAGTACGGGGCGGGCAGCAGCACCTCGTCGCCCGGGTCCAGCAGGGTCTGGAAGGTCTGGTAGACGGCGTGCTTGCCGCCGTTGGTGACCAGCACCTGGCCGGCCTGCACGGAGTACCCGGAGTCCCGCTGGGTCTTGGCGGCGATGGCCTCGCGCAGCTCCGGCAGCCCCGCGGCCGGGCTGTAGCGGTGGTTCTTCGGGTCGGAGCAGGCGGCGATCGCGGCGTCCACGATGGGTTGCGGCGTCGGGAAGTCGGGTTCGCCGGCGCCGAACCCGATCACCGGGCGCCCGGCGGCCTTGAGCGCCTTCGCCTTGGTGTCCACGGCCAGGGTGGCGGACTCGCTGATGCCGCCGATCCGGGCGGACACCCGCGTTCTGGTCTGGTGGTCTGCGTGCGGTGTGGCCATGCGGGGATACTGGCACGAAGTGGCCGGCGACACGCTCCTCACCAGCGGCGGAGCGGTTCTTCGCGCGACACGGGGGGTGCCGTTGGATACCGCCTGTCGGCGTGCCGTACACTTCCGTACCTGGATGCCCGAACTCCCGTGGAACTCCGGTCCCATGGCGATGGCGGGCGCCCGCCGAGTGCGGCCTGGGTCCAGGCCGCGGAGGGGTGTAGCTCAATTGGCAGAGCAGCGGTCTCCAAAACCGCAGGTTGCAGGTTCAAGTCCTGTCACCCCTGCGTCGATGCGACGGTGAGCGGAGGATTGGCGTGAGCGAGGACCGCGAGCAGGAGCAGGGCGGGGCGCGCGACGACGCCAACCGTCCGTCCAGCGCTGCGGCGCGGCGCGAGCGCCGTGCTTCCTCCCGTCCGACCGGTCGCCGGGGCCGGTCTGGTGAGTCGAGTTCCGGCTCGACGCGCACAACTGAGTCGAAGGGTCGGCCGACCCCAGCACGGGACGGTCGGCAGGGTCGGGTTTCGCTGTTCCGGAAGATCGGACGCTTCCTGCGCGAGGTCGTCGCCGAACTGCGCAAGGTCATCTGGCCGACGCGCAAGTCGCTGGTGTCCTACACGCTCGTGGTGCTGGTGTTCGTCAGCGTCATGGTGGCGTTCGTGGCCGGCGTTGACGTGCTCTTCGCCAAGGGCGTGGGTTGGCTGTTCGGCTCCGGCTGAACCTCAGGGCCCGCGCTTGAGGTGGTGCCGGCGGAGCAACGACCCGGCACACAACGCACGAGAGGAAGCGAGACCGACTGTGACCTCCCACGAGGGCCAGGAAAACACCGGCCTCACCGACGAGCAGGTGCAGCCAGCGGCCGACGAGGCCGGGGCGGCCGCGGACTCGGTCGATGCAGTCGAGTCCACCGGCGGTGCCGACTCCGGCGAGGACGCCGGTTCCACCGACGCCACCGAGTCGCAGGCCGAGACCGACGCTGACGCCACCGACGCCTCCGGCGAGGGCGAGGCGGCCGCGGAGGCCGAGGAGACCGAGGAGCCCGACCCCGTCGAGGAGCTGCGCGCCGCACTGCGCCGCGCGCCCGGCGAGTGGTACGTGGTGCACTCCTACGCCGGCTACGAGAACAAGGTCAAGACCAACCTCGAGACCCGCGCCCAGACGCTGGACGTCGAGGACTACATCTTCCAGGTCGAGGTGCCGACCGAAGAGGTCACCGAGATCAAGAACGGCCAGCGCAAGCTGGTGCAGCGCAAGGTGCTGCCCGGCTACATCCTGGTCCGGATGGAGCTCAACGACGCGTCCTGGAGCGCGGTGCGCAACACGCCCGGCGTCACCGGCTTCGTCGGCGCCACCTCCAAGCCGTCGCCGCTGAGCATCGACGAGGTGCTGAAGTTCCTCGCGCCGCAGGTCGAGGAGAAGAAGGCCGAGCCGGGCAAGAAGGCCGCTGCCGCACCGTCGGCCGCCAAGCCCGCGGTGGAGGTCGACTTCGAGGTCGGCGAGTCCGTCACCGTCATGGACGGGCCGTTCGCGACCTTGCCCGCGACCATCAACGAGGTCAACCCGGACGCCCAGAAGCTCAAGGTCCTGGTGTCGATCTTCGGCCGCGAAACGCCGGTTGAGCTGTCGTTCAACCAGGTTTCCAAGATCTGACCGGATCCCCACGGGGAGACGGCCGGCTGCGCGCGGGTCTGGCAGGACCGCGCGCAGCAGCGGGCGATGCCACCGTTTCGTGGTCTCGCCAGATCGGCCCCGCAGCCAGGCGGGGCCGGGCAACCGGATAGCGAAGACACAGGAAAGCGAACATGCCGCCCAAGAAGAAGAA
Organism: Saccharopolyspora hordei; assembly: GCF_013410345.1. NCBI lineage: Bacteria > Bacillati > Actinomycetota > Actinomycetes > Pseudonocardiales > Pseudonocardiaceae > Saccharopolyspora > Saccharopolyspora hordei. The sequence continues at coordinate 1,160,295 of NZ_JACCFJ010000001.1, forward strand.
GCTGGCAGCGATCATCAAGCTGCAGATCCAGGCGGGCCAGGCCAACCCGGCCCCGCCGGTCGGCCCCGCGCTGGGTCAGCACGGCGTCAACATCATGGAGTTCTGCAAGGCGTACAACGCCGCGACCGAGCAGCAGCGTGGCAACGTGGTGCCGGTCGAGATCTCCGTGTACGAAGACCGCTCCTTCGACTTCAAGCTGAAGACCCCGCCGGCCGCGAAGCTGCTGCTGAAGGCCGCCGGTGTGCAGAAGGGCAGCGGCGAGCCGCACAAGAACAAGGTCGGCAAGGTCACCATGGACCAGGTCCGCGAGATCGCCGAGACCAAGATGGCCGACCTCAACGCCAACGACATCGACCAGGCCGCCAAGATCATCGCCGGGACCGCCCGGTCGATGGGTCTGACCGTCGAGGGCTGACACACGCGGTCCGGTTCCGACCGGGCACCGCTGTGGGAGGGCTGGCGCAGCCCGACCAACCACAACTGATCCACCGCTGATAGGGACAGAGATGGCAAAGCGCAGCAAGGCATACCAGCAGGCGGCCGAGCTGGTCGACCGGACGCGGCTGTACACGCCGGCGGAGGCCGCTGAGCTGGCGAAGAAGACCTCCAAGGTCAAGTACGACGCCACCGTCGAGGTGGCGCTGCGGCTGGGCGTCGACCCCCGCAAGGCAGACCAGATGGTCCGCGGCACCGTGAACCTGCCGCACGGCACTGGTAAGACTGCCCGCGTCATCGTGTTCGCCGTCGGTGACAAGGCCGCTGAGGCCGAGGCCGCCGGGGCGGACGCGGTTGGTTCCGAGGACCTGATCGAGCGCATTCAGGGCGGCTGGCTCGATTTCGACGCGGCGATCGCCACCCCGGACCAGATGGCCAAGGTCGGCAAGGTGGCCCGCATCCTGGGCCCGCGCGGCCTGATGCCGAACCCGAAGACCGGCACCGTCACCCCGAACGTCGCCAAGGCGGTCGCGGACATCAAGGGCGGTAAGATCAACTTCCGCGTCGACAAGCAGGCCAACCTGCACTTCATCATCGGCAAGGTGTCGTTCGACACCGACAAGCTGGTGGAGAACTACGCGGCCGCGCTGGACGAGATCCTGCGGGCCAAGCCGTCGGCGTCGAAGGGCCGGTACCTGAAGAAGGTCACCTTCACCACGACGATGGGCCCGGGCATCCCGGTCGACCCGAACATCACCCGCGGCATCTCGACCTCGGTCTGACGCCGCAGAACCGCTGCGAGGGCGGGCTGACCTCCGGGTCGGCCCGCCCTCGTCGTTGCTCCGGGGTCAGCGACAGGTGGAGCTCTGGAAGGCGTAGCCGCTGATCGCCCAGCCCCCGTCCGGCTGCCGGGTGAGCTTGAGGCTGCCCAGCTGCGGTCCGCCCCGCACCTGGACGCGGCAACCGTGCACCACGGCTTCGGGACCGTTCACCACGACCGCGTCGGGGCCGGGCTTCGGGTTGGCGTACGCGCTGCCGTCGGTGATCTGGTCGTGGACCTGCCGGGCCGCGGTGGCGCAGTCGGGAGCCTGGTGGCCGACGGCGAACCCGTTCTGGCCCGCCGCGTCGAACAGCCCGCACGCCTGCGCCGGGTCGTCGCCGCGCAGCAGGTTGTGCAGGTCGTACAGCGCGTCCTCCGGGGTCGGCGCCTTCTGCGGCACCGGGCGGACCGGGGGCTGACCGCTGCCGGAGGAGTCGGAACCGCTGTCGCCGCTGCCGAAGTAGTGGTCGTAGGCCCAGTTCAGCAGCAGGAGGACGACGAGCAGGTAGACGAGGCGCCGGACGAGCTTGGAGCGCAGCAGGCCGAGAGCCTTCTTCCACCAGGGCTTCTCGGGCGCCTCCGCCGGGCTGCTCGGTGGCCGGACCGCGACGTCGCCGCCCTGGCTCTCCTGCCATTCGCGGAACTTCTGGAACTGCAGGAACTGCTGGTACTGCCGGAACTCCTCGTCGTCGGCCGGCCGCGGCGGTCCGGCCGGTGCCGGCGCGGTGACCTCCTCCACGACTTCGGCGTTGACCACGTCCGCGGGACGGGCCTTCTCCGGCAGGTCCTTCGAGCCGGGCTCCGGCGACGCGTGCTGATCAGCCACGCCCCACATGATGCCCGCCCGGGCGATCGAGGTCACCACCTGCGCGGACGCCGGGGGTGGTGGGCGGTGCCGGGGACGCATCGCGTATCCTTGGGGAGGTTCCACCAAAGACCGCTGGTCTTCTCCGCGCCCCGCGAGGGGTCCGTGGAGAACTAAGGTCCCGTGAGATGCGGGCGGCCCGCGCAGGAGGGACGAGGCTACGCGTGCGCGCTGCTCAGCGTGCCCATGATCGTGACGCCCCGTGCTTGCTGCGCAGGGGCGTTTTGTCGTCTCAGGACCGACTGGATGCGCCAGCACAGTCGGAGATAGAGAGGAGGCGACATGGCGAAGCCCGACAAGGTCGATGCGGTCACCGAGATCGCTGAGCACTTCAACAACTCGACCGCTGCGGTCGTGACCGAGTACCGCGGGCTGTCCATGGCGCAGCTGACCGAGCTGCGCCGGGCCCTCGGCGCGGGCGCGACGTACCGTGTCGCGAAGAACACGCTCGTCAAGCGTGCCGCTGAGCAGTCGGGCGTCGAAGGGCTCGACGACCTGTTCGTCGGTCCGACCGCGATCGCCTTCGTCGAGGGTGAGCCGGTCGACGCCGCCAAGGCGCTCAAGGAGTTCGCCAAGAACAACCAGGCCTTGGTGATCAAGGGCGGCTACATGGACGGTCGCCCGCTGTCCGTTTCCGAGGTCGAGCGCATCGCCGACCTCGACTCGCGCGAGGTCACGCTGGGCAAGCTGGCCGGTGCGATGAAGGCCAAGTTGGGCCAGGCCGCCGCGCTGTTCGCCGCGCCGGCGTCCCAGGTGGCTCGGTTGGCCGCTGCTCTGCAGGAGAAGAAGGGCAGCGACGCCGACGCCTGAGTCCTGCAGCGGATGCAGTTGTCGGTCGTAGGAATTCCCCTTCCCGGGTGCCGCCGGTGCTCGGGCACTGAACGGAAAGGAACGCCGCCGTGGCGAAGCTGAGCAACGAAGAGCTGTTGGACGTCTTCAAGGAGATGACCCTCCTGGAGCTGTCCGAGTTCGTGAAGCAGTTCGAGGAGACCTTCGACGTCACCGCCGCCGCCCCGGCCGCCGTCGCGGCCGTCCCGGCTGCGGGTGGCGCTGCCGCCCCGGCCGCTGAGGAGCAGGACGAGTTCGACGTCATCCTCGACGGCGCCGGCGACAAGAAGATCCAGGTCATCAAGGTCGTGCGTGAGATCGTCTCCGGCCTGGGCCTGAAGGAGGCCAAGGAGCTGGTCGAGGGCGCTCCGAAGCCGATCCTGGAGAAGGTCGAGAAGGAGAAGGCCGAGGAGGCCAAGGCCAAGCTGGAAGAGGCCGGCGCCACCGTCTCCCTCAAGTGAGCCCCCGCAGGAGCTCGACCTCCTGCTGACTCACCGTGGAAGGGCGGGCACTCGCGGTTGCGGGTGCCCGCCCTTTTTTGCTCTCGGAAAATTCTTCAAAACGTTCAACCACCTCTTGCTCGCGTTGTCCCGACCGTTGTTGACCGAGAGTGTTCGATCTCGTGCACACCGCGCAGTCGCGGTCGGTGAACGGGAAAGAGAGGCGCAATCGGACACATCGCGGTGACTTCTCCGACGCGCGATCTTTTCCTCTGGCATCGTCGCAGGTCAGCAGGGCTGTGTGAAATGCCGTGACCGATTCTCGGGACTTTTGCAGAACTGGCGAGTAACCCATTCGCGTCGGGCTCGTTGCACAGGTGTGACGCTGATGACTGTCGTTGTGCGCGTCACATGTGTCAGGCTGCCTCTTCGGGTGGTCCGACGGGGATCGAATTCGAGGACGCGGAGGTGCGGATGGGCGTCGAGGTGGTCGTCGACGGGCTGTCGAAGTCCTTCGGCGCGCAGACCATCTGGCGGGATGTCTCGCTCACGCTTCCGCCCGGCGAGATCAGCGTGCTGCTGGGGCCTTCCGGGACCGGGAAGTCGGTGTTCCTGAAGTCGTTGGTGGGTCTGCTCAAGCCGGAGCAGGGCAAGATCGTCATCAACGGCGTCGACATCTGCAGCTGCTCGGAGAAGGAGCTCTACGAGGTCCGCAAGCTGTTCGGCGTGCTGTTCCAGGACGGCGCGCTGTTCGGCTCGATGAACCTGTTCGACAACATCGCCTTCCCGCTGCGCGAGCACACCCGCAAGAGCGAGTCCGAGATCCGGCGGCTGGTGCTCGAGAAGATGGAGATGGTCGGCCTGATCGGCGCCGAGGAGAAGCTCCCCGGCGAGATCTCCGGTGGTATGCGCAAGCGCGCCGGGCTGGCCCGCGCGCTGGTGCTGGACCCGGAGATCATCCTCGTCGACGAGCCGGACTCGGGTCTGGACCCGGTGCGCACCGTGCTGCTGAACCAGGTGATCGTCGACCTCAACGCGCAGATCGACGCGACGATCCTCATCGTCACCCACGACATCAACACCGCCCGCACCGTGCCGGACAACATCGGCATGCTCTACCGCCGCAACCTGGTCATGTTCGGCCCGCGCGAGGTGCTGCTCACCTCGCCGGAGCCGGTGGTGGTGCAGTTCCTCAACGGCCGTCCGGACGGGCCGATCGGCATGACCGAGGAGAAGGACACCGGCGCGGACGAGCTGGAGCGGCTGAGCCAGATCTCGGTGCCGCCGATGGTGCCGCAGCTGGACGTCTCGCCCGGGATGCCGGAGCGGACCGCGGTGCGCCGCCGCAAGGAGCGGGTGCTGCGGCAGCTGCGCACGCTGTCCCCGTCGGCGCAGCAGGAGATCATCAAGACGCTGACCCCGGAGGAGCTGGCGCTGTACGGCATCTCCGCCCCGGCGACCGGCGCGTGGCCGCAGCAGACCGAACCGGCACCGCAGGCCCCGGCGGCCCCCGCCCCGGCCCCGGCGCCGCTGCCGCAGTCCGAGGTCGCCGACGTGCCGCGGCAGCCGCGCCCGTCCCCGCACCCGCGGGACCCGGAGGCGCCGCCGTGGGCGGGCGCGCAGGAGCAGGCGACCGAGCCGGTGGAACCGGCCCGCCGCCGGTGGTTCGGCCGCAAGCGAGGTGAGCGGTGAGCTCTCCGTCGCAGGTGCGGTTCCCGGGTGCGGCGGGGTTGCGTCAGACCGGGCGGCTGTTCGCGCTCGGGCTGGACGTCATGCGGTCGCTGCCGAAGCGCCCGTTCCAGGTCCGCGAGTTCATCCAGCAGTGCTGGTTCATCGCCAGCGTGACGATCCTGCCGACCGCGCTGGTGTCCATCCCGTTCGGTGCGGTGATCGCGCTCCAGCTCGGTTCGCTGACCCGCCAGATCGGGGCCCAGTCGTTCACCGGCGCGGCCAGCGTGCTGGCGATCATCCAGCAGGCCAGCCCGATCGTGACCGCGCTGCTCATCGCCGGCGCGGGCGGTTCGGCGATCTGCGCCGACCTGGGCTCGCGGAAGATCCGCGACGAGATCGACGCGATGGAGGTGCTGGGCATCTCGCCCATCCAGCGGCTCGTGGTGCCGCGGGTGCTGGCCGCGATGCTGGTGGCCGTGCTGCTCAACGGCATGGTCAGCGTGGTCGGCGTGCTGGGCGGCTACACCTTCAACGTGATCATGCAGGGCGGCACGCCCGGCGCCTACATGGCGAGCTTCAACGCGCTCGCGCAGCTGCCCGACCTGTGGATCGGTGAGCTGAAGGCGCTGATCTTCGGCTTCCTGGCCGGGGTCGTGGCGGCCTACCGCGGGCTGCACCCGCCGCCCGGCCCGAAGGGCGTCGGGGACGCCGTGAACCAGTCCGTGGTGATCACGTTCCTGCTGCTGTTCGCGGTGAACTTCGTGCTGACCACTGTCTACTTGCAACTCGTGCCACCCAAGGGCATGTGACCGGTCCGCCGGGAGAAATGACATGGTGACGATCTCGCAGCGCGCCAAGCGCGCGGCTCGGCGGCCGTTGGAGCTGTTGGACGACCTGGGCGACCAGCTGTCGTTCTACGTGCGGTCGCTGGTGTGGGTCCCGCGCGCTGTCACGCGCTACACGAAGGAGACGCTGCGGCTGCTGGCCGAGGTGAGCTTCGGCAGCGGTGCGCTGGCGGTCATCGGTGGCACGGTCGGCGTGATGATCGGGCTGACCCTGTTCACCGGCACGGTGGTGGGCCTGCAGGGCTTCGCCGCCTTGGACCAGCTGGGCACCTCGGCGTTCGCCGGCTTCATCTCGGCCTACTTCAACACGCGGGAGATCGCGCCGCTGGTCGCCGGGCTGGCGCTGTCGGCGACGGTCGGTTCCGGCTTCACCGCCCAGCTCGGCGCGATGCGGATCTCCGACGAGATCGACGCGCTCGAGGTGATGGGCGTGCCGAGCCTGCCCTACCTGGTGACCACGCGGGTGGTCGCCGGGTTCATCGCGGTGATCCCGCTGTACGTGCTGGGCCTGCTCACCTCGTACGTGGCCGCGCGCGGCGTCACGGTCTACGTCTACGGCCAGTCAGCGGGCACCTACGACCACTACTTCAACCTGTTCCTGCCGCCCGAGGACGTGCTGTGGTCCTTCGGGAAGGTGCTCGTGTTCAGCGTCGTGGTGATCATGACGCACTGCTTCTACGGCTACCGGGCCAAGGGCGGCCCGGCCGGCGTCGGCGTCGCGGTGGGGCGCGCGGTGCGCACCGCCATCGTCACCACGGCGCTGCTGGACTTCTTCCTCAGCCTCGCGATCTGGGGCACGACTACGACGGTTCGGATCACCGGATGAGTACCCGAGGTGCGATGACGACGTTGCGGCGCCGGGCCCTGGGGCTGGCGTTCCTGCTGTGCATGGTGCTGTTCGTGACGCTGTGCGTGGCGATCTACGAGAAGGCCTTCAGCTCCAGCGTGCGGGTGGTGCTCAAGGCCGCCGCCACCGGCAACCAGCTGCTGCCCGAGTCCGACGTCAAGGTGCGCGGCATGGTCGTCGGCCGCGTGGTGGACGTGAAGTCCACAGGGGACGGTGCCGAGCTGGAGCTGGCGCTGGACCCGGACAAGGTGCAGCACCTGCCGTCCAACGTCTCGGCCCGGCTGCTGCCCCGGACGTTGTTCGGCGAGCGCTACGTCTCGCTGGAACTGCCCGAGCAGGCCGCCACCACCACGCTGGCCGCCGGTGACGTCATCGAGCAGGACCGCACCACCGCGGGCATCGAGCTGGAGAAGGTGCTGTCCGACACCATGCCGGTGCTGCAGGCGGTGCACCCCGACGACCTCGCGGTCACGCTCAACGCGCTCGACCAGGCGCTGTCCGGGCGCGGCGAGCAGCTGGGCGAGACGCTGTCGCAGCTCAACACCTACCTGGACGGCCTCAACCCGTCGGTGCCGGACCTGCAGCGCAACCTCAAGGAACTGGTCGGCGTCGCCGAGACCTACGAGGAGGCCGCGCCGGACGTGCTGGAGGCGCTGGACAACTTCAGCACCACGGCGCGGACCCTGGTGGCGCAGAAGGAGAACCTGCAGACGCTGACCTCCCAGCTGACCACCACCGCCGGGGACGCCACGACGTTCTTCCAGGACAACGGGCAGAACCTCATCCAGCTCGCCGAGGCGCAGCGGCCCACGCTGGACGTGCTGGCCAAGTACGCCCCGCAGTACAAGTGCTTCCTGGACGAGATGGCGGCGTACGTGCCGCGCATCCGGAAGGTGTTCGGCGAGGGCACCGACGAGCCCGGCCTGCACATCACGCTGGAGGTCGTGCCGCACCGCGGGAAGTACCGCCCGAACCAGGACGAGCCGGAGTTCAACGACAAGCGCGGGCCGCGCTGCTACAACGACCTGCCGCTGCCCGACCCCATCCCCGAGTACCCGCCGGACGGGCCGTTCGACGACGGTTCGGTGCCGCCCGCGCCGTCCCGCCAGGTCGACGAGGCCCTTGACCGGCTGCAGGGCGGTGACGACGAGCTCGCCAGCACCACGTCGCAGTGGGTGAACTCCCCGGCCGAGCGCGACATGGTGTCGGTGCTGCTGGCCCCGGCGGTCGGCCGGGACGCCGCCGACCTGCCCGACTGGGGCTCGCTGCTGGTCGGCCCGGTGCTGCGCGGGGCGGAGGTGAGCTACCGATGAACGGCCGGAGCATCACCGGACCGCTGGTCAAGTTCGGCATCTTCGTGCTGGTCACCGTGCTGACCACCGGGGTGCTGGTGCTGACCATCGCCAACCGGGACCTGCGTTCGGCGGAGTCCTACACCGCGCGGTTCACCGACGTCACCGCCCTCAACGAGGGCGACGAGGTGCGCATCTCCGGCGTGAAGGTCGGCGAGGTGGAGAGCATCGACCTGGTCGACCGGCGGGTGGCCGAGGTGCGGTTCAACGTCGCCGACCGGCCGCTGCCGGCCACCGTGACCGCCACCATCAAGTACCGGAACCTGGTCGGTCAGCGCTACATCGCGCTGGAGCCGGGGCCGGGCGACACGGGCGTGCTGCCGCCCGGGGCGACGATCCCGCTGGAGCGCACCAAGCCCGCGCTGGACCTCACCGTGCTGCTGGGCGGCTTCAAGCCGCTGTTCCAGGCGCTGTCGCCGGAGGACGTCAACAAGCTGTCCTTCGAGATCATCCAGGTGCTGCAGGGCGAGGGCGGCACGGTGGAGAGCCTGCTGGCCCACACCGCCTCGCTGACCTCCACGATCGCCTCCCGCGACGAGGTGATCGGGCAGGTGGTGGACAACCTGAACGGGGTGCTGGACACGGTCAACGCCCGCGACCAGCAGCTGTCCGAGCTGATCGGCCAGCTGCGGCAGGTGGTCTCCGGGCTGTCCGAGGACCGCGACTCCATCGGTGACGCGATCACCGCGATGGACGGGCTGACCAACAGCACCGCCGGGCTGCTCACCGAAGCCCGCCCGGGGCTGCAGCAGGACATCGCCGGGCTGGGCACGCTGTCGAAGAACCTCAACGACAACGAGGAGCTCGTCGACCGGTGGCTGCAGAACCTGCCGGGGAAGGTGGAGATGCTCACCCGGACCGCGTCGCACGGCTCCTGGTTCAACTTCTTCAACTGCAAGATGACCGGGACCGTGGGCGTCGGTGAGCTGAACCTGCCGCTGCCGCTGGTGCCGGTCAACCAGCCGAGGTGCCAGCCATGACAGCCTTCTCCAACCGCGACCCGCTCAAGATCGGCATCGGTGGCTTGCTGGTGCTGGTGCTGCTGTTCCTGCTCGCGCTGAACTTCGAGCGGCTGCCGCTGGTCGGCGGCACGACCTACACCGCGCAGTTCAGCGAGGCGGCCGGGCTGCGGCCGGACAACGAGGTGCGCATCGCCGGCGTGAAGGTGGGCACGGTCTCCGACGTCGAGCTGGAGGGCGACCACGTGCTGGTCAGCTTCCGGGTCAACGACGCCTGGATCGGCGACCACACCACCGCGGCGATCCGGATCAAGACGCTGCTCGGCCAGAAGTACCTGGCGCTGGACCCGCAGGGCGGCCAGGAGCTCGACCCGGACGAGCCGATCCCGTTGCAGCGCACCATGTCGCCCTACGACGTGATCGAGGCGTTCAGCGACCTGTCGACCACTGTGGACAAGATCGACACCGAGCAGCTGGCGCAGAGCTTCCGCGCGATGTCGGAGACCTTCTCCGGCACGCCGGACGAGGTCGGTGGTGCGCTGGACGGCCTGTCCCGGCTGTCGCAGACCATCTCCTCCCGGGACGAGCAGCTGGAGCAGTTGCTGAACAACACCGCGCAGGTGTCGCGGACCATCGCCGACCGCAACGAGGACTTCGAGAAGCTGCTCGCCGACGGCAACCTCCTGCTGCAGGAGGTCCGCGCGCGGCGGGACTCGATCAGCTCGCTGCTGGACGGCACCCGCCAGCTGTCCCAGCAGCTGAGCGGTCTGGTCGACGACAACGCCGCGCAGATCGGCCCGGCCCTGCAACAGCTGGACCGGGTCACCAAGCTGCTCCAGCGCAACCAGGACAACCTGGACCGCAGCTTGGAGATGTTCGCGCCGTTCACCCGCCTGTTCTCCAACGTCCTGGGCAACGGCCGGTGGTTCGACAGCTACGTCTGCGGTCTGCTGCCGCCCGCCGTCGGCCCGATCAACCAGAAGGGCTGCCAGCCATGACCAGCGCACGCCCCTCGCTCACCCGCGTGCTGTCGATCGCGGTGGTGCTCGTGCTCGCCGTCACCGCCGCCGTCTGGTGGTTGTTCTTCGGCGCCACCGAGCGCAAGGTCACCGCGTACTTCGGCGCGGCCGTCGGCATCTACCCCGGCGGTGACGTCCGGGTCCTCGGCGTCCCGGTGGGCACCGTGGACGAGGTCGTCCCGCAGGGCCAGGTGGTCCGCGTCGTGATGAGCGTGGACCGGGACGTCCAGGTGCCCGCGGACGCGGGCGCGGTCGCCGTCGCGCCGAGCGTGGTCAGCGACCGCTACGTGCAGCTCGCCCCGGTCTACCGCGGCGGGCCGACGCTCGAGGACGGCGCGGTGATCCCGAAGGAGCGCACCGCGACCCCGGTCGAGCTGGACTCGATCTACCGGAGCCTCAACGACCTGGCCAGCACGCTCGGCCCGCAGGGCGCCAACGCCGACGGCGCGCTGACCGACCTGCTCAACACCGGCGCGGCCAACCTGCAGGGCAACGGCCAGGCGCTGTCGGAGACCATCCGCAACCTCGGCGAGGCCGGTACCACGCTGTCCGGCAACAGCGAGGAGCTGTTCGCCACCGTCGACAACCTGCAGCGGTTCACCTCGATGCTGGCCGCCAACGACGACCAGGTGCGCCGGTTCAACGACCAGATGCAGCAGGTCAGCTCGATCCTGGCCGGCGAGCGCGAGGACATGGGCGCGGCGCTGGCCGAGCTCGCGGTGGCGCTGGGCAAGGTGGAGTCCTTCGTCCGGGACAACCGCGCGCAGGTGAAGTCCAACGTGGACCAGCTGAGCGGGGTGGCGCAGACCCTGGTGCAGCAGAAGGAAGCGCTCCGCGAGTCGCTGGTGAACATCCCGCTGGCGCTGTCCAACCTGTCCAACGTGTACAACGGCGCCTCGGGCACCCTGGACACCAGGATCACCATCAACGAACTGGCCCAACCGCCCGTGGTGGCGGTGTGCAAGCTGCTGGAGCAGCACGCGCCGGGTGACGTGCCGAAGGAGGTCAGCGACGCCTGCCAGTCGCTGCAGCCGGTGCTCGACGGCGTGGTGAAGCTGCCGACCCCCGCGGAGGCGCTCAACGCCATCCAGAACGGCACGCTGCCGGAGCTCCCGCTCCCGCTGTCCCCGCAGGGAGGTACCCGATGAACCTCCGCCGAACCCGCCGCACGCGCCTCTCGTCCGCGGGGTCCGACGCGACTTCCACGGCCATCGGGCGTCCGGCCCCAACGGACCTCGCGGACCGGGGTGCGGGGAGCCGGAGGCGCCGGGCGTGGCGCGTCGGGGTCGCCGCGGTGCTGTCGGTGGCCGTGCTCGGCGGGTGCTCCCGCGGCGTCTACGACATGCCGCTGCCCGGCGGTGCCGACATCGGCGACCACCCGTACGAGGTGAAGGTGCGCTTCGACGACGTGCTGGACCTGGTGCCCAACGCCGGCGTGCGGGTCAACGACGTGCCGGTCGGCCGGGTCAGCACCATCGGCCTCGCCCCGGGTTCCTGGGACGCCGAGGTGACCGTGCTGGTCAACGGTGACGTCGAACTGCCGGCCAACGCCACCGCCCGGCTGCGGCAGTCCAGCCTCCTCGGCGAGAAGTACGTCGAGCTCGCCGGACCGCCGGAACCGCAGCAGCCGGTCGGCAGGCTCGGCGACGGCGACGTCATCGAGCGGGCCAACACCGGGCGCAACCCCGAGGTCGAAGAGGTGCTGGGCGCGCTGTCCATGCTGCTCAACGGCGGTGGCGTCGCCCAGATCCAGAACATCACCAAGGAGCTCAACGCCGCGCTGGAGGGCCGCGAGTCCGACGTGCGCGGCGTGCTGTCCAACTTGGACGAACTGGTGTCGGGGCTGGACGCCCAGCGCGACGACATCACCCGCGCCCTGGACAGCATCAACCGGCTCAGCGCCCGGATCAACGAGCAGCGCGGCAGCATCGACACCGCGCTGCGCGACCTCGAACCCGGCCTGCGGGTGCTCAACGAGCAGCGCACCCAGCTGGTCGGCATGCTCGAGGCGCTGGACCGGCTCTCCGTGGTGGCCACCGACGTGGTCGACCGCTCCGGCGACGACCTGGCGCACGACCTCGACCAGCTCGCCCCGGTGCTGCAGCAGCTGTCGGCGGCCGGGGAGAACCTGCCGAAGTCGCTGGAGGTCCTGCTGACCTTCCCGTTCCCGGACAACGTGGTGGACGGGATCCAGAACAGCGACTACGTCAACCTCTACACCGACGTGAACCTCAACCTCACCGAGGTGCTGAAGAACCTGGGCCGCAGCAGGCAACCGCTGCTCCCGCTGCCGGACGCGGTGCAGAACCTGCCGCTGCCGCTGTCGCCGCCCGACGAGGGCACCGAGACGTCCCAGCCGCCCGCTGAGTCCGAGGAGGACTCCGGCGGTGGCCTGCTGGGCTCCTTGCTGGGAGGTGGCCGCTGATGCTCACCCGTCGGGTCCGCGTGCAGATCATCGCCTTCGTGGTGATCGCCCTGGTCGGCGTCAGCTTCGCCGGCGCCCGCTACGCCGGGCTGGACCGGCTGTTCGGCCCCCGGGGCTACGTGGTCACGCTGCAGCTCGCCGACACCGGGGGCGTCTTCGAGAACGCCGAGGTCACCTACCGCGGCGTGCCGGTCGGCCGGGTCGGCACCCTCCAGCTCACCGCGAACGGCGTGCAGGTCCCGCTGGACATCGAGCCCAACGCCCCGAAGATCCCGCGCGAGGTCGAGGCCGTGGTGACCAACCGGTCCGCGGTCGGCGAGCAGTACGTGGACCTGCGGCCCAAGCGGGACGGCGGTCCGTACCTGCAGCAGGGTTCGGTGATCACCCAGGAGTCGGCCACCACCCCGCTGCCGGTGGAGACGCTGATGACCAACCTGGACAGCCTGGCCAACTCGGTGCCGCAGGACTCGCTGCGCACCGTGGTCAGCGAGCTGGGCACCGCGTTCCGGAACAACGGCGGGCACCTGCAGAAGATCGTCGACACCAGCCGCGAGTTCATCGCCACCGCCCAGCAGCACCTGCCGCAGACCGTGCAGCTGCTGGAGAACGGCAAGACCGTGCTCGGCACGCAGAACGAGCAGGGCTCGGCGATCCGGTCGTTCAGCAGCGACCTGCGGCTGCTGTCCGAGCAGCTGGAGCGCTCCGACGGCGACCTGCGCGCGGTGATCGAGAAGGCGCCGCCCGCCGCGCAGCAGGTCAGCGGGCTGATCCGGGAGAACCAGCAGCTCACCCCGCTGCTGGCGAACCTGACCACGACCTCGAAGCTGATCGCCCAGCACCTCGACGGCGTCGAGCACGCGCTGGTGGTCTACCCGGCCGCGGTCACCGTGAGCCGTACCGTGGTGCCCGGCGACGGCACCGCGCACTTCGGCCTGGTGCTCAACGCCTTCGACCCGTTGCCCTGCACCGAGGGTTACGAGGGAACCGACCGCCGCAACGGCATCGAGATGGACCCGGTGCCGGTCAACACCGACGCGCACTGCGCGGAACCCCCGGGCAGCGACACGTCGGTGCGCGGCGCGCAGAACGCACCCGGGCAGTAGGGAAGGAGCCCGAGCATGACCGCAGGAACCCGACGGCGCCCGATCGTCCCCCTGGTGCTGTTCGCGGTGAGCCTGGTGGCGTGCCTGGTCACGGGGGCCTCCTGGGCCCTGGCCGCCACCGACTCGTCGGTCGCGTACGCGGAGGTGCGCGACCAGGCGCTGCGTGACGGGCAGAACGCGATCATCAACTTCAACACCCTGGACTACCGGGACGTGCAGCGCGGGTTGCAGCGCTGGGAGGACAACTCCACCGGTCCGCTGCGCGACGAGATCCGCCAGGGCCGCCAGGACTACGCGACCCAGATCGAGCAGAAGCGCAGCACCACCACGGCCCGCGTCCTCGACTCGGGCATCGTGGAGCTCGACGAACGGGCTGGGAAGGCGCGGATGATCGCGGTGCTCCAGATCACGGTCACCGTCGAGGGGCAGCCGCCGGCCACCAAGCAGGACCGCTACCAGGCCGAGCTGACCCGCGAAGGAGACACCTGGAAGCTCAGCGCGCTCGGCCTGGTGCCGGTGGGCTGACCGGCCGACCGAGCGAGCAACACGAGGAGTCCCCCTGTGCCACCAACGAACCGCCGCCCGAACAAGCAACCGACCCGTCGCCCCAAGGTCGCGGGCCTGCGCAACCGGCAGACCCGGGAGGAGCGGCTCGCCGAGACCAGAGGCGCCGACGCGCAGCCGGCCGGCACCGGGGGCGCGGTGACGCCGCCGGAGCGGGCCGACGAGGCCGCGGCGCCGGAGCGCAGCGAGGCTCCCGCGGCCGACGCACCGACGTCGGAGGAGGGGGCGGAGACCGTCGCGGCGGAGGGCAGCGAGCCCGCGGCGGAGGCCCCGGTGCCGGAGCGTGGTGCGGAGACCGTCGTGGCGGAGGGTGGTGAGTCCGCGGCGGAGGACGGCGGGTCCGTCGAGGGCACGACGGCGGAGTCCGCGGAGCCCGAGCAGGCCGAGGCGCCGTCGAGCGCGGAGGAGAGCGCCGCCGGCTCCTCCTCCGAGAAGCGGTCGGACGAGGAGGACGCGACCGGGCGTCGGCCGGTGTGGCCGCTGTGGGTGGCCACCGTGGTGCTCGCCGGGCTGGCGGTGTGGTTCGGCGTCGAGGCCTACACCGTGCGCTACACCGGGCCCGCCGCGAACGAGGCGCTGGTGTCGGCCGGGAAGACCAGCGAGGTCAGCGGCCAGGTGTCCGAGGCGGTGGAGAAGCTGTTCTCCTACGACTTCAACGACACCGGCAAGACCGAGGCGGCGGCGCGGGAGCTGCTGACCGGCCCGGCGGTGCAGCGCTACGAGGAGCTGTTCGCGGTGGTGAAGCAGCAGGCGCCGGAGCAGCAGCTGATCGTGACCACCACGGTGAAGGACCGGGCGGTGACCCGCCTGCAGGGCGACCGCGCGGAGCTGCTGCTGTTCGTCGACCAGCACGCGCGGCGCGCCAACGCCCCCGGCGAGAACGCGGGCCCGGCGCAGATCTCGGTGAGCGCCGAGAAGCACGGCGACGTCTGGAAGATCAGCCAGATCACCCTGCGCTGACCCCCGCTCCGGCCGGGGCCGCGGTGCCCCGGCCGGGGTCGGCCGCTACGGCCCGACGTGGACGTGCGGGGACCAGCGGGAGGGCTCGTCCGGGTAGTGCGCCCGGAGCTGCCGGACCGCGTTGTGCAGGGCGTAGGCCGCCCGGTCGGTGTCGAAGTCGTCGCCGAACAGGTCCGCGTAGACGTCCGCGTGGACCGCCACCGCGCTCTCCTCGTCGACCTCCCACAGCGTGCCGATGGTGTGGGTGAAGCCGGCGAAGCCCAGCGCGGCCGGCAGCGACACCGCGGCCGCGCACGGCTCGTCCGACGCCGTGGCGCACTGGCCGAGGTAGCAGAACTCCGCCTCGTCCAGCGAGACCTGGCCGAGGTCCACCAGGCCGAGCGGGCGCTGCGGCGCCTCGCGGTCCAGCAGCATGCCCGCCGCCGGTTGCGTCGGGAACTGCGAGCTCGGTTCGCAGACGTGCAGCCACGGGTGGTGCGGGATCATCCGCAGCACCTCCGCCGCGCTGACCGACTCCACCGCCGCGATCTCCGCGGACGGCCAGTACTGGGCCAGGACCTGGTTCTGCCGGGGCAGCTCGCGGGCCACCAGCTCCGCCGAACCGGCCGCCACCAGCGGGACGCCCGAGTCCGGGACCGGTCGCTCGATGGCCCGCAGCAGGCAGCCCAGGGTCGGTGTGTAGGAGGAGACGACCCGGTCCAGCGCGGACTCCCCGGTGCGCGCGGTGGCGGCGTGCACCGGCAGGAACGCCGGCGCGCCGAAGGCGCTCCACCAGATCCGCGGCCAGCGGGCGCCCGGCTCCGGGGTGCTGACGTACCCCATCCGGTCCAGGACCGGCCGGGCGATCCGGCGCCACGTCCAGTCCAGGCCGTCGACCAGCACGGAGTGGTCGTCCCGGTGCGCGGCCTCGAGCATCTCCGCGGCGCGCTCGGCCGCGTTCTCCGGGGTGACCTCGGGCAGCGGCACGGTGACCACGCGGCCGGCGATGAGCACCAGCGCGTCGGAGCGGTAGCGGCTGAGGTTGATCACCACCGCGCAGCCCTCCGGCACGGCCTCGGTGAGCTTCGAGACCGGGGTGCGCTGCAGGTGGTCGGGCCGCACCGCGCGGGTCTCGGCCACCAGCTGGTCCCAGGCGCGGGCCAGCCGCACGCGGTCGTCGTACTGGTCCAGCCCCGGTTCGGTCACCGGGCGGTCCAGCAGCCGGCGGAGCCGGACCACCTCGTCGGCCAGGTCCGGGTGGGTGCGGTGCAGCTCGCCGAGCTCGCCGCCGCTGGGCAGGAAGTCCGCCAGGACCGCCGAGCGCCCGTGCTCCAGCAGCTCCAGGGCCACTTCGGGTTCGCCGGCCTCCAGGGCGGCCGCCGCCGCGTCGGCGGTGATGGACGCCCACTGCTGCTGCGCGGTGGGCGGGGCCACGACCCGCTTGCCCCGGGTGACCAGCGGCAACAGGTCCACGGCGCGGGAGAACGACTCCAGCGCCTCGGACCAGCGGCCGGCCTGCGCGCCGATCCGCCCGGCCAGGGCGGCGGCCCGCAGCCGCTGGTCGGCCGGGGCGTTGGGCTGCTCCGCGGCGGACATGAGCACCTTGCGCGCCCACCGGTAGTAGCGCCGCCGCCCGGTGCGCTGGTACAGCGACTGCAGCGCGCGGCCCTGGTGGATCGCGGTGCTCGCGCGCTCGGGGGCGTCCGCCGGCATGGCGCCGAGCGCCTGCTCGAACAGCTCGATGGCCGTCTCGACGTCGCGCGTGCGGGACGACTGGCGGAACCGGTGCGCCGCGACCACGCCGAGCTGCGTCCACGCGGTGCGCTGCGCGTCGCGGCCGCTGTCGGCGGCCTCCCGCGCCAGGTCGGCCGCGCGGTCCAGGTCGACGGTGTCGCCGTTGTGCTCGAACCGCTCGATCAAGGTCGCGGTGAGCGCGTTGAGCGCCGCGCCGCGCTCCTCGGGCGCGGCCGCCTCCACCGCCGCCTCGCCCGCGGTGACCGCGGTGTCGAGCACCTTGGCCTCGGCGCCGTGCAGGAAGTGCCTGCGCAGCAGGGTGGCGTAGCCGGTCAGGGCGACGGCGCGCTCGGTGTCGTCGGCGGACATCGCGCGCACCGCCGGGGCGATCGGGCGCAGCACCCGGCGCAGCTGGCTGGCCTCACCGGTGGCGTCGACGTGCTCGACGACGGTGGCGGTGAGGTTCCGGATCGTGGTGCCGAGCAGCGGGTGGCCGGTGTCGAGCACGCCGAGCACGCCGACCAGCTCGCTGATCGCCGAGTTGAGGTCGGTCAGGTCGCCGTTCTCCCGGAACCGCAGCCGCAGGGCGCGCGCCAGCTCGCAGAGCGCGCTGCGGCGGGGGTCGCCGTCGGTGAGCGCCCCGGCACCGGTGCCGAGGTGCTTGATGGCCTCGTCCAGGTCGTCCAGCGAGCCGCCGCGCTCGTAGCGGCGCAGCAGCGCGCTGCCGAGGCTGACCAGCAGCTCGGAGGTGGCGGCGTCGGAGGCCGGGGAGATCCGCGCGGCCTCGCGGAACACGTCGATGGACTCGTCGTCGGAGGCGGGCGAGTCGGCCAACCGGCCGTGCAGCTTGAGCGCGTTGGCCAGCCTGATCAGCGCCATCGCCCGCCGCTGGTCGTGGCGCGGGGCCTGCTCGACGGCCTGGCGCGCGACCTGCACGCTCTCCTCCGCGGTCGGCGCGCTCGACGTCTTCGCCGCCAGGTCGGCCAGCGCCAGCGCCAGGTTGCACTGGTAGAGGATGCGGTCGCGGTCGGTCCGGTGCGCGGCGGTGGTCGCCGAGCGGTAGTACCCGATGGCGTCCTCGAGGTCGGCGAGGTCACCGGTGCGCAGGTGGGTCAGCTGGGCCGCGCTGCCGAGGTTGTTGAGCACGCCGGCGCGCGCCGGGTCGCTCTCCCGCAGCACGCTGGCGGTGGCCCGGAAGACCTCGGTGACCCAGGGCAGGTGCTCGAAGTCGAGGGTGGCGACGATCTGGTTCATCACCGCGATCGCGTCGGCGTAGCGCTGCTCGGCGCTGCGGCGGGGGTCGTGGGCCTCCGGCGCCTGCGGCTCCGGGGTGGTCTCGTGTTCGTCGGTGAACCAGCTGGAACGGGTACCGCCGCGGCCTCCTTGCCCTCCGGTCCAACGCTGCAGCCCGCCGAACCGCTCGCTCGCGCGGCTTGCATCGTCTGTCATCGGTAGTTCTCCTGTGGCTCGCTCACGGGGCACCGCTCGGGGAACTCGGTGGGTCGTATCACGCTACCGGCGAGCGCAGTCGCCGAGTAGCCCGCGTGCGTCACTCGAGATCGCACCGTCGGCCGATCGCGTCCTCCGGCACCGCTCGCCCGCGCGGCGGGAGGCGGTGAGGTCGAGGTCGTCGACGCTCACGGCCAGGTGGCGCTGCGCCCGTGGCGCGCTCGGCGGGCGGGACCGCCCCCGCGGGGCGCCCTGCCGGTGCCCGCGCGACGAGGGTCGCAGCTCGGTCGGCGCGGGGCGCGCAGCGGATCCCGCGGCCGGTCGGGCGCGCCGGGTCCGGGTCGGCGCCCGGCCGCGACGGCCGGTGCCGGTGGCGATCGGTGCCGGTGGGCCTGGGGTGACGGCGGGCGAGTCCGGTCGCTCCGGGTGCCGGTGCGGCGACCCCGGGTGTCCGGGCGCGCGCCGGCCTCCGGTCCGAGACGGTCCCACGGGCACGACGACCACCGTGACCACCGGTGCCGATGTGAGCACACCTGGTGCGTCCCCGAGGGCGGGTTGGCCGGAATGACTCCGTTCGGCGCAGTCGGGAATGCGCGACGGGCTCCCCGCGTTGAGTCGCTCGTCACCCCCGGGGCGGCGCGGGAGGCCCGGGGAGGACCGCCGGGCCGCTGTCAAGAGCCGATCGGAGGGGTGTGGCGAGTGCCGCGCGAGGGCAGTGCGGGTGACCGCGAGGGGGTGCTCTGACCAGGGAGGAAGGCGCCCCCGGTGGTCACGAGCGGTGATCGTGTTTTGCGCCACGAGGGTGATCGGAGCGTGATCTCTTGACTGGCGGCGCGCTGGGGTTCACTCTGGTGCTCAACGCGGGGCTGGGCCGCCATCGGTGGGCCCCCTCGACAGCTGGCGAGGTCCCGGCTAGACTGCTACTTTGCGCTGCCCTCTTTCCGTCTGCTCGTGCACCGAGACGATGGGATGCGGGCGCCACAAGCACCCTTGACAGCTGTGTTAGCGGACTGTGCGTTCGCGTAACGCGCGCTTTGATGACGCGGCTGTAGCCAGTTCAGAGTCCCGGAAGGACGCATCTTGGCAGTCTCCCGCGCGACCAAGGTCTCTGCAGCTACCAACTACACGTCGGGGATCCCTGGGGCACCCAAGCGGGTCTCGTTCGCGAACATCCGCGAACCACTGAACGTGCCGAACCTGCTAGACCTGCAGATCCAGTCCTTCGAATGGCTTGTCGGTAACGAAGCCTGGTTCCAGCGCCGGGTCGACGCCGGCGAGGAAGTTCCGGTTGGTGGTCTCGAGGAGGTCCTCAACGAGATCTCCCCGATCGAAGACTTCTCCGGATCCATGTCGCTGTCCTTCTCCGACCCACGCTTCGACGAGGTCAAGGCCTCCGTCGAGGAGTGCAAGGACAAGGACATGACCTACGCTGCGCCGCTGTTCGTCACCGCGGAGTTCACCAACCACACCACCGGCGAGATCAAGAGCCAGACGGTGTTCATGGGTGACTTCCCGATGATGACGGACAAGGGCACCTTCATCATCAACGGCACCGAGCGTGTCGTGGTCTCCCAGCTCGTCCGGTCTCCGGGTGTGTACTTCGACCAGTCGGTCGACAAGTCCACGGACAAGGACGTCTTCAGCGTCAAGATCATCCCCAGCCGCGGTGCGTGGCTGGAGTTCGACGTCGACAAGCGCGACACCGTCGGCGTCCGCATCGACCGCAAGCGCCGCCAGCCGGTCACCGTGCTGCTCAAGGCGCTGGGCTGGTCGGCCGAGGCGATCCGCGAGCGGTTCGGCTTCTCCGAGACCCTGATGGCCACCCTGGAGAAGGACCACACCGCGGGCACCGACGAGGCCCTGCTCGACATCTACCGCAAGCTGCGCCCGGGCGAACCGCCGACGAAGGAGAGCGCGCAGACCCTCCTGGAGAACCTCTTCTTCAAGGAGAAGCGCTACGACCTGGCCCGCGTGGGGCGCTACAAGGTCAACAAGAAGCTCGGTCTGGACCTGCCGTACGAGACCGGCGTGCTGACCGAGGAAGACATCGTCACCACGATCGAGTACCTGGTCCGCCTGCACGCCGGCGAGACCGAGATGCCCGCGCGCGGTGAGGGCGAGGGTGCGACCATCCCGGTCGAGGTCGACGACATCGACCACTTCGGCAACCGCCGCCTGCGCACCGTGGGCGAGCTGATCCAGAACCAGGTCCGGGTCGGCCTGTCCCGCATGGAGCGCGTCGTCCGCGAGCGGATGACCACCCAGGACGTCGAGGCCATCACGCCGCAGACCCTGATCAACATCCGCCCGATCACGGCGGCGATCCGGGAGTTCTTCGGCACCTCGCAGCTGTCCCAGTTCATGGACCAGACCAACCCGATCGCGGGCCTGACGCACAAGCGCCGGCTCTCCGCGCTCGGCCCGGGCGGTCTGTCCCGTGAGCGCGCGGGCATGGAAGTCCGTGACGTGCACCCCTCGCACTACGGCCGGATGTGCCCGATCGAGACGCCGGAAGGCCCGAACATCGGTCTGATCGGCTCGCTGGCGACCTTCGCCCGCGTCAACCCGTTCGGCTTCATCGAGACGCCGTACCGCAAGGTCGTCGACGGCCGGGTCACCGACCAGATCGACTACCTGACCGCGGACGAGGAGGACCGCTACGTCAAGGCGCAGGCGAACGCGCCGATCGACGACGACGGCTACTTCACCGAGGACCGCGTCCTGGGTCGCCGGAAGGGCGGCGAGGTCGAGCTGCTCGCGCCGACCGAGATCGACTACATGGACGTCTCGCCGCGGCAGATGGTCTCCGCCGCGACGGCGATGATCCCGTTCCTCGAGCACGACGACGCCAACCGCGCCCTGATGGGTGCGAACATGCAGCGCCAGGCGGTGCCGCTGCTGCGCAGCGAGGCCCCGCTGGTCGGCACCGGCATGGAGCTGCGCGCCGCGGTCGACGCCGGTGACGTGATCACCGCCGAGAAGGCCGGTGTGGTCGAGGAGCTGTGCGCCGACTACATCACGATCATGGCCGACGACGGCACCCGCCGCTCGTACCGGATGCAGAAGTTCTCGCGGTCCAACCACGGCACCTGCATCAACCAGAAGCCGATCGTGAACGAGGGCGACCGCGTCGAGGCCGGCCAGGTCATCGCGGACGGCCCGTGCACCGAGAACGGCGAGATGGCGCTGGGCAAGAACCTGCTCGTCGCGATCATGCCGTGGGAGGGGCACAACTACGAGGACGCGATCATCCTGTCCCAGCGCCTGGTGCAGGACGACGTGCTCACCTCGATCCACATCGAGGAGCACGAGGTCGACGCCCGCGACACCAAGCTCGGCGCCGAGGAGATCACCCGGGACATCCCGAACGTCTCCGACGACGTGCTGGCCGACCTCGACGAGCGCGGCATCATCCGCATCGGTGCCGAGGTCCAGGGCGGCGACATCCTCGTCGGCAAGGTCACCCCGAAGGGTGAGACCGAGCTGACCCCGGAGGAGCGGCTGCTGCGCGCGATCTTCGGCGAGAAGGCCCGCGAGGTCCGCGACACCTCGCTGAAGGTGCCGCACGGCGAGACCGGCAAGGTCATCGGCGTCCGCGTGTTCAACCGCGAGGACGACGACGAGCTGCCCCCGGGCGTCAACCAGCTGGTGCGGGTCTACGTCGCGCAGAAGCGCAAGATCCAGGACGGCGACAAGCTCGCCGGCCGTCACGGCAACAAGGGTGTCATCGGCAAGATCCTGCCCGTCGAGGACATGCCGTTCCTGCCGGACGGCACCCCGGTCGACATCATCCTGAACACCCACGGTGTTCCGCGACGGATGAACATCGGCCAGGTGCTGGAGACGCACCTCGGGTGGATCGCCTCCCAGGGCTGGAAGATCGAGGGCGACCCCGAGTGGGCCAAGCGCCTGCCGGAGGAGCTCTACGACGTCGAGCCGGGCACCAACACCGCGAGCCCCGTCTTCGACGGTGCCCGCGAGGAGGAGATCACCGGGCTGCTCGCCTCCACCAAGCCGAACCGCGACGGCGACCGCCTGGTCGGCGGCGACGGCAAGGCCCAGCTGTTCGACGGGCGCAGCGGTGAGCCGTACCCGTACCCGGTCGCGGTCGGGTACATGTACATCCTCAAGCTGTCGCACCTGGTGGACGACAAGATCCACGCCCGGTCGACCGGCCCGTACTCGATGATCACCCAGCAGCCGCTGGGCGGTAAGGCGCAGTTCGGTGGCCAGCGCTTCGGTGAGATGGAGTGCTGGGCCATGCAGGCCTACGGCGCCGCCTACACGCTGCAGGAGCTGCTCACCATCAAGTCCGACGACGTGGTGGGCCGCGTCAAGGTCTACGAGGCGATCGTCAAGGGCGAGAACATCCCCGAGCCGGGCATCCCGGAGTCCTTCAAGGTGCTGCTGAAGGAGCTCCAGTCGCTGTGCCTGAACGTGGAGGTGCTCTCCAGCGACGGTGCGGCGATCGAGATGCGTGACAGCGAGGACGAGGACCTGGAGCGCGCCGCGGCCAACCTCGGCATCAACCTGTCCCGCAACGAGTCGCCGTCCGTCGACGACATCGCGCACTGACACTCGCCGCCGGTCCGCGGGCGCGTTCCCGCGGACCGGCGACCGACCCAACCTGGCACCCCTGCCGCCCCCGGGCGGCAGAACCTCTCGACCAAGGGAGAAGACCCGACGTGCTTGACGTCAACTTCTTCGATGAACTCCGCATCGGCCTGGCCACGGCCGACGACATCCGCCAGTGGTCGTACGGCGAGGTCAAGAAGCCCGAGACCATCAACTACCGCACCCTGAAGCCGGAGAAGGACGGGCTCTTCTGCGAGAAGATCTTCGGTCCGACCCGGGACTGGGAGTGCTACTGCGGCAAGTACAAGCGGGTCCGCTTCAAGGGCATCATCTGCGAGCGCTGCGGTGTCGAGGTCACCCGCGCCAAGGTGCGCCGCGAGCGGATGGGCCACATCGAGCTGGCCGCCGCGGTGACCCACATCTGGTACTTCAAGGGCGTCCCGTCCCGGCTGGGCTACCTGCTCGACCTGGCGCCCAAGGAGCTCGAGAAGATCATCTACTTCGCGGCCTACGTGATCACCAGCGTGAACACGGAGCTGCGGCACAACGACCTGTCGACGCTGGAGAGCGAGATCAGCGTCGAGCGCAAGCAGATCGCCGACCAGCGTGACGCCGACCTCGAGGCGCGGGCCCAGAAGCTGGAGAGCGACCTGGCCGCCCTGGAGGCCGAGGGTGCCAAGGCCGACCAGCGCCGCAAGGTCAAGGAGAGCGCCGAGCGCGAGATGAAGCAGCTGCGCGACCGCGCGCAGCGCGAGCTCGACAAGCTCGACGAGATCTGGGAGACCTTCGTCAAGCTGGAGCCGCGCCAGCTCATCGCCGACGAGGTGCTGTACCGCGAGCTGTACGACCGGTACGGCGAGTACTTCACCGGCGGCATGGGTGCCGAGGCCATCCAGCAGCTGCTGGAGAACTTCGACATCAACGCCGAGGCCGAGCAGCTGCGGGAGACCATCCGCAACGGCAAGGGCCAGAAGAAGCTGCGCGCGCTCAAGCGGCTCAAGGTCGTGGCGGCGTTCCAGTCCACCGGCAACGACCCGAGCGGCATGGTGCTCAACTGCGTGCCGGTCATCCCGCCGGACCTGCGTCCGATGGTGCAGCTGGACGGTGGCCGCTTCGCGACCTCCGACCTCAACGACCTGTACCGCCGGGTGATCAACCGGAACAACCGCCTCAAGCGGCTGATCGACCTCGGCGCGCCCGAGATCATCGTCAACAACGAGAAGCGGATGCTCCAGGAGTCCGTGGACGCGCTGTTCGACAACGGCCGTCGCGGGCGTCCGGTCACCGGCCCGGGCAACCGGCCGCTGAAGTCGCTGTCCGACCTGCTCAAGGGCAAGCAGGGCCGGTTCCGCCAGAACCTGCTGGGCAAGCGCGTCGACTACTCCGGCCGTTCGGTGATCGTCGTCGGTCCGCAGCTGAAGCTGCACCAGTGCGGTCTGCCGAAGGAGATGGCGGTCGAGCTGTTCAAGCCGTTCGTCATGAAGCGGCTGGTCGACCTCAACCACGCGCAGAACATCAAGTCCGCGAAGCGGATGGTGGAGCGCCAGCGCCCGCAGGTGTGGGACGTGCTGGAAGAGGTCATCGCCGAGCACCCGGTGCTGCTCAACCGTGCTCCCACGCTGCACCGCCTCGGCATCCAGGCCTTCGAGCCGCAGCTGGTCGAGGGCAAGGCGATCCAGCTGCACCCGCTGGTCTGCGAGGCGTTCAACGCGGACTTCGACGGTGACCAGATGGCGGTGCACCTGCCGCTGTCGGCCGAGGCCCAGGCCGAGGCCCGGATCCTGATGCTGTCCAGCAACAACATCCTGTCCCCGGCGTCCGGTCGCCCGCTGGCGATGCCGCGCCTGGACATGGTGACCGGTCTGTACCACCTGACCAAGCAGGTGGACGGCGCCAAGGGCGAGGGCCTGGCGTTCTCCTCGGTCGGCGAGGCGATCATGGCCTACGACCGCGGTGTGCTGGACCTGCAGGCCAAGGTCAAGATCCGGCTGCGGGACGTCGTGCCGCCGCGCGACAAGACCCCCGAGGGCTGGGAGCCCGGCCAGCCGTGGACGGCCGAGACCACCCTGGGCCGGGTGTGGTTCAACGAGCTGCTGCCCGACGACTACCCGTTCGTCGACGACCTGCTGCCGAAGAAGAAGCAGGCGGCGATCGTCAACGACCTCGCCGAGCGGTACCCGATGGTCACCGTCGCCCAGACGCTGGACAAGCTGAAGGACGCCGGCTTCTACTGGGCGACCCGGTCGGGCGTGACCGTGTCGATCTCCGACGTGGTCGTGCCGCCGAACAAGACCGAGATCCTCGACTCCTACGAGGCCAAGGCCGACCAGGTCGAGAAGCGGTACCGCCGCGGTGCGCTCTCCTACCAGGAGCGCAACGCCGAGCTGGTCAAGGTGTGGACGGCGGCGAAGGACGAGGTCGCCGCGGCCATGGAGGAGAACTTCCCGGAGGACAACTCGATCAGCACGATCGTGAAGTCCGGGGCCGCCGGCAACATGACCCAGGTCGTCCAGCTGGCCGGTATGCGCGGTCTGGTGTCGAACCCGAAGGGTGAGTACATCCCGCGCCCGATCAAGGCGAACTTCCGCGAGGGCCTGTCCGTGCTGGAGTACTTCATCTCCAACCACGGTGCCCGCAAGGGTCTGGCCGACACCGCGCTCCGCACCGCGGACTCGGGTTACCTCACCCGTCGTCTGGTCGACGTCTCGCAGGACGTCATCGTCCGCGAGGCCGACTGCGGCACCGAGCGCGGCATCAAGATGCCGATCGCGGAGAAGCTGCCGGACGGCACCCTGGTGCGCGACGCCCACGTCGAGACCAGCGTCTACGCCCGCACGGCGGCCGAGGACGTCACCGACGCCGACGGCAACATCGTGCTGGCCCGCGGTTCGGACCTGGGCGACCCGGCGATCGAGAAGCTGCTCGCCGCCGGCATCACCAAGGTCAAGGTCCGCAGCGTCCTGACCTGCGAGTCGAGCGTCGGGGTCTGCGCGGTCTGCTACGGCCGCTCGATGGCCACCGGCAAGCTCGTGGACGTCGGCGAGGCGGTCGGCATCGTCGCCGCCCAGTCGATCGGTGAGCCGGGTACGCAGCTGACCATGCGCACCTTCCACCAGGGTGGTGTGGCCGGTGACGACATCACCACCGGTCTGCCGCGTGTCCAGGAGCTGTTCGAGGCCCGCGTCCCGAAGGGCAAGGCGCCGATCGCCGACACCTCGGGCCGCATCCGGCTGGAGGACAACGACCGCTACTGGAAGATCACCATCATCCCGGACGACGGCGGTGAGGAGATCGTCTACGACAAGCTGTCCAAGCGGCAGCGGCTCGCGACGATCGCGGTGGACGGCAGCGAGCGGCAGCTGCAGGACGGCGACCACGTCGAGGTCGGCCAGCAGCTGCTCGAGGGTGCCGTCGACCCGCACGAGGTGCTGCGCGTGATGGGGCCGCGCGAGGCCCAGCTGCACCTGGTGCGCGAGGTGCAGGAGGTGTACCGGTCGCAGGGTGTGGGCATCCACGACAAGCACGTCGAGGTCATCGTCCGCCAGATGCTGCGCCGGGTCATCATCATCGACTCGGGTGCCACCGAGTTCCTGCCCGGCTCGCCGGTGGAGCGCTCGCAGTTCGAGGCGGAGAACCGCCGCGTCGTGGCCGAGGGCGGCGACCCGGCGTCCGGCCGTCCGGTGCTGATGGGCATCACCAAGGCGTCGCTGGCCACCGAGTCGTGGCTGTCGGCGGCCTCCTTCCAGGAGACGACCCGCATCCTCACCAACGCCGCGATCGAGGGCGCGAGCGACAAGCTGGTCGGCCTGAAGGAGAACGTGATCATCGGCAAGTTGATCCCGGCCGGCACGGGCATCAACCGGTACCGCAACATCCAGGTGCAGCCGACGGAGGAGGCACGGGCCGCGGCCTACGCGATCCCGTCCTACGACGACAGCTACTACACCCCGGACGTCTTCGGCGCCGGCACGGGTGCGGCCGTCCCGCTGGACGACTACGACTTCGGGCGCGACTACCGCTGACCCGCAGTCACCCGAAGGGCCCCTGTCCGTCTCCTCCGGACAGGGGCCCTTCCCCTTGCCGGGGTGCGCTCTCGAGGGGGAGCGGGCGTCTGACCTCGAACGCGGTCGCAGCCGGACGCCGCGACTCCCCAGCTGTCGGTTCGCACTTCCGCAGGTGAGGGGTCGTGAGTGCATGAACCGGCTCCAACCGGTTCGCGCACTCACGACCCGGGGGTGCCGTGGTGCGTTGCCGCGTGCGACGGCAGGTGCGACCGCGTGATGACGGGATCGTCTCCGCGCAGGCTCGGAAGCGTCCGGTGCTGCCAGGGCCGGGTGGAACCGGGTCCCCGGCGGGGGCGGGAGCCGTCGGGGTTCGGCTGGCGACTGTGGTGAGGGCTCCGCTCACGCTCCGCGTTGGGCCGTGGGGGTGATGGCTTCGTCACGGGGTGGCCGTGCCTTCGCAGGTGAGGGGGTGTGGAGGTCGGGGTGCTCCGCACTGGTTCTGGTCAGTCGGGCTCTGGTGGGGGCGGAGTTCGTTACCGTGTGCGGCGGTACGTGCGAGCGTGTTGATGGGGAAGGCCGTGACGAACGACGACAAGGTGCGCCCCGCGCACCCACCGACCGCGCAGTTGCTGGGGATCACCGCCCTGCTGGCCGTCGAGCTGCTGCTCGAGCTGGTGTGGGCCCTCGGGAGCGGGTACGGGGCCGCGACCGGGGTCCGGGCCCTGCTGGTCGTCGTCGGAGCCCTCGTGCGCGTTGGACTGCTGATCGCGGTGTGGTCGGGCAAGGCCGCCGCGCGACGGGGTCTGGCCGGCGTCGGGTTCGCCGTCGGTGCGGTGGTCCTGCTCGCCGCGGTCATCACGGTCGCCACCGGGGGCGGGGCCGCCGCCGTGCTCGGGTTCGTCGGCGCGTTGCTGGCGTTCGCGGGCGCGTACCTGGCCGGCACGCGCGCGGTGCGGGCCTGGTGCGAGGGCGAGCCCCGCGGGATGACGCCGTCGCAGGACGCCCTCGGGCACTGGGCGGCGCAGCGGGGTTGGCGGATCTCCTGGAACGTCCCGCCCGGCGTGTTGGGCCAGTTCCGCGGCACGCCCTTCCACATGTACCGCCGCAAAGGGGTTCCGGTGCTGGCGGTCGGCCAGCACCAGGGCGCGCCCGCGATGGTGACGCAGATCAACTTCTGGTACCGGTACCAGACCACCGGGCGCTCGTACTACTCGTCCGGGCAGCTGGAAATCCCGCGGCGCACGCGCGAGATGGCGGGGGCGATCAGCGTCGCGGTGGTGGAACTGCCGGCGCCGGTGCCCGAGCTGTGGCTCGACGAGAAGCGGGACGCGCTCGACGGCGTCCTCGACCTGTTCCACCTCAACCGGAGCCAGCAGCTGTTCCCGCCGCGTCCCCTCGCCGAGATCGACGTCGTGGAACCGTCGACGTCGAAGTGGTGGAACAGGTACCACGTGTTCGGCACCGACCCCGCGTACGCGCACGCGGTGCTCACCCCGCAGCGCGCGTTCTGGCTCTACACCTCGCTGGCGGGGCTGCCCAGCGCCGGTGGCACCGGCGCCCCGTACATCCGGTTGTCCGGGCGCAAGCTCGTCGTGTGGACGGCGCGCCCGCTCGTGCCGGAGGTCGCCGACCGGCTGCTCCAGGTCACCGAGGAGGTCGCGCGCTGGATCCCGTCGGCCGCCTACCAGGACCCGGCGGGCGCGCAGGCCGACCAGCAGCACGTCCCGCTCGCCCAGCTCCGGCTCGGGTGAGCGGCGGGGCGCCGGGAGCGCCCCGCCGACCCGCTCACCACGTGAGGTCGCCGCTGATCGTCTCGTCCGCGGGCACGTCGCTGAAGCCGCCCTGCTCGGCCTGCTCCTCCAGCTTGTCCGCAGCGGTGCCGAGCCCCTCGGCGGTCCGGTTGAACACCGAGCCCTTGAGGTCGAAGCCGTTCTCGCCCGGGACGTCGGAGGTCACCGGGTTGCCGTCCGCGTCCGTGACGGTCCTCCCGGAGGAGTCCACCTGCGTGCGGGTGGTGCCGTCCTCGTTGACCCGCCAGATCGTGCCTTCCCCGCCGAACTCCTCCGGGGCGTCGACCTGGTAGCCGTGCTTCTCCGCCTCGCCGGCGTAGCCCTTGCCGATGTTGCTGAGGACCGAGCGCTCGTCGCTGGTCTCGCTCGACACGTCGCTCAGGGTCTTGCTGCCCGTGGACGCCAGGCTCGTGCCGTCCCCGCCGGACCGGCTGGTGTCGGTGATCTTGTTGACGCTCTCGACGATCCGGATGGTGTCCAGGACGGCCTTGATCGCCGTGATCGCCTTCATGATCTTGTCGATCACGCTGGTGATCCGCTGGACCTGCTGCGCGGTGCGGGCGCAGGTGATGCCGGCTTCCGCGGTGGTCGCCGCGGTCGCGGCGGCGATGGACCCGCCGAAGGTCGGCCCAGACGAGGCCATCGCCGTGAGCCAGGTGGTGATCGCCCAGGTCAGGAAGTCGGCGAGGATGCCCTTGATGACGCCCTCGGCCGCCTCCATCATCGTGCCGCTCATCTGCAGCAGCTGGGAGATGTTGTTCGCCTGACCGCCGGTGGCCTGCACACCCTCGATGAACTTGGCCATCTTCGTGCGCAGCGCGTCCGCGGCCTCGCCGTCCCAGTCGGCCAGCTCGCCGTCCAGGGTCTCGGTCAGCGTCGTGGCCAGCTCGTCGAGCTCGCCCTGGATGTCGGCGAAGGCCTGCGACCCGGCGTTCAGGGCTTCGCTGTCGCCGGTGACGAGCTGGATCGCGTCCCGCACCGGGGCCACGAAGTCGATCACGAACTCGACGCCGGTGCCGATGAGGAAGCTCATCGGGTCCAGCGCGAAGCTGGTCGCGCTGGACAGGAAGCTGTCGATGTCGGCCTGCACCGCCTGGACGTCGCCCTGTCCCGCGTGGTCGGTGGCGCTGATGAGGTCCTTGACGAACGGCAGCTTGCCGAACGCCGAGGCGTCCACCGGCGAGGCCATCGGGTTGATCGCGCTGTTCTCCGCAGCGGCTTCGAGGTTGGTGGGCATCAGAACTCAACTCCGGCGTCCACGCGGATCTGCTTCAACTTCTCGGCCAGCTCGCGGTCGACCTGCTGGTAGTCCTTGCCGCACGCGCTGATGTCCTCGCCGGCCCTGGTCAGGCCCTGCGCCATCTCGTCGAGGTGCTGCTGGAACTTGTCCAGCAGCTCGCGGTAGGAGCTGTAGGTGGTGGCCATGCCGAGGAGTCCCCAGGAGATCTCCGGCACCTGGGCCGCGGTGGCCTTGTCCTTGATCGACTTCGCCCGGTCGGCCAGGCCGCTGACGTTCGTCCCGCACTTCGTGATCGCGTCGGGGTGCGCTCGGTAGCCGCCCACGGGTCACCGCCCTTCGAGGAACGAGTCCGGGTACTCGTCCTCGTCGAAGGAGTCCTCGGCCGCGGTGCCGCGCTGCTGGGCCGCGTCGCTGTGGAACAGCTGCTCCTGGGTGCGCAGGACCCGCTCCAGCACGTCGCTGTCCGGGACGTGCTCCTGCACGACCTCCGCCTGGCGGCGGGCCGCTTCGGCGACCGCCTGCTGCAGGGTGCTCATGACGGTGTTGGACAGTTCACCGGGGGACTTGCGCATCGCGTCCTGGGTGAACTGGATGTCGGTCACCCCGCCCGGGCTGGCGACCACGGTGACCGACCGGTCGGGTGAGGTGGTGGTGACCTCCACCGCGTTGATCTGCTCGCGCATCCGGCCGAAGTCGCCCACCTGCTGTTCGGCGCGGCGCCCCGCTTCCTTCAGCGCCTCCAACTTGCGCTGCAGATCCTCCAGACCTGCGGGCATGCTGCCTCCTTCGTTCGCCACTGCCGTCGAATCTTGGTGCACGTGCGCGAACGATGTGCTCCATTCGGCGAAACAACGCCCGAACGTCACAGCGCCGGACAGGCCACCCGGCGGACACCGGGTTGCTCCGGTCTGGCGTGGCGTGCCGCTCTTCACATTGCGGCGCGCGCTCCACCGCGGGTTACGGTGGCGTGCGCTCAGACCGGGCCCAGGTGGGCATGCCGTGTCGTCGAGGGGCCGACACGGCATGCCCGACCTGCGGTGGTCAGCCCTCGAGCTCGGCGAGGGCCTTGCGCACCCGCGCCACCTCGGCCTCGAGCTCGGCCAGCTTGGCCTCGTGCTGCTGGCGCGCCTGGTTGATGACGGCCTCGATGGTCTCCGAGATGTCCTGGTGCAGTTCGGCCGCGGCCTTGGACACCGCGGAGGCCGCGATCGGCAGGCCCTGCACGACGCGCTTGCCCGCGTGCATCAGGTCCGCCTGCCACTCGCCGTCCGCGGTCCCGGTGACCGTCAGCGTGAGCTCGACCGTGCGGGTCTTCTTCGCGCTGCTCTTGCGGGTCTTCTTCTTCGGCGCCTCCTCAGCGGCCGGCTGCGCGGCCGGGGCCTGGGCGTCCGCAGCCGGGGTGTCCGCAGCCGGGGTGTCCGCGGTCTGCGCGACCGGGGACGGCGCCGACTCGGGCTGGGCCGGGGCGGTCTCGGTGCTCGACTGTTCCTCGGTCAACTGTGTCTCCTGTGTCTCGCGGCAGGGGAGATCACCAGAATAGAACAGGTGTTCCCCTGCTGTTGCTTCGGACATGCCGGGCTTACGCCCGGTCGGGTCACCGCTGGAGGACGGCGACCAGTGCTTGCAGCGCGGGGCGGAAGGCGTGCTCGGCCGGGGCGGCGTAGCCGATGACCACGCCGGGCGGGTGGTCTCCCGCGCGGACCCAGTGCGGTCCGAGCACCTCGAGTTCCACCGAACGCTCCCGCGCCCGGTCCAGGACTTCTCGCTCCGTGGGCCCCTCCGGGTCGAGCTGCAAGGTGACGTGCAGTCCGGCCGAGATCCCGGCCGGGTGCGGCCGGTGGTTCGCGCGCAGGTCGTCCAGGGCCGTGCTCAGCAGCTCCAGCCGCTTCCGGTACGCGGCGCGCGATCGGCGGACGTGTTGATCGTATGCGCCCGAGCGGATGAGCTCCGCCATGGCCAGCTGTTCGAAGAGCGGCGCGTGCAACCCGCTGGTGATCTTGAGTGCGCGGACCGGTTCGACCAGGTGCGGGGGCAGCGCCAGCCACGCCAGCCGCAGCGCCGGGGCGAGCGTCTTGCTCGCGGTCCCCGCGTAGGCGACGTGGTTCGGCGCCATGCCCTGCAGCGAGCCGACGGGCTGCCGGTCGAAGCGGAACTCGCCGTCGTAGTCGTCCTCGACGACCAGCAGGTCCTCGTCCTTGGCCCGCTGCACCAGCGCCATCCGCCGCGCGGAGCTCAGCGCGACGCCGAGCGGGAACTGGTGCGCCGGGGTGACCACCACGGCGCGGCTGCCCAGCTGCGCGACGTCGATGCCCTGCTCGTCGACGGGCACCCCGCGCACCGCCGTGCCGAGGCCGGCCGGGATGGTCCGCAGCTGCGGCGCGGACGGGTCCTCGAAGTCGATCGAGCGCACGCCCTGGTCGTGCAGGGCCTTGCTGAGCAGCGACAACGCTTGGGTGTAGCCGTTGCAGACGATGATCCGCTCCGGTGCGGTGGCCACCGCGCGGACCCGCCCGAGGTACTCGGCGAGGGCCTCGCGCAGCAGCGGGTGCCCCTGCGGGTCGCCGTAGTCGAGGTCGTCGGCGGCGACGCTGCGCAGCGCTCGGCGGCTCGCCGCCAGCCAGTCGCGGCGCGGGAAGGCGCTGAGGTCCGGCCGCCCGGGGCGGAAGTCCCAGCGCCCGGCGGGTGGCGTCGGGTCCGGCGGCGCGTCGACCGGGTCGGGCTCGGCGAGCAGCTCGGCCACCCGCGTCGGCGCGCCCTGCCGGGACAGCAGGAAGCCCTCGGTGATGAGCTGGTCGTAGGCGCGGGTCACGGTGCCGCGCGCGACGCCGAGCTCCTGCGCGAGCGCGCGGGTGGACGGCACCCGGGCCCCGGCGGGGAGGCGCCCGTCGCGGATCGCGGTGCGCAGCGCCTCGGCCAACCCGCGGCTGTCCGGCCGCCCGCGTGCCAAGCCCAGGTCAGCTGGGGACCATCCCACCGTCACGCCCCGACCCTAGTACTCGCGCCCGCGTCCGTTCCGGGCCTCGTCGACGGCGGTGACCGGAATGTCCGGACGTGTCCGCAGGGTGATCATCGCTACACGCCCTCGTCACCTGATCCGGGCCGCCCCGTCGATCACCATTGGTACTGTCGATCGCCAGCAGTGCTGGCGGAGTTCGTGGCGAGGGACAGGTGACCGAGGGCATCGAGCGGAGCATCGCCGACACTGAGCGGATGGTCCGCCACTGGCAGGAGCGGGCTGCGGAGAAGGCCGCGAAGTACGGCCAGATGCAGCAGCGGATCGAGCAGATCGTGGTCACCGAGTCGTCGCGCGACGGCGCGATCCGGGTGACGGTCGGCTCCAGCGGCATGCTCCAGTCCCTCGAGCTGGCGGAGAGCGCGGGCAACCGCCCGATGGCCAAGCTCGGCGCCGAGATCATGCGCACCGTCCAGCTGGCGCAGTCGAAGGTCCCCGACCTCGTGCAGCAGGTCGTCGACGACACGGTCGGCATGGACGACCCGGCCGCGGCCCACATGGTGAGCGAGTCCCGCAAGGTCTTCCCGGAGCCGCCCGCGGACGCCGACGAGCCGGCGCGCACCTCCGGTCTGCAGGAGATGCAGGTCCCGGTGGAGGACGACTACGAGCCCCCGGCGACGCCGTCCGCGCCGGGCCCGCAGCCCCCGCGCCGGCGTCCGGTCGAGGACCCCGACGACGACGAGGACTTCGGGAGCGGTTCGTTCCTGCGCTGATCACCAGGGGGAGGTCTCGCGGTGCCCGACGAGATGAACGTCGTCA
Organism: Saccharopolyspora hordei; assembly: GCF_013410345.1. Classification (NCBI taxonomy): domain Bacteria; kingdom Bacillati; phylum Actinomycetota; class Actinomycetes; order Pseudonocardiales; family Pseudonocardiaceae; genus Saccharopolyspora; species Saccharopolyspora hordei. The sequence goes on from NZ_JACCFJ010000001.1 coordinate 1,193,971, forward strand.
TCGAGAACCTGCGCACGCACGCGTCCAAAGTGGAGGGTGTGGTCGACCAGCTGAACGTGGCGGTCGACGCCTCCCGGCAGGTCACCTTGGACAACGAGGCGTACGGGATCTTGTGCCAGCCCTTCGCGATGATGATCGACATGGTCGAGCAGAACGGGGTCCAGGCGCTGCAGAAGGCGGTCGAGGCCATGCAGCAGGTCGCGCAGGAAGTGCGGGCGGCGGCCGAGGACTACCAGGCCGTCGACGACGAGAACCGCGACCTGATCGGGGGCATCGAGGTATGAGCAGCGCGGTGCTCGACCACTCTCCACAGTGGACGCTCAGCTGCCGCGGTGACGCGCGGAGGGGTGGGACCGCGTGAGCAACCCGCTGATCGCGAAGCCGGAGGAGTCGGGCGGCGACGGCTTCTTCACCAAGGGCGAGAGCTGGACCAGCGGCATCGGCATCATCGACGCGGTCCAGGACGTCTCCCAGCTCGACGACGGTGCCAACTGGGTCGAGTCCGGCCTGTCGTACGCCAGCGTCGGGCTGGAGGCGATGAGCCTCATGACCGACCCGGTCGGCACCCTGGCCTCGTACGGCGTGGGGTGGCTGATCGAGCACGTCCAGCCGCTGCAGGACGCGCTGGACTGGTTCGCCGGTGACCCCTCCGGTGTCGCGGCCTACGGGCAGACCTGGTCGAACGTGTCGCAGGCGGTGGGTGCGGCCGCCACCGCCTACCAGGAAGCCGTGGCGGCGGACACCGCGTCCTGGACCGGGCAGGCCGGGGACGCCTACCGAGAGCTCGCCGCGGAGAAGGGCGAAGCGATCGCCGGCGCGGCCAAGCTGGCCGACACGATCAGCAAGGTCGTCAACACCATGGGCGACGTCGTCTCGTTCGTCCGGGACTTCGTCCAGCAGCTGGTCACCGACTGCATCTCGCAGATCATCAGCTACGTCGTCGACGCCTTCACGCCGCCGGGCGTGGGACTGTTCAAAGCGGTCCCGAAGGTGATGTCGTTCGTCTCCAAGACGGTCAGCCGGATCTCGGAGATCGTCTCGAAGCTGATGAAGACCATCAGCAACGTCGCGCCCAAGCTGACGAGGATGGTCGAGGTCTTCACCGACGTGATGAAGACCCTCGGCAAGCTCGCCGGCAAGGGCGCGGAGGGCATCGCCAAGGTCGCCGACAACGTCGACGTGATGGGCAAGGTGTCGGGCAAGATCGCCGACAAGGTGGCCGAGGGCACCTGGAAGAAGGTCGACGACCTCCTCGGCACCGACGTCGTGGGCCGGCGCAGGACCAAGCTGGGCGGCGGCCCGGACCTGCCGGACGGCGGCTACTCCGGAGGCGACGCGGAGGGCGACGCCCCGAGCCCGCGCCCCGGCACCCGGCCCACCGGCGGTGACACCTCGACCGGCGGCCCGGACGTCGGCGGTGCCCCCGACGCGCCCCAGACCCCCAGCGGACGCACCGACCAGCTCGGCAGCGGCCCGGACGGGACCTCCGGACCGGGCGACCGGTCCGCAGTGGACGGTGGCGACGGGACCACGCCGGACTCCCCGCGCTCGGCGACGTCGGACCACTCGACAGCCCCGGAGAGCTCCCGCGACACGGGCTCCGGGCCGACCTCGTCCAGCCCCGGTGGGTCGCACTCGGACGGGCCGGGTGTCGGCTCGCGGTCGGACGGGCCGGGGACCGGTGCGCCTGGCGGCTCGCACTCGGACGGGCCGAGCACTGCTTCGCACTCGGGCGGGCCGGGCACCGGGTCTCCCGGTGGCTCGCACTCCGACGGGCCGGGGACCGGCGCTCCTGGCGGCTCGCACTCGGACGGGCCGAGCACTGCTTCGCACTCGGGCGGGCCGGGCACCGGGTCTCCCGGTGGCTCGCACTCCGACGGGCCGGGGACCGGCGCTCCTGGCGGCTCGCACTCGGACGGGCCGAGCCCGTCGGGTTCGCACGCGGAGAGCGTCGGCTCCGGGACCGAGACCGTGAGCAGCCCGGGCCACGGTGGCGTCGGCACGGGCGGCGGGAACCCGGGCGGATCGCACCTGGGCGACCCGAGCCCGGGCGGTTCGCCCGCTGGCGGCACGAGCCCCGCAGGCGGCAACCCGGGTGGCCCGGTCTCCGCGGGCGGGCCGGGGCACACCGGCGGGCCCGCTGGTGGCGCCCCGGCTCCGGGGGGAGTCCCGGGACCGGCGGGCGATCCCACCGGGCACAGCCCGAGCACCCCGGCGAGCACCACCGCGGCCAACGTGGACGCTCCGGCCCGGGCGCCGGAGACGGGTGCCGCACCGCCCGTGGCCGGGCCACCGCCCAGCCGTTCCGACCAGTCGAGCTCCGGTGGTGCAGCAGGCGCCGGGCCGGTCGGCGGCGGCATGGCCGGAGGACCGGCAGGAGGCGGCACCCCGTCGGCCGGAGGTGGTGGCCGCGCTGGGGCCGGGTCCGGGTGGACCGGCACCCCCGGGAGCCCCGGCGCAGCCGGGAGGAACCACGACCACCCGCCGCAGCGGGGGCCGCAGGGTGCGGCGGAGCGCCCGGCCCCGCGCGGCCCGGCCGGTGACGGACCACGTCCGGCCGCAGCACGCCCCGCAGGCCCAGCACCCGCAGGGCCGGGACGCCCGGACGGCCCGGCGCACCCGGGCGGTGCGCGGCCGGACGCGCCGCAGGGCGCGAGGCCGACGCAGCCGGGCGGTCCCGCGCACCCCGGGGGCCCGGCCAGGCCGGGCACGCCACCGCCCCAGACCGGTCCGCGTCCGGGCCCCTCGGCGCACCCCGACGGCCCGCCCCGCCCCGGCGGGCCGGTCCCACCCGCCCGCTCCGGGCACCCGGACGGCCCGGGCGGCCCCGCGCGCCCCGACGCGCCCGCAGCGCACCCGCAGCGTCCCGGCCACCCGGGCGACCCGGCGCGCCCGGACGCACCCCGCCAGCACGGCCCGGACAGCCCGCCGAGGCACGCACCGCACCCGGACGGACCGTCGAGGCACGCGCCGGACGCTCCGCCGCGCCGGGACGTCGGCGGGGACGCACCGCGCCGCCACCCGGACGCCCCGCGCGACGGCGTCCGCCCCCAGCGCCCGGACGCCCCGCAGCCGCACCAGCCGGGTCCGCGCTCCGCGGGCGCCGACCGCCACGAGCACGGTTCGGTGCGCCCCGACTCGTTCTCGCCCGCCCGGACTCCCGAGGCCGGGTGGGGGCCAGGTCGGCACGGGGCGGACGAGGGCCCGCCCGGCCACGAGCAGGACGCTCCGACGAGCCCGGACCAGGAGGCCCCGAAGCACTCCACCGCGGAGTCGATGGCGGCCGAGCGCCCGCCGGCGAACCCGACGGAACACCGGTGGGACATCGGCGTCGGCGGGGGCGAGTTCAAGCGGCTCGAGCTGCCTCCCGAGCTGGACCGCAAGCTCAGCGACGACAGCGGGTACCTGGGGATCCGCAACACCCCGTCCGGCCTGTCGGTGGTGCCGTACCCGAAGACGCGGATCGGCGACACGGACTACTACGAGAAGCTGCCCAGGCCCGCCGTGGACCCGAAGCGCTTCACGGTGGAGGTGCACGGCGGCCCGGACGGAGTGGAGTTCCGCGGCCAGAAGCTCACCGCCCAGGAGCTGGCCCAGGTCATCAAGGCCGCCCCCGGCTACCAGCCGGGCACGCCGGTCCGCCTGCTGTCCTGCAACACCGGCGCGGACACGCCGGACGGGTCCCCCAACTTCGCCCAGCAGCTCTCCCAGGAGCTGGGCGTCGAGGTCCTGGCCCCCAACAAGGACGCCTGGGTCGACAACTTCGGCAACATGTACGCGAGCGAGTCGCGCGCGACGTTCGACCCGCCGGGCTCCCCGCAGCCGAAGATCGACGAACCGGGCCAGTGGATCAGCTTCGCCCCGGACGGCACCAAGGCCGTCCACGACAGCCCCTTCCCACCAGGGCACGAACCCGAGTGGGTCCGCCACGGCGTCCACGCCCGCGACGCCGAACAACGCGGTGTCGGCGGCCCTCCACCGAAGGAGTTCCAGCATCCCGGCGGCCCGCGCTGGAGCGGGATGCACACGCGCCACGACGACTACGGCTCACCGATCCCGGGCCACCTCTCGCCGACGGGTGAGTTCGTGCCGCACGTCCGCGTCGACGCCCACGGCAACGCGGTGCTGGACGCGAACGGCAACGTGGTGCGCGCCGGCCACGTCGACGCCGAGGGCCGGTGGGTGCCGGAGCACGTGGACCAGAACGGACGCCTGGTCCCCGACGGCCACTACGCGCCGAACGGACAGTGGATCGCGCACGGTCGCACGGACGAGCTGGGCCGCTGGGTCCCGGTGCACTTCGACGGGCAGCAGTACCACGACCTCGGCCGGTACCACCCGCAGACCCACCAGTGGGAGCCGTTCGGCCACGTCGACCCGGCCACCGGGCAGTTCCACCCGGCCCAGGGCACCAGCCCGGTGCCACCCGCCGGTCAGGCGCCGATGGCCGGAGGCACCCCGCACCCGCAACCGGGGCCGGCGCACCCGCAGCCCGCTCCGGTGCACGGGCAGCCCGGTCCGCAACCGGGGCCGGGGCACCCGCAGGCCGGTCCGCAACCGGGGCACCCCCAGGCCGGACCGTCGCCGCAGCAGGGCCCTGCGCACCCGCAGCCCGGGCTCGCGCAGCCGTCGCACCCCGGCCCAGTGCACCCCCAGTCCGGACCGGCGCAGCCGCAGCCCGGGCCCGTGCAGCAGCCGGCAGGCCCTGCGCCGCAGGCCGGACCAGCGCCGGCTCAGCCGGTGCCGCCGCAGTCCGGTGTCCAGGGGACGGCGAGCCGCCCCACGGCGCCGCCCCAGGGACGGCCCGCACCTGGTCAGCCACCGCACCCCGGTGGGCAGCCGCAGCAGCCCCCGGCGGCCCGGCCCGCTCCGCCGCCCGCGGGGCAGCAGCCGCAGGGCATGCGCCCGCCGAACGCAGGGCCGCAGCAGCCGCTGGCCCCGGGTGCGCCGCGAACCGCTCAGCAGGTGCCTCCGGTGCGCCCACAGGCGCCCGCACCGCAGGAGGCGCCGCGTCCCACGGCGCCGCAGCAGCCTGCCCGGCCCACGGCGCCGAACCAGCAGGTCCCGCCGCCCAGCCCGGCGGCGGGAACCCCGCAGTCCCCGGCGGCACGGCCGACACCCACCACGCCGCAGCAGCCGGCGTCGCCCTCGTCGCAGCAGCCGGCGTCGCCCGCGCGCCCGTCGGGCCAGCAGCCCGCCGACGCGAACACCCCGCGACCGACCACGTCCGACGCCGGTGTGTCGTCGCGGTCGCGTGACGGTGTCGGTGAGGCGGATCCGGTGTCGCGTCGGGAGGTGTCGCGGGACGGTGCCGGTGACGCGGTGAGGGCTCCGGTGGACGGGGGTGTGTCGTCGCGGTCGCGTGACGGTGTCGGTGAGGCGGACCCGGTGTCGCGCGAGGAGGCCTCGAGGAGCGACGTCCGTGATCGGGCGGAGGAGACGGCCGGATCGCAGCCGTCGTCGAATCGTGCGGAGACCAGCGAGTCGACGTCGGAGACCCCGAGCCGACCGGCGGCCGACGAGGACGCTCGCGCTGCGGAGCACGAGGCGACCGACGACCGACCTGCGGCCGAGCCAGTCGAGTCCGAAAGTTCGAAACACCGGCGAGACGACGCCCAGACGAGCCGCACGTCGGAGCAGCGGGACGAGCCGACCGATGCGGACCACCCGTCGGCACTGAGCGACGCGGTGGAGCACTCCGATCGTCCGCAGTCCGACGAGACCGACCAGTGGTCGAAGCTGGATCCGGAGACCGACTCAGGCCCTGACCCAGACACCGACGTGGCGTCGGACTCCCCGCAGGACTCGGGTACTGCACTTCGCTTCAGCAATCCCGAAGCATGGGCGCAGATCAACATCGCTCCGACGCGCACCACGGGTGATCAAGTTGGCCGTGACATCACGGATGCGTTGCTCGGTTCGCACTCCGAGATCCATGCGGGCCCCGACGGTGAGGGCGCTGGCCGTGATTCGGCGCAGTGTTCCCGTATCCGAGAACGGCTCGGGGTACCTGATGATTCACCGAGCAGT